>NZ_BBNN01000017.1:0-324448 GCF_000829695.1 Streptomyces sp. NBRC 110035 | reverse complement strand
TCGGCTCCGCGTCCCGCCAGATGAAGCCGTGGAACGGGGCCACGGTCACCGCCGTGTCGGCGCCCTGGCCGGCGACCGCGCCGGCCACCCCGTCGATGTCCTCGCGGATCAGGAACGGGCTGGTGCACTGGACCAGCAGGACGACGTCCACCGCGGCGCCGTGCAGCGCCTCGTGGGCGTCCATGGCGTGCAGGACGGCGGCCTCGGAGGTGGCGAGGTCGCCCGCGATGGCGGCGGGGCGCATCACGATCTCGGCGCCGGCCTGCCGGGCGGCGGCCGCGATGGCCTGATCGTCGGTGGAGACGACGACGTCCGTGACGTGGCGCGCGGCGCGGCACTCGCGGACCGCGCGGGTCACCAGGGGCGCACCGCCGACCGGCGCGAGGTTCTTCGCGGGCACGCCCTTGGAGCCGCCGCGCGCGGGGATCACGGCGAGCACCCGGCGCGCCGGGACGTCCTGGCCCGCTGGCGGTCGGTACATGGGATCAGCTCCTTGAGCCGGACGGGAAGGGAGGCGGTCTCGGCCGGCCGGAGACGGGGTGCTCACAGCTCGCCCATCCGCCGGATCACCGGGGCCACCCGCTGGACGCCGTGGCGGTAGGCACCGCGCGCCGCGCGGCGCACGATCTGCCGGACCGGTCCGGGCTCCTTGTCGGCGGCGGGGGTGCCGGGCAGCGGAGTGCCGTCCGGGCCGAGGTGGTGGCGGGCGAGCAGGGCGGGCAGGTAGCCGGGCGCGGTGACGGTCGTGTAGTACGGGGCCGGCGGCGGCAGGCTGCCGGGGCGGTCGAGCAGTTTGGTGATGCGCGCCCGGGCGGCGTCGAAGGCGGTGTCGTACGACGCCTCCCCGGCGGCGGTGCCCCCGGCGGCGACACCCTGCCGGGACACCCACTCCTCGTCCGGCACCGGCCGGTGACCGGCGTCGAGCTGGTCCCAGGAGGCGAGGCAGCCGGAGCCGACGAAGTGGTGGTTGCCGAGTGCCTCCCGCACCCCGAGGTCGGTGAGGACCACGGTCGGGACACGGCGGTGCAGGGACTCCAGCGCGGCCGTGGAGCTCACGGTGACCAGCAGGTCGGTGCGGTCCAGGACCTCGCCCATGTGCCCGTACACCAGGCGGAAGTTGGCCGGCGGGTCGAGCCGCTGGACCAGCTTCTGGTACGGCAGTTCCTCGATGTGCGTGGTGTGCTCGCCCGGCTTGGAGCGCAGCTTGAGCAGCACCTCGCGCTCGGGGTGCCGGCGGGCGTGCTCGACCAGCCGGTTCAGCAGGTAGGTGCGGTCCCGGCGGTTGTCCGGCACGGAGGGCTGGGCGGCGAAGACGACCGTGTAGGGCCTGCCCCCCTGCTCCGCGGACGGGTCGGGCTCACCGGCGTAGGCGGCCCCGCCGAGGAACGGCAGCGCGACCTCCGTCACCGAGCCGGCGTCGGCGCCCACGCCTTCGTACACGGCGCGGAAGCGCTCGGCGTCCTGACGGGAGTTGGCGAGGACGAGGTCGGCGCCGTGGCGCAGCAGCAGGCCGTCGGCGAGCTTCTCGTAGACGACTCCGACGTACCCGGTGACGACGACGGGCCGCTTCGCCCGGCCGGCGGGGTCCTCGGAGCGGACCCCGGCGTCCGCCCAGATCCGCCCGAGTCCGTGCAGCATCGCCTGCACCCCGCCGCCGACCAGGGCGAGGACCAAAATGTCGTACGTCTCCTCGCGCATGGCGTGCAGGAACTGGACCGCGGTCACCTCGTGGAGGGCGTCCGCCTGGACGCCGACCTCTTCGAGCTGACGGGCGGTGGGAGTCGCACGGCCCCGCAGGAGATAACCGTCCAGACGGATGTCCGAGTTCTCCGGGGCGATGCGGTTCGCGGTGAGCGATCCCCATTTCCACCGGGTGTCGGAATCCGCGAGGACGGCGACTCGCAGGGTCTTCTTCGCACTGGCTGGCACAACGAAGACGCTAGAAGCAATTTCTAGGGGCCGCCCAACCCAAATCCAACAAATGGTGAACAGGAGACCGCCGAATGGAGAATCACCCCGCCCGCCACTCGGAAAAACGTTCGCTTCACTGCTTCGCCACGCGCCGTTCATCCCGCATCAAGGTTCAATCAATGACGAATGACGGGCCGCCGCCTAACGTCGAAGACGTGCCCAAGCTCTCCGTCATCGTGCCGTTCTACAACGTGCGCCCATACGTCCCAGATGCCCTGCGAAGTCTGCGCGCCAACGCGCGGGACGACTTCGAATTCATTCTCGTCGACGACTGCTCGACCGACGGGACCGCGGACCTCCTCGCGCGCGCCGAGCGCGAACTGCCGGGGGCGGTGCTGGTCGGACACGAGAAGAACGGTGGCCTGGCCACCGCCCGCAACACCGGTATGGACCGGGCCCGCGGCGAGTACCTGACGTTCCTCGACGGCGACGACTGGCTGGCGCCCGGCCATTACGCCAAACTGGTGAACGCGATCGAGGAACTGGGCTGCGACTTCGTCCGCACCGACCACGTGCAGTGCACCGCGCGGGCCCGGGTCGTGCACCGCGTCCCGCACGGCCGGCGCAATGTGGTGCTGGACCCGCGTGACGCGATCCTCCCCGCCCACCGGACCACCTCCGTCGACTACGCCTACGCCTGGGCGGGCATCTACCACCGCAGGCTCGTCGAGCGCGGCGTGCTGCACTTCACCGACGGGCTGCGCACCGCCGAGGACCGGCCCTGGATCTGGAAGCTGCACCGGGAGGCGGAGTCCTTCGCGGTGACCGGCCTCCTCGGGGTCTTCTACCGGCGCGGCGTCTCCTCGTCGCTCACCCAGATCGGTGACGCCCGGCAGCTCGACTTCATTCGCGCGTTCGACCAGGTGATCGAGGAGACCGCGCGGGATGCCGAAGCGGCGGCCCTGCTCCCGAAGGCCGTGCGCACGTACTGCGCCATCATTTCCCACCATCTGGGAACCATCGAAAGGTTCGAGCCGCCCGTGGCACGACAACTGAAGGCGATGAGCACCGCCGCGCTGCGACGCATGCCGCAGGACGTACTCGAGGACGCGCTCGGCTCGATGGACGCCGAGCGCGCCGGCCGGCTGCGCAGGCTGCGCCGCCGCGCGACGTCGGTCCCGGAGGTCGCCGCGTGACCACGCAGATCTTCATGGCGTCGACCCTGTACGGCACGGCCACGCTCGCCGCCGCGCTGGACTCGGGCTGCTTCGCGCCCGCCGACCGGCGGATCCTGTTGGTCTCCAACAACGCGACGACGCCCGAGACGACGCCCGCCGTCGACGAGATGCCCGGGTTCGAGCGGCTGCGGTCCCGGTTCGACGACGTGCTGTCGTGGAACGAGGCCATCTTCCCGTTCCACCCCGGCGGCTGGGCGCCGCGCCTGGAGGACGTTCCGCTGTGGGAGCGGTATCTGCGGCTGCTCTGGGAGCTCGGCGACGACGACCTCGCACTCGCCGTGGAGTCCATCCAGGTCAACCCTGCCCTCGGGATGACGCAGATCTTCACCGACGCGCCCGTCACGGTCTACGCGGACGGTCTGATGAGCTACGGCCCGACCCGCAACAAGATCGACCCGCTGGTCGGCACCCGGGTGGAGCGGCTGCTCCACCTCGACCTGGTACCGGGTCTCGAACCGCTGCTGCTCACCGAGTTCGGGGTGGCGCCGGAGATCGTGGCCACGCCGGCCTTCACCAAGGTGCTGGCCGAACTGGCCGGCACCGGCGACGCGCTGCCGGACGTGACGGAGCCCGCGCTGCTCCTCGGCCAGTACCTGTCCGCGCTGAACATCCTCTCCCCCGAGGAGGAGGAGAACCTTCACGTGCGGATGCTGGAGGGCGCGGTGCACCTCGGTCACACCCGGGTGGTGTTCAAGCCCCACCCCACGGCCCCGGCACGTTTCACCCGCACCCTGGAGGACGAGGCCGAGCGGCTCGGCGTCGCCCTCACGGTGGTGGACACCCCGGTCCTGGCCGAGGTGCTGTACCAGCGGATGCGTCCGGCCCTGGTCGTCGGCTGCTTCTCCACCGCCCTGCTGACCGCGTCCGCCCTCTACGGCCTGCCGGTCGCCCGGGTCGGCACCGAGACCCTGCTGAACCGGCTGACGCCGTTCGAGAACAGCAACCGCGTACCGGTCACCGTCGTCGACGCGCTGCTGCCGGAGCCGACGGACGGGGCGGCCGTCGCCGAGCGGCGCGGGCGCATGGACACCGGCGCCCTCGGCGACCTCGTACGGACCGTCGGCTTCACGATGCAGCCGAAGATCCTGCCGGACCTGCGGCCCGAGGCCGAGCGGTACCTGGCGACGCGGCTGGACGACACCACCCGGCGGTACTTCAGGAGGAAGCGGCTGACGTCCCTCGGGCTGCCCGGCGGGGTGCCGCCCCAGCTGGCGTTCCTGCCGCGCAACACCACCGTCCGGAAGGTCGCGCGCAAGGCGCGCAGGCTGCGCCGGACGATGATGCGCCGCTGAGCACACGGGGGCACCCGTCCGGGACACCGGTGGGGGGGGCGGGCGCCCGGTACACCGGACGGGACGGGCGCTGCCGGCCTCATCGGTCGACCGGCCTTCCGGTCCAGGCGAACGGCGGGTGAAGACCGAAGAAAGACCGAGTCGCAACCATCTGACTCCATGGATTCCATGGTGAACTGACGGTCACAGCCATAGGCTCACGACGCTTGCCGTCCCTCTCCGGCGTCACCCAACCCGTGAGGCATCCCATGACGAACCTCGGTCGGCTCTACCCGCTTCTCGACGACGTCCAGCTGCCGGACGACCTCCCCTACTCCCAGGTCAGCACCTGGGAACTGCGGTTCCTCTATCTGCTGGGGCGCCATCACCTCACGGGCGGGGACCGGCTGGTCGAACTGGGATCCGGTGGCGGCGGCTCCACCTACGCTCTCGCCCTCGGGCTGCGCGAGAGCACCCTCTTCGACGAGCGCCGGGGGCGGCTGCACGCGTACGACTTCTTCCGTGTGGGCAGGGGCACCTTCGCGACGGAGAAGTTCTTCGCCCCGGGGAGCAGGCCGGCCGACGACGGCTCCTTCCTGGAGGACTTCCGCGGCCGCCTCGAGCCGTTCCTGCCGTTCCTGGAGATCCACGCCGGAGACCTCTGGGAGACCTCGGACCCCGAGGACACCAGCCCGGTCGAGTTCCTGCACATCGACATCGCCAAGACCGCCCGGGTGTTCCGCTGTGTGACCGAGCGGTTCCTGACCAGGCTGCGGCCCGGCTCGGTCGTCCTGCACCAGGACTTCGCCGGTCCCCGGCTGCCGTGGCTGCACCACAGCACGGGCGCGCTGCTGCCGTACATCGCGATCGCCGGGCCGCCGATCCGCTCCACGCTCGCCTTCGAGGTCGTCCGGCCGATCCCCGAGAGCGTGCTGAGGTCCCTCGCCGAGGACACCTACTCCGTCGACGAGAAGCTGGCGCTGATCTCCGCCGTCCAGGAACGGATCGACCTCGACCACACCGGCGGCATCCCCTTCACGTCCGTCCTGGAGTTCGCCAAGGCCTACGTCGCCCACTACGCCGGCGACCACCGGCGGGCGTGGTCGCTGGCCAAGCCGCTGGTCGACGACGCGTACCTGAGCCGTACCCGCTCCGACCACTTCGAGCAGCTGCGCAAGGCGTACGACGAGGACCGGGCGAGGAACGGCGGCGGTTCACGGCTGGCCCGGCTGGCGAAGAAGGCCGTGGGACGCTGAGTCCGCGGACTCGGCGCGAAAGGAGTCGGCGCGCGGCACGCGGGAGCCCCCGCCGCCCGTCCCGGAGGGCTTCCGGGCGGGCCGCGGGGGCTCGGCGTGTCACTCCCCGAGGATCGCCCTCAGGTCGGCCGCGTTCGCCTCGGTGACCTTCCACAGCGACTGCTGACGCTCGTGGACGTCGGCGACGGTCGCCGCGTGGCGGTCCAGGATGCCGGTCGCCCGCTCGGTGAGCACGGCGCCCAGGTTCCGGTCGTGCACGGAGACACCCCACTCGGGGCGCTCGATGTCGGCCAGGAAGTACGCCATCTTCGGGTGCGAGATCAGGCTGATGATCGGCGTGCCCACGCCGAACGGGATCATCCCGGCGTGCCCGCGCATGCCGATGACGAGGCGGGTCTTCGCGTACAGGTCCCGGATCCCGTCGTTGTCGAAGTCGTACATGGGGATGACCGGCAGTGAGATGCCGTGCTCGCGGCGCAGGTCGAAGGCGATCCGCTCGTCGTCCAGGGAGTGCGCCACGCAGCGGACCTCGGTGTGCGCGCCGATGCCCCGCACGGCCTTGGCGATCTCCGCGAGGAAGTGCCCGTAGTCGTGTCCGAAGCGCAGGCCCGCCCGGTCGTAGGCGGCGTTGAGCAGGACGGTGTCCTCGCGCTCGGCCGGGTCCGTCCAGCCCGGCACCAGCTGGCGGCTGACCGTGGTGGGGCAGGGCTGGAAGCGGACCTTGTCGTGCAGGTGGTCCGGGAGCATGGCCCGCACCTTGGCGATGGAGCCGTGGTTGCGCAGCCCGAAGAAGGAGGACTTCTCCACCAGCAGGCGCAGGCTCTCGCGGAACCGCCCGGCACGGTACGACTGGCCGTCGAAGGCGTTGAAGCCGACCGCGTAGACCATGATCGGCGCGTCGATGGCGCGCAGGTGTTCGTCGGGCACGTTCCACTGCCAGGCGCTGTTGCCGTTGGGCATGGTGTCCGGGATGAACAGTCCGCCGCCGCCGATGACCAGGCCGCGCCGGGCGTTGACCCGCTCCAGGGCGGCCTCGTCGAACAGCCGGTGGGCGTGGACGGAGTGCCAGCGGCGGGAGGTGGTGTCCGGCCCGAAGCCCAGGCGGACGGTCTCCGGCAGCAGCTTGTCACCGGCGTTGCCCTGGCGGTCCATGTAGAAGGCGACGTGCGCCAGCTGGTCCCCGGCGCCGCCCAGTTCCCGCTCGGGCACGGAGGCGGCGCGCTGCGCCCACAGCCGGCTCGAGCGGTGGGTGGGGTCGACGGAGATGCCGGCGGTGGCATGGCGCAGCGACGTGGCGTCGTCGCCGTGCACCCAGGCCATCTGGGCGAGCCGGGCGTAGGCGGTGGCGGCCCGGTTGGGAGCGGCGGCGGCGAGCAGCAGTCGTGCCCTGGCCTCGTCGTAGCGGGAGACGCTCATCAGGGCGTGCCCGAGCACCTCGTGCGGCCAGGCCTCGTCGAGCGGGATGTGCACGCTGCTCAGGATGTCGACGGCGTCCTGGTAGTCGCCGGCCGCGATGTGCGCGGCGGCCACCTTGCGGGCGCTCTCGGTGTCCTTGGTACGCGCGACGTGCGGGGTGCCCAGGTGCACCACCAGGTCGTGGTGGAGGCCCCCGGACTGGGCCAGGTAGGCGGCCTGGAACTCGGCGTCGGACAGGTCGAACTCGCGCCAGCGGCCCTCCGCCTGCCCGTATCCGGCCTCGCCGCCCTGCCAGGGCTTGTGGCGGCCGGTGAAGTGCAGGATCGCGGTGTCCTCGGGGACCGGCAGGTCGCCGGACAGGCGCCGCTTGACGAAGTTGTAGCGGGCGTCGAGGCGGACGAAGTCGCCGTCCAGGACGGAGTTGAGGATGCCCTGGTCGTGCTTGTCGAGTTCGTAATCGCCGCTGCGTCCGGTCGCGTCCAGCCTGGCGCAGAAGGCGTCGCTGAGGTACTCGCGCTGGATGACCAGCAGCCCGGAGTTCAGCTTGTGCTGCCCGTAGAAGAACTGCGGGACGGCGGCCAGGCCCTCGCGCAGCCTCAGCAGTTCACCGAGGTCACGGAGGACGACCATGTCGGTGTCGAGCGTGATGATGGTGTCGTACTCGCGCAGCCGGAAGACGTCGAGGATGAAGTACGCCTTGCGGACCAGGTAGTTGTCCTGGTCGCCCTTCTTGTACGTGTCGTAGTGCTCGGTGTTCACCCGGCGCAGCACGATCCGGGGGTGCAGGGCGCGGATCCTGGCGACGGAGCCGGGGCGCAGGTCGTCGTGGAGGACGACGAAGTCCTCGCACACGCCCGGGTTGGACAGGGCGAGGCTGCGCAGGAGGGCGAGGAAGCCGGGCAGGTAGTTCTCGTCGACGTAGGAGGCGAAGGCGACGCGGCGCTTGCCGGTGAGCGCGTCCGACGAGAGAGCCGGTGCCAGGGGGGCGCCGGTCACGGCCCCGGGGGTGTTGGTCATCGCAGGGAGATCCTCATGTCGGTCACTCGCTGGGCCCGCTGCATGACCCATTCCTTCTCGCTGGTGTACTCGTGCACGGAGGTGATCGGCATCTTCATGGCTTCCGGCACGCGGTAGGCACCGCTCTCGTAGAAGTCGAAGCCGATCAGGTCGAGGGTGGGGCTGACGTCCAGGAAGTCCAGCAGGAACAGCATGTTGAAGCCGGTGGTCGGAATGCCGGACCAGGCGTCGGAGCCGAGCTTGCCGATGTTGCGCACGGGCCAGCGCAACGACTCGTCGCCGAGGTGGCGCTGGGCACCGGGCACCAGGCGGTTGCGCAGGGAGTACTTCCAGTCGCCGGAGATGCCGCCGAACACGAGCCGGGTGGTGACCGGCTGGTCCCAGTTGAAGCCGTGCTTGTGGATGGTGGCGTGGATGTCGGTGCGCCCGCCGGTGTGCTTCTCGTCGATGCGGTACGAGTTGAAACGGACCACCAGGTCGTAGGCGTCGATCTCGGCGCCCATCGAACTGCTGGCGACCCGACCCGAGTTGGCGATGAGGCAGACGGACTTGCCGGCGATCAGGTTGCGGAACTCGCCGAGGCTGACCCACTGCACGCCGCCGATGGTGGGGTCGGCGACGGGCCCCCGCATCCGGTTGCGGCGCTGCTCGGCGTAGAGGGCGAGGGCCTCGGTGAGCGCGGGGAGGTCGGCGTCGCCGCGCGCGGCGCGCAGTTCCAGGTACTGGCTCAGGAGTTCCTGCCGGTCGGCGACCGGCGCCTGCTCGGCGGCCAGCGCGAGGAGCGCTCCCACCATGCGCGGCTCGGCCTGCGGCCAGTCCCCCACGGCGTGCGCGGCAAGGCCCTCGGCCCATACGTCGGTGGCGGGGCCGGCGGCGAACTGCTCCGCGCGCGGGCACTGGCGCCGCAGCAGGGCCAGCAGCTCCTGGTCCTTCTCCCCGGCGACGCGCAGCCCGGCGATCTTCGCGGAGACGCCGAACCCGTCGCTGTCGGTGAGGTCCAGGTACCGCTCGTAGGCGGGTACGGCCTCGGTCTCGTCGCCGAGGGCCTCCATCAGCCGGGCGCGCAGCCGCCAGCCGGCGCGGGAGTTCTTCCGCTGGGCGAGCACGGTGTCGCTGATGACCAGCGCGAGGTCCAGCTCGTCGTCGTAGCCGCACTCCAGGGCCTTGTTGGCGACGGCGAGCAGGGCGTCCAGCGCTTCGTTGGGAATGCCGGCGGCGGGGGCCGACGCACCCTTGACGGCCCGCTTGAGGCGGGCGGCGGCGCCGCCCGGCACGGCGGTGGTGGCGGCGGCGGTGGCGTCACCGGTGGTGACCACGACGAGCAGCTTGCGCAGCTGCTCCGCAAGCTCGATTCTGCGGCGGTCCACACTGCCGACGAGTTTGCCACTGTGTACCGCGCAGGCACGCAGACAGTCGTCCAGCCCCCCTCCGCGCACACGTGCCCGTCTGTTCTGAACCGTCGTCATGGCACTCCTGTTTTGCCGAACCAGCTGCGCGCTCAACTTATCGCGACAGCATGGGTTGCGTTTTCTTCTGCGTAAGGGGGATGCCAGGAGATTTTAGAAAGCCAAAACGACATCCAGGTGAACTCGTCTCTACTGGACGGGAAATCGTTGGCCTGGCGTTCGATTGCTCTCCACCCGTCGGACTAACGTGCTGACATACCCGCGGCCGAAGCCGGCCGGAATCATGGAGCACAGGGGTTTCCTTGACCAGCACGCTCGCCCGTCCGACACCCGAAGAGACCCGGCGGGCGGAGCCGGGGAAGCCACGCGTCCGCCCCCGTCTGCGGGCCCTGGACGGACTGCGTCTGGTCGCCGCGCTGATGGTGGCCGCCTACCACTACGGCGGTCGCGGCGGCGACGTCACCACCGCCTGGGGAAGCTCCCCGAAAGACCAGTTCCCCACCCTGCACGAGTACTTCGCGTACGGCTGTCTCGGCGTCCAGGTCTTCTTCGTGATCAGCGGGTTCGTCATCTGCATGAGCGGCTGGGGCAGGCCGCTGAGGTCGTTCTTCGCCTCCCGCGCCTCCCGGCTGCTGCCCGCCTACTGGGCGGCGGTCCTCCTCGTGACGGCGGTGTTCGCGCTGCCGGTGGTCGTCTACGAGGCGGTCTCGCCGAGCGACGCGCTGGTGAACCTGACGATGCTCCAGCAGCCGCTCGGCGCGGACCGGGTGCTGGGGGTGTGCTGGACCCTGTGGGTGGAGATCCGCTTCTACGCGCTGTTCGCCCTGTTCGTGGTGATGCCCGGGGCGAGCCGGCAGCGGGTGATCCTGTTCTGCGCGGTGTGGACCATGGCCGCCGCGATCGCCGACGCCGCGAACGAGCCGCTGCTCGACCTCGTCCTCATGCCGGAGTACGCGCCGTTCTTCGTCGGGGGCATCGGCCTGTACCTCGTCCACCGCGACCGCAAGGACGCGTACGCCTGGGGCATCGTCGGGGTGAGCTGGCTGATCGGCCAGCGCTACGCGGTCCAGGACCTGTGGCACGCGCCGAGCGCGGACGCCTTCTCCCACCGGACCTCGTTCGGCATCATCCTGATCGTCACGCTCGGCTTCGTCGCCGTCGCCGCCATCGCGCTGGGCTGGCTGAGCTGGGCGAACTGGCGCTGGCTGACCGTCGCGGGCGCCCTCACGTACCCGTTCTACCTGGTCCACGAACACCTGGGCTGGGTGGTCATCCACGGCCTCCACCGCGGCCTCGGCCTCGGCTCGGCGGAGACCTTCGCCCTGACCGTCGTGGCGATGCTGCTGCTGGCCCGGCTGCTGAACCGGTACGTGGAGGAGACGCTGACGCCGAGGATCCGGGCACGGCTGTCCCGGTCATCCCCCGAGCTGCTGTCCAGGGCTGCCTGAACACCTGGGGTCCGCGGGCCTGTACGGCGAGTCCCCCCTGCGCCGCGAGGAATCGGTGCGTGTCCCGGTCGGCGGCCGCTTCGCCCGCTCGGCCGGATCCGGCCGAGGCACCGGCCCCGATCCGGAGCGGACCCGGCGTGCGCAGGAGGGTCGCTCCCGCGCGCCGGGTCCGCCGCCCGTTCCACGCCCGTGACAACGCGCGGAATCAGCTCAGAGGCAGAGGAGACAAATCCACCGGGGCGGCCCCCGCGACACGGAAGTTGTCGGCGTGCTCCAGCGTGAAGCGCTCCCAGCCACCGGCGACGCTGTCCGAGCGGGCTCGCAACTGGCCCGCGTCCTCACCCGTGTAGTTGGCCTCGGTCACGACGTACTTGCCGTTGGCCCGCGACTGCAGGGCGTACTTCCGGTCTCCCTGAGGTACCAGCGTGTACGACTCCCACCCTCCGGTGACGGACTCGCTGCGGGCGCGCAGCATCCCCTCGTGGGCACCGGTCCGGTTGAGCTCGGTGGCGACGAAGAGACGGCTGGCCTCCGACCGGAGCGCCACCGTCGCTCCGTCGTCACGGGTGTGGAACGTGAACTGTTCCCAACCCGCCACCGTGTCACTGCGTGCCCGCAGCCTGCCCTCGTTCTCGCCGGTGGCGGTCACCGCGGCGGACACGTACTTGCCGTTCGCCTGTGCCTTCAGCGACCAGCGGGCGACCCGGACGCCGATCCAGTCCGCGATGTCGTCCAGCCGGGTCTCCACCGCGCCGAGGCGGGTCTCCTCGGAGCCGAAGCATCCGCCTTGCCATGAACGGCTGCTGACAGCGACGAGCTCGTCCCCCTCGCTGCCGGAACGGACGGCCGGGCCGCCCGCGTCGCCCTTGCACACCGCGGCGCCTTCCCGGCCCTCGATGTCCAGCTCCGCTTCCCGGGTGCCGGTGACGGAGAACGTGCCGACATGCAGCCGGGTGGGCGCCCACTCGTCCTTGGTGCGGCCGTATCCAGCCACGGACAACGGCTCTCCCACGGCGGGGGCCACAGCGCCGAGAGGCACGGGAGCGATGTCCCGCACCGGCGAGGACAACCGCGCCAGCACCAGATCGCGATCAGCGCGGGGCACCAGTTCCACGATGTCCCGGACCTGGCCGGACGTGGACGTCAGGTCGGCGCGTCCGATGATGGCTTCGGTGGGGAGGGGAGGCGCACCGGCGGCGACCGACGCGTACCGGGCGGGGTCGTCGGCGAAGCAGCTCGCCGCCGTGACGATCCACCGCTCCTCCACGAGCGCCCCGGAGCAGGCTCGGTCCGCCTCACCCATCTCGATTCTCGCGACGTAGGCCTTCTCCCCGCCGCCGGCCGGGTCGCCCACCGTCGCCTGCGCCGGACCCGCGACGAGCGTTCCCGCCACGACCAGCACCCCGGCGAGCCAGGACCCGCATCTCGTTCTCCTGCTCACGCTTTCGCCCCTGTCACAGATCGTCGACCGCCTTCCCAGGTGTCGGACCGTTCCTCCCCGCCCGCCGAGGACCAGGAGCCGCCGGTGCTGTCACGTTCCCCGGACTCGGCACCGGCGCCGCCCCGGTGCCGCTGTTGCGACAGGCGGTTCGGACACTTCACGCACTAGATCATCCGGGCGGCGACCTGCGGGCGGAAATAAAAAAACGAGCGCTTCCCACCCTCGAGGAAACCGGGATTCCCCTTTTCCTTCACCCTGCATTTTCCGTACGTTCAGACATCGGCGGCGCAGCGGCGCCCACACCGCCACCAGCCATGAAGTCGACCGGGAGCCGAACGCGGGCCGACTCCGCAGCCTCGACCCCGGTCACACCCCGCCAACAAGCGGAAAGACCGCCCTCTCCGGCGAATAAACTTTTCCCGCCCCACCACGAGGTTCGGCGGGAAACTCACGGAAATTCACTCACCTCACTGCACGCAATGCGTTTTTAACGTGAATGTCGGACACCTTCGTGTGGACAGACGGCAGCTGAAAGCTTTAGATCTGACGGGACCACAGATCTCTTCAGGTTCCCTGGGGTGTACAACCATGTGAGGAAGAGGATGAGGAAACGCGTTACGCGGACACTGCTGTCGTGCACGGCGGCCGGGGCGGCCGTCCTGGGGCTGGGTGCGGGGCTCTCCGGCTTGGGACCGGGCGGGCAGGAGGCGCCGCCGATGGCCGCGGTGGCGGAGGGGGACCCGGGGTACGCCGTCGAGGACTTCGCGTACCCGCAGGCCGACAAGATCCTCGAGGAGCAGGGCATCCTGCTCAAGCGGGGGGACGGGCACATCGTTCTCGCCGCGTGTGACAGCGGGACGGGGCTGTTGAAGGTCTACACGCGCAACAACAGCACCGTCTGTTTCCGCACCACGGGCGACAGCGGCTACCTGAGCCTGGAACTGCCGGCCGTCTACGGCGTGCAGACCAACGCGTACCAGGCCGACCTGCACACCACCGTCGAGGACGAGGAACACCAGTACGAGGTGGATCCCAACTCCTTCGCCCCCGTGGGGGAGGCCGCCGACCCGGAGGGCCGCCGGCACGTCCTCGTCGAGATCGTCACGTCCAAGTAGCCGCCACCCGTTCCCGAACGGGGACAAGCAGCGCCCCGGAACTGCCGCGGCCGGCCCGGCTCTCCGGCATCCCCGTGGTGGAGAAACCGGGTCGCCGGTCTCACGCCGCCAGGGACAGCTTCGCCGCGAAGCCCAGGAACAGGACGCCCGCCGCCGAGGTGGCGCCCGCCGACAGGGCCCGGCGGCGGCGGAAGGCGGCGGCGAGCCGGGTGCCGCCGAATATGAGGGCGCTCAGGTAGAGGACGCTGGCGATCTGGGCGAGGATGCCGAGGACCACGAAGGAGAGCGCCGGGTAGGCGTAGGCCGGGTCGACGAACTGCACGAAGAAGGAGACGAAGAACAGGATCGCCTTCGGGTTGAGCAGGCTGATGACCAGCGCCCTGCGGTACGGCCGTTCCCCGGGGGCCGCGTCGGCCCGAACCGCCTGGGAGGCGCTCTCCAGGGCGCTCTGTTCCCGCCGGGTCCGCCACATGCCCCAGGCCGCGCGCAGCATGCCGACCGCGAGCCACGTCAGATAGCCGGCGCCCGCGTACTTCACGATGCCGAACAGCACGGCGTTCGCCTGGAGCAGCGAGGCGACGCCCGCCGCGGACAGGGTCATCAGCACGGCGTCCCCGCACCACACCCCGGCCGCCGCCCTGTAGCCGACCCGCACCCCGCGCCGGGCGGCGACGGACAGGACGTACAGGGAGTTGGGGCCGGGCAGCAGCACGATGAGGATCAGGCCGGCCAGGTAGGTGGGGAGGTCGATGACGCCGAACATGGAGGGAGTGTCGCACAGGGGTGCGGCACTCCGGCTCGACTGTACGGGGGTCGGTCAGTCGTCGCCGTCCAGGAGGATGGCGACGGACAGGTCGAGGGTGGTCCCCACGGACCCCGGGGCGGGGACGGACCGGCCCCGCTCGACGTGCCGGGGGTCGGGACACGTGCCGTCCTCCGGGTCGGTGTGGAGCAGGACCTGGTCGTGGTGACGATCCGCGACGAGGTGGACCGGAATGCCCGCCTCGGCGTAAGCCCCGACCATGTCAGAAGGCGTCCGAAGGCACGTACGTCCCCCAGACCTCGCGCAGTGCGTTGCAGACCTCGCCGACGGTGGCGCGGGCGCGCAGGGCGTCCTTCATGGGGTAGAGGACGTTGTCCTCGCCCTCGGCGGCCTTCTTCAGGGCGGTCAGGGCGTTGTCGACGGCCCGCTGGTCGCGCTCCGCGCGGAGTGCGGCCAGGCGTTGGGCCTGCTGGGCCTCGATGGCCGGGTCGACGCGGAGGGGCTCGTAGGGTTCCTCGGTCTCGAGCTGGTAGCGGTTGACACCGACCACGACGCGTTCACCCGAGTCGGTCTCCTGGGCGATGCGGTAGGCGGAGCGTTCGATCTCGCTCTTCTGGAAGCCGTGTTCGATGGCGTTGACCGCGCCGCCGAGATCCTCGACCTTGTCCATCAGTTCCCGTGCCGCGGCCTCCACCTCGTCGGTCATCCTCTCGACGACGTAGGAGCCGGCGAACGGGTCGACGGTCGCGGTCACGTCCGTCTCGTAGGCGAGGACCTGCTGGGTGCGCAGGGCCAGGCGGGCGCTCTTGTCGGTGGGCAGCGCGATGGCCTCGTCGAAGGAGTTGGTGTGCAGGGACTGGGTGCCGCCCAGGACGGCGGCCAGGCCCTGGACGGCGACGCGCACCAGGTTCACCTCGGGCTGCTGGGCGGTCAGCTGCACGCCGGCCGTCTGCGTGTGGAAGCGCAGCATCAGCGACTTGGGGTTCTCCGCCCCGAACTCCTCCCTCATCACCCGGGCCCAGATCCGGCGGGCCGCGCGGAACTTGGCGACCTCCTCCAGGATCGTCGTGCGGGCGACGAAGAAGAACGACAGGCGGGGGGCGAAGTCGTCGACGTCCATGCCGGCCGCGACCGCGGTCCGCACGTACTCGATGCCGTCGGCGAGGGTGAAGGCGATCTCCTGCGCCGGGGACGCGCCGGCCTCGGCCATGTGGTAGCCGGAGATCGAGATCGTGTTCCACTTCGGGATCTCGGCCCGGCAGTACTTGAAGATGTCCGCGATCAGGCGCAGGGACGGCTTGGGCGGGAAGATGTACGTCCCGCGCGCGATGTACTCCTTGAGCACGTCGTTCTGGATCGTGCCCGTCAACCGGTCGGCGCTGACGCCCTGTTCCTCGGCGACGAGTTGGTACAGCAGCAGCAACAGGGAGGCCGGGGCGTTGATCGTCATCGACGTCGAGACCTTGTCCAGCGGGATCCCGCCGAACAGCACCCGCATGTCGTCGATCGAGTCGATGGCCACGCCCACCTTGCCGACCTCGCCCGAGGCGATCGGGGCGTCGGAGTCGTGGCCCATCTGGGTGGGCAGGTCGAAGGCGACCGACAGGCCCATCGTGCCGTTGGCGATCAGCTGCTTGTAGCGGGCGTTGGACTCGCTCGCCGTGCCGAACCCGGCGTACTGGCGCATCGTCCACGGCCGGCCCGTGTACATCGTCGGGTACACGCCCCGGGTGAACGGGAACTTCCCCGGCTCGCCCAACTGCTCGGCCGGGTCCCAGCCCTCGAGGGACTCCGGCCCGTAGACCGGTTCGATGGGCAGTCCGCTCTCGGTGGATCGGGCACTGCCCGACTCGCGTGCCATGGTGTGATGCCTCCCGCTGAGCAGCGCTGCTCGGCTGCTTGCCCGTTCACGTCAGGTCAGGTGCCCGTCAGGTGCTCACCCGTACCGACCGACTGCCCGCCGGTACGGACCCGGCCCCTCGACGGACTGTAGTCGTGGGGGTGCGACCCGGTGCAGGGGCGCACGCTGGGACCTTCCTCACAGGGTCGGTGGGACCCCGCTCACAGCGCTCGCCTCCGCCGCCGTCCGCCTGTCACTGACCACCATGCCCCCTGGTTCGGGAGTGGTCACGTCGGGGAGCATCTCGGGTGACGGCCCGCAGGGGCCGGTGAGGCGAGGGGGCTCGCGTGCGTACTACGGGCACGAGGACGAGGACGAGGGCGCGGGCGTCGGCGGGGACCCGGCCGCGGCCGGGCACGGGTGCGGCGGCGAGGGCCGTCGCCGCGGGCGTGGCGCTGGCCGCGCTGGCCGGGGGCGCGGTGGGCTGCACCGTGCAGCCCGTCGACGCGGACGGCAACGGGCGGTCACCTGTGCGCATCGAACTGCCGAGCGGCACGCCGTCGGTGTACCGGCCGCCCTCCGGTTCCGGGTCCGACGACGGGTCCGGGTCCGACGACGGGTCCGGGTCCGGTTCCGGTTCCGGCAGCGGTTCCGGGTCCGAGGCCGACGACGACGGCGGGGGTTCCGGCAGCGGTTCCGAGGCCGACGACGACGGCGGGGGTTCCGGCAGCGGTTCCGGGTCCGCGGCCGACGACGACGGCGGCGGGGGTTCCGGCGCCGGTGACCGGCCGGAGAGCGTGCCTGCCCGGCCGCCGGCCCGGGTGCTGTGGGCCCCCGGCGACTCGGGGCGTGACATCCGCGAGCTCCAGGCGCGGCTGCGTCAGGTCGCCTGGCTGTTCGACGGGCCCACCGGGACGTACGACGGTGCCACGCGGGAGGCCGTCGAGGGGTTCCAGGGCAAGCGGGGGCTGCCGCGGACCGGGCGGACCGACACCGTCACCTGGCAGCGGCTGCTCGGCATGACGCGCGAGCCGGGCCGCTGGGAGCTGTACCTGATGGGCGGCCAGCCCGCCGCCGCTCCCGACGCGCGCTGCCGGACGGGACGCGTGCTGTGCATCAGCAAGTCCAGCCGTACCCTGCGCTGGATGATCGACGGGCGGACCCTGACGACGCTGCCCGTCCGCTTCGGCTCCGAGCCCACACCGACGCGCGACGGTGTCTTCGAGGTCTACTGGAAGTCCCGCGACCACGTGTCCACGCTCTACGACTCACCGATGCCGTACGCCATGTTCTTCAGCGGCGGCCAGGCCGTGCACTTCTCGGCCGACTTCGCCGCGCGGGGCTACGCCGGGTCCTCGCACGGCTGCGTCAACGTGCGGGACGAGGCGGCCATCGCCGGGCTGTACGAGCAGGTGCGCAACGGCGACAAGGTCGTCGTCCACTGGTGAGCCGCGCCGCGCGGACAGCCGGCGGCATCAGAGGGGTGACGGGGGAAGGGCGCGGGCGGGACCGGGGGAACGTGTCCCGCCCGCGCCGAGTGCACGGGCCGCAGGTACGGGGGGAACCCCGGCTCCGTGCAGAAGCCGATGACCAGTCGGCTCACCCAGTACTGCGCCCCGGTGGCCGAAAACGTCACACCTGGCGACGCGGACCTCCCGAACGCCCGTAAAGCCGCAGGTCAGCCGGATGTTTCGGCGCCCTTGCCGTTCTTTCCGCCCCTGCCCTCGTCACCGTTGGCGTTCCCGTCGGCATCGGCGTTGCCGGTCGCGTTGCCCTTCCCGTTCCCGTTGTCGCCGTTCGCCGCGCCCTCGGTGCCGCCGTCGCCGGTGCCGGTGTCGCCGCCCCCGTCACTCTTCGCCGTGGAGCCGGAACCGGAGTCGGGGCCGGCGCCGGTGCCCGTGTCGGCTCCGGCGCCGTGGGCGGCCAGGACGTTCTCGCAGTACGGCCCGACATGGACAAAGCCGCCCGCCGCGTCCTCCAGCAGGCGCTTGCGGCTGCCCGGGAGCTTGCGGCCGTCACGCAAGGCACGGCAGGCCGAGGCGATCTGTTTCCCGCGGCCGTTCCCGGCCGCGGGATCGTCGGTCTTCATACCGGGCTCCGTCACGCCGCCGTCCTCGTCGACGCCGGTGCCCGGTCCGTCCTGCTGTCCGGTACCACCGTCGGCGTCCCCGGACGGCTTGTCCGGATCGCCGTCCCCGGGCCTGGCGCCGCCCGGCGCGTCCCTCTCCGACCTCGGCGGCAGGGGGCGTTCGGGTGAGGTGGTGGCCGTGGCCGTGGCGGCGGGGCCGGAGACTCCGGACGGTGCCGGCAGGACCCCGGTACCGGCCAGGACCGCGGCACCGCCGACCATGCCCACGGTCAGCGCGGCGGCCAGCCCGAAGCGCGCCGGGCGCGCCCAGCAGGGTCCGCGCTCGGCCCCGGGACGGCCCGCGGGCGGGACAGCGATGCCGACCAGTCCCCCGTCGGTGTCCTGCGCGGCCTGTTCCGCCCGCTCCTCGCGGACCGTGCGGAAAACGGCCAGTGCGGCGGCCTCACCGGGGAGTTCCCCGCCGGCCGGCGGGGGTGGGGCGGACAGGGCACCGAGGACGCGCGCGAGCCGTTCGGCCTGTTCCCGGCCGACCGGGTCGACAGCTTCGGGTGACTCTCCGCCCAGCAGTCGCTCCGCCGTTTCGCGGTCCAGCCACCTGTGCTGCTCGTCGGCCATCACATGTCCTTCTGCGTCCGCGCTCGCACATGCGTCACACTCGCGGACGTCACCGCAGGGCTGCGTGGTTCTCTCGGGGGCGGGAGGGCGTCGAGCACCCCCGCGGATTCCGGATACGCCTCCGGATCGCCGTCGAGTATCTCAGCCAGCCGCCTCAGCCCCCGGTGCGCGGCCGTGCGCACGGCGCCCGGCCGTTTGCCCAGTGCGGCGGCGGCGGTCTTCGCGTCGAGGCCCACGACCACCCGCAGGACGACGGCCTCGGCCTGGTCCTGCGGCAGCCGGGAGATGAGGGCGAAGGCGCCGTCGGTGGCCATCGCCTCAATGGCCTGGTCGGCGGTGTCGGACTCGGCGGGCCGCCCGTTCAGCTCGCCCTCGTCGCCGCCGATCGCGGGGCGGCGCCCCCGCATGCGGATGTGGTCGAGGGCACGGTTGCGGGCGATCCGGGCGGCCCAGCCGCGGAACCGGTCCGCGTCACCGCTGAACCGCTGCAGGTCCCGGGCGATCTGCAGCCACGCCTCGGACGTCACGTCCTCGGCGTCGAGCTCACCGACCAGCGTGCGTACGTACCCCAGCAGCCGTGGGTGCACGGCCCGGTACACCGTCCGGAACGCGGTCTCGTCCCCGTCCTGTGCCGCCCCCACCGCGGCCGTCAGCTCCGCGTCGTCCCCCAGCACCGCGCACCCTCTTTGCGCCTCAGCCGGCGCCGCTCTCGCGGACCGGGTTCTCGCCGTCGTGGTCCCTCACTTGATGGTTGCGGTCTCCGGCCGCGAGCGGATCGTGGTCATGTTTCCGTCGCAGCCTGGCGCGAAAGGCACGTTACGACCTCAAACCTCTCCCCGTCCATGTCCGTCCATGTTTCCGTGCGTGATTCAACAAAGCTGTGACCGGGCGGTGTGACAGAAAACGCACGCATGGCGCTGGAGGAGTTACGGACCGCCGCGCGGTCCGTGCCGCGCGACGGCCGGGGCCTCTCCTGTGGGGGGTGGCGGCCTCGGCCGTTGCCTCGGCAGCCGTGGTCTACGGCTTCTCCTCGCCGCCCGGCCGGGCGGACGCGCTCTGACGCCCGCTCGCGCCGTTACCCGAACCACCGGTGTCGTTGCCGGAGTTGCCCGCTCCGCTCGAAGGGCTGCTCCCGGTTCCTCCCGCGCCGTCGGTCCGGGCCTCCGGCGCACCGGTGCCGGCGGGCTCCGCCTCGCCCGTCGCCGGACCGACCCGCCCGGCGCAGTACGCGTCGATGTTCGCCGCGCCGCCCGCCGCCTCGACGAGCCGCTTCCAGGCGGTCGAGTCGAGCGCCCTGCCGCGTTCCCCGAGCTTCTCGTACGCGCGGCAGTGAGCCCCGGTCTCCCGGGGCAGGAGGGCGCTCTCCGTGGCGGCGGGGCCGGAGCCGGGGTCCGGGTCGACATCGGCATCAGTGTCGGAGGACCGGTCGGCGGACGGGGCCCCGGACACCGCGGAGGTGTCGGCCGGTGCCGTGGGGCGGCCCCCGCCGTCCCGGGAACCGTCCGACGGCCCGGCCGCACCGATCCCCGCGACGGCGACCCCGCCCAGGCCGAGGCCGGCGATCAGGACGGAGAGGGTGGCCTTCACCGAGAGGCGGCCGAGGCGCCCCCGGGGACGCCAGTCGTCGCGACGCCGGGTGCGGGTGGAACGCGTGGCCGCGTCCCGCGCCTCCCGGAACGCGGTCACCGCCCGCTGCTCGGCCCCGGCGTCGACCACGTCCTGGACCAGGGCGTCGGCGAGCAGGGCCTCGAGGCCGGCGGTGTCGGGGGTGACGGCGTCACGGGCAGGATGCCGAGCGGAGGCGGAACCGGAACCCGGGCGGTCCGGTCCGGCCGTGCGGTGGCCCTGCGACGTGCCCTCATCAGGGTGCACACGCCGACGGCCGGGCGTCCCGCCGTCGTTCCTCCGTTCACCCATGTCCGTTTCCGTTCCTGCTCGATCCGTTCGATCCGTTCGATCCGGGCGACCCGGCCGGTCCACTCACCCGGCCCGGCCCGGCCCGGCGGCAGCCGCCCGGCCGACGCGTACGTTCCGCGCGTCCGGGCGGTTCAGATCACCGGGCCGACGCGCTTCACGGACGGCTCCGTCGGCCGTCACGCGCCGACCCGGTCACTGGTCACCGGCTACTTCGACTCACCCCAGCGTCCGCGGGGCCGCATCCGTCACACTCTCGCCGCCCAGCTGTGCGGCCAGGCGTTTCAGGCCCCGGTACACGGCCGTCCGTACCGCGCCCGGCCGCTTGCCGAGGACGCGGGCGGCGGCGGGGCCGTCGAGGCCCACGACCACCCGCAGCAGTACGGCCTCGGCCTGGTCCCGGGGCAGCCCGGCGACCAGCTCCAGGGCACGCTCGGTGGAGAGAATCTCCAGCGCCTGGTCGGGCGTGCTCTGCGGGCCGGGGAGGTTCAGCACGTCCTGTTCCAGCGTCGAGGGCCGTGGCCGCGCCCGTTGCCGGCGCAGGTGGTCCAGTGCCCGGTGCCGGGCGATGGCCGCCGTCCAGCCCCGGAACCCGGCCCCGTCGCCCTTGAACCGGCCGAGGTCACGGGCTACCTCCAGCCAGGCGTCGGAGGTCACGTCCTCGGCGTCGTCTCCGACCAGTCCGCGCACGTAGCCGAGCAGTGCGGGCTGCACGAGCCGGTAGGCCACGGCGAAGGCGGCCTCGTCACCGTCCTGGGCCCGCGCGACGGCCGCGCCCAGTTCCCCGTCGTGCGCCTGTGCGCGGCGGGGTCGCCCTCCCTTGCCCAAGAACTGTCCTCGTCCGTACCGGTCCGCGGCGCGGCCGTGCGGCGCGCCCCGTCGGGTCGTGCCGCACGGCCCCACGGTCGTCAGCGTCCGGCGCCACGAAAGTGTCACAGCCCGCCGGCCGCCCCGTGCGTCCCGCGAACCCGCCGGTGCGGACCGCCACGGCCGTCTGCGCGGCCCGTGCGTGCCGCCCGCCGTCTCAGAGGTCACCGCTCGACGCGTCCCGGCACAGCAGGCGCAGGGAACCGTCGGCCGTGTAGCAGCGGCGGGCCTCCTCCATGGGGTCCCAGAAGCGGCCGTCGGGAGTACGGACCCAGTACTCGCCGCCCGAGGCCACCCACTCGCCGCCGGCCTGGCGCACCATCACCTCACCGGCGTAGGCGCCGAACCCGCGCAGCACCGTCTCCACGGCGGCGTACGGGGCCGCCTCCCCGCGTATGTCCTCGATGGCGCGGTCGACGCTCCACAGGCTGCGCGCCGAGTAGTCGAGGCGCAGCCGCGCCCCTTCGCGCATCGCCGTCACGGTGTCCGCCGCCCACCGCACGGGCTTGGCCGCGGCCGAGGGCCGGGTCTCCTGCCGTGTCGTCGCGGTCGTAGAAGTTCCAGTCGTCGCAGTCGTCACACCCGATAGAGCGCCCGGGCCCGTGGTTTCGTCACCCGGATGCGCGGGGGCACGGGCAACCGGCGCAGAACCGGCCCGGCTCCGCCGCATCCCGGTCACAGGCGCCACCGTTTCGGCGGGTGGCCGGCTCTGCGAGCCGCGCGGCCGCCCTGCGGACGACGACGCCACTTCTGCCCCGGGCTCCGGCGCGGCCCGGGTCAGCCGTCCCTGCGGTTGCGGCGGGACAGGGCCGCGACGAGGACGCGCCGGCCCTCCGTCGAGACCTCCATCGCGCGCCGCAGCCCGGCCGGGCCGTGACCGGCCAGGACCTTCAGGACGGCGATCTGGCGGCGCAGTTCGGCGGCACCGAGCGGCGACAGCGGCAGACCCTCCGTACGGCCCCCGCGGGCTGCCTCGATCGCGTCCGCCACGTGCTCGTCCGGAGCACCACCGTCCAGGATGCGGTGGATCCGCAGCGCGGAGACCGAGCAGGCGTGCGCCCACTCCCGCAGTGCGGCGGCAGAGTTCCCGGCCGGGGCGGTGGTGAGCATCCGGTACGCGAGCGCCGCCGCGGCGTCCGCGCCGTCCGCCGCGGCGAGCTTGCCGCGCGTCTGCTCCAGCCGCTCCGCCCAGTCCTCGGCGGCGGCGTCCTCGGCGAGGCTCCCCCACAGCGGGCGCAGCGTCTCGTCGTCACCGCCCAGCAACGGCACGCAGCGATCCAAACAAGCCAGTCCGCTCGCGGCCAGTGCGCGCTCGTCGGCCTGCGCGATCAGTTCCACCAGGCTCATCCACGTCCCCCTCAGCGGGTCTTCGCGGGCCTTCGAGAAGACCCTTCAGGGACCTCACCAGTACGGAGGCCGCTCTTTGCCCTTACTGCGTGCGACGGCCCGGGAGTGTCACAGGGGCACCACTCCGAGCCGGTCGAGCAACCGGAAGAACAAGGTTTCGGCCACGGGGTCGGGGGCTGCGGTCAGCACCTCGACCAGTTCCTCCGCGGACACGGTATGTCCGGCCTCGGCGGCCCATGCGACGGCCCGGTCGGCTGCGTCACGGGGTTCCAGGAAGTAGTCCTCCAGTGTGAGCCCTCCCTGCACCACGCCCGCCGCGCCCTCGCCCCCGTCCGCCGCCGGGGCGCCGAGGTGGCCGGCCATCGCGGACCGCGCCAGGCAGGTCGTCCAGGCGCCGCTCTCCGGTGCGGCCGCCTCCACCACCACGCAGTCGCTGTCCATCACGTAGCCGAACAGCGCGGGTGCGCCGGTTTCCCCGGCGAGGTCGTTCATGTTCCCTATGCCGCCGTCGCCGCTCGGGTACTCCCAGACCTGCCATCCGCCCGGCGCCGACGTGCGCAGGGTCATGCCCCGCGCGCCGGCCAGCGCGTCCCGTTCGGCGAGCGGCCGCTCGTCACGGCCCACGACGAAATACCCCCAGTAGCCCATGTGCCGGTATTCCCCCCGGTGTGTTGGTTTCGGCTCAGCAGAAGATGACCACAGTCGCACGGGGGTTCGCAGGAATACGCCGCGATCCGCCCCGCACACCTCCGTCTGTACCGACTGGGGGACGCCGAAACCGCCCCACCGGGTCGGGCTCAGTCCACCTCGTCCGCCAGGCTCCGGAACTGTGCCCAGGACAGCGCCGGTTCGGCCGGGTCCCAGAGCTTCTGCGTGGTCGCCCGCAGCGGCATCCTGATCCCGGCCGCGACCTGGTCCTGTGTCTGGGAACGGGACAGGTCGCACCAGACGGCGAAGGACCCGCCGAGGATCAGGCCGTCGTACCGGGCGGGGACGGCGGTGGTGCCGCGCAGCACGCGCGGTGTCCACTGCTCGTAGATCCGCTCCCCCGTCGGGTAGACGAAGTCGTTCGGCTCGCCGAGCACGTAGTAGAGGAACTCGTCGTTGTAGTTGACGACCTCGCGGCCCTCGCCCAGGTAGTCCGCCGGCTGCCGGGCGCCGATCTCCTTGCCGGTCCAGTAGGCGACCTGGATGTCCTTCGCGGCCGGTACCGACCCGCCTTCGAAGAAGCCGTCGTTCCAGGCCCGGAGGGTGCGGTCGTGGGCGCGGACGGTGTCGGCGCGGTCGTTGAGCCAGCTCGTGGCGAGGTCCTCGACGGTCGCGCCGGGACCGTGCTCCTTGCGCGCGGCGGCGGCCAGGCCCGGGAACGACGCCTCGGGATCGGAGACCACCAGCGCCTGGTACTCGTCTGCGCCGAGGTGCCACTGCGAGCCGGGGAACAGTCCGGCGTACTCGTTCAGCAGGTCGTCGACGATCTCGGCGGCCCCGGGATCGGAGATGTCGATCGCGCCGCGCACGGGCCCGCCGCCCGCGTCGCGCAGCTGGAGGCCGGGGTGGGCGGCGATGACCGCGCCGAGGTGTCCGGGCGAGTCGATCTCGGGCACGACGGTGATGTGCCGGCTCTCGGCGAGGTCGACGATCCGCTCGACCTGCGCCTTGGTCAGATGCTGGTCGGAGACGATCTCCGGGTGCGCGTCGGACTCGATGCGAAAGCCCTGGTCGTCGGAGAAGTGCAGCCCCAGTTCGTTGTACTTCAGGTCGCCGAGCTCGCGGACCCGGTCCTCGATCCAGTCGGCGGTGAAGTGCTTACGGGCGATGTCCAGCATCATCCCGCGCCGCTGCTTGGCCGGCTCGTCGCGCACCACGCCCTCGGGGGCGGTCCCGGCGCCGCGGACCTGCTGCTTGAGGGTGCGGGTGCCGTAGAAGACGCCCGCCTCGGCGGGAGCGCTGACGGTCACCCGTCCGCCCCGCACGGTCATCGTGTACGACTCCGGGTTCGCGCCCCGGCCCTCGTTCAGCTCCAGGCGCAGGTCCCCGGCACGCTCGTCGTTCCGCTCCCCCGCGTACGCGAGGCCCAGCTCGCCGGCTATGAGGCGGCCCTCGTCCGCCAGCGCCGGATCGCCGACGACCACCCGGTGACCGCGCCCGGGCCGCCAGCCGGGGCCCCGCTCGGCGCTGTGGTCACGGACGGCGGGAATGGTCCGGGGCGCCTTCGACAAGGGGTAGGAACGGGTGGGGCCCGGCTCGGGCGTCCCGGAGGACGGCGAGCCCGCCACGTCCGCGGAGCGGGAGGCGGCGGAACCGGCCGGGCCTCCGTCGTCGCCCGACGTCGCCCAGAGGCCGATGCCCACCCCGGACGCCGCGACCAGCGCACCCGCGGCGAGGGCCACGGCCAGCGTCCGCCGCTGCCGCGTTTGCCGGGCGGAGGGCGGACGCCTGTGCTGCCTGTGCTGACTCACACGACCAACCTACGGCCCATCCGGGTGACGGATGTCGAGGAGGCGTTCCGAAACTCTCCCGTCCGAGTGAATTTCGACTATCGATCGGACACGTCATCGACTCACTCGACAACGTGACGGCACACCTCCCACACCCTTCACCACCCCACTCCCACCCTTCCCGCCCTCTTCCCTCACCGACGCACACGTGACACCCCGAGGACCCACGCTGCCCGCGCACCGTCTCCCGCACCTCCCCGGCCGTGTCGCCCTCCCCGGACAGTCGCGCGGCACCCCCCGGAGCGCCCGACACGCCCGGCGTCCCGTCCGGCCTGAAGCGCTTCAACGCCCTGCCGCCCGAGGAGGCCGAGCACGCCCTGCTGGCCTGCCTGCACAGCCCTCGCCGGGCGGCGCGCGTCGCGACCCACCGCCCGTACCCGGACCTGGAATCCCTCCTGGCGGCGGCGGACGAGGCGGCCTACGACCTGCCCCGCGCGGACCGCGCCGAGGCGCCGGCCGCGGAATCCCTCCCCGGCCTCCCGGCGGACGCCTACTCCGCCCACACGGCCCTGAACGCGGCCGAGGCGGCCTACGGGAGCCGGTTCGGACATCCGTTCGTCATCTGCCTCGACGGTCTGAAGCCGGACGAGGCGCTGGACCACGTACTCCAAGGCATCCGGTCACGATTGGCCAACGATCCGGAGGAGGAACGCCTGGTCGCCGCGGAGGAACTCCGGCGTCTGGCCCAGGACCGCCTGGCCGCCCTCCTTACGGACGCGGACCGCTGACGGACGGACGGCGCACCCCTCGGGGGCCGCGGCAGCCGCCCGGAGGCGACACCAAGCCGCACCAAAGCCCCTCGACGGCTCCCCGGAGCCCGCTCCGCGGCCCGCTTTCCTAGCCCGTAAGCGTGCCAGTTCGATCACAGCGGCAGGGCCCCTGTCCACCTCGCGGCCACACGTGGCTACGATGCTGGGGGCCGGTGGACCGTACCCGGCCGGGCCCGACCGACAAGGAAAGCCGGCGCGGCCCCAATCCCCGCTCCCGGAGGAAACTTCCGTGCCGGCTGGAACGCTGTACCGCGGCCGGGAAGGAATGTGGTCCTGGGTGGCTCATCGAGTCACCGGCGTCCTCATCTTCTTCTTCCTGTTCGTCCACGTGCTGGACACCGCCCTCGTGCGCGTGTCCCCCGAGGCCTACGACACCGTCGTGGCCACGTACAAGACACCGATCGTCGCGCTGCTGGAGTACGGCCTCGTCGCCGCCATCCTCTTCCACGCGCTCAACGGCCTGCGTGTCATCGCCGTCGACTTCTGGCTCCAGGGCGCCCGGTACCAGAAGCAGATGCTCTGGACCGTCGTCGGCCTGTGGCTCGTGCTGATGCTCGGGGCGATCTACCCCGTGCTCGGCCACGCCGCTCGTGAACTGTTCGGGAGCTGACGCCCATGTCCACGACTGAATCCACCGCTTCGGGCATCGGCCCCGTCGAGGGAGCGTCGCTCTACTCGGTCGACAACCCGGCGCCGGTCATCGAGCCCCCGCGCAAGCGGACCAAGAAGACCCCGAAGACCACCCGGGGCAACTTCGAGATGGCCGCCTGGCTGTTCATGCGCCTGTCCGGCGTCGTCCTGGTCGTCCTGGTCATCGGGCACCTGCTGATCCAGCTCGTCCTGGACGGCGGCGTCTCCAAGATCGGCTTCGCCTTCGTGGCGGGCCGCTGGGCCTCGCCGTTCTGGCAGGTCTGGGACCTGCTGATGCTGTGGCTCGCGATGCTGCACGGCGCGAACGGCCTGCGCACGGTCATCAACGACTACGCGGAACGCGCGAACACCCGGCTGTGGCTCAAGGGCCTGCTCTACACGGCCACGGTGTTCACCATCCTGCTGGGCACGCTGGTGATCTTCACCTTCGACCCGAACATCCGCTAGGCACGGGGCTGCGAGAATCATGAAGATCCACAAGTACGAGACCGTCATCGTCGGCGCCGGTGGCGCGGGCATGCGCGCGGCCATCGAGTCGACGAAGCGCAGCCGTACCGCCGTCCTGACCAAGCTCTACCCCACGCGCTCCCACACGGGCGCCGCGCAGGGCGGCATGGCCGCCGCGCTGGCCAACGTGGAGGAGGACAACTGGGAGTGGCACACCTTCGACACGGTCAAGGGCGGTGACTACCTGGTCGACCAGGACGCCGCCGAGATCCTGGCGAAGGAGGCCATCGACTCCGTCCTCGACCTGGAGAAGATGGGCCTGCCGTTCAACCGCACCCCGGACGGCACCATCGACCAGCGCCGCTTCGGCGGTCACAGCCGCAACCACGGCGAGGCCCCGGTCCGCCGCTCCTGCTACGCGGCCGACCGCACCGGTCACATGATCCTCCAGACGCTGTACCAGAACTGCGTGAAGGAGGGCGTGGAGTTCTTCAACGAGTTCTACGTCCTGGACCAGCTGATCACCGAGGTCGACGGCGTCAGGAAGTCGGCCGGTGTGGTGGCGTACGAGCTGGCCACCGGTGAGATCCACGTCTTCCAGGCGAAGTCCGTGATCTACGCCTCCGGCGGCAACGGCAAGTTCTTCAAGGTGACGTCCAACGCGCACACCCTGACCGGTGACGGCCAGGCGGCCGTGTACCGGCGCGGGCTGCCGCTGGAGGACATGGAGTTCTTCCAGTTCCACCCGACCGGCATCTGGCGCATGGGCATCCTGCTGACGGAGGGCGCCCGCGGTGAGGGCGGCATCCTGCGCAACAAGGACGGCGAGCGCTTCATGGAGAAGTACGCGCCGGTCATGAAGGACCTCGCCTCCCGCGACGTGGTGTCCCGGTCCATCTACACGGAGATCCGTGAGGGCCGCGGCTGCGGTCCCGAGGGCGACCACGTCTACCTGGACCTCACCCACCTCCCGCCGGAGCAGCTGGACGCCAAGCTGCCCGACATCACGGAGTTCGCGCGGACCTACCTGGGCATCGAGCCGTACACGGACCCGATCCCGATCCAGCCCACCGCGCACTACGCCATGGGCGGCATCCCGACGAACGTCCGGGGCGAGGTGCTGGCGGACAACACCACCGTCGTCCCCGGCCTGTACGCGGCCGGCGAGGTCGCCTGCGTGTCGGTGCACGGCGCCAACCGGCTGGGCACCAACTCGCTGCTGGACATCAACGTGTTCGGCAAGCGGGCCGGCATCGCGGCCGCCGACTACGCGCAGACCGCCGACTTCGTCGAGCTGCCCGAGGCCCCGGAGTCCCTCGTCGTCGCGCAGATCGAGCGGCTGCGGTCCTCCACCGGCACCGAGCGGGTCTCGGAGATCCGCCGCGAGCTGCAGGAGACCATGGACGCCAACGTCATGGTGTTCCGCACGGAGCAGACGATCAAGACGGCCGTCGAGAAGATCGCCGAGCTGCGCGAGCGTTACCTGCGCGTCTCCGTCCAGGACAAGGGAAAGCGGTTCAACACGGACCTGCTGGAGGCGATCGAGCTGGGCAACCTGCTCGACCTGGCCGAGGTCATGGCCGTCTCCGCGCTCGCCCGCAAGGAGTCCCGCGGCGGCCACTACCGCGAGGACTACCCGAACCGGGACGACGTCAACTTCATGCGCCACACCATGGCGTACCGCGAGGTGGGCGACGACGGCTCCGAGTCGGTCCGGCTCGACTACAAGCCGGTCGTCCAGACCCGCTACCAGCCGATGGAGCGTAAGTACTGATGGCTACCCCTGTTGTGGACAAGGCGGAAGCGGCCGGATCCCCCGAGCCCGGCTTCGGCGACTCCCCGTACATCACCGCCACCTTCCGGATCCGCCGGTTCAACCCGGAGGTCTCCGCCGAGGCGACCTGGGAAGACTTCCAGCTGGAGATCGACCCCAAGGAGCGTGTCCTCGACGCGCTGCACAAGATCAAGTGGAATCAGGACGGCACGCTGACCTTCCGCCGTTCCTGCGCCCACGGCATCTGCGGCTCCGACGCCATGCGGATCAACGGCAAGAACCGTCTGGCGTGCAAGACCCTGATCAAGGACCTCAACCCGGAGAAGCCGATCACGGTCGAGGCGATAAAGGGCCTCACGGTCCTCAAGGACCTGATCGTGGACATGGAGCCGTTCTTCCAGGCGTACCGGGACGTGATGCCCTTCCTGATCACGAAGGAGACCAACGAGCCGACCCGTGAGCGGCTGCAGTCCGCCGAGGACCGCGAGCGCTTCGACGACACGACGAAGTGCATCCTGTGCGCCGCCTGCACGTCCTCGTGCCCGGTCTTCTGGAACGACGGCCAGTACTTCGGTCCGGCCGCCATCGTCAACGCGCACCGGTTCATCTTCGACTCGCGCGACGAGGCCGGCGAGCAGCGCCTGGAGATCCTCAACGACCGTGACGGCGTCTGGCGTTGCCGTACGACCTTCAACTGCACGGACGCGTGCCCGCGCGGCATCGAGGTCACCAAGGCGATCGCGGAGGTGAAGCGGGCGCTCATCACGCGCCGCTTCTGACGCTTCGCCCGCACACGGCCAAGGCCCCGGTCCGATGGACCGGGGCCTTGGCCGTGTGCGGGCGCCGGAGCGGCCGGTGCCGCGTCAGCCGCGCAGGACGCGGCCCTGCTTGTCGGTGCGGTCGTTGCTCACGAGGAACATGACACCGTCGATCAGTGCCCAGAAGCCGAGGCCACCACAGGTGAGCAGCTGGGCGACACCGACGCCGACGGAACCGACGTAGAAGCGGCCGATGCCCAGGGTCCCCAGGAAGATCTGGAGGAGACCGGCGACGATCTTCGACTTGTCGGAGTAGGGGCGACCCTGCGGGTCGTAGCCGTAGGGGGCCTGGGGGTCGGCGGGGACGGTCATGGCACTGCTCCTGGGGAGAACAAGGTGGAACGCGCCGGGCTGACTGCCCGGACGGCTCAGGAGGAAGCAGCGGACACACGCATACGGGTCCCGCGCGACCACGGCGCCAAAACCCACGGTTCGCGAACCGTCCCCCCTGCGCCAGAGGCGCGTAAGACGCCCGGCGTTCGAACGGGAAAGCGAGAAGTCGAATGTTCCCGTTCCGTGATCATCTCGGCCCGATTACCGCACGTTTCAGACGATGTTGCGGGCGATCGTCCAGGCCACGGCCGTCGCCAGGATCAGCACCTGGACCCGGGGGCCGATCCGGGGCGCCCAGGAGCGGCCGCGCAGCCCCTCCAGCGTCCAGCGCCCCCACAGCGCCAGCGCGAACGGCGCGGCGAGCAGCAGGGCCCTGTTGTCCAGCCAGGCGGCGGCGAACTGGCCGTGCATCAGGTCGTACGCCATGCGTGTGCCGCCACAGGCCGGGCACAGCAGGCCGGTGACGGCCCGCAGCGGACACCGGGGCAGGAGGTGACCCGGCTCGTGCGGGTCGGTGCCCCACAGGTAGGCGGCGCCGGCGACGCCCGCGGCCAGCACCGCGACGGGGGCCACCGCGGGATGCCACCGCGGGTGCCCCCGGAACGGGACCTGGGGTGCCGCGTCAGCCACGCAGGATCCGCCCCTGGGCGTCCGTGCGGTCGTTGCTGACCAGGTACATGATGCCGTCGATCAACGCCCAGAAGCCGAGACCGCCACAGGTGAGCAGCTGGGCGACACCGACGCCGACCGAACCGGTGTAGAAGCGGCCGATGCCGAACGAGCCGAGGAAGAGCTGGAGAACACCGGCGACGATCTTCGACTTGTCGGAGAGGGGACGCCCGTAGGGGTCGTACCCGTAGGGCGCGCCGGGGTCGGGAGCGCCGGGGACGAACCCGGGGGGCGGGGGCTGCTGGAACCCGGGCGGGGGCGGGTAGCCACCGGGGGGCGACGGGTAGCCGCCGGGGGGCTGCTGGCCGCCGGGGGGCTGCTGGGGCCCGGGCTGCGGGTAGCCGTAGGGGCCGGACGGACCGGACGGACCGGAGTTCGGGGGGCCGAAACCGGGTGGCGTGGACGGCTGCTGCGGCTGCTCGCTCACAGTGGGTCTCTCCTGAAAGATACGGATGACTGTCGGTCATCTTGCAGGACTCGGGCGGCAATGAGAAGTCGGATCCCGACCGGGGCCTTTGGCACGTGATCCGCCGGGGAGGCTCCGGGGCCGTCCGCCCGGACGAGTGACCCTCCGCCGCCCGGTCACCGCCTCGGCCCGCTCTGTGCCGTTACCGCCTAATGTGACGCCATGTCAGACGACGAGTCCTACGAACTGCTCGGGTTCGACCATGTGCTGCTGCCCGTCGGGGACCTCGACGAGGCCGTCGGATTCTACGGACGGGCCGGGTTCCCGGTCGGCTTCCGGCTGGACGAGGCCGGGATCGTGCTGCTGAAGGTGGGCGGCGAGACGCCCGGGGTGCTGCTGCGGCACGAGGCGGGCCTGGGCTGCCGGCCGCCGGCGTGGCCCTCCGTGCGGGTGTGGCTGGAGGTGCCGGACGCCCGTCTCGCCGCCGAGGCGCTGGAGGGCGCCGGGATCGGCCTGCTCGACGGACCGTTCACGGGCGCCACCGGCTGGACCGTCGAGTTCGCCGACCCCTGGGGGAACGTGGTCGGCCTGACCGACTACACCAAGCGCCCGCAACTGGGCCGCCGACCGTAGGGCGTGTCGCGAAGGTCCCGTCTGCCCGGCAACGCCCGGCCCGCACGCTCGCCGCGTTGTCGGGGGCGCCCCGATACGACCGGTATCGGGGCGCCCCTCCGCCTTGCGGTCGCACGCACCGGACGCCGCCGGGCCTGCCCTTCGGGCAGACGACGCTCCTTTCGCGACACCCCCCGGCACTCCAGCCGGATTCCGCGGCTTGAGCTGGGGAGACGTGGAGCGGTGGGAGTGCGGCGGACGGGATGCCGCGGGCCTCCGGTTGCCGGCCGGTCCGCGTGGACGCCGTCCCAGAACGCGACCGCGTCAGTGGTGCTCGTCAGGGCTCCTTGTGTCGGTGTGCGCTCAGTCCTGCCAGGCATCCCACGGACCGGCACGGAATCTTGCGGTTACGGCAAGACGGCCTGACGGATCGCGCAACGGACGACGACGTGCCCGACTCGGTGGGGCCGCGCCTGCGTGCGCTGCGCCGTGACCGCGGCATCACCCTCGCCGGCCTCGCGGCGGCGACCGGCGTGTCGGAGAGCACGCTGTCCCGGCTGGAGAACGGGCAGCGTCGGCCGAGCCTGGAACTGCTGCTGCCGCTGACCCGTACCCATGACGTTCCGTTGGACGACCTCGTCGGCGCCCCGCGCACCGGCGACCTCCGGATCCGCCTCAAGCCGATCAGGCGGTTCGGGATGACCTTCGTGCTCCTGTCCCGGCGACCGGGCGGGGTCCACGCGTTCAAGACGATGATCCCCGCCCGGCCACGACCCCTCGAACCGGGCCCGCAGACCCACGAAGGCTTCGAATGGCTCTACGTGTTCAACGGACGCCTGCGGCTCGTGATCGGCGAGCGCGACCTGACGCCGCCGCCCGGTGAGGCAGCCGAGCTCGACACGTCCCTGCCCCACCGGCTGGGCAGCGCCGACGGCGGCGCGGTCGAGCTTCTCGTCCTGTTCGGCCTGCAGGGGGTGCGTGCGCACGTCCGCACCGATCCTCCTCGGTCGTCTCGGGCCGGGAGCCGGCCGTGAACCCGAAGAGGACTCCTGGATGCGCGTCAGCGACGGGCGTCACCGCGTGAACGCCGCGGCCTGCGATGTCGCACCCACTGCGCAGCGCCGGATGTCGGAGTGGACGAACCGGTGCGCGTGGCCGGCGCCCGGCGGGCGGTGGAGGAGTGTTCCCGGGCGGCGACGCCCGGACTCGGTCACGGCGCCGGAGCAGTCCACACCCCCGGTGCGGGTGACGGCAGGACCTGGCGGCGGTCCGCACGGGCGCGGGGGCGTTCCGGCCTGGGGCTAGGCTCTCTGTCCGTGTCCGTGAAGAACGACGGCCCCGGTGACGGTGCCGCACTCAGCAAGTCCGAGCAGACCCGCGCCCTGATCCTGGAGACGGCCATGCGGCTGTTCCAGGAGCGCGGGTACGACAGGACGACCATGCGGGCCATCGCCGCGGAGGCCGGGGTGTCCGTCGGCAACGCGTACTACTACTTCGCGGGCAAGGAACACCTGATCCAGGGGTTCTACGACCGGATCGCCGCCGAGCACCAGCGGGCGGTGCGGGAGGCCCTGGAGCGGGAGACCGATCTGGAGGCCCGGTTCGCGGGCGTGCTGAAGGCGTGGCTGGACATCGCCACGCCGTACCACGAGTTCGCCGTGCAGTTCTTCAAGAACGCCGCCGACCCGGACAGCCCGCTCAGTCCCTTCTCGCCCGAGTCGGAGCACGCGCGCGCGGAGGCGATCAGCGTCCATCGGGACGTGCTGGCCGGCTCGAAGGCCAAGGTGCCCGTCGAGCTGCGGGAGGTGCTGCCGGAGCTGATGTGGCTGGCGCAGATGGGGCTCGTCCTCTACTGGATCTTCGACCGCGCCGAGGGCCGCGAACGCAGTTACCGTCTCGCCGAGCGCGGCGCCCGCATCACCGCGCGGGGCGTCGCGCTGGCCCGCTTCCGTGCCCTGCGCCCGCTGGTGCGCGAGGTCCACGACATGTTCACGGAGTTCCTGCCGGGGATGACCAGGATGCTGCCGGACCCGGCGAAGGCCCGGAGAGTTCCTGCCGGAAACGGTGACGGGACGGGCCCCGGGGAGCCCGCCGACCACGACGGCACAGACCACACGGCGCCCGCCGACCACGACGGGCGCCCCGGTCCGGTCAGTTGACGGCGTCCACCTCACCGGGGGCGAGTTCCACGTCGTGCACCAGCGGGCCGTCGAGCACCGTCACCTGCCCCGCGCGGGAGCCGTGCGGGGCCGCCGTCACCGCCAGCAGGTAGGTGCCCGGGGACGGGACGGAGACGACGTACGAGCCGTCGGCGCTGGAGACGGGACGGTCCAGCCGGCGCCCGCCCGTGGTCAGCAGGGTGACGGCCGCGCCGTCCACGGGACCGCCCTCGGCGGTGCGGACGAAGCCGTGCACGACCGAGGCGGACGGGGCCGCCGGGCCGGGCCCCTCGCCGGGGGCCCCAGCGGCCGGGAGCGGGTCCGCGGCGTCCTCCTTCGGCTCGACCGCCAGATGCGGCAGCCTCTTCTCCAGCCCCGCCGGCAGCCACCAGTTGGCCTTGCCGATCAGGTGCATCACGGCCGGGACCAGCGCCGTACACAGGATGAACGCGTCCGGGGCGACGGCCGCGGCGAGCCCCACGCCCGCCGTGCCGGCCGCGTAGTCGCCGCTGAGCACGAAGGCGAGGAAGACGCACACCATGATCAGGGCCGCGGAGTTGATGACGCGGCTGGTCTCCGCGAGGCCGACGCGCACCGCGCGGGCGTTGTCCCGGGTGTGCACCCATTCCTCGTGCATCCGGCTCACCAGGAACACCTGGTAGTCCATGGAGAGGCCGAAGAGCAGCGACAGCATGATGATCGGCAGGAAGGCCGCGATGGGGCCCTCCCTGCCGAAACCGAGCAGGTCCAGGCCCCAGCCCCAGAGGCCCAGCACGCCCTGGCGGACGAGGTCGGCGATCCGCGCTTCCTGGTCCGGGACCCCGAGCCGCGCGACCTCACCGTCCTGGGCACCGGCTACCGTGCCACGGCCACCCGGCTCGGTGACGGCACGTACATCCTGATCGCCACCTCCACCGAGTCCCTCCACGCCGGGGTCGCCAAGGTGGTCAGGCCCGATGCGGCCATCGGGACGCTGCTCCTCGCGCTGCCGGCCCGTCTGACGATGGTCAGTGTGAGGCGCCGGATGCGGCCGCTGGAGGACACGGTGGAGACCTCGTCGGCGATCGCCGAGGGCGACCTGACCCGGCGCGTGCCCTCCAGCCGGGACCCCATCCTGGAGGTGGAGCAGCTGCGGCTCGCCCTGAACTCGATGCTCCAGCAGGTCGAGTCGGCGTACCGCACGCGCGAGCGCAGCGCGGCCCAGCCGCGCCGGTTCGTCGCCGACGCCTCGCACGAACTGCGCACGCCGCTGGCGGCGATCCGCGGTTACCTCCAGTTGTACGACCGGGGGATGCTGCGGGAGCCGGAGGAGCGGCGGCGTGCCTGGGACAGGATGCTGGCGGAGTCCGACCGCATGGCGCGGCTCGTGGACGAACTGCTCGTGCTGGCCCGCCTCGACCAGCGGCCCGAACTGCGGCTGCGGAACGTGGACGTGTGCCGTCTGGTGCGGGACGCGGCCGAGGACCTGCGGGTGCAGCAGCGGGAGCGGCCCATGACGGTCGACGCCGGCGGCGCGGTGCTGGTGCGGGCCGACGAGTCCGGGCTGCGACAGGTACCGGGCAACCTGCTGGGCAACGTGCGGACGCACACACCGGCCGAGGTGCCGCTACGACTCGGGGTGACCCGCGCCGACGGGGTCGTGCGGCTGTGCGTGGCGGACGACGGCCCGGGGCTCGGCCCCCAGGACGCGGCACGCCTCTTCGACCGCTTCTTCCGGGCCGGCGGCGGCGCGGGCAGCGGTCTCGGCATGGCGATCGTGCAGGGCGTGGTCCACGCACACGGCGGCGAGGTGACGGTACGGACCGCTCCCGGCGAGGGCCTGGCGGTCACGGTGACCCTTCCGGCGCGGGCGGAGGCAGAGGGGTGGGGAGCGGACCCGGCGGTCTCCGCGTCCTCACGGAAGGAGCCGGTCACGGCGCCGGCCGGCCCGGCGGACCGGACCGACCCGCTGCCCACCGCCTTCCGGGACGGGTGCTGAGCACGCGGAACGGACCTGGGCCGCGGAGCCCGGGGCACCGGTCCGTGCCGCAGGGACCCGGGGTGGCACCCGGGCCCCTGCGGCGGGGCCGTCAGGTCTGCTTCGACGCCAGTTCGATCACCGTGATGTCCGACGGCGCGCCGATCCGGGTCGGCGGGCCCCAGGCGCCTGCGCCGCGGCTGACGTACAGCTGGGTGTCGCCGTAGCGGTCCAGACCCGCGAGGGTCGGGTTGGCGGCGGCGGCGAGGTAGCTGGCGGGCCAGAGCTGGCCGCCGTGGGTGTGGCCGGAGAGCTGGAGGTCGACACCGTGGTCGACGGCCTCGTGGACCATCACCGGCTGGTGGGCGAGAAGCACGCAGGCGCGGTCCCGGTCCCGGTCGCCGAGCGCCCGTGCGTAGTCGGGTCCCTGGCCCTCGTCCTCGCCGGCCAGGTCGTTCACGCCGGCGAGGTCGAGGTGCGGGAGGTGGGTGCGCGCGTTCTCCAGCGGGTTCAGGCCGAGTCGGCGCACCTCGTCGACCCACTCCTCGGCGCCGGAGAAGTACTCGTGGTTGCCGGTGACGAAGAAGGAGCCGTGCCGTGCCCTCAGCTGCGCCAGCGGGGCCGCGGCCGGGCCGAGTTCCCTGACCGTGCCGTCCACCAGGTCGCCGACGACGGCGATCAGGTCGGGCTGGGTCGAGTTGATCGTGTCGACGACCTTCTGCGCGAAGCCCCGGCCGAGGACCGGTCCCAGGTGGATGTCGCTGACCACGGCGATCCGGTAACCGTGCGCCGCGCGGGGCAGCTTGGCGAGCGGCACGGTGACCCGCTTGACCTTCGGCCCGCGCACCGTGCCGTACGTGCCGTACCCGACCGTTCCGACGGCCGCCGCGGCGGCGGCCCCGGCGACCACCCGGGAGACGAACAGCCGCCGGGAGGGACCGGCGGGCCCCACCGGGGTGACGGGCTCCTCGAACGCGTCGGGGACGTCAGGGGCATCGGAGGCGGGCGCGGCGGTCGTGGTCCCGGCCGGCGCGGGGGCGTCCGCGTCCGCCGGCCGGGATGTTCCCGGTGCCGACGCGGCCGGTGCGGCAGTGGCGGCCGCCGGTACCGGCGTCGGCTCCCGGCTCGGCGGGGCGGTCGGCGTGCGCCGCGCCCGGCGCTCCAGGACCCGGCGCAGCACCGGGCGGACGGCCTCGCCCACGAGCACCGCGAGGAGCAGGTAGAGACACAGGACCAGCCAGAGGTAGCCGGGCCAGGCCAGGACCTGCTTGAGCCAGAACGGGACACCGCTGCGCGTGGCGAAGAACGCCGCGAAGGTCACCGCCCAGCCTCCGGCGATCACCACCACGCCGATGCGGCGCACGGCACCCGGGGCCCGGGTCGTGTCGCGGAACAGACGGCGCCACAGGTACCAGTTGCCCGTCACCAGGACGGACAGGACCAGCAGGGCGATGAGTACGAAGGCTATGGCCACGGTGCGGTGTTCCCCAGATTTCCGTTACGACGTCCGTGACGTCCGGCTCAGTGCGCGCAGACCGCGCAACCCGATGCCCCCGATGACCGTCCCCCATACGAAGGAGACGACGGCCAGCAGCAGGTGGACCCAGAAGTACGCCGTCGGCTCGCCGTCGTCGAAGGCCAGCCCGCTGCCGTCCTTGACCAGGTTCTTGACGAAAGTGATCCAGATGATCCAGCTCCACACCCCGAAGACGAGCAGGAACCAGGAGACGGGGCGGCTGAGTTTCACCAGATCTGACCTTTCATCGCAACACCGGGCGCCCGGATTCGGCCAGGGCTCCGGAGGGTTTCCCCCGGGCGGGCACGGTAGGGGTCCAGTATCACCGGCCGGTGTCCGGTTCCGTTCGCGGGGTGGGGAGGGAGAGGGGACTTCCTCAGGCGCTGCATGTACGTTTCCGATCGTGCCCGCACCCAAAAACTCCATCACGCGCTCGCTGTTGGTCACTTCCGTCATAGTGGTGTCCACCGCACTGACCGCTCCCGTCGCCCTCGCGGCCCCGAGCCCGTCCTCCACCCCCTCGTCCAGGCCCTCGGCCGACCCGTCGAAGGGGTCCAAGGCCGCTCCTCCGGCCAGGATGTCGACGGTGGGCGGCGCCCGGCTCGGGCAGGCGGGGACCCAGGTCGACCTCGCGAGCGGCGTGCCGGTGCTGCCGAAGGACCTGTCGGCCCGGTCCTGGATCGTCGCCGACGCGGAGTCCGGCGAGGTGCTCGCCGCGCACAACGCGCACTGGCGACTGGCCCCGGCGAGCACCCTGAAGATGCTGTTCGCCGACACGCTGCTGCCGAAGTGGCCCGGTTCGACGAAGCACCGGGTCGAACCCTCCGACCTGGCCGGCATCGGCCCGGGCTCCAGCATGGTCGGGATCAAGGAGGACGAGACGTACACCGTCCACGACCTGTGGCTCGGCGTCTTCCTCCGCTCCGGCAACGACGCGGTCAGGGTGCTGTCCGCCATGAACAGGGGCCTCGAGAACACCGTCGAGGAGATGAACGAGCACGCCGAGGAGCTCCAGGCCCTCGACACGGTCGTGATGAGCCCCGACGGCTACGACGCCGAGGGGCAGGTGTCGTCCGCGTACGACCTGACCCTGATAGCCCGTTCCGGGCTGCAGAAGAAGGACTTCCGGGAGTACTCCTCGACGGTCCGCGCGGACTTCCCCGGTGAGACGAAGAAGAACAAGAAGGGCAAGAAGGTCCGCGGGTCCTTCGAGATCCAGAACACCAACCGGCTGCTGTCCGGCGACTACGACGTGCCGGTCTACGAGGGCATCGCGGGGGTGAAGAACGGCAACACCACCAACGCGGGCGCCACCTTCACCGGGGTCGCCGAGCAGGACGGCAGGGTGCTGCTCGTCACCGTGATGGACCCGCAGAAAAAGGAGAGCAACAGGGTCTACAAGGAGACCGCGCGGCTGCTCGACTGGGGTTTCAAGGCTGCCGGGAAGGTCGACCCGGTGGGTGAGCTGGTGCCGCCCAGGAGCGCCGCGCGGACCGGAGCCCGGCCGGGCTCCGGTGCCTCACCCGGCGAGGCGGGCGGCGCGGGCGAGGTGGCGCCCGGCGCCGCGGGCTCCCAGCCGGTGGCGAGCGCCGCGGCCGGGAGCGGGGCCGGCGGCATCGGGGCCGCACTCGCCGTCACGGGCGGGGTGCTGGCCCTGCTCGCGGGCGGGGCGTTCCTGGTCAACCGCCGCTGGCCGCTGCCGGATCTGGTGCGCCGCCGGCCACGTCCGTGACCTGCCCGCCCTCCTCCTTGTTCCGCGTCGCCGTCCAGGCGGCGCAGAACACGACCAGTTTCATGCTGAGGTTGATCCACAGCAGCAGGGCGACCGGAACGCCGAACGCGCCGTACATGCTCTTCGCCGCGACGCCCTGCACATAGCCGCTGAGCAGCAGTTTCAGCAGTTCGAAGCCGACCGCGCCGATGAGCGCGGCCACGACCAGACGGCGGCGGGCGGGTTCGACGCCGGGCAGCGGCGCCAGGACGTACAGCAGGAGCAGGAAGTCGGCGCCCGCGGCGACGGCGAAGGCCGCGATCTGCAGCACGATCCCGCCCCAGCCGCCCTTCTCCAGCCCGACGGCGTCACTGGTCCAGTCGACCGCCGTCGAGGCGACCGTGGAGGCGACCAGGGTGACCAGGACCGCGCCACCGAGCCCGACGAGGATGCCCGCGTCCTTGGCCTTGCGCAGGAGGGGGTTCTCCTCCGGTTCGGGCAGCTCCCACACCGCGCGCAGGCACTCGCGCGTCGATCCGGCCCAGCTGATGCCGGTGAACAGCAGGGCGGCACCGGCGATGAGACCGACGGTGCCGGCGTTGTCCACCAGGCTGCCGATGTCCAGCTGGTCGGAGATGCCGGGCACCTGTTCGGCGATCTTCTCCTGGAGGGTGTCCTGCTGCTCCTGGCTGAGCATGGCGGCGCCGACCGCCGCGGCGACGGTGAGCAGCGGGAACAGTGCGACGAAGCTGGTGAACGTCATCGCGGCGGCCAGCCGCGTCCAGGCCACCCGTTCCATCCGCTCGTACGACCGCCACGCGTGCGTGAGCATCAGCCGCGTGGCCCACGGGCCGACGACCGGGAGTCTCTTCAGCCAGTCCATGAACCGCCTCTGCCCCCGTGGGGGAGGTCCCATGTGCGGAACGACGTCCCCTTCGTCACCCGTCCCGGCTTCGTCCGTACCCGGACGACCGCCGCGCCGCCCGGAGCTCCGCCCGCCACCACCCCGGAGGCGGTCGCGACGGCGGTGGAGCCGGGGCTGCGCCGCCGCGCGGAGACGGTGTGGGTGCCGGGCGGACTGCGCGTGGTGACGTCGGCGCTCCGGCACCTGCCCCGGGCGGTGTTCCGGCGGCTGCCGCTCTGACGTCCGGGCCCTGCGGGGGCCGGAGGTCAGAGCGCGGTGACGGAACCGCGGTCGGCACGGCCGGACTGCGGGGGCACCGCCGGCGAGCCGAACGGGAAGTCCCGCAGCTTGCGCCACACAGCGTCGGCTCCCTGTTCGTAGAGCGCGAAGCCGGTGCAGGGCCACCGCGCCTCGTAGTCGGCGAGCTCCTCGAAGGCGCGGTCCATCGCCGCCTCCTCGATCCCGTGCGCCAGGGTGACGTGCGGGTGGTACGGGAACTGCAGCTCGCGCGCGACGGGGCCGGACGCGTCGCGGACCTGCTTCTGCAACCAGGTGCAGGCCTCGGCGCCCTCCACGATCCGGACGAACACGACCGGCGACAGGGGCCGGAAGGTGCCGGTGCCGGAGAGCCGCATGAGGAACGGCCGGCCGGCCACGGCGACCTCGTCCAGATGCGTCTCGACGGCCGCCAGGTCGCCCTCGTCGACCTCCGTCGGCGGCAACAGGGTGACATGCGTGGGGATACCGTGAGCAGCGGCGTCGCCGAAGCCCGCGCGCAGCTGCTGAAGCCGGCTGCCGTGAGGCTCCGGGACCGCGATCGACACACCGATCGTTACGGTCCCCACGTCGTCTCCTTCGTTTCCGTCGTTCGGTCCTTGTGGTGGCGCCGCCCCGGCAGGTCCGGTGCGCAGCGGGTGGCCGCCGAAGCGGCCGCCCTCGTACCGACTGTACGACCACGGCCCGCTCCCGGGCAGGCACAGCCGGAGTGATGTACGGCGCTCAGCCGGTGGTACGGACCGGGGCCGGGCCCGCGTTCAGTTCCGCGGTGGTGGCCGCGGGAGTCCCGGTCCGGGGCCGGGTCAGTGCTTGGCGGGCAGGAAGCCCACCCGTTCGTAGGCCAGGGCCAGGGTCTCCGCGGCGACGGCGCGGGCCTTCTCCGCGCCCTTGGCCAGGATCGAGTCGAGTGTCTCGGGGTCGTCGAGGTACTGCTGGGTGCGCTCCCTGAACGGGGTCACGAACTCCACCATGATCTCGGCGAGGTCCGTCTTCAGCGCCCCGTAGCCCTTGCCGGCGTAACGCTCCTCCAACTCGGTGACGCCCGCTCCGGTGAGGGTCGAGTACACGGTGAGGAGGTTGCTGATCCCCGGCTTGTTCTCGACGTCGTAGCGGATCACGGTGTCGGTGTCGGTGACCGCGCTCTTCACCTTCTTGGCGGTGGCCTTCGGGTCGTCGAGGAGGTTGACGAGGCCCTTCGGCGTGGACGCCGACTTGCTCATCTTGACCGTCGGGTCCTGGAGGTCGTAGATCTTCGCCGTCTCCTTGAGGATGTACGGCTTGGGGACGGTGAAGGTCGGGCCGAAGCGGGTGTTGAAGCGGTCGGCCAGGTCGCGGGTGAGCTCGATGTGCTGGCGCTGGTCCTCGCCCACCGGCACCTCGTGCGCCTGGTAGAGCAGGATGTCGGCGACCTGGAGGACCGGGTACGTGAACAGGCCGACGGAGGCGCGGTCGGCGCCCTGCCTGGCGGACTTGTCCTTGAACTGGGTCATCCGGGAGGCCTCACCGAAGCCGGTGAGGCAGTTCATGACCCAGGCGAGCTGGGCGTGCTCGGGGACGTGGCTCTGGACGAAGAGCGTACAGCGCTCCGGGGCGAGCCCGGCGGCCAGCAGCTGGGCGGCGGCGAGCCGGGTGTTGGCGCGCAGCTCGGCCGGGTCCTGCGGGACCGTGATCGCGTGCAGGTCGACGACCATGTAGAACGCGTCGTGGGTCTCCTGCAGGGCCACCCACTGGCGTACGGCGCCGAGGTAGTTGCCGAGGTGGAACGAGCCTGCGGTGGGCTGGATTCCGGAGAGCACGCGAGGACTGTCAGGGGCCATGCCCATCATTCTCTCAGGCCCCGGGGTGCGGTCGGGCACTGGTCCGGAACAGGCGGGTTCCGACCCGTGCGCGGGGGTGCGACAAGGGGGTGGGGCGGGAGGGGGCGTCATGCGACGGCACGTGGGACGGGGTGCGGGGACGGGGGTGTGGGGACGGGGGTGGCGGGTCGCCGCGGGGGCCGCCGGAACCCTGCCGACACGCCGCTCGGCGGTCCGCCGCCGTGCCGGACCGCCGCGCGAGGAACCACGTCGGGAGCTGATCGGCCGCTGAGTGCCGTCGGCGCCGTCAGCCGAGGTCGATCTCCGGGTACAGCGGGAAACCGGCCACCAGGTCGGTCGCGCGGTGGGAGACCTCGTCGGCGATCTTCGCGTCGAGGACGTGGGCCGCCTTGGAGGGTGCGCCGGACTTCGTGGTGCCGGCCTCGGTGGTGGTCAGGACGCGGTCGATCAGGCCCGCGACCTCGTCCATCTCGGCGGCGCCCAGGCCGCGCGTGGTCAGCGCGGGGGTGCCGACGCGGATGCCGGAGGTGTACCAGGCGCCGTTCGGGTCGGCCGGGACGGCGTTGCGGTTGGTGACGATGCCGGAGTCGAGGAGGGCGGCCTCGGCCTGGCGGCCGGTGAGGCCGTAGGAGGACGCCACGTCGATCAGGTTCAGGTGGTTGTCCGTGCCGCCGGTGACCAGGGTGGCGCCACGGCGCATCAGGCCGTCGGCGAGGGCGCGGGAGTTGTCCACGACGCGCTGGGCGTAGTCCTGGAAGGAGGGCTGGCGGGCCTCCGCCAGGGCGACCGCCTTGGCGGCCATGACGTGCGGGAGCGGGCCGCCCAGGACCATCGGGCAGCCGCGGTCGACCTGGTCCTTGAGGGAGTCGTCGCACAGGACCATGCCGCCGCGCGGGCCGCGCAGCGACTTGTGGGTGGTGGTGGTGACGATCGGGGCGTGCGGGACCGGGTCGAAGTCGCCGGTCAGCACCTTGCCGGCGACGAGACCCGCGAAGTGCGCCATGTCGACCATGAGCGTGGCCCCGACCTCGTCGGCGATCTCGCGCATGATCCGGAAGTTCACCAGACGGGGGTACGCGGAGTACCCGGCGACGATGATCAGCGGCTTGAACGCGCGGGCGGACGCGCGCAGCGCCTCGTAGTCGATCAGGCCGGTGCCCGGGTCGGTGCCGTAGGAGCGCTGGTCGAACATCTTGCCGGAGATGTTCGGGCGGAAGCCGTGGGTGAGGTGGCCGCCGGCGTCCAGGGACATGCCGAGCATGCGCTGGTTGCCGAAGGCGCGTCGCAGCTCGGCCCAGTCGGCGTCGGAGAGGTCGTTGACCTGGCGGACGCCGCTCTCCTCCAGGAAGGGCACCTCGACGCGGGCGCCGAGGACGGCCCAGAAGGCGACGAGGTTGGCGTCGATGCCGGAGTGCGGCTGGACGTAGGCGTGACGGGCGCCGAAGAGCTCCTTGGCGTGCTCGGCGGCCAGCGACTCGACGGTGTCGACATTGCGGCAGCCGGCGTAGAAGCGGCGGCCGACGGTGCCCTCGGCATACTTGTCGCTGAACCAGTTGCCCATCGCCAGGAGGGTGGCCGGCGAGGCGTAGTTCTCGGAGGCGATCAGCTTGAGCATCTCGCGCTGGTCGGCGACCTCCTGGCCGATGGCGTCGGCGACGCGCGGCTCGACGGCGCGGATCACGTCGAGGGCGGAGCGGAAGGCGGTGGAAGCGGTGGAGAGGGGCTCGGCGGGCATGAGGGACCTCCGGACGTGGCGTTCGGCGTTCACGGCATGGCCCAGGCGCACGGCACTCGGCCGGTCCCGGCGGGTCACGGGTCCGGGGGCCGCTTCCCGATGGTCGGTCCCATCCCAGCACGCCAGTCACGGCCCGCCGGCCAGCCTACCGGGCGGCACGGGGTGCCGTGGCAAGGCGTCCGCCATGCGAGCGGACGCGCCCGCCCGGCGGCCGCGGGCCGCGGGCCGCCGACCGTCAGCTGCGGGCCGCGGGTTCGGTGTGGCCGGCCGCGCGGTTCCCCGCGCCCCTCTGAAGGGCCCGCGGCCCCCGAAGGCGTCGGGTCAGGGGACGCTCACAGGATCACGTGCGGGAGGAAACGGGCGTACTCGTCGGTGACCAGGCCCGACGACTCGCGGATGCCGAGACCGGCGGACTCGCCCCCGACGGTCCAGGCGCCGAGGACGACATGGTTGCCGTCGAAGTCCGGCAGCGGGGCGAGCTGCTGGTAGCAGCAGGGTTCGTCACGGACCACGGGGGCGCTGCCCGGCGGGTGGATCGTCACCCCGGCGCCCTCGCGGCCGAGCAGCGGCTTGGCCACGTAGCCGGTGGACGACGCCAGGTCTCGGGGGCCGTCGAGATGGGCCGGGAGGAGGTTGGGGTGGTCCGGGTAGAGCTCCCAGAGGATCGCCAGCAGGGCCTTGTTGCTCAGCAGCATCTTCCAGGCGGGCTCGATCCACAGGGTGCTGCCGGTGCCGCCGCCGTTGTCGAGGGTGTCGAGGACGTGGCCGGCGAAGCGGTCGGTGGTGAGCCATTCCCAGGGGTACAGCTTGAAGATGCTGCGGATGAACCGGAGGTTGTTGTCGACGAAGCGGCCGGAGAGCCGGTCCCAGCCGATCTCCTCCACGGTCAGCCATTCGGTCTCGAGGCCCGCCTGCTCGGCCGTCTCCTTGAGGTAGGCGACGGTCATGAGGTCCTCGCCGAGCACGTCGTCCCAGGAGTGGGCGAAGTACAGCGGGCTGCCCGGCGGGAGGAGCGCGGCCTGCCCCCGCCAGGCGTCGACGAGGCGTTCGTGCAGGGAGTTCCACTGGTCGGCGCCGGGAAACCGTTCCTCCATCCAGAACCACTGGGGCGAGGCGGCCTCCACCAGGGAGGTGGGGGTGTCGGCGTTGTACTCCAGCAGCTTCGCGGGGCCGGTGCCGTCGTAGCGGAGGTCGAAACGGCCGTAGATTGAGGGGAGTTCGGCCCGCCGGTGCCAGGCCTCGGCAACCGCGCGGGCGACCCTCGGATCGGTGATGCCGAGGTCGGCGAAGCGGTCGGCGCCGACGATGTGGTCGGCGGCCGCGAGACACATGCGGTGCAGTTCCTCGACGGCCTCCTCCAGCGCCTCGACCTCGTCCATGGCGAAGACGTAGTACGCGCTCTCGTCCCAGTACGGGACCCAGGCGCCCTCGGGGACGGGGATGCCCGCCGCCCGGTCGGCCTCGAGCGGCTTGGGCAGGGTGAGGGGGTAGATCAGGCCCTGCTCCTCGACGGTCCGCTGCCAGCCGGGGCGGGGTTCGATGGTGCGGCGTTCCACGGGTGAGCCCTTCGTTCCTTCGCCCGTCCGGGTCCTCAGCCGCCCCTCTTGCCGGAGGACGAGCCGAAGCCGCCCCGGTCGACGGCCTCGCTCCGGCTGAAGGTGCCGTCCTCGGCCCAGCTGCCGCTGACATCGGCGTCGTAGTACCAGTCGGCGTCGACGCGCTGCGCCGAGCCGGACCTGCCGGCCCTGCCGGCGGAGCCGGAGGCCGTTGTGCAGTTCTTGTCGGCGACGACCTTGTAACCGTTGACGTAGTCGTAGCTGTCCCGGTCCACGCAGCGGCGGTCCGGATCGGAACTGCACGCGGACAGGGCCGCCGCGAGGACCCCCATACTGCCGAGCATCACCGTGCCGGACCGCAGCCGCCGTGCCCGAGCCTTCCGGGCCGTGCCCTGCACCGTCTTCTGGGCTGTGCTCTGGGCTGTGCTCCGCGTCATCTTCTCCGCTCCCCCGTGTGTGCCGCGTGGCCGCTGCCGGTCCGTCATGCTCCCCGGCTCGCGGCGGACAGCCTAGGCGCCGACCGGCAGGCGCGGGCAGGGGGCCCGGCCGGGCCCGGTTCCGGGGCCTTTGGGAGGGTGTGTGCGCTCGGCACGGCCGCCCGTCGCGAAGGCCGCCGGGCCCACCCCTCAGGGAAGAGCCCGGCACAGGGCGTCCAGGGTCGCCGTCCAGGCGTGGTCCGGCGGTGTGCCGTAACCGACGACCAGGGCGTCCAGGGGGGCGACTTCGGCGGCGGGGTGGCGGAAGTACGCCAGGCCCTTGACCGCGAGGCCCTGCCAGGCGGCCGCCCGGACGACCGACTGCTCGGTGCCCGGGGGCAGTCGGAGCACCGCGTGCAGTCCGGCCGCGATGCCCGTGACCCGGACGTCGAGTGCCCGCTCGGCGAGGACGTCGACCAGGGCGTCGCGGCGACGCCGGTAGCGCAGCCGTGCGGCGCGCACGTGCCGGTCGTGGGCGCCGGAGGTGAGGAACTCGGCGAAGGTGAGCTGTTCGAGGACGCCGACGGAACGGACGGCACCGTGCTCGACGACCTCCGGCAGCAGGGACGGGGGCAGCACCATCCAGCCCAGACGGAGACCGGGGGCGAGGGACTTGCTGACCGTGCCGAGGTGGACCACGTGGTCGGGGTCCAGATCCTGGATCGCCCCGACGGGCTGGCGGTCGTACCGGAACTCGCTGTCGTAGTCGTCCTCCAGGATCAGGCCGCCGGTGCGGCGGGCCCAGTCGATGACGGCCGCCCGGCGCTCCGGGCGCAGGACACCGCCCAGGGGGAACTGGTGGGCGGGGTTGAGCAGCACCGCGGCGGCGTCGCCGGGGTCGGCGTCGTCGGAGGGGACCGGAGTGGTGCGCAGGCCGGTGCGTTCGATCAGGTCGCGGTGTTCGGCGAGGCCGTAGGACTCCACGGCGAGGGTGCGGGCGCCGCGGGCGCGCAGGATGTCGCAGAGCAGGTGGAGGCCGTGGGCGAACCCGGAGCAGATGACGATGCGTCCGGGGTCGGCGCGTACGCCCCGTACGCGGGCCAGGCGGTCCGCGAGGGCGGTGCGCAGTTCGGGGCGGCCCCGCGCGTCGCCGTAGCCGAGGGCGTCGTGGGGGGCGGCCGCCAGGGCCCGGCGGGAGGCCCTGAGCCACTCGGCACGCGGGAAGGAGGCGAGGTCGGGAACGCCGGGGGTGAGGTCGTACCGCGGCCGCCCGGACGGGCGCCGCGGGGTGGGCCGCCGGGCGGGCGGCCGGGGCACCGCGCGGTCGGCGACCCGGGTCCCGGAGCCCTGCCGTGCGGTCAGCCGGCCCTCGGCGACCAGCTCGGCGTAGGCCTCGGCGACCGTGTTGCGGGCGATGCCCAGGTCGGCGGCGAGGGCGCGGGAGGAGGGCAGCCGGGTGCCGGGGGCGAGCCGGCCGCTGCGGACCGCTTCGCGCAGGGCGTCGGTCAGACCGCGGCGCAGACCGGGTCCGGCCGGTTCCAGGTGGAGGTCGATACCGAAAGTGGCCCATGGTTTCGCCATGCGAATGGACCATACTCCTGGGCTGCCTCGCTCCTACGCTCGTAGCCATGACCACGATCACCACCACGACCACCACCACGAACGACGGCACGAACGACGGCACGAACGACGGCACCGCGACGGCAGCCACCGTCGGCGGAGGTACGGCCACGGAGTACGCGCCCGAGGAGACACCCCGACTGGACTGGGCCGCGCTCGCCCCCGACGTCTACAAGGCGATGGTGCGGCTCGACGCGGCGTCCCGTGAGGGGATCGACCCGAGGCTGCTCGAGCTGGTGAAGATCCGGGCTTCCCAGCTCAACCACTGCGCCTTCTGCCTGGACATGCACTCCAAGGACGCGCTCGCGGCGGGCGAGAGCGTGGAGCGGATCGTGCAGCTCGCCGCCTGGGAGGAGTCGCGCCACTTCTACACCGGGAAGGAGCTGGCGGCGCTCGAGCTGACCGAGGCGGTCACCGTGCTGACGGACGGCTTCGTGCCCGACGAGGTGTACGGGAAGGCCGCCCGGTTCTTCGACGAGCCGGAGCTGGCGCGGCTGATCGCCGTGATCACGGTGATCAACGCCTGGAACCGTTTCGGTGTGACGTGCCGGAGGACGCCGGGTCACTACACGCCGGGGCACTACAGGTAACGGCGTGCACCACGCTGCCGGCCGGCGACGTCGGGTCCGCGCTGCGGGGCCGGGACGGCGCCGCCGGGCAGGGGGTGGGTGGGAGGCGGTCCGATCCACCGGGCCCCCGGAAGGGGGCCGCCCGGCACTTCGACGCCGACGGGCCGGCCCGTCGCCCGGCGCCGGTCGCCGCCGTCTGCACCGGTCGCCGTCGTCTGCGGCGGGGACCGGCCGGTGGCCAGCCGGCGGTTCCCTCCGGGGGACCGAGTGGTGAGCGGGGCCGGCCGTTTCCGTGCCCTCCACCACGAGCGGGCTCCGGGCGACCCGCCCGTCCTGCCCGGCCCTTGGGACGCGGCCGGCGCCCGGGTCCTCGCCGAGGCAGGGGTCCCGGCGCTCGCGACGCCCGGTACGGGGGTGGCGGCGTCCCTCGGGCACGAGGACGGGGCGGCGCCGGGCCGCACGGGCACCGGCCGGCATCGCGGCCGGACTCACCCCCGGGGGGGGCCTCTGGCGCTGTGACCGGGAGGGGTGCCGGAGCCGGCGAGCCCTCCCGGCCACAGCACCAGGGGCACGGTCACCCCCGTGCGGCGGTGGGACTTCGGTCAGGCCAGCCACGCCTTCCAGACGTCCTCGTTGGCCTTGGCCCAGGTCTCGGCCGCCTTCGCGGAGCTCATCTTCTTGTCCGCGATCATCGCGGCGACCTCGTTCTGCTGCTCGGCGGTCCAGTTGAAGTTCTTCAGGAACCGGGCCGCCTCCCCGCCGTCCTTGGCGAAGTCGGCGTTGAAGTACTTCTGCAGAGGCGTCTGGGCGTAACCGCAGGCGACCTTCTTCGGGTCGGCGTCGCAGCCCTCCTTGTACTCGGGCAGCTTCACCTCGACCAGGTCGACCTGCGCGTTCAGCCACTGCGGCGTCCACCAGTAGGTGATGAACGGCTTCTTGGCCTTGTAGTCCTCCTTGATCTGCGTGATCTGCGCGGCCTCGGAGCCGGCGTACACCGTCTTGAAGTCCAGGTCGAGGTTCTCGATGATCGCGTCGTCGTTGGTGGTGTACGACGGCGACCCCTCGAGCAGCTGGCCCTTGTTCCCGCTCTCCGCGGTACGGAAGAGATCGCTGTACTTGTTGAGGTTCTCCCAGTCCGTGATGTCCGGGTGCTCGTCCACGAGGTACTTCGGCACGAACCAGCCGATGTGGCCGGTGACACCGAGGTCGCCGCCCTCGACGACGGACTTCTTGCCCTCGACGTACCGCTTGATCTTGTCCGGCGCGCCGCCCCAGTCCTCGAGCACGGCGTCGACCTTGCCGCTGTTGAGCCCGTCGATGGCGACCGACTCGTCGAGCTGGGTCAGCTCGACCTCGACCTCGGTGTCGAGCTCGTTCTCCAGGAGGTACTTGGCGACGGCCCCGTTGGCCTCGGCGCCGACCCACGACGGGACGGCGATGGTGACCGTGTCGGAGCCGCCCGACGAGGAGGAGGAGGAGTCGGTCTTGGCGGCACCGCACGCGCTCAGGCCGGTGACGGCGAGGACGGCGGCCGTGGCGGTCGCGGCGCGCAGGAGGTTCTTTCTGCTCTTCATGTGAGTGTCTCTCTCGGTGGGAACAGGCAGGGGGTTGTTTCCCTGCGGAGGGGGCTTGGGAGCCGGGTACGGGCGGGGGGGGGCCGGGGCCCGGGAACGGCGGGCTAGCGGGTACCGGCCTGCCGGCCCGGGCGCTGTGTGGTGCGGTCCAGGACCAGTCCCAGCAGCACGATCGCCACACCGGCGCCGAGGCCGACGCCGAGCTCGCTCTTCTGCAGGCCGTAGACGACGTCGTAGCCGAGGGCGCCGGAGCCGACGAAGCCGCCGACGATCACCATGGCCAGCACCAGCACCACGCCCTGGTTGAGGGCGAGCATCAGCGCGGGCCGGGCCAGCGGCACCTGCACCTGGCGGATCTGCTGGAAGGAGCTCGCGCCCATGGAGCGGGCCGCCTCCAGCGTCGCGGCGTCGACCTGGCTCAGGCCCTGCACCGTGATCCGTACGACGGCGGGCAGCGCGTACAGCACGGCCGCGGCGACGGCGGCGGAGCGGCCCACGTTGAACAGGGCCACCACCGGGATCAGGTAGATGAACTGCGGCAGGGTCTGCATGGTGTCCAGCACCGGCCGCAGCAGGCGGTTCAGCAGCGGCACCCGGGCCGCCACCACGCCGATCAGGAAGCCGAGCACGAGCGTGACGGCGACGCCCGCGATCGCCTGCGACAGGGTGTCCAGGGAAGTGGCCCACACACCGATGACGCCGACCCCGGCCATCGCCAGGCCCGCCGTGCACATCGCGCCCCAGCCGCCCGCGAGCAGGGCCAGGGCTGCGGCCAGCAGCACCATCAGCCACCACGGCATGGCGGTCAGGCCGTCCCGGAGCGGGTCGAGCACCCAGATGGTGAAGCCGTCCGCCCAGGTCCGGGTGCCGCCCAGCACGGGCACGCCCTCGGCCAGGTGGCCGGTGAACCAGCCGACGGCGTCGTTGACGGGCGGGGCCATGTTGACGGTCCAGGTCGCGGGCCACTCGGCGATCAGCAGCAGCCACCCGACCGTACCCAGCGCCGCACCGGAGCCGGCGGCCACGGCCCAGGCGCGCCGGCCGTGCAGCCAGGAGGAGCCGGCCGGGGCCGCGCCCTCGCTCAGCCGCTCTCCGGCGACGGCGGTGGTGCGGTCCAGCCAGATGGCCAGCAGCACGATCGGGATGCCCGCGGCGAGCGCCCCGCCGACGTCGACGGTGGACAGTGCGCGGAACACCTCCTCGCCGAGGCCGCCGGCGCCGATCACGGAGGCGATGGTGACCATCGACAGCGCCATCATGATCGTCTGGTTCAGGCCGAGCAGGATCTCCTTGCGGGCCAGCGGAAGCCGGGCCGTCAGCAGCCGCTGCGACGGGCTGGTGCCCAGCGACGTCGCGGCCTCCATGACGGACGGGTCCGCGCCCCTCAGACCGAGCGCGGTCAGCCGTGCCATCGGCGGGGCCGCGTAGATGACCGTCGCGATCAGGGCGGACGGCACGCCGATGTCGAACAGCAGCACCAGCGGCAGCAGGTACGCGAACGCCGGCATGATCTGCATGGTGTCCAGGACCGGCCGCAGGATCCGCTCGAAGCGGTCCGACAGCCCGGCGCCCAGGCCCAGCAGCGCGCCGATCGCGGCCGAGACGGTGACCGCGACCGCCATCAGGGCCAGGGTCTCCATGGTGGCTTCCCACATACCGAGCACGCCGCACACCGCGAAGGCGGCGAACGTGACGCCGGCCAGCTTCGGTCCGCGCCGGTCGCGCAGCCCGCCCGCCCGCCAGGACAGCAGCACGGCGGCCGTGATCACCGGGAACCAGCCGAGGGACTCCAGCAGGTCCGTCATCCAGCTCACGGAGCCGTCGGACCAGTTGCTCAGGTGCAGCAGGAAGTAGAGGAAGACCGGGTGGGTCTCCCGGTTGTTCACGACCCAGGTGTAGGCGTCGTCCAGGGGCGTCCGGACGTCCACGGTCAGCTCGGACGGCCAGGTTCCGCTGCCCCACAGCAGGGCGGCGAGCGGCACGAGCACGGCGGCGGCGACGGCCAGCGGCAGCAGACGGCGCACCACGGGGTGCCGCAGCAGGGGGCGCCGCTCGGCGGACGCGGGTTCCTCCGGCTGTCCGGCCTGCTTCGTCGGCGGGGCGGGCGTGATGACGGCGCTCACGCGGTCCACCCCCGGCCGTGGGAGACGGCCCCGGTGGCCACCGGGGCCGTGCCGGTGGCCACCGGGGTCATACGGGGAGGGGAGGTCATGCGGCCGCCTCCTCGCGGTCCAGTCCGGCGACGACCCGCAGCAGGTCCACCTGGTCGACCTGCCCCAGGCACGCGCCGTCCTGCACCACGCACGCGGCCCGGCCGCTGCGGGCGACGGTCTCGATGGCCTCGACGACGATCGTGTCGGGGGTGAGGGAGCCGGGGTGCTCGGAGCCGCCGCAGCCGCCCGGCCGCATCGCGGTGCGCACGGTCATGACCTGCTCGCGCGGCACGTCGCGGACGAAGTCGCGGACGTAGTCGTCGGCGGGCGAGCCGACGATCTGCTCGGGGGTGCCGAGCTGCACGATCTCGCCGTCCCGCATCAGTGCGATGCGGTCGCCGACCCGGAGCGCCTCACTGAGGTCGTGGGTGATGAAGACCATGGTGCGGCCCTCCTCGTGGTGCAGCCGGATGACCTCCTCCTGCATGTCCCGCCGGATCAGCGGGTCGAGGGCGCTGAACGGCTCGTCGAAGAGCAGCACCTCGGGGTCGGAGGCGAGCGCCCGTGCCAGGCCCACGCGCTGCTGCTGACCGCCGGAGAGCTGGCCGGGGCGGCGCAGTTCCAGGCCGTCGAGGCCGACCTTGTGGACCATCTCCTCGGCCCGGGCCCGCCGTTCCGCCTTGGACATGCCCTGGATCTCCAGGCCGTAGGCGATGTTGTCCAGGACGGAGCGGTGCGGCAACAGGCCGAAGTGCTGGAACACCATGGCCGCGCGGTGCCTGCGCAGCTCGCGCAGCCGGTTGCGGTCCATGGCGAGGACGTCCTCGCCGTCGATCTCCAGGGAGCCCGAGGTCGGCTCGATGAGCCGGGTCAGGCAGCGTACGAGGGTGGACTTGCCGGAGCCGGACAGGCCCATGACGACGAAGACCTCGCCCTTGCGCACGTCGAAGGAGACGTCCCGGACGGCCGCGGTGCAGCCGGTGCGGGTGCGCAGTTCGGACTGGGTGAGGCCCGCGGTCTCCGGATCGGCGGGGATGCGCTCGGCCTTCGGTCCGAAGACCTTCCACAGGTTGCGCACGCCGAAGACGGGCGGCTGCCCGGACGGGTCCGCGGACGGGGTCTGCGTACCGGGCCGGGGCTTCCCGGGTGTGACGGTGCTGCTCATCAGGCGTGGTTCCCTTCGCTGGTCTCGGCCAGCAGTTCGGCCGCCTTCTCGCCCACCATCAGCACGCCGATCATGGGGTTCACGGCGGTCATCGTCGGGAAGACGGAGGCGTCGGCGATGCGGATGCCCTCCAGGCCGCGGACCCGCAGTTCGGGGTCGACGACGGCCCACGGGTCGGTGGCCGCGCCCATCCGGCAGGTGCCCGCCGGGTGGTAGACGGTGTGCGCGACCTTACGGGCGTACTCGCTCAGCTCCTCGTCACCGGTGACGTCGGGGCCGGGGGCCACCTCGCGCTTGAGCCAGTGGGCCAGCGGTTCGGTCTGCGCGATCTCGCGGGCGATGCGGATGCCGTCGACGAGGGTGCGGGCGTCGTAGTCGTCCGCGTCGGTGAAGTAGCGGAAGTCCAGCGCGGGCTTGACCTCCGGGTCGGCGCTGGTCAGGTGGAGCCGGCCGCGGCTCTTCGGCTTGGGGATGTTCGGGGTCATCGAGACGCCGAACTCCGGCCGCCGGTAGCCGAGGCGCTCCGGATTGTCCGTGAACGGGATCTGGTAGAAGTGGAACATCAGGTCGGGGCCCGCGTGTCCGGGGTCGCGGCGCACGAACAGGCCGGCGTCGGAGTCCATCGCGGAGTTGTCCGGGATGGGCCCGTCCGTCTCCCAGACGATCACCGACTCGGGGTGGTCGAGCAGGTTCTCGCCGACACCGGGGAGGTCGTGCGCCACGGGTATGCCGAGCGCCTCCAGGTCGGCCTTCGGACCGATGCCGGAGTGCAGCAGCAGCCGGGGCGAGTCGACGGCTCCGGCGCACAGCAGGACCTCGCCGCGGGCCCGGACGAGGATCTCCTCGCCGTCCTTGGTGCGGACGTGGACGCCTTCGGCGCGGGTGCCGTCCAGCTCCAGCCGGTACGCCCAGGTCTCCAGCAGGAGCGTCAGGTTGGGGCGCTCGTCCATCACCGGGTGCAGGTAGGCGACCGACGCCGAGGAACGCCGGTTGTTCTCCGGGTGGTAGGCGAGGTCGAAGAAGCCGACGCCGTCGTTGAACGGCTTCTTGTTGAAGCCCTCGACGCGCGGCACGCCGAGCGTGCTCCGGGCGGCGTCGACGAAGTCACGGGCGATGGCGTTCCGGTCCTTCTCGTCGACCGGGACGATGTTGTTCTTGAGCCGGGCGTAGTACGCCTCCATCTGCACCGCGCCCCACCCCTGGGCGCCGGCCTTCTCCCACTCGTCCCAGTCGGACGGGAGCGGCTTGAAGGCGATGAGGGTGTTGTGCGAGGAGCAGCCGCCGAGGACGCGGGCCCGGCTGTGCCGGATGTGCGAGTTGCCGCGTGGCTGCTCGGTGGTGGGGTAGTCGTAGTCCAGCTCGCCGCCGAGCAGGCCCATCCAGCGGCGCAGGGTCAGCACGTCGTCGCGGCCCACGTCGCTGGGACCGCCCTCGATGACCGCGACGGTGACGTCCGGGTTCTCCGTCAGCCGGGAGGCGATGACGGACCCTGCGGTGCCGCCGCCGATGACGACGTAGTCGTACGTGTGGTCGCGGGTGGCGTCCGGGCCGTGCTCCCGGTCGGGTTCGTGGCGGTGTTCGTGCAGGTGCTCGTGGGTGCGCTCTGGCATGGGCGGTCGCTCCTCCGGGGGCTCGGGGCGGGTGGGCAGGAAGTTGTGCGGTGTGCTGTTCGAAACGGTGGGGCGGGGCGGGGCGGGTGGTTCCGCTGCCCCTGGTGCGCCGGACACGCCGGGGTGCCGCGCGCCCCGAGGGCCGTGGGTGCCGCGATGCCGCGGGTTCCGGGGAGAGGCGCGGGGCCGCCTCTCCCCGCGGTGCCGCGTGTTCGCCGCGTTCGCCGTGTGGGCCGCTCGGTGGGGGCGGGCTCAGCCGGCGAACCAGCGCACCGGCTTCGGCGCGAGGTTCTGGTAGATGTGCTTGGTCTCGCGGTACTCGGCGAGACCCGCCGGGCCGAGTTCACGGCCCACTCCGCTCTTGCCGAATCCGCCCCACTCCGCCTGCGGGAGGTAGGGGTGGAAGTCGTTGATCCACACGGTGCCGTGGCGCAGCCGTCCGGCCACCCGCCGGGCGCGGCCCGCGTCGGCGGTCCAGACGGCGCCGGCCAGCCCGTACTCGGTGTCGTTGGCCAGGGCGACGGCCTCGTCCTCGGTGCGGAAGGTCTCGACGGTGAGGACCGGCCCGAACACCTCCTCGCGCACCACCCGCATCCCGCGGTGGCAGTGGTCGAGGACGGTCGGCTCGTAGAAGTAGCCGGCCTCGGGCCGCTCCGCGGACGGCTCGGGCCGCTTGCCGCCGGAGCGCAGCACCGCGCCCTCCTTCAGCGCGGAGGCGACATGCGCCTCGATCTTGTCGCGCTGCTGCTCGGAGACCAGCGGGCCGCACTCGACACCGTCCGCGGTGCCCCGGCCGAGCCTGATCCGCTCGGCGCGGCGGGCGAGTTCGGTGACGAAGCGGTCGCGGACCGACTCCTCGACGATGAGCCGCGCGCCCGCCGAGCAGACCTGGCCGCTGTGGATGAAGGCCGCGTTGAGCGCCTGGTCGACGGCGGTGTCGAAGCCTTCCTCGGTGGCGCAGGAGTCGGCGAAGACCACGTTGGGGTTCTTGCCGCCGAGTTCGAGGGCGACCTTCTTCACGGTCGGCGCGGCGGCCTCGGCGACCTTGGTGCCGCTGACCAGTCCGCCGGTGAAGGAGACCAGGTCGACGTCGGGGTGCTCGGCGAGCCGGGCGCCGACGGTGTGGCCGGGGCCGGTGACGATGTTGGCGACACCGGCGGGCAGGCCCGCCTCGGTCAGCAGGCCGATGAGGGCGGCCGTGGTCAGCGGTGTGATCTCGCTGGGCTTGACGACGAAGGTGTTGCCGGCCGCGAGCGCCGGGGAGATCTTCCAACTTGCCTGGAGCAGCGGGTAGTTCCAGGGCGTGATCATGGCACAGACGCCGACGGGCTCGTGCACGACCACGCTGTGGACGTCGGTGGAACCCGCGTCGACGACCCGGCCGGGGGCCTCTCCGGCGACCAGGTCGGCGAAGTAGCGGAAGGCGTCGGCGACGCAGTCGATGTCGACACGCCCCTCCTCGACGGTCTTGCCCGTGTCCCGGCTCTCCAGCAGGCCGAGTTCCTCCCGGTCCCGGACGAGGAGACCGGCGACGCGGCGCAGCAGCGCGGCCCGCTCGGCGACCGGGGTGTGCGGCCACGGGCCCTCGTCGAACGCGCGCCGCGCGGCGGCCACCGCGAGGTCGGCGTCCTTCTCGTCGCCCTCCGCGACGACGGCGAACGGCAGGGCGTCCGCGGGGTCGAAGATCTCGCGCGTGGCCCCCGAGACGGCCGCCCGCCACTCGCCTCCCGCGTGGATGGAGGTGCGCACCTGAAGCTCTGTAGTGTCCGCCATGATCGCCTACTGCCTTCCGTTCCTGTTCAGCGCCCGCGAGTGACCCAGGTCGAGTGACCGGATCGAGCCACACAGGCGTCACCCACAGAGCGGGAGGGCTTCTGCCCGCGGGCTTCGCATGCATGCGCGATTCACGGCGGAAAGTGTGCAGCGTCACGAACCGTGCGACCGGAAACGGGCAAACCACCCCGCATCGCCGACCGCGATCGGTTCAGCGGAGGTCCGTGGCCGTCCCGCAGGTGGTGTCCGGCGGGCAGAAGTGTGCGAGGGCGGTCCGGATCAGCTCGCGTTCGTCCTCGTGACCGTCGGAGTCGGCCCCGTAGGCGGCGAGCGCGTACAGCTTGCCGTCGGCGGCCTGGAAGCGCAGGTCGACGACGTGCCAGGTCCCGATGTCGGGCTCTCCCCTGAAGGAGTCCGCGAGGTACTCCAGCCGGGAGCCGGTGAAGTCGCCGTCGTCCAGGGTCTCCAGGGAGAGCTGCTCGAATCCGGGGGCCTTCGGGGTGGCGTCGGAGAGGAACAGTTCGTACGACGCGTCGGGCGAGGGCTCCGCCACCTCGAACACCTGGAGCCGCCTGCCGCTGCCGGGACTGCGGTAGCTGACCACGTCCATGCCGTACTGGGAGGACACGCTGGTACGGGTCCACCCCTCGGGGCGGGCGAGGGTGAAGCCCTCGGAGTCGGTGTACCGGTCGTAACCGGCGGGGACCGTGCTGTCCGGGTCCGGGGTGGACGGCGCGGTCTGCTCGGCGGGGAAGGACGGCTGCCGCGGGGCGGGTGGCTCCTGCGGTCCGGGGGTTTCGGAACCGGTGGGCTGCGACACGCTCGCCGAGGCGGCCTTGTCGTCCTCCTGGCCGTCCGCACCCTCGCCGCCTCCCAGGGTCCGGGTCAGCACCAGTCCCACGGCCGCCCCGACCACGACGGCCCCGCCCACCACGGCCCACACCCGCCTCCGGTCGAGCCCGTGCCGCGCCGGTGGCGGGGACGCGGGCGGGACGGGTGGCCCGGCGGGGCCGTGGGGCAGCTCGGGAGACGACCATGAGGCCGGTGCGGGCTGCCCGGAGGGCACCGACGGAGGACCGCCGCCCGGCCACCGGATGCCCGTGAGGGTGGGGGCGGAGGGCGAGACATCCGGGGGCGGTGGCATCACCGGAGCGGACGCCCCCGCGGCGTCCGCCGTCGTGCCCTCCTCCCCTTCCTCCCAGCGCTGGTTCTCCTCGTTCCAGTACCGCGGTCCCCCACCCATCGCTTCCTTCTCCTCCCCCGTCGTGTCTCCTGCGTCTTCTGCGTCTTTCGGGTACTGCCGTCCTCACATCCCGAGCAGTCCCGCCACGGTCCCGGCCGAGGCGAGCAGCGCCATGACGGCCTGGGCGTCCGTGAGTACCTCACGCAGCCGCTGACGGCGGCTCTCGCCGGCCGTACCGGTCCGGTCGATCTCCTCCTCGGTCTCCGCGAGGGCGGCGTCGAGCTGTACGGTCTGTCCGCTCCTCTGGAGCCGGGACAGGTCGGCCCGCAGTTCCCTTACCGCGGTGAGCAGTTCCTCGGTGGCGGCGTCGCGCGGAGCCGGGACGCCGTGGTGGCTCTCCGCGCGCGCGTGGCTGCCGATGGCGAAGGTGCTGTGGGAGACGTCGCCCACGCGGACGCCCTTTTCCTCACTGGGTGCCATTGCTGGAAGATCCTCTCTGCGGCGCGGGGCCGCCGGTGGTGGCGGCACGGGCGTGCGCACCGATGGCGAAGGTGGAGCCGTCGACGCGGTTGATGTTGACCGCGCCATTGCTGATGTTCACGATCTTCTGTACGAACTCACCGGTCTCGTAGCCGGCTTCGGCGAGCGCGAGCCGCACCCCGTGCCCGACGCGGTCCTGGATGCTGCGCAGGTAACGCCGCACATCCATGTCCTGGAAGGTGGAGCCCGCCCTCACCGCGGCCAGTTCACGCACCGAGACGGCGGGTCCTTCGAGCAACCCACCGCCCCGGCCGACGGTCAGCAGCCGCCACCCGTGGCCCAGGCCACGGCACAGGACGATCAGCGCGCGGCCCGCGGAGCCGGGCACCTGGACAGCGGCCGCGACGGTCCTGCCGAACCCGGTGGCGGTGCGGAGCTCGTGCTGGACGCGGTCGACGTTCTTGAACTTCTCCTGCAGCGGGGGCATCACGTGCGGGGCGATCTCCAGCATGAGCATCCGCCCCTGCGTGTGAACCCGCACGTAGACCGTGACGATCAACTCCTCCTCCCAGCCGCCGACCCGGATGCGCAGGAAGTGCCGGCGGCCCTCGCCGCCCTCCTCGACCGCCCGCAGCCGATGCCGCTCGATCTCCTGCGGCGTGTACAGGGCCTGCGCGCGATCGGTCTGTTCCTTGTCGACGGGAAGGAACACGCACTCGTCGATTTCCAGATGCCGCAGCCGGTCGCGCGCGGCGGAGCCCGCGCTCTCGGCGGGCACACGCAGTTGTTCGATCAAGGGCCGGATCCGGTCGAGGATCGCCCGGTTGCTGAGCGGCTCCTGGTTCTCCTTCTGCTCGTCCGGCCGGAGTTCGACGGCCAGCACCCAGCTGTCGCGCCCGATTCCCGCCCCGCGGAACGGACTCGCCTCGTCGTACATCACCAGCGGCGCGTGCTGTTCCTGCCGGATACGCTCTCTCAGCCGGACGAACCGCTCTCCCCCGGCCTGTTCCGCGGAATCTTCCGCGACGTCCCGGAATCGCCGCCGCGACAGTTCCTCGGTGAACACGCGGGCGAACTGGTCGCGCCGGCCCGCCGCGCACAGTCCGATCAGCACGAGGAAAACGAGCGCCGTCCAGGCCTGCCACGGCTCGAACGTCCCCGCAGCGCCGGTGAAGAGCGGAAACAGAAGGTCACCGAGGCCGAAGACGTCGCCGCTCGAACCACTGGAGCCGTAGGAGTCGTAGGCGGGATCGTACGAACCGTACGAGGAACCGGAATCCGAACCGGAACCGCCGGTGTCGGCACCGAAGCCGACCCCGACCATGGCGGCCAGGCACACCGCGAAGTAGAGACGTCCGAACCAGAGCACCAGGGCGGCGCCGGACTGCCTGACCTGGGGCGACTCACCGTCACGGCCTTTGACCCAGGGCACGAGACCGAGCAGCACGCTGGGCACGAGCAGCGCGGCCAGCAGGCCGTCGGTCACCAGTACGCCCACGGCCCAGAGCCCGAGGACGGCGGCCGACCAGCACAGCGCCCGCCGCTGGGCCCGCAGCGCGTGCGCCAGGACCCGGGCCGCGTCGAAACCCGGCGAGGGGGCCACGATCCGCTGCTCGTGGAGGTACAGCTCTTCGATGACCCGGTCGCGGTAGACGAGGTCCAGGTTGACGCCCCCGCACAGCAGCCTGGTCACCTCGCTGGCACGTGGCGGGACGCGCGGGAGGTCCGGCGGTGCCGTGCCGTCCGTGTGGTGCGATTGCTGCGGCACGTGGGCAGTGCTCATACCGGTCCCCCGATGCGGATGCGCATGTGTCCTTGGTGGCGGAAGAGTTGAAGAACCATCAGCATAAGGGGGCGACAACATCACGCAAAGCGAATTGTCAAGGGTGCGATGATGTGACTTGCGTTAACCTTTGGCCATGAGTTGGAGCCATGACCGCTCCACCGCACACGTGGACGCGCCCGCACACGCGAACGGGCCCCGTACCGGTCAAACCCGGTACGGGGCCCGTGGCCCGGAACGTGACCGACGGATCAGATGAGGCCGAGGCCTCGGACCGCCTCGCGCTCCTCCTCGAGCTCCTTGACGGAGGCGTCGATGCGGGCGCGGGAGAAGTCGTTGATCTCCAGGCCCTGGACGATCTCGTACTTCCCGTCCTTCACGGTGACCGGGAAGGAGGAGATCAGGCCCTCCGGGACGCCGTAGGAGCCGTCCGACGGGATGCCCATGGAGACCCAGTCGCCGTCCGCGGTGCCGTTGACCCAGGTGTGGACGTGGTCGATGGCCGCGTTGGCGGCGGAGGCGGCCGACGAGGCGCCACGGGCCTCGATGATCGCGGCGCCGCGCTTGGCGACGGTCGGGATGAAGTCCTCGGCCAGCCACTTCTCGTCGTTCACGACCTCGGCGGCGTTCTTGCCGGCGACGGTGGCGTGGAAGACGTCCGGGTACTGCGTGGCGGAGTGGTTGCCCCAGATGGTCAGGCGCTTGATGTCGGCGACCGTCGAACCCGTCTTCTTCGCCAGCTGGGTCAGCGCGCGGTTGTGGTCCAGGCGGGTCATCGCGGTGAAGCGCTCGGCCGGTACGTCGGGCGCGGCGGCCTGGGCGATGAGCGCGTTGGTGTTGGCCGGGTTGCCGACCACGAGCACCCGGATGTCGTCCGCGGCGTGGCCGTTGATGGCCTGGCCCTGCGGCTTGAAGATGCCGCCGTTGGCCTCCAGGAGGTCACCGCGCTCCATGCCCTTGGTGCGCGGGCGGGCGCCCACGAGAAGGGCGACGTTGGCCCCGTCGAAGGCCACGTTCGGGTCGTCCGAGATGTCGATGCCCTGGAGCAGCGGGAACGCGCAGTCGTCCAGCTCCATGGCCGTGCCCTCGGCCGCCTTGAGCGCGGGGGTGATCTCCAGCAGACGCAGCTTGACCGGCACGTCCGCGCCGAGCAGCTGGCCGGAGGCGATGCGGAAGAGCAGGGCGTAACCGATCTGGCCGGCCGCGCCGGTGACGGTGACGTTCACGGGAGTGCGGGTCATGGCGTTCTCCGTATGACAGCTGGCGGTGGGGCGTCCCTGCCCCGGGGTACGGGATCCCGTCCGGCTCGTGACCGGTGCCCGCCACGGTGATCGATCACCGGTACGGAGGGATCACCGCTGGATGATCGATCTCTTGGCGTCAAGAGATCCAGCGGTCAGGCTATCGCGCATCCACGATCGTGGACGGCCGGGCTCCATGTGGCCCGTCCCACAGAGTGACCGGGGCATACGCGAGCGCACTCACGGGAAAGGCGGCCGCCTGCCCGCAAGAGGGACGGAGGCGGCCGCCGTTCGGGTGACCGATCCTGCCGGACTCCCGTGGGGGTGACGTGCTCATGCCCGGCATTCGCCGGCTCATGCCCGTCCCGCGCCACGAACTTCACCGGGGGCATGCCGACCCGGGCGGGCCCCGGAGGGCCGCCACCGTCCCGCACCGCCGGCGCTCACCTCCCTGCGCCCGTACTCGGCGGGCCGGCGGGCGTGCCCCGGAGACCTACTCCGCGGTTCCCGCCGCCGTCCTCTCCGTGCACCCCTCCTCGCCGGAGGCCAGCAGCACGCACGCCTTGGCGTCCGCCGCCTTCCCGACCGCCATCATCGGGGTGTACGTGATCGTGTCGCCGACCTCGGTGATGCTGTCGCTCTGCTTGCTCTTCCCGCCGGTGATCTCGACCGTGTCGCCCTGCGCGGCCTGGGTGATCCGGCCCCACGCGGCACCGCAGACCTCGCTGTAGCGGACCTCGACGACAGCGGTGCCGACGGTCGCCGTCTGCGTCGTGGTGACGAGGTCACCGCTGCACCCCATGCTCTCCGCGTCCTTGCCGTGGCAGCTGTCGCCGCTGCACTCCACCCCGGCGGGCAGATTCGCGGGGACGGAGGCCGTGGGCGAGGGCGACTTCACCGCCTCGCCCTCCTTGTCGCCCTCGAGCCCGGTGACGTAGAACGCGGCCGCGATCACCACCAGCACGCAGACGGCACCCGCGAGGAACCCTCCCGCGCGCCGCTTGCCACCGGAGCCTCCGGAACCGCCACGGCCCGCCGCGCCCTGGGACGGCACGTCCTGCGCGCCCGGCGTACGCCCGTCGTCCCCCGCGGGCTGCGTGGCCGCGTGCGCCGGGACGTTCCGGCGCCCCGCCGGGGACGGTCCGGCGTACCCGGCCATGCCCCAGGAGTTCGACCCCGCCGTGTCACGGACGTCCGAGGGGGTGGGCTGCGGGGGCACCAGCGGGGAGCCCACGGCCGGTCCGGCGCCGCCCGGCCGGACCGCGGCACCGCCGCCCTTGCGGCCCCGGCCGCCCGCACCGGCCGACGACGGTCCGGCGAGCTCGCCCAGCGCGGAACGCGCCTGCGAGATCCTGATCGCCTCCATCGTCATGTCGTGACGCATCTCCGAGCGGCTCCAGGCCCGCTCGGCCAGCTCCCACATCGTGGTCAGGTGCACCGGATTGGTTCCGGTGACCTCGGCCAGTGCCACGATCGCGCCCTTGGGCGCGAGCAGCCGGCCGTTCAGATAACGCTCCCAGGACGTCTTGCTGTAGCCCGTGCGGTCCGAGACCGACGCGACACTCATGCCACTGCGGTCCACCACCCGCCTGAGCTGACTCGTGAACTCCTTGATCTGCGGATCGAGTTCATCCGGCAAGGCCTTCCAACGAGGCATCGATTCCCCACCTTCCCCCCGGTCGTGCTGGTATTTCCTCGCGCGTGGTGCCTCTGCCGAGTCCCCGTTCCGGCCACCCACATGGATGCCGCCGGTCAGGATCTCGGTTCCCGGGGTGGGGCGCACGGGAGCGTCAGGGCCGCGGGCATGCGCCGTCGCACGCTCACTCGCTCGTGTCCCAGTCTCCCACCGGCAGCCCTTCCGACCGAACGGAACCGGCACAACGCGGGGGACACCACAGGTTGTCCCGGATCGTCATGATTATCACGCCGCCCGGTTTCCAGGGGCACTTCGCGGAAGTTCCCGGGCCGGTCCGGGCCATCCGGGGGACGTACCGGAACGGTCACTTCCGTGCCACAGCGCCCTGACAGCCGTTGAACAGCCGGTTCACGGTGCAGGAAGGTTGCTTCCGGCGGCAGCCCGTCCTTTCACGGGGGTGAGGACGGGCCGCCGTTCACCGGATGTGCGGAACAGTGGGGCGGGGCAGCGGGGGCGTCAGCTGTTGCTGACGGTGAAGTGCAGGGTGTCCTTCAGGAACGGGATCTCCAGCCAGGGGTCGGGCTGCGCCATCATCGCCAGCAGCGCGATCGACAGACCCAGCACCCCGTACGTGGCGATGTCCGTGAAGCGGGAGCGCACGGCGAGCATGCCGACGCCCGGCAGCACCCAGCGCAGCGCCCCGCCGACCAGCAGCGCCACGCCGATCAGCAGCGTGCCGATCCGGAACAGGTCGAGCGCCGTCAGCAGCAGGCCGAGCCCGGCCACGAGCAGGACGGCGAGGATCGGCCACTGCCGGGCGGGCGCGGGAGCGTCACCGGGTGCGGCCCGGCCGCCGCCCTCCGGGCGGGCGGTGTCCTTGGTGAAGAGGGGGAAGCGACGGGTGGCGCGCCGTGGCCGCCCCGAGGCGTCGGGCGCGCTGACGGGGTCGACGACCGTGATCTCCTCGTCGGCGACGTCCCCGGAGGCCTCCTCGTCGGCGGCACCCTCGACCGGCTCCCGTTCCTTCCCCTTCTCCTTTTCCTGTTCCTGTTCCCGCTTCCGGTCCTGCTTCTGTACTTGGCTCTGCTTCTGCTTGTGCCCCCGGTCCGGCTCCGGCTCCGGCTCGTTCGTCTCGCCGAAGTCCGCCCCGGTCTCGCGGGCCCCGGCCTTCGCCTCTCGGGCGCTGCGGTCAGCCGGCACTGCGCTCCGCCGCCTCGACCACGTTGACCAGCAGCTGGGCCCGGGTCATCGGGCCGACACCGCCGGGGTTCGGGGAGATCCAGCCGGCCACCTCGGCCACGTCCGGGTGCACGTCGCCCACGATCCTGCCCTCGGCGCTGCGGGAGACGCCGACATCGAGGACGGCCGCGCCGGGCTTGACGTCCTCGGGGCGGACGAGATGGGCGGAGCCGGCGGCGGCGACGATGATGTCCGCGCGCTTGAGGTGCGCCGACAGGTCGCGGGTGCCGGTGTGGCACTGGGTCACGGTGGCGTTCTCGCTGCGCCGGGTCAGCAGCAGCGGCATCGGACGGCCGATGGTCACACCGCGGCCGACGACGACGACCTCGGCGCCCTTGATCTCCACGCCGTAGCGGCGCAGCAGGGTGAGGACACCGTTGGGGGTGCAGGGCAGCGGAGCCGGCTCGTTCAGGACCAGCCGGCCGAGGTTCATCGGGTGGAGGCCGTCGGCGTCCTTGTCCGGGTCCATGAGTTCGAGGATGCGGTTCTCGTCGATGCCCCTGGGCAGCGGCAGCTGGACGATGTACCCGGTGCAGGCCGGGTCCCCGTTCAGGTCGCGGACGACCGCCTCGATCTCCTGCTGCGTGGCCGTTTCGGGCAACTCCCGCTGGATGGAGGCGATACCGACCTGGGCGCAGTCCCGGTGCTTGCCTGCGACGTACTTCTGGCTGCCGGGGTCGTTCCCGACGAGGATCGTGCCGAGGCCGGGCGTGACGCCCTTCTCCTTCAGCGCCGCCACGCGGGCGGTCAGATCGGACTTGATCGCTGCTGCGGTGGCCTTGCCATCGAGAATCTGGGCGGTCATGGCCCCATCCTCGCGGATGACCGGCCCCGGGTTCCAATCCGCCCGCATTCCGGCCGCCCCGTGCGAAGGCCGCACCCGGGCCGTGCGACGGGCGCGCCCGGGCGGCCTCGAGGTTCGCGATCCCACACACCGGCTCCGGGCCGCCCCCGCACCGGTCGCGTTCCACATGCATCCGGCCAAGATCAGCAATGTTGCACTTGCACAACACCATCTGCCTGCGGCTGGACAATCGACAGATCCGTCGAGAACGATGAACGGACAGTGCCGCGGGCAGTACCGGGGGGACGGACCGCATCTGTAGACCTTCCTCCGACCCGCGCCCCGCGTGTCCCCGCACCTGAAGCGACAACGGAGGAAGAACCGCCATGAGCTTCGGCGACCCGAACAACCCCTACGGGCAGCCGCCCCAGCAGCACGGCGGGCCCGGCTACGGCTACCCCCAGCAGCAGCCCCCCGGCCAGCCCGGTTACGGCTACCCCTCGCCGCCGCAGTTCCCGCAGCCCTACGGACAGCCGGGGCCGGGCCCCGTGGCGGTGATGCCGGGCAGCGTGAAGGCCGCGCGCGTGATGCTGTTCGTGCTCGGCGGGTTCCAGGCCCTCGGTGGCGTGCTGATGATGGTGGCCAGCGCCTGGTTCGCCGACTACCTCCAGGAGGAGCTCTCCTCCGACCCGAACATCTCGTCGGACGACGTGAACACGGCCGGCGACATCGGCGCGGGCGTCATGATCGTGTTCGGTGTGATCGTCCTGGGATTCGCGTTCTGGGCGATCCTCACCGCCGTGAAAATGGCCACGGGCCGCGGCGGGGTGCGCGTCTCCGCGATCGTCTACGCCTCGGTGGTCACGCTGTTCAGTGTGATCAGCCTGCTCACGGCCAACGTCTTCGCGCTGATCAGCCTGATCCTCGGCATCCTGATCATCGTGTTCTGCGCCAACCGCAACGGCAGCCACTGGTTCAACCGGCCCCGGTACTGAACCCGTTCCCCCGCCGTGCCGGATCCGCCCGGCACTGCTTTCGGCCCATCACGCACCAGGGCCGTGTCTCCCCCGTACGGGGGAGACACGGCCCTGGTGCGTCGCCCTGATCTGGCGGGATGGCCGTCAGGCACGGGGAGGCGCACCTTGTACCGCATCATCGCCGTACCTCCGCCGACCCCGGGGGACGCAGGACACCACAGCACACGGCTCCGGCCCGCCCCGGGCGAAAGCCTCGCCTCCGGCCGGGCCGCGCGCGTCGGGGCCGGGCCGGAGCGGCTGGACACGCCGGTGCCGTCCGGTTTCCCACGGTTCGCCCTCCCCGCGGTCGGCGGCCTGCTGCCGCTGGGGGCCCGGGCACCGCGCCACGCCTGCCTGCGCACCGACGGCGAGCACCCGCGCGTCGACGGCGGTCCCGGCACCACCGGCCCGGGCCCGCGGCCCAACGGCAGGAAGGAGGAGTCGCCGGTGTCCCCGGCGCTCCGCTTTGGTCCGGTCCGGGAGGAGGACCCGACGGTGCCGGCGGCGGCGCCCTGCCGCCGGACGGTCCGATGACCGAGCCGTACGCCGTCACGGTGCCCAAGGGCTACCGGGTCGGCGTGTGGGAGGTGCGCGAACCGATCGCCACGGGCGCCTTCGGCAGTGTCTACGCCGCCCGGCGCACCGGCGAGGGCGAGGGCGACAGCACCGGGGCGGCGCGGGACAGGGCCGGGAAGGCACCCCCCGGGCGCGCGGTCCCGGGCGCCCGGGACCCGAGCGGGTACGAGGGGTGCGGGAGCCGCAGGAACCGCTGCCCGGGTCGGTCGCGCTGAAGTTCCTGCCCACCGGCACGGGCACACCCCGGCAACTGAGCCATCTGCGCGAACTCGTCGAGCGTGAGGTCGAGCTGCTGCGCCGACTCAGCAGACCCCGGCCGATCCGGATGTACGAGACACTCACCGTCGACGACCCCGGCCGCCCCACGCTGGACGGCGCCACCGTCCTCGTCGTGGAGAAGGCGGAGGGCTCGCTGTCCGCCCTGCTCGCCGCCGCCTCCCGTACGTCGTACCGGAAAGTGAACGACGCGGGCGGAGTTCCCCCGAAATACCGCACGTACGCCGACCGCGTCACCCATTACCTCAGGGAGTACACGCCTCCGGCCGGGAGGTGACCCCGGGACGTCCGAGGTCGCGTCCCTCGGCCCGCGCGCCCCTCCGCCCGTCCGCTCGCGCGGGCAGTCGGAGGGGCGCGAACCCCGGCGGGCAGTCGGCGTCACCGTCGCTCCACCGTCAGTGGAAGAAGTGGCGCGTCCCCGTGAAGTACATCGTCACGCCGGCCTTCTCCGCGGCCTCGACGACCTGCTCGTCGCGGACCGAACCGCCTGGCTGGACCACGGCCTTCACGCCGGCCCCGGTGAGGATCTCCAGGCCGTCGGGGAAGGGGAAGAACGCGTCGGAGGCCGCGTAGGAACCGGCCGCGCGCTCGGCTCCCGCCCGCTCCACCGCGAGCTTCGCGGAGTCGACCCGGTTGACCTGGCCCATGCCGACGCCGACCGAGGCACCGTCCTTGGCGAGCAGGATGGCGTTGGACTTCACGGCCCGGCACGCCCTCCAGGCGAAGGCCAGCTCGGCCAGCTCCGCCTCGGACAGCGCCTCGCCGCTCGCGAGGGTCCAGTTCGCGGGGTCGTCGCCCTCGGCCTGGAGGCGGTCGGCGACCTGGAGGAGGGCACCGCCGTCGATCGGCTTGACCTCGACCGGGGCGGCGGGGGCCTCGGGAGCGCGCAGCACGCGGATGTTCTTCTTCTTGGTGAGGGCCTCGAGGGCGCCCTCCTCGTAGTCCGGCGCGACGACGACCTCGGTGAAGATCTCGGCGACCTGCTCGGCCATCTCCTTGGACACCGGACGGTTGACCGCGATCACGCCGCCGAACGCGGACAGCGGGTCGCAGGCGTGCGCCTTGCGGTGCGCCTCGGCGACGTCCGCACCGGTCGCGATGCCGCACGGGTTGGCGTGCTTGATGATCGCTACGCACGGCTCGCTGTGGTCGTACGCGGCACGGCGGGCGGCGTCCGTGTCCGTGTAGTTGTTGTACGACATCTCCTTGCCGTGCAGCTGCTCGGCCTCCGCGAGGCCCCCCGTGCCGGAGACGTACAGGGCGGCGGGCTGGTGGGGGTTCTCGCCGTAGCGGAGGGTGTGCGCGCGGTCGTACGTGGCGCCGAGGAAGTCCGGGAACCGCGACTCGTCGACCGGGGCGTACTCGGAGGCGAACCAGGAGGCGACCGCCACGTCGTACGCGGCGGTGTGCCGGAAGGCCTCGGCGGCGAGCCGCTTGCGGGTGGTGAGGTCGAAGCCGCCGTCCTTCACCGCCGACAGGACGTCGGCGTAGCGGGCGGGGCCGGTCACCACGGCGACCGAGGGGTGGTTCTTCGCCGCGGCGCGCACCATCGACGGACCGCCGATGTCGATCTGTTCCACGCACTCGTCGGGCGTCGCCCCCGAGGCGACGGTCTCGCGGAACGGGTAGAGGTTGACCACGACCAGGTCGAACGGCTCCACGCCCAGCTCGCCGAGCTGCTGCCGGTGGCTGTCGAGGCGCAGGTCGGCGAGGATGCCGGCGTGGACCTTCGGGTGCAGGGTCTTGACGCGGCCGTCCAGGCACTCGGGGAAGCCGGTGAGCTCCTCGACCTTGGTGACCGGTACACCGGCGGCGGAGATGCGGCCGGCCGTGGACCCGGTGGAGACGAGCTCCACACCGGCCTCGTGCAGGCCGCGCGCGAGGTCCTCGAGGCCGGTCTTGTCGTAGACGCTGACGAGCGCCCGTCGGATGGCCCGCTTGTTGCTCTCGGCGGTCACTGGATAACTACCTTTCGTCCCTCAATGCGATAGCCGTTGCGGGCGAGCCGCCCCACGACCTCGACGAGCAGCCTTCGCTCGACTTCCTTGATGCGCTCGTGCAGCGCGCTCTCGTCGTCCTCGTCCCGGACCTCCACCACGCCCTGCGCGATGATCGGCCCGGTGTCGACGCCGTCGTCGACGAAGTGGACGGTGCAGCCGGTGACCCTGGCGCCGTACGCGAGCGCGTCCCGCACGCCGTGGGCTCCGGGGAAACTGGGCAGCAGGGCAGGGTGGGTGTTGACGAACCGCCCGCCGAAGCGCGCGAGGAACTCCTTGCCCACGATCTTCATGAACCCGGCGGAGACCACGAGGTCGGGCGCGTGGGCGGCGACGGCCTCGGCGAGCGCCGCGTCCCACTCCTGCCGGGTGGCGTGGTCCCCGACCCGGCACACGAAGGTCGGCAGCCCGGCGCGCTCGGCGCGGGCGAGCCCTTCGATGCACGCGCGGTCGGCACCGACGGCCACGATCTCGGCTCCGTACGCCTCGGCGCCGGTGGCGGCGATCTCGTCGAGAAGCGCCTGAAGGTTGGTGCCGGATCCGGAGACCAGCACGACGAGACGCCTGACGCGCTCGGCCACGGGCTTGGCGGCCACGGTGAGGCCCTTTCTCGGGGAGCACTGGTGCGGTCGGGGACCAGCACTTTGTACATTCATACGAATGCTTCGCGCCCTCGGATACGGGGAAGCCTACGAAGCGGCCGACCGCCCGCAACGATACCGGCACATGAGGCGGCCCTCACGGGACGGGGGCGTGGCCGGAAGGTAGCGTCTGGGAAGAGCCGGTTCACCACGTCCGGGAACGACCGGTCGCCCGGGAACGCCACCTGTGCACCAAGCGTTCACAGGATGAGGCGCCCGGGCCGGGAAGCGGACGGGAACGCGTCGGCTCGGCCGCACATGTCCCAGCCCGCCTGGCAGTAGCCGCAGTCGGGCAGTGACTGCAGCAGTTGTTGATGGACTTGATGGACTTGATTAAGGGGAAGACGCTCACTTGATGCCGGACCGCAGCCTGCGATTCCTCACATTCCCCCAGCCGTCGGCGCAGGGAGGGGAGCGTGGCGCCGTGCTGCTGCGGGAGCGCCCCTCCTCGCCGCCCGAGACGCCCGGGACACCCCGGGGCGAGGGCGGCGGCGGTGACAGGCGCCGTGACTCCGAGGAGAACAATCCGTTCGCGCCGCCACCGGAGGGGGCTCCGGACCAGCCCTGGCAGCCCCGCCGCCCGTCCGGCGACGAGGACGGTGACAGTGGCGGCCAGGGAGACGGCAGCGGCCGCCCCCTCTGGGGCGGGCGGTGGAGCGACCGGCAGCCCGGCCGCTCCACCGGCGGCTTCGGCGAGCGCCCGCACGGCCCGGAAGGGCAGGGCGGCGGCGGGGCCGGCGGCCCCCAGAACCCCGGCCCGCGCTGGGATCCCACGGATCCCGTCCAGCGCCGGGCGCGCTACTCCCTGCTGTCCGGCATGTGGGCCTTCTTCTTCGCCCTGTTCGGCTGGCCGTACGTCGCGCTGCTGCTGGGCGCGCTCGCCCTGCACTGGGCCGTCAGCGCCCTGCGGGCCAAGCCCCACGCGGCGTCCGCCCCCGACTCCCCGGCGCCGACCGCGCAGACGGACCGTCCGCAGAAGGGCCGTCCGCAGACCACGGCGGCGGTGAGCGGGCTGGTCACGGCCTCCCTGGCGCTCATCCTGGTCGCCGCCGGCTTCACGGCCCAGATGGTCTACCAGGATTACTACACGTGCACGAACGACGCCCTCACCCAGCAGTCCAAGGAGTCCTGCGACGACCTCCTGCCGGACCCGCTCCAGAACCTGCTCGGGACGGCCGAGTGAGAACCGGCTGACAGCCGGTCGGCAGCCGGTTGACCGGCAGTCGTCCGGCAGCGTGCCCCGGCTCCCCGGCACCCGCTTTCCGAAGCCGCCTCCCGCCCTACCGGGCGGGAGGCGGCTTCGGGGTTTCGGGAACGGTGGGGAGACCCCGGCCGGGGAGGTCATGGCCGGGGAGGTCATGGCCAGGGAGGTCATGGCCGGGGGCGGGATCCGCCGGAAGGAAGTCGTAGGGGCCGGCGGCGTCCCGGCGCCGTCGGCCGTCCGCCGTCGCGCCGGTGCCGTCCTCCGGCGCCCCCCGGCGCGGGCTGCCGATCCTCACCCTCCATGCCCGCGCAGTCGCCCGCGCCCCTGCCCACGCCTTCTCGTCCACGCTCGCCGGTGCCCGCTCCGCCCGCTCGCTCCGGGGCGTGCGGCACCGCCAGGCCCGTACCGGCAGGGCCGTCGCCGTGGCCACCAGCCCGATCCACACCAGCGTCGCGCCCCCCGTCTGCCACCAGACCGGCCCGAACCGGGAGAGCGCGGCGACACCCATCGGCCCGCCCGCCCACGCGGCGAACAGTGTCAGCAGGACCGCGCACAGGACCGCCGCGACCACGGCGACACCGGCCGTCCGGCCCGGCGACCAGACCACGTACGGTTCCCGCCCCGCCCGCCCGCCTCCGGGCTCCGCCGGGTGCCCGGCCGTCGTGGCCCCCTGCGCGACGTACCACCCCGCCGACGCCCCGGCCGCCAACGGCACGGCCAGGGCCGTCCAGTTCGCCGGCGTCCCGGCCCCCGCGTCCGGCACCGCCGCAAGGAGCGGGAACGCGGGCAGCAGCGGAGCCGGCGCGGCGGAGAGCGGGGTCACGGCATGGCCGACGCCGAGGAGGAACCCGGGGCCCAGGGCGTACGCCGCCGCCCACACCGCCGCGTTCGGCAGCAGAACGACGCCGAGCAGCAGCACCGCGACCCACCCCGACCACCCCTGCGTCAGCCGCAGGAAGGCGTCCCGGGTCTCGCCGCCGTGCCACAGCAGTGAGACCGTCAGCAGCAACGCTCCACCGCCGACGAGCACCGCCGACCCCGCCGCCGCCGCGCGCGCGGCGACTCCGAGGCGCCCGTCCGGGCCGAGGAGCAGATGCCGTACGCCCCGTGGCAGCAAAGCCCCCGCCGTCCGTTCCAGCGGCCCGCGCGGGCAGCCGTACGCCCGCCACACCCCCACGCCCGCCGCCACCACCGCGACCAGTGGCACGTACACGCCCGCCGACGCCCACGCCGGCCTCAGCGGGCCGCCCGCGGCGTAGAGCGCTGCGGGCGTGCCGACGGCCAGGTAACCGAGGACGACGCCCGCCCAGGCCGTCGGGCCGTGGACGAGCGGGGCGTCGCCCGAAGCTTCCGGTGCCTCCAGGGCACCCGACGCCTCCGACGCGCCCCCGTCGGTGGCGTCGCGGGCCGCACGGTGCAGCAGCCACACCGGGAGCGCGAGCAGGAGCAGCGGCGGGACGCCGAGTGGAGCGGGCACGCCCGAGAGCGTGTCGGTGCGGACCAGTTCGGCACCGTGCGCCAGCAGCCACAGCGCCGCCGCGACACTCAACGCGCCGTCGGGTCCGCTGTCCGGGTACGGCGAGCTGATCCACAGCAGCGTCACGAGCATGGCGAACGCGGCGAGTCCGAGCCCCGCCGCGAGGGCACCGCCGAGGAGGGAGGGGCCCAGTCCGGGCGAGCGGTCGCGCACCCGGGTGAGCAGGAGGGACGGCCTCGTTCGTCGGGTGGTCGTCTGGATCACACCCGCCATGCTCCCAACGACACGCCCTTTCCCCGCGTAACAGGCAAAGCACCGCCGTGTCGCTCAATATACGTTTATGTACTTTTTTGCACGAAGGGGCGCCCTGTGACACGGAGCCCTGCCACTCCCCTCCCCCCGCCCGAGGAACGCCGACGCCTGCGCGAGTCCCGCTCGCTGACACAGGATCAGCTCGCCCGGCGGGTCGGCGTCAGCCGCGAGACGGTGCGTGCGTGGGAGTCCGGCCGCACCGCACCGCGCGGCCGGAAGGGGGAGGCGTACGCGAAACTGCTGACCACCACCACCGCCGCCACCACCACCACCGCCACCGCCACCGCCACCGCGACGAACCCCGAGCCCACCGAGCCCTTCACTCCCGCCAGGTCCCTCACCCCGACCGAGCCGGCGAAGTCGGCCGAGCCCTCCGGGTCCTCCGAGTCCTCCGAGTCCGCCGAGTCCGCCGAGTCCGCCGAGTCCTCCGGGTCCCCCCGGCGTTCGACCGAGCCTCCGGCGCGTTCGGCCGCCCGGCGGGCCGTCCGGGAGCCGCCCGCCCGGTCCTCCTTGAAGGAGACCGTGGATCCCGCCTCCCTGACGCCCGCTCAGGCATTCGACGCCCTGTACGCCTTCTGCGCCCCGGCGCTCGTACGACAGGCGTATCTGCTGTCCGGCCGTCGCGACCTGGCGCGTGAATCGGTCGAGCGGGCCTTCCAACTGGCCTGGGAGCGCTGGCCCGAGGTGGCGCGCGACCGTGACCCGGCCGGCTGGGTGCGCGCAGCGGCGTACGAGTGGGCGCTCGCCCCGTGGCACCGGTTCCGGCCCCGCTGCCGGCACCCGGAACCACCGCCCTCGCAGCCCGTCGACCGCGCGCTGCTCGACGCCCTGCTGCGACTGCCGCCTCCGCACCGCCGCACGCTCGTGCTCTACGACGGTGTCGGCCTCGACCTGCCGGAGACCGCGGCGGAGACGGAGGCGAGCACGTCCGCGACCGCGAGCCGCCTGCTGCACGCACACGAGACCCTCGCGGCCCGGCTGCCGGAACTGTCGGATCCGCTCGTGCTGCACCGCCGGCTGGCCGAACTGGCCTCCGCCGAACACCTCCGGTCCGCCGAACCGCCGGAGGTACGCGACGGCAGCGAGCGCAGGGCCCGCCTCCGGACCCGGGCCGTCATCGCCTTCACGGTCGCTCTGATCGGCGCCACCGCACTCACCCTGCACACGGCCCCCACACGGTACGACCCGCCGGTGCCGCCCGGCGAGACGGTCCAGGGGGTACCGCCGCGGGTGGCACCGGGGCCCCTGTCCGGCGAGGAGCGGGAGTTGCGCGCCAAGCTCCGCGAGGAACTGCTGCACGGCCCGGAGCGGCTGGCACCGCAGTCACGGTGACGGTCCCGGCCGCGGCCCCGGTACGGCTTCCGGTCCCGGCCGCGGCCCTTCCTCCGAAAACGACGACGGGCCCGTCCCCTCCGGGGGAACGGGCCCGTCCGTGTTCTGCGGCTGATCAGCCCGCGAGGATCTCGCGCGCCAGCTTGGCCGTCTCGGTCGGCGTCTTGCCGACCTTGACGCCCGCGGCCTCGAGGGCCTCCTTCTTGGCCTGGGCGGTACCGGACGAACCGGAGACGATGGCGCCGGCGTGGCCCATGGTCTTGCCCTCGGGCGCGGTGAAGCCCGCGACGTAGCCGACGACCGGCTTCTTCACGTTCTCCTTGATGTACGCCGCGGCCCGCTCCTCGGCGTCGCCGCCGATCTCACCGATCATCACGATCAGGTCGGTGTCGGGGTCGGCCTCGAACGCGGCCAGCGCGTCGATGTGGGTCGTGCCGATGACCGGGTCGCCACCGATGCCGACGGCCGACGAGAAGCCGATGTCCCGCAGCTCGTACATCATCTGGTACGTCAGCGTGCCGGACTTCGAGACCAGGCCGATGCGGCCCGGCTTGGTGATGTCGCCCGGGATGATGCCGGCGTTCGACTGGCCCGGGGTGATCAGACCGGGGCAGTTCGGGCCGATGATCCGGGTCTTGTTGCCCTGCGACACGGCGTACGCGTAGAACGCGGCCGAGTCGTGGACCGCGATGCCCTCGGTGATGACGACCGCGAGCGGGATCTCGGCGTCGATGGCCTCGACGACGGCGGTCTTGGCGAACGCCGGCGGTACGAAGAGGACGGATACGTTCGCGCCCGTCTTCTCCATCGCCTCGGCGACCGTGCCGAAGACCGGGATGTCGTTGCCCTCGATGCCGACGGAGGTGCCCGCCTTGCGCGGGTTCACACCGCCGACGATGTTCGTGCCGTCGGCCAGCATGAGCTTGGTGTGCTTCATGCCCGTGGCACCGGTCATGCCCTGGACGATGACCTTGGAGTCCTTGTTGAGGAAGATAGCCATGGCTGTTCTGTCCCTCGTCCCTTACTTCGCAGCCGCGAGCTCGGCGGCCTTGTCGGCCGCGCCGTCCATGGTGTCCACGCGCTGCACGAGCGGGTGGTTGGCGTCCGAGAGGATCCTGCGACCCAGTTCGGCGTTGTTGCCGTCCAGGCGCACGACCAGCGGCTTGGTGACTTCCTCACCCTTGTCCGCGAGCAGCTGCAGCGCCTGCACGATGCCGTTGGCGACCTCGTCGCAGGCGGTGATGCCACCGAAGACGTTGACGAACACGGACTTGACGTCCGGGTCGCCGAGGATGATCTCCAGGCCGTTCGCCATGACGGCGGCGGAGGCGCCACCGCCGATGTCGAGGAAGTTGGCGGGCTTCACGCCGCCGTGCGCCTCACCGGCGTAGGCGACGACGTCCAGGGTGCTCATCACGAGCCCCGCGCCGTTGCCGATGATGCCGACCTCGCCGTCGAGCTTGACGTAGTTGAGGTTCTTCTCCTTGGCGGCGGCCTCCAGCGGGTTGGCCGCGGCCTTGTCGTGGAACTCCTCGAAGTCGGGGTGGCGGAACTCGGCGTTGTCGTCGAGGCTCACCTTGCCGTCGAGGGCGAGGACGTCGCCGGAGGCGACCTTGGCCAGCGGGTTGACCTCGACGAGGAGCGCGTCCTCGGCGATGAACGTCTTCCACAGCGTGACGAGGACGTCGGCGACCTTGCCGGCCACCTCGGCCGGGAACTTCGCGGCCTCGACGATCTCGCGCGCCTTCTCGGGGGTCACGCCCTCGTTGGGGTCGATCGGCGTCTTGGCGACGGCCTCCGGACGGGTGGCCGCCACCTCCTCGATGTCCACGCCGCCCTCGACGGACGCGATGGAGAGGAAGGTGCGGTTGGCACGGTCGAGGAGGAAGGAGACGTAGTACTCCTCGACGATCTCCGGAGCGGTCTCGGCGATCATCACCTTGTGGACCGTGTGGCCCTTGATGTCCATGCCGAGGATGTCCGTCGCGCGGGCGACGGCCTCGTCCGGGGTTGCTGCCAGCTTCACACCACCGGCCTTGCCGCGGCCACCGACCTTCACCTGCGCCTTGACGACGGACTTGCCGCCGAGACGCTCGGTGATCTCGCGCGCCGCCTCAGGCGTGTCGATGACTTCACCGGCCAGCACCGGTACATCGTGCTTGGCGAAGAGGTCCCTCGCCTGGTACTCGAACAGGTCCACGCGCTTCCGTCCCTATCAGTGATCTCGCGGTTCGTTGGATGCGTGGGCGTGCCGCGAAGGGCAACGTGACGACGTCCGCTGTGTCACAAGGGAAGCGCACACGGTGTCCGAGCGCGCGGCATGTCCATCTCGCAGGCTATCGCCGGTTGCGAGGCCTCCCGAAATCGTGGGGTCACACCTGAGCGGTGATACCTGTCACATGATGCCCGATTCGGTGACACAGAGTGCCATGGGCAAGTGACCTCACCGGGCCGGGGTCGGCCCGGTGAGGTCCGCCGTACACCCGGCGGGCGGGAACGTTGCCGCCCTTCGGGGTGCGGGGTGGCCGGCTCCCACCCCAATGGGGCAGGCCACCTCATCCACGGCCCCCGGACGGACAGGCCGATGGCGTTCGGCCGTCCACGTCCGGATGTCCCGTGAAACCTTTATTACTCGCGAGTCAGGTTAGTCGTGTGATCTGCATGACGCATACGACATAGGTGATGTACACGACGTAGGTGATGTACGCGATGGACAGAGGCCTCGGAGACGGCGGGGAGGTCCGGGGCTCGGGTTTCCGCACCCGGAGAGGGGCGGGGGCGACCCGGCAGGCAGGCCCACGGCACCGTGCACGGTCCCGCACGGACAGGGCCGTGCGGGACCGGCCGGGGAGCACGGTCCGCCCGTCGCGGGCTTGCCTACGCGGGGGAGACGGGGACGTCCCGGTACCGCTCCCGTGTGTCGGCCGCTCCGGCCTGCGCGGCGGCACCGGGGACGAGCAGGGGCGGGGCGGAACCTCGCGTCACGGTGACGGCCGGGGTGTCCCCGTGACGCGGGGTTCCGTGGCCGGTGGCGGTGCGGTTGCCCCTCGTGCCGTCCGGGCTTTCGCCGGGGGTGCGGGGAGCGGGGGCCACCGGCTCGGCACGCTCCCCGCGGCCCCGCGGCCGTCGGCTCCGCCGTGCGGTCAGGTGTCGTACGCCTCGGCGCCGACCCCGGCGCCTCCGTGGTGCGGGCCGTACGGGGCGGCCTCCGCCGCTCCGGGTCGACCCGCGGCCGGTGACGCGGAGGCCTCCGGCTCCGGCTGAGGAGCGGGCGCCGTCTGCCGAGAGGCCCCGGCGCCCGGTGCCCATCGGCGGGTCGCACGTGAGCGGCGCAGGCAGGGGGACCGACAGCAGCCGACAGCCCCGGGGATCCGGGCGGCACCGGGAGATCGGGCGGCACCCGGAGCACCGGGAGCTCAGGGAGTGGCGCGGGCTGCGCCGTCCTCCTCTTCTCCGCGCCTCTCCCCTCCTTTCTTCCCCCCTCCTCACACCGGGTCCGGTACCGGCAGCGGACGTTTCTCGATCGCCGCGGCCATCACCTCCGGAAACAGGTCGGGCGTGCAGGCGAACGCCGGCGCGCCCAGCGCGGCCAGTGCGGCCGCGTGCTCCCGGTCGTAGGCGGGCGCTCCCTCGTCGGACAGCGCCAGCAGCGTCACGAACTGCACCCCGGACGCCTTCATCGCCGCGACCCTCTTGAGCATCTCGTCGCGGATGCCCCCTTCGTAGAGGTCGCTGATGAGGACGACCACCGTCTCCGCGGGCCGGGTGATCTGTGACTGGCAGTACGCCAGCGCCCGGTTGATGTCCGTACCGCCGCCGAGCCGGGTTCCGAAGATCACGTCGACGGGGTCGTCGAGCTGGTCCGTGAGGTCGACGACCGCCGTGTCGAACACGACCAGCCGCGTGGCGATCGACCGCATGGACGCGAGGACCGCTCCGAACACCGACGCGTAGACGACGGACGCCGCCATCGACCCGGACTGGTCGACACAGAGGACGACCTCCTTCTTCACCGACCGCGCGGCACGCCCGTAGCCGACGAGCCGCTCGGGCACGACCGTCCGGTACTCGGGGAGGTAGTGCTTGAGGTTGGCCGCGATGGTGCGGTTCCAGTCGATGTCGTGGTGGCGGGGCCGGTCGACGCGGGCGCTCCGGTCGAGGGCACCGGTGAGGGTGGCCCGGGTGCGGGTGGCGAGCCGCTTCTCCAGCGCGTCGACGACCCTGCGGACGACGGCCCGTGCCGTCTCCCTGGTCGTCTCCGGCATCGCCTTGTTGAGCGACATCAGAGTGCCCACGAGGTGGACGTCGGCCTCGACCGCCTCCAGCATCTCCGGTTCCAGGAGGAGAGTGGCGAGCCCCAGCCGGTCGATGGCGTCGCGCTGCATGATCCGGACGACGGAGGACGGGAAGTAGGTCCGGATGTCCCCGAGCCAGCGCGCCACCGACGGCGCGGACGCCCCCAACCCCGCCGAACGCTCCTGCCCCGACCGCTCCTTGCCTCCCTTCTGCGGTCCGTCCGCCTTGCCGTAGAGCGCGGTGAGCGCTCCGTCCACGGCGGCGTCCTGCCCGGACAGACCGCACCCGGTGCCGTCCGCCGCGCCCCCGCCCAGCACCAGCCGCCACCGCCGCAGCCGCTCCTGCTCCACGTCCGTCACCGCAGCCGACATGTGTCCCCCTCGTGCTGTGATCCTCCGCGCCGTGGCCCTTCACTCCGTCGCCCTTCGGGCCCGGGGTTCTTCGGTCCGGGGTCCTTCGGTCCGGGGTGTTCGTCCCGCACTCGTGCGTCCTGGGCTCGTGCACCCTGCGGCTGTGCGCCTCGCTGCCGTACCCGTGCGTCGGTCATCGCGCCGCCTCCACCAGGCCGGCACACGCGCCCCCGCCGCCTTCGCCGCCCCGGGCGGCGGCCCGGTCCTCGTCCAGGCCGAGCAGCAGCCGCACCACGGGCAGGACCGCGTCCGCACGGGCGGTGTCGAGGCCGGCCGCGAACCCGGGTGCTCCACAACCGGCGGTCGCCGGGCCGACCGGCGCCCCCGGTCCGCGCCGGACCAGCTCGCCCAACGTGCGCCGGACCCCGGACTCGTACGCCGAGAACGTCCGCCGCAGCAGCGGCAGTACGTCCGTGAACGCCTCCGCCGGCACGCCCGTCAGCCACGCGTCGACCAGTCCGCGGAGCCGCTCGTCGTGGACGAGGAGCAGACCGCCGCCCGAGCCGCCTCCGACGAAGCCCTCGATCCACGCCGCCGCGTCCGCCGGTGCCGTACCCGGCGACGACAGCACCAGCCCCATCTGCCGGGCCGCCTCGTCGTGCGCCAGTTCCCCGTCGTCCAGCAGCAGGCGGACCGACCGTCCCCGTATCACCCCGGGCACGGTGTCCCGCGTCGCCAGCGTGCGCAGCACCGACGCCCAGCGGGTGCGCAGGTCGCCGTGGCCCGGCGCGGGTGCGTCGCCGAGGAGGCCGACCGCGCCGTGCACGGCGTCGAGGTGGCCGCGCATCTCGTCGGCGGCGTCCGCGTCCAGTCCGGCACACGCCGGCGGCAGGCCGACCAGGATCCGCTCCGCCAGCCCGGCGGCGACCTCCGCGAGCGCCCCGGAACCGGTGCCGCGCACATCGCCGTAGCGCAGCGAGCGGACCAGGGCCGGCAGGGCCCGGGCGAGATGGCCGACGTCCGAGTCGAGGGCCGCGCGGTCGGCCAGTATCCGCATCACCGTCGGCAGCGCGTCGGGCAGTTCGGCCAGGAGGCAGCGCTCGGCGAGCCCGGTGACGTCGGCGAGGCCCTGTGCGGCTTCGGCGTCCGCCTCCGCCCTGGCGGTCGCGGCGGCGCGTACGGTCGTCCCCCATATCCCGGCCTCCGCGACCCGCACGGACAGCTCCGGTTCCCAGCGCAGCCGCCAGGCCTCCCGGAAGGTGCCCGTACTCCCGTACGAGGCGACCGGCTCGCCCCAGTCCACGGCGAGCAGACGCAACCGGTGCAGCAGTCTGCTGCGCTCCCCGTCGGTCTCCTTGCGCAGGTCGAGCTCCAGCTCGCGCTCCGCGGCCTCGGGCTTCAGCCGCAGCCTGCGCTGGGTCCGCGTGAGGTCCCGCTGGAGGGGTACCGCGGGCGCCGCCGCCGGCACCTCCCCCAGCACGTCCCCGACGACCAGCCGGTCGTGCACCAGCGCCAGCGGGACGTCGGAGCCCTCGCACATCACCGCCCGGACGGCGTCGGTCGTCTCGCCCAGACCGGGCAGGGGCCGGCCGCGCATCGCGGCGAGCGCGTCCGCCAGCCGCACCGCCTCGATGACATGGGCGGAGGACACGATCCGGTCCTCGGCCCGCAGCAGCCCCGCCACCTTGGTCATCCACCGCTCGACGGGCCGGTCCACCGCGCCGAACAGATGCCCGTACCAGCCGGGCGAGGTGATGCCCGCGCCGTATCCGCTGAAGCGGGACAGCCTGCGGTTCGTCCACGGCACCCAGGTCATGTCCGCCCTGACCTTCGGCAGCCCCTTCAGCAGGGCCCGGTCGGCGGTGACGGTGGTCCTCCGCCGCAACGCGGGCACGTGCCAGGCACCGCAGACGACGGCCACGCCGCCCCCGAACTCGCGCTGCGCCGCCCGGATCTGAAGGCGCATGTACGCCTCCCGGACGGGATCTTGGTCGTGTCCGCCGCTTCCGCCCTCCTCCCGGAGCGCCGTCATGGCCTCCTCCAGAACCGTGAACGGTGCGAGTGCCTCGCCCTTCTCCCCCACGCCCCGGTGCTCGACGACGTCCTCCCACCAGCGCTCGGCGTCGTCGTACCCGGCTGCCTCGGCCAGCACCGCGAGCGGATCGATCCGCACACCGGCACCCGCGCCGGACGCCCGCTCCCCGTCCGCCGTTTCGCGGTCCTCCGGTCCGCCCTCCTCCTCCTTGCTCCAGGCCAGGCTGTGGACGGCCGGCAGGTCGATGAAGCGGGCGGGGACGCCGTGTTCGAGCGCCCAGCGGATCGCGACCCACTCCGGGGAGAACCCGGCGAGCGGCCAGAACGCCGAGCGGCCGGGCTCGTCCACGGCATGGGCGAGCAGGGCGACCGGCGGGCGCATGTCCTCGTGCACGGCGAGCGGAATCAGATCGTTCGCCTCGGGCGGGCCCTCGACCAGGACGGCCTCCGGCCGGGTCTCCTCCAGCGCGGCCCGCACCGCCCGCGCCGACCCCGGCCCGTGGTGCCGCACTCCGAGCAGCAGCGGTCCCGTTCCCCGGACGCCACCGGGCCGGTCCACGTCGCTCATGTCTCCCATGCCGTCCCCGTCCCCCTCGAAGCCCCGCCGGGCGGGCACGCCGGCTCCCGGCACGCCGCGCTCCCCCTGCCGTTCACGCGCCGGCCTCCCGGCAGGCCCGGTAGAAGTCCGTCCAGCCGTCACGCTCGCGGACGACGGTCTCCAGGTACTCCTGCCAGATGACGCGGTCCGCCGCCGGGTCGCGGACGACCGCGCCGTGAACGCCCGCCGCGACGTCCCCGGCCCGCAGCACGCCGTCGCCGAAGTGGGCCGCCAGCGCCAGACCGTTGGTGACGACGGAGATCGCCTCGGCGGTCGACAGCGTGCCGCTGGGCGACTTCAGCTTCGTCCGGCCGTCGGTGGTGACCCCGTCGCGCAGCTCGCGGAAGACGGTCACGACCCGGCGGATCTCGGCGATGCCGTCGGGCGCGGCCGGCAGGTCGAGGGAGCGGCCGATCTGGTCCACGCGGCGCGAGACGATGTCGACCTCCGCCTCGGGGGTTTCCGGCAGTGGCAGCACCACGGTGTTGAAACGGCGGCGCAGGGCGCTGGACAGGTCGTTGACCCCGCGGTCGCGGTCGTTGGCGGTGGCGATCAGGTTGAAGCCGCGGACCGCCTGCACCTCCTGGCCCAGTTCGGGAATCGGCAGTGTCTTCTCCGACAGGATCGTGATGAGCGTGTCCTGGACATCGGCCGGGACACGGGTCAGTTCCTCGACACGGACCGTCGTCCCGTCCGCCATCGCACGCATGACGGGGCTGGGCACGAGAGCGTCGCGGCTGGGTCCGTGGGCGAGCAGGCGGGCGTAGTTCCAGCCGTAGCGGATGGCCTCCTCCGGGGTGCCGGCGGTGCCCTGGACCAGCAGGGTGGAGTCACCGCTGACCGCGGCGGCGAGGTGCTCGGACACCCAGGTCTTCGCGGTGCCGGGCACACCGAGGAGGAGCAGCGCGCGATCGGTGGCCAGGGTGGTGACGGCGACCTCGACGATGCGGCGCGGGCCGACGTACTTCGGTGTGATCACGGTGCCGTCCGCCAGCGTGCCGCCGAGCAGATAGGTCGCGACGGCCCACGGGGACAGCTTCCACCGGGCGGGGCGCGGACGGTCGTCCTGCCCGGCCAGCGCGGCGAGTTCGGCGGCGAAGGCGTCCTCGGCGTGCGCCCGCAGGACCTCGGCCGGGGGCAGGGTCCCGGAGCCGTTCTGACGCGGGTCGACGGATGTCGGTTCTACGGAGACAGTCATGGTGCGCTCCCCCTCCGGCTCGGCCGGTTCGGATCTGGTGACCACCGTGCACCACACCACTGACAATCGCTTTGAGCTGTGCAAACGCAAGCACCGGGGCGATTGTCAGTGGTGCGGCCTACCTTCGATGACATGACTCAGCAGGGGGAGCGCTGGAGTGCGGACCAGGTGCTGGCCTTGGCGCCCGACACCGCGTCCCGCAAGGCGGGAAGCAGGCTCGGCGCGGCCGGTCCGTGGTCCGGGGCCGGCCGTTCGGACGAGGGGGCGGTGTGGGGGCTGTGCGAGGGCAGCGGCAGCAAGCCGTATCGGACGGTGGTCGACCTCGCGGACGCCTCCGGTCCCGCGTACAAGTGCAGTTGCCCGAGTCGTAAGTTCCCGTGCAAGCACGCGCTCGGTCTGCTGCTGCTCCGGGCCGGCGACGAAGGGGCGGTGCCGCGGGCGGAGGTGCCGGAGTGGGCCGGTCGGTGGATCGCGGACAGACGCGGACGCGCGGAGCGGAAGAGGACCGCGGCCTCCCCGTCGGGTCCCTCGTCCGGGCCCGCCGATCCGGAGGCGGCCCGGCGCAGGGCGGAGCGGCGCGCCGAACGGGTCACGGCGGGCGCGGCGGAGCTGGAGCAGCGGCTGGCGGACCTGCTCCGCGGCGGGTTGGCCACGGCCGAGCAGGCCGGGTACGGCCTGTGGGAGGAGACGGCGGCCCGGATGGTCGACGCACAGGCGCAGGGACTGGCCACCAGGGTGCGCGAGTTGGGGGCGATCCCGGGCACGGGTCCGGGCTGGCCGGTGCGGCTGCTGGAGGAGTGCGCGCTGCTCCACCTCCTCGATCAGGGCTGGCTGCGCCGCGAGCGGCTGCCGGAGGGCCTGGCCGCGACGGTCCGCTTCCGCATCGGCCTGCCGGCCTCGGCGGACGGTCCGCCGGTGCGCGACCGCTGGCTGGTTCTCGCCCAGTACGACACGGCGGACGCGCGTCTGACGACCCGTCGGACCTGGCTGCATGGAACCCGGTCGGAGCGTACGTCGCTGCTCCTCTCCTACGGCGCTGCGGGACGTGCTCCCGAACCGGCGCTGCCGGTGGGACTGGCCCTGGACGCGGAGCTGTCCGCCTATCCGGGCCCGGGGCAGGTCCGGGCGGCGCCGGGCGAGCAGTTCGCGCAGCCCGCGCCCACGGCCGAGCGGCCTTCCGGGACGACGACGGCCCTGGCCGCCGCCCGGTACGGCGACGCGCTGCGCGACGATCCCTGGCTGGATTCGGTGCCGGTGACCCTGGACCGGGTGATACCGGTTCCGGACGGGGACTGCTGGCAGCTCGCGGACGCCGACGCCGACGCGGACGCGGCCCTGCCGCTCACCCCGGCCGCGTGTTCCCGTCCCGGCCTGTGGCGTCTCGTCGCCCTCTCGGGCGGGGCGCCGGTCAAGGTCTTCGGCGAGTGCGGCCACCGGGGGTTCACTCCGCTGTCGGCCTGGCCGGAGGGGCCGGGCGAGGTGGTCCCCCTGTGCTGACCCACCCACCGCTCCGCCCCCGCCGCCCTCCGCGCTCCCCGGACGTCTCCGCACACGCGGTACGCGCGGTACGCACCGTACGCGCGAGCCTCTCCGGGCCGCTCCCGGACGTCCGACGGAAAGGAACGTGATGAGCAGGACCTCCACCGCCGCGCCCCCGCCCCTTCCGCATGCCCCCGCCCCTTCCTCACCGGTTCCGCCCGTCGCGGACCCGTCCGGCGGATCGGGCCCGCCGACCCCGTCCCTCCCTGACGACTGGGAGAACCCTGACGACTGGGAGGACCTCGTCACCACCGCCCTGCTGGGGACCGCCCGGCGCACCCCGACGGGTTCCGTGTCCGGTGCAAACGCCCCGGCGGCCCTGCTGGACGCGGCGGCCGTGGCGACCGTACGGCGTCGGGCCGGGCTGCGCCCCGCCAGGGCGGCCGGGCGCCCCCCGCCGGCGCCCGAGGACCTGCGTCCCGGGCTGCCGCCCGCCGCCGCCCGACGGCTGACGATGCTGCTCACCGACCGCTCCGGCGCCTCCGGCAGTGGCCGCCGGGGGGCGGCACCGGATCTGATGGAGCTGCTGCCCCAGTGGCTCGCGGCGGCGAACGCCCACGGTTTCGCGGCTCCCCCGCCGGCGCTGCCCGCGCTGCTGGACGCCGCGCGGGGACGTACGGATCTGCGGCCGGCGGCCCTGCGGTTCGCGGGTCCGCGAGGCCTGTGGCTGGCCCGCCTCAACCCGGACTGGCGGTTCGCCCTGCGCTCGGCGCCGGATGGGGGCACGTCGCTGCCGGGGCCCGGGGACACGGAGGGCGTCCTGCGGCTCTGGCAGGAGGGTCTCTTCGCGGAGCGGGTCGCGCTGCTCTCCTCCCTGCGCTCCCGCGAGCCCGCCGCCGCACGCGAACTGCTCGCGACGACCTGGGCGACGGAGCGGGCCGAGGACCGGCTGATGTTCCTCGACTCGCTGCGCACCCGCCTCGGCCCGGACGACGAACCGTTCCTGGAGCAGTCGCTCGCCGACCGCAGCCGCACTGTACGGGCGACGGCCGCCGAGTTGCTGTCGGCGCTGCCCGGCTCGGCCCTCGCCCGGCGCATGGCGGTCCGGGCCGGAGCGTGCGTGGCCGTCGACCACACACGGGATGCGCCCCTGCTCACCGTCGAGGCGCCGCACGAGTGCGACGCGGGCATGGAGCGGGACGGCGTGGTGGCCAAGGCTCCCGCGGGACGGGGCGAACGGTCTTGGTGGCTCGGACAGTTGGTGGAGGCGACGCCCCTGGGCACATGGTCGCGCCGGCTCGGCGGGCGTACGCCGTCGCAGATCGTGGCCCTCCCGGTCGGGGACGACTGGCGGAGCGAGCTGCACGCGGCCTGGTGCCGCGCGGCGGTGCGCCAGCGGGACGCCGAGTGGGCGCGGGCTCTGCTCGGTGAGCCCTCCGCCGCGGAGACGGGCGGCCCGGGGGCGGTGTCCCTGGCCGAGCGCTCCAAGCTGCTCGGCACGCTCGATGCCGCCGAGCGGGCCGGGTGGGTGGCGGGGTTCATCGGGACGCACGGGTTGCCGGACGCGTTCCAGTTGCTCGGTGTGTGCGCGGTGCCGTGGTCGCCACAGCTCGGTCGGGCCGTGGTGGACGCACTCGACATCGCACGGGACGCGGGGAGTTACCCATGGAGTTTCAGCGGCGTCATGGGGCTGGCCGAGCGCTGCCTCGATCCCCTGGAGGCGAGCCACCTCGATGCGCTCCTGGCCGGACCGGGCGAACCGGAGGACGTCTCACCGGGTGCCGGTGACTACTGGTCCGAGGCGTTCCAGCGGCTGGTCACGACGCTGCGCCTGCGCGGCGCGATGCTGGCGGAACTGGACCCGGCCGCCCAGCTCCCGCCACACGCCCGGTCCTGACACACACCCGCACCCGCCACGGCCGACCGGCCCGCCGGTCGGCCGCACGCCGAAACCCCTCCGGCACGCACGACCGCACGATCCTGCCGCCCCGGTGCGACACCGCACCGCACGGGCGGGGCGAGCGGCCCGCCGGTCGGGCCCGGGGCAGGTGTCACGCCTCCGCGGGTTGCCGTACGGTCGCGCGGACCCAGTCCACGATCGACGCGGTGGTCGCCCCCGGGGTGAAGATCGCGGCGACACCCTTCTCCTTCAGCGGCGCGATGTCCGCCTCGGGGATGATCCCGCCGCCGAAGACCAGGATGTCCGCCGCGTCCCGCTCCTTGAGCAGGTCGATCACCGCCGCGAAGAGCGTGTTGTGCGCACCGGAGAGGATGGACAGGCCGATCGCGTCGGCGTCCTCCTGGATCGCGGTGTCGACGACTTGCTCGGGGGTCTGGTGAAGCCCGGTGTAGATGACCTCCATACCGGCGTCGCGCAGGGCCCGCGCGATCACCTTGGCCCCGCGATCGTGGCCGTCGAGCCCCGGCTTGGCCACCACCACGCGGATCGGACCGGCTGCCACACCCATCACTGCCTCCATGAAGCGACTACATCCATCCGTACCGATAGATACCGCACACATCAGTCGTCCCCGTACCCGTCACGGGTGCCGCACACTCCGCCGCCCACTGCACCGGCTGCACCACCGCGGTACGGACACCCCGCCCGGACCGGCCGGGGAAGTGAACGAACGTTATCGCCAGCATCCCGCAACCGGCGGTTTCGCGGTGGGGACCGAGGGGGAAATCACACAGAGGGACACGTTCGCCGCGCACCGTTCCGGGCTTCGGGAACTCGACATCCTGCCCATGCATCACACGGGCATCAGTGGGAACATGCGCATAAGGGATTCACGACGAGGCCGCCGTACACCACGGCCGCACCAAGCGCCTGCCGCGCGTGGCGCCGACCGCGTTCGTCGCGACTCCCCATGAGGGCACACGGGGGACAGGGCTGTCCTTCCGCGTGCCGACAGGAGGTCGGCCATGAAGGTCACGGAGGCAGCGCTTCCCTTTCTGCCGCTCTGCCGGCGCATGGTGCCGAACAGGCCGGTGATCCCCTCCACCGCCCTGCTGAAAGCCACCGCCCTGGAACTCGCGATCCTCGCGGGCCACGCCCTCCTCTATCCCGCCGGCATGGTGCAGGAGCGCCGGGAGGCGTCCCTTGAGCCCTCCGCACCGGACGGCACCGCGAAGCTGCCGACAAAGGCCCGGCCCCCGGTCGTAATGCTGCACGGATTCATCGACAACCGCTCGGTCTTCCTCCTGCTGCGCCGCAGCCTCGTCCAGCACGGCAGGCAGCGGATCGAGTCGCTCAACTACTCTCCGCTCACGTGCGACATCCGTGTCGCGGCCGAACTGCTGGGCCGGCACATAGAGGAAGTGTGCGAGCGCACCGGCAGCAGCCGCGTCGATGTCGTGGGGCACAGCCTCGGGGGCCTGATCGGGCGGTACTACGTGCAGCGTCTGGGCGGTGACAGCCGGGTACGGACCCTGGTCACGCTCGGCACCCCGCATTCCGGCACCCGCGTCGCCCCCCTGGCCAACGCGCACCCGATCGTGCGCCAGATGCGCCCCGGTTCACCGGTGCTCGAGGAACTCACCGGCCCCGCACCCGGCTGCCGCACGCGCTTCGTCGCCTTCTGGAGCGACCTCGACCACATCATGGACCCGCTGGAAGCGGCCCGCATCGAGCACCGGGACCTCCTCGCACAGAACGTGCGGGTGAGCGGCGTCGGCCACCTCGCCCTGCCCGTGCACCCTGCCGTGGCCGGCGGCATACGGCAGGCACTGGACACGGCACACCCGGGAGAACCGTCCACGGCCGCACGGACAGCCTGACGGCGGCCCGGTTCCCGCCCCTCGGCCCAACGCCCTCGGCCCCGGCTTCCGCCCCGCCCGACACGCCCGGATCATCCACCCCTCGGCAACTGCGGCGACATCGTTCACCCACCCGAACAACAACTGCCCCGCCCGGCCGACTTGGCGACGCGAACCCGACGAATTTCGAACAAATCTCGAACACAAGGCCAAGACCGCGTCTGTCCGTCGCCAAAACACAACCGAATGCCCGTTTCCTGCGCGCGTGAAACCTACGGAAGATTGTCGCGCCCGCGTACCGCCGGGTACAGTCGCCGCACTGCTCTGGCAGCCCCTGTTGTCGAGGCGAAAGAGAAGTTGGTGAACGACCGTCACCCGTCGGGGACCATGGCCCCGGCCCCGGCTTCCGACACCTCGTCGGCGCACTACGCGTCGTACGGCACTCCGGAAGCCCAGTACGGCGACTTCACCACGTACGACGGCTACGGCGCCACCGGTTTCGACCCCACGGGCTCGGGAACCGGCGGCCACGCCACCGCGGCCTTCGCCGCCGACCCCCTCTTCGGCGACCTTCCGGGCAACGGCCACGACCAGGGGGCATATGCCACCGGGACCTGGTCCGCCGTCGGCCACGACACCGCGCCCCACGACGCCTACGCGGCTCAGCAGCAGGCCGGCTACGACACCGGCGGCTACGACACGACCGCGTGGACCACCGGGCAGCAGCAGGCACCGGAGGTGCCGCAGCAGGCCACGGCGCACGACGCGAGCGGCCAGTGGGACTCCGGCGCATGGCTCCGGCCCGACCAGGCCGCCCAGGGCACCGCCGATCCGACCCAGCAGTGGCACTGGGGCACCCAGACCTTCGACACCGGCGCCTACGACGCCACACAGTGGAACTCCGACGGCAGCGCGGCCGCACCGGTCCCGGACGCCTACGCGGACCCCTACGAACACCAGGCCGTGCCCTTCGACCAGCAGGCCACCGCCACGTTCGAGCAGCACCCCGACCCGCAGGCCCCCGACCCCTCCGCCTTCGGCTCCCGGACCTCCGCCCAGGAGTCGCACGAAGAGGAGTCCTACGGGCAGGACTCGCACGAGCAGGGCGTGTCCGGGAACGCCCACGACGACCCGTACGGGTCCACGCAGGACTCGTCGGGCGACACCGGTGAGCTGCCCGCGGTGGCCCCCCTGCTCGACGACCAGGAGGAGTCGGTCCCGGTCCCCGCACCGCGCTCGGCGTCGCGTGCCGGGTCGCGCTCCCGCCGCCGTACGCCCGCGAAGCGTTCCGCGCTGCTGACGGTGGCCGTGCCCTCGGCGTGCGTGATGGGTGTCGCCGGTATCGCGGCGGCCTCGGTCGGCGATCTGGCGGAAGAAGGCGGCGGCCAGGAGACCAGGACCACCGCCGCGGACGCGCAGCCGGTGCAGCCCGCCGTGGCCAACAACCAGCTCGACACCCAGCTCGAGAGCCTTTCCGCCGGGGCGGACGACTTCGCCGACCGGGCGAGCCGTACCCAGGAACGCATCGACCTGAAGGCACAGCAGGAGGCCGACCGCAAGGCGGCGGCGGAGGAGGCGGCCCGCCAGGAGCGGCTGCGTCCGAAGTTCGCGCTCCCCGTCGCGCAGCACGGCCTCAGCGCCTACTACGGCCAGTCCGGCATCAACTGGATGTCCCTGCACACCGGCATCGACTTCCCCGTCTCATACGGCGCGACGGTGATGGCCGCGACCGACGGCACAGTCCGCACCCAGTACAACAGCGCCTACGGCAACATGATGATCGTGACGGCGATGGACGGTACGGAGACGTGGTACTGCCACCTCTCCAGCTACCAGGTCCCCTCCGGCACCACGGTGAAGGCCGGCGACCCGATCGCTTTCTCCGGCAACTCGGGCAACTCGACCGGCCCGCACCTCCACTTCGAGGTGCGCCCCGCCGGCGGCTCGGCGATCGACCCGCTGGCCTGGTTCCGCAGCCACGGCCTCGAACCGTCGTAGAACCGCCCCGCCGTCGGGGACACCGGCTGTGACGAAACGGGCCGGGCCCCGTGAAGTCGATCGCCCCTCGCCCGCGAGCCTTCACCGCTTCGTGGCGGCGAAGGCTCCGGATGTGCCGGACTCCCGGTTACAGCTTCTCGACCGGCGCGTACCGCAGCAGCAGCCGCTTCGGCTTGGTGTCCCCGAAGTCGATCGTCGCCTCGGCGTTGCCGCCCGTGCCCTTCACCGCGACGACGGTGCCGAGCCCGAACTGGTCGTGCGTGACCCGGTCCCCGACCACCAGCGACACCGCCGGCTTCTCGGCGGCCCGTCGCGTGGCGAAGCCGGACGCGCCCGACGCCGACGAGCGGGACCGGGACGACGACAGCGAGGCCGCCACCCCCGACACCGGCCCGGAGGACACGGGCGCGGTCGCACCCGTCCTCTTCCACTCCAGGTGGGTGGCCGGGATCTCCTCCAGGAACCGGGAAGGCGGGTTGTACGACGGCTGCCCCCAGGCGCTGCGCAGCGTGGACCGGGTGAGATACAGCCGCTCACGCGCACGGGTGATGCCGACGTACGCCAGGCGCCGCTCCTCCTCCAGCTCCTTGGTCTCGCCGAGGGCACGCATGTGCGGGAAGACGCCGTCCTCCATGCCGGTCAGGAAGACGACCGGGAACTCCAGACCCTTGGCGGTGTGCAGGGTCATCAGGGTGATGACGCCGGAGCCGTCCTCGTCCTCGTCGGGGATCTGGTCGGAGTCGGCGACCAGTGCGACCTGCTCCAGGAAGTCGGCCAGCGTGCTTTGTTCTTCTTCGCCGCGCTCCTGCTCGAACTCCAGCGCGACGGCGGCGAGTTCCTGAAGGTTCTCGATCCGGGTCTCGTCCTGCGGGTCGGTGGAGGCCTGCAACTCGGCGAGGTAACCCGTCCGTTCGAGGACCGCCTCCAGGACGGTCGCCGGGCCCGCTCCGGATTCGACGATCGTCCGGAGGTCCTCCATCAGGGTATTGAACCGCTTCACCGCGTTCGTGGAGCGCGCGGCCATGCCGTACGCCTCGTCGACGCGCTTCAGCGCCTGGGGGAAACTGATCTTCTCCCGCTGGGAGAGTGCGTCGATCATCGCCTCCGCGCGGTCGCCGATGCCCCGCTTGGGGACGTTGAGGATGCGGCGCAACGGCACCGAGTCCTCGGGGTTGGCGAGCACCCGCAGGTAGGCCAGGACGTCCCGGACCTCCTTGCGCTCGTAGAAGCGGACACCCCCGACGACCTTGTAGGGCAGACCGACCCGGATGAAGACCTCTTCGAAAACACGGGACTGGGCGTTGGTCCGGTAGAAGACGGCGACGTCACCGGCCTTGGCCTCGCCCGCGTCCGTGAGGCGGTCTATCTCGTCGGAGACGAACTGGGCCTCGTCGTGCTCGGTGTCGGCGACGTATCCGGTGATCTGCGCACCGCTGCCCGCGTTGGTCCACAGGTTCTTGGGGCGGCGGGACTCGTTGCGCTCGATGACGGCGTTGGCGGCGCCCAGGATCGTCTGCGTGGAGCGGTAGTTCTGCTCCAGCAGAATCGTCGTCGCGCTCGGGTAGTCCTCCTCGAACTGGAGGATGTTGCGGATCGTCGCGCCGCGGAAGGCGTAGATCGACTGGTCGGCGTCGCCCACCACGCACAGCTCGGCGGGCGGCAGGTCGTCCGCGCCCGCCGGTACGCCGACGGGGTGCCCGGAGGTGCCGACCAGCTCGCGCACGAGGGCGTACTGGGCGTGGTTGGTGTCCTGGTACTCGTCCACGAGGACGTGCCGGAAACGGCGGCGGTAGTGCTCGGCGACGTCCGGGAAGGCGCGGAGCAGGTTGACCGTGGTCATGATCAGGTCGTCGAAGTCGAGGGCGTTGGCCTCGCGCAGCCGCGACTGGTAGAGCGCGTAGGCCTGGGCCAGGGTCTTCTCGAAGCCGTCGCCCGCCTGCGCGGCGAAGTCCTCCTCGTCGACCAGCTCGTTCTTCAGGTTGCTGATCCTGGCGGTGAAGGACTTGGGCGGGAAGCGCTTCGGGTCGAGGTCCAGGTCACGGCAGACCAGGGCCATCAGCCGCTTGGAGTCGGCGGCGTCGTAGATGGAGAACGACGACGTGAAGCCGAGCCTCTTGCTCTCGCGGCGCAGGATGCGCACACAGGCGCTGTGGAACGTCATCACCCACATCGCGTTCGCGCGCGGGCCGACGAGCTGCTCGACGCGCTCCTTCATCTCGCCGGCGGCCTTGTTGGTGAAGGTGATCGCGAGGATCTGGCCCGGGTGCACGCTCCGCGCGGCCAGCAGGTGCGCGATGCGGTGGGTGAGCACCCGGGTCTTGCCGGAGCCGGCGCCGGCCACGATGAGCAGCGGGGAGCCGGAGTGCGCGACGGCAGCACGCTGGTTGTCGTTCAGCCCTTCCAGGAGGGCCGCGGGGTCGAGCACCGGGCGCGGGGCGCCGTCGCGGTAATGGGTGTCCCGGTCCGGCGGCACGTCGAACTTCCCGCCGAACAGATCGTCCGGAACCTCCTCCGGTACGTGATCGTCCTCGGGTGGCGGCGGGGGCTCCTCCACGGGGCCGCGCCGGCCCTGGAGGTCCGCCAGGAAGCTGTCGTCAAAGAGGCTGCTCATCGCTCTCCGAGTCTAGGCCGCCCCACCGACAACCCGTGGCCACCCCGGGAACATCCCCGCATTCCGGCCCGTTCCCCGGCGGCCGACGCCGGCGCGCGACCGGCGACCGGACGCGCGCCCACCCTTCAGGAGCACTCCCTCACCCTGTGCGACGTGACGAAGAAGGTCACGAAAACGTATCGGGCATATCACCCATCAACCTTCACACGAGCCACATGAGTTGGCTACGGTTCGGGCGGGCCGCGCGATCCCCACCGGTGAACCTCGCCGGGCGAGCGGCCTCCGCCGAGTCCGTCACTGCCGCCGCGGCAGTCGGAGCCGGGGGCCCACCGGGACCCCGGGGTGAACCGGCCGCTCCCTCCCCGGAGCAGTCGTGGGGCAGTCCTTCCGGTCCACCCCGCCCGCACCCCTCCCGAACCTCCCCGGGGCCGACACGGCCCGGGAGCCCCTGCCGCTCCCCCGCGGCGGAACGTTGGAAGGAGTCGCCTCCCTTGGCGTCGCACCGCAAGTCGCGCACCCCGGGTACGCGCGTGGCCGGCATACGGACCCCCGCTCTCGCCACGGCGGCCCTCACCTCCGTCGCCCTCCTCCCCCAGACGGCCGACGCCGCCCCCTCGGACGACGACCGGCCGAGCCTGGAGGAGGTCGAGAAGAAGGTCGGCGACCTCTACCGCCAGGCGGAGTCGGCGACCGAGAAGTACAACGGGGCCAAGGAGAGGACCGCGAAGCAGCGCAAGCGCGTCGACACGCTCCTCGACGACGTGGCCAAGCGCACCCAGACGCTCAACGAGGTGCGGGAGGAACTGGGTTCCTTCGCCGCCGCCCAGTACCGGACCGGTGCCGGCATCCCCGACACGGCGACCTTCCTGCTCGCGGACTCCCCGCAGGACTTCTTCGACCAGGACCAGCTGCTGGACCGGATGACCGGCCGCCAGAAGGAAGCGGTCGACGACTACGTCACCCAGCAGTCCGAGACGATGGAGAAGCGCAGGGAGGCCACCGAGAGCCTCGAGACGCTCACCGAGTCCCAGGACGCCCTGAAGACCGCCAAGGCCACCGTCCAGAAGAAGCTCAGCACCGCGCGTGAGCTGATGTCGAAGCTGACCGCCGAGGAGAAGGCGCGGCTCGCGGCGATCGAGGAGAAGAAGCAGGAAGAGGCCGCCCGCAAGGCCGCCGAGCTCGCCCGGCAGCAGGCGGAGCAGCAGAAGGCCGCCGAGCTCGCCCGGCAGCAGGCGGAGCAGCAGAAGGCCGAGGAGGAGGCGCGGCAGCAGGAGGCGGCGAGCGGCACCTCGGGCGCGTCGGGCACCTCCGGCACGTCGGGCACCTCCGGCACGTCCGGCTCCACGACGACCACGCCGCCCGCCTCGACGGACTCCTCGTACGCGGCCAAGGCCGAGAAGGCCCTCGCCTTCGCCCGCGCGCAGATCGGCAAGCCCTACGTCTGGGGCGCCACCGGCCCCGGCTCCTACGACTGCTCGGGCCTGACCCAGGGCGCGTGGAGGGCCGCGGGCGTCTCCCTGCCCCGTACCACCTACGACCAGGTCGAGGCCGGGACCACGGTCCCGGTGTCCCAGGCCCAGCCCGGCGACCTCGTCTTCTTCTACGACGACATCACCCACGTGGGCATCTACATCGGCAACGGCATGATGATCCACGCCCCGAAGCCCGGCACCTACGTCCGCGAGGAGTCCGTCTTCTACGACGGCGAGTCGTCGATCCACAGCGTGGTCCGCCCGGCCTGACCGAGGTCGCGTTCCGGCGCCGTACGCGCGGTGGCCGGCATCGTCACCGCGTGGTAACCCTGTGCGGGGACCCGTCAGGTCCAGACCACGGCGATGAAGACGTTCGCCGTGGTCAACAGCCCGACCAGGCCGAACAGGCCCTTGTCCACCTTCTCGTCGTCCCGCTTCACGTAGACCAGGCCGAGGATCACGATCAGCAGGGCCAGCTTGACGCCGATCTTGATGTTGTCGACGGAATAGTCCTGCGCCTGGTTGAGCCCGACCAGGACCACACCGGTGACCAGCATCGTCACCGCACCGTGCAGCATCGCGGGGACGAAGCGGGCGGTGCCCTGGCCCATCGCCTTCATCTGGGTGAGGAACCCGCCGAGCAGCGACGCGATGCCGATGATGTGCAGTCCGACGAAGAAGTGGATGAGTACGTCCATGAGGCCGGAGCCTAACGAGACTCCCGCTCTCCGCCCGACACCGCCCCGGCCCTCCGGCCTCGAGGCTCGCCCCTTCGCCCCTTCGCCCCTGGAAGCTCAAGCTCCGGTACGGGCGTACGCGACGAACGCGGTCCAGACACCTCCGGCGGCGGCGAACCGGGGGGGGAGTCCGGGCGCCGAGCTTCGAGTCCCGGACGTGGACGGTGCGGGGGCAGAAGGCGACGTCGACGCAGTTGCTTCCCTCGCTGTCACTGTGGCTGGACTTCCGCCGGCCGAGGACTGCTTCTGGACAGGCACCGCCCTGATCGTCGCCGCAACTGGACTCGGACCATGCCAACTCGTAGATCACGGATCCGTGGAGCACGCCGATCCGTCGGGTCAGCGCTTCCTGCCGTCGAAGCCGGACCACCCCCGAGGGACATCGAGCGGCGTCTGCCGCGTCACACGAGAAGCGTGGGCAGAGCACGCGCGCTGCTCCGCGGACAGGTGACGTCCTGGGAGCTGCCACAAGACGTGACGGACACGGCGGAACTCCTCCCGAGCGAGCTGATGACCAACGCCTACCGCCGCGCGAAGGTCCCGGCCGGCCGTGAGATCCGGTCCCGCTGCGAGCTCACGGACACCCGTCTCCGCATCACGGTGGCAGACGCCAACGACACGCTGCCGACGCCGACTGCCGCTTGCCCGGACGACGAGTCGGGCCGAGGACTCTCATGGGTGGCGACTCCGGCGGAGGACTGGGGCACCCGGAGAAGGGAGTGCGGTATCGGCAAGGAGGTGTGGTTCGGCGTGGCACTCGCGTGGGGCAGCATTGAACCGCGCGGCTTGCGCCTGCAGTAGGTCGTCCACCAGTCACACCAGGCGCCGTGCCGTAGCCCAGCGGGTCAGCTCGTGGCGGTTGGACAGCTGGAGCTTGCGCAGCACCGCCGAGACGTGGGACTCGACCGTCTTCACGGAGATGAAGAGCTGCTTGGCGATCTCCTTGTACGCGTAGCCCCGGGCGATCAGCCGCAGTACCTCGCGCTCGCGCTGGGTGAGGCGGTCGAGGTCCTCGTCGACCGGCGGGGCGTCGGTCGAGGCGAAGGCGTCGAGAACGAAGCCGGCCAGGCGGGGCGAGAAGACGGCGTCGCCCTCCTGGACCCGGAAGATCGAGTCGACCAGGTCGGCCCCGGTGATCGTCTTCGTGACGTATCCGCGGGCGCCGCCCCGGATCACGCCGATCACGTCCTCCGCCGCGTCCGAGACGGACAGCGCCAGGAAGCGGACCGGCTGCTCGGTGTCGCCCATCAACGGGGCACAGCGGCGGAGCACCTCCACGCCGCCGCCACCGGGCAGGTGCACGTCGAGGAGCACGACTTCGGGCCGGGTCGCGGTGATGACCGTGACCGCCTGGTCGACGTCCGCGGCCTCGCCGACCACTTCGACGCCGGTCTGCTCGGTCTGTCCGATCTCGGCCTGGACGCCCGTGCGGAACATGCGGTGGTCGTCGACGAGGACGACGCGCACGTGGCGTCCGGTGCCGTCGGCCGGTCCCGCCGCACCGTTCGTCCCGCTTGTCCCGGTCGGCCCGGTCGGCTCGCTCATGACGTCTTCTCCGCCCTTTCCATCTCCAGCTCGACCTCCGTGCCGCCGTCCGGCACCGCGCGCAGTCGCGCCGTGCCGCCGTTGCGCTCCATGCGGCCGATGATCGATTCTCTGACACCCATGCGGTCGGCGGGTATCGAGTCGAGGTCGAAGCCGGGGCCGCGGTCCCGGACGGACACGAAGACCGTCCTTCCCTCGACTTCGGCGTAGACCTGTACGGCACCCCCCTCGCCACCGTACTTGGCCGCGTTCACCATAGCCTCGCGCGCGGCCTGCATCTGCGGGCCGGTCTTCTCGTCGAGCGGGCAGTCGCCGACGACGACGACCTCGATGGGGACGCCGTGCTTGTCCTCCACCTCCGCGGCATTGCGCCGTACGGCGTCGGCCAGGGTGGTGGGCTCGTCGGCCTCGTCCTTGCCGGTGCCCTCGGGTTTGTAGAGCCAGGTGCGCAGGTCGCGCTCCTGGGCGCGGGCGAGCCGGCGCACCTCGCCCGGACTGTCGGCGTTGCGCTGGATCAGGGTGAGGGTGTGCAGCACCGAGTCGTGGACGTGGGCGGCCACCTCGGCGCGCTCCTGTGCGCGGATGCGCATCAGCCGTTCCTCGGAGAGGTCCTGGCTCATGCGCACGAGGTAGGGGCCGGCGAGGAGGGTGATCCCGACGAGGACCGCGAGGGCCGCCTGGAGCACCGAGGCGAGGTGGGCGCCTGAGCCCCGGAGCACGAAGATGCCCGACACCCCGGCCGTCACCAGCAGGACGCCGGCCCCGGCCCGCAGCAGGGTGACCGTGCGGCGGCGGCTGCCGACCTCGACCCAGCGGGCGCGGCGCGCGTTGTCCGCCTGCCGCCACACGAGGGCGACGCCCGCGCCGACCAGCACGGTCGGCCACAGGTAGGCCCTGGCCCCGTTGGACGTGTTCACGTTGCCGACGAAGACCATGGTCACGACGACCATGAGGAGCAGGGCGACGATCTGGCCCTTGTCCGGTCTGCGGGTGACGAGTCTGCGCCGGCCGTCCGGCGCTCTCTCCGTCGTGACCGGGGCGGGCGGCTTCTGGGCGTCCACCCCGCCGACCCCGAGCGGTACGAAGAACCAGAAGGCGGCATACAGCAGGGCGCCGAGACCGTCGGCCATGAACAGGCCGACGAAGACGAGCCGTACCCAGACCACGGGCAGCCCGAGGTGTCCGGCGAGCCCCCGCGCCACACCACCGAGCCAGCGTCCGTCACTGCTGCGGTAGAGCTTGCGCGGCGGCCGCGGCTCGGCGAGGGGCGCTGCTGCGGCTTCCGACATGTCAATGATGGTCACACGGCCCCTGGTTCCGGGGCATCAGGGTCGGTCCCGGAGACTCCCCTGATCTCCGGGACCGACGATTTCTGGGGATCAGGCCTCCCGGACGCTTCCCCGGCCGCCCCTCAGGGCCGATATCAGGGTCCGGCCAGGGTCGTCCCGACTGCCGTCGCGGCGGCTCGCCCGCCACCATGGACCCATGACAGATCACGAGCACGCCGCGACGGGTCCGGGACCCGGCTCCGGCCCGCGCCCTCCCGGGGGTGCCGGGCCGCGGGAGGGCGCGCCTGCCGCAGGTACGGCAGGCGGTGGGGCGGCCGGGGAGACCGCGCCCGCCGGAGCTCCGCGTCCTCCGGGCGAACCACCCGTGCCCGAGCCGTCGCACCGTTTCCGGCGCGACCGCCGGCACCAGATGCTCGGCGGGGTGTGCTCCGGGCTCGGCCGGCAGTGCGACATGGACCCGGTGGTCTTCCGCATCACGCTGGCGGTGCTCTCCGTCACCGGTGGCGTCGGCCTCATCTTCTACGGCTTCGCCTGGCTCGTCGTCCCGTACGAGGGCGAGGAGGAGAACGGGGTCCGCAGGCTGCTGACCGGCCGGGTCGACGGCCACACGCTGGCGGCCGTGCTCTTCGCGCTGGTCGGCTGCGGTGTCTTCCTCAGCATGCTGAACAACGGCGGGTTGCTGAGTTTCGCCGTGATGCTCTCCCTGCTGCTCGCCGGCGCCGGGTACTGGTCGCGGCAGCGCGGTACCCCCAGCCCCGACCCCCTCGCCGCCCAGGCCGCGGCCGACGCCCCGCCGGAGCCCCAGGCACCGCCGGTTCCCGCCGCCTTCTCCTCGTGGTGGCGCGATCCCATCGTGAAGGACGGTACGCACATCGGGGGCACGGGCTACCTGTGGGGTCCCCGGGATTCCCGGGACGTGGACATCGCCTCCGTGGTCGACGTCAGACTCACCCCGCACTTCTCCGCCCGCGGCGGTTCATGCACCCCTCGCCGGCCGGTGAAGCCACGTGGCCCCCGCTGGATCGGCGGCTGGATCTTCCTGCTCGCCCTGCTCGCGGCCGGTCTCGGCACGGGCCTGACCTGGGCGGAGCAGCCGCTCGGCACCAGCCTGCAGACCGGCCTCGCGTGTGCGCTCGCCGTCTTCGGCATCGGTCTGGCGGTCAGCGCCTTCCTGGGCCGCACCGGAGCGGGGTCGATCCTCCTGGCAGTCATCACCGCGGGGCTGCTCGCCGCCTCGTCGGCCGTGTCCAAGGACATCGGCACCGAGTGGACGCGCACCACCTGGGAGCCCGCGTCGGTCGCCCGGATACGCCCGGTCTACGACCTGGGCACGGGCACCGGCATCCTGGATCTGTCCAAGGCACGGATACCCGGGGGAGAGACCGTGTCGACGCGGGCGAACGTCGGTGTGGGCCGCGTCCACGTGATCGTGCCCGAGGGCGTGACCGTGAGGCTCAGCATCGACGTGGGAGTGGGCGACATCCAACTGCCCGGCGACACACAGAAGGACGTGGACGTGGCACCGGGCAAGCACGAGGAACTGACCTTGCGGCCCCCTGCCGGCGTCAAGAGGGCGGGGACGCTCGACCTGGACGTCCACGTCGGTGCGGGACAGGTGGAGGTGAGCCGTGCTACGTCATGAGTTCCAGCCCGGCAGGCTGGTCGCCGGCCTCTTCCTGACCCTCGCCGCCGTGCTCTACGCAGGCGACGCGGGTGGCGCCTGGGAGACACCGTGGTTCGTCGCGATTCCGGTCGTCACGGGCGGTCTGTGCCTGGCCGGGGCAGTGGCCGCCGTGACGGCGCTGATACGCCGGCACAGACGCTCCGGCGGCCGGGAAACCCACGCGAAGTCACCGGCCTGACAAAGCGGCGCGACGCGGCGACAGCTCGGCGGGACGGCCTGGGAGGCGACCCGGCGCGAGGCGTCCCGGCCGACGGAATGGGCGGATCCATCCGGACGAGGGCGGATCCGCCCTGCGGAAAGCGTGGCCCTACCGGTAGTCCCCCGCCCGCTGTCGCCGTCGCAAGCGGAGTGCGGCGTCCACGGAGAGGAGGGGGGCGCCCGCCAGCAGCAGCGGAGTCCAGGCCATGAGGTAAGGGAGATCATTGCCGTAGTAGTAGGGCTCGGCGGCCCAGCTCACCGTCAGCCACAGGCTGAGGGAGATCAGCGCACCGCCGAGGGCGGCCAGCCGGGTGAGCAGGCCGATCAGGGTTCCGATCCCGACGGCCAGCTCGCCGAAGGCCATGGCATAGCCGAAGGCGACGGGACTCTCCAGGGACATGTCGACCAGTGCGGGAAGGGCCGAGGAGTCGCGGACGGCCCGCATCATGTCGCCGATCGACCCGGCCCCGGCGTCCTTCATGAACGCGCTGTCGGTGAGTTTGTCGATCCCCGCATAGAGGAAGGTGACGCCCAGAAATATTCGCAGAGGAAGGAGGGCGTACCGCGTGGCGGTCTCCCGCCGGCCTCTGTCGCCGTCGAGCGGGGGGCCGTAAGTATCCGCTCGCATACCGTGAGTCATCGCCGTCTGCCGCCTCTCGCCGCCGTACCGAGACCCCCCTCACCAGAGCATACGTACGACAATTGACACCGGATCAATCCAGGCCGTCCGGATTTTTTCGGACGTTCACCGGAGAGCGGACGTTCACCGGAGAGCAACGGAGGAGGCTCGAGAGGGACCGGCCTAGTCCGTCACGTCGATCGCGTACCGGTTCGTCTCCACCCCTGCCGCCGTGACGACCTGCACCTCGACCCGCCCCGGTTCCACGTCCGCCGGGACCGGAACCGTCAGCAGGGCGTCCGTCGGGTTGTCGAAGCCGCCTGCCACCGGCACCAGCGGTACGTGGACGTGCACGGCGCCCACCCGGACGACCATACGGGCCAGCCGGTCGGCTCCCTGCGCGCCCAGCGGCACGAAGCCGGCCCCGCGGATCTCGATGTCGTCGCCGGTCCGGATCGGCGCGTCCAGGTCACCGGCCTCCCGTGCCCGTACCACCGACAGGATCACCGGCCGGCCGCCCTCCGCGTACTTCCCGGCGAGATAGGTCGCCGCCGACACCAGCACGACCACGGCGAGCCCCCAGGGCAGGTCCGGCAGTTGGTCCGGCCGCCGCGCCAGCCGCACCGCCGCGAATGCCAGCGCGACGCCGCTGACCACGACGTACTGGATGTCGGCGAAGGCGCCCCGGCCCGCGTCGTCGGTCAGCAGATCGGCCGCCCGGGGCCGGTCCGCACGCACCTTCTGCAGCCGCTGCCCCTGCACGCGCAGCCCGACCACCCGCCGCACCACCACGGCGATCCCGCACACCACGGCGAGGACGGTCACCACACCCGCACCGCGGGCGAGTTCCAGCCCCGCGATCAACGCGTCACGTTGCCGGTGGTCGGAGGCGACGGCCAGTTGTCCGACCAGGACCAGCACCGCGTACGCCAGGAAGAGCACCCAGGCGGACGCCACCGCACGGGACGTGGAGAGGCGGTTGTCCTCCCCGACGACCGGGGCCAGGACCCCGCCGCGCGCCCGGTGGAACCAGGAGGCCGCGGTCAGCGCACCGGCGACCACCAGCGCCGCCAGCAGTCCGGCCGTGCGGGCGGCGCTCCATCCCGGGCCGATCGCCGTGAGCGCCTGGCCCAGGAGCAGCAGGACGACCGCCGACCAGACCACCACCACCGTCCGGCGCCACACGCGCACCAGCCAGACCACCTTCTCGGCCCGGCCGCGCCGGGCGACGAGTTCGGCGGCCTGCGCCAGCTCTTCCGAGATCCATTGGCGGGAGGCGGACGCCGAGTGGGCCACCGCCGCGGGCAGCCCGTGGCCGGCCGCGAACTCCTCGCGTTTCAGCAGGAACGCGGCGACCGCGCGCCGATGCCCCTCACGCGCTCCGTGCGGACAGTCCCCGCAGGCGCAACCGCCCTCGTGGGCGCCCGCCTCCGCGCCGCCCTGTCCCGCCTCCTGCACCGCCACGCCCGAAGCCCGCCTTCCCCGCATACACGTTCATGATCACGACCGCGTTTCCGGCCGCCTGTACCGGTGCAGACAACTCCCCTGCAACGAAAGCGAATTGTGCCCTACGTCCGGCCCTCTTCACCCGACAGGTCCGGTCCGTGGGAGTGAAGTCCGAGGCCTCATGTTGACCCGGCCGCAGGAGTTCCCCCACCCGGCACCTCAGGACGGGGCAGGCACCTCGGATCAGGTCAGGTCAGGTCAGCAGGTCGGGTTCGCTTCGGCCGATGTCCCGCCACATCGGCTGGTAGTTGATCCACGCCACCAGGTCCCCGCCCAACTGCTCCCGCGTCGCCACCGCCTGCCGGTGGTCGATCAGCACGGGCCGGCCCGCCGCCTTCGCGCCGAGTTGCACCTGGCAGGAACGTTCCGTGGACACGAACCACCAGGCCGCCGCGTCCACCGAGTCTCCCACGGTGAGCAGCCCGTGATGGCGCAGCACCAACGCCTTGCGAAGGCCGAGCACGGCCGCGATGCGCCGGCCCTCGTGCGCGTCGACGGTGACACCGCTGCAGGTGTTGTAGAGGGTGTGGTCCTCGTAGCACGCGCAGCTCTCCTGGCTGATCGGGTCGAGCAGGTCGCCGAGGGCGGCGAGCGCGCGGCCGTGCACCGAGTGGCAGTGGGCGACGACGTCGGGCCGCGCCATGTGCACCTACGCGTGCATGGCGAACGCCGCCTGGTTGACGTGGTGGCCGCCCTGGACCACCTGACCGTCCCGGTTGGCGAGCACCAGGTCGCTCACGGTGACGTACCGGAAGGGCATCCCGAACGGATTGCCCCAGAAGCAGTCCGTGAACCAGGGATCGCGTGCGGCGATGTGCCCGGAGACGCCGTCCTCGAAGCCGAGCCGTCCGAACAGCCGCAGTGCGCCCGCGAGCCGCTCCTTGCGGTGCCGGCGCTCGTCCTCGGCCGACTCCTGCAGGGGCGGCATGGCGAACCGCAGCCGGTCGGTGGGCAATGGCAGGGGCGGGGGCGGGGTCTGCCCGTGCACAAGTCCTCCAGCAGGGGGGCGCACGGTGCGGAAGTCACCGTCGTGCAGTCATGGACGACAGATCGATTCCGCAAAGATCCGGTGCGACGCGACAAAGGCGACACCCGGGCGCCGCCATCGGGAAGCCGCCGTCCGGAGGACCCCCGTCCGGAGGACTCGGCGGATACCCGACACAAGACGTCCGGTATCCCCGCCACACTCGGCCCATGAACACGAACTGGGAGGCCTTCGCCACCGCCGAGCCCGCCCTCGCGAAGACCGTGGAGGAGCGCTTCGCCACGCACACCCACCACGTCCTCGCCACTCTGCGCAAGGACGGGTCGCCGCGCACCACCGGCCTGGAGGTGCGTTTCCTGAACGGCGAGCTGTGGCTCGGCATGATGCCGGGCTCGTTCAAGGCACTCGACCTGCGCCGCGACCCGCGCTTCGCGCTGCAGGCGAATCCCGGTTCGGGCACGGGCATGGGCGGCGGGGACGTCCGGATCAGCGGCCGGGCAGTCGAGGTCGAGGACGAGGAGAGCCGGCGCGGATACACCGAGGAGGTGGAACCGCCGGAGCCGTTCCACCTCTTCCGCACCGAGGTGACGGAGGTCGTACGGACCTGTGTGGAGGACGAGACGTATCTCGTCCTCCAGGTCTGGAAGCCCGGTGAGCCGGTGCGCACGCTCAAGCGGACCTGAAAGGCCCGCCAGGCCCTACAAGGGCCTGGCGGGACGTGACAGGGACCACTCCCCGCCGGGCGTCACTCCCACTCGATGGTCCCCGGCGGCTTGGACGTCACGTCGAGGACGACGCGGTTGACGTCCCGTACCTCGTTGGTGATGCGGGTCGAGATCTTCGCGAGGACGTCGTACGGCAGCCGCGACCAGTCGGCGGTCATGGCGTCCTCGGAGGACACCGGACGCAGGACGACCGGGTGGCCGTAGGTCCGGCCGTCGCCCTGGACCCCGACGCTGCGGACGTCCGCGAGCAGGACCACCGGGCACTGCCAGATGTCCCGGTCGAGGCCGGCCTCGGTGAGTTCCTCGCGGGCGATGGCGTCGGCCTCGCGCAGCAGGTCGAGCCGCTCCTTGGTCACCTCGCCGACGATACGGATGCCGAGTCCGGGGCCGGGGAACGGCTGGCGCTGGACGATCTCGTCGGGCAGGCCGAGCTCCTGGCCGACCCGCCGGACCTCGTCCTTGAACAGCTGGCGCAGCGGCTCGATCAGCTGGAACTCGAGGTCCTCGGGGAGCCCGCCGACGTTGTGGTGCGACTTGATGTTGGCGGTGCCGGTGCCGCCGCCGGACTCGACGACGTCCGGGTAGAGGGTGCCCTGGACCAGGAACTCCACGGCCGGGCCCGCGTCCGCGATGATCTCGGCCTGGGCCTGCTCGAAGACCCGGATGAACTCGCGGCCGATGATCCTCCGCTTCTCCTCGGGGTCCGAGACGCCCTTGAGCGCGGCCAGGAACCGCTCCGACGCGTCGACGACCTTCAGCTGGACGCCGGTCGCGGCCACGAAGTCCTTCTCGACCTGCTCGGTCTCGCCCTTGCGCATCAGGCCGTGGTCGACGTACACGCAGGTCAGCTGCGAACCGATGGCCTTCTGGACGAGGGCCGCGGCGACCGCGGAGTCCACTCCGCCGGACAGGCCGCAGATGGCGCGCCGGTCGCCGACCTGCTCGCGGATCGCGGCGACCTGCTCCTCGATGACGTTGCCGGTGGTCCAGTCCGGGCTCAGGCCGGCGCCCCGGTACAGGAAGTGCTCCAGCACCTGCTGCCCATGCGTGGAGTGCATGACCTCGGGGTGGTACTGGACGCCGTAGAGCTTCTTGGCGTCGTTCTCGAAGGCGGCGACCGGGACGACGTCCGTGGACGCCGTGACGGCGAAGCCCTCGGGGGCGGCGGAGCAGGCGTCGCCGTGCGACATCCACACCGTCTGCTCCTCCGGGGTGCCCTCGAAGAGGGTGGAGGCCGCCTTGGAGACGTGCAGTCCGGTGCGGCCGTACTCACGGGAGCCGGTGTTGTCCACCTGGCCGCCGAGGGTCTGCGCCATGAGCTGGAAGCCGTAGCACATGCCGAAGACCGGGACGCCGGCCTCGAAGAGCGCACGGTCGACGGTGGGGGCACCCTCCTCGTACACGGACGAGGGGCCGCCGGAGAGGATGATCGCCGCCGGGTTCTTGGCGAGGATCTCCGCGACCGGCATGGTGCTCGGCACGATCTCGCTGTAGACCCGGGCCTCGCGGACGCGACGGGCGATGAGCTGGGCGTACTGCGCGCCGAAATCGACGACCAGGACGGTGTCGGGCGCGTGGGCAGCGGAAGTCGCTGATGACACGAGGTGCCTTCCGGCGGTGGGGCGGGATCTGGTGCCTTCCGATTCTACCGGGAGGCGCGTGCCCGCCCTCTCCCTCACTCCCGGTGCCCGCGCGGTGGAGCCCGTCTCAGCATGCGACCCGTGTTGGCCGGCCGGGGACCGCGCGGCATACTGGGCCCATGCTCACGCACCCGACCTTCCTCTTTACCTATGGCAACCGGCCCACCGGCTGCCATGGTCGTGCTGCTTGAGTCACTGACGAGCACCTTCCCAGGCGCCCCGGGCCGACAAGGTCCGGGGCGCCTGACGTTTTCGGACCATGTACCCGGGCACTCCGCACCGTCCGACGAGGAGCCCCGACATGACGACAACCACCACAGCCACCACGGCGACCACGGTCACCACCGAAGCCGCGAGCACCGAGAAGACCGGCGCCCGCACCGCCGAGGCCGCCGGTGTGATCACCGGCGCGCGCGAGCGGATCGACGCGCTCGACGATCGGATCATCGGCCTGGTCCAGGAGCGGATGGCCGTGTCGGTCGTCATCCAGCAGGAACGGATCACCTCCGGCGGCCGGCGGGTGAACCTCTCCCGGGAGATGGAGGTCCTCGGCCACTACAGGGATGCCCTGGGCAAGCCCGGCACCACGCTCGCGATGACCCTGCTGGAGCTGTGCCGCGGCAGGATCTGACTCCCGGCCGCCGGCGCCGAACCCCCGTTCCGGTACAGACGTACGCACCCCTTACAGACGTACGCGTCCCTTCTCACCCGTACGGTGCGTGACCGGGACCGGGATCGCGCCGTTGGTACCGGTGTCCGTGTCAGCCAGGGGCGGGCCCGACAGAACCACGCGTGGCTCGCCGGAGCGAGGAGACGTGCGGCTCGTGCCGTGCGTCGTGGGACCTCGCTCCGGACCGGTGACCGGACGGCAGGGGACAGCAGCCCGGTCACCCGGTAGAACGGTCGGCTCCGGGGACGCCCGGAGCCGACCGGCGGGCCAGGCCCCGGTCCGGTCGGAATCACCATCGGACGAGCAGAACCACACCAGACGGCAGACGATCGACACTCAAAACAGTCTCCGCTCATGACCGTCCATGGCCGTTCGAGACCAGCGGCGCCGCCCCCTTGGTGCCGCTCCGGCACCGGCGCTTCCCTGACGCCGGTGCTGACGCAGGAAGGGCCCCGCGACTCCGGCCGGCGGGGCCCTTCCTCTGCCGGGCGACGGAGTTCGCGCCAGGTACGGGAGACCCTGCCGCAGCCCTCATCGGCTCCGCGCACCTCCCTGCCCAGGTCGCACGGGCGCCCGAGCGGACCACACCCCTCAAGTGATCCACATCACATAAAAATTATGTCAGGCCCGGGACAACCCTTCGCAGGGTTCGGTGATCAAACGCACCGGAACCACGGGCCACTCCCGCGCCCCACCGCGGAGGCCTCCACCCGACGCGTGCCGCAACCGGCGGTACACCCGACTTCCTGAGGTCTTCATGAAGCTCCGCCGCGCCATGGCTGTCGCCGCCGCGACAGCAGTGACAGTCCCGGCAGCGCTCCTCGCGGCTCCGGCCGCCTACGCCACCGAGTCGACAAGCCCGTCGCCGACCGTCACTTCGACCGACGCCCCCGGGGCGAGCGAGGAGGAGGAGACGGACGCCCCGCCGGCCACGACCGGTCCCACCGACGGCCCGGGCACCCCCGGCGACACCGAGACCGACGGCACCGAGACCGACGAGCCCGGGAACGACGAGGGGCCGGAGCCCACGCCCAGCGACTCCGAGGACGAGGACGAGGACGAGGCGGAGCCGACTCCGAGCACCTCCGTCTCTCCGACCAGCCCGGCGCCGAGCACGTCCGCGCCGGAGGAGTCGGAGTCTCCGGAACCCGAGCCGTCCGTGTGCGAGGACACCAAGGTCGACGTGGGCGTCTCCGGCCTGCCCGGCAGGATCGTCGCGGGCAGTGGCTGGCACGAGTTCTCGCTGGACGTGGTGAACAACTCCGACTCGACGCTCGAGAACCTCGACTACTTCGCCGGAGCCGCCGCCGGCGCGGACGGCGCGGACCTCTTCAAGAGCAAGCAGATCGAGCTGCAGGTCTGGAACCCGGACGGCAGGAGCTGGGCCACCCTCGACGAGGACGGCTACGCGGTCGGTTACATCGGCTACAGCACCGAACTCGAGGCCGACTACCAGGTCAACATCCCGATGCGGCTCAACGTGAAGGCCTCCGCCCCGGTCGGCGCCGACTTCACCCTCGGCGCGACCATCTACGGCGACAGCGACGGCGCGTGCACCGACTACGGCTCCATGGCGTACAGGTTCCAGATCGTGGGCGCCGGTACGGACACGGACGGCACCAGGCCGCAGGAAGGCGGCAAGGCGCCCGTCGCCGACAAGAAGCCGGTCCGCAGCAACACCCCGAAGGTCACCGGCAGCCTCGCCGAGACGGGCGCCGGCTCCGACCTGCCGATGATCAGCTTCGTCAGCGGTCTCGCCCTCGTGGCCGGCACCGGCGCGGTGTACCTGGTGCGCCGCCGCAAGGCCGGCTCGGTGGCGTAAGCACGCCGTACGGCGGTTGACGCCGGACCAGGCAAGGTGAAGGACCTGCGCTCGGAGGGGGGCGCAGGTCCTTCACCCTTTCCCGCCCCTCCCGGCCTTCCCGTCCGCCCCTTGCCGGCCTACTTCTTCGGCGGCATCGCCGGCATCCCCAGGAACGGCAGCTTCAACGCTCCGAAGGCGTCCGCCGGGACCGCCGGGGACCTGGGCTCGACCGGCTGGAGCCGCTCGTAGGCCGCGCCCTGTTCCGGCCGCCGGTCGGGCTCGCCCCTGTTGGGCCAGTACGACATCGCCCGCTCGGCCTGGGCCGTGATCGTCAGGGACGGGTTCACCCCCAGGTTCGCCGAGACCGCCGCTCCGTCCACGACGGAGATGCCGGGGTGGCCGTAGAGCCGGTGGTACGGGTCGATCACGCCGGTCTCCCGGTCGGAGCCGATGGGGCAGCCTCCCAGGAAGTGGGCCGTGAGCGGCATGCCCGTCAGCTCGCCGATGTTGGAGCCGGCGAAACCGTTGATCTCGGCGGCCAGGGCGGACGCGCCCTCCGTGGCCGCCTTGATCTGCTTGGGGTTGGCGGCACCGTGACCCTGCCGGGCGGTGAGCAGCCCGCGCCCCGGGCCGGACGGCTTCAGGTACGTCGTCAGGGAGTTGTCCAGCGACTGCATCACCAGACCGATGATGGTCCGTTCCGACCAGCGCCGGTTGGAGAGCGAACGCACCAGCAGCCAGGGGTGTTTCGCCGCGTTGCCCAGCCAGCCCAGGACCCTGGCCGGGCCCGATTCGCGGCCCGCGTAAGGAACCTGGAGGATCGAGAGGCCGCCCATCGAGTTCGAGCCGCGGCCATAGCGGACCGGCTCGATGTGGGTGTTCTCGTCGGGGTGGATGGACGACGTGATGGCCACACCGCGGGTGAAGTCGGCCTTGGGCGCACCGGACACCTTGCGATAACGGCGGTCGTCGGTCTGCGCGCCGACGAGCGCCTCGGAGTTGGTCCGGGTCAGCTCCCCCAGCCTGTCCGAGAGGTGCGGCAGTTGTCCGTTCGCCTTCATGCGGTGCAGCAACGTCTGGGTGCCGTAGGTGCCGGCGGCCAGCACGACCCGGCGGGCCCGGAAGGTCCGGCCGTCGCCCTTGCGGCGCTTGTCGGTGGGGAGGGTGGCGACGGCGAATCCGCCCTGCGAGTCCTCCGTCACCGACATGGCCGTCGTCATGGGGTGGACGACCGCGCCGGTCTTCTCGGCGAGGTGCAGGTAGTTCTCGTTGAGGGTGTTCTTCGCGCCGTGCCGGCAGCCCGTCATGCACTCGCCGCACTCGGCGCAGGCCCGGCGCGCCGGCCCCGCCCCGCCGAAGTACGGGTCGGGCACCTCCTGCCCCGGCTTCGCCTTCGCCGTCGCCTTCCCTCCGGCGTCCTCGCCGTCGCCGAAGAAGACGCCGACCGGGGCCATGTGGAAGGTGTCTCCCACACCCATCCGCTCGGCCGCCGCCTTCAGGTGCACGTCGGTCGGGGTCGTCGTCGGATTGAGCCGTACGCCCAGCATGCGCTGCGCCTGGTCGTAGTACGGCTTCAGCTCCTCCTGCCAGTCGGTGATGTCGCGCCACTGCGGGTCCTCGAAGAAGGGTTTCGGCGGTACGTACAGGGTGTTGGCGTAGTTGAGGGAACCGCCGCCGACGCCCGCGCCGGCCAGGACCATGACGTTGCCCAGCAGGTGGATGCGCTGGATGCCGTACATGCCCAGCCCGGGAGCCCACAGATAGTTCTTCAGGTCCCAGGAGTTCTTCGGGAGGGACGCGCGGGTGAAGCGGCGGCCCGCCTCCAGGACACCGACGCGGTACCCCTTCTCGGTCAGGCGCAGGGCCGTGACGGAGCCGCCGAAGCCCGAGCCGACGACGAGGACGTCGTAGTCGTACGCGGAGGAGGAGGCGGAGGAGGAGGCGGCGGAGGCGGTGGACGCGGTGTCGTCTTCGCGTTCGTCGTTCCGTTCCTGGGCGGAGTTCTCCTGTGACACGTGCTCTCCTCGTTGAAAGCTGCGGTGCCGGCCCGGTCGGCGCGGGGTCGGCTAGCGGAAACGGAACGCCTTCATCAGACGCAGGCTGCGGCTCATGAACGCCGCGTACTGCTCGTCGTCCATGCCGAAGGCGGGGGCCATGGGCAACAGCCTCTGGTGGGCGACGGTCTGGGCCTCCGTGTACTTGAGGATGCCCTCGGAACCGTGCCGGCGGCCGAGGCCGGAGTCCTTCATGCCGCCCATCGGCGACTGGACGCTGCCGTAGGCGGGCGCGTACCCCTCGTTGATGTTCACCGTGCCGGTGCGCAGCCGGGCGGCCACCTCGCCGCCGCGCCGGGCGTTCTTCGTCCAGACCGAGGAGTTCAGCCCGTACGGGGTGGAGTTGGCGCGTTCGACGGCCTCGTCGTCGGATCCGAAGCGGTAGACGGAGACGACCGGGCCGAAGGTCTCCTCCGCGCAGACGCTCATGGACTCGTCGACGCCGTCGAGGATGGTCGGCTCGTAGAAGTAGGGGCCGATGTCCGGGCGTGCCGTGCCGCCCGCGAGCACCTTGGCGCCCTTGGCGACGGCGTCGTCCACGTGCCGGGTGACCGCCTCCAGCTGGCGTTCGCCGACCAGGGAGCCCATGTCGGCGCCGTAGGCCAGGGAGGTGCCGAGGCGGATCGCGCGGGTCCGGGCGGCGAAGCGCTCCAGGAAGGCGTCGGCGACCGACGCGTGGACGTACAGCCGCTCGATGGAGATGCAGAGCTGGCCCGCGGAGGAGAAGCAGGCGCGGACGGCACCCGCGGCTGCCCTGTCCAGGTCGGCGTCCTCCAGGACCAGCATGGCGTTCTTGCCGCCGAGCTCCAGGGACACCCCGACCAGCCGGGCGGCGGCGATCTGGGCCACCTCGCGGCCGGTGCGGGTGGAGCCGGTGAAGGAGACGTAGTCGGCGCGCTTGACGACCTCCGGACCGACGACGGGTCCCTCGCCGAGCACGACCTGGAAGACGTCGGCGGGCAGTCCGGCCTCGATCAGCAGGTCACGGGCCCACAGGGCGGTGAGGCAGGTCTCCGTGTCGGGCTTCATCACGACCGCGTTGCCCGCGACGAACGCCGGGAGCGCGTCGCCGACGGACAGTTCGAGCGGATAGTTCCAGGGGGCGATCTGGCCGACGACACCGCGCGGGTGACGCCGCTCGACGGCCTTCGTGAGGGCCGGCATGGCGCCCGCGTGCCGCTTGGGCCGGAGGTACGCGGCGGCCCTGCGGCCGTAGTGACGGGCGGCGACGGCGACGCCCTGGACCTCCTCGTGGGCGTGCAGGCGGGCCTTGCCGGTCTCCAGCTGGATCAGGTCGAGCACCTCGGCCTGGCGTTCCAGAAGCAGGTCGTGGAAGCGGAGCAGCACGCCCGCGCGCTGCCGCACCGGGGTCCGCTCCCACACGGCCTGGGCGGCGCGGGCCGCCTCGAAGGCCCGCCGCACGTCCTCGGGGGTCGACTCGGGCAGGTCGGCCAGCTTCTCACCGGTGAAGGGCGTGTGATTGGCGGTCAGCCCGGACCCGACGACCCCTTTGGTGAGCTGGGCGACCAGCTCGGGTGTGACCACGTCGGCCGCGGTGCGGGCGCCCTCCGGGGCGGCGGCGGGAGGATTGGTACCGGTCGTGTACCGGGTCTGCGCGTCCGTCATGAGCCGCAGGGTATGCCCACGCGAACACTTTGTGTACCCGTCGGTAACAGATTCACCGACTGCTCACACACCGCGCCAGTGAAAGCTGGCAGCAAAGCCGCTGATCAGGGCGTTGCCGACCGGACCGCTCCGATCTCGAGCCGATCGCGGGCGCCCTTGAACACCGCCGTCCCCTCCTTCTCCCTGGGCGTGCCGGCGGGCATGTCGACACGGAGCTCGTACATGCGGCCGCCTTCGACGAGGATCATCAGCTGCATGACCCGGACGCGCCGCTCGTCCGGGCCGTACGTCGTGTCGACGAGGACGGCTTCGTGCCCCTCGAAGTCGGTACGGGTGTACTGCGTGCGCGCGTCCCCCTCGTACGCGTCCCAGTCCGCGTGCGCCTGTCGCGCCTGGGCCATCGGGGACCGGGGGGCCCGGTCCCACTGGGTGAGGCGGACGTCGACGCCGTCCCGGGAGTTTCCGTCGTTGAACCCGTAGACCACGATCCTGGGCTGATCGCGCGCACCGCCTTGCCGGGCGAACTCCTGGTAGTCGTGCGGGAGGGAGAGGACGGCGGCCATGGAGGTCTCGCGGTGGGCGGTCCAGAGGGGCGCGGCGGGGGCGACCGTGGGGGTGGACATCGGGGTGGCGGAAGCGGGAGGGGTCCGCTCGGTGGCCGCCTCCGTGTCCGACACGAGGGTGGCGGCGGACCAGGCACCACCCACGAGCAGAGCACCGAGGGTCGCCACCGGGGCGGGACGGAGAAGACGGCGCGCGAGGGGCGGGAGCACAGGGGTACCGCGGCCTGGGGTGCCGGGACCGGAGGTCCCGGGAGCAGGGGTGAACTCGGGCTCGGGCTCGGGCTCGGAGACGTCGGGCCTCGGCTCGGACCCCGGGATCGACTCGGACATCGACTCCGACTCCGGCTCGGGCTTGGGAATCGGTTCAGGTATTGACTCGGGCCCCGGCTCCGGTCTCGGCTCCGGTACGTGTGGGCCCTCCTCGAGTGCGGGTGCCGACACCGGTACCGGTACCCGTGCTGCGCCGGAGCCGCCCAGCCGCACCGTCCCGGCGTCGTCCGCCAGCTCTCTCATCCCGGAGGCGTCCTGGCTCCTCGCCCCGGATGCCGTGGACGCGGGTTCCGGCCATCTGCTCGTCGCCGCTTCCAGCTCCGCGGCGGCCGCCTCCGCGTCCGGCCGGTCCTCGGGCTCCTTCGCCAACAGCCTCACGATCAGCGGCTCGAGCCCGCCTGCCTGCTTCGGCTCGGGCGTGTCCTCGGTGATGATCGCGGCGAGTGTGGACTCCAACGTCGTACGGCGGAACGGGGACCAGCCCTCGACCGCGGCGTACAGCAGAACACCCAGGGACCACAGGTCGGAGGCGGGGCCGGCGAGGCGGCCGGACATCCGCTCGGGGGCGACGAACTCCAGCGAGCCGATGAACTCCCCGCTGGCCGTGAGGGATTCCTCGCCCTGGACGTGGGCGATGCCGAAGTCGGTGAGGACGACACGCCGGTGCGGTCCGAGCAGGACGTTGGCGGGCTTCACATCGCGGTGCACGATGCCGACGACGTGCGCCGCCCGCAGTGCGCCGAGGACGGCGAGGCCGATGCGGGCGGCCTCGGCGGGCGGCAGCGGACCGCGTTCGAGCAGCTCGTGCAGCGACTCGCCGCGGACCAGCTCCATGACGATCCAGGGGAGTCCGTTGGTGCCGTCCCTCCCCTCCGGCTCCTTGGTCCCGTCCTCCTCGACCACGACGTCGTGGATGGCGACCGCGGCGGGATGGTCGACGCGGGCGGCGGCACGGGCCTCGCGGTGCAGCCGGTGGGCGGCCCGCCGGTGCCTCTCGTCCCCGGGGTGACCCGGTAACCGCGGCTGCTTCACGGCGACCTCACGCCGGACGAGTTCGTCGAGCGCCCGCCAGACCGTGCCCATGCCACCGGAGCCGATCTGCTCGATCAGCCGGTAGCGGCCGCCGACCAGGCGGCCCCGGGCGTCCGTCGCGCCACCGTCGTTGCTCATGCCCCATCAGTACCGTGCGGGGCACCGCGTTGTCGACGCGGTGCCCGTACCGGGCGCGGTGCCCGTACCGGGCGCGGCACGGTCTTTCCCGGGCCGGATCAGGGCTCGTCGACGTCCAGGTTGGCGATCACGGTCTTCGCCACTTCGCGCCCGCGCTCCGTGAAGTCGCCCTTGCCCGGGTAGCTGATGGTGAGCTTGTACATGTCCTCCTCGGAGGTCATGTAGTAGAAGATCCGCATCTCGCGGGGGTGGGGGTTCCGGCTGTCGGTCGTGGTGTAGACGACGGTGTTCTCCGCGGCCTTCCTCCCCTTGTACGTGAGGTCCGGTTTCGGCGCCGTCCTCGCGTTCTCCGGCATGCCGAGGGCGTAGCTGCCGGTCTCCTTGAAGTCCTTGTTGTCGTCGTACATCTCGGCGTCGGCGGAGGCCTCGATCTCGTTGCCGGTGTCCTCGGCCTTCCGGTCCAGCGTCAGACCGACCCAGATGCTGCCGCTGTGGTCCGTGTACCTGACCCAGCGTTCCTTGTCGCCGCCCGGGGAGTCCTCCGGGTCGGGCACGGTGCGCTGGTAGGCCTTCGGCACCGACACGGAGGCCGCGACGCCCTTCTCCTCGTGGGTCTTCCAGTCGTCCGGAAGCGGTCCCGCGAACGGATCCGCGATCACCAGGTACGCGGCCACCGCTCCGGCGACGACCGCCGCGCCCAGTGCGGTCAGTGTTCTGTGGCCGATCCGGGTGCCCTTGCCGCCGGATCCACTGCCGGAGCCGTCGCCGGGGCCCGGGGTGTGGACGATCTGCGTGGGCTGGGGCGCGGGCGGGTTCGCGACCGCGTCCAGCAGCGTGCGGACCCGGGCGGCGTTCGGACGGCGCGCCGGGTCCTTCTGCAGCAGGCCCGTGATGACCTCGGCGAGCGGACCCCGCGCGGCGGCGGGCGGCGCGGGCGCGGCGTTGAGGACCGACTGGAGGGTCGCGGGGGTGTTGCTGCGCCGGAACGGCGAGACGCCCTCCGTGGCCGCGTACAGCACGACGCCGAGGGACCACAGGTCGGAGGCGGGCCCGGGACGCTGGCCCAGCACCCGCTCGGGCGCGATGTACTCGGGCGAGCCCACGAAGCCGCCGGTGTCGGTCAGATGGGTCTCGCCCTCGATCTGGGCGATGCCGAAGTCGGTGAGGACGACCCGGTCGTGCCGGCCGAGCAGCACGTTGTCCGGTTTCACGTCCCGGTGCAGGATGCCGGCCGCGTGCGCGGCCTCCAGCGCGCCGAGCACCTCCAGGCCGACCCTGGCCGCCTCGCGCGCGGAGAGGGTGCCCTCCTCCTGCAGGACGGCACCCAGGGAGCGGCCCTGGACCAGCTCCATCACGATCCACGGCTGCCCGTCCACGACCGCGACGTCATGGACGGTGACCACCGCGGGGTGATCGAGCCGGGCGGCGGCACGGGCCTCGCGGCGCATGCGTTCGAACGCGTTGGCGCGTTCGCGTTCGGGAAGGTGGTCCGGGATGCGGGGCTCCTTGACGGCGACCTCGCGGTCCACCGTCTCGTCCGCCGCCCGCCATACCGTGCCCATGCCGCCGTACCCGAGCTTGGAGAGCAGCCGGTAACGACCGGCGATGAGCCTGCCGGCGCCGGGATCGTCCTGCGACGGCCGAGAGGGCGACGCCTCGAGGCGGGGCGGCGGTGAAGGCGCCGCCGACGGTGCCGGTGGTGCCGACGGCCGGCCGGGCGCCTGCTGCTGCTGCGGAACCACCTGCGTGGGTGCCGCGTACGGGTTGCCCGGATGCGGCACGGACACGGGCGGGTTCGGGTTCGGCGGTTGCAGACCGAAACTCGTTGGTTCGTCGGCCGCGCCGTGGCGGGCTCCCCCGTTGTTGCTCATGCTCCATCCATATCGCGCCGGCTCCTCGCGGAGCCACAGCGGGTGCCGTCCGGTCACAGACCCGTGATTCCGTTCGCGGCTTATCCGCCTTTTATGGGACTACGCGCCCGACAAGGAGGTGCCGGACCCCACGGACCGCGAAGGCGTCACCGAGGTCACCACGGCGGAAGACGTGGTGGGAGAAGGCGCGGGAGAAGCCGACGGGCCCGCCGTACGGGGCGGGTGGAGCCCCGGAGGCCGGCTCGCGGGCGTCAGCGGCCCGGTGCTCGACGGCGTACCGCCCCCGCCACCGCCGCTCCCGTCACCGTCGCGGTCCAGGAACAGGAGCGCGGCAAACGCCCCCGCTCCCATCAGCGCGGCGACGGCCAGCGCGGCCACGAGCACGCTCCTCAGGGGCCGCCCCGGCGAGCGCCCGGCGGCAGGGCCGCCGGACACGCGCCCCCACCCGCGTGACGGGTGGCCGAGCTGCGGGGACTGCGGTGTGCGGCCCGTCTCGAGGAAGGACCGCAGCATCCCCTCGGCGCGGTCCGCGTCCAGCCGCCGGGCGGGGTCCCGTTCCAGCAGGCCGCGTACGACGGGCAGGATCGGCCCGGCTTGCACGGGTGGCCGTATGTCATCGGCCACGACCGCGTGCACGATCCCGCCGATCGAGTCCCGGCGGAACGGCGACTCGCCGCTGAGCAGCGTGCACAGCAGCGCGCCCAGCGACCACAGATCGGACTCGGGCCCGGTCCTGGCCCCGGACATCCGCTCGGGGGCGGTGTACTCGGGCGAGCCGACGAAGGAGCCGGACTCGGTGAGCGTGGGGGCGCCGGCGACCTGGGCGACGCCGAAGTCGGTGAGGACGACCCGGTCGGTGTCGCGTTCCAGCAGCACGTTCGCGGGTTTGAGATCGCGGTGCAGCACGCCCGACGCGTGGGCGGCACGCAGCGCGCCGAGCAGGGCGATGCCGATGCGCGCGGCCTCCACCGCGTCGACCGGGCCCCGGGCGGCAACACGGTCGGCGAGCGAACCGCCGTCGATCAGCTCCAGGACGATGTAGGGACGTTCGTCGTCCTCGACGACGTCGTGGACGACGATGATGTGCGGATGGCTCAGCTGGGCGAGTGCCCGCGCCTCCCGCAGGGTGAGGTCCCGCTGCCGACGGGCCTCCGCCGCGGTGAGCGCCTCGTCCAGGGGGAGTTCCTTGACGGCGACGCCACGCCCGAGCAGTTGGTCCGTCGCCCGCCACACCACGCTCATGCCGCCACGCCCGAGCCTCGCCTCCAGGCGGTAACGGCCCGCGATGACACGGTCGTCGTGCCGCGCGGACCCGCTTCCGGGCTCCCCCTCGGTCACCATGGGCCCATCATGCCTCACCGGATGTCATCCCTCCGGTAGGCCTATTCGGCCAAGCGACGCCGTCGCGGCCCCGAACGGCCGGATTTCCCCCCGGGGCCGGGTCCCGTCTCAGCCGGCTTCCCGCCATCCCCGCAGGACCGTTTCGAACTGCCGGCTCGTCGTGGCCCAGTCCTCGGCCGGGGACGCCATGTAGATCGCGTACTCGACTCCGTCACGGGAGATGTACATCTGGTCCACGGCCCGGTACGGCCCGGGGAACTCCGTGTCCTTCGCCAGCGCGGTCCAGGTGTACTCCAGCCGCGCGCTCTCGCGGTCGCGGTAGACGCGGCGTTCCAGCGTCACCTGCCGGTAGTCGACCAGCCGCTGTCCCACCTGCTCGTCCAGATCGCTCAGATGCTCGTACGAGTCGTCGAAGTCGGGAGGATCGCCGACGGCGATGCGCAGGAGGGTCCTGCCGCCGTCGGGCGTGTAGTCGACCTGGCGGGTCGCCTCGTCGAAGACGACCCGCTCCCAGTCGTCGCCGGGCAGGGCGACACTGAAGCCGAACGGATCGTCGCGACGCACCCAGCCCGCCGGCAGCCCGCCCGTCTGCTCGTCGCCGTCCGCACCGGTCCGGTCGGACGACGACGGCGAGGCCGTGGGGGTCGGTTCGCCGAAGGGCGACGCCGAGCTGCCGCTGTCCTGTTCCTTGCCGTCGCCCCCTTGCACCAGCAGCAGCGCCGTCCCTCCGCCGACGAGCGCGGCCAGGACCGCGACCAGGGCGATCAGGCGCCCGCGCCCGGGCCGCCGCGGCCCGGCGGGGGCGACGCCCCCGGGAGGCGGCTGGACGGCTGTGGCACCGGGACCGGTACCCGGTCCGGGCTCGTACGCCGCCGGACCCGAGGGCCACGGAGACGGCGACGACTCCGACACCGGCGGCGGCTGCGTCGGAGATGAGGCAGAGGCCTGCGAGAGCGCTGCCGCCCGAGACGACGGCGACGTCTGTGCCGAGGCCGGCCGCCGCCCCTCCGCCGCCTCGGCGAGCATCTGTTCGGCAGCCGTCGTGTCGGGCCGCGTGACCGGATCCTTGCGCAGGAGCGCGCTGATGACGGGCGCGAGCGGGCCGGCGTACCGCGGCTCGTCGGCCTCGTCCTCCACGACCGCCTGCATGGTGGTCAGCGGGGACGTGCGGCGGAACGGAGATCTGCCCTCCACCGCCGTGTACAGCGTCGCGCCGAGCGCCCAGAGGTCCGGGGAGGGGCCGGGATCCTGACCGCGGATCCGCTCGGGTGCCAGGTAGTCGACCGAGCCGACGACCTCTCCGGTACGGGTGATCGCCGTGTCGCCCTCGATCTGCGCGATGCCGAAGTCGGTGAGCAGCACGCGTCCGTCGTCGCCGAGGAGCACGTTGCCGGGCTTGACGTCGCGGTGCACCACCCCGGCTGCGTGCGCGGCGCGCAGGGCGCGCAGCACCCACAGGCCGATGCGGGCCGCCTCACGGGGCTCGACGCGCTCCCGCTCCTTGACGGCGTCGGCGAGCGAACGGCCCTCGACCAGTTCCATGACGATCCACGGCCGGCCGTCGTGCTCCAGCACGTCGTGCACGGTGGCGACCGCGGAGTGGTTGATCCGTGCCGCGGCGCGTGCCTCGGCACGGGTCCGCGCCAGCATCACGGCCTGGTCCGCGTCGGAGACGTAGAGCGCGGCGGTCAGTTCCTTGATGGCCACGGACCGGTGCAGCACCTCGTCGTGCGCGCGCCACACCCGGCCCATGCCACCGCTGCCGAGGGCATCGCCCAACCGGTAGCGGCCCGCGACGAGCAGGCCCTGCATCTGATTCACCTTGCCCCGTAATGTTCTTGACAGGGTCAGATTAGGTTTCCGGGTCCGGCCTGGGAACAGCGGGCGGGCCATGGAAACCGCACTGTGATGGTTGCCACTGCGGGGAACGCACGGTGCCGGACGCGACCGGGGCTACTGCTGAGGCGTACGGCGCCGGGTCAGCCGGTGAACCGGTAGGTCGCCGAGGCCTGCTCGAACAGCCGGGTCACCTCGTCCCGTTCGCCCTCCGGACCGCGCACCTGCAGTACGTGGTACCGGCCGTCGATCAGCGCGGCGAGGTTGCGGATGTACAGCTCGCCGCGGCCCCCGGTCCAGGTGAACTGGCCCTCGGCCATGGTCCGTCCGCCCACCTCGATGGTCTTCAGACCGGTGGAGGTCGCCCAGCTGGAGTCGCGGTACGGCTGGAGCTCGCGCTCGTCGTCCCGCTGATAGGCCATCGGGTCGTTCCCGTACTGCGCGGCGCTGTCCCGGCCCGGGACGACGATCAGCTCGAAGTCGCCGCCGGAGTAGAGGACCTGACCGCTGCCGTTCTTCCCGGTGCGCTGCCATCCCTCCGCCACGGCGACACGGAAGCCCTCCGGGTCCTTGCGCAGGGTGAAGCCTTCGGGGACGTCGGGATCGTCGGGGCCGGTGGTCTGCGTCTCGTCGGCCGCGCCGGACTCCCCGGTGCCGCCCTCCGGGTTCTTCGGGTCCCCCGGTTCCGCCGGGAAGTCGCCGGAGCCGGTCCCCGGCGCGCCGCCCGCCTCCTGCGAGGGAGACGCCTCGCCCGCCGCACCGGTGCGGTCGGCCGCCCCCGTGCCCCCGGTCTCCTCGCCGGCCTTCGGCATGAACATCACGGCGTACGCGATCGCCGCGGCCATGGCCAGGAGCACCAGCAGAAGCAGCGTGCGGCCCAGCCGGCGCGGGGACTCCGACTCCCGCTTGGCCCGCTTGTGCCGTCCGTGGTGCGCGGGCAGTCCGGCGCGGCGCCTGCGCACCAGCTCTCCGCGGCGGCGCACGATCGGCAGCCGACTGGTGTCGACCGGCGGCGCCGCTATGACGTGCACGCCGGCTTCCGGCTCCGGCGCCGACCGCACCAGCGAACGCAGCCAGCCCCGCAGTTCCTCGAAGTCGAGCCGCTCGGTGGGATCCTGGCGCAGCAGCGACTCCACGACCGGCCGGAGCGGCCCGCACTCCTCGGCGAACGCGGGCGGCTCGGCACACACCAGCTGCACCAGCTCGGCCGTCGACTCCTCCGGGTAGGGCGCGTGCCCCTGGACGGCCCGGAACAGGAGCGCGCCCAGCGCCCACAGGTCCGTCGCGGGGCCGATGGGGGCGGCCAGCTGCCAGTTCTCGTGCACGGGCCCGGCCTGCTCCGGCGCCCACCGCTCCGTCACGGGGCCGACGACGGCCATCCGCGCCTGTCGCGCCCGCTCGGCGGCCAGCGCGGTGGTGGGGCCCCGGCGCACGGGTGCGTGGGCCACCGGCTCGTCCCAGCGTGCGGTGCCCCGGGCAGCTCCGCCGAAGTCACTGTCCCTGCCACTGCCACTGCCACTGCCACTGCCACTGCCACTGCCACTGGGCAACTGCGGGCTGCCGGTGCCCGGTTCGGCGGCGGGGGAAACACTGCGGGGTGTGGCGCCGTGCCGGCCGGTGGCCTCCACGCCGTACGGGTCGGCTATCTGCCCCGGCGGGACCGTGCCGGTCCCGCTCCCGCCCGGCAGGGCCGACGAACCGCTGGTGTACGGTGCCACGGCGGCCTGGCCGCCGTCCCCGGTGGCGGGAGCGGCCCCGGGCAGGGCTGCTCGGCCCGACCCCTGCACCTCCTGCACCCGGGCGGCGGCACGGGCACCCGCCCGGTACGCGGCGATCGCCCCCGCGCGGGCGGCCCTGACGTCCCCGGCGCTGTCGGCGGCCCGCGCGGCCGATGCCCCGGTGCCCGGGTCCGCCGTCTCGCGCCCGGGCAGCCGACCGGCCCGCGCCTCGATGGCGGCCCGTCGCGAGGCGTCGGGAGGTGAGTCGGAACCGGGACCGGTGTCGAGCCCGGGCGCGGGACCGGAACCGTACCCGGGGTCGGGGTCGGCGGTGAATCCGGGCGGCCATGACGGAGCGCGCCCCGGTTCCTGTGCCGGAAGACCGGTGCCCGTGGGCGCCACGGGCCCCAACGCCCCGGCTGCCGGGCCCGAACCCGCACCCGCCCGCGGCGCCACAGGGTTCGGAGCAGCCCTGCCCGCAGCGGCAGCATCCGGAAGAAACGTGTCGGGAACAGGCACCGGGTCGTACCCGCACAGCGCCTCTTCCGCCGCGCCGACCGCGAGACCGGTCAGCATCACGCGGCCGTCGTCACAGACCAGCACCGTACGCGCGGTGATGTTCCGGTGCACCCAGCCGTGCCCGTGCAGCACCCGCACGGCCATCAGGACATCGGCGGCGACCTCGGCCGCCCGGTACGGGGTCAGCGGCTGCTCGGCCAGCAGCGCCGCCAGCGGCCGGGCGGACACCAGTTCGCTGACGATCCAGAGGGAACCGCCCTCCGCGAACACGTCGAAGACCTGGTCCAGCCGAGGATGGTCGGGGATGGCCGCCGCGGCCTGTGCGGCCTCGACCGCTCGCCGCACCACGGGATCGGTGGGCCGCCGCGTGCCCGCACGGTCCGCCGTACGCCCACCGGCCCGGCGGGCACTTCCGTCGCGCGCCGTGAAACCGTCGGGCAGTCCTTCCGCGTCGAGCACCTCGGCCTCGACGACCTCCGGCAACGGGATCTGCCTGACGAGGACTTCCTGCCCGCTGTAGGTGTCGAAGGCACGGGTCTCGGTCAGTTCGTACTCGTCGGACGGCGGCAACGGCAGGCGGTAGCGGTCGGCGAGAACCCGCCCCGCGTATTCGTCCACTGCGCCTCCCCCGGCATTACGGTCGGTCAGGTCCGCTCGCCCGGCGGCCTGTTCCGGCTGCGTGCGGTCCGCGAACATTCACGATACGTGCCGGAGGCAACCCGGAGAGAGGGGATGCCACATCTCACTCTCCATTCGGCGGCCGCTCGTGCTCAGGACGTGGGTTCGAAGGACTGCGTCAGCGCCTTCCAGGTCTCCTTGCGCTGCTCACCGCTCCAGCCGTCGGCCTTCGCCGTGTACATCAGCGCATACCCGACCCGGCCGTCCACGACGAACCCCCGGTCGATGGTCCGGTACTTCGTACCGCCGTCCACGTAGGTGAACTCCCAGTCGGCAGTGTTCCACCCTCGGTAGTCCACCGCCTCTATCCGGACCCTCTTGTACTGCGAACGCACCATGCCGCGTTCCTGGTTCTCCCAGTCGGCCACCGGGTCGTCCTTCGGCGTGGACGTCCAGGCGATGAGCAGCTTCTGTCCGTCGGGCCCGGTGAACCGGTCCCCGGCGCTGTCCGTCGAGCGGTACTTCCAGCCCTCGGGCAGACCGATCGTGTACCCCTGGGTCCCGTTGTGCGTCGCCACCACCGAGGCGTCCCCGTCGGTCCCGGCCGAGTCGTCCGACCCGCTGTCGCCCGTCCCGGCGCCGGCCTCGGCGTCGGCGTCGCCGGACCCGGCTCCTGTACCCGTGTCCTGCGACTCGGCTGCCTCGCCGTCGGTTCGGGTGCCGTCGTCCGCGCCGCCCTCGGAGCCGTCGTCCTTCTTGGTCTCGGCGCTGGGCGCCTGGCCGGAGGCAACCTGCTCCGAGCCGTCCTTCGCCGCCGCGCCGCCCTCGTCGTCGCCGCCGAGCGTCAGCGCCAGCACGGTACCGATCACGGCGAGCACCACGACCACCGCGATGAGGACCAGCGTCCGCCGCGGCACCACATCGGTGAGCGACGCCTTCGGCGCGGGCCGCGTCGGCAGGTCCGGCGGCGTCATCACCGGCCACCCGGATTTCCGGGCACCCGAAGCCGGGTTCGTCGCCGCCCCGGAAGCCGGGCCGGGTGCCGAGCCACGCACCGAACCGGTCCCGCGGTTCGCCGCCGGACCACCCGGCCGCACCCCGTTCCCCTTCCCGGCCCCGGATCCAGCCCGGGGTGTGGTCGGCGCGGTGGCCGGGGCCACCGGGTCGGCCGGGTTCGCCGAGGTGGTCTTGGCGCCCGTCGAACCGGCTTCGCGGCTACCGGGCCTGGCGCGCGTCGCAGCCGCCGAACCGGCCGCCCCCGCCGACGCCGCGGCCTTCCGCACGGAACGCATCGCGCCGCGCAGCCGCTCCCCGGCCTCCTCGCCGCCCCGCCTGCCTCCGCCACGCCCGCCGGGCTGCTCGGGCAGCGGCACGACCTTCGTCGCGTCCGCCGGTTCCGCGTCGGCGGCCTTGGTCTCGGGCGCGTTGATCACCGCGTTCAGCATGGCCCGCGCAGTGGCGTCGTCGAGCCGCTGGGCCGGGTCCTTGGTGAGCAGCCCGTGGATGACGTCCCTGAGCGGTCCCGCGTTGCCGGGCTCCTCGAGCGGCTCGGTCATCACCGCCGTGAGCGTCGCGATCGCGGACCCCTTGTCGTACGGCGGCGTACCCTCCACCGCCGCGTACAGCAGCCCGCCGAGCGACCACAGGTCGGCCGCCGGCCCCGGCTTGTGCCCGCGGGCCCGTTCCGGGGAGATGTACGAGGGGGCGCCGACCAGCATGCCGGTCGAGGTGATGGACGGGTCGCCCTCGACCTGGGCGATGCCGAAGTCGGTGAGCACGACCCGGCCGTCCTCGGCGATCAGCACGTTCGAGGGCTTCACGTCCCGGTGCAGGATGCCCTCCCGGTGTGCGGAACGCAGCACGTCGAGCACCGCGAGCCCGACCTCGGCGGCACGCCGGGGTTCCAGCAGGCCGTCCTCCCGGATGGCCTCGGCGAGCGACTTGCCCTCGACGAGTTCCATCACGATCCAGGGCCGGTCGTCCTCCTGGACCACGTCGAAGACCGTCACGGCGCTGTTGTTACGGATGCGCGCGATCGCCTTGGCCTCGCGCAGCGTCCGTGTGATGAGCCGCCGCTTCTCCTCCTCGTCGATGCTCGACGGGAACCGAAGCTCCTTGACGGCGACGGTCCGCCCCAAGGTCTCGTCCTCGGCGCGCCACACCGTCCCCATGCCGCCGCGACCGAGCACATCTCCCAGCCGGTACCGCCCGGCGAGCAGACGTGCGCTCTCGTCCTGACGGGTTGTCCCCGCCCGCTCCGGCTCCGACATGCGTCCCCTCATGCAACCCGCCCCGACAGAGCTTTCATTGTCCCTCACCCGACAAGTGCTCCACGCCCAGGGTGCCCCGGGCCCCACCTCGCGCCCGGCGCACCCGGAACCCGGGTGAAGGCCGTACTCAGCGGCCCTGCATGATGTCCCTCCGACAAGAGAGGAACCGGATGCCGCCGCCTCGGACGCTCCTGGCCATCGCCGTGTCCGTGGCCACGCTCGCCCTGGCGCCGACGGTCTCCTCGGCCCTGGCCGCCCATCCCGCTGACGTGCTCCTCCCACTGCTGGTCACACAGGGCGGGGCCCCGGCGGCGGCCCTGCTGGCCGTGGAGGAATCCGGCCCGCGCTACGCCCAGGCCGGTGAGGGCATGGGCCGGACCGACCACTTCCGCGCCGGCAGCATCACGAAGACGTTCATCGCGACGCTCGTGCTGCAACTCGCGGGCGAGCACCGCCTGTCGCTGTCCGACACCGTGGAGAAACATCTGCCGGGACTGGTGCGGGGAGCGGGCAACGACGGCCGTGCGCTGACCCTGCGTTCCCTGCTCAACCACACCAGCGGTCTGTACGACTTCGTCGAGGAGACCCGCGGCACGGTCCCCCTCACTCCCCGTCAGGCACTGCGTATCGCCCTCGCCCACTCCCCGGCCGACCCCGGCCGCTACTCCTACTCCTACTCCTACTCCAACACCAACTACGTCCTGCTCGGCCTGGTCGTCGAACACGTCACCGGCCACTCGTACGCAGCCGAGGCCGAGCGGCGCATCATCGCCCCGCTGCGTCTGACGGGCACCTCCTTCCCCGGCTCCCGCTCCTCCCTGCCCTCCCCGCACGGCCGCGCCTACGCCACCGACGGAACCGATGTCACCGCACTCGACCCGCGGGTGGCCGGCGCCGCGGGCGAGCTGGTGACCACGCTCGCCGACCTGGGCCGCTTCTACGCGGGCCTGCTGGGCGGTGAACTGCTGCCCCCGCGCCTGCTGCGCGAGATGCTCGACACCCGTGCCACACACGGCTCGTACGGCATGGGCCTGTACCCCGTGGAACTTCCGTGCGGCACCACCGTGTGGGGACACAACGGACACATGACCGGCAGCTACGTGCGCAGCGCAGCCACCGTCGGCGGCCGACATGTCCTCACCTTCCGGGTGAACACGGACGCGATAGCGGACCCCGGCCTCGAACCCGCGGTACTCGCGGCCGAGTTCTGCCCTCGCACCCGGTAGAACGGCCGGGTTCCGAACGGAGATCCCTGTTCACGACACTCGTTCGAGTGAACGTGATCCCGGGACCCGGAACCCGGGCTCCGGAACTCGCACTCCGGGGTCCGGGGGTCGATCTCGTCCTGCTCCCGGCCGACGGCCTCCCCCCTACACCTACACCTACACCTACACCTACACCTACAACGGAACGATGTCCGGAGCCCCCAGCCGGGCCGCGTCCGCCGTCAGGTCGTCCGGCTGCCGCTGCGACTCCCGTTCGGCCTCCACCCGCTTCTCGTAGTGCTGCACCTCGCGCTCGATCCGGCCCTTGTCCCAGCCCAGCACGGGTGCCATCAGCTCGGCGGCCTCCCGGGCGCTGCGCGTGCCCCGGTCGAACGTCTCTATGGAGATGCGGGTCCGCCGGGTCAGCACGTCGTCCAGGTGCCCTGCTCCCTCGTGCGAGGCGGCGTAGGTGATCTCGGCGCGCAGGTAGTCGTCGGCCGCCTGCAGCGGTTCGCCCAGCGAGGGGTCCTCCGCGATGAGTTCCAGGACCTCTTCGGCCAGCGACCCGTACCGGTTCAGCAGGTGTTCGACCCGCACCACGTGCAGTCCCGTGCGTGCGGCGATCCGTGCCCGCGCGTTCCACAGCGCCCGGTATCCCTCGGCGCCGACCAGCGGGGTGTCCTCGGTGACGCAGGCGGCGACCCGCACGTCGAGGCCGTGCACGGCCTCGTCCACCGCGTCCTTGGCCATCACCCGGTAGGTCGTGTACTTGCCGCCCGCGACCACCACGAGTCCGGGCACGGGATGAGCCACGGTGTGCTCGCGCGACAGCTTGCTGGTCGCGTCGGACTCACCGGCGAGCAGTGGCCGCAGGCCGGCGTACACACCCTGGACGTCGTCCCTGGTGAGCGGGACCGCGAGGACCGAGTTCACATGCTCGAGCAGGTAGTCGATGTCCGCGCTGGACGCGGCCGGATGCGCCTTGTCGAGGTCCCAGCCGGTGTCCGTGGTCCCGACGATCCAGTGCCGGCCCCAGGGGATGACGAACAGGACGGACTTCTCCGTGCGCAGGATGAGCCCGGTGGTGGAGTGGATGCGGTCCTTGGGGACGACCAGGTGGATGCCCTTGGAGGCCCGTACGTGGAACTGTCCCCGCTCGCCCACCATCGCCTGGGTGTCGTCGGTCCACACACCGGTGGCGTTGACCACCTGCTTGGCGCGGACTTCGTACTCCCCGCCGCCCTCGACGTCCTGCACCCGGGCGCCGACGACCCGTTCGCCCTCGCGCAGGAATCCGGTGACCCGTGCGCGGTTGGCGACCTTCGCGCCGTACGCCGCCGCGGTGCGCACCAGCGTCGCCACGAACCGGGCGTCGTCCATCTGGGCATCGTAGTACTGGAGCGCCCCGACCAGGGCGTCCTTCTTCAGGCACGGCGCCACGCGCAGTGCGTGACGGCGGCTCAGGTGCCGGTGCACGGGCAGTCCCCGCCCGTGCCCGGGGGCCATGGACATGGTGTCGTAGAGCGCGACGCCCGCCCCGGCGTACAGCCGCTCCCAGCCCTTGTGCTGCAACGGGTAGAGGAACGGCACCGGCTTCACCAGGTGCGGGGCGAGCTTCTCCAGCAGCAGGCCGCGCTCCTTCAACGCCTCCCGCACGAGGACGAAGTCGAGCATCTCCAGGTAGCGCAGGCCGCCGTGGATCAGTTTGCTGGACCTGCTGGACGTGCCCGACGCCCAGTCACGCGCCTCGACCAGTCCTGTGGACAGGCCGCGTGTCACGGCGTCCAGCACGGTGCCGGCGCCGACCACGCCACCGCCCACCACCAGTACGTCCAGTTCACGCTCCGCCATGGATGCGAGTGACTCGGCGCGCTCCGCCGGTCCCAGTGTCGCTGTCCTCACCGCTGCCTCCCGCTCGTCGGTCGCATCGGCCGCACCCGTCGGGCGAAGCCCGGTCCCCCTCCCTCATGCCCAGATTCTCGCCGCGTTGCCCGGTTCCAGCCACCACGCGCCCCGCCCTGTGGACGACTCCCACCGCGACTCGACGGAAACCGGAGAAACCCGATGAAACTCGGCGAAACTCAGCCGATCAATACGGCATATCGGTCATATTTACTCCTAGTCTGACATTGCGCTCGCTCGTTCTGTCCACCGGGCTTGCGCGCCTGTCCCGCTTCGGTTACTGGGAAGGACGGCCCACGCCATGCCCGCAGATCTCGCCGTCATCGGACTCGGCCCGTACGGCCTGCCCCTGGCCCAGGCAGCCGTCGCCGCCGGCATCCCCACCATCGGCTACCGGACCGGCCCGGAGGCGGCCTCCCTCAGCCCCGCCGAGCTGCGCCGCATGGCCGCCCGGGGGTTCCGTGTGATCACCGGCCCCGCCGAGCTGGGCCGGGTGCGTACCGCCGTCGTCTGCGCGCCGGTCCCGCGCGGCGCGGAAGGCGGGCTGGATCTCGGCCCGGTGGAAGCGGCCGCCCGCACCCTGGCCGCGCGGCTGCGCCCGCACACCACGGTGATCCTCGAGTCCCCGGTACCCCCCGGAACGACCGAGGAATTCCTCCGCCCCCTGCTCGAATCCGGATCCGGCCTCCGCGCGGGTCACGGCTTCCACCTCGCCTACTCCCCCAGCCGGGTCGACCCGGGCAACCGCGACTTCACCCCCGCCAACACCCCGAAGGTCATCGGCGGTCTCACCCCGGCCTGCACCGAGTCGGCCGCCGCGTTCTACGGGAGGCTCACCGACAAGGTCGTCCGCGCGCGCGGACCGCGGGAAGCGGAGACCGTGCAGTTGCTGGAAACCAACTTCCGGCACGTGAACACCGCCCTCGTCAACGAGATGGCCGTGCTCTGCCACGACCTGGGTGTCGACCTGTGGGACGTCATCCGCTGCGCGGAGACCAAACCCTTCGGCTTCCACTCCTTCCGCCCCGGCCCCGGCGTCGGCGGCCACGCCCTCGCCCAGGACCTCACCGCCCACACGGGCCGCACCCTGCGGATGGCGGAACTCGCCCAGCAGGTCAACGGCAGGATGCCCCCCTACGTCGTCCAGCGCGCCGCCGCGCTCCTCAACGAGCACGGCAAGTCCGCCCGCGGCGCACGCGTGCTCCTCCTCGGCGTCACCTACAAGGCCGACCTCGCCGACCAGCAGGGCAGCCCCGCACGGGAGATCGCGATGCGGCTGATGGAGCTGGGTGCCTCCGTCAGCTACCACGACCCGCACGTCCCGTCCTGGAGCGTGCTCGACCGCCCCCTCCCCCGCGCCGATTCCCTGTACGAGGCCGCCGCCGACGCCGACCTGACGATCCTGCTCCAGCAGCACCGCACGTACGACCTCCAGGGCCTGTCCGTGAAGGCGCAGCTGCTGCTGGACACCCGCGGGGCCACTCCGACGGGCGCGGCACACCGGTTGTGAGAGGGGCGAGAGGGGGCGCCCACGGCGTCCCGTGCTCCAGGAGCTGGTGGTGGACGGCGCCCGGCGCGGGTATTTTGGGATTCAGCCGGGGCTCACCGCAGAGGGCGCTGCGGCAGGCTCCGGATGGATCACGAAGTGTCCACCCCTATGTCTCGTAGGGGTGGCCGCTCACCATCCAAAACCCGCAGAATCCACCTCCTCCGGCACTTCACCGTCCCCCGACGGATCCGGTCCCAGCGGGTGGGCTTGCGGCGGCGCCCCATGGACACGCCCCCTTCCACGAGGCCGTCCGTCAGCCGGTAGGGCGGTCCGTTCGGAATCGGGCCGGGCCCCGAAGGGCGGGGTCCGGATCGTGTCCTTGGAAGGGGGCCTCCCAGAGAACCGGGCCGCCGGACACGGACATTACCGTCCCGAATCGGCCCGTCTCCCGATATTCACGCCGAAGGCAACCGCGCGCCCTCCTCGCGCCCCACCCGCCCCCTCACCATGGCGCCACCCTCGTGGACATGCGGCGGGGCCCGGCCGCCCCTTACGGATGGCCGGGCCCCGTCCTCACTCTCAGGACTTTCGAGGGCGTCGTGCGCGCCGCGCTCCGTGCGGGCGCGGCATCACGTCATCGCCGGTGCTGGGAGTCCGCCACCGTCACCTCGACGCGCTGGAACTCCTTCAGCTCGCTGTACCCGGTGGTGGCCATGGCGCGGCGCAGGGCGCCGAAGAGGTTCATCGAGCCGTCGGGCGTGTGCGACGGACCGGTGAGGATCTCCTCTATCGTGCCGACGGTGCCGAGGTCGACCTTCTTGCCGCGCGGCAGCTCCTCGTTCACCGCCTCCATGCCCCAGTGGTTGCCCTTGCCGGGACCGTCGGTGGCGCGCGCGAGCGGGGAGCCCATCATCACCGCGTCGGCGCCGCATGCGATGGCCTTGGGCAGGTCGCCCGACCAGCCGACGCCGCCGTCCGCGATCACGTGCACGTACCGGCCGCCGGACTCGTCCATGTAGTCGCGGCGGGCGGCCGCCACATCGGCGACCGCGGTCGCCATGGGGACCTGGATGCCGAGCACGTTGCGGGTGGTGTGCGCAGCGCCGCCGCCGAAGCCCACCAGGACGCCGGCCGCGCCGGTGCGCATCAGGTGCAGGGCCGCGGTGTAGGTGGCGCAGCCGCCGACGATCACCGGGACGTCGAGTTCGTAGATGAACTGCTTCAGGTTGAGCGGCTCGTGCGAGCCGGAGACGTGCTCCGCCGAGACGGTCGTCCCGCGGATCACGAAGATGTCCACGCCGGCGTCGACGACGGCCTTGGAGAACTGGGCGGTGCGCTGCGGGGAGAGCGCGGCCGCGGTGACCACGCCCGAGTCGCGCACCTCCTTGAGGCGCTGCCCGATCAGCTCTTCCTTGATGGGGGCGGCGTAGATCTCCTGGAAGCGGCGCGTGGCCGTCTCGGCGTCCAGCTCGGCGATCTCGTCGAGCAGCGGCTGCGGATCCTCGTAGCGCGTCCACAGGCCTTCGAGGTTCAGCACGCCGAGGCCGCCGAGCTCACCGATACGGATCGCCGTGGCCGGCGAGACCACCGAGTCCATGGGGGCGGCCAGGAACGGCAGCTCAAAACGGTAGGCGTCGATCTGCCAGGCGATCGAGACCTCCTTCGGGTCCCGCGTACGGCGGCTGGGGACGACGGCGATGTCGTCGAAGGCGTACGCCCGGCGGCCGCGCTTGCCTCGCCCGATCTCGATCTCAGTCACGTCTGTGGCCTTTCCCTGATGCGTTGCAGCGCCTTCCAGTATCCCCGACCGTCACGCCCCGCATCGCCCCGCGTCACTCCGCATTACCCCGGACGAACAACGCGAGGGCGGCCCGGACCTCTCCCGGGCCGCCCTCGGACGACTGGAACGAGCCGTCGCCCGCGCGTGCGTCACACGCCTGCGCGGGCCGTCGGCGGCTGCGGCTGTGGTGCTGTCAGCGCTTGCTGCTGTAGTTGGGTGCTTCGACGGTCATCTGGATGTCGTGCGGATGGCTCTCCTTGAGCCCCGCGGAGGTGATCCGTACGAACCGGCCGTTCGCCTGCAGGTCGGGCACGGTCCGGCCGCCGACGTAGAACATCGACTGGCGCAGACCGCCGACCAGCTGGTGGACCACCGAGGAGAGCGGGCCGCGGTAGGGCACCTGGCCCTCGATGCCCTCGGGGACGAGCTGCTCGTCGGAGGCGACACCCTCCTGGAAGTAGCGGTCCTTGGAGAACGACCTGCGGTCGCCGCGGGTCTGCATCGCGCCGAGCGATCCCATGCCGCGGTACGACTTGAACTGCTTGCCGTTGATGAACAGCAGCTCGCCCGGCGACTCCGCGCAACCCGCGAGCAGCGAACCCAGCATCACCGTGTCGGCGCCCGCGACCAGGGCCTTGGCGATGTCGCCGGAGTACTGCAGGCCGCCGTCGCCGATGACCGGGACACCGGCCTCCTTGGCGGCGAGCGCGGCCTCGTAGATCGCGGTGACCTGCGGCACGCCCACGCCCGCGACGACACGGGTGGTGCAGATGGAGCCGGGGCCCACGCCGACCTTGATGCCGTCGCAGCCCGCGTCGACCAGGGCCTTCGCGCCGTCACGCGTGGCGATGTTGCCGCCGATGACGTCGACGCCGGCGGAGTTCGACTTGATCTTGGCGACCATGTCGCCGACGAGGCGGGAGTGGCCGTGCGCGGTGTCGACGACGATGAAGTCGGCGCCCGCCTCGATCAGCGCCTGGGCGCGCTCGAAGGCGTCGCCCGCGACGCCGACCGCGGCGCCGACCAGCAGCCGGCCCTCGCCGTCCTTGGCGGCGTTCGGGTACTGCTCGGCCTTCACGAAGTCCTTGACCGTGATCAGGCCCTTGAGGACGCCGTGGTCGTCGACCAGCGGAAGCTTCTCGATCTTGTGGCGGCGCAGCAGCTGTACGGCCTCCGCACCCGAGATGCCGACCTTGCCGGTGACCAGCGGCATCGGCGTCATGACGTCGCGCACCCGCTGTGAGCGGTCGGTCTCGAAGGTCATGTCGCGGTTGGTGACGATGCCGAGCAGTTTCTTGTTGCCGTCGGTCACCGGGACGCCGCTGATGCGGAACTTGCCGCACAGGGCGTCGGCCTCGGCGAGGGTGGCGTCCGGGTGAATGGTGATCGGGTCGGTGACCATTCCCGACTCGGAACGCTTCACCAGGTCGACCTGGTTGGCCTGGTCCTCGATGGACAGGTTGCGGTGCAGGACACCGACGCCGCCCTGGCGTGCCATCGCGATCGCCATGCGCGATTCGGTCACCTTGTCCATGGCGGCGGACAGCAGCGGGACGTTGACCCGCACGTTCCTGGAGACGTGGGAGGCGGTGTCGATCTCGTCGGGCGCCATGTCCGACGCGCCCGGCAACAGCAGCACGTCGTCGTAGGTCAGCCCGAGTGTCGCGAATTTACCGGGCACTCCGTCGACGTTCGCAGTCATGACACCTTCCCCAAATGGCCTTGATCGGTGCGGATGTCCATGCTAACGGGCAGGAGAGCTGTCTCATTCCATGGTTCCACGGGGCTCCGGCCCTTGTACGTGTGTACGGAATCGGCCGCGAGCCCGTTCAGCGCCCCAGGGGCGGCCGGGCGGCGGTCGGTTTCGGCGGCGTCTACTGCTCCGCCAGCGCGCGCAGCCGGCTCAGGGCGCGGTGCTGGGCGACCCGGACGGCACCGGGTGACATTCCCAACATCTGGCCGGTCTCCTCCGCCGTGAGGCCCACGGCGATCCGCAGCAGAAGCAGCTCGCGCTGGTTCTCGGGCAGGTTGGCCATCAGTTTCTTGGCCCACTCGGCGTCGCTGCTGAGCAGAGCGCGCTCCTCCGGGCCGAGGGAGTCGTCGGGACGCTCGGGCATCTCGTCGGAGGGCACGGCCGTCAGCCCGGGGTGGCGCATGGCGGCCCGCTGCAGGTCGGCGACCTTGTGCGCGGCGATGGCGAAGACGAACGCCTCGAAGGGGCGGCCGGTGTCCCGGTAGCGGGGCAGTGCCAGGAGCACCGCTACGCACACCTCCTGGGCGAGGTCCTCGACGAAGTGCCGGGCGTCGCCCGGGAGCCGGGACAGCCTGGTGCGGCAGTACCGCAGTGCCAGGGGGTGGACGTGGGCGAGCAGATCGTGCGTGGCCTGCTCGTCTCCGTCGACGGCACGGTGGACGAGCGCACCGATCGCCCCGCGGGCCGTGCCCGCCTCGTCGTCGCGCATCGGTCCATGGTGCCTTGCGGGCGCCGGCTCCGCGGCACCCCGCCCCGTGTTGTGCACCGAAGCGTTATGAGCAGGTGCGCCGGAACTCATCGCCTGCGCCCTCCCCTTCCGCTCGACCGACTTGTCCCCGAGGAACTCCACACCTCAAGGATGCGTCATCCGCGGCGAAACAGGCACAGGGCGCTCGGCAACCGGCTTCGGCACCCTGGTGGACCAGGCGTTTCACGCCTCTGCCGACGGCATGCGCGCGGACGCCCGCAGGACCTGTCGTCCGGACCGGTCCTGGGCCGGCCGGCGCGGCGCGCGCCCTGCCGGAGCAGCGTCCGCGCCCGGCAGGGTGACGGCAGCCCGCGCCAGGCGCATCGCCCGTGTCCGGCACGCTCCCGCGCTGAAGCGGCCCGCGCCTGCGCGGTCCGGGCGGGTGCGGTCCGGGCGGCGGACACTTCCCCCTGTCCCTGCTCCCGGCCACTGTTCGACGTCGTCCACCGGAGCCGGCCCGGCCCGCTCCGCTCCGGAGGACAAGGCTGGGGTCTGGTGCGGAAGTGGCGTCGTCGCCCGGAGGGCGACCGCGTGGCGTCATGGGGGTCTCTCCTGCTCGAGCGAAGCCGGGAGCCTCGGGGAGCGTGCGCTCGGCGCGCCGCCCGGAAGCCCCCGTACCGGGCGTACCCGGTACGGGCGGGGCACCGGGAGTCGCACGGCAGGCGCCACTTCCGCAACAGCCCCTAGCGCACCAGGCCCCACCGGAACCCGAGCGCCACCGCATGGGCCCGGTCCGACGCGCCGAGCTTCTTGAAGAGCCGCCGGGCGTGTGTCTTGACGGTGTCCTCGGAGAGGAACAGCTCGCGGCCGATCTCGGCGTTGGAGCGGCCGTGGCTCATGCCCTCGAGGACCTGGATCTCACGCGCGGTGAGCGTGGGCGCGGCGCCCATCTCCGCCGAACGCAGCCGCCGCGGGGCGAGCCGCCAGGTCGGGTCGGCGAGGGCCTGCGTGACCGTCGCACGCAGCTCCGCGCGGGAGGCGTCCTTGTGCAGATAGCCGCGGGCGCCGGCGGCCACCGCGAGTGCCACACCGTCGAGGTCCTCGGCGACGGTGAGCATGATGATCCGTGCGCCGGGGTCGGCGGACAGCAGCCGCCGGACGGTCTCGACACCGCCCAGGCCGGGCATGCGCACGTCCATCAGAATCAGGTCCGAGCGGTCGGCTCCCCAGCGGCGGAGCACTTCCTCGCCGTTGGCGGCCGTCGTCACGCGCTCGACGCCGGGCACGGTCGCGACCGCGCGGCGAAGCGCCTCTCGGGCAAGCGGGGAGTCGTCGCAGACGAGGACGGAAGTCATGACCGCCCTCCGCAGCTGATGCGCGTCACCTTGAGCCTCCAGGCTGGTACGAAATCGTCACCTGTGCGGTCGACCGCTTCGGACACCTGCCCGAGCGCTTGTTCCTTCAACCGCCTCGCACTCTCAACGACGGTCACCCGAAAGAGTTACGGGGCCGCCTGCCGACTTCGGCACTCTACGTGAGGGGGCGGACACGGTGCAGACACGCGCGGCGCACCCTCGAACTTTCCTCACAAGCCGTGCCCCGTTCGGACCTTTTTCTTCCCATTCACTGGTGTCTGAGACTAGATTCGCAATGAGTCATATTTTCATCTCCTTTGATCGTAGTTGTACGGTCGTGGACACCGGATCCGCCCAGAACGGCTACAAGGGGTCACGCAATGGCAGATTTCTCCCGCCTTCCAGGACCGAACGCGGACCTGTGGGACTGGCAGCTCCTGGCCGCATGTCGTGGGGTGGACAGCTCGCTCTTCTTCCACCCCGAGGGCGAGCGGGGTGCCGCACGAAGCGCTCGCGAGCACTCGGCCAAAGAGGTCTGCATGAGGTGCCCGGTACGCGCCGAGTGCGCCGCCCACGCACTGGCCGTACGCGAGCCGTACGGCGTGTGGGGCGGACTGACCGAGGACGAGCGCGAAGAGCTGATGGGCCGGGCGCGCCACCGGCTGGTGTCGGCCCCGTCGGCACCGACGCCGGCGGCACCGGGATCACCGACGGTGTCGGCGCCGGTCTCCGCGTCGGCCTCGACGGCCGGCGGGCACGCCGCTTCGAACACCTGAAGGAACGTTTCTCCACATCGGGCACGCACGGGTGCCCTTCGTTTTTCGCAGCAGGTTACCGGGCAAAACCGGACGGAACGGGGCGGGACGGCAGCGCGTCGGCCACCCGCGAGGGCCGGAGGGCCGGAGGGCCCGGCTAGTGACCGCCCGCGCACGCCAGTTGGTCGAGCGTCGCGCCGACCGCGGGCACCTGGGCCAGGTCGGGGAGGGTCAGGGCGACGATCTCCCGCCGCACCGCGGGCTCCAGGGTGACGGTACGCACTCCCCTGGGCCGTACGGAGTCGACGGCGAGCTGGGGCAGGACGGCAACCCCGAGCCCCGCACCCACCAGTCCCGCGACCGCCGGGTAGTCGTCGGTCGCGAAGTCGATGCGCGGAGTGAAGCCGGCCGACTCGCACACCTCGACCAGCTGCCCCCGGCACCGCGGACAGCCGGCGATCCACGGCTCCCCGGCGAGTTCCCCTATGGACAGGGACTCCGCGTGCGCCAGCGGGTGCCGCTCGGGCACAAGCCCCACGAGCCGGTCGGTGAGCAGCGGCCGCACGACGAGGTCGTCCCACTCCTCGGCGCCCGACGCCCCTTCGTAGCGGAAGGCGAGGGCCACGTCGCAGTCGCCCCCGCGCAGCATCTCGACGGACCGGGGCGGCTCGGCCTCCTCCAGGGAGACACGGGTGCCCGGGTGGGCGTCACGGAGCGCGGCGAGGGCTGCCGGGACGAGCGTCGAGCTGCCGCTGGGAAAGGACACGAGCCGTACCCGCCCCGCCCTCAGCCCGGCGATGGCGGCGACCTCCTCCTCGGCGGCCGTCAGCCCGGCGAGGACTCCGGCGGCATGACGCACCAGTGCCTCCCCGGCCTGCGTCATGCGCATCTCCCGTCCGGTGCGGACGAGCAGCGGTGTGCCGACGGACGCCTCCAGCGCCTTCATCTGCTGGCTGACGGCGGGCTGGGTGCAGCCCAGTTCCCTGGCCGCCGCGGAGAACGAACCGGTGGTGGCCACGGCGCGCAGCACTCGGAGATGACGGGCTTCGATCACACTCCGAGGATAAGCCGTCCTTTGGCAGAGCCCTGAATATTGACTCGACGCTTTGATTCGGCATCGCCTACGGTGCGCCCTCATGAAGCTTCTCTCTGTGAATCTGGGGCGCCCCGAGGCCGTGCCGTACACGGACCAGCCCGAGGGCGTGACCGGCATCGACAAGCGGCCGGTGGACGCGCCGGTGCGGGTGGCGGCGCCGGGGCCGAAGGGGGTCGGCGCGAGCGGACTGGCCGGGGACGCGGTGTGCGAGACACGGCACCACGGGGGCAACGACCAAGCGGTGTACGCGATGGCCCGCGAGGACCTCGACGAGTGGGAGGGCGTGCTGGGGCGCACGCTGCCGAACGGCTCGTTCGGCGAGAACCTCACCACGGAGGGGATCGACCTGTCCGGCGCCCGGATCGGCGAACGGTGGGCCATCGGGTCCGAGGTGGTGCTGGAGGTCACCTCGGGTCGCATTCCCTGCCGCACCTTCCAGGGCCATCTGGGTGAGAAGGGCTGGGTGAAGCGGTTCACGCGGCGCGGCGCACCGGGCGCGTACCTGCGAGTGATCCGGCCCGGTGAGATCCGGGCGGGCGACCCGATACGGATCGTGCACCGGCCGGATCACGAGGTGACGGTCGCCCTGCAGTTCCGGGCGGCGACGACCGAGCGGGCCCTGTTGCCGCGGCTGCTGGCCGCGGGGGACGCGCTGCACCCGGAGGCGCTGGCGACGGCGCGGGCGTACGTGGAGAAGTACGAGGAGGGGGACGAGGGGAAGCGCGGGGAGAAGACCGGGGAGAAGTACGCGGCGGAAAGCGGCTTCTGACGGACGGCCACCGCGCACCGGCAGCCGGCACCGGCAGCCCGGCACCGGCTGCCGGGCAGGAAGGCCGGGCGGATGGAGGGGCGGGCGCGGGGGTGACTGATCCGGCCGGACTTCGGTGCACCGGCCGGGGCGGCGGTGCCGACCGGACACCCGGACTCCGGGTAACTAGTCTTGGGCCATGACAACCGCTCTGATTACGGGATCGACGGCCGGGATCGGTGCCGCGTTCGCGCGGCGGCTGGCGGCCGACGGACACGACCTGGTGCTGGTGGCCCGCGACCTCGGCAGGCTCCGGGAACAGGCGACCGAGCTTCACGACCGTCACGGTATCGAGGCGGAGGTGCTGTCGGCCGACCTGTCCGAGGACAAGGGCATCGAGGCGGTGGCCGAGCGGTCGGGCGATCGCAGGAACCCGGTCGACCTGCTGGTCAACAACGCGGGTTTCGGCAACAAGGGCCGGTACCTCGAAGTCTCCGTGGCGGACGAGCTGAGGATGCTCAAGGTGCACTGCGAGGCAGTGCTCCGGCTGACGACGGCTGCGGTGGAGGCGATGCGGGAGCGCGGGCGCGGGGGCGTGGTGAACGTCGCCTCGACCGCGGCGTTCGTGCCGCGCGGGACCTACGGGGCGTCCAAGGCGTGGGTCGTGCAGTTCACCCAGGGTGCGGCGCAGGACCTGGCGGGCAACGGCGTCCGCCTGATGGCGCTGTGCCCCGGGTTCGTCCGCACGGAGTTCCATGAGCGTGCGGGGATGGGGACGGACAACATCCCGAACTGGATGTGGCTGGACGCGGACAAGGTGGCCGAGGCCGCCCTCGCCGACCTGGCCCGCGGCAGGACGGTGTCGATCCCGGACCCGCGCTACAAGACACTGATGGGGGCGGCGAAGCTGGTACCGCGGGGCATGCTGGGCGGGCTCACCTCGCGGTCGGGGCGGAAGTACGGACCGCGGTGACGGCGGGACCGTCCTCTGCGCCGGTCCGAGGGGGCGGCGGGGCCTTCGAGGCCCCGCCCCGCGTGATCGCGGTGCGCGGCCGCCCCTACAGCAGCAGGAACAGCAGGCCGACGGCGAACGACAGGGTCAGCACCGCGTAGAGGTTGACCTTCCACTTCGGGACCTCGTACTCCTCCCCCCGCCGGGCCCCCTCGGCGTACCTCAGCACCTCCGGTCTGACGGCGACGACCAGGAGGGCCACGGAGAGAAGGGAGACGGAGAACATGACCAGGGCCTCTTCCTCCGCGTGCCCTCGCATCCCGCTGTACCCCAGGACGGAAAGAGCTCCGATCGCGGGGCCCACCAGGGAGTACAGCGCACCCTTCCTGCTCCTGAGGCAGTAGTAGAACGCTGCGGGGAAAAGCGCTGAGACGACGAGGGCGACGAACCACCACTGCGTCACCGACAAGTACCCTGCGTCCACTTCTTCCGCCCCTCTCTTTCCGTGACGCCGGGTGGGCGGCACGCTCGCACGGTGCCACCCACCCGGCCGGCTCTCTCACACCCTCACACCTGACGGTGCTTCCCGGGGCCGCTTCCCCGAGTTGCTCGCGGTCAGCTCCAGTTGAGCAATCCGATGGCGGCCGTGGTGGTGTCCTCCAGGAACCCGGACAGCTTGGTGCCGACCTCGTCCGCGATCCCGGAGAGGCCCGGCACCTTCTTGGAGGCCCAGCTGATGGCGCGCCCCTTGCCGAAGAACATGGCGCTCAGGGCGAACGTGCCCAGGGACTTGTTGAAGTCGTCACCCCACCAGCCCGCGGAGAACCCTGTCGCGATGACGTTGATGCCGCCGGCCACCAGGGACACGCCTCCCGCGACGAGGGAGACCCCGCCGAGGACCGCGGCGACGGGCTGGCCACCGGGGATGAGCGCGGCAATGATCGCCGCGCCGCCGGCGACCGCGGAGATCGTCCCGGCCACCGTGCTGACGCGGCCGGACCAGGTGGTCCAGTCGTCCGCGCTGATGCCGAGGAACTCGGCTTCCTTCTTCGCGTCGTTGCTGTCGCTGTCGGGGGTGTCGGCCGGGTTGGTGCCGTTCTCCCTGCTCTCCCTGGCCTTGCGTGCCGCTTCGGCCGCCGCGGCGGCGATCTCCTGCTGCCGCTTGCGCTGGGCGGTGCGGTGCGCCTCGCTGGCCGCGGCCGCCGCGGCCCGCGCGTCCTGGCCGGCCTGGGTCGCCGCGGCGCGTGCCTGTGCCGCGGACCGGGCCGCCGAGACGGCCGAGGCCTGGGCCTGGGTCGCCGAGGCGTAGGCCTGGTTCGCGGAGTAGTTGGCCGCGCGGGACGCGGAGCGTGCCACGGACGCCGCTTTCGTGGCCTGCTCCGCCGAGGCGGCGGCCTTGGCGGCGGAGGCGTCGGCCGCGGTGGCGTTGTCACGGGCCCGTGTGGCCGCGCGGGCTGCGTCGTCGGCGTAGTCCCGGGCCTTGGCCGCCCAGTCGGAGGCCTCTTCGGCCGCGTCCCGCGCCTCCGCCGCCGCCTTGGAAGCACGGGCGGCGTCCTCCAGGGCCTTCTGTGCGACGTGGGCGGCGTGTGCGATGGCGGCCCGTATCGCGGCGACGTGGGCATCGGTGTCGTGGTCGAGGCGGGCGACGTCGTACTGGTCGTGTGCGAGGAACGACCGCCGCATCAGGGCGGACCCCTCCAGCACCACCTTCGCGGCCGACCGGAGGTAGGCCCCTCCCTCGTTGAGGAGCCTGAAGATCTCGACGCTGTCGTCCTCCTTGGTCGCCTCGGCGTACTCGGCGCTCAGGAAGCGGAACAACGCTTCGGCACTGCCGTCGGAAAGGGCTGCCTCCGCCTTGGCCTTGACCGCCGGACCGGGCTCCTGTCCGAGGATCTTGAAGATGGTGACGCGGTTCTCGGTGGCGGCCGCCTGCGTCATCCCGTGTTCGAGGAAGGCCCGCGGGGCGTTCGCGTCGTCGCTCTCCAGGGCCTGCTGAGCGGCTTGTGCGACATCCGGGGCGGCCACCTCGGCGACGGCCAGCACGGTCTCGCGGTCGTCCTGCTGCTGTGCCCCGATGCGGTCGGCGTCGATCCAGTTGAGCACCTCGTAGTCGCCGCCGGCGAGGGCGAACTCGGCTGCCTCACGCGTCCAGGTGCCGTGGCTGTCGAGGAGCTTGACCGCGGCCCTGCGGCCGAAGCCCACCGCCGCCGCCTCGTCCCCGGCGGCGAACGCGCTCTCCGCCTGCTCGACGAGCTCGGTGATCTCCTGGGTCAGCTGGTCGCTCTGGGAACGCTGTTCGGTGATCCGCTCCAGGGCCTCCTGCTCCTCGGCGGCCTTGAGCCGGGCCGCGATGATGCCGATCTCGGTGTCCTGCAGGATGCGGTCGGCCTCCGCCTCACGGGCCGCGGTCTCCACCTCCTGCGCCTCCTTGACCGCGTCGGCGGCGGTCGTCGCCGCCTCCACCGCGGCCTCGGCGTACGCCTTGGACCGCTTGGCGTACTCGACGGCCTCCCCGGCGTGTTCGGCGGCTTCCTCGGCCGCGGCGGCCGCCTTGTCGGCGTGGTCGGCCGCGGAGTTCGCGGCCCGGTGCGCCTCGGCCGCGGCCGCGGCGGCCCGACCCGCCAGACGCTGGGACACGCTCGCCGCACTCGTGGCACGGGCCGCCTGTGCCCTGGCGTCCTCGGCGGCGGCACGGGCCCGGCGGGCCTGGTCCGTGGCGACGCCGGCGGCGTCGGCCGCCTCGGCGGACGCGGTGGCCGCGGCGGCGGCGTTGTTCGCGGCGGAGGCGGCCGCGGAACCGGCGGAGGCGGCCTGCTCGGAGGCGACGGAGGCCTGGCGTGCCGCGGCCGCGGCGGTGCGCGCCTTGGCGGCCGCGTCACGGGCGCCTTCGGCGGCGGTGCGTGCCGCGGACGCCTTGGACGCGTCACCCGAGGCGGCGATGGCGGCGTTGTAGGCACGTGAAGCCGCCCGGCCGGCCTGCGCCGCCGCGGCCGCGGCGGCCTGGGCCGCCCACGCCGCCCGCTGCGAGGCGGCCTGCGCGGCCCGGGAGGCGCTGATCGCGGTCTGCGCCGCACGGGCCGCGCCGCGCGCGGCGTCGGCCGCGTTGTCCGCGGCCTTCGCCGACTTGCGGACGTCGTTCTGCGCGGCCTTCGCCTCGGCGGCCGCCGTGAGGGCCGCCTCCTTCGCCTTGGCCGCGGCCTCCTTGGCCTGGTTGGACGCGGTGACGGCCTTGTCCGTCTTGGACTTGGCCCGCTTGCCCTCCCGTTCGACGATCGCCACGAGCTGGTCGATGGTGGCGGTTTCCTCGTCACGGGCGCGCGCGATGTGCTGTCCGGTGGTGAGGAACCAGTGGATGGCCTCCGGCGAGCCGTCCTCGAGGGCCCGTTCGGCGTACTTCTTCACCTCCGGGGACGCCTTGGCCAGGAGGGTGAAGACCTCGACCCGCTCGTCCTCGTCCCGCGCGGTGAACCGGGTCTCGTCGAGGAAGGTCTGCAGCGCTTCCCGGGTGTCCTTCTCCAGAGCCGCGGCAGCCTCCCGCCGCACCCCCGGGCCCCCGTTGTTCATGACCCGGAAGACCTCGACCCGCAGGTCGGTGAGGAGCCGCGCCCGGTAGCCGTCCTCGAGGTACGCGGCGACCGCCTCGTCACCCCCGGACAGGGCCTGCTGCGCGCCTTCCTGTACGGACTGCCCGGCCCAGGCGAGGCTCCGGAAGATGGCGAAACGGTTGTCGTCGGCCCGGGCCACGGGCAGTTCGCCGGTCAGGAACTCACTGATCCGGGCGTCGCCGCCGGTCAGGGCCGCGACGGCGGCCTCGCGCACGGCACGGCCACCGGTCCGGTAGGCCCACACGACCTGTCCCCGGTCGGTGTCCGGCAGCCGGTCGGGCAGCTCGGGCATGCCGTCCGCCGCGTACGCGGGAGCGGAGGCGAGAGTCAGGGCACCGGGCAGCGCGGGCGCGGCGACCAGCGCGGACAGGGTGGTGAGGAGGCGGCGTCTGCTCCACAGAGTCGGTGGCACGGCCTTGGGTCCTTTCGCTTCGGACGACGAAGGGTTCGGTACGGAGGACGGCGGTGTGCTTCACCCCCGGCTCCCGGCGCCCGGGGAAGCCCCGGGCGCCGGGAGCCGGAAGAACGGCGCGGGAGCGCCGGTACGGCTCCGGGTCGGCCGTGCGACAGCCGACCCGGCCGTGCGGCTGCTGCACGGTGGTGCCGAACGCCTTGCCCGCGGCGGGCAGGCCGTCCTGTCCGGGCTGGTGGGTGACGGCGTCCTGGACCGGGCCGTCGGTGACGTTGGTCCAGGGAATGGTGTGGACGGCGCCGTAGGTGCTGGGGCCGTTGGGCATGCCGAGGTAGATGCGGGTGCCGGTGGCGGTGAGCGCGGTGCCGAGGCGTTCGCCCGCTCCGGGGGTGCCGGGCAGGCCGACGAGGCCGGGCTCGATCCAGCGGTCGTGGTCGCCGGGCAGCCCCAGCAGGGAGAACTTCTGGACCGCGCCGGAGCCGGTGGCACCGTCCACCGTCCCGCCGGGTATGCCGACGGCCAGCAGCATGCTGGTGACGGAACCGGCCGCCCTGGGGTCGGTGTTGGCGACGGCGACCTTCTCGCCGAACCGGTCGCCCTTCTCGGCGACACCGGTGACGTCGGCCTTCTCCTGCTGGATGTCCTGCAGCTCGCTCCAGCCACCGGCGTGGGTGAGCTGGAAGGTGACCACACGTCCGGCGTCGTCCCGGCCGGCCGTGCCGACAGTCAGCGCCTCGCCGGGGGAGCCGACGGCGAGGACCGACCGCGTCGCGGTGCTCTCGCCCTCGGGCCGGTACTCGGTCAGCGCGACGGAGGAGCCGAACTCGTCACCGGCCTCGGCCACTCCGGACACGCCGTCGGTGTCCTGGTGGAGGGAGTGGGCCTGGGTGACGGCGCCGGCCGCGTTGAAGGCGTGGTTCATGACGTGCACGCCCCCGGATTCGGCGAGGGTGCCGATCGCTTCGCCGGGAACCCCGATGGCGACGTAGCGGGAGTCGGCGGCGACGGAGTGGCCGAACCGGTCGCCCGACTCCGCCGTGCCGGCGAGCTCGTCCTTGTCCTGGTTGACCGCGACGCTCCTGTCGCCCTGGACGTAGAAGGCGGCACCGCAGTCGACCGCGCTGCCGATGTCCTCGCCGGGGACGCCGATGACCAGGTAGGAGGCGCCGGAGGCGGTGCGGCCCGCGGCGAGGGAGAAGCCCATCAGGTCGCCGGCCTCGGAGGCCGTGCCGCCGATGTCCCCGCTGCCCTGCCCCTGTTCGAGGTTGAGGGACGCCGGTCCCTTGCCGAGCCCGTCACGGGAGCCGTGGATGACCGAGACCATGCCCGTGTCGGCCTGGCCGGCCAGGTCCTCGTACGGGATGCCGACGATCAGGTCCGTGTAGCCGTCCTGGTTGTGGTCGGCGACGGCCAGGGCCTCGCCGAACCGGTCCCCCGGCTCGGCGCCGCCGGGCACGAAGGAGACGTCCTGGCTGATCTCGTCGGTGCCTCGGTCACCGCCGTACACGACGCGTACCAGACCGGCGTCGGCGTCGCCGCCGACGGTGGCCCGCGGGTCGACGACGGCCAGGTCCTCGACGCCGTCACCGTTGAAGTCGGCGAAGGGGGTCCGCCCGACCTTCGAGGCGACCCAGGAGGCGAGGTCGTCCACCCGGGCGCTGACCGCGTCGGTGCTGGTCTGCGTCTCGTCGACGCCGAAGCAACCGCCCTGGAAGGAGCGGCTGTTGATGCCGACGAGTTCCGTGCCGGCGGAGGTGGTGCGCAGCAGCGGGCCGCCGGTGTCGCCGGCGCACACCGCCGCGCCGTCCTGTCCGGTGACCGGCAGGTCCACCCCGTCGGGGCCTGCTGCGGCGGTGAAGGTGCCGGAGTGCAGCTTGAGCGGCGCCCACTCGTCCGTCGTGCGTCCGTAGCCGGTCGCCGTCAGGTCCTCTCCCGCCGACGGGGCGACGGCGGACAGCGGCACCGGGGGGACGTTCAGCACCGGGCCGGAGAGCCGGGCCAGCACGACGTCGCGGTCCGTGCGGGGCACGAGTTCCACCACCTGGCGGACCTGTCCGGCGGTCGTGGTCAGGTCGGTGCGGCCGATGGTGGCCGTGGTTCTCAGCTCGGGCACGCCCGCGGGCGCGGAGAGCTCGGCGCCCGGGTCCTCGGCGAAGCAACTGACCGCGGTCAGCAGCCATTCGGGGTCGACGAGCGCGGCGGAGCAGGCCCGCTGCCCCTGTCCGATGTCCAGGCGCGCGGTGACACCACGGGTGTTGTCGCTCTCTGCGGTACCCGTCACCGCGTGCGCGGAGACGGGGGCCAGCAGTGTCGCGGACAGCGCGGCGGCCGCGACGGCGGCGGTCCGGCCGACCGCCCGTTGTCGGAGATCAGGCATGAAAGGTCCTCGCACAGACGAATGGCGACCCGGGTCCGGGCGTCCCGAAGCGGGGGCACGGACCGGGAAGTGGTGCGGGTGGCGGCTACTTGGACGTGACGATCTCGACGAGGACGTGCCGGCGGCCCTCCGGGTCGGCGGCCTCCCCCACGGGGGCGAAGGAGTTGGGATCCACCTCGTACTGGTGTTCCTCGTCCTCGACGGTGGTGTGCAGGTCGGCCTGGTACGCGTTGGTCTGCACGCCGTAGACGGCCGGCAGTTCCAGGCTCAGGTAGCCGCTGTCGCCCGTGGTGCGGAAACAGACGGTGCTGTTGTTGCGCGTGTAGACCTTCAACAGCCCCGTCCCGCTGTCACACGCGGCGAGAACGATGTGCCCGTCCCCCCGCTTGAGCAGGATGCCCTGCTCCTCGAGGATCTTGTCGGCCTGCGGGTACGCGAAGTCCTCGACGGCGTACCCCGGGTCCCCCTCCGCCACCGCGGCCATCGGCGGCGCCTCCTGCCCGCCCGGTCCCAAGCCGGAGAGCCCCGCACCCAGCCCCAGGACGGCCGCCCCGGCCGCCGTGCACGACAGCAGTGTCCGCGTAACGCGTTTCCTCATCCTCTTCCTCACATGGTTTCTGCATCCGTTCACCCCGGGCGCGTACGCCGGAACGGAGGGAGGAAGACACGGAATCCGTCGAGCCGAGGACCCATGGAAAACCCTGGAATCGACCCCGACTCACATGACTGGCAACGGAATTGCTCGCATCGCAGAACAGACGCACACCCCCCCGAGCGCGAATTCACCAGTCGGCCCCACAGACGGGGCGACAACAACAGGGATCCCCAAAGGATCTGCCGTCTCGTCAGATTCAAGGTGTCCCGTCGCTCTCTGTCCACCCGAATGAGTCCGACATGCACGTCAAACGCGCATTGCCCGCAGCGAGGAGTGTCACGTTTAGGCAAGGGTTGATCGAAAAACATCACGACATGGCATGCGCTGGGACTCGACGCGGCAACGGAGGCGGGTGGCGGGTCAGGTGCGCGCCGAGGTGCAGGGTGATCCAGCGGTGGCCGAGGTGCGCGGTGCCGGGCGCGGCTCACCTGTCGAATCCGCCCCAAGCCCTGCGCCGAGGCCGAAGGCGAAGGAACCGGTGCCGGTCGCGCCGTCGACGGCACCGCGCAGGACCCACGCCCCGCTGCCTCGGCCGCTCTCACCAGGCGCGCCGATCACCAGCTCCGCCCTGCCGTCACGGGTGGCGTCCACGAGCTGGACGGCCCTGCCGAACCGGTCGCCGCGCGCGGTGGTGCCGTTCTCGACCATGCCGGGTATGCCCGGGGCATCCTGGGGGTCCTGGGGGGCCTGGGGGGCCTGGGGGGCCTGGGGGTCCTGGGGGTCCTGGGTGAAGAGTACGGAGCCCGCCGCAAGCAGGCCTTTCCCTCTTCCCTCTTCCCTCTTCCCTCGAGGAGAAGGACGCTGCCCGTGTTCCGTTGGGCATCCACGTCCTCTCCGTGAGCCCTCACCGCGAGATCGGCACAGCCGTCGCCGTCGGCACCCCCCACCGCGATGGAACTGCCGAACTCGTCAGCGTCTTCCGCGCTGCCCGAGCTGCAACTGCTCTTGAACCGGCTCGGCTCACCAACGGCAGGCTCGCCGCGGTAGCTGCCGGTGGCGTGCGGTCCGGGTCCGGACGCCGGAGAAAAGATCGCTCACCGGCGATGACTTCGCCCCGGAGCAAGAGTCTCCTTTGGGAACGCCCCTGTCGGACGTCCGCTGTTCGGGCCGGGGCACCGCAGATGACGATCCTTGACAGGAGTCCGGCCCACATGACTGATCCTGCACCGACAGCAGACCCCGATCGCGAGACCGGGATCTGGTCCCTGATCCGCACCGAGCGAGCGGCACTGGCGGCCGATCTCGCGGATCTGACGGACGAACAATGGGCAACGCCTTCGCTCTGCACCGGTCTGACGGTGCGTGAGGTGCTGGCGCACCTGACCGCGGGCGCGAGCCTCAACGCCGTGAGCTGGCTGGCGGGTGTGATCCGCTGCCGGTTCGACTTCGACAAGCAGGTGGCCATGCGGCTGGCCGAGCAGCTCGGAGCGACCCCGGGCGAGACCCTTGAACGTTTCCGGCGCGTCGTCCCGAGCACGACCAAGCCTCCCCTTCCTGCCATCGCCATGCTGGGCGAGACGATCGTGCACGGAGAGGACATCCGGCGCCCGCTGGGAATCCGCCGCGACTATCCGATCGGGGTCGTCACGGAAACGGCCGAGTACTACCGGGGCTCGGACCTCGTGGTCGTTGCCAAGGGACGCATCGGCGGCCTGAGACTTGTAGCGGACGACGGCCCGTTCACGACCGGTTCCGGGCCTCTCGTGTCCGGCCGCACCTCAACCTTGGTCATGGCCATGACCGGGCGTGCGACGTACTGCGACGATCTCGAAGGCGACGGGGTGGAACTCCTCCGCAGTCGCTGCGGGACAGCGTGACACGGCCTCGTGGCCTCCAGACGGGTCCCACGAGGCCGTGACTCCTTCCGGGGCTCCGGCCGGATCGACGCCAACACGGCCTCGACCGTGCGGAACCCCCTCCGTACCCACGCATCAGGGCCCGCCCCCGGTCCGCTTCGGGCCGGCACCCCGACGACGCGGCACATCGATGCACTGCCGCCCGGGGCCCGGACCGGGGAGGCCGCGGGGGCGGGGGCGGCAGTGCTGAAAAAACGGTGCGCAGCGCGGCGGCGGGACTGGGACGAGATCCCGGGTGCCACCGCGCCCGACCGAGCGACGGCGCTCCACGGCGGCTTCGTCCCCACGCGGTGCCGCACGTCCTCATCGTCAGCGCCGGAGCCGCGCAGGCAGCTCGACCCAGCGGCGTGGGGCCTGGAGTCCGGCCGCGTCCCGGCCGTCGTCGATACTCAGGCCGGCCGCGGCGCACGCGTAGGCCATGATGTCGGCGCCGTGGGGGAACGCGTGCCCCCGCTGCCAGAAGCGGAAGGTCCAGAAGGCGGCCGGGTCCGACGCGTGCGGCGACAGGCCGATCTCCTCGGACTCGACGACTTCGCCGTCCCGGGCCAGGGTGCCGAAGGTGCCGCCCTTCGGGTTGAAGTACACCCCGTAGGCGGCGGTGCCCGCCGATATCGCCTTCAGCACGGCGTTGTCCCTCGGCATGTACCCGTCCTGCGTGATCGCGCAGCCGCCCGGAGCACCGTCCACACCCAGGACACCCACGTAACGCAGGGACTCGTCGTAGTCCGCCGGGTCGAAGGGCGCGTCGTCGGGTGCCTCCCTCGGGCACCGCGCGGGGTCGGCACCGAGCCGCCGGACCACCTGGTCCTCGCCCAGGCCCCGTACGAAGCAGATGCCGGGCCCTTCCGTCCACAACCGCTCCTCGCCGAAGGCCGCGATGAGCGCGTCCGCCCTCTGCTGGGCGGCGGTCTCCTCGGCGGACGGCTCCACCGCCCCCGGCAGATCACGCACCAGGGGTGCGAGCGGCGTGGTCGACAACAGGCGGCCGGGTGACCAGGGCCCCGACTGCGGTGTCCACACATCCGCCCCGGCGTCGATCAGGGCGCGGACGGTGCCCTCGTCCACGTTCCGGGCGGCGTACCACAGAGGGGTGTGCTCATCGTGGTCGCGTGCGTCGACGACGCCGTACGCGTCCTTGCCGGTGTCCTCGCTCCCGTTCTCGGCCGCCCCGTGCGTCAGGAGCGCCGTCACCGCTTCCGCCGTGCCCCACTCCGCCGCCAGGTGCAGCGGGGTGGTGCCGAGCCGTCCGACGGTGGTGGCCACAGGTGCGCCTCCGGCGAGCCGGGTCCGGATCAGGTCCGCGTCCCCCAGTCCCGGTAGTCCATCTGCTGCCAGTCGGCCCGCGGCACACAGCGCTGCCGTGCCTCCTCCTCACGGCGCAGCGTTTCCAGCTGGTGCCCGGTCAGGGGCGCTGCCAGGAACGTCGGCGGGCCGCTCGTCTCCATCGTTGCGAAGGATCCCGACTGCTGGGCCGGCTCAGGCGGCTCGGGGTCCGGCCACACCTCGAGCGCCCGGCTCGACGCGGCACGCAGCGTCGCCACGTCGACGGCGGTACGGGTCTCGGCCACCGACTCGTCCGGCCACTCGACCACCAGCTCCGCTTCCCCGGGGGGCGGAAGTTCCGCCAGATACAGGTCGACGTCGGTCTTGAACAGCGACCTGTGGAAAGGGTGCAGGCCCGGGTCGAGCGGAATGAGCCCGACCGCCTGGTCCGTCCGGGCCACGCGCGCCTGCCCCTGCGGCCCGGTGAACGGGATCCTCCGCGGCACCTTGCCGTCCAGCGAGGTCACGCGACGGCCGTCGGAGAACAGCAGACCCACCCGGAGCCCGGACTGCCGCGGCGCGTCCGCGCCCTGGCGGCGGACGCTGCGGAAGACCGTCAGATGCAGGGTGACCGACCGCGGCCATACGGACCATCCCGTCAGCAGCACCCTGGTTTCCGGACCGGCACCGACGACTTCCAGCTGCGACACCCGCGCGGGTGCGAACCGGTCGACGGGCGGCGCGTACCGTCCCTCGTCCTCTCCGGGCGGTCGTAAGCTCGCCAACACGGCCCGCTCACCGACCGGTTCCTCCGGCAGCACAAGATCGTCGAAGAATCCCATGCGCCGAGCGTGACACAGGGCACCGACATCGGTACCGGCGTCGGCAGCGACTGCGGGCACGGGCGCAGCACGGAGGCCCGGCGCCGCCGGGGCAGCGGGGCCGGGCCTCCGTGTCTGCTACGGGCGTCGGTCACCGACGCCCGCCGCTGTGAGTGACTCGCTCAGTGGGAGTGGCCGTGGCTGTGACCACCGGCGGCCGGCTCCTCCTCTTCCTTCTTCTCGACGACCAGGGTCTCGGTCGTCAGGAGGAGGGAGGCGATGGAGGCGGCGTTCTCCAGGGCGGAGCGGGTGACCTTGACCGGGTCGATGACGCCGGCCTTGACCAGGTCGCCGTACTCGCCGGTGGCGGCGTTGAAGCCGTTGCCCTTCTCGAGCTCGGCGACCTTGGAGGTGATGACGTAGCCCTCGAGGCCGGCGTTCTCGGCGATCCAGCGCAGGGGCTCGACGGCGGCGCGGCGGACGACCGCGACACCGGTGGCCTCGTCGCCGGTCTTGCCGAGGTTGCCCTCGAGGACCTTGACGGCGTGGACGAGCGCGGAGCCACCACCGGAGACGATGCCCTCCTCGACCGCGGCGCGGGTCGCGGAGATGGCGTCCTCCAGACGGTGCTTCTTCTCCTTCAGCTCCACCTCGGTGGCGGCGCCGACCTTGATGACGCACACGCCGCCGGCCAGCTTCGCGAGGCGCTCCTGGAGCTTCTCGCGGTCCCAGTCGGAGTCCGTGGACTCGATCTCGGCCTTGATCTGGCCGACGCGACCGGTCACGTCCTCCTTCTTGCCGCCGCCGTCGACGATCGTGGTGTCGTCCTTGGTGACGGTGACGCGGCGGGCGGAGCCCAGCACGTCCAGGCCGACCTGGTCGAGCTTGAGGCCGACCTCCTCGGAGACGACCGTGGCGCCGGTGAGGACGGCCATGTCCTGCAGCATCGCCTTGCGGCGGTCACCGAAGCCGGGCGCCTTGACCGCGACGGCGTTGAACGTGCCGCGGATCTTGTTGACGACCAGGGTCGACAGGGCCTCGCCCTCGACGTCCTCGGCGATGATCAGCAGCGGCTTGGAGGAGTTGGCCTGGATGACCTTCTCCAGCAGCGGCAGCAGCTCGGCGATGGAGCCGATCTTGCCCTGCGTGATGAGGATGTACGGGTCGTCCAGGACGGCTTCCATGCGCTCCTGGTCCGTCACGAAGTACGGCGACAGGTAGCCCTTGTCGAAGGCCATGCCCTCGGTGAAGTCCAGCTCCAGACCGAAGGTGTTGGACTCCTCGACGGTGATGACACCGTCCTTGCCGACCTTGTCCATCGCCTCGGCGATGAGCTCGCCGACCTGCTGGTCCTGGGCGGACAGCCCGGCGACGGCGGCGATGTCGGACTTCTCGTCGATCGGGCGGGCCGAGGCGAGCAGGTCCTCGGAGACCGCGGCGACGGCGGCGTCGATGCCCTTCTTCAGGGCGGCCGGGGAGGCGCCGGCGGCGACGTTGCGCAGTCCCTCGCGGACCAGGGCCTGGGCCAGCACGGTGGCGGTGGTCGTACCGTCACCCGCGATGTCGTTGGTCTTGGTCGCCACCTCCTTGACCAGCTGGGCACCGAGGTTCTCGTACGGGTCCTCGACCTCGACCTCGCGGGCGATCGTGACACCGTCGTTGGTGATGGTGGGGGCGCCGAACTTCTTGTCGATGACGACGTTGCGGCCCTTGGGGCCGATCGTCACCTTCACCGTGTCGGCAAGCTTGTTGACGCCGCGCTCAAGGGCGCGACGGGCGTCCTCGTCGAACTTCAGGATCTTCGCCATGGCAGCGGGAGCCCTCTCGGAAATCTGGGGTGAGAAAACACTGCGCCCCGGGCGCCCGGCTCAGTAAGCGTGTCGGGACCAGGGGCGCAGTTCGGAGCAAATCTGCTACGAGGTGACTTACTTCTCGATGATCGCGAGAACGTCGCGGGCCGAGAGGACGAGGTACTCCTCGCCGTTGTACTTCACCTCGGTGCCGCCGTACTTGCTGTAGAGCACGACGTCGCCGACGTTCACGTCGAGTTCGACGCGCTTGCCGTCCTCGATGCGGCCGGGACCGGCGGCCAGGACAACGCCCTCCTGGGGCTTCTCCTTGGCCGTGTCCGGAATGACCAGGCCCGAAGCCGTGGTCTGCTCGGCGTCGAGCGGCTGGACCACAATGCGGTCCTCGAGCGGCTTGATGGCAACCTTGGAGCTGGCGGTCGTCACGATCCGACCTCCCCCTTCGGAGATCTCACGGGGTTAACTGTCTGAGGTGGCGACCAGGTCGATCCGTCGTCGCGGGTGCCGGACCTGCCCGTCGCTGTGTTGGCACTCTCCAGTGGGGAGTGCCAGACCTGAGACTATGACTGCGATTAGCACTCGGTCAAGCGGAGTGCCAATTCACCGCGTGGCGTCGCCGGATTTCCCGTGCGCGCCGACCCGAAAGGCGAACATGCGTTCGGGTGACCGTCCCGAGTGCCGCCGCCCCCGGACCCGTGCTTCGGCCCGAAGAACGGCCCCGTCCTCGGTCCCGAGCTCCACGAGCAGGGCTGCCCCCGGGCGGGCCGGATCGGTGAGCGGTGCCCGTCAGTGACCGCCCGAGGGCTCAAGGGCGCCGGACGTAGTCCTCCAGCCTCCCGACCCTCAGCCCCCGCTCCTCCAGTTCGCGCAGCAGACGCGTCGTCCGTTCCGCCAGGGTCAGGGCCGGGGTCTCGCCCGCGGGGACGGAGATGATGTCGCCGGGCGTCAGACGGTGCGCGCCACGGGTGTACGTGAGGGTGCCGTCACCCTCCAGGGTGACCCGCCAGAGCACGACCGCCGCGATGCCGCAGTCGCCCGCGGCCCGGAGGGTCGTGGTGTCGTACGTGCCGTAGGGCGGGCGGAACAGGTGGGGGCGGATGCCGAAGCGGGACCCGAGCTTGCGCTGCTGGCCGCAGATCTCGGCGCGCTGACCGGCGTAGGGCAGGCCGCGCAGGGCGGGGTGGTCGAGGGTGTGGTTCTGCAGGCTCGCGCCGACCGAGCGCAGCCGGGCGAAGTGGCCGTAGCCGGGCCCCACCACGCTGTCCGTGAGGAACATGCTGACGGGGAGGCGGCGGCCGCGTACGAGGTCGATGAAGCGGGGGTCGCGTTCGGCGCCGTCGTCGTAGGTCAGGAAGACGACCTTGTCCCGGGTCGGGACGTGGTCGACGACGGGCGGGAGGCGGTCCGGCCCGCCGTGGCCGGGCGAGGGGCCCGCGCCGTCGCCCGCCTCCGCCTCGGCCTCCCCGGCCCCGACGCCTTTCCCCGCCCCGGCCCCCGCGGCCGCGTCCGCCCCCCGAACGGCCGGACCCGCCCCCGCCCGGCCTCCGGAAGTGCCCCACCCCGCCAGCACCAGCGGGAGGACGAGACCCGCCACCAGGAGAACCGCCATGGCCGCCCGCTGCCGGATCGGACGGGCCGGCCCGGCAGAACGGGTCGGCCGGATCGGACAGCCGGGCCGGATCCGCCGGATCCGCCGAACGAGGCCGGCCGCCCGCATGCGGCCGGTCGTCCGCGCCGGGCCGGTCACAGGTAGTCCTCCAGGCGCCCCACCGCGTACCCCTCGGCCGTGACCTTGTCCAGGAAGCGGCGGATCATGTCGGGCATGGTGCCCTCCCAGTCGCCGCGGCCCCGGAAGTGGGAGAGGACGATGTCGCCGGGGTGCAACTCCCTGTCCCACTCGCGGTAGTCCCAGCGGTCGACGAAGACCTCCTCGTTCCACAGCGGGGCGTACTCGATGCCGCAGGACTTCGCCGCGCGCAGGGTGTCCTTGTTGTAGTTGCCGAACGGCGGGCGGAAGAGGACGGGGCGTTCGCCGTACCGCTTCTCGATGACGTCCTGCATGCCGCAGATCTCGCGCTTCTGGCGGGCGTAGGACAGGCCGGGCAGGTACGGGTGGTTCAGGGTGTGGTTGTGCAGGCCGACGCCCCTGTCCCGCATCTTCTCGAAGTAGCCGTAGTCCTCCTTGATCACGTAGTCGCTGAGGAACGCGGTGTACGGGATCTTCAGTTCGCTCATCATGCGCAGGAACGCGGGGTCCTTCTCGGCACCGTCGTCGATGGTGAGGAAGACGACCTTGTCCTCGGTGGGGACGGTGGTGAAGACCGGGGGGAGGTCCAGTTCCCGGTGACCGTCGACCTCGAAGCCCTTGCGGGTGGAGATCCGGGGTTTCTCCCGGGGCGCGGACGGGGCGGTCAGGGGCACCCGCTCGAGCCCCCAGCTCTTCGCGGCGGCCACGCGCGCGGCGTGCGCGGCGCGCAGTGTGGTGGCGTAGGAGTCGAGCGCACGGGCCGGGGGCGCGTGGAGGGGCTGGCGACCGCCCGCAGCCGGGTCCGGGGCGGTGGGGTCCTGTCCGCAGCCCGCGGCGAGGGGGGCGAGGGCCGCGAGGGTGAGTACGGCGGCACCGGCCCGTACGCCGCCCCGTGACCACCTTTTATCGTTTTGTCCTACTACTCGCATGGTGCCGGATCCTCGCAGTCCCCCGCACCGTCCCCGGCCCGACACCGCGGCCGGCGGCACACCGTCCACCGACTGGCCGACACCGGACCCGCGCCTGGCCCACAATGAGCCGGTGAACGACCGCACCGCGCCCCACGCCCAGCCCGCCTCGCAGTCCCCCGACGCCTCACCCCTCGCCCTGCTCCTCACCCCCGAGGGCCGCGCCCTCCTCGACGAGGTGCGCGACACCGACCCGACCCGGGAACTCGCCGTCGCGACCCGGCTGCGCCGTGAGCATCCGGCGGAGCTGGTGTCGGCGGCGCTCGGCCAGGCCCGGCTGCGGCAGCGTGCGGTGGCGAAGTTCGGGGCGCAGGACGCCGGGCGGATGTTCTTCACGCCGAACGGGGTCGAGCAGTCGACCCGGGCGAGCGTGGCGGTGTACCGGGCGCGGCGGCTGAAGGAGCTGGGCGTGACGTCGGTGGCCGACCTGTGCTGCGGGATCGGCGGGGACGCGATCGCGCTGGCCCGCGCCGGGATCCGGGTGCTCGCGGTGGACCGGGACCCGCTCACCGCGGCGGCGGCCCGCGCGAACGCGGACGCGCTGGGCCTGGCTGTGCTGATCGAGGTACGGGAGGCCGATGTCACGGAGGTGGACACGGCCGGGTACGACGCCGTCTTCGTCGACCCGGCCCGGCGCGGCGGCCGGGGCCGCGTCTTCGACCCCGAGGCCTACTCGCCCCCGCTGTCCTGGGCGGTCGGGGCGGCCCGCGGGGCACCCCGCGCCGCCGCCCTGAAGGTCGCTCCGGGCATCCCGCACGAGGCCGTCCCCGGCGACGCGGAGGCCGAGTGGGTCTCGGACGGCGGGGACGTGAAGGAGGCGGTGCTGTGGTTCGGCACCGGACGGGCGGCCGCCGGGTCAGGGGGTGCGGTGGCGCCGGCGATCCGCGCGACCCTGCTGCCCGGCCCCCGCACGCTGCTCTCCCGCGGCCTGCCCGACCCCGCGGTGCGTCCGCCCGGCCGGTACCTGTACGAGCCCGACGGCGCCGTCATCCGCGCGCATCTCGTCGCCGAGGTCGCGCAGGACCTCGACGGAGGGCTGATCGACGCGACCATCGCGTACATCACCGCCGACACCCACCGCCCGACGCCGTACGCCACCGCCTACGAGATCACCGACCGGCTCCCCTTCAGCGTCAAGAAGCTGAAGGCACTGCTGCGGGAGCGTCAGGTCGGCACCCTGACCGTCAAGAAGCGCGGCTCGGCGGTGGAACCGGAGGAACTCCGCCGCAAGGCCCTCCCCAAACCGAACGGCACCGCGTCCGTCACCGTCTTCCTCACCCGCGTCGCCGGCGCCCCGACGATGCTGCTCGGGCACCCGGTGCGCTGACCCGCGCACGCGGGACGGCACCCCTGCCTCGGCCCCCTCAGTCCCCCGCCCGTTCCCCCGCCCGCCGCAGCAGCATGTCCCGTTCCCGTTCGTTCCTGGCCAGCGAGGCCGCCCGCGCGCATTCCGCGCGGGCCTCCTCGGTGCGTCCGAGGCGGGCCAGCAGGTCGCCCCGGACGCTCGGCAGGAGGTGGTAGTCCCGGAGCGCCGGTACGCCGGTCAGGGCGTCGACGAGGGGGAGGGCCGCCGCGGGGCCTTCGGCCATGGAGACGGCGACCGCGCGGTTGAGTTCGACGACCGGGGACGGGGCCCGGGCCGCGAGGAGGCCGTAGAGGGCGGCGATGCGGCGCCAGTCGGTGTCCTCGTAGCGGTACGCGTGCGCGTGGCAGGCGGCGATGGCGGCCTGGAGGGCGTACGGGCCCGGGGCGCCGGTGGCGGTGGCGTCGGCGCGGGTGAGGGCGGTGATGCCGCGGGCGATGAGCATGCGGTTCCAGCGGGCCCGGTTCTGGTCCTTGAGCAGCACCGGTTCGCCGTCCGGGCCGGTGCGGGCGGCGGCCCGGGACGTCTGGAACTCCAGCAGCGCGGTGAGGCCGTGGACCTCGGGTTCCCTGGGCATCAGCCCGGACAGCACCCGGGCGAGCCGCAGCGCGTCCTCGCACAGCCCGGGGCGCAGCCAGTCGTCGCCGGCCGTGGCCGCGTACCCCTCGTTGAAGATCAGGTAGATGACGTCCAGGACCGAGCCGAGGCGGGCCTCGCGGTCGGGTCCGTAGGGCACCTCGAAGGCGACGTTCTTCTTCGCGAGGGTCCGCTTCGCGCGCACGATGCGCTGGGCCACCGTCGGCTCCGGGGCCAGGAACGCGCGGGCGATCTCGGCCGTGGTCAGACCGCCGAGCAGGCGCAGGGTGAGGGCGATGCGGGCCTCGGCCGGCAGGGCCGGATGGCACGCGGTGAAGACGAGCCGGAGCAGGTCGTCGTCGATGCCGTCGGGGTCGGCGAGGTCCGCGGGATCCCCGGGCGGGGCGGCGGCCGAGGGGTCCCGGCCGATCTCGGCGAGCTTGCGGGCGTAGTTCTCGCGGCGCCGGACCAGGTCGACGGCACGGTTCCTGGCGGCCCTCATGAGCCAGGCGCCCGGGTTGTCGGGCACGCCGTCCCTCGGCCACTGCTCCAGCGCGGCGACCAGGGCGTCCTGCGCCAGCTCCTCCGCGATACCGACGTCCCGGACGACACGGGCCACGCCTGCGATGACCCGCGGGGACTCCAGGCGGAAGACGGTCTCGACGGTCCGGCGCGCCCGGGCGGAGCCGGGAGTTTCGGAAGTCTCGGCGGACCCGGGAGTCCCGGCGGTCGAGGGCGCCGGGCGGGGAGCGGGGCTGGAGGTGGGCTGCTCTGTCACAACCCACCATCAGACACCCCTGCGGCGCCGGAGCCAAAGAGTCTCCCGCGGGGCCACTCCCCCAGCGAGGCTGCCTCCCTCGCCGGGCCACTCCCCCCACGGGGCTACTTCCCCCGCCGGACCGCTCCCCCCTGCCGGGCTACTTCCCCCGCCGGACCGCTCCCCCCTGCCGGGCTGCCTCCCCAGCCGGGCCACTCCCCCAGCGGGGCTGCTCCCCCCCCTGCCGGGCCGGCCCCCGCCGGGGCACTCCCTCAGCAAGGCTGTCTCCCCCGCCGGACCGCTCCCCCGCCGGGTCAGCCCTCCACGACCTCGCGCACCTCGCAGGTCACCGTCCAGTGCTCCTCGTGCACCTTCAGGAACCGCTTGGTCCACTCGACCGCCTCGGCCATGTCCTTGGCCTGCATCATCGCGTAGCCCCCGATGACCTCCTTGGCCTCGGTGAAGGGCCCGTCGGTCGTCGACAGCTGTCCGCCCTCGTAGTGCACGCGGGTGCCCTGGGCCGTCGGGGTCAGCCCCGCCGTGTCCAGCAGGACCCCGGCCTTCGTCATCTCCTCGAGCAGTTCGCCCATCCGCTGCATCAGTTCGGGGCTGGGGCCCTCCTGGGGGGCGTTGGCCTCGTCGATCCGGACCAGGGAGAGAAAGCGCGGCATGGTGACTCCTCGTGTCGTGGTGCCGTTGCGGCGTTCGCCGTACGGGCCGGGTGTGGCCGGGTGTGTCCCGGCCTCTCACCCCTGCGTCGAACGGGCGACGGCCGAATCGACACGCTCCCCCGGATTTCCCGGAACTTTCTTCCGGCGCGCCGCACCTCACCGCAGCGACGCCCACAGCTTCTCCGCCTCCGGCTGCTGTGCCACCACCCGGTTGGAGTCCCAGGGCGCCGGGAGCACCGGCATCGTCACGGTGGTGACGGCGGGCGACGACAGACCCTGCAGGCTCTGGGCGAAGCGGGTCAGCTCGGCCAGCGAGTCCAGGCCGGTGTCGGTCGTGAGACTGCTGGTGACCGCGTCGGCGATCTCGTACAGCTCGGTGGGGTCGGTCAGCAGGCTCTGCTTCCCGATCTGGTCCAGCAGCGCCTTCACCAGCGTGTGCTGGAGATCTATGCGGCCGAGGTCGCTGCCGTCCGCTGTGCCGTAGCGGGTGCGGGCCATGGCCAGGGCCTCGGTGCCGTCCAGGTGGTGGGTGCCCGCTTCGAGGTGCAGCCGGCTCAGGTCGTCGTCGATGTCCTCGTCCGTGGTGACGGTGACGCCGCCGAGCGCGTCGACCAGGCGGGCGAAGCCGGTGAAGTCGATCTCGACGTAGTGGTCCATGCGGACGTCCGTGAGCAGCTCGGCCGTCTTCACCGCACACACCGGCCCGCCCACCTCGTAGGCACTGTTGAACATCGCGTGGGACACCGGCTGCGTCGACCCGCCGTCCGGCAGCGGGCAGGCCGGGCGGTCGACCAGGGTGTCGCGCGGGATGCTGACCACGGTCGCGGCGGTCCGGCCGGCGTCGAGGTGGACGACCATGGCCGTGTCGGAACGGGCCCCGCCGCTGTCACCGCCGCCGAGCGCCTGGTTCTCCCCGCCGCTGCGCGAGTCCGAGCCCAGCACCAGGATGTTGAGGGAGCCCGTCGGCAGGGGTGGGGCGGACGCCGAAGCGCCCTGGTCCGAGGCCGTCGTCCCCCTGGGCGGGCGGTCGTCGCCCAGGGCGCCGTTGATGTCGACGCTCCTGACGTTGTCGCCCAGCTGCCAGTACGACCAGCCGGCCGCCCCGGCGCCCAGCACCAGCACGCCCGCCAGCGCGAGGCCGGCGAACCTCAGGGCCCGCGCCCGGCGACGGGCCGGCTGCCGATCCGCCGACGGGCCCGCCACCCGGCCTGTCACCGGGTCCGTCACCGGTTCCGTGGGCGGGTCCGCCCGTACGTCCGCGTCTTCGGAGGGGTCCGAGGGCGTGTCCGGAGGGACCTCGCCCCCGCCTTCGTCGCGCCCGTCACCGCGGCCCCCGTCGTGGCCCTCATATCCCATCACAGACAGGAACGTAAGTCCGAATTATGACAACGAGCACTCCCCGGACCGTTTTCTTGTGAAGTTCTCAGACTTCACAGCCCGCACTCACCCGGGACACGCGCCGAAACTTTCGGAACCGTCGGCGGCAGCCTTCGAGCAGTGTCCGGCCGGCCTCCTCGAGCCCGGCAACCGTCACTCCCCGGCCGGCGGCGCCCCCGTGCTGCTGCGCACCACCAGGCTCGTCGCCAGTTCCACCCGGGTCGCGGCGGCCGCGGGGTCCTCGCCCTTGCCGAGGTCGAGGACCAGCCGGGCCGCCGCCTCCGCCATCTCCGTCAGCGGCTGCCGCACGGTCGTCAGCGGCGGCCCCACCCAGCGGGCCACCGGCAGGTCGTCGAACCCCACCACGCTCAGGTCCTCGGGAATCCGCAGGCCCAGCTCACGCGCGGCCTCGTAGAGGCCGAGCGCCTGGAGGTCGTTGCCGGCGAAGACCGCGGTGGGCCGGTCGGGCCGGCGCAGCAGGGCGAGGCCCTGGCGGTACCCGGTCTCGTGGTGGAAGTCGCCGGCCATGACCAGCCCGGGGTCCACCGGAAGTCCGCCGGTCTCCAGCGCGGCCCGGTAGCCGTCCATGCGGGCGCGGCTGCACATCATCTGCGAGGGCCCGCTGATCGCCCCGATCCTGGTGTGACCGAGCTCGACCAGGTGCCGGGTGGCGGCGAGCCCGCCCTGCCAGTTGGTCGCGCCGACGGAGGGCACGTCGGTGCCGGGGTCGCCGGCCGGGTCCATCACCACGAACGGGATGGACCGGCTGGTCAGCAGCGCCCGCCCGGACTCGTCGAGGCCGGACAGGACGAGGACCACCCCGTGCGGGCGGCGCGCGGCGACCTGGTCGGCCCAGGTCCGCCCCGGGGTGAGCCGCCCCGCGCTCTCGGAGAGGACGACGCTCAGCCCCGCGTCCCTCGCCACGTTCTCCACGCCCCGGATGACCTCCATCGCCCAGGCGCTCTCGAGTTCGTGGAAGACCAGGTCGATCAAGGGCGAACGGGTGGCCTCGGCACGCCGTCGCCGGTAGCCGTGGGCACGCAGCAGTTCCTCGACCCGGCTCCGGGTGGCGGGGGCGACATCGGCGCGGCCGTTGAGGACCTTCGAAACAGTCGGTGCCGAGACACCGGCCTCGCGGGCGATCTCGGCGAGGGTCGCAGTCTGCGCGCTGCGCCCTCGCGTCCGGGTTTCGGCGGGCTGCGAGGAAGTCATGGCCGCGATCGTATCCCTACGGGCCCTCTTGACGAAGTGTTCCCCGAGTCACGGGATCCCGGAACATTCGACACACTTTACGAAATATTGGTAGGCCATGGTGGACCCGGACCTCGGCACGCGGGCGCCGGCCCGTGCCCGGCGCCGGATCGCTGCGGCGGGGCCCACCTGACCCTCACCGGCCCGCTCCGCGAAACCGGCCCGGGCCGAAGGCCGGTGTGCGGGACGGAGGTCACGGGCACGGCATGAGGGGGCGGGGGGGAGCCGGGCCGTCAGCCCCGGCCGGCAGCCGCCCGTCGGCCGGTGGCCGCGCCGGTCACCTCGCGCCCACCGACTCGAAGCGCCACCGGTGCACCGCGCGGGTGACCAGGCCCCCGGTCGGTTCGGGGAGTTCGGGGAGGTCGGCGTCGTACGGGGCGTTCCACCAGGTGATGACGAGGACCCGGTCCTGCGGGGCGCGGAAGGCCTCCCGGCGCAAGGGGGCCGGGTCGGCGGGCAGTTCGCGCAACTGCTCCTCGGTCCAGGCCAGCAGTTCCTCACCCCGGCCGGGCACGGCCCGTGCCTCCCACATCAGCGCGACGGTCACGAGTACAGGTTCTCCCCGCCGACCTCGTGCACGTGATCGTGCGTGTGCGTGTGCGCCTGCGCCTGCGCCTGCGTGTGGGTCTCGCCCGGTACGTGGGGTTCCGTCACGGGGAGGGAGGAGTCCGCGGACAGGTCCCAGTCGGACGCCGCCCGGCCCCGGGCGACCATCTCGGCGCCCAGGGCTGCCACCATCGCACCGTTGTCCGTGCACAGCCCCGGGCGCGGTACGCGCAGCCGGATGCCGGCCGCCTCGCAGCGTTCCTGGGCCAGCGCCCGCAGCCGGGTGTTGGCGGCCACTCCGCCGCCGATCATCAGATGGTCGACGCCCTCGTCCTTGCAGGCGCGTACGGCCTTGCGGGTGAGCACGTCCACGACCGCCTCCTGGAAGGAGGCCGCCACGTCACGCACCGGGACCTCCTCCCCCGCCGCCCGCCTGGCCTCGATCCAGCGGGCCACGGCCGTCTTCAGACCGGAGAAGGAGAAGTCGTACGCGGGGTCGCGCGGCCCGGTCAGCCCGCGCGGGAACGCGATCGCGGACGAGTCGCCCTCGCGCGCGTACCGGTCGATGACCGGGCCGCCGGGGAAGCCGAGGTCGAGCACGCGCGCGATCTTGTCGAAGGCCTCGCCGGCCGCGTCGTCGATGGTGGCGCCCATCGGGCGGACGTCGGAGGTGATGTCCGAGGAGAGCAGCAGCGAGGAGTGGCCGCCGGAGACCAGCAGCGCCATCGTCGGCTCGGGGAGCGGCCCGTGCTCCAGCTGGTCGACGCAGATGTGCGAGGCGAGGTGGTTGACGCCGTAGAGGGGCTTGCCGAGGGCGTAGGCGTACGCCTTGGCCGCCGAGACGCCGACCAGCAGCGCGCCGGCGAGCCCCGGACCGGCGGTGACGGCGATGCCGTCCAGGTCCCGGGCGCTCACCCCGGCCTCCTTCAGGGCGCGCCCGATCGTCGGCACCATCGCCTCCAGGTGGGCGCGGGAGGCGACCTCCGGGACGACACCGCCGAAGCGGGCGTGCTCGTCGACGCTGGAGGCGACGGCGTCCGCCAGCAGGGTGGTCCCCCGGACGACGCCGACACCGGTCTCGTCGCAGGAGGTCTCGATCCCCAGCACCAGGGGTTCGTCAGCCATGGGTCTCGGTTCCTTCTACGCCGTTCACGGGGTTCACGGGATTCACGGGGGCCGTGGAGGCGGCCGTGGGGGGCACCGGGTCCACGGGGGCCGCCGGGGTGACGGAGACGGACGGGTCGGTCAGCCGCATCACCAGGGCGTCCACGTTTCCCGGCTGGTAGTAGCCCTTCCTGACCCCGATGGTCTCGAAGCCGAAGCGCTCGTACAGTTTCTGGGCCCGGACGTTGTCGATCCGGCACTCCAGCAGCACCTCGGCGCACTCGAACGCGGTCGCCGCCCGCAGCAGTTCCGTCAGCAGCCGCGAGCCGAGGCCGGTGCCCCAGTGGTCCCGGCGCACGGCGATGGTCTGGACGTCGGCCACCCCGGTCACCCCGCCCGTGTCCTCGCCGCCGTCGGCCGTCGCGCCGGCGGAGGTGAGACCGGCGTATCCGACGAGCCGGCCGTCCTCCTCGGCGACCACGTAGCGGCGGGTCGCGGCGGGGCCGCGCGCATGGGCCAGCTCGGACCAGAACATCCCCCGTGACCAGGCGTCCTCGGGGAACAGCTCGCGCTCCAGCTGGAACACCCGCTCGATGTCCCACCAGCGCATCTCGCGCAGCGCGACCTTCTCGGGCCCTGTCACTCGTGTCACTTGGGGGTGACCACCTTGTAGTTCTTGGGGACCTGGGCATCGGGGCGGCGCAGGTACAGCGGCCGCGGCGCGGGCAGCTGCGCACCGGCCGCCAGCCGCTCGGCGGCCAGCCGGGCGAGGGCGGCGGCACTCACGTGCTCGGGCTCGTGCGCCTTGGGGAAGGTATCGGGGTACAGCAGCGCGCCGGCGCCGACCGCGGGCAGCCCCGCGACCCGGCCGGCGATGTCGGCGGGCCGGTCGACGGCGGGGTCGGTGAGGCGGGTGCGGGAGTCGGCGTACCGCGCCCAGTAGACCTCCTTGCGGCGGGCGTCGGTCGCCACGACGAAGGGGCCCTCCAGGTCCGCGGCGTACGCGAGGCCGTCCAGCGTGCACACACCGTGCACGGGAACACCGAGCGCGAGCCCGAAGGTGTCCGCGGTCATCAGGCCGACCCGCAGCCCGGTGTACGGCCCGGGGCCGATGCCGACGACGATCCCGGTGAGGGCGTCCGCCTTCACACCGGCCGCGGCGAGTACCCGGTCGATCGCCGGGAGCAGCAGTTCGCCGTGGCGGCGGGCGTCCACCTGACTCGACGAGGCGATGACGTCGTCGCCGTCGTGCAGCGCGACGGTGACGGCAGGGGTGGCGGTATCCAGAGCGAGCAGGAGCACACAAACAGCCTACGGCTCCCGGCGCCCCGTGTCGGACGGCCCGGTCGGACGGTCACGTACTGCTACCGTCACATCGACGTACGCACACTCCGGGACGGTCCTGGACGATCCGTGACTTTCCCGCAGGGCCCGCGGTCATCCCGAAAGGTCACCACCGGGTGGCACGGAACGGCCGGGCGACCGCGAGGCGGTACGGGGCGACGTCGAGCGGCGCAGAAACACAGAGGTACAGCGGCACAGAGGCGGTGACGGCGGTGGCAGGCAACAGCTCGGCGATCGTGGCGGGGCTGACCGCGGCGGCCCTCCTGACGGTGGGCGTCCTCGGCTACCAGGCATCCGCGAACGCGCCGGCCACTCGGCCCGCCGCCCGCGCGGGCACCGTACCGGCGGCCCTGCAGGCCGACCGGGGCGAGGACTCCTCCCCCACCGGCCCGCCCCGGGGGTCCGGCCGGGGCATCCGGGTCGTGTACGCGCTGGACGACGACCGGGTGTGGCTGGTCGAGAAGGACGGCACGGTCCGGCGCACCTTCACGGTCAGCCCCAGCACGGTGGACCCGGAACCGGGCACCTACCACGTCACCTCCCGCTCGGGGTCCGTCACCGGATCGGACGGCATCCCGGTCGAGCACGTCGTCCGCTTCGCCACCCGCAACGGCACCGGGATCGGTTTCAGTGCGGCGGTCGACGGCTCGGCCCCGCAGCTGGACCCGGAAGTCCCCACCGGCGGTATCCGCGAAACCCGCGCGGACGGCGAGGCGATGTGGAAGTTCGCCACCATCGGCCGCAAAATCGTCGTCGTGCGGTAGGCACGACGCCGACCGCGCCCCGCGGGCCGGCGACCCACGCCGCGATCAGGCGGCCTCGCGGTGGCCGTTCACCGGCCCGGCGAGCCGGGGCTGCGGGCGGGGGTGCGGCTCGGGAGCGCGGGGCGGGGTGGAGATCGCGGCGGCGGCCTCGCCGGCCGCCAGCAGATCGCGCATCGACACCCCGGTGAACGACTGCGGCCGTGCCTCGGTCCGGCGAGAGCTCTCGGTGGCCGGCATGGACGCCTCCTGGGGCCGGGGGCGGAAGTAGTTAGGTAGACCTAACCACGAGCTGGATACCATGTGACCACGCCCGGGGCACCGAACGCAACATTTTGCCGACACCTTGTCGGAACGCACGGCGAACAGACACCGCGGACACACGAAACCGGGCACCACGGGCGGCAGGTCGCCTGCCGCCCGCCCAGGCCCTCCGGACCGACGGTGCACTCAGGTCGTCCGGACCAACAGGCCGTCCGGCCGTCCGGACCGACAGGCCGTCCGGGCCGACAGTGCGCTCAGGCGGACAGTGCGCTCAGGTCCGTGCCCGCCCAGCGGTCGCCCAGACCGGTCAGCGTCACGTGCCGTACCTCGTCCGTGGTGTCGCCGACCGCGCGGTGGATGACGATCTGGAGCCGGTCGTCGGTCAGCTCCTCGATCCTGCCCTCGCCCCACTCCACGACGATCACCGAATCGGGCAGCGAGACGTCGAGATCGAGGTCCTCCATCTCGTCCAGCCCGCCCGACAGCCGGTACGCGTCGACGTGGACCAGCGGCGGGCCGTCCCCCAGGGACGGGTGCACGCGGGCGATCACGAACGTCGGGGAGGTGACGGCACCCCGCACCCCGAGCCCCTCGCCGAGCCCGCGGGTCAGCGTGGTCTTGCCCGCGCCCAGCTCGCCGGTGAGCATCACGAGGTCGCCGGCGCGCAGCAGCTTGGCGAGGGCGCGACCCAGGTCCCGCATCCGGTCGGCCGAGGTGATGGTGAGCTCGACGGACGGCTCAGCCCGGTTGTGCGCTGCCGCTGGTGTTTCCATAGCCACCCACGGTAGCTCCTGCGGGTACCGCGCCCACACGGACCAGCAGGTCCGCGAGACGGTCGGTGACCACTTCCGGATGCTCCAGGATGACCAGGTGCCCGGCGTCAGGTACCAGCACCAGCTCGGCGTCCGGCAGCAGACCGGCGATGACCTCGCTGTGCTCGCTGGGCGTGATCAGGTCGTGCACCCCCGCCAGCACCAGCACCGGGAGACCGGTGAAGTGGGCGAGGGCCTCGGTCTTGTCGTGCTCGTGGAACGCCGGGTAGTACTCGGCGACGACGTCGATCGGGGTGGACTCGATCATCCGCTCGGCGAACCGGGCGACGGCCGGGTCGACGTCCCGGGCCGCGAACGAGTACCGCTTGATGATCCCTGCGAACAGGTCCACGGTGGCCCGGCGCCCCTTCTCCACCAGTTCGGCCCGCTGTCCCAGCGCCTTCAGTATCCCCGGCAGCACCCGCCGCACCGCGTTGACCCCGGCAACGGGCAGCCCGAAATTGACCTCGCCCAGCCTCCCCGGCGACGTGCCGACGAGGGCGACGCCGACGACCCGCTCGCGTATCAGCTCGGGATACCGGTCGGCGAGGGCCATCACCGTCATGCCCCCCATGGAGTGCCCGACCAGCACGACCGGGCCCTCGGGGGCGGCGGCCTCGATGACGGCCTTGAGGTCCTGCCCCAGCTGGTCGATGGTGACCGGCTCGCCCCGCTCGACCTGGGCCGCGCCCCGCCCGGAACGGCCGTGGCTGCGCTGGTCCCAGTAGACGGTCCGCACGACGCCCCTGAGCGCGGCCCGCTGGAAGTGCCAGGAGTCCTGGCTGAGGCAGTAGCCGTGGCTGAAGACGACGGTGACGGGGGCCGACGACTTGCGGCCGAACAGCCGACGGCGGCGCGCGGGGGTGGCGTCCGGGTCGGGATCGGGGTCGTCGACCTCGTAGTACAGCTCGGTGCCGTCCTCGGCGTACGCCGTGCCGGGGGTGCCGCGCAGCGAACCGTACGGTCCCGTGGAGTCCAGGGCGAGCCGGGCCTTCCTGCGCATGCCCCGGCCGACGGTCATCCGCTCTATGGCGACCCCGGCGGCGGCACCCGTGGCGAGCACTCCTATCGCCATGCCGGCGACCCCGGTCGCCCGGCGCCAGCCACCGGGCACTTCGGCGACGGAGGCGGCAGCCGTCATGGCGGCGTCCCGGGCAGCCTCCGCACTGCTCTCGCTCACGTACTGGCTCCTCTGTCGTTCCGGTCGTTCCGGTAGTTCCTCATGCGCGTGCGGTCGGACGGGCGTACGGACGTACTACTTCGTCACGTCGCTCACGTCGCCCGTGCCGTCCGCGGCGTTCACGTGGACGCGCGGGACGCGGGTTCCGATCCGGGTGACGATCTCGTACCCGATGGTGCCCGCGGCCTGCGCCCAGTCCTCGACGGTGGGCTCGCCGCGGTCCCCGGGGCCGAAGAGCACCGCCTCGGTGCCCGGCGGGGGTTCCTCCCCGCCGAGGTCGACGACGAACTGGTCCATCGCGATCCGTCCCGCGGCCGTACGCCACTTGCCCTCGACCAGCACCGGACCGGTGGAGGAGGCGTGCCGGGGAATGCCGTCCGCGTAGCCGAGCGGGACCAGACCGAGGGTGGTGGCGCCCGGGGTGACGTAGTGGTGGCCGTACGAGACGCCGTGTCCGCCCGGGACGTTCTTCACCAGCGCGAGGGAGGCGGTCAGGGTCATCACCTGGCGCAGCCCGAAGTCGGCCGGGGTGCCGATCTCGGGGCTGGGTGAGACGCCGTACAGGGCGATGCCGGCCCGGACGAGGTCGAAGTGGCTGTCGGGGAGGGTGAGAAGGGCGGGCGAATTGGCGATGTGCCGGACCTCGGGGGCGACGCCCTGCTGCTCGGCGTGCGCCACCATCTCCCGGAAGCGGGTGAGCTGGGCGTCGATGGAGGGGTGGCCCGGCTCGTCGGCGCAGGCGAAGTGCGACCACAGGCCGGTGACGCGCAGCAGGCCGTCGGCCTCGGCGGCGAGCGCCGCGGCGACCAGCCCGGCCCAGTCACCGGGCGCGCAGCCGCCGCGCCCGAGGCCGGTGTCGGCCTTGAGGTGCACGCGCGCGGGCCGCCCGGCGAGGCGTGCGGCCGCGGTGACCTCCTCCAGCGCCCACATGCCGCCGACGGAGACGTCGAGGTCGGCCTCGATCGCCTCCCGCCAGGGCCCGCCGGGTGTCCACAGCCAGCACAGGACGCGTACGCCGGCGGAGACGCCGGCGCCGGGCGCGCGCAGCGCCAGCGCCTCCTGCGGGGTGGCCGTGCCGAGCCAGGACGCCCCGGCCTCGACGGCCGCCCGCGCGCAGGCGAGGGCGCCGTGCCCGTACGCGTCCGCCTTGACCACGGCCATGAGGGCGGCGCCGGGCGCGTGGGCGCGCAGGCTCCGCACGTTGGCGCGCAGCGCGGCCAGATCGATCTCGGCACGGGCCCGCAGGGTCGCGCTCCGCACAGCATCTGTCTCGTTCATCGCGCCCCAGTGTCTCAGAGCGGTACGGGCTCCCACCGGGAGTGGTACGGCCGGGGCGGGCAGCGGTACGCCGCCACCGGCGGCCGGGGGCGGGGCGGAGGCGGGGTCATCCGCGGGTGACGTCCCGCCACGCCGCCGGGATCGCCGCCGCCACGTCGTGCGCCCCCGCCGGTGCGCCGTCCGCCGCGTAGCGTCCGGCGAGTCCGTGCAGGTAGGCCGCCACGCTGCCGGCGTCCCGGGCCGGCAGACCCGCCGCCAGCAGTGAGCCCGCGAGGCCGGACAGGACGTCCCCGCTGCCGGCCGTGGCCAGCCAGGACGTGCCGGTCGGGTTCACCCGTACGGCGGTGCCCTCCCCCTTCCCGCCCTTACCGCCCTCGCCCCCGTCTCCCGGGTCGGCGACCAGGGTCGTGGAGCCCTTGAGCAGTACGGTCGCTCCGTACCGTCCGGCCAGTTCACGCGCCGCGGCCAGCCGGCCGCCCTCGACCTCCTCCCGCTCGACGCCGAGCAGCGCGGCGGCCTCTCCGGCGTGCGGGGTCAGCAGGGTCGGCGCGCTGCGGGCCCGTACGGCCGAGGCGTCGGCGAGCCGCAGGCCGTCCGCGTCGACCAGCACCGGGACGTCGGCCGCCAGCACCTCCGCCACCGGCCCGGCGTCGTCGCCGGCGCCCGGCCCGGCCACCCACGCCTGCACCCGTCCGGCGTGCTTCGGTCCCCGGTCGGACACCAGCGTCTCGGGGAAGCGGGCGATCACGTCCTGTGCGGCGGGACCGACGTACCGTACGGCCCCGGCGCCGCCCCGCAGCGCGCCGGCCACCGCGAGCACGGCGGCGCCGGGGTAGCGGGCGGACCCGGCGACGACGCCGACGACACCGCGCCGGTACTTGTCGCTCTCCGCACCGGGCACCGGCAGCAGGCGGGCCACGTCGGCGTGCTGGAGCGCCTCGAGCACCGGGCCGACGGCCCCTGCGGGCCCTGCTGATCCCGCAGTCCCCGCGGGCAGGTCGAGGCCGATGTCGACGAGCCGTACGGAGCCCGCGTACGCGCGCGCCGGGTCGACGAGCAGGCCCGGCTTGTGCGTCCCGAAGGTCACCGTGAGGTCGGCCCGGACCGCGGTGCCGCGCACCTCGCCGGTGTCCGCGTCGACGCCGCTCGGCAGGTCGACGGCGACGACCGCGGCACCCGACCGTTCGGCGGCCTCGGCGAGCGGCACCGCCGCCGGGCGCAGCCCGCCCCTGCCGCCGATCCCGACGATGCCGTCCATGACGAGATCGGCCCGCCGGACGGCGGCGACGGCATCGGTGTCCGCCCGGGTTCCGCTTCCGGCGCCGGCGTCGGTGGTCCCCACGGTCCGGCCGCCCGCCCGGCGCAGTGCCGCGAGCCCTGCGGCGTGGGTGTGCTCCGGCGCGAGCAGCACCGCCGTGACGCCTGCGCCGCGCCGGGCCAGCCGGGCACCGGCGTAGAGGGCGTCGCCGCCGTTGTCCCCGCTGCCGACCAGCAGGACGACCCTGCTGCCGTAGACCCGGCCGTGGCCCCGCCCCAGCAGGTCCGCGCAGGCCGCGGCGAGCCCGGCGGCGGCGCGCTGCATCAGCGCGCCCTCCGGCAGCCGCGCCATCAGGTCCCGCTCCGCCGCCCTGACCGTCTCCACGCTGTACGCAGTACGCATACGTCCGAGTGTCCCCCACGCCCCGTCCCGCACACCCGCTCCGATGCCGCTCGCGGGAAGCCCTCCCCGCTCCCCCTCCCGCGCCCCGGAAACCGGTCGAAAGTTGTCGGAGCCCGTCCCCCGGTCGCAGCCATTGACGACGTGCCGCCCCCTCGCCACACTCACCACCCCCCACCGCGTGAATCGATTCAGTCGAATCGGTTCGACGCGACGAGAAGAGCCAGAGGAAGAGGAAGCAGAGACCCCATGGGACGCAGAGCCGCACTCCTCGCCGCAGCCGGCGCCACCGCACTCCTCACCACCGCGGGCGCGCTGACGGCCCCCGCCACCGCCGCACCCGCACCCGCCCCCGCTCCCGTCGTCCAGGAGGCCCCCGTCCGGGCCGCGGCCTGCGGTGACGGCTCCTACCAGGCCGAGGCCGTGCAGAGCGGCAGCACCTGGACCTCCCGGCGCGGCAGCAGCGTCGTCTACACCGGTACCGACATGCGCGCGGCCGTCCAGTCGGCGGTCAGCAGCCTGTCCTCGGGCCGCACCTCCAAGGAACGGGTGGTGGTGCGCGGCTCGGGCTCGATCTCCGCCGGTTCGCGCATCTCGCTGCCGAGCTACACGGTTCTGGACGTGTGCGGCACGATCAACGTCACGGGCAGCGGCTCCGGCGACCAGGCCCCGGTCTACTCCCGCGGCACGCGGGACGTCGAGGTCCAGAACCTCAGCGTCACCGGGACCCCGCTGTACGGCATCTTCCTGCGCAACGTGCAGAACGTGGTCCTGGGCCAGATCGACATGCGCCTCTCGCGCGGCCTCGGCGTCCGCATCGACAACCGCGGCGACACCAGCCAGTGGACGAGGAACGTCCGCATCGACAACGTCTACGTGTCCGGCGCGTCCAGCCACGCCGTCGAGACGTACGGGGTCGACGGCCTGACCGTCGGCACGGTGACGGCCCGCAACGTCGGCGAGTCCGGTCTCCTCCTCAACCAGACCGTCAACGCCACGGTCGGCAGGGTGGACGCGGAGAACGTGGGCACCGGCACCGGTTACGCCGCGTTCCGCATGGCCAACCGCAACGGGCGGGTCGGCAGTTCGTACCCGACCAACATCCGCGTCGGCGAGGTCGTCGCGCGGGGCGGCGGACGCGGCGTGTTCTGCGTCTCGGAGAGCGGCGGCGCGACGATCGACCGGATCAGCCTGTCCCACACGGGCAACAACGCGATCCTGATCGAGAACTGCTACAACGTCAGCCTCGCCGCCCAGAGCGGCACGGTCACGGGCGGCGGCGAGATCAGGCTGGCGGCGCGCACGGAGTTCGCGAACAACCGGGACATCACCGTGCAGAACCTGACGGTGACCAACTCCTCGATCCGCGAGAGCCCCTGCGGCGAGAACACCACGTTCCGCAACAACAGGCTGGTCAACAGCAGCCAGTCCATCTGCTGACGGAACCGGCGACGACAAGGTGACCGGCCGGCGAAGGCGAAGGCGAAGCCCCGCACGCCCGGCCGGTCACCGGCGCCGCCGCCCGCGCCCCGCCCGCCGGGCCATCCGCACCCTTCTCACGACTGTGAACACCACGACGAGCAGGGCGGCGGCGGCGAGAAGCACCTCTCCCCACACCGGCAGCCGCCCTCCGACCTCCCCGACCCCGGGAAACCCCAGCAGACCCGGCCGGCCCATGTCCGTCACCCTTCGGCGACGACGACCGCCGAGGCCACCCCGGCGTCATGGCTGAGCGAGACGTGCCACGACCGCACCCCCAGTTCCTCGGCCCGCGCCGCCACGGTCCCCTTCACCCGCAACCGCGGCTGCCCGCTGTCCTCGCAGTACACCTCGGCATCGGTCCAGTACAGCCCGCCGGGCGCACCGAGCGCCTTGGCCAGCGCCTCCTTGGCGGCGAACCGCGCGGCCAGCGAGGCGACCCCCCGCCGCTCGCCGCCGGCCAGCAGCAGCTCGCTCTCCACGAACAGCCGCCGCGCGAGACCCGGCGTCCGCTCCAGCGACGCCGCGAACCGCTCGATCTCGGCCACGTCGATCCCGACCCCGATGATGCTCATGCCGAGCACTTTACGGCGACGCCGGACGGCGGGCCCGGTCACACGCTCATGCGGGAACGGCCGACAGCTCGCACCACACGTACTTGCCCCGATCGCCCTCCCTGGCGAGCGCCAGCCCACGCCCTTCCTCCAGCTCAACGCCTCCGACCCGGTCGAAAGGCCCAGGCGGTTCGGGCGGCTCGGGATCGGTGTCCCACGCCCCGATCCGCAGCACCCCCGCCGCCCACCTCACCCGCAGCGCAGCGGGCCCCTTCGTGTGCCGCACGGCATTGGCGACCAGCTCCGTCGCGAGCAGCTCGGCGACGTCCACGCACCGGGTCAGCCCGTGCATCGTGAGGACGATCCGCAGGTACGCCGGCTCACGGTGACGGCCCGCGGGTCGTTCGGAATGCAGCGGGAGTACTCCCAGGACTCGTTTTCGGGCATGCGTGACTCCTGTCGGAGAAGAGGGAGTGGGACAGATGCGCCACGCGTCCGGGCGGCGGCGCTGCCGCGGCCGCCCCGGCAGGACGGAGCAGCGCACTTCCGGGACCCGGCGACTCCGAAGTGTGCGCGTCGCGTCACCGACGGTATGTCATAAATTTATTACTCGGCAGGTCCGTCGCGTAATCCGCCCCGAACGAGTCGCCCGCCCAGAGCCGTTGGAGAAAGCCATGCCGCCCAGACGGCAACCCACGGCACGCCAGGCCCGCCTGGGCATCGAACTGCGCAAGCTGCGGGAGGCCGCGGGACTCGAGGCGACCGAGGCGGCAAGCCTGCTCGGCGTCAACTCCGTTCAGATGAGTCAGATCGAGTCCGGTATCGCCGGCGTGAGCGAGGAACGGTTGCGACGCCTCGCAGCCCACTACTCCTGCTCGGACGAGGAGTTGATCTCCTCACTGGTCAAGATGGCGACGGACCGAACACACGGCTGGTGGGAGGAGCACCGAGGCCACCTGCCCACGCCGTTCCTCGACCTCGCCGAACTCGAACACCACGCCACATTCCTGCGTGAGGTCCAGTTCCTCTACATTCCCGGCCCTCTTCAAACAGAGAACTACGCTCGCGCCGTCTTCAGTTAGAGGGTTCCGCAACTTCCTCATGAAGAGATTGAGTTGCGTGTCCGCCACCGGACGGAACGGAGGACCATCCTGGAAGGCGCCGCCCCCACCCCGTACGAGGCCGTCATCCACGAGGCCGCACTGCGCATCATGGTCGGTGAGCGCGCCGCTTCACGCGATCAGCTCTCCGCTCTCCTGTCGCTGACCGAAGCGAATCACATCACCGTACGGGTCACCCCGTTCGATCTGGAGAGATTCGCAGGGGCCGCAAGCGCCATGACATACGCAGGAGGGGCCGTGCCCAAGCCGGACACTGTCGTGCGTGACGCACCCCAAGGCGCCGCATTTATCGATTCCGAGGCCCAGCTGAATGCTTTTCGAACGTTCTTCCGTAAGGTGATGGACGTGTCGCTCGACCCCGTGCGGTCGGGTGATCTCATCCACAAGTTACGGAAGGAGTTGTGAGGCACTCCATGGGCACTGCCAACAACTGGCGGAAGTCGACCTACTCAGGCCCCGGAGACGGCGACTCCTGCGTGGAGATCTCAGTCCAGCCCACATGCATGGCCATCCGTGACTCGAAGGACCCGGGGCGGGCCACTCTCACCGTCCCCACCGGAGTCTTCACCGCCTTCGTCGGCGCGCTCAAGAGTGGCGGCGCCCCTCAAGGGCTGTCATTCAGGTCACGCCGGGCCTGAGTCCACACGGTAGACAATCTTCCCGCCGAACTCGTCGAACCCCAAGGACTTGCAGAAAGCACGGGCGTCCGGGTTGTCCCGGTCCGTCATCCACTCGACTCGGCTGCACCCCGGACGGGCCTCTGCCAGGGCACGGAGTTCGGCCATGAACCGGGCGCCGACGCCCTGCCGGCGGATGGTGTCGCTGACGTAGAGCTCCTTGAGGAAGAGGGAGTGGGAGGAGCCTGCCGCCGGCCAGAGGAACGAGTAGGCGGCGAGGCCCACGAGATTCCCGGCGCCGTCCTCGGCCAGGAGCGCGGACGCAAGAGGCGGTGAACGACAGCCATGGGTGCTGTTGCAGCCAGCCCAGCCAGGAGGGCCACTGCGACTGCTCCGACACCGCGTTGGTGACCAGGCCCACCAGCATCGTGGTGGCCGCACCACCGCCGGCGACAGCTCCGATCGCCGCTCCACGCCTCATCCTCATGCCCGCGGCTCCGTAGGGGCGGAACACAACCGCCGATGGCACGCAGTACGAGCTGCTGCCGGTCTCCGGCAACGATCAAGCGGTCGTAACGCAGGTGGCTGCATACGGAACACTCGGCCCCCGATGTCGAATGGTCACTGCCAGTAAGCGGACCAGTCGTCGTGGACCCGGGTCAAGGCCGAATCCGAGCCAGGGAGTGTCTCCAATCGGCCATGCGTGCCCTGGCTCTGCCCGCTGGAGGCGACCACCGCTTTACCCTGCGGGCTGCGGACTCACTCCACCGTGACCGACTTCGCCAGGTTGCGGGGCTGGTCCACCTCGTTGCCGCGGACCGTCGCCAGCTCGCAGGCGAAGACCTGCAACGGCACCGTCGTCACCAGCGGCTGCAGCAGTGTGGGGGTGGCCGGGACGTGGATGAGGTGGTCGGCGTACGGGGCGACCTCGTCGTCGCCCTCCTCGGCGATGACGATGGTGCGGGCGCCGCGGGCGCGGATCTCCTGGATGTTGGAGACGATCTTGTCGTGGAGGACGGAGCGGCCGCGTGGTGAGGGGACGACCACGACGACCGGCAGGTCGTCCTCGATCAGGGCGATCGGGCCGTGCTTCAGCTCGCCCGCGGCGAAGCCCTCCGCGTGCATGTAGGCGAGTTCCTTGAGCTTGAGCGCGCCCTCCAGGGCGACCGGATAGCCGACGTGCCGGCCCAGGAACAGCACGGTGTCCTTGTGGGCGAGGGTGCGGGCGAGCTCCCGGACGGGCTCCATGGTCTCCAGGACGCGTTCCACCGACCGGGTGATGGAGGACAGGTCCCTCACGACCGCGCGGATCTCGTCGCCGTACTTCGCGCCGCGGACCTGTGCGAGGTACAGGGCGACCAGGTAGCAGGCGACCAGCTGGGTCAGGAAGGCCTTGGTCGAGGCGACGGCCACCTCGGGGCCGGCGTGGGTGTAGAGGACGGCGTCGGACTCGCGGGGGATGGTCGAGCCGTTGGTGTTGCAGATGGCCAGGACGCGGGCGCCCTGTTCACGCGCGTGCCGCAGGGCCATCAGGGTGTCCATGGTCTCGCCGGACTGGGAGACGGCGATGACGAGGGTCTGCTGGTCGAGGATCGGGTCGCGGTAGCGGAACTCGCTCGCCAGCTCCACCTCGCAGGGGATCCTCGTCCAGTGCTCGATGGCGTACCGGGCGATCATCCCGGCGTGGAAGGCGGTGCCGCAGGCGACGATGACGACCTTGTCGGCCTCCCGCAGCGCCTCCGGCGGGAGGCGTACCTCGTCGAGGGACAGGGCGCCGGAGCCGTCGATGCGGCCGAGCAGGGTGTCGGCGACCGCCCGGGGCTGCTCGGCGATCTCCTTGAGCATGAAGGAGGCGTAGCCGCCCTTCTCGGCGGCCGACGCGTCCCAGTCGACGTGGTACGTACGGACGTCCGCGGGCGCGCCGTCGAAGCCGGTGACCGTGACCGCGTCGCGGCGCAGTTCGACCACCTGGTCCTGGCCCAGTTCGATCGCGGAGCGCGTGTGGTCGATGAACGCGGCGGCGTCCGAGGCGAGGAACGACTCGCCCTCGCCGACACCCACCACGAGCGGCGAGTTGCGGCGCGCGCCGACGACCACGTCCGGCGCGTCCGCGTGGACGGCGACCAGGGTGAAGGCGCCGAGCAGGCGCTTGCAGACGAGGCGCATCGCCTCGGCGAGGTCCGCGCAGGAGGAGAACTCCTCGGCGAGCAGGTGGGCGACGACCTCGGTGTCCGTCTCGGAGGTCAGGTCGTGGTCGCGCCCGGCCAGTTCGGACCGCAGTTCGGCGAAGTTCTCGATGATGCCGTTGTGGACGACGGCGACCCGGCCCGCGTTGTCGAGATGCGGGTGGGCGTTGGCGTCGGTGGGGCCGCCGTGCGTGGCCCAGCGGGTGTGGCCGATTCCGGTCGCCCCGGTGGGGAGCGGCCGGGCGGCCAGTTCCTTCTCCAGGTTGACGAGTTTCCCGGCCCGTTTCGCCGTGGCGAGCCCGCCGTCCGCGAGGACGGCCACGCCCGCCGAGTCGTAGCCCCGGTACTCCAGGCGTTTCAGTCCGGCCGTCACGACGTCCAGCGCCGACTGTGGCCCCACGTATCCCACGATTCCGCACATGCCCGGCAGCCTACGATCCGTCAGGCACCGGAAAGGGCCGCCGCGTGCCCGGAATCGGAAATTCCCACCGGTGCGCGACGCACCGGTGGGAACGGAGGGGCGTGTCAGCCGAGCTGGGCGAGCTGGGCGTCGGAGATCTGTGTCGGGAAGGGGGCCTCCTCGCCGGCGGCCAGCGCGGCAAGGTTGATCGCCGAGCAGGCGGCGACGGTGGAGCCGGTGCGCGCGACGACGATGTTCACGGGGGCCTCGGACCCTGCGGCGGACATGGTCAGGGCGACCGTGAGCGACTCGTCGGCGCCCTTCGGCCCTTCGGCCCTGACGGCCTTCACGTACTCGCCGCTCTCGCCGTCGGTGGTGTAGGCGAAGCCCTCGGCACACTTCTCCACGGCGGCTTCGACGTCCTTGACGACCTGCTCGGCGGCGCCGTTCTCGTAGGAGGCGAGGGTGATCAGGACCTTGTCCACGTCGAGGCCCGCGGTCAGGGACTCCTCCAGGTCGGCGCCCTCGGCAGGCTTCTCCGGCTCACCGGTCCAGGACCGCTTGACGGTGGCGGCGGGCGAGCCCACCGGGACACCGGCCTGGATGTGGGCGAGCGGCTGGCAGGCCTCGCCCTTCACCTCGACCGCGTCGGCGGCGATGTCGTCCCCTGCGGGCAGCTTGGTGACCATCTTGCCGTCCTCCACGTCCGCCTGCACCAGCGCGACCTTCTCCAGCTCGGCCGCGGTCAGCGCCTTGGCCGCGGGCGCGGCGGAGGCGGAGGAGCCGGCCTTGCCCTCGTCGCCCTTTCCGCTGTCGCTGCCGCTGTCGTCGGAGCCGCCGCAGGCGGTGACGAGCAGGGCGAGCGCGGTGGCGGAGGCGGCGAGAGCGGTGCGGCGGACGGCGGTGGTTCTCACGGGGGAAATCTTTCTTCGAAGGCGCGGCGGGATCCGCAACGCGTTGCGCGCAATATAGACACAGCTCCCTCATGAAATGATCTTCAGAAGATCATCCGTGGGGCAACGGTGACTACCGCGTGATCTTGCCTCGCGCACCCACCGCCCGGCCCGGCCCGTTCCGGCAGACCCGTTCCGCCCGGCCGGTTCCGCCCGTTCCGCCCGGTCAGCCCTTCTCGCCGGGCTTGGAGAGGCGGCGCACCCGGCGGCGGACGGCGGGGCCGATCCGGACCATGGCGCGCTTCTCGATGCCGCCGATACGCCGCTCCAGGGCGGCGAGGCGCTTGTGGGTGGCCGCCAGTTCCTTCTGCGCGGCGGCGAGCCGCAGGCTGTTCTCGTCCGCCCGTTCCTCGGCGGCGGCCAGCCGGGTGCGCAGTTCCTTGTTCTCCCGGACGCGCTTGTCGATCCGGGTGTTGGCGACGGCGATCCGCTCCCGCAGTCGGCTGACCCGGTAGCGCATGTGGCCGTCGTCCGAGCCGTCCCAGACCGGCATCGACGCGGGCAGGCCCAGGGCGGCGAGCCGGGCGTCGAACGCGGCGCCGCCGTCGCCGTGGGAGTAGGTGTTCCGCAGGTCGTTGCGGTCGAGGAAGGCGGTGATCCGCTCGAACCGTTCACCGTGGTACTTGGTCATCGCCGAGTAGTCGGCGTACTCGTACAGGTCACGCGGGTCGGTGTCCGCGGACAGCGAGTCGATCGGAACGTGCGGGATGTCGAAGTAACGGCACAGTTCGAGGGTCCGCGAGTCGTGGGTGAGCACGACGCTCGGCGTACCGGCCAGCAGGGCGGCGATGTTGCCGTGGATCCGGGTGCCGTAGGCGAAGTCGTGGCCGCGCAGCTCGTCGATCCAGGCCGCCGGGTCCAGCGGCATGCGCACCTTGTTCTCACGCAGCAGATCGTGGCTGAGCTGGAGCGGGAACGGGTCCTCGACGCCGGTCTCCGGCGTGAGGTCGCCCCAGAGCAGCAGTTCCGCGTCGACGAGGTTCTGCGCGTAGTAGAGCAGGTGGGGGTACCGCTCCCAGGCGGTACGGGCCAGACCGGCGATGTCCCCCACGGGGACGGCGTCCGGGGAGAGGTTGAGGGCGATACGCGAGGCCGCGGTCAGCTCGACGGCGCGAACGGCCGGAAAGGTGTCCCCGTACAGGAACATGGAGGGGCAGCCGATGATGTCGACGCGGTCGGCGGGGAATCCCATGTCGGTGAGGTAGCGGGCGGTGAGCTCGCCGCGGACGCCGATCGACGCGGACCGGTCCAGGACGGCGGAGACGAACCGTCTCACCGACGCCTCGATCGGCTTCAGCTCCCCGGCGTCGTAGTCGGCCCCGGTCTGGGCGCCCACGCCGAAGACGACCACGGGGATGGTGAGCTGCTCCACCAGGGTCGACAGCCGGTCCAGGGACGCCTGGAAGGAGCGGCGGAAGGCGTTCGCGAGCGGCACGACGAAGACGTCGTACTGTTCGTTGATCTCGGCCGCGCGCCGGGCGGACGGGTCGGTGCGGATGCCGTTCGAGACGACCTCGGTGTCCGGCGCGGACAGCATCTTGTGGGCCGAGTCACTGAAGAGCAGATTGCCCGTGTTGGTCCCGATCAGATCCTGGTGGATGAACTCCGTCGGCGTGGCCACGCGGAGCGGGCTCTTCCCGGAACGGATCAGGATGCGCTTCACACGGCACTCCCCGGCTGCGACTGGTGGACACGACGGCGGCCCGAGCCGCTACGAAATGCTAAACGCCATGCAACGAAAAGTCGGACACGGGGCGTGCACATTCCGACAACTTCCCTCATCCTCCCTCGGCTTCGCTCCCTTCCTGCCCATCACGTGACACAGCCCACGAACCATCCCGTTCGAACTCCGTTAACAATGGACTGTGATCTCTCCGGTCTCCTCGACTTCCCGGAGCGCCCACCGGCAGCGGCCGGAGGCGACTCCCTACCTCGACCTCACCCGTGCGGAGTGGAGCGCGCTGCGCCACAAGACGCCGCTGCCGCTGTCCGCCGACGAGGTGGAGCGGCTGCGCGGGCTCGGTGACGTCATCGACCTCGACGAGGTGCGGGACATCTACCTGCCACTGTCCCGGCTGCTCAACCTCTACGTCGGCGCCACCGACGGGCTCCGCGGCGCGCTGAACACCTTCCTCGGCGAGCAGGGCTCGCAGTCCGGCACACCCTTCGTGATAGGGGTCGCCGGTTCCGTCGCCGTCGGGAAGTCCACGGTCGCCCGGCTGCTCCAGGCCCTGCTGTCGCGCTGGCCCGAGCACCCGCGCGTCGAGCTCGTCACCACGGACGGCTTCCTGCTGCCCACCGCGGAGCTCCAGGCGCGCGGCCTGATGTCGAGGAAAGGGTTCCCCGAGTCGTACGACCGCCGCGCGCTCACCCGTTTCGTCGCCGACATCAAGGCCGGCAAGGACGAGGTGACGGCCCCGGTCTACTCCCACCTCATCTACGACATCGTCCCGGGCGAACGGCTCACCGTGCGCCGCCCGGACATCCTGATCGTCGAAGGGCTCAACGTCCTGCAGCCCGCGCTCCCCGGCAAGGACGGGCGCACCCGGGTCGGACTCGCCGACTACTTCGACTTCAGCGTGTACGTGGACGCCCGCGCCGAGGACATCGAGCGCTGGTACCTCAACCGCTTCCGCAAGCTGCGCGCGACCGCCTTCCAGGACCCCTCCTCGTACTTCCGCAAGTACACCCAGGTCTCGGAGGAGGAGGCCCTCGACTACGCCGGCACCATGTGGCGGACGATCAACCGGCCCAACCTGGTGGAGAACATCGCCCCCACCCGCGGCCGGGCCACCCTCGTCCTGCGCAAGGGCCCGGACCACACGGTCCAGCGCCTCAGCCTGCGCAAACTCTGACCTCGGGCGCGGAGCGCCGGTCGTGACCCGGGTGCGGGGCGATCAGCCGCCCCGCACCCCGCCCGCCCCGCACACGCCCGCCCGCACCGGTCAGCCCAGCGCCGACTTCACCACGTCCGCCAGGCGTTCCGCGACCGAGCGGGCCTGGTCGATGTCGGCGGCCTCCACCATCACGCGGACCAGCGGCTCGGTGCCCGAGGGGCGCAGCAGCACGCGGCCGGTCCCGCCCAGCTCGCGCTCGGCCTCCGTCACGGCCGCCGCGAGTTCCCCGGAGGTCTTCACCCGGCTCCGGTCCACGTCGGGCACGTTGATGAGCACCTGCGGCAGCCGCTCCATCACCGACGCCAGCTCGCGCAGCGAACGCCCCGTCTCGGCGACGCGCGCGGCCAGCAGCAGCCCGGTGAGCGTGCCGTCGCCGGTCGTGGCGTGGTCGAGGACGATGACGTGGCCGGACTGCTCGCCGCCGAGGGCGTAGCCCTGCTGCTTCATCTGCTCCAGGACGTACCGGTCGCCGACGGCGGTCTGCACGAAGTGGATGCCCTCGCGCTCCATGGCGAGCTTGAACCCGAGGTTGGACATCACGGTCGCGACGACGGTGTCGGAGCGCAGCGCGGAACGCTCCCGCATCGCCAGCGCGAGCACGGCGAGGATCTGGTCCCCGTCCACCTCTTCACCGGTGTGGTCGACCGCCAGACAGCGGTCGGCGTCGCCGTCGTGCGCGATACCGAGGGCGGCCCCGTGCTCGACGACCGCGGCCTTCAGCTGCTCCAGGTGGGTCGAGCCGCAGCCGTCGTTGATGTTGAGCCCGTCCGGCTGGGCACCGATGGTGACGATCTCGGCCCCGGCCCTCGTGAACGCCTCCGGCGAGACCCGGGAGGCGGCGCCGTGCGCCTCGTCGAGGACGACCCGCAGGCCGTCCAGCCGGTTCGGCAGCACGCCGACGAGGTGGGCGACGTACGTATCGAGCCCTTCCTCGTGGTCCCGCACGCGGCCCACGCCCGCGCCGGTCGGACGGTCCCAGGGGGCGCCGGTGCGGTGCTCCTCGTACACGGACTCGATCCGGTCCTCCAGCTCGTCGGCGAGCTTGTGGCCGCCGCGCGCGAAGAACTTGATGCCGTTGTCGGGCATGGCGTTGTGGCTCGCGGACAGCATCACGCCGAGATCGGCGCCGAGCGCCCCGGTCAGATGCGCCACGGCGGGCGTCGGCAGCACGCCGACCCGCAGCACGTCCACGCCGGCGCTGGCCAGCCCGGCGACCACCGCGGCCTCCAGGAACTCCCCGGAGGCCCGCGGATCACGTCCGACCACGGCGGTCGGCCGATGCCCCTCGAACGTGCCCGCCTCGGCCAGTACGTGCGCGGCGGCCACGGAGAGGCCCAGCGCCATCTCGGCCGTCAGGTCCACGTTGGCGACACCGCGCACACCGTCCGTGCCGAAGAGTCGTCCCACTTGTCCTCCTGAGAAGCGTCAGTATCGATGCGGGGCACCGGGCACCGTGCACGACTCCCCGGGCCCGCGGCCCATGGGTGCGTGTGCGGTGTTCGAAGGTCGCGATGCATGGGCGGCTCCCGCATCCCGAGGCAAGCACTCCCCGGCCATCCGATCGGATGAGCCGTCGAGCACCTTGTGCCGTTATACGCCCGCAACAGTGAGAAAACGAACGCCCCGACGGCACTGTGGCGTGCCGCCGGGGCGTTCGGAGTACGTGCAGGGGCAGCTGCAATCAGCGCTTGCTGTACTGCGGGGCCTTGCGGGCCTTCTTCAGACCGGCCTTCTTGCGCTCGACCGCACGGTCGTCGCGGCGGAGGAAGCCGGCCTTCTTGAGCGCGCCGCGGTTGTTGTCGACGTCCGCCTCGTTCAGCGCACGGGCGACACCGAGACGGAGCGCACCGGCCTGACCGGAGACACCGCCACCCGCGATGCGGGCGATGACGTCGTAGCGGCCCTCGAGCTCGAGCACCTTGAAGGGCTCGTTGACCTCCTGCTGGTGCACCTTGTTCGGGAAGTAGTCCTCGAGGGTGCGGCCGTTGATCTTCCACTTGCCGGTGCCCGGGACGATCCGGACACGGGCGATGGCGTTCTTGCGACGGCCCAGGCCGGCGGCCGGCTGCGGGTCGCCGAAGCGGGACGCCATGGACTCCGAGGTGTACTCGCCCTCGACGGGCACCTCGGACTCGGTGGTGTAGCTGTCGATGTCGATGTCGGTCTCTTCGAGCGGCTGCTCGGCAGTGGTCTCGGCCACGATGCTCCTCAGATTCTCTTCAGTCCTAGGGGGTGGCCGGAATTACTGCGCGACCTGGGTGATCTCGAACGGCACCGGCTGCTGCGCAGCGTGCGGGTGCTGGTCGCCCGAGTAGACCTTCAGCTTCGACAGCATCTGACGGCCCAGGGTGTTCTTGGGGAGCATGCCCTTGACGGCCTTCTCGACGGCCTTCTCGGGGTTCTTCGCCAGCAGCTCGTCGTAGCGGACGGAGCGCAGACCGCCCGGGTAGCCCGAGTGGCGGTACGCCATCTTCTGGGTCCGCTTGTTGCCGGAGAGGTGCACCTTGTCGGCGTTGATGATGACGACGAAGTCACCGGTGTCGACGTGAGGGGCGTAGATCGGCTTGTGCTTGCCGCGCAGGATGGAGGCCGCAGTGGTGGCCAGACGACCCAGGACGACGTCCTGAGCGTCGATGACGTGCCACTGGCGCGTCACATCGCCGGGCTTGGGGCTGTACGTACGCACGGTTCGTAGCCTTCGCTTCTTCAGTGAGTGGTCCTGACATGGCCACCGAAGACGATCACGACAGCCCTGACCGCACTGCGGTGACGCAAACCGCGTGCTGGTCGCTGGTCATCGGCCCGGCGGACCGGTGTAAGGGCCCCTCACGTGAGAATGAGCAAGCCAATACACATAACGAACATGCAGAATACCCACGCTCGGCCGGACGGGTCAAAACGAGTCCGCCGGATGTGGGCTACACCAACTCTACAGGGGTCCGCCATCTCCCGGCCCTCTCCCGTTCGCCGAGACCTCCCGCGCGCCACCCGCACCAATCATCCCGAGTTGTCCCCTTTGCCCGCCGGTGCGGTGGTGACGGCGGCAACGGCGGGGGCACCGGGCGGCGTTGGAGCGGACCGGCGCACCCCGCTCCCCGTCTAAGATGCGCCCCATGAGTTACGGGCAGGGGGGACCTCCTTCGCAGTGGGATCCCTGGAAACCACAGTCTCAGCAGCCCTGGACCAGCGGGGGCGCAAGCGGCAGCGGCCAGGGACCGGACTGGGCCGCGCTCGCCGACGCGTCCGAGACACGCCACAAGCGACGGCGGCTGCTGTTCATCGGCGGCGGCGCGATCGCGACCGTCGCGATAGGCACGGCCGTGGCGGTGGCCGTCGTCTCGGTGAACGGCGGCGACCAGGCCTCCGCCCCCTCGTCCTCCCAGCTGCCGGCGACCGCCGGCCTGCCCAGCGCCACCGGCACGGTCCCGTCGTTCGCCCCGACGAGCGCGCCGCCGCCGCTGGACCCGAAGGACTTCGTCTCCAGCGTGCAGAAGGACCGGGCGCCGCTGGCTCCCGACGTCCTCTTCCCGGGCACGCAGCTCACCATGGGCGACACCGTGTACAAGAAGGGCCCGACGGCCGACACCCGCGACTGCGCCTCGGCCGCGAAGGCCACGCTGCCCAAGGTCCTCACCGACAACGAGTGCAGTCGCCTGCTCCGGGTCACCTACACCAAGGACGACATCGCGGTGACGGTGGGCGTGGCCGTCTTCGACACCGAGGCCCAGGCGGTCAAGGCCAAGCAGCAGGCCGACGCCAGGAGCATCGTCAAGTCCCTCGCGGGCGGCGGCGTCAAGGGGTTCTGCGACGGCGCGGTCTGCCGCTCGACCACCAACTCCTACGGCCGTTACGCCTACTTCACCCTGTCCGGCTTCACCGACGCCAAGAACGTGACCGAGCAGGACAAGGCCGTCTTCTCCACCGGCGACGACCTCGCCGAGTTCACCTTCCGCCAGATCCGCCGCCGCGGCGAGGCCCAGGCCTCGGCCGCCGCGAACGGGTGACGACGACCGGACGAGCTCCTTCGCCCACCCCGGCCACCGCGGGCCGGGCCCGGGGACCGGCCCGGTTCTTCCGTGCCTCGTTCCCCCGGTGCCTCACAACCGCTTCGCGCTGCGCAGCGTCTTCGCGTAGTAGCCGTTGCCGTCCAGCCGGGAGACGCCGCCGACGTCGCCGATGGCCGGGCCGTTGATCTCCTCACGGCTGGAGACGAAGATCAGGTGGCCCTCGGTGTCGTAGCCGAGCACCATGCCCACGTGGTCCAGCCGGTCCTTGGCCCGCGCGTCGAGCTTGAAGAAGACGAGGTCGCCGGGCTGCAGCTGGTCGACGTTGGCGGGCCGGTCCTCCGCGGCCACTCCGGTGAGCGGGAGCACGTCGGCGCCCACCTTGGAACGGGCCATGCCGTTGGCGGTGCGCGGCAGCCCGTCGCCGGAGGAGCCGTCCGAGGACATCAGCGGGTAGCGGGCACGGTGGCCGAGCACCATGCGGATGAAGCCGGAGCAGTCCAGGGCCCTGGCCCGCATGGTCTCCGGCGCCCCGACGACACCGTCCCTGAACGGGTATGGGACACCGAGGAAGTCGTAGAAGTCGGACTGTTCCAGGCGCAGGTCACCGCCTTCCGCGCCGCTGGTGTTCAGTGGGCCGAAGCCGGCGTCACCGGCGTAGAGCGTGCCCTGCTCGTCCTTCTTGTCCGGAGCGCCGGCCACGTACTGGAAGGCGAACGCGAAGAGGTCGTCCTCCTCGCTGTCCTTGTTCTCCGCGTACCAGTCCTTGAACCACTGCTCCTTCTCCGCACCCTTCTCCCACGCCTCGGGCATGAGCCGGACCCAGTCCCGGGTCGACACCTTGGACTTGGTGGCTGCCGGCTCCTGGAAGGTGCGGGCCTTCCCGGTCAGCGTCGCGGTGCGCGACCCGTCGGTGAGGACCGCCGCGATCTGCCCGGTAGCGCTCCTCGTACGCCGTCGGGTAGGCGGCGAACGGGTCCAGGCGGGGCACTTGCTGCGCCGGAACGGCGGCCGGGCCCCGGGCCGCCGGTCCCGGGCCGGTCTGCTGCGCCGGGCCGGCCGGCTGGTCCGCGTCGGGCGTCTCGTCCGCGGGGAGTTCGGCCAGGTACTCCAGCAGTTCCTCGCCCTGGCCGTGGATGTTGCCGATGGCGACGAGCGAGGAGCCGTCGGACATGCGGCCGAGCAGTTCCGTCATGAACGCGTGGGCGTCCCGGCGTTCGCCGCCCAGGTCGACCGCGCGGTCCCGCCACTCGGCGGGAATGGCGTCGATGGCGCTCTTGGCGGGATGCCCGATGACGAAGACGTGGTCCGGCTGGAGGTCGGGGATGATCTCGCCCATATGCCCGTTGCGCTCCACCCGGTCCGGGCGGCAGTTGATCACCACGTTCAGCGGGCGGCGGATGGCGCCGAGGTCGAGCAGCTGGTTGATGTTCATCAGCGTCGACTCGGGGTCGTTGGCCGCGAAGACGTTGGCGAAGGACAGCCGCTTGTTCTCCTCGGTCACGTACTTCTCCACGGAGAGCACACCCGGGTCCGGCGGGGCGTCGTACATGCCCTGCAGGGCGACCTCGCGTTCCACGCCGAGCAGCTCGGCCACGACCAGGGCGATCGCGACGTTCTCCTTGAACGTGAACCAGCTGAAGCCCCGCAGCTCCTCGTCGGTGACGATCTCGGGGTCCGCGTAGATCAGCTTGCAGTTCCGGGCGTCGGCCTCCTCCTGGAGGATGTCGAAACGATCCTTCTCGGCGGTGACGCAGATGCCGTCCTGGGGCATCGAGCGGCACAGCGAACGGGCCACGTCGTCGAGCGTGGGACCCATCTCGGCGAGGTGGTCCTCACGGACGTTGCACAGCACACCGATCGTCGAGCGGATCAGCTTGCTCTGGTTGACCTCCTGCAGCGCCGGCATGACCGCCATGCACTCGATGACGAGCGCGTCCGGCCGGTACGCGGCGGCCCGGCGGACGATACCGATCTGTTCCACCACGTTGGCGATGCCGAACTTGCCGTAGACCGGCTCCTCGGTCGCGTCCGGGTGGATGAACCGGGCGGCCGTGCCGGTCGTCTTGGCGACGGTGGTCAGGTCACCTCCGCGCAGGGCGCCGGCGCACAGCCGGGTGATGGAGGACTTGCCGCGGATGCCGTTGACGAGCACCCGGGACGGTATGGAGTGCAGGGCGGCGTGGTGCCGGCGCTGCTCGACGACACCCGCGACGAAGAGAAGCAGGCAGCAGATCAGCAGCGCGAAGTAGAGGTAGAGCACGGCGGGTCACCTTCCTCCGGCGCCGAGCCGGGGCTCACCGGGTCGGGGGTCGGCGGGGCGGCGGGTCTGCTGCTGCCGGCGGGTCCGGAGCTGCTGGCGGATCAGTTCGAGGCTGCGGACGACCGCTCCCACCTCGTCGTGGTACGTGGGGTAGAGCACCGCCTTGAGGTCGCCGTCGGCCAGCTTCTCGGCGCTGGTGGCGAGGGCGCGCAGGGGCCGGGCGACCACCAGGTGCACCCAGCCCAGGCAGACCACGATCGCGGCGAGTCCGAGCAGGCCCGCGAGTACGCTGCGGTCCTCCTGCTCGTACGCGGTGATCTGGAAGCGGTCGGCGTTCTGCCAGCTGACCACGGTCCAGCCGATGTCGGCGGCGACACCGCCGCCGCTGAAGGGAGCCGCGGCCGCGACGGTGATGGTGTCGCCGTCGCGGACGAGGAGCCCGTTCTCGACGGGTCCGGCGCCGACCTGCACGCTGCCCGCCCGGACCAGGTCGGTCAGGGCCTCGCGGGGCAGTTCCTCGAAGGCGAGGAAGCCGTCACTGGCGGCGAGGGTCCGGCTCTTCGCGTCCGCCACACGGACCTCACCGAGGCCGGGACGCTTCAGCAGCGAGTTGAGGAACTCGACCCGCACCTCGCCGGCCAGTGTGACGCCCTCCTGTTCCGGCAAGGGCGCGCCGGCCTGGAGCACCGGCTTCCTGCCGCCCTCCCCGGAGATCCGGACCAACGGCAGATCCTTCTCGTCGCTCCAGTCGTGCGGGTCGCCGCCGGCGCGGGCGGCGACCTCACCACCCGCTTCGACGACGTACAGCGCCGCGTACCGGGTGTGCCGGCGCAGGGCGTCCTCGAGCACCTTCTCGGTGGCGGCCCGGTCGGCCACGTCGACGAGACGGGAGGTGGAGACCAGGTCCGCCTGGGCCTCGTTGAGCGCCCGGCGGACGCGGTCGGACACCAGGCCGGTGCGGTCGCGCTGGTCGTTGACCATGGGGGCGGGCACGCCGACCGAGTCGTCGGTGCGGTTCAGGAGCAGGCCGACCGGCACGCACCACAGGAGCAGCAGTACGGCGGTCACCGCGAGCTGCGCCCGGATGCCGAACCGGGCCCTGCCGCCGCGCTTGGTGCCCTTTCCGCCGTCGGGGCCGCCCGGGCCGCCCGGGCCGCCGAGCTGTCCCCGCAGCCGCTCCAGGGCGGAGCCGATGCGGGCGGCCTCGGCCGCATCGGAAGGTACCGACAAGACGGGTCAGGTCACCGCGGGCGAGCCGGCGGGACTCCAGGAACAGCCGCAGCAGGGGACGCTGCACCCGCGCCCACAGCACCGCCGCGGCCAGCAGGCCGAGCACCACCGGGGCACCGGCCGCGATGAGTCCGTACAGCTCGCGGCCCGTGGCACCGCTCTGCTCGGCGACCACGGGCAGCATGGCCACGACCGTGAGTCCGAGGCCCGCCGCGACGCTGTCCTTCTCCTCGGGGTCGGAGGAGGCCAGGGAGGCGTAGCCGCCGGTGACGACACGGCCGTTGTGCTCCCCTCCGGTCACGGACCCGCTGATGCCGGGGTAGCCGCGGGAACCGGGCTCCTTGGCGGTGACGGGATGGTCCTCGGTCCGCTCGGCCGCCCGGCCGGACAGGTCGCTCATCTGCTTCTGGAGGAACTCGAGTTCCTTGCGCTCCTGGTCCGAGTTGAGCGCCTCGGACCGCTCGAAGCCTGCCGTGGCGAGCACTTCGCCGCCCCGCGCGACCACGGCCATGGTGCGGAACGGGCCCAGTGTGATGGGCGGCACGGACAGGCTGTTGGAGGCGATGAGCAGCTGCTGGGGACGGCCCTTCCAGTCGAGGAGGGCCATCGTCATCAGCCGGACGTCACCGGTCTCCAGCCGCACCATGCGCGGAATGAGGGCGTGTCCCCCGGTGAGAACGTCCTTGTCCAGCCAGCCGAGTGGAAATGCGTTCGCCACGTGCGGCGAGCACGTCCCCGCTCTCCAGGTCCACCACGGTGGTGCCGGTCCACTTCTGGTACGTGGTGCCCAGGTCGGAGAGGACGTCCTCCGGCTCGGCCGGCTTCCCGGCGTTCAGCGCGGTGGCGGTGCGCCGCAGGTCCGTGACCAGCTCGTCGATCGAGGCGCGCAGGGCGATCGCCCCGTCCTCCGCGTAGTGCTGCTGGGAGGAGAGCACGGCCTTCGGTACGACCGGGTCGCTGCCGGGGCCGAGCACCTGGGCGGTCAGCCCGGCCAGGGCGAGGATCAGTGCGCACAGCACCGCGATCGGCGGACGGATGCCGCCGAGCAGCGGCATGTCCGCCCGTCTGCGGCTGCGCTTCTGTGCCGAGGGCGGCGCGACACGACTCGATGTCACCGGTGGTCTTCCTTGGTCTGTGCACGGGTGCCGGGCGTACGCCGGCGCACCACTACCGCGACCGTGCGACGTCATCACTCAATAGACTGATAAACGCCGACAAGGTTGTGTTCCCGGCGCGGGCTTCGGGTATGAGGCCGGTCACTTCTCCAGCGAGAGCTGCTCCATGCCGTCGCCGCCGGGGGCACCCCGGTTGTAGAGGAAACCGCGGGTCCGGTCGAGCGCCAGCCGGTAGCGGGCGAGCCGCTCCTCGGACAGGTCACCGGGCTCGTCGAGCATCTGCTGGGCGTCCACCAGCCGCAGATCCCGTACGGCGCCGTCGGGTGTCTCCTCGCCGGGCTCCACCTCCGGCGGAATGTCCACCAGCGTGGTGCGGTAGCGCGCGGTGACGTCCCAGCCCTCGGCCGTCTCCTGGAACTCGAACCAGCCGATGACCCCCTCCTCGGTCAGTCCCGTCGGGGAGGAGTGCCGGGCCAGCTGGTTGCCGAGACTGTAGGCGACCCAGGTGCCGTTCACCTTCTGGATCGGCTGGACGACGTGGGCGTGGTGCCCGATGACGAGGTCGACGCCGGTCTCCTCGGTGAGCCGCTGCGCCAGCTGCAGCTGAGGCACGCTGGGCTCGTTGTAGTGCTCCAGCCCCCAGTGGACGGAGAGGATCACCACCTCGGCACCCTCTTCCCGGGCACGGGCCTCGGCCTTCTTGATCTCCTCGGTGTTGAGCCGGTTCAACGCCCACTTCTGCTTCTCGGGCGTCGGGTTCAGGAACGGCTCCCAGGAGAAGGAGAGATGTCCGACCTGGACACCCTTGACCTCGCGAAGGGTGACCGACCGCGCCGATCCGGCGTGCCCGAGGCCCAGGTCGTCCATGACGTCCAGCGTGCGCCGTACGCCGTACGCCGTCCAGCCCGTGGTCGTACGTGTGGTTGGAGGCCGTGGAGCAGGTGTCGTACCCCACGTCCTTCAGCGACGTCAGGACCTGCGGCGGGACCAGGAACTCGGGATATCCCTCGAAGGGGCCCTCGGGCTCGCCCACGGGGTCTCCATGTGACAGATCGCCAGGTCCGCCTTGCTGATGACGGGCTTCACCCCGGCGAGCGTCGGCCCGAAGTCCAGCCCGGCCTCTCCCCCACCGGTCGCCTTCGCGTCCTTGGCGGCCTGCTCGACGATCTCGGGGTGGATGAGCACGTCGCCCGCAGCCGCGACGGTGAAGGAGCGTCCTCCCGGCTTCGCCTGCGGCTCCACGGAACCGTCGGCCGTACCGCACGACGCCAGGAGAGCGGTCAGCGCGACCAGGGCGGCCGCCACCCGGACCTTGGGGAGAGATTTACGCAGTGTCACTTGGTCATATTTACATGGTCCGTACATCCCCCACACCAATTACCATTACGAGACAGTCATGTTTCGCTCTAATTATCGCCCTGGTGCTACTTGTTCTTACAATGACGGGCTGCCAGGCGAAATCCGAGGATGAATCGGAGGAAACCATTCCAGCAGCGCGGGAACTGGTGGACCTTCGCAGCCGCGTCCTCACCTACACGGAGACCTTCGAGCGCGACGGTCCCTACACGCCCCCCGACGCCGACCAGCGCGACCGGCTCGCCCGCGGCATCGGACGGCTCCTCGATCACGACGCGCGCGAGGCCGGTGCACTCCTCGCCCCCTCGGCCTGCGCGTCACCCGGCTCACCGACACCTCCACCGGCCGGCGCTACGACGAGGTCGCGGCCTCGGGCAAGGGCGCGAGCGCGCACTGGGGGCGGCTGTACCTGAACGCCGACTCCGCCGTCCGCTGGAACGCGCAGGTGCCGCACCCCGTCGCCGACCGGGAGACCGAGGCGCTCGGCGTACGGCTCCTGGAGGACAACCCGGGCGGTGCGCTCGTCCTGGCCGGAGCCCACCGCCGGGCGGGCGACGGCCAGGACGACGACGGCAACGCCGTCGCCGATGTGGCCCACCGTGAGGACAGCGCCTTCCACACCGTCGTCGTGGAGTTGCAGAAGCGCGGAGTCCCCGGCATCCAGCTGCACGGCTTCGCCGAGTCCTCCGCGAAGCGCTACGACGCGATCCTCTCCAGCGGTGCCGCGCAGAGCGCGCCCGGCGAGGCGTCCGCCCTCGCCGACCGTCTCGAGACGGACGGGTTGCGGGTCTGCCGCGGCTGGTCGGCACGCTGCCCCTCGAGGGCACCACCAACGTGCAGGGCAAGGCCGCACAGCAGCACCACGCCACCTTCCTGCACCTGGAACTCACCCCGGACGGCCGCGGCGAGGGACCCGACTCCCAGGAGGTCGTGGACGCCCTGGCGGGACTGCTCACGACCTGGGCGGAGGAAGGAGCCGGAAACTGGGCAAGGAGCGGGGCGGAGAGCCGGGCCGGACCCGGGATCAGCAGCACCGGGCCGGTGGTGCCGGCAGCGCACGCTTGTTGCGGGCCTCCCGGGAGCGGGCGGCCAGGAGGTCGTCGGACGGATAGCCGACCTCCTCCAGGGTCAGCCCGTGCGGACGCACGACGTGCACCGCGGAGTCCCGTACGCCCGCCGCCAGTACCTTGCCCGGCCAGTCGGGCGCGCGGTGTCCGTCGCCGACGAACAGCAGCGCCCCGATCAGCGAGCGCACCATGTTGTGGCAGAAGGCGTCGGCCCGGACCGTCGCCGTGATCACCCCGTCCGCGTCGCGCGCCAGGCTCAGCTCCTGGAGCGTACGGATCGTCGTCGCACCCTCCCGCCGCTTGCAGTACGCGGCGAAGTCGTGCTCCCCCAGGAGTCCCCCCGCCGCCTCGTTCATGGCGTCGACGTCCAGGGGCCAGTCGTGCCAGAGCACGTGGCCCCGCAGCAACGGGTCCACCCCGCCGGGGTGGTCGGTGACGCGGTACGCGTAACGCCTCCAGATCGCGGAGAAGCGGGCGTTGAACCCCGCGGGGGCCTCGGCGAGGGACCAGATGCGCACATCGCGCGCCAGCCGTCCCGCGAGCCGCTTGAGCAGCTTCTCCCGGTGCTGCTCCCACAGTTCGGCCGGGAGGTCGACATGGGCCACCTGGCCGCGGGCGTGCACCCCGGCGTCGGTCCGTCCCGCCACGGTCAGCTCGTACGTCGTCTCCCCGGACCGCGTGACGGTCCGCAGGGCGTCCTCGATCTCCCCCTGCACGGTCCGCCGGCCCCCGGCCTGCTTGGCCCAGCCGGAGAACCCGGCCCCGTCGTAGGAGAGATCGAGACGGATACGGACGTGTCCGGGCTGCACTTCGTCACTCACGTACAGATCCTCTCAGGCGCACGGCATCGGGCAGGAGACAGGAGGGGCAGCAGGCATACGAAAAAGCGGGCCCGCCCTCACCAGGGCGGACCCGCTCAACGTGAAGCAGTACTGCCTCAGGCGTCCTTGGCGTCCTCGGCCGGGGCCTCGGCGGCCTCGTCCTTGGCCAGGTCGGCCTTGGCGTCCTCGGCCGGGGCCTCGGCGGCCTCGTCCTTCTTGAGGGTGTCCTCCTTGACCGCGCGCTTGGTCGCGGCCTCGGCCTCACCGGTGGCCTCCTGGGCGACCGTCAGGGCCTCGACCAGCTCGATGACGGCCATGGGCGCGTTGTCGCCACGGCGGTTACCGATCTTGGTGATGCGGGTGTAGCCACCCGGCCGGTTCTCGTACCGCGGGCCGATCTCGGTGAAGAGCGTGTGCACGATGCTCTTGTCCGTGATGACCTGGAGCACCTGGCGGCGGTTGTGAAGGTCGCCCTTCTTCGCCTTGGTGACCAGGCGCTCGGCGTACGGACGCAGCCTGCGCGCCTTCGCCTCGGTGGTGGTGATCCGGCCGTGCTCGAAGAGCGACTTCGCGAGGTTCGCGAGGAGCAGCTTCTCGTGCGCGGCGCTGCCGCCCATACGGGCACCCTTGGTGGGCTTCGGCATGCTGTCTCTCCTAGGTGTCTGCCCCGGCCGTATCAGGTACCGGGGTCAGTATCCGAGCAGGCGGTTGCCTGTCGGAGACCCCGCGCCCCACAGGGGCGCGGGGAGGTGCCGATGTGCGGCTCCGTCGCGTGGGCGCGACCAGCCGAAACGGAACCGTCGGTCCCGAGCCCTCAGTACTGCTCGGTCTCGACGAACCCGGCGTCCGCGTCGTCGTCGGCGCCGAAGGCGTCCGCGGCAGCGGTCGGGTCGAATCCGGGCGGGCTGTCCTTCAGAGCCAGGCTCATGCCGGCCAGCTTCGCCTTGACCTCGTCGATCGACTTCGCACCGAAGTTGCGGATGTCGAGGAGGTCGGCCTCGGAGCGGGCGACGAGCTCACCCACGGAGTGGATGCCCTCACGCTTGAGGCAGTTGTACGAGCGGACGGTGAGCTCGAGCTCCTCGATCGGCAGTGCCAGATCGGCGGCGAGAGCGGCGTCCGTCGGGGACGGGCCCATGTCGATGCCCTCGGCGTCGATGTTGAGCTCGCGGGCCAGACCGAACAGCTCGACCAGGGTCTTGCCGGCCGACGCCATGGCGTCACGCGGACGCATGGCCTGCTTGGTCTCGACGTCGACGATCAGCTTGTCGAAGTCGGTGCGCTGCTCGACACGGGTCGCCTCGACCTTGTACGTGACCTTCAGCACGGGGCTGTAGATGGAGTCGACCGGGATACGGCCGATCTCCTGGCCCACCTGCTTGTTCTGCACGGCGGAGACGTAGCCGCGGCCGCGCTCGACGGTCAGCTCCATCTCCAGCTTGCCCTTGCCGTTGAGCGTGGCGAGGACGAGGTCGGGGTTGTGCACCTCGACACCGGCCGGGGGCGCGATGTCGGCGGCGGTGACCTGACCCGGGCCCTGCTTGCGCAGGTACATCACCACGGGCTCGTCGTGCTCGGAGGAGACGACCAGCTGCTTGATGTTGAGGATCAGGTCGGTGACGTCCTCCTTGACGCCCGGCACGGTGGTGAACTCGTGCAGGACGCCGTCGATGCGGATGCTGGTGACAGCAGCACCGGGGATCGACGACAGGAGGGTACGGCGGAGGGAGTTGCCGAGGGTGTAGCCGAAGCCCGGCTCCAGCGGCTCGATCACGAACCGGGACCGGAACTCGTCGACGACCTCTTCGGTCAACGAGGGACGCTGAGCGATCAGCATGTGTGGATCCTTCTCTCGTGGACGCCCGCTATTTGACGTCCGACGGAAACCGCACCCGGTGAGGAGTGCGGGCACTGCAAGGATACGGGCGGTACGGCCCGTATACGGAACGTACCGCCCGAAAAATCACTGCCTGCGTGGCACCGGGTCAAGGCCCCGGACGCGACGCCGTCGGCGCTGGTTCAGACGCGGCGACGCTTCGGCGGACGGCAGCCGTGCTGCGACACCGCGGGGGACGACCCCCGCACCCCCAGCAGGAGGCCGACCGCCGACACCGGCGGATCAGACGCGGCGACGCTTCGGCGGACGGCAGCCGTTGTGCGGGGTCGGGGTGACGTCCTGGATGGAGCCGACCTCGAGACCGGTCGCCTGGAGCGAACGGATGGCGGTCTCACGACCGGAACCCGGGCCCTTGACGAACACGTCGACCTTGCGCATGCCGTGCTCCTGGGCGCGGCGGGCAGCCGACTCGGCGGCCATCTGCGCGGCGAACGGCGTGGACTTCCGGGAGCCCTTGAAGCCGACGTGGCCGGCGGAGGCCCAGGAGATCACGTTGCCGGACGGGTCCGTGATGGAGATGATCGTGTTGTTGAACGTGCTCTTGATGTGCGCGTGGCCGTGAGCGACGTTCTTCTTTTCCTTGCGGCGCACCTTCTTGGCAGCGCCCTGACGTCCCTTGGGGGGCATCTACTAACTCCTACGGGAGGTGGTCGGTCCTTCAGCGAAGACCGTGGACAGGTGTCCGCTGCGGACTACTTCTTGCCCGGCTTCTTCTTGCCGGCGATGGCGCGACGCGGGCCCTTGCGGGTACGCGCGTTGGTGCTGGTGCGCTGACCGCGGACGGGCAGACCGCGACGGTGACGCAGACCCTGGTAGGTACCGATCTCGACCTTGCGGCGGATGTCGGCCTGGATCTCACGACGGAGGTCACCCTCGGTCTTGATGTTGTTGTCGACGAACTCGCGGATCGCGACGAGCTGCTCCTCGGAGAGGTCGCGAACGCGGGTGTTCGGGTCGACGCCGACAGCGGCCAGCGTCTGCTGCGAAAGGGTTCGGCCGATGCCGAACACGTAGGTGAGGGCGATCTCCACGCGCTTTTCGCGCGGGATGTCAACACCGGAAACGCGTGCCATTCAATGGCTCCAGTTTGTTGTCGGAGGTCTTCCGCAGAACCGCCTCCCAGCCGCCGGCCTCGCCCGCTTCGGCGATTTGGTACGGACTGGGTCCCCAGCCTCCGAGCCGGGGGTGTCGAGCCGCGAGGCTCGGGTCCTGCGTATGAACGTGTGTTGCTCGCGTCGCGCGAAGTTCTGCGGAAAGTCGCAGAGGGTGGGTCGTGCGGTTCAGCCCTGGCGCTGCTTGTGGCGCGGGTTGTCGCAGATGACCATGACCCGGCCGTGACGGCGGATCACCCTGCACTTGTCGCAGATCTTCTTGACGCTCGGCTTGACCTTCATGGGATGTGAAGTTCTCCGGGCTCAGTGCCCCCGCACCCGCATCACGGGGGGAGGGGCAAGATCTACTTGCTCACTTGTACCGGTAGACGATCCGGCCACGCGTCAGGTCGTACGGAGAGAGCTCCACCACGACCCGGTCGTCAGGGAGGATACGGATGTAGTGCATACGCATCTTGCCGCTGATGTGCGCCAGGACCTGGTGGCCGTTCTGGAGCTCGACCTTGAACATGGCGTTCGGAAGAGACTCGACGACAGTGCCCTCGATCTCGATGGCACCTTGCTTCTTGGCCACGCTTCGCCCTTCGAATCGACTACCTTGATCGACTCAGCTGCGCACCCCGGCGCGGACCCGCGTCCATGGACGCGGATGCAGGCATGCGGGTGCACAAGAGCCGACGAGTCAGTCTACGTCAGGGCTCCCGGAAAGACGAATCGAGAAAGTCTGCCCCACCCACGAGATCCTTAACCCGCGGGCCTGTGCACGTGCCGTCCGTCGTGATCACGCTCCAGTCGGCCCGCTCGTCCCCACGCCCCTCGCGCGGGCTCGGTGCCCGGGGCCCGGGGCGCCTCACAGGCTCCGGGCGGCCGCGCCGGCCGGCGGGCGTGGCGGGGGCCCGCCTCAGGCGAGCGGGTCCGGAGCCGCCGTGATGCCGTACTCGGCGAGCTTCGCCTTCCCGCCGTCCGGAGCGGTCAGCACCAGCGGACCCGCCTCCGTCAGCGCGACCGAGTGCTCCCAGTGCGAGGACCAGGTGCCGTCCGTGGTGATCACGGTCCAGTCGTCCTCCAGCACCCGCGTCTTCGCGGTGCCCAGCGCGACCATCGGCTCGATGGCGAGGCAGAAGCCCGGGACCAGCTTGGGCCCCTTGCCCCGGCGGCGGTCGACGTAGTTCAGCAGGTGCGGGTCCATGTGCATCTCGGTGCCGATGCCGTGGCCGCCGTAGTCCTCGATGATCCCGTAGCGTCCGCCGCCCGGCTTCGGCTGCCGGCGGATGTAGGTCTCGATGGCACGGGAGACGTCGACCAGCCGGTTGCCGAGCTTCATGGCCGCGATGCCGGCCCACATCGACTCCTCGGTCACCCGGGACAGCTCGACCAGCTCCGGCGCGTGTCCCGACCCGACGAAGGCCGTGTAGGCCGCGTCGCCGTGCCAGCCGTCGATGACGGCGCCGCAGTCGATGGAGATAATGTCGCCGTCCGCCAGGACGACGTCATCGGAGGGGATGCCGTGGACGACGACCTCGTTGGCGGAGGTGCAGATCGTCGCGGGGAAGCCGCCGTAGCCCAGGAAGTTCGACTTCGCGTTGTGCTCCGCGAGCACCTTGCGGGCGACCTGGTCCAGGTCCTTCGTCGTGGCCCCGGGCACGGCGGCCTCGCGGGTGGCCGCGTGGATGGCAGCGACCACCAGCCCCGCCTCACGCATCGTGGCGATCTGCTCGGGGGTCTTGATCTGCACCATGAGGGCGACGGCCTTTCTGGACCGGAAGGAGTACGGACACCGTCAACGATACGGGGGACGGCGTCCGCACCCGCTCCCCCGTACTCACGCCCGCCGCGCACACGTCGGCCGCGGCCCCCGCAGGGGACCGCGGCCGGACGGGCACGGCTACTTGTCCTGCTTGAGCGCCTCCAGCGCACGCCCGGTGACCTCGTCGACCGGACCCGTCGCCTGGATCGTCACCACGAGGCCCTGGGCCTTGTAGTAGTCGATGATCGGCTCGGTCTTCGTGTGGTAGACCTCCAGCCGGGTGCGCACCGTCTCCTCGGAGTCGTCGTCGCGCTGGTACAGCTCGCCGCCGCAGACGTCGCAGACGCCCTCCTGCTTCGGCTTGCTGTACGTCACGTGGAAGACGTGACTGGAGTCCTTGCGGCAGATCCGCCGCCCGGCGATCCGCTTGACCACCTCGGCCTCGGGGGCCTCCAGGTCCAGCACCGCGTCGAGCGTGATGCCCTCGGTCTCCAGCAGCTCGTCCAGGGACTCGGCCTGGGAGACGTTCCTCGGAAAGCCGTCCAGCAGGAAGCCGCCTTCGGCGTCCGGCTGCTCCATGCGGTCCTTCGCCATGGCGATGGTGACCTCGTCCGGCACCAGGTTGCCCGCGTCCATGTAGGACTTCGCGAGCTTGCCCAGCTCGGTCTGCTTGCTGATGTTGGCGCGGAACAGGTCGCCGGTGGAGATGTGGGGGATGCTCAGCTTCTCGGCTAGGCGGGTGGCCTGCGTGCCTTTCCCAGCACCGGGCGGCCCGACGAGGACGATTCGCATCAGCGGAGGAACCCTTCGTAATTGCGCTGCTGGAGCTGGCTCTCGATCTGCCTCACCGTCTCGAGACCGACACCCACGATGATGAGGATGCTGGTCCCGCCGAACGGGAAGTTCTGGTTTGCCCCGAAACCGGCCAACGCCATCGTCGGCACGAGAGAGATCAGCCCCAAGTACAGCGAACCCGGCCAGGTGATCCGGTTGAGTACGTAGCTCAGGTACTCAGCGGTCGGTCGGCCAGCCCGGATGCCCGGGATGAAACCACCATACTTCTTCATGTTGTCGGCGACTTCTTCGGGGTTGAAGGTAATCGCCACATAGAAGAACGCGAAGAACACGATCAGGAAGAAGTACAGAATGATGTGCATCGTGGCGCCGGTGTCGGCGAGGTTGTTCGTCACCCACGTCGCCCAGCCCGAGGTGGAGCTGGAGAACTGGACGATCAGCGCGGGGATGTAGAGCAGCGACGAGGCGAAGATGACGGGGATGACACCCGCCTGGTTCACCTTGAGCGGGATGTAGGTCGACGTACCGCCGTAGGAACGACGGCCGATCATGCGCTTCGCGTACTGCACGGGAATCCGGCGCTGGGCCTGCTCGACGAAGACGACGAGGCCGACCATGACCAGACCGACGATCATGACCGTGCCGAACTCGATCCAGCCGTCCGCCAGGCTGCCCTGCTCCTTGATGGCCCACAGGGCGGAGGGGAAGGTGGCGGCGATCGAGATGAACATCAGCATCGACATGCCGTTGCCGATGCCGCGGTCGGTGATCAGCTCACCGAGCCACATGACGGCGGCCGTGCCGGCGGTCATGGTGATGACCATGGTGATGGTCACGAACATCGACTGGTCGGGGACGATCTCGCTCGCCACCGGGCAGCCCTGGAAGAGCGCGCCACTGCGGGCGGTGGCCACCAGGCCGGTGCCCTGCAGGATGGCCAGCGCCACCGTCAGGTAACGGGTGTACTGCGTGATCTTGGCGGTGCCGGCCTGGCCCTCCTTCTTCAGGGCCTCCAGGCGCGGAATCACCACGGTCAGCAGCTGCAGAATGATACTCGCCGTGATGTACGGCATGATTCCCAGCGCGAAGACCGTGATCTGCAGCAGCGCACCGCCGCTGAACATGTTGACCAGCCCGAACAGGCCCTGGTTCGCCTGGGCCGCATCGATACAGGTCTGCACGTTCCGGTAGTCGACACCGGGAACCGGCACGTTGGTACCGATCCGGTACACCACGATGATGCCGAGAGTGAACAGCAGCTTCTTGCGCAGGTCGGGCGTCTTGAACGCCCGGGCGAACGCGGTGAGCACGGTGCCTCCTGCGACCCCCGCGCAACCGCGTCAAGGGTGGTGGTCTTGAGGTTCGACGAATAGGTAACGGACAACCTTCACCCGGAGTGCCCGCATGGGGCGCCCGGGGAAAGTGGGCAGTGCAGGCCACCTTACCGGCGGACCACCGCCCTAGGAACGACCAACCGGGGATACCCCATATGTGGGGTATCCCCGGTCGGGATCGCTCAAGTCATCGGCACGCCTGAGTGGTTCAGACGAGCTCGGTGACGGTACCGCCGGCGGCGGTGATCTTCTCCTTGGCGGAACCGGAGACGGCGTCGACCGTCACCTGCAGTGCCACGGAGATCTCGCCCTGGCCGAGGACCTTGACGAGGCTGTTCTTGCGAACGGCCCCCTTGGCCACCAGACCCTCGACGGTGACCTCGCCACCCTCGGGGTAGAGCGCGGCCAGCTTGTCGAGGTTCACGACCTGGAACTCGGTCTTGAACGGGTTCTTGAAGCCCTTCAGCTTCGGAAGACGCATGTGGAGGGGCATCTGGCCACCCTCGAAGCGCTCCGGAACCTGGTAACGGGCCTTGGTGCCCTTCGTACCACGACCGGCCGTCTTACCCTTGGACGCCTCGCCACGACCCACACGGGTCTTGGCGGTCTTGGCGCCCGGGGCGGGACGGAGGTTGTGGATCTTGAGCGGGTTGTTCTCCGCCATGATCAGTCGACCTCCTCGACCGTCACGAGGTGGCGGACGGTGTGCACCATGCCGCGGAACTCGGGACGATCCTCCTTGACGACCACGTCGTTGAGCCTCTTCAGGCCCAGCGAACGCAGGGTGTCACGGTGGTTCTGCTTGCTGCCGATGTAGGACTTGACCTGCGTAATCCTGAGCTGCGCCATGATTACGCACCCGCCCCGGCACGTGCACGGAGAAGAGCCGCGGGGGCGACGTCCTCGAGCGGCAGGCCACGGCGGGCCGCGACCTCCTCGGGACGCTGCAGGCCCTTGAGGGCCGCCACGGTCGCGTGCACGATGTTGATCGCGTTGTCGGAGCCGAGCGACTTCGACAGGATGTCGTGGATACCGGCGCACTCGAGCACGGCGCGCACCGGACCACCGGCGATCACACCGGTACCGGGGGACGCGGGCTTGAGCAGCACGACGCCGGCAGCCTTCTCACCCTGGATCGGGTGCGGGATGGTGCCCTGGATGCGGGGGACCTTGAAGAAGTGCTTCTTGGCCTCCTCAACACCCTTGGCGATGGCGGCCGGCACCTCCTTGGCCTTGCCGTATCCGACACCCACGGTGCCGTCACCGTCGCCCACCACGACCAGCGCGGTGAAGCTGAAGCGACGACCACCCTTCACAACCTTGGCGACACGGTTGATCGCGACGACGCGCTCAACGTATGCGGTCTTCTCGGCGGCAGCTGCGCCGCCGTCACGGCCCTTCCGGTCCCGCCGCTCGCCGCCACCGGCACCGCCACCGCGGCGCTGGGGTCCAGCCATTGGAATTACCTCTCTCTGTTTCCGCTAGCTACGCGCCAACGATTGTGTCGCTGACGCGACGGGCGACTCAGAACTTGAGTCCGGCCTCGCGGGCGGCGTCCGCCAGGGCGGCGATGCGCCCCGCGTACCGGTTACCACCGCGGTCGAATACGACAGCCTCGACACCGGCGGCCTTGGCGCGCTCCGCGACCAGGGCACCGACCTGCTTGGCCTGCGAGGACTTGTCGGCCTCGCCACCGCGGATCGACGCGTCCAGCGTGGACGCCGACGCCAGGGTGTGACCCTTCAGGTCGTCGATCACCTGCGCCACGATGTGGCGGTTGGAGCGGGTCACGACCAGGCGAGGACGCTCGGCGGTACCAGAGACATTCTTGCGGATCCGGATGTGACGACGCTTGATAGCAGCACGCTTGTAGGCGTCGCCCTTGAGGATCTTCTGCCCGTATGCCATGGCTTACTTACCCGCCTTTCCGACCTTGCGCCGGATGACTTCGCCCTCGTACTTGACGCCCTTGGCCTTGTACGGGTCGGGCTTGCGGAGCTTGCGGATGTTCGCCGCAACCTCGCCGACCTTCTGCTTGTCAATGCCCTCGACCGAGAAACGGGTCGGGGACTCCACCTTGAAGGTGATGCCTTCGGGGGCCTCGACCAGAATCGAGTGGCTGTAACCGAGAGAGAACTCCAGGTTCGAACCCTTGGCGAGTACGCGGTAACCGACACCGCTGATCTCGAGCTTCTTCACGTAACCCTGGGTCACGCCGGTGATCATGTTCGCCACCAGCGTGCGGGACAGGCCGTGGAGGGCCTTGTTCTGACGCTCGTCGTTGGGGCGGGTGACGCTCAGCACGCCGTCCTCGCCCTTGGCGATCTCGATCGGCGCCACGACGGTGTGGGTCAGCGTGCCCTTCGGGCCCTTGACCGCGACCGTGCGGCCGTCGATGGTGACGTCCACGCCGGCGGGAACCGCGATGGGGAGCTTGCCGATGCGCGACATAGCTGTTTCCTCCGTTCCCTTCTGCTACCAGACGTAGGCGAGGACTTCCCCACCCACGCCCTTCTTGCCGGCCTGCTTGTCGGTGAGGAGCCCGTGCGACGTGGAGATGATCGCCACGCCGAGGCCGCCCAGCACCTTCGGCAGGGAGGTGGACTTCGCGTACACCCGGAGACCGGGCTTGGAGATCCGCTTGATGCCCGCAATGGAGCGCTCACGGTTGGGGCCGAACTTCAGCTCCAGGACGAGGTTCTTGCCGACCTCGGCGTCCTCGACCTTCCAGCCCGTGATGAAGCCCTCCTGCTGGAGGATCTCCGCGATGTGAGACTTGATCTTGGATGCCGGCATCGTCACGGAGTCGTGGTACGCCGAGTTCGCGTTCCGCAGACGAGTCAGCATGTCTGCGATCGGATCAGTCATGGTCATGAATTGGCCTTCGGCCTCTCTCGCCGTGGTTTCCTGGTGCGCCATCCCTCTCCCCGATCCGAGACGGGACGGGTGCGGCGCGGTGGACCTACGGCGTAGTAAGCAAACATTAGCGGGCGAGCCCGCGTGCGTCCGGGCACGGCAGGTGCCCAACCCCACAAGCCTAAGCCATGCGGAGCGGGCCTCCTGCCGTTCCCCTTGCTTACCGAGAGCCCTGGGAGTCCGGAACTACCGGACTACCAGGAACTCTTGGTCACGCCCGGCAGCTCGCCACGGTGAGCCATCTCACGAAGGCACACGCGGCACAGGCCGAACTTGCGGTACACGGAGTGCGGACGACCGCAGCGCTGGCAACGGGTGTAGCCGCGCACTCCGAACTTGGGCTTGCGAGCAGCCTTCGCGATGAGAGCCTTCTTCGCCATCTCGCTCACGCCTCCTTGAAGGGGAAGCCGAGGTGACGGAGAAGGGCACGGCCCTCTTCGTCGTTGGTCGCCGTGGTGACCACGGTGATGTCCATACCCCGGACACGGTCGATCTTGTCCTGGTCGATCTCGTGGAACATGACCTGCTCCGTGAGACCGAAGGTGTAGTTGCCACGGCCGTCGAACTGCTTGGGGGACAGACCACGGAAGTCGCGGATGCGCGGCAGCGCGAGCGACAGGGTGCGGTCCAGGAACTCCCACATGCGGTCGCCACGGAGGGTGACGTGGGCACCGATCGGCTGGCCCTCACGCAGCTTGAACTGCGCGATGGACTTGCGGGCCTTGGTGACGGCCGGCTTCTGACCGGTGATCGTGGTGAGGTCGCGCACGGCGCCGTCCATCAACTTGGAGTCGCGGGCGGCGTCGCCCACACCCATGTTGACCACGATCTTGACGAGGCCGGGAACCTGCATGACGTTCTCGTAGGAGAACTGCTCACGCAGCTTGCCCGCGATCTCCTCGCGGTACTTCGTCTTCAGACGCGGAGTGGTGGTGGTCGTCATCAGATGTCCTCACCCGTCCGCTTGGCAACGCGGATCTTGTTGCCTTCGTCGTCGAAGCGGTAGCCGACGCGGGTGACGACCTTCTGGCCGTCCTTCTCCACGACGAGCTGAACGTTGCTCACGTGGACCGGGGCCTCGGTGGTCACGATCCCGCCGGCCTGCGAACCGCGGGCGGTCGGGGCGGCCTTGGTGTGCTTCTTGACCCGGTTGACGCCCTCGACCAGGACGCGGTCCTCGCGCGGGTAAGCGGCAATGACCTTGCCCTGCTTGCCCTTGTCCTTGCCGGTGACGACCTGGACCAGGTCACCCTTCTTGATCTTCATGCTCACAGCACCTCCGGCGCGAGGGAGATGATCTTCATGAACTTCTTCTCGCGCAGCTCTCGGCCGACCGGGCCGAAGATACGGGTGCCACGAGGGTCGCCGTCGTTCTTCAGAATGACGGCGGCGTTCTCGTCGAAGCGGATGTACGAGCCGTCCGGACGGCGGCGCTCCTTGACGGTGCGAACGATGACCGCCTTGATGACGTCACCCTTCTTCACGTTGCCACCGGGGATCGCGTCCTTGACGGTGGCGACGATGACGTCACCGATGCCCGCGTAGCGGCGACCGGAGCCACCGAGCACACGGATGCAAAGGATTTCCTTCGCCCCCGTGTTGTCGGCGACGCGCAGTCGCGACTCCTGCTGGATCACGTCTATCTCCTGATTGTCTGCCGGTTCCCCGGGGGCCGGTCACCTGGACCGGGCCCCGGAGCCTGGCGGAACTGTCCTGCGAGGGGTGCCTCGCAGGAACGTACTTTTGGGAATTCCCTTGCGGGAATTACCTACTTGGCCTTCTCGAGGACCTCGACGATGCGCCAGTGCTTGGTCGCGGACATCGGCCGGGTCTCCATCAGGAGGACGCGGTCGCCGACGCCGGCCGAGTTCTGCTCGTCGTGGGCCTTGAGCTTGCTCGTGCTGCGGATGACCTTGCCGTACAGCGCGTGCTTCTTGCGGTCCTCGACGGCGACGACGACGGTCTTGTCCATCTTGTCGCTGACGACGATGCCCTCGCGGGTCTTGCGGAAGCCCCGCTGGTCGTTCTCAGTCACGTTGTTCTCGCTCATCAGGCGCTCTCCACCGTCTCGATGCCCAGCTCACGCTCGCGCATCAGGGTGTAGATCCGCGCGATGTCCTTGCGGACCGCCTTGAGACGGCCGTGGTTCTCGAGCTGTCCGGTCGCCGCCTGGAAGCGGAGGTTGAACAGCTCTTCCTTGGACTCGCGGAGCTTCGCGAGAAGCTCCTCGTTGTCCAGTTCGCGCAGCTCGGACGCCTTGGTACCGGCCGACATCACGCTTCACCTGCCTCGCGCTTGACGATCCGGCACTTCATCGGCAGCTTGTGGGCCGCGCGAGTCAGCGCCTCACGGGCGATCTTCTCGTTGGGGTAGGACAGCTCGAACATGACCCGGCCCGGGTGCACGTTCGCGATCCACCACTCCGGAGAACCCTTACCGGAACCCATGCGGGTCTCGGCAGGCTTCTTCGTCAGCGGGCGGTCCGGGTAGATGTTGATCCAGACCTTGCCGCCACGCTTGATGTGGCGGGTCATCGCGATACGGGCCGCCTCGATCTGGCGGTTGGTCACGTACGCCGGCGTGAGGGCCTGGATGCCGTACTCGCCGAACGCGACCGTCGTACCGCCCTTGGCCTGACCACGGCGCTTCGGGTGGTGCTGCTTGCGGTGCTTGACCCTACGGGGGATCAGCATGTCGGTCAGGCCTCCGTTCCGGTGCTCTCAGCCGGAGCGGCGGCGGGAGCCTCGGCCTTGGGGGCCTCGGCAGCCGGAGCCTGCTGCGGCTTGCGACCGCGCCCGCCACGCTCGCCACCACGGCCACCACGGCCGGCCGGGCGGTCGGCACCGCCACGGGCCGGACGGTTGCCGGCGCGGGCGGCGGCGTTCTCGGCGCGGACCTCGGCGATGTTCTTGACGTCGCCCTTGTAGATCCAGACCTTCACGCCGATGCGGCCGAAGGTCGTCTTGGCCTCGAAGAAGCCGTAGTCCACGTTCGCGCGGAGCGTGTGCAGGGGCACACGGCCCTCGCGGTAGAACTCCGAGCGGGACATCTCGGCGCCGCCGAGACGGCCACCGCACTGGATCTTGATGCCCTTGGCGCCCGCCTTCATCGCCGACTGCATGCTCTTGCGCATGGCACGGCGGAAGGAGACGCGGGAGGAGAGCTGCTCGGCGACGGCCTGGGCCACGAGCTGAGCGTCCGTCTCGGGGTTCTTGACCTCGAGGATGTTCAGCTGGACCTGCTTGCCCGTGAGCTTCTCGAGGTCGCCGCGGATGCGGTCGGCCTCGGCGCCACGGCGGCCGATGACGATGCCCGGACGCGCGGTGTGGATGTCCACCCGCACACGGTCACGGGTGCGCTCGATCTCCACCTTCGAGATGCCGGCGCGCTCCATGCCGGACGTCATCATCCGACGGATGGCGACGTCTTCCTTGACGTAGTCCTTGTACAGCTTGTCGGCGTACCAGCGCGACTTGAAGTCGGTGGTGATGCCGAGCCGGAACCCATGCGGGTTTACCTTCTGGCCCATTACCGGGTTCCTTCCTTGCTGCTGACGACCACGGTGATGTGGCTGGTCCGCTTGCGGATCCGGTAGGCGCGGCCCTGGGCGCGCGGCCGGAACCGCTTCAGGGTCGGACCCTCGTCGACGTACGCCTCGGAGATGAAGAGGCTGTCGGCGTCGGTGTGGTCGTAGTTGTGCGCGGCGTTGGCAATGGCGCTGTCCAGCACCTTGCCGACCGGCACGCTCGCGGCCTGCGGGGCGAAACGCAGGACCGCCTGAGCCTCCGTGGCGTCCATGCCACGGATGAGGTCCACCACGCGGCGGGCCTTCATGGGCGTGACGCGGATGTACCGCGCCTGGGCCCTGGCTTCCATGGTTGTCCTTCCAGTGTCTGTCATGGTCATTCCACCCCGCCTTTAGCGGCGCTTCGACTTCCGGTCGTCCTTGACGTGACCCCGGAAGGTGCGCGTCGGCGAGAACTCGCCGAGCTTGTGGCCGACCATCGACTCGGTGACGAACACCGGAATGTGGGTCTTGCCGTTGTGCACCGCGATCGTGTGGCCGAGCATGGCCGGGACGATCATCGAGCGACGGGACCAGGTCTTGATGACGTTCTTGGTGCCAGCTTCGTTCTGGACGTCCACCTTCTTGATCAGGTGGTCGTCGACGAAGGGCCCCTTCTTGAGACTCCGCGGCATCTAAACCCGCTCCTAGCGCTTCTTGTTCGTCTTGCGGCGGCGGACGATGTACTTGTTCGACGCCTTCTTGGGCGAACGAGTACGGCCTTCCTTCTGACCCCACGGGGACACCGGGTGGCGACCACCGGAGGTACGGCCCTCACCACCACCGTGCGGGTGGTCAACCGGGTTCATGACCACACCACGCACGGTCGGGCGGACGCCCAGCCAGCGCTTGCGCCCGGCCTTGCCCCAGTTGATGTTGCTCTGCTCGGCGTTGCCGACCTCGCCGACGGTGGCGCGGCAGCGGACGTCGACCAGGCGGATCTCACCGGAGGGCATGCGGAGGTGGGCCATGGTGCCCTCCTTCGCGAGCAGCTGCACCGAGGCGCCGGCGGAGCGGGCGAACTTGGCGCCGCCACCGGGACGCAGCTCGATGGCGTGCAGCGTGGTACCGACCGGGATGTTGCGCAGGGCGAGGTTGTTGCCCGGCTTGATGTCGGCCCCGGGACCGTTCTCCACGCGGTCGCCCTGCTGCAGGTTGCGCGGGGCGAGGATGTAGCGCTTCTCACCGTCCGCGTAGTGCAGCAGCGCGATGCGCGCGGTGCGGTTGGGGTCGTACTCGATGTGCGCGACCTTCGCCGGCACGCCGTCCTTGTCGTGACGACGGAAGTCGATCACGCGGTAGGCGCGCTTGTGTCCGCCACCCTGGTGGCGAACGGTCACACGACCTGAGTTGTTACGGCCGCCCTTGCTGTGCAGGGGACGGACCAGCGACTTCTCCGGCGTGGACCGCGTGACCTCGACGAAGTCGGCGACGCTGGAGCCACGACGGCCCGGCGTAGTCGGCTTGTACTTGCGGATTCCCATTTCTCAGTCCTCGTCCGATTCCGGACGATCCGGACCTCCGTCAGGAGGTCGGACCGCCGAAGATGTCGATACGGTCGCCCTCGGCAAGGGTCACGATCGCGCGCTTGGTGCCCGCGCGCTGGCCGAAGCCGGTGCGGGTGCGCTTGCGCTTGCCCTGGCGGTTGATCGTGTTGACCCCGGTGACCTTGACCGAGAAGACCGCCTGCACGGCCTCCTTGATCTCCGTCTTGTTGGAGCCCGGAGCGACGATGAACGTGTACTTGTTCTCGTCGATGAGCGCGTAGCTCTTCTCCGACACGACCGGCTTGACCAGGACGTCACGGGGGTCCGTGTACGCCTTGCTCGCCGGGGTGACGACGGTGTTCTTGCCCTCGGTGGCGTGGCGGCGCGCCTTGGCGACGCGTGCGGCCTTGGCCTTCTTCGCCGCCTTGGAGGCGATGGAGGGGTGACGGACTGCCATCAGACCTCGCTCCCTTCGTTGTCGTTGGCCTTGTTCGGGCCGGCGACGAAGGACTCGAAAGCGGCCTTGGTGAAGACCACGTCGTCCGAGACGAGAACGTCGTACGTGTTCAGCTGGCCCGGCTCCAGGATGTGGACCTGGGGCAGGTTGCGGGCGGAGAGCCACGCGGCCTCGTCGGCGCGGTCGACGACCAGGAGCAGGTTCTTGCGCTCCGAGATCTTGCCGAACAGCGTCCGAGCGGCCTTCGTGGAGGGGTTCTCGCCCTCGATCACGCCGGTGACGACGTGAATGCGGTCGTGGCGGGCCCGGTCGGTGAGGGCGTGGCGCAGGGCCGCGGCCTTCATCTTCTTCGGGGTCCGCTGCGAGTAGTCGCGCGGCTGCGGGCCGTGGACGACGCCACCGCCGGCGAACTGCGGCGCACGGGTCGAGCCCTGGCGGGCACGGCCGGTGCCCTTCTGGCGGTACGGCTTCTTGCCGCCACCACGGACCTCACCGCGACGCTTGGTCTTGTGCGTGCCCTGGCGGGCAGCGGCGTTCTGCGCGACGACGACCTGGTGGATCAGCGGGATGCTGATCTTCTCCACGCCGAAGATCTCCGCGGGGAGCTCGACGCTTCCGGTCTTCTCGCCGGCAGGCGAAAGGATGTCAACAGTGCTCATCGGTTACCTCAGGCCCCCTTGGCCGCGGTGCGGACCAGGACGAGGCCGCCGTTCGGACCGGGAACCGCGCCCTTGATGAGCAGCAGACCCTTCTCCGCGTCAACGGCGTGGACGGTCAGGTTCTGGGTGGTGACCCGCTCGTTGCCCATGCGGCCGGCCATGCGGAGGCCCTTGAACACGCGGCCCGGGGTGGCGCAGCCACCGATGGAGCCGGGAGAGCGGTGCTTGCGCTGGGTGCCGTGTCCGGCGCCGAGGCCCTTGAAGTTGTGACGCTTCATGACACCGGCGAAGCCCTTGCCCTTGCTCTTGCCGGTCACGTCGACCTTGATGCCGGCCTCGAAGACCTCGGCGGTGACTTCCTGACCGAGCGTGTACTCGGCGGCGTCGGCCGTGCGGATCTCGACGAGGTGGCGGCGGGGGGTGACGTCGGCCTTGGCGAAGTGACCCTTGAGGGGCTTGTTCACCTTGCGCGGGTCGATCTCGCCGAAGGCGATCTGGACGGACTCGTAGCCGTCGACATCGTTCGTGCGGACCTGGGTGACGACATTGGGGCCGGCCTTGACGACGGTGACGGGGACGACGCGGTTGTTCGCGTCCCACACCTGCGTCATGCCGAGCTTCTCGCCCAGGATGCCCTTGATCTGCTTCGTCATCTCTTCAGATCACCGGCCTCAGAGCTTGATCTCGATGTCGACACCGGCCGGGAGGTCGAGTCGCATCAGAGAGTCAACGGTCTTGGGGGTCGGGTCGAGGATGTCGATCAGACGCTTGTGCGTGCGCATCTCGAAGTGCTCGCGCGAGTCCTTGTACTTGTGCGGCGACTTGATGACGCAGTACACGTTCTTCTCAGTGGGCAGCGGCACCGGGCCCGCGACCGACGCACCAGTACGCGTCACCGTCTCGACGATCTTCTTCGCCGAGGAGTCGATGACCTCGTGGTCGTAGGCCTTGAGCCGGATGCGGATCTTCTGTCCCGCCATGGCTGCTTCGTAGTCCTGTCTCTAGTAACGCTCCGGAACCCGGTGGTGTCCTGCTCTGTCACTCACCCTCCCCTCCTCCGACCCACGCGGTCGGGCGTGTCGCGCTCCCACTGACATGAATGTCCCTTGTCGGAACTTCCCTGCGTGGGAGTGCGGGCCCTTCCGGAACCGCGGGCGGGGGCGAGAGGCCCACCGGGTGCCTGGCCGGCACCCCGCTGACGCTTCCCGGAAGATTCCCGTACGTCCGCTCCTACATCTCCCGATGTATCGCGTGGGGCGACGAGTACTGTGGGACTCGCTTCCGGTCCTCCCGGCGGGAGGCGCGCAGCATCGGCACTCGACCGAGCAACCCCGCTAGTCTGCCATACGGGGGGCGGGACTGGCCAATCGGGGCGGGAGAGAATACCCCGGGGGTGGCGGGGGTCAAACCCGGCGGCGCCCCCGTCGGCGTGCGCGCTTCCGCCCTACCCCGGCGTCACGGGTTCACCGAGGTGCCACACCCGCCCGGAGGCCCTGGTCCGAGGCGTTCACTCAGCGAGCGTCCAGACATGCGAGCTCCTCGGGGCTGCGTTTCCCATGTCAGCGTGTTCCTGGTGGTGTCCTCGGCGACGCCACCGAATCCCTCCGCTCGCAGCGCGGCATACAGTTCTGGCGTCGACCTTCCATGAGGACGAGCCACCGCGCCTGCGGCCGTGAACGCGAATCCCCCGCTGGTCCCGGTCCGGCAGCCGCATCGCCCTGACGATCCGAGGCGACGCCTCCTCCGGCGAACAGTCGAAGGCCGACCCGATCACCGCCGTTCCAAGTCGCCGCTCGCCACGCTCAAGCGCCGCGTCCGCCTCGGCGGGGTCGTCGATACCCGGCAGGCCCTCGCCGCTTTACCCGTCCCACTCACCCGCACATCACCAACAACCGCACGCACACGTGCACTCACAAGGCGCAACAGTTCGAGGGAAAGGTCGGGCCAGGCCGGGGCGCGTGGCTCAGTCGGTGAAGCGGAACGTCGACGTGATCGCGTCGAAGATGTCGAAGAAGGAGTCCGCGAGGTCGAGGACCTGGCTGCTGCCGGCCACCAGGGCGACCTTGCCCTCCTGGCCCGGGACCGGGATGAAGGTCTGGGTGAGCACCGCGCGGACGGTGCGGTGGAGTTCGTCACCGGGGACGGGGATGTCCTCGATGCCGTACGTCCGGGCCGCCGGGCCCACGCCCGGGATGTCGGCCGTCGCCACCTTGCGCCAGGAGTCGCCCGGCCTCCTGGCCTCCTTGACGGCGAGTCGGGCGGCGATGGCGGCCGGGTCGGTGGGCAGCGGGTCGCCCCCTCCGTACGGCCGCCGACCAGGGACACCGTCACCGAGCCGGTGATCGGGGTGTCCCCGCCGAAGTTCTCCGCCATGCAACCGCAGTACAGCGCACCCGACTTCCAGGCGTCCGCAGCGGCCTTCCGCAGGAACGTGGTGTACGTGTCCCGGTGCGGTTCCACTCCGGGTGCCGGCGCAGGCGTTCGGTCACCATCCGATGGATCGAGTCGTCCCGGGACTCGGGCCGGACGTCGAACTCCCACCACGATTCCGGCACCTTGATCCGGAAACCGCCGCGCTCGACGGTCAGCGCCTCCATGTAGCGGGCCATGACGCCGCACTCCCCCGTTCACGGTTCGACTGTCTGCACCGGCATCGTCCCATTGTCCGATGCGGCTCCGTGGCGGGGAGGGTGCGGCCCTCGGCCCCGTCCCTCAGCCCTGCTTGGCGACGGTGAGGAGGACGGCCGCGTCCTCCAGGGCCTCCAGGGAGTGCCGGGCCGGCGGGATGACGATCAGGTCTCCGGTCCGGCCCTCCCACGACGTCTCCCCGCTGGTGAGGCGGACCCGGCCGCGCAGCACCAGCAGGGTCGCCTCGCCGGGGTTCTCGTGCTCGGCGAGGGAGGTGCCGGAGGTCAGGGCGAGGAGGGTCTGGCGCAGGGTGTGTTCGTGGCCGCCGTGGACCGTGCTCGCGCTGCGGCCGGTGGAGGCGGCGGCCGCGCGTTCCAGGTGCTCGCGGGCGAGTGCGTCGAGGGAGAGCTTCTGCATGGGTCCGAGTCTCCCCGGCCGGGTCGTGCGGGCACCAGGGCCATGTGGGGTAGTCCCCCGGTCCGAGCGGGGGAAGGGCTTCTGCCCTCCCCCGCCAGGACCGGCACCGGCACCGTCAGATGACGCCCTGCGCCAGAACCGCGTCCGCGACCCGCTCGAAACCGGCGATGTTCGCGCCCGTGACGTAGTCGCCGGGGGCGCCGTAGCGCTCGGCGGTCTCGGCGCAGGTGCGGTGGATGTCGGTCATGATGCGGGCCAGCTCGTTCTCGACCTGGTCGGCCTTCCACGTCGTACGCGACGCGTTCTGCGTCATCTCCAGGGCGCTGACCGCGACCCCGCCCGCGTTCGCCGCCTTGCCGGGGCCGAAGGCGACTCCGGCCTGCTGGAGGAGCTGGACCGCCTCCGGTGTCGTGGGCATGTTCGCGCCCTCCGAGACGGCCTTCACGCCGTTGCGGACGAGCGTGGCGGCCGAGTCCTCGTTCAGCTCGTTCTGCGTGGCCGACGGCAGGGCGATGTCGGCCGGGACCTCCCAGACCCGCCCGCCGGGCACGAACCGCGCGGAGGAGCCGCGCCGCTCGGCGTACGTGCTCACCCGGCCGCGCTCGACCTCCTTGATCTGGCAGAGCAGCTCAAGGTCGATGCCCTTCTCGTCGACGACGTAGCCGCTGGAGTCGGAGCAGGTCACCGGGTTGGCGCCGAGGGCGATCAGCTTCTGGACGGTGTAGATCGCGACGTTCCCCGAGCCGGAGACGACCGCGGTCTGGCCCTCGAGGTCCTCGCCGCGCTCGCGCAGCATCGCCTCGGCGAACAGCACGTTGCCGTACCCGGTCGCCTCCGGCCGGATCAGCGAGCCGCCCCAGCCGGCGCGCTTGCCGGTCAGGACGCCGCCCTCCCAGCGGTTGGTGATCCGCCGGTACTGGCCGAACAGGTAGCCGATCTCGCGCGCGCCGACGCCGATGTCGCCCGCCGGGACGTCGGTGTACTCGCCGATGTGCCGGTACAGCTCCGTCATGAAGGACTGGCAGAAGCGCATGACCTCCGTGTCGCTGCGGCCCTGCGGGTCGAAGTCGCTGCCGCCCTTGCCGCCGCCGATGCCGAGCCCGGTCAGCGCGTTCTTGAAGACCTGCTCGAAGCCGAGGAACTTGATGATTCCCAGGTTCACGGAGGGGTGGAAGCGCAGGCCGCCCTTGTACGGGCCGAGGGCGCTGTTGTATTCGATCCGGAAACCGCGGTTGACGTGCACCCGGCCCCGGTCGTCCTGCCACGGCACCCGGAAGATGATCTGCCGCTCCGGCTCGATCAACCGCTCGACGAGCCCCGGGTCCCGGTACTCGGAACGCGCCGCGAGCGCCGGCCCGAGGCTGTCCAGCACCTCGCGTGCGGCCTGGTGGAACTCGGGTTCGGCCGGATTCCGGCGTACGAGTTCGGCGCGGAGGTGGTCGAGTGAGGTGTTGGCGGGTCGCGTCGTCACGGGAGCCCTTTCTGGCACGGCTGCCACGGGAAGCCCGGCAGCCGGTACGTCCGGTCTGATCCGGTTCGGTGAGAGGTGGCGCTCGGCGCCGTTGCCGCGCGCGGGACACTTCAGTGTGACGCTTACGTAAACACGGTGGCCAGCGGCCCACGGCCCTTGCGTCACTATGTGAGACCGGGACGCCACAAATGACCCTAACGCCCCGATGTGCGCCGTCGCTCCGTTCGGGCTCCCGCGGGAGTGGCGTCGGTTCGCAGGGGTGCCGCGGGCGTCTTCGACGCCGAGGGCCGGGGCAGTGCCGCAACGCGGCCACCGGCACGCACCGGGATCCCGCGCGCCGTTCTCGCGCGGACCGCCTTCCCGCGGGGTTCGTCCCCGGCCCCGGCCGCGGACGCCCCTCCCGCCCGGAAGCGTGACCCGCGTCATACCTTCTGGAGAACCCGTGTGACGGCCTCGGCGTCTGGCAGGTGTGAGATCACGCAGGAGAGCACTGCACGAGCGGGACGAGGAACAACTCCTCCGGCTGGTGGCCAGGGGCGACCGCGGGGCGTTCGAGGAGCTGTACCGGCGCACGTCGCCGTGGCTGGCGGTCCGGCTGCGCCGGCGATGCGCGGACGAGCAGATCGTCGCCGAGGTCCTGCAGGAGACGTATCTGGCGGTGTGGCGCGCGGCCGGCGCGTTCGCCGGCAGCGCGGCCGGAGGCACGGCCGTCGGGTGGCTGTGGACGATCGCGGCGCGCCGCCTCATCGACGCCTTCCGGCGCCGGGCGCACCACGCCGAACCGCCGGTCGCCGCCGCCGAACCGCCGGTCGCCGCCGCCGGGCCGGCGGCGGCGACCGCCGCGGAGGAGGAGGCGCTCGCCGCGAGCGTCGGCGGTGACGTCGGTGACGCGTTACGGCGCCTGGCACCGGAACTCCAGGACGTACTGCGGGCGATGGTCCTCGACGGACTGTCCGTCCGTGAGACCGCCGTCCTGCTCGATCTGCCCGAAGGCACGGTCAAGACCCGGGCCCGCCGGGCCCGGATCGCGATGCGGGAGGCACTGGCATGAGTGTGGAACACGCCTCGGCGCGGCTCATCCACCATTACGCGCGCGGCGACGCCGGTATCGCCGCCGACGAGGTGTGGGCCCTGGAGGCACACCTGGAAGCGTGCGGACACTGCCGCGAGCGGCTGGGGGCCGCCGTCGCGGCCGAGGTGCCCGCGATCACCTCCCTCCTCGGGACCGTACGGTCCGCCCTGGAGCCCAGGCTGGACACCGCCACCGCGATGCCACCGCGCCGGTGGCGCCGGGTGCGGTGGTCGTCCTGGATGACACCGGCCATGGCCCCGTGGCTGGCCATGACCGTCGGCCTCACCCTGATCGCGCTGTTGCTGGACGTCGCAGCCCCGGACTCCGGGAAGGTGTCGTTGCTGCTGTGGGCACCGGTGCTGCCGCTGGCCGGCGTCGCCGCGTCCTGGTCGCGCGCCCTGGACCCGGCGCACGAACTGACGGTCTCCACCCCGAGGGCAGGGCTGTATCTGCTGCTGCGCCGCACGGTGTCGGTACTCGTCGTGGTCCTGCCCGTGCTGCTGGGGGCGGGATGGCTGACGGGAGCGATGACAGCCGCGCAGTGGTTGCTGCCCTCCCTGGCCTTCACCTCCACCGCCCTCGCGCTGGGCAGTGTCATCGACGTGAACCGCGCCGCCGCCGCGCTGATGGCCGTCTGGGGCGTCGTCGTCGCACCCGCATGGGCCACCGGCCGCGTTCCCGTCCTCCTGCAGCCGGACCGGCTGCCCGCGTGGGGGCTGCTCCTGGTGCTCGGCCTCGGCGTCGTGATCGCCCGCAGAAGCGCGTACTCCGTTGCGCGGAACCCTCGTTGACCACAGGAAAGGAGCATCACATGGCGCCCGCAACGAGTGCGGCCGACATCGCCCCGAAGACCTACGCCTGGGAGATCCGGGCCACCGGCCTGAAGGTCCGGGCCGGACGGAGGACGATGGCCGTCGACGGACTCGATCTCTCGCTGGGCATCGGCACCCACGGCCTCCTCGGGCCCAACGGGGCGGGAAAGACGACCCTGATCCGGGCCCTGGCCACCGTGCTGCGCCCCGCCTCGGGCGAACTGGAACTGCTCGGCACCTCCGTGAGCGGGGTGGGCGCCCACCCCGCCCTGCGCCGCCGGATCGGCTATCTGCCGCAGGAGTTCGGCTACTACAAGCGTTTCACGGTGCGCGAGTTCGTCGAGTACATGGCCTGGCTGAAAGAGGTACCGAAGACGGACATCCCCGGGGCCGTCCAGCGGGCCGTGGAACGGGTGGGCCTGGCTGACCGCGCCGACCAGCGGATGAAGGCCCTGTCCGGAGGCATGGTGCGGCGGGCCGGAATCGCCCAGGCCATCGTCAACGACCCCACGGTGCTGCTGGACGAGCCGACGGCCGGCCTGGACCCGGCGCAGCGGATGCGCTTCCGCGAGCTGCTGCAGGAACTGGGCCGCGGCACCTGCGTGGTCGTCTCCACCCATCTCGTCGAAGACGTCGCGGCCGCCTGCTCCGACGTGGTGCTCTTCGCCCACGGCCGCCTCGTCTTCCAGGGCACCCCGGACGACCTGGCCGCGGCGGGCGGCCCCGAGCACCCCGGCGACAGCCCCCTGGAGCGCGGCTACTCGGCACTGCTGCGCACCTCCGAGCACGAAGGGCGGACCTGGTGAACAGGCGCGTGCTACGCATCGAGCTGAAGCGTTCCCTCGCCCCGTGGGCCGGCGCCGTCGTCCTGGGAGGCGCGCTGGCGCTCGTCCACCTGATCGACGGTTCCTGGTGGCGGGGCACCGGGCGGTGGACGTCGCAGTGGACGTCGATGGCGCTGCTGACCCGCATGCTGCTGGCCTATCTGTGGCCTCTCGCCGTGGGCCTCGGGGCGGTAGGGGCTGCGCGACTCCCGTTCGCGGATGACCGAACTGCTGACGACCGTGCCGCGGCCGGCCTGGCGCCGTGCGGCGCTGCCGGCGGGCGCGACAGCGATCGCGCTGGTGTCGGGCTTCGGCCTCCTCGTTCTGTGGGGCGCGGTCCGGGTGGCCCTCGGCCCCACCACCCACACCCACCTCGGGTGGCTGCCGATCTCCCTGGTGGCGGCGTTGGCCCTGGTCGCGGGAGCCCTGTTCGGCATGGGCGTCGCGCGGGCCCTGCCCTCCGTCCTCACCCCGCCGGCGCTGGTGGTGCTCCTCCTGCTGGCGACCGTTCTCCTGCAGCAGCACGCGGACGGAGAACGGCCGACGGGACTCGCGCCGAACCGGCTCTCCCTGCTGTCGCCGGCGGTCGCGGAGCCACGGGAGATGCTGCTCACCCTCTCCGGCTCCGTGCACCTCGGCCAGACCCTCTGGCTGCTCGGCCTGCTCGCCACCGGCTTCGCGCTCCTGGCGACCGCCACCGCGCGGGCCCGCCTGCTCGCCCTGGCGCCCGTCCTGGCGGGCGCGGCCCTGGCCCTGCTCGTCCTCCCGGCCCACCCCCGCGACACCTACGTCGTCGACCGGACCGCCGCGGCCCTGGTCTGCGACGGCCCGGTGTGCGTCACGGAGGCACACCGGTCGCGCCTGCCCGACCTCGCACCGCGCGGCGAGGAGGCGCTGCGCCTGCTGCACGACGCCCTGGGCGACCGGGCGCCGGACTCGGTGCGGGAGGAGACCGCGCTGCGTGCGCTCATCGAGCACCGCGAACTCTCCGACGACGTGGTACTCGTCGACTTCGACGACCCGCTGATCGCCCGCGCGAAGGGTGAGGAACTCACCCGCTTCCTGCTCGCCCAAAGACTGGCGCCGAACGGCAACGCGCGCAGCGACCGGGAGAGCGGCGATCTGCACGGAGTGCTCACGCAGAGCATCGCCGCGAGCTGGGCCCTCGGTGACCGCGCCCTCGAGCCGCTGGAGAAGCCGACCCACGAGGAGTACGTGCGAAAGGGCTGGGAGGAAGCCGAAGCCACCTGGCAGAAGCTGATGTCGGCGCCGGCGGCCGAGCAGCGCTCGCGCATCGCCGGGGCACGCGCCGCTTCCCTCTCCTGCAGGTACGACCAGTTCGAGGTACTGGGAGGGGAGACGTCCCGATGAGGTGGCTGCTGCTGTACGCGCGCTCACGTCGGGTACCCGCGTCGGCCACCGTGATCGCGCTCACCGCGTTGACGGCATGGATCTTCCTCGACGAGGACGGGAAGGAGCCGGTGGACCCGCGGGTCCCCGCCCTGCTCCTCTGCATGGAGATGGCGGCCGCCTCCGTCGGGCTCGGTGGGCCGGATGCCGCGCTGGAGCGGACGGCCGCAATCCGCTGGGCGCCCCGCCGGGCCGTGCACGTACTGCTGATCGGCACCGCCGTCGGTGTGGTGCTGTCGGCGGTCCACGCGGGGGGGCGGAGCTCGCCCCCGCCGGCTTCCTCGTCCGGGACAGCGCGGGCCTGACCGGCCTGGCCGCGCTCGGGGCGACGGTGTGCGGGGCACAGTACGCGTGGACCCTGCCGACCGGCTGGCTCGCGTTCACCCTCTTCGCCCCTCCCCAGACCGGCATCGCGGGACAGGTCGGCGGGTGGCTGCTCTCCCCCGCCGGTACGACGGCGGCCGCCTGGACCGCTTCGGTCCTTCTCGCGACGGGCCTCCTGCTGTATGCCACGGTGGGCCCGAGACGGTAACGGACGCCTTCCGGATCCGCCGGCCCGACGCGGTCTCCCGGTCCCCCTCCGGCACCGAGACATCCGCCGACGCAGCCCGCTCCCGGTGACGATCAGGCGCGGAGCGGGTGCCGTCGGGGTGTCAGCGCTCCGAGGCGTACGTCCCGAAGCCCGCCCGGACATCCGGCGTGAGCGCAGGCCGAGGACCTGTCACGTCCTTGGAGTCACGGACGTGGCCGGCACGAGGTGCTCTCTCGATCTCGGCACAGGAGCTGCCGTCGGGGCCGTCGCGGTAACTGCTCCTGAACCGGACCGGTTCGGAAGCGTCCCCGGCAGAAGCCGTGCGGATCATGCCGCTCCCAGCACCTGTTCGATGAAGGCCGGCGACGCCCGTGGGGTGAGAGCCTGCGCCCGGATCGCCCCATACCGTAGTTTTTCAGCCCTCCTGGCCGTCGAAGACACCGGCCGCCGAGGAGGCCGTGACGGCCCGCCTGAACCAGAGGTCCAGTGTGTCGAAGTCGGAGCAGCCCATGACACGCTCCCGCTCCTCGTCGGACAGTTCGACCCCCCGATGGTCGAGCAGAAGCAGAATGTTCGCCGCCCGGCCCGCCGCCCGGCCCTCCGCCCGGCCCTCCGCCCGGAGCCGCTGAGCAGTCTGCGACTGGAACGAGGAGAGGTCCATCAGTCCGCGGGCCCCGCCTCCCCGGCCGGCGCGAAGACCTCCGCCGCCGACGTGGCCGTGATCGCCCGGGTGAACCAGACATCCAGGGTGTTCAGGTCGCGGCAGCCGATGACGTGTTCCCGGTCCGTTTCCGACACCTCGACACCCCGGCCCTGAAGCAGCCGCAGGATGTCCTCCACCCGGCCCTCGATCCGGCCCTCGTCACGACCCTCGTCACGGCCCTCGTCACGGCCCTCCGCCCGGCCCTCCGCCCGGAGTTTCTGAGCAGTCTCGGACTGGAAGAAAGAGAGGTCGACAGCCATCAGGTGCCTCCAGAGATCCGCGGCCGGCGTCTTGCCGAGGCCTTGTTCGGTGAGTTCGATGAAGGTGCCCGCGGTGTCCTCGTCCTCGGCCGACAAGCCCTTCAGCGCCTTCGCCAGCGCGTTCAGTATGGCATCGGCGTCCGGATCCCGGCGGTGCAGAGCCGCCGACAGGACCGTGAGCGGAATGTCGCGGGCGGCCTCGTCGGGACTGGCGATCACCGGCAGGCTGTCCGGTCCCAGGACCAGAGGGCGCAGGGTGAGCGAGGGCCACTGGGGCGGGCCGATGTCGATCTGCCGGGCCGCCCAGGCCGCGGTGGACCGGTCCGCGCACACGACGAGGAGGACCGGGGGAATGCCGTACTTGGCGTACAGGTGGGAGAGGTAGTACGCCCAGCTCGCGGGCTTGCCGGGGTCCCGCTTGCCCTGGGACTCGACTGCCAGGACGAACTCGCCGTCCTCGGTGTCCATCCTCAGCAGCGTGTCCACCCGTCGCTCCACCGGACGGTTCTCCGTGAGGTCGGTGGGCAGCGGGGAGGCGGAAACAGGCGGGGGAAAGGAAACGCCGAGCCCTCTGACGGCACGGGCGAAGAGACCCGGGTCTTCCTGGAAGATCCGGTGCAGGGCCTCATGGGATGAGCTGACCATGATCCGAAGCTAGAGCCGCACCTCACTTCACGGGCCGCATATGCCAACCCCTCCCACGATCGAGTGACAAGCAGAACGCGAAGGTGGACACCACCGACCACCGACCACCAGCTCCCGGCACCCGGCACCCGGCACCCGGCACCCGGCACCCGGCACCCGGCAACGCGAAAGGGCCCGCACGACCGAAGTCGTGCGGGCCCTCCCAGATGCTCGCGGTGGAGCTACCAGGTCGGATCAGCAAGCAGCCGGAGCTTACTTGTTGATCTTGGTGACCTGGCCGGCGCCCACGGTCCGGCCACCCTCACGGATGGCGAACTTCAGGCCCTCTTCCATGGCGATGGGCTGGATGAGCTCCACCTTCATCTCGGTGTTGTCACCCGGCATGACCATCTCGGTGCCCTCGGGGAGGGTCACCACGCCGGTCACGTCCGTCGTACGGAAGTAGAACTGCGGACGGTAGTTGTTGAAGAAGGGGGTGTGACGGCCACCCTCGTCCTTCGACAGGATGTAGGCCTGGGCCTCGAACTCGGTGTGCGGGGTGACCGAACCGGGCTTGATGATGACCTGGCCGCGCTCGACGTCCTCGCGCTTGATGCCGCGGAGCAGCAGACCGACGTTCTCACCGGCCTGACCCTCGTCGAGCAGCTTGCGGAACATCTCGATGCCGGTGACCGTGGTGGTGGTCTTCTCCTGCTTGATGCCCACGATGTCAACGGTCTCGTTGACCTTGAGAATGCCGCGCTCGATACGACCGGTGACGACGGTGCCACGACCGGTGATCGTGAAGACGTCCTCGATCGGCATCAGGAACGGCTTGTCGACGTCACGCTCGGGCTGCGGGATGTTCTCGTCGACGGCCTTCATCAGGTCGAGGACGGTCTGGCCCCACTCCTTGTCGCCCTCGAGGGCCTTGAGCGCCGAGACCTTGACGACCGGCAGGTCGTCGCCCGGGAACTCGTACTCGGAGAGCAGCTCGCGGACCTCGAGCTCGACGAGCTCCAGGATCTCCTCGTCGTCCACCATGTCGGCCTTGTTCAGGGCGACGACGATGTACGGCACGCCGACCTGGCGGGCCAGGAGCACGTGCTCCTTGGTCTGCGGCATCGGGCCGTCGGTGGCCGCGACCACGAGGATGGCGCCGTCCATCTGCGCCGCACCCGTGATCATGTTCTTGATGTAGTCCGCGTGACCGGGGCAGTCGACGTGGGCGTAGTGCCGCGTCTCGGTCTGGTACTCGACGTGCGCGATGGAGATGGTGATACCGCGCTGGCGCTCCTCGGGAGCCTTGTCGATCTGGTCGAAGGCCGAGGCCTCGTTCAGGTCCGGGTACGCGTCATGCAGCACCTTGGTAATGGCGGCCGTGAGGGTCGTCTTACCGTGGTCGATGTGACCGATGGTGCCGATGTTGACGTGCGGCTTAGTCCGCTCGAACTTCGCCTTCGCCACTGGGGTCCTCCTGTGGAGTGGTTCTGTACGCCTTACTCATCGGCGCCAGGTGATCTTTGCTGGAAAGCCCGGGGCCGGGGGCATTCCGCCGAGTTCCGGCGGAATGCCCCAAGCAGGCTCCGGGGTCAAGCCTAAAGCGTGCGAACGGTGTCCGTTACTCGCCCTTGGCCTTCGCGATGATCTCCTCGGCGACGTTCCGCGGAACCTCGGCGTAGGAGTCGAACTGCATCGAGTAGCTTGCGCGACCCGACGTCTTGCTGCGGAGGTCCCCGACGTAGCCGAACATCTCCGAAAGGGGCACGAGGCCCTTCACGACGCGGGCACCGGCCCGCTCCTCCATGGCCTGGATCTGGCCACGGCGGGAGTTGATGTCGCCGATGACCTCACCCATGTAGTCCTCGGGCGTGGTGACCTCGACGGCCATCATCGGCTCGAGGAGCACGGGCGAAGCCTTGCGCGCGGCCTCCTTGAACGCCTGTGAACCGGCGATCTTGAAGGCGAGCTCGGAGGAGTCCACCTCGTGGTAGCCACCGTCGATGAGCGTGACGCGGACGCCCGTCATCTCGTAGCCGGCGAGGATGCCGAACTGCATGGCCTCCTGCGCGCCGGCGTCCACCGAAGGAATGTACTCCTTCGGGATGCGGCCACCGGTCACCTTGTTCACGAACTCGTACGAGGCGTCGCCGCCCTCGATGGGCTCGATCGCGATCTGCACCTTGGCGAACTGACCGGTACCACCGGTCTGCTTCTTGTGGGTGTAGTCCACGCGCTCGACGGTCTTGCGGATCGTCTCACGGTAGGCGACCTGCGGCTTGCCGACGTTGGCCTCGACCTTGAACTCACGGCGCATGCGGTCGACCAGCACCTCGAGGTGCAGCTCGCCCATACCACCGATGATGGTCTGGCCCGTCTCCTCGTCCGAGTGAACCTGGAAGGACGGGTCCTCCTCGGCCAGGCGCTGGATCGCGACGCCCAGCTTCTCCTGGTCACCCTTCGACTTGGGCTCGATGGCGACCTGGATGACCGGCGCCGGGAAGTCCATGGACTCCAGGATCACCGGGCTCTTGTCGTCGGACAGCGTCTCACCGGTGGTGGTCTGCTTCAGGCCCATGACGGCGACGATGTCACCGGCGCCCACCGACGCGATCTCCTCACGCTTGTTCGCGTGCATGCGGTAGATCTTGCCGATGCGCTCCTTCTTGCCCTTGACGGAGTTCAGCACGGCGGTGCCGGACTCCAGGCGGCCCGAGTACACCCGGACGAAGGTGAGCTTGCCGAGGTGCGGGTCGCTCATGATCTTGAAGGCGAGGGCCGCGAGCGGCTCGTCCTCGGACGGCTTGCGCTTGACCACGACCTCGGGGTCCTTGACGTCGTGGCCCTCGATGGCCTCGACGTCGAGCGGGGTCGGGAGGTAGCGCACGACCGCGTCGAGCAGGGGCTGGACGCCCTTGTTCTTGAACGCGGTGCCGCAGAACACCGGGGTGACCGTGGTGTCCTCGGACTTGCCGGAGGCGATGGTGATGCGACGGATCGCGGCGTACAGCTGCTCCTCGGTGGGCTCCTGGCCCTCCAGGTACAGCTCCATGATCTCTTCGTCGTTCTCCGCGACGGCCTCGACCAGCTTGCCGCGCCACTCCTCGGCGGCCTCGGTGTGCGTGGCCGGGATGTCGACGGTGTCGTACATCTCGCCCTTGGCCGCGTCCGCGGACCACACGAGCGCCTTCATGCGGACCAGGTCCACGACGCCCTTGAAGTCGGCCTCGGCACCGATCGGCAGCTGCATGACCAGCGGCTGCGCGCCCAGGCGGTCCTTGATCATGTCGACGCAGCGGTGGAACTCCGCGCCGGTACGGTCGAGCTTGTTGACGAAGCAGATACGCGGCACGCCGTAACGGTCGGCCTGACGCCACACCGTCTCGGACTGCGGCTCGACCCCGGCGACGCCGTCGAACACGGTCACGGCACCGTCGAGCACACGCAGGGAACGCTCCACCTCGACGGTGAAGTCGACGTGCCCCGGGGTGTCGATGATGTTGATCGTGTAGTCGTCGTCCTCGAGCGGCCAGTGACAGGTGGTCGCAGCAGACGTGATCGTGATGCCACGCTCCTGCTCCTGCTCCATCCAGTCCATCGTGGCAGCGCCGTCGTGGACCTCACCGATCTTGTACGAGACGCCGGTGTAGAACAGGATCCGCTCGGTGGTGGTCGTCTTGCCCGCGTCGATGTGGGCCATGATCCCGATGTTGCGGACCTTGGCCAGGTCAAGTGAAGTGGTAGCCATAAGGCTTCAGTCTTCTCTCGGTCTCGATGTGGGTAGCGACTACCAGCGGTAGTGCGCGAAGGCCTTGTTGGACTCGGCCATCTTGTGCGTGTCCTCGCGCTTCTTCACCGCGGCACCGAGGCCGTTGCTGGCGTCGAGGAGTTCGTTGAGCAGACGCTCGGTCATGGTCTTCTCGCGACGGGCGCGGGAGTAACCCACCAGCCAGCGCAGCGCCAGGGTGTTGGCACGGCCGGGCTTGACCTCGATCGGCACCTGGTAGGTGGCGCCACCGACACGGCGGGACTTGACCTCGAGGGTCGGCTTGATGTTCTCGAGAGCGCGCTTCAGCGTGATGACCGGGTCGTTGCCCGTCTTCTCGCGAAGGCCCTCCATGGCGCCGTAGACGATGCGCTCGGCGGTGGAGCGCTTGCCGTTCAGCAGCACCTTGTTGATGAGCGACGTGACAAGAGGAGAACCGTAGACCGGGTCGATGATGACCGGGCGCTTCGGGGCGGGGCCCTTACGAGGCATTCTTACTTCTCCTTCTTGGCGCCGTAGCGGCTGCGGGCCTGCTTGCGGTTCTTGACACCCTGGGTGTCGAGCGAACCGCGGATGATCTTGTAGCGAACACCCGGCAGGTCCTTCACACGGCCGCCGCGCACGAGCACGATGGAGTGCTCCTGCAGGTTGTGTCCCTCACCCGGAATGTAAGCGGTGACCTCGATCCCGCTGGTCAGACGCACACGCGCGACCTTACGCAGGGCCGAGTTCGGCTTCTTCGGGGTGGTCGTGAACACACGCGTGCAGACACCGCGACGCTGGGGCGAACCCTCGAGCGCGGGCGTCTTGTTCTTCTCGACCTTGTCCTGCCGGCCCTTCCGGACCAGCTGCTGGATCGTAGGCACTACTTCTCCGGTTTCTGTGTGCCGAATGGTGAAGCTAACCTGGAACGTCGCCGACCCACGCGGTCGGGTGTGTCGAATCCCGCGGACTCCCACCGCCAGGCAGAAAGAGACGCATGATCACGGTGGCCGTTCACAGCCTCCGATGCGGGTGATGGCACGCACGCAGGCCAGGGCACACCCCAGGCACAAGGTCTGAGCGTACCTATAGCATCGGCTGCGGTCAAAACAAATGGGCCTTCACCCCACCGCCGCGCGAAGCAAGTGAAGCCGGGGCGTGGTCAATGATCTTCGAATGGGCGCTCTCCGGCCCTCCCGGACACCGCCCACCGACCGACCGGACGTCAGCCGGACGCGCCGACCAGGACCATCAGCATGATCACCAGAGCCCAGCCGGCCGTGGACAGCCAGCCGAGCACCAGCCCGGTCATCGCGTACGCGTCACCGTTCTCCCCCGTCCGCCGGATCTCCCCGCGGGCCACGTGCCCGAGGATCACGGCCGGAATACCGGTCAGGCCACCCGTCGCCAGGCACAGCACCCCGCACACCATGGCCCCGACGGCCTTCTCGTTGGTCTTCGGCGGCCGGGCCAGGAACGTCGCCGGCGGCATGACGGGAACGGCGTGCTGCACCGCGGCGGTCTGCGGTACGGGGCCCTGCGGCAGGTCGGCCACCAGCAGCGTCAGGTCCGCCACCGTACGCGCCTGGTAGGCCCGCGCCACCCGGCGCTCGAGCTCCTGCTGGTCCAGCCGGCCCTCGGCGTACCCGGCCCGCAGCACGTCCACGGTGCGCTCCCGGTCGGCGTGCGAGGCCAGCATCGGGGGTCCGCCCTGCGGCGGTCCGACCGGTCCGCCCCACGGCTGCGGAACGCCTCGCCCCTGCCAGGGCTGCCACGACGGATACGGCGACTGCGACACCAGGTACCTCCCCCAACTGCACGTGTCATCCATGATGCGCCCCCGCGATGCCATCCTGCACCACCGCGCGTCACGAAACCGGTACAGGTCACGGGAACGCCGCAGGGCGGCCACCCCGTACGAAACGGAAGTGACCGCCCTGCGGTACGTCGAGCGACCCGCTTACTGGTTGTACGGACCGTAGTCGTAGTCCTCCAGCGGAACGGCCTGGCCGGAGCCCGTGCCGAACGGCGAGTAGTCGATGTCGTCGTAGCCGACGGCCGAGTACATCGCGGCCTTGGCCTCCTCGGTCGGCTCGACCCGGATGTTGCGGTAGCGGGACAGGCCCGTACCGGCCGGGATGAGCTTACCGATGATGACGTTCTCCTTGAGGCCGATCAGGGAGTCGGACTTGGCGTTGATCGCCGCGTCCGTGAGAACCCTGGTCGTCTCCTGGAAGGACGCCGCCGACAGCCACGACTCGGTCGCCAGCGAGGCCTTGGTGATACCCATCAGCTGCGGACGGCCGGAGGCGGGGTGGCCGCCCTCCTGCACCACACGACGGTTCTCGGTCTCGAACTTCGACCGCTCGACCAGCTCGCCGGGCAGCAGCTCGGCGTCACCGGACTCGATGATCGTCACACGGCGGAGCATCTGCCGGATGATGATCTCGATGTGCTTGTCGTGGATCGACACACCCTGCGAGTTGTAGACCTTCTGGACCTCGCCGACCAGGTGGACCTGGACGGCCCGCTGACCCAGGATGCGCAGCACGTCGTGCGGGTTGGTGGCACCCACGGTGAGCTTCTGGCCCACCTCGACGTGATCGCCCTCGCCGACCAGCAGACGGGAGCGCTTCGAGATCGGGAACGCCGTCTCGTCGCTGCCGTCGTCCGGGGTGACGACGATCTTCTTCGTCTTCTCGGTCTCCTCGATCCGGATGCGGCCGGCGGCCTCGGAGATCGGGGCGACGCCCTTCGGGGTACGGGCCTCGAAGAGCTCGACGACACGCGGCAGACCCTGCGTGATGTCGTCACCGGCCACACCACCGGTGTGGAAGGTACGCATCGTCAGCTGGGTACCGGGCTCACCGATGGACTGGGCGGCGATGATGCCGACCGCCTCACCGATGTCGACCAGCTTGCCGGTGGCCAGCGAACGGCCGTAGCACATGGCGCAGGTGCCGACGGCGGACTCGCAGGTCAGGATCGAACGGGTCTTGACCTCCTCGACGCCGTGGTGCACCAGCTGGTCGATGAGCACGTCACCGAGGTCCACGTTGGCCGGCGCGATCACCTTGCCGTCGATGACGACGTCCTCGGCGAGCATGCGGGCGTAGACGCTGGTCTCGACGTCGTCCGTCTTGCGCAGGGTGCCGTCGGCATCGCGCTGGGCGATCCGCAGCTTCAGACCGCGCTCGGTGCCGCAGTCCTCCTCGCGGATGATGACGTCCTGCGAGACGTCGACCAGACGACGGGTGAGGTAACCCGAGTCGGCGGTACGCAGAGCGGTGTCCGCCAGACCCTTACGGGCACCGTGCGTGGAGATGAAGTACTCCAGCACGGACAGACCCTCACGGAATGACGCCTTGATGGGCCGCGGGATCGTCTCGTTCTTCGCGTTCGACACCAGACCACGCATACCGGCGATCTGACGCATCTGCATCATGTTGCCTCGTGCACCCGAGTTCACCATCATGAAGATCGGGTTGGTCTTCGGGAAGTTGTCGTTCATCGCCTCGGCGACCTCGTTGGTCGCCTTGGTCCAGATCGCGATGAGCTCCTGCGTACGCTCGTCCTTGGTGATCAGACCGCGCTCGTACTGCTTCTGGACCTTCTCGTCCTGCGCCTCGTACCCGCGGACGATCTCCTTCTTCGCCTCGGGAACGACGACGTCGGAGATGGCCACGGTGACGCCGGAACGGGTCGCCCAGTGGAAGCCGGCCGCCTTCAGGTTGTCGAGCGTCGCCGCCACGATGACCTTCGGGTAGCGCTCGGCGAGGTCGTTGACGATCTCGGAGAGCTGCTTCTTGCCGACCTCGTAGTCGACGAACGGGTAGTCCTCGGGCAGCAACTCGTTGAAGAGCGCGCGGCCCAGCGTGGTGTTCAGCCGGAAGCTGTCACCCTGCTGCCACGCCCTCTCCCCGGCGCCCTCGTCGCCCTCCTCCCGCGCCGGCGGCATCCAGCCACGCGGCGGGATGGTGCCGACCGGGAAGCGGACGTCGATCCGCGACTGGAGCGACAGCTCGCCCGCGTCGAAGGCCATGATCGCCTCGGCGACCGAGGCGAAGGAACGCTCCTCGCCCTTGAGGTCGCGCATCTCGCCGTCGGTGGTGAGGAAGAACAGACCGAGGACCATGTCCTGGGTCGGCATCGTCACCGGACGGCCGTCGGCGGGCTTGAGGATGTTGTTCGAGGACAGCATCAGGATGCGGGCCTCGGCCTGCGCCTCCGCGGACAGCGGCAGGTGCACGGCCATCTGGTCACCGTCGAAGTCCGCGTTGAACGCGGTGCAGACGAGCGGGTGGATCTGGATGGCCTTGCCCTCGACCAGCTGCGGCTCGAAGGCCTGGATGCCGAGGCGGTGCAGCGTGGGCGCACGGTTCAGCAGAACCGGGTGCTCCGCGATGACCTCTTCCAGGACGTCGTACACGACCGTGCGGCCGCGCTCGACCATGCGCTTGGCGCTCTTGATGTTCTGCGCGTGGTTCAGGTCGACCAGGCGCTTCATCACGAACGGCTTGAACAGCTCCAGCGCCATCGCCTTCGGCAGACCGCACTGGTGCAGCTTCAGCTGCGGACCGACGACGATCACGGAACGCGCCGAGTAGTCCACGCGCTTGCCGAGCAGGTTCTGACGGAAGCGGCCCTGCTTGCCCTTGAGCATGTCGGACAGCGACTTCAGCGGACGGTTGCCGGGGCCCGTGACCGGGCGGCCACGACGGCCGTTGTCGAAGAGCGCGTCGACGGCCTCCTGGAGCATGCGCTTCTCGTTGTTCACGATGATCTCGGGCGCGCCGAGGTCGAGAAGCCGCTTCAGGCGGTTGTTGCGGTTGATGACACGGCGGTACAGGTCGTTCAGGTCGGAGGTCGCGAAGCGGCCACCGTCCAGCTGCACCATCGGACGCAGGTCCGGCGGGATGACCGGCACGCAGTCCAGCACCATGCCCTTGGGGCTGTTGCTGGTCTGCAGGAACGCGGAGACGACCTTGAGGCGCTTGAGCGCACGGGTCTTCTTCTGGCCCTTGCCGGTGCGGATGATCTCGCGGAGACGCTCGGCCTCCTCCTCGAGGTCGAAGGACTCCAGGCGCTTCTGCAGCGCCGCGGCACCCATCGAACCGTCGAAGTACGTGCCGAAGCGGTCACGCAGCTCGCGGTAGAGCAGCTCGTCGCCCTCCAGGTCCTGGACCTTGAGGTTCTTGAACCGGGTCCACACCTCGTCGAGGCGGTCGATCTCGCGCTGCGCACGGTCGCGCAGCTGCTTCATCTCACGCTCGGCACCCTCGCGCACCTTGCGGCGCACGTCGGCCTTGGCACCCTCGGCCTCGAGCTCGGCCAGGTCGGTCTCGAGCTTCTTGGCCCGGGCCTCCAGGTCGGCGTCGCGACGGTTCTCCACCTGCTGACGCTCGACGGAGACGTGCGCCTCCAGCGAGGGCAGGTCGCGGGTGCGGCGCTCCTCGTCGACGAACGTGATCATGTACGCCGCGAAGTAGATGACCTTCTCCAGGTCCTTCGGGGCGAGGTCGAGCAGGTAGCCGAGGCGCGACGGAACGCCCTTGAAGTACCAGATGTGCGTGACGGGGGCGGCGAGCTCGATGTGGCCCATCCGCTCACGGCGCACCTTGGCACGCGTGACCTCGACGCCACAGCGCTCACAGATGATGCCCTTGAAACGGACACGCTTGTACTTGCCGCAGTAGCACTCCCAGTCCCGGGTCGGGCCGAAGATCTTCTCGCAGAAGAGTCCGTCCTTCTCGGGCTTGAGGGTGCGGTAGTTGATGGTCTCGGGCTTCTTGACCTCGCCGTGGCTCCACTGACGGATGTCGTCCGCGGTGGCCAGGCCGATCCGGAGCTCATCGAAGAAGTTGACGTCGAGCACTATGCGTCAATCCCTCTCAGGGTTGTAAGTCATGGGGTCTGATACGGGGGTCCTGGGGCCGGCCGGAGGCTCAGGGATCTTCATCGCCGAACCTCCTGGCCACAACTCCCGTCAGACCTCTTCGACGCTGCTCGGCTCGCGCCGGGACAGGTCGATGCCAAGCTCCTCCGCAGCGCGGAAGACGTCCTCGTCGGTGTCGCGCATCTCGATGGACATGCCGTCCGAGGACAGCACCTCCACGTTGAGGCACAGGGACTGCATCTCCTTGATGAGCACCTTGAAGGACTCGGGGATGCCGGGCTCGGGGATGTTCTCGCCCTTGACGATGGCCTCGTAGACCTTCACGCGGCCGGTGACGTCGTCGGACTTGATGGTCAGCAGCTCCTGGAGGGCGTAGGCGGCGCCGTACGCCTCCAGCGCCCACACCTCCATCTCACCGAAGCGCTGGCCACCGAACTGGGCCTTACCACCCAGCGGCTGCTGGGTGATCATCGAGTACGGACCGGTCGAACGGGCGTGCAGCTTGTCGTCGACCAGGTGGTGCAGCTTGAGGATGTACATGAAGCCGACCGAGATCGGCTCCGGGAACGGCTCACCGGAGCGGCCGTCGAACAGCCTCGCCTTGCCGGAGGGGAGCACCATGCGCTCGCCGTCCCGGTTCGGGATGGTGTGCTGCAGCAGGCCGGCCAGCTCGTCCTCACGCGCACCGTCGAAGACGGGGGTGGCGACGTTGGTACCGGGCTCGACCTTGTCGGCGCCGATCACCTGCAGGCGCTGCGCCCACTCGTCGGCGAGGCCGGAGACGTCCCAGCCGCGGCTGGCGAGCCAGCCGAGGTGGATCTCCAGAACCTGTCCCGGGTTCATCCGGGACGGCACACCGAGGGGGTTGAGGATGATGTCGACCGGGGTGCCGTCCTCCAGGAACGGCATGTCCTCGATCGGCAGGATCTTCGAGATGACGCCCTTGTTGCCGTGCCGGCCGGCGAGCTTGTCACCATCGGTGATCTTGCGCTTCTGCGCGACGTAGACGCGCACCAGCTGGTTCACACCGGGGGGAAGCTCGTCGCCCTCCTCGCGGTCGAAGACGCGCACGCCGATGATCTTGCCGATCTCGCCGTGCGGCACCTTCAGGGAGGTGTCACGGACCTCGCGGGCCTTCTCGCCGAAGATCGCGCGCAGCAGGCGCTCCTCCGGCGTCAGCTCGGTCTCGCCCTTGGGCGTGACCTTGCCGACGAGGATGTCGCCGGCGACGACCTCGGCACCGATGCGGATGATGCCGCGTTCGTCGAGGTCGGCGAGGACCTCCTCGGAGACGTTCGGGATGTCCCGGGTGATCTCCTCGGGGCCGAGCTTGGTGTCACGGGCGTCGACCTCGTGCTCCTCGATGTGGATCGAGGAGAGGACGTCGTCCTGGACGAGGCGCTGCGACAGGATGATCGCGTCCTCGTAGTTGTGGCCCTCCCACGGCATGAACGCGACCAGCAGGTTCTTGCCGAGCGCCATCTCGCCGTTCTCGGTGGCCGGACCGTCGGCGAGGACCTGGCCCTCGACGACGCGGTCGCCCTCGTTGACGATGACCTTCTGGTTGACCGAGGTGCCCTGGTTGGAGCGGGCGAACTTGGCCAGGCGGTACGTGATGTACGTGCCGTCGTCGTTGGTCGTGGTGATGTAGTCCGCGGAGACCTCCTGGACCACACCCGCCTTCTCGGCCTTGACCACGTCACCGGCGTCGGCGGCGGAGCGGTACTCCATGCCGGTGCCGACGAGCGGGGACTCGGAGCGGATCAGCGGCACGGCCTGACGCATCATGTTCGCGCCCATGAGGGCACGGTTGGCGTCGTCGTGCTCGAGGAAGGGGATCATGGCGGTCGCGACCGACACCATCTGGCGCGGCGAGACGTCCATGTAGTCGACCTCGTCGGGGCTGACGTAGTCGACCTCGCCGCCCTTGCGGCGGACCAGCACGCGGGCCTCGGCGAACCGCAGGTCGTCGTTGAGCGGCGCGTTGGCCTGCGCGATGACGAAGCGGTCCTCCTCGTCGGCGGTCAGGTAGTCGACGTCGTCGGTGACCTGGCCGTCGACCACCTTGCGGTACGGGGTCTCGACGAAGCCGAACGCGTTGACCCGGCCGTAGGAGGCGAGCGAGCCGATCAGACCGATGTTCGGGCCTTCGGGAGTCTCGATCGGGCACATGCGGCCGTAGTGCGAGGGGTGCACGTCACGGACCTCGAAGCCGGCCCGCTCACGGGAGAGACCACCCGGGCCGAGCGCGGACAGACGACGCTTGTGCGTCAGCCCGGACAGCGGGTTGTTCTGGTCCATGAACTGGGACAGCTGGCTGGTGCCGAAGAACTCCTTGATGGAGGCGACGACCGGCCGGATGTTGATCAGGGTCTGCGGCGTGATCGCCTCGACGTCCTGCGTCGTCATGCGCTCACGCACGACGCGCTCCATCCGGGCCAGACCCGTACGGACCTGGTTCTGGATGAGCTCGCCGACGCTGCGCAGGCGGCGGTTGCCGAAGTGGTCGATGTCGTCCGTCTCGACGACGATGTTCTGGCCGCTGTCACCGACGGTCTCGATCTCGCCGGCGTGCAGCTTCACCAGGTACTTGATCGTCGAGATGACGTCCTCGACGGTCAGCACGCCCGCGTCGAGCGGCGCGTCGGCACCCAGCTTCTTGTTGACCTTGTAACGGCCGACCTTGGCCAGGTCGTAGCGCTTCGGGTTGAAGTAGAGGTTCTCGAGCAGCGTCTGCGCGGCCTCACGGGTGGGGGGCTCGCCCGGACGCAGCTTGCGGTAGATGTCGAGCAGCGCGTCGTCCTGACCCTGGGTGTGGTCCTTCTCCAGGGTGGCGCGCATGGACTCGTACTCGCCGAACTCCTCGAGGATCTGCTCGGTGGTCCAGCCGAGCGCCTTGAGCAGGACGGTGACGGACTGCTTGCGCTTGCGGTCGACGCGGACGCCGACCATGTCGCGCTTGTCGATCTCCATCTCCAGCCAGGCACCCCGGGAGGGGATGATCTTGGCGGAGAAGATGTCCTTGTCGGACGTCTTGTCGATGCTGGAGTCGAAGTAGACACCCGGCGAACGGACCAGCTGCGACACCACGACACGCTCGGTGCCGTTGATGACGAAGGTGCCCTTGTTCGTCATGAGCGGGAAGTCGCCCATGAAGACCGTCTGGGACTTGATCTCGCCGGTCTCGTTGTTGGTGAACTCGGCGGTGACGAAGAGCGGCGCCGCGTACGTGAAGTCGCGGTCCTTGCACTCGTCGATGCTGTTCTTCGGAGGCTCGAAACGGTGGTCGCGGAAGGTCAGCGACATCGACCCGGAGAAGTCCTCGATCGGGGAGATCTCCTCAAAGATCTCCTCCAGGCCGGACTTGGTGGGGACGTCCTGACCGTTCTCCAGAGCGGCCTCGACGCGAGCCTTCCAGGCGTCGTTGCCGAGCAGCCAGTCGAAGCTCTCGGTTTGCAGCGCGAGGAGGTTCGGAACCTCGAGGGGCTCCCTGATCTTTGCAAAGGAGATGCGCAGCGGGGCGGTGCTGGCAGCGTTGTTCGTATTCGAGGTCGAGGCATTGCGCGAGGCGGCCAAGAGGGGGTCCTTCCGAGGGCTCGGACTCACTACGCGCGTACCGGCCCCTCACGGGACACGACGGCAGACACTTCACTTCCCGGCGAAAAGGGCCAGGTCGGAGAGGTCTGATCGTCCATGCTCAAGTGAGGGCATGCCCCTGGTGACGGGCAGGGGACAGCTAACAGGCAGCGCAAAGGGTCAGTGTAGCCACTTGGCACACTGATGTCCAGTGCGGTTTCTCGAGACCCTCGAAGGCCCTCGTTGCTCTCAACTCCTGCGACCGACTGTTGTGACTGTGCGACACGGGCATGCCCTCAACGCACCGTGATCCTGCCCTCTTCGCCGCTGATCCATGCCTCGGATTCGGATCCTTGTGGCGACGCGTCCTGAGAATTGCGCGCCACGTGCGGTTCGTCAAGGCCCCCCTTGCCCGAACCGCCTTCCACAGGCGACCCTTCGCGGCCCGCGCGGGGCCACAACGAAGATCACCCTACCCCCCCGCCGTCCCGGGTTCGAGGAAGCCGCCGCCGGGCCCGGAGACACCGAGGAGCGACCACCCGGATGGATGATCGCTCCTCGGCGCTTACGCGTTACACGCCCTGCTGGACACGGTGCGGATCCGGCGCTGCCGGGCCGCGGGGGTCCTGTCGGACCCGGAAGGTACTACTTGACCTCGACGGAGGCACCGGCGCCCTCGAGGGCCTCCTTGGCCTTGTCCGCGGCTTCCTTGTTGACCTTCTCGACGACGGGCTTCGGCGCACCGTCGACCAGGTCCTTGGCCTCCTTCAGGCCGAGGGAGGTCAGCTCGCGCACGACCTTGATGACCTGGATCTTCTTGTCGCCGGCGCCGGTGAGGACGACGTCGAACTCGTCCTTCTCGGCCTCGGCCTCGACCGCGGCGGCCGGACCGGCCGGGGCCACGGCGACCGCGGCGGCGGCGGTGACGTCGAACTTCTCCTCGAAGGCCTTCACGAACTCGGAGAGCTCGATGAGGGTCATGCCCTCGAACTGGGCCAGCAGCTCGTCCTGGGTGAGCTTCGCCATGATGGCGGTCCTTCCACTAAATCGGCAGGTGCCGGGTGTACTGGGTGAGGCGGGCGTACATCGGGCCCGCTATGACCCTTGCCTCATGTCGGCGAGGGCCGGAAAGCGAGCCGAATTACTCGGCACCGCCCTGCTCGTCCTGCTTGGCGCGAAGCGCGTCCACGGTGCGGACGAGCTTCGACGGAAGCGCCTGGAAGAGCTGAGCAGTCTGGGACTGCTTGCCCTTGAAGGCACCCGCCAGCTTGGAGAGCAGAACCTCGCGGGACTCGAGGTCCGCGAGCTTCTTGATCTCATCGGCGGACATCGCCTTGCCGTCAAGGACACCGCCCTTGATGACGAGATTCGGGTTGTCCTTGGCGAAGTCACGAAGACCCTTCGCCGACTCCACCGGGTCACCGGTGACGAAGGCGACTGCCGTCGGACCGTTGAACAGGTCGTCCAGCGTCGTGATCCCGGCCTCGTTGGCCGCAATCTTGGTCAGCGTGTTCTTCACCACGGCGTACTGGGCGTTCTCACCGAGCGAACGGCGCAGCTGCTTGAGCTGTGCCACGGTGAGACCGCGGTACTCGGTCAGCACGGCGGCGCTCGAGTTGCGGAACTGGTCCGTCAGCTCGGCAACCGCGGCAGCCTTGTCGGGCCTCGCCATAGAGCCTCGGCCTCCTTCCGGGTGATTCGGACCGCGCGGACCCGAAGGAGGACTGGGGAAAACGAAACGCCCCGGGCGCAGGCGCACGGGGCTGGGCTCAACCGGTTGTCTCGCATCCTCGCGGCCGCGAATTCCGGGAACTCTTCCACTGTCACCTGCGCGGGTCGTCCGCAGTTCAGCGGATCCTTCGGCCACCGCACCCTCTTGCGAGCGCACGGTAACGACCAGCGGTCTTTGGCTTCTTCTGGAGAGTACGGGAACGGATCGCCGCGAGGCAAATCCGTTCCCGGTGGGACGTCCAGGCCCGTCCGTCGGGACGGACGGGCCATCGGGACGGACGGGCTGTCGGGACGGACGGGCCGTCGGGACGGTCACGGCACTCAGACGTCGGCCCCGGCGTCCGCGAGCCCTTCCCCGAGGCCCTGCAGCATCTCGAAGAGATCGACCGTGTCCTCGGCCGGCGGCGCCTCGACCTCGGCCCGGGCCCCGTAGTCGGAGTAGTGCGTCGTGATCTCGACCGTGCCCTCGTCCGACTCCACGCCGAGGACCATCCTGACCGGGTAGTCGTCCTCGTTGACCCAGACCTCGGTGTCGTAGCCCTTCACATCCGACTTCTCGGCGCTGGCGACGAGCTCCTTTCGCTCCTCCTCCGAGAGGAAGTCGAAGGACCCGTCGCTCTTGATGATCTCCTCGAAGGTCAGGGTGCCCTTGTAGTGCTGTGCCTGGACGCCGTCGACCTTCTGCGGGCCGACGTGCTTCAGGTTCGGCGACTCGAGCAGCAGGGCCAGCTGCTGGGCCGGGTCCTGGTTCATGCTCTCCAGGCTGCCGGTCACCTGCTTCTGCAGTTCCTCGCTTCCGGCCTCCTCGGCGATGGCCCGGAAGTCCAGCTTCATCCAGCGCTTGCCGTCCATCCCGGCGGCCTGCTCCGCGCCCATGTCCGCGTACATGACGTTGTCCAGCATGATCATGCGGGCCTCGGCGGGCGCGTCGGGATCGGTCTCCCCGAGGTCGGATCCCTTGATGGTCAGATCCATGACCGCCGGGTCCCAGCCCTGGACTCCGGTCATCTCCATGGTGCCGTCGCCCGCGATGCCCATCATGTCCCCCATGCCCTGCGCTCCGGCGGGCACCGACATGGTCATCCGGACCTTGGCCGACTTCGCCTCGGCCGTCTTCTCGAAGGCGGTCCGAAGGACCTCGGTCGCCTCGCCCCGGGACATGACCTTGGGCTCCGCCGCCTTCCCCTCCGCTCCCCCGTCGCCGGCCTGACAGCCCGAGGCGCCCGCGACCACCGTCACGGCCGCCATGCAGACGCCCGCCCGCTTCCATGCGGACATACCCATGAGTCCCACCCCTGTTGTGCCGTGCCTGGTCTGTGAAGTCCGTTGAACCGTAACCCAGCCGACTGACACGAACGTACGAAAAAAGTCCGTCCCCGCGCCTCGGAAGGCGTGGGGACGGACTCACGGTGTGCTCGGTGAGCGCGGGCCGGTCGGACCGGCCCGAGGGGCTCAGACCGCCGCCGGGTCCTCTTCGACGAGGAGGTTGCGGGTGCGGTTCGGGTCGAGCGGGACGCCGGGGCCGATCGTGGTGCTGATCGCGGCCTTCTTGATGTACCGGCCCTTCGCGGCGGACGGCTTCAGACGGAGGATCTCCTCCAGCGCGGCGCCGTAGTTCTCCACCAGCTTGGCGTCGTCGAAGGACGTCTTGCCGATGATGAAGTGCAGGTTCGAGTGCTTGTCGACGCGGAACTCGATCTTGCCACCCTTGATGTCGTTGACAGCCTTGGTGACGTCCGGGGTGACGGTGCCGGTCTTGGGGTTCGGCATGAGACCACGGGGACCGAGCACGCGGCCGAGGCGGCCGACCTTGCCCATGAGGTCCGGGGTGGCGACGACGGCGTCGAAGTCCAGACGGCCCTTCGACACCTCGTCGATCAGTTCGTCGGCGCCGACGATGTCGGCGCCCGCGGCACGCGCGGCCTCGGCACGGTCGCCGGTCGCGAAGACCAGGACCCGGGCGGTCTTGCCGGTGCCGTGCGGGAGGTTCACGGTGCCACGGACCATCTGGTCGGCCTTGCGCGGGTCGACGCCCAGGCGGAAGGCGACCTCGACGGTGCCGTCGAACTTCGAGGTGGAGGTCTCCTTGGCGAGACGGACGGCCTCGAGCGGGGCGTACAGCTTCTCCCGGTCGATCTTGGCGTCCGCAGCGCGGAGAGACTTGCTGCGCTTGCTCACGTGTAGCTCCTGTGGGTTCTTAGGAGTCGTGGTCCGGGCCGAGCGGGCCCTTCCACACTTCTGCTTGGCTTACGGGGGTGGAGGTCAGCCCTCGACCGTGATGCCCATGGAACGGGCGGTGCCGGCGATGATCTTCGACGCGGCGTCCAGGTCGTTGGCGTTGAGGTCGGGCATCTTCGTCGTGGCGATCTCACGGACCTGGTCGGCGGTGATCTTCGCGACCTTGGTCTTGTGCGGCTCGCCGGAGCCCTTCTCCACACCCGCGGCCTTGAGGATCATCTTCGCGGCCGGCGGGGTCTTGGTGATGAAGGTGAAGGAACGGTCCTCGTAGACCGTGATCTCCACCGGGATGACCCAGCCACGCTGCGACTCGGTCGCGGCGTTGTAGGCCTTGCAGAACTCCATGATGTTGACGCCGTGCTGACCCAGCGCGGGGCCGACCGGCGGAGCCGGGTTGGCGGCACCGGCCTGGATCTGGAGCTTGATGAGCCCCGTGACCTTCTTCTTCTTGGGAGGCATGGCTCTCCGGGTCCTTTCGGTTCGGGTCCTGCCCGCGCACCGGGAATCAACCCGGACACAGGCATACCGCACAACGATAGCGGGTATGGATGTGCGGCCAAAAACCGGGCAGGTCAGGCGGACGCCTGAGCGTTCGCCTGACCTGCCCGGAAGCTGCTGTCCAGAATGTTCGTACGGCCCGGAACCGGGTCAGTTCTTCTGGATCTGGTCGAAGGAGAGCTCGACCGGCGTCTCGCGACCGAAGATCTCCACCAGGCCCTTGACCTTCTTGGAGTCGGGGTTGATCTCGTTGATGGTCGCCTGGAGGGTGGCGAACGGGCCGTCGGTGACGGTGACCGAGTCGCCGACCTCGAAGTCCAGCACCTGGACCTCGACCTTGCGCTGCGGAGCCGGCTTGCCCTCGGCCTCGGCGGCCTCGCGGGCGGCCTTCTCCTCGGCCTCCGGGGCGAGCATCTTGACGATCTCGTCCAGGGTCAGCGGGTACGGGTCGTAGGCGTTGCCCACGAAGCCGGTGACACCGGGGGTGTTGCGGACGACGCCCCAGGACTCGTTCGTCAGGTCCATGCGGACCAGGACGTAACCCGGGAGCTTGTTCTGCTTGATCGTCTTGCGGTCGCCGTTCTTGATCTGGACGACCTCTTCCTGCGGCACCTCGGCCTGGAAGATGAAGTCCTCGACGTTCAGCGAGACGGCACGCTGCTCCAGGTTGGTCTTCACCCGGTTCTCGTACCCCGCGTACGTGTGGATGACGTACCACTCGCCGGGCAGCGTCCGCAGTTCCTCGCGGAGCTTCTCGACCGGGTCGCGGTCGTCCTGGACCTCTTCGACCTCTTCGACCTCGTGCTCTTCGGCCTCGTGCCCGGCTGCGTCGGTCCCGGCGGAGTCCGCGGCGTCGGCCTCATCGGCGTCGGAGGCCGGATCGGCCGCCGTTCCGGACTCGTCCGCGGCGGCGTCGGCAGCCTCGACCTCGGCGGAGCCCTTGGAGGCCTCGCTGTCCGCGCCCCCGACGGTGTCGAGCTCGTCCTCGACGGACTCGACCGGCTCGATGGCGTCGTTCACGTTCGGGTCAGACACGGTGGCTGCTTCTTCCTGGATACATAGGGGTGGAACACGCGAAAAGGAGCGCCGGGTACCTCGGCGCTCTTCGCAGGCGGCTCAGCCGAAGACGTACTTGGCGACGTGGCCGAGCCCGTAGTCGATCAGAGTGATCAGGCCGATCATGACGACCACAAAGATGATCACTGCGGTTGTGTACGACGTCAGCTGGTTCCGGGTCGGCCAGACAACCTTGCGAAGCTCCGCCACGATCTGGCGGTAGAAGAGCGCGAGACGCTTCAGGGGGCCCTTCTTGGCCCGCTTTCCGCCCTTGCGGTTCTTGTTGGAGTCCGGCGCCTCGTCCTCGGCATCAGGCATGTCGATGGAGCCCACGGCGTCCGTCACTCGTCCTCACCTGATTCCGGGTCATGGCCGTGCCGCGCCCGGTATGAGCCGCACGGCGGTGCATTGCTGTACGTACATGCGTACACATCCTGGCTAAGGTTGTGTGTAGCAGGGCCGGAGGGACTTGAACCCCCAACCGCTGGTTTTGGAGACCAGTGCTCTACCAATTGAGCTACGACCCTTTGTGTGTACCCCAACGTACCGCATCCGCCCGGATGCTTGGTGTGCACCCGGTGAGTGCGGCCGCAGAAGGCCAACGAGGTGTGAGTGTACGTGTTTCGGGGCCTGGCGTCGAACAGAAAGCGCCCGTGACCGGTCTTCCGGCCGAAGATCGTCCTGGCAGGAGCGGTCCCGCGGGGCGGATCCGGACTGGTGTCCAGAGGCCGGCCGCGACCTGTTCAGTCCGTGAAACCCCCGTGCCGGGCAGGTTTCCGGTCTGGAACGATGGACCCCATGAGCTCTGCAACCCCTCCCACCGAGCGCCGGGTCTCCGCCCGGGTCGGTGCGATCTCCGAGTCCGCCACCCTCGCCGTGGACGCCAAGGCCAAGGCCCTCAAGGCCGCCGGGCGTCCGGTGATCGGCTTCGGCGCCGGTGAACCCGACTTCCCGACTCCGGACTACATCGTCGACGCCGCGGCCGAGGCGTGCCGGAACCCGAAGTACCACCGCTACACGCCGGCCGGCGGGCTGCCCGAGCTGAAGGCCGCGATCGCCGCGAAGACGCTGCGCGACTCCGGCTACGAGGTGGACCCCGCACAGGTCCTCGTCACCAACGGCGGAAAGCAGGCCATCTACGAGGCCTTCGCCGCGATCCTCGATCCGGGCGACGAGGTGATCGTCCCGGCCCCGTACTGGACGACGTACCCGGAGTCGATCCGGCTGGCCGGCGGCGTCCCGGTCGAGGTCGTCGCGGACGAGACGACCGGCTACCGCGTCAGCGTGGAGCAGCTGGAGGCCGCGCGGACGGAGAAGACCAAGGTCGTCCTGTTCGTCTCCCCCTCGAACCCGACCGGCGCGGTCTACAGCACCGAGGACGCCGAGGCGATCGGCCGCTGGGCGGTCGAGCACGGTCTGTGGGTGCTGACCGACGAGATCTACGAGCACCTGGTCTACGGCGACGCCGCCTTCACCTCGCTGCCCGCCGTCCTGCCGGAGCTGCGGGACAGGTGCATCGTGGTCAACGGTGTCGCGAAGACGTACGCGATGACCGGCTGGCGGGTCGGGTGGATCATCGGCCCGAAGGACGTCGTGAAGGCCGCCACCAACCTGCAGTCGCACGCCACGTCGAACGTGTCGAACGTCGCCCAGGTGGCGGCACTGGCCGCGGTCTCCGGCTCCCTGGACGCGGTCGCCACGATGCGTGAGGCCTTCGACCGCCGGCGCAGGACCATCGTGCGGATGCTCAACGAGATCGACGGCGTGGTCTGCCCCGAGCCCGAGGGCGCGTTCTACGCATACCCGTCGGTGAAGGCCCTGATCGGCAAGGAGATCCGGGGCCGGCGGCCGCGGAACACCGTGGAGCTGGCCGCGCTCATCCTCGAGGAGGTCGAGGTCGCGGTCGTACCCGGCGAGGCCTTCGGCACTCCGGGCTACCTGCGGTTGTCCTACGCGCTGGGCGACGAGGACCTGGTGGAGGGCGTGAGCCGGATCCAGAAGCTGCTGGCGGAGGCACAGGACTGAGTCCTGCTTACTCGCGCGAGTGAGCAGGACCGACCGAAAACCACTCGACCGAGTGATTTGCGGGCTGTTTCCCTTTGTGAGGGAAACAGCCCGCTTCTGTTTCCCTCACACTGACATGCGAGCAAGACCACGTTCGGGGAAAGCGCTACCGGGGCCGCCGGGAGGTGCGGCAGGATCCTGGAATGGAACGTGTACGTGACCTCTCCCTGCTGCCGAAGGCCCATCTGCACCTGCACTTCACCGGGTCGATGCGCCCCGCCACCGTGCTGGAACTGGCCGACAAGTACGGCGTACGCCTCCCCGAGGCGCTGACCGACGCGCTGACCAGCGGGGAGCCGCCGAGTCTGCGGGCCACGGACGAGCGGGGCTGGTTCCGGTTCCAGCGGCTGTACGACGCGGCGCGCTCGTGCCTGAGGGAGCCGGAGGACATCCAGCGGCTGGTACGGGAGGCCGCGGAGGAGGACCTGAAGGACGGCTCGGGCTGGCTGGAGATCCAGGTCGATCCGACGTCGTACGCGCCGCGGCTGGGCGGGCTGATCCCGGCGCTGGAGGTCATCCTGGACGCGGTGGACTCGGCGCGGCGGGACACCGGGCTCGGGATCCGGGTGCTGGTCGCCGCGAACCGGATGAAGCACCACCTGGACGCGCGCACGCTGGCCCGGCTGGCGGTGCGGTACACGGACCGGGGCGTCATCGGGTTCGGACTGTCCAACGACGAGCGGCGTGGCATGGCCCGGGAGTTCGACCGGGCGTTCGCCATCGCGCGCGAGGGCGGGCTGCTGTCCGCGCCGCACGGCGGTGAGCTGAACGGGCCCACGTCCGTGCGGGACTGCCTGGACGACCTGGAGGCCGACCGGATCGGGCACGGGGTGCGGGCGGCGGAGGATCCGCGGCTGGTGCAGCGGCTCGCGGACCGGCAGGTGACGTGCGAGGTGTGCCCGGCGTCGAACGTGGCACTGGGTGTCTACGAGAAGCCGGGCGACGTGCCGTTGCGGAAGCTGTTCGAGGCGGGGGTGCCGCTGGCGCTGGGGGCGGACGATCCGCTGCTGTTCGGCTCCCGGCTGGCGGCCCAGTACGAGATCGCGCGTGAGCACCACGGGTTCACGGACGCCGAGCTGGCGGAACTGGCACGGCAGTCGGTGCGCGGGTCGGCGGCGCCGGAGGCGGTCAAGGCGGAGCTGCTGGCGGGGGTCGACGCGTGGCTCACCGCGCCGGCGGGGTGACGGGAGGGAGGGCCGCCGTCGGGGGGGGGCGGAGTGGAGCGGTGGGCAGCCGGGTGGGGCCGGGGGAAGCGGTGGGCAGCCGGGTGGGGCCGGGGGAAGCGGTGGGCAGCCGCCCGGTGAGGCCGGGGGAAGCGGTGGGCCGCCGCCCGGTGAGGCGGGCCGGAGCCGGTCAGAGGCCGACCCCGATCGTCACCGGCTCGTTGACCAGCGTGATGCCGAAGGCTTCGCGCACGCCGGCGACCACCTCGCGGGCGAGTGCCAGCAGGTCCTCGGTGGTCGCCTCGCCGCGGTTGGTGAGGGCGAGGGTGTGCTTGGTGGAGATGCGGGCGGGGCCGGTGCCGTAGCCCTTGGTGAAGCCCGCCTTGTCGATCAGCCAGGCGGCGGAGGTCTTGGTGCGTCCCTCACCGGTGGGGTAGGCGGGGGGCTCGGTGTCGGTGCCGAGGTGCTGGCGTGCCCGGGTCCGGAAGGTCACGAACTCCTCGTCCGTGAGGATCGGGTTGGTGAAGAAGGAGCCGGCCGACCAGGTGTCGTGGTCCTCGGGATCCAGGACCATGCCCTTCCCGGCACGGAGCTTCAGGACCGTCTCGCGGGCCGTGGGCAGGGGAACGCGCTCGCCCGGTGCGACGCCGAGGACGCGGGCCGTCTCGGCGTACCGGACGGGGCCGGAGAGGCCGTCGGCGTCCTCCAGCGCGAAGCGGACGCGCAGGACGACGTACCGTTCGGGGTCCGCCTTGAAGCGGCTGTGGCGGTAGGAGAAGGCGCATTCCTCGTTGGTGAGGGTGACCGTCTCGTGTGCCCGACGGTCGTAGGCGACGACCTCGGTGATGGTGGAGGAGACCTCCTGACCGTACGCACCGACGTTCTGGATGGGGGTGGCACCCGCCGAGCCGGGGATGCCGGCCAGGCACTCGACGCCGGCCAGGCCGGCTTCCACGGTGCGGGCGACGGCGTCGGTCCACACCTCTCCGGCCGCGAGTTCCAGTCGCGTGCCGTCCAGAGTGAGGCCCTTGGTGGCGACGACCAGTGCTGTGCCGTCGAAGCCCTTGTCGCCGATGACCAGGTTGGAGCCGCCGCCGATGACCAGCAGGGGCGTACCCGCGGAGTCGGCCTCGCGGACGACGGCGATCACTTCGTCGTCGGTGGTCGCGATGACCAGCCGGGTCGCGGGTCCGCCCAGGCGGAACGTGGTCAGCGGGGCGAGGGGAGCGTCGTGGAGTTCCTGCACGGGCTCAAGACTAAGGCCCCCGCCGGACGGGCCGGCGGGGGCGGCGTGCGCGTTCGGGGCGCACGCGCGGGGCGTTCCTCAGGCGAGGCGGCGCTGTATTTCGGTCCAGTCGACGGGGAGGTCCTCGCTCTTCGCGGTCCAGCCGGCGAACTTGGCGTCGCGCATCTGCGGGGCGAGCCCGCGGGCGGTCGGCGCGTGCGGGCCGGTCCGGGCGAAGGCACCGAGGGCCTTCGGGGACTCCCAGGCGGACACGGTCCAGAACGTCTGCCGCAGCGGCTGTGCCTTCAGGGAGGCCCCGTACGCGCCGGGAGCCCTGCTCACCTGTCGCCACACGCCGGGGGTCCCGAGAAAGAACCGCAGGGCTCCCCGGAGGGTGCGGGTCTCGAAGCGGGAGGCGAAGACGTGTACTTCGGTGTGGGGCGGCGGGGTGTTCGGGACGGTCCAGGGAAGCGTGGGCATGACCGGGTCCTTCCGTGGTCGGTGAAGAGGTTCTGTCGGGTTCCGGGGCTTGGGATCCCGCGGCCCCGATGATTTTGTTAGTTACTGATTACTAACTTTTACGCGCACAGAAGAGGGCCGGGTCCGCCTCCCGACTCGCCGGCTAACCGCCGAACCGCGCCGACGGATCCAGTCCTTCCCAGATCCGGTGGCCGGACGGGAATCCCATGGCGGACAAGCAGTTGATGAGCATGCCGTGCGCCATGAAGGCCGTCGTCTCCTTGACGTCGACCCCCAGGGCGAGGTGGACGGTGTCCCACAGCCGCAGCCAGCCGGCACGCACGGTCGCACCGAACTCCTGATCGCCCTCCTGCTCGGCGGCCGCCACCGCGAGGTACATCTGCATCTGCATCATGAGCAGCTCGGGCCGCTCCGTGACGGCCCGCGCGTAGGCGTTCGCCATGGCGTGCAGGGCCTCTTCGCCCTCCAGCCCTTCGGACGCCTCCGCGAACATGCGGATGGTGTCTTCCACGCAGCGCTCCGCCGCCGCCAGGAAGATGGCCTTCTTGCCCGGGAAGAGCCGGAAGAGGTACGGCTGCGAGACGCCGACCCGCTTGGCGATCGCCTCGGTCGACGTGCCGTGGTAGCCGCCGCGGGCGAACTCGGCACTCGCCGCACGGATGATGCTCTCGCGCCGCTCCGCTGCACTCATCCGGACCATGCCGGTAAGTTAGTACTCAATCACTAACTACGTCAAGGGGTGGACTGCCCAGAGGACCCGGCATGAGGCGAGGGGCACTCCCCCTGGGGAGCGCCCCTCGCCTCGTACGTCATGCCACGGATCCGGTCGCCCGGTCAGGCGAGTCGGACGACCGCCCGCGACATCCCCAGCACTTTCTGCCCGGCGCTGGTGGCCGTGAGGTCGACACGGACGGTGTGGTCGTCGAGCTTGGCCCCGACCTTGCCGCTGACCTCGATGGTGGCGCCCCGGTCGTCGTCGGGAACGACGACCGGCCTGGTGAAGCGGACGCCGTACTCGACGACCGCCCCCGGGTCGCCCACCCAGTCGGTGACCACGCGGATCGCCTCGGCCATGGTGAACATGCCGTGCGCGATGACGTCCGGCAGGCCGACTTCCTTGGCGAACTTCTCGTTCCAGTGAATGGGGTTGAAGTCGCCGGAGGCGCCCGCGTACCGGACGAGGGTGGCCCGGGTCACGGGGAACGTCTGCGCGGGCAGTTCGGTACCGACCTCGACGTCCGCGTAGGAGATCTTCGCCGTCATGATGCCGCTCACGCCCCCTCGTTCTCGCCCGCGCGGGCGACCAGCTTGATCCAGGACGTCACGACGTGCTCGCCGGCCTCGTCGTGCACCTCGCCGCGGACGTCCAGGATGTCGTTGCCCGCCATCGACTTGATCGCCTCGATGGTCGAGGTGACCGTGAGCCGGTCACCGGCGCGCACCGGACGGCGGTAGGCGAACTTCTGGTCGCCGTGCACCACCCGGCTGTAGTCCAGGCCCAGCCGGGGGTCGGCGATGACGTCCCCGGCGGCCTTGAAGGTGACCGCGAACACGAAGGTCGGCGGGGCGATCACATCGGGATGGCCGAGCGCCTTGGCGGCCTCCGCGTCCGTGTACGCCGGGTTGGTGTCCCCCACCGCTTCGGCGAACTCGCGGATCTTCTCCCGGCCCACCTCATAGGGATCGGTGGGCGGGTAGCTCCGCCCCACGAAGGACTGGTCGAGCGCCATGCGCGCGGCACCTCCTGTGTCTCGTGCGGCCGTGGTCGGCCGGTGGGAAGAACGACGCGAGGCCGCCCCCGGCTACGGGGACGGCCTCGCGTACGAGCCTGATTTATCGCGTTTCGCGGTGCGCGGTGTGCGCGTTGCAACGCGGGCAGTGCTTCTTCATCTCCAGACGATCCGGGTTGTTACGCCGGTTCTTCTTGGTGATGTAGTTCCGCTCCTTGCACTCCACGCAGGCCAGCGTGATCTTCGGGCGGACGTCGGTGGCAGCCACGTGAGTGCTCCTTGACGAACGGGATAGTAGAAACTGAATGAACGCAGAAAGAGTAGCCGATCGAAGGACCGACCCCACAATCGGCTACTGTGTGTAGCGGTGACCGGACTTGAACCGGTGACACAGCGATTATGAGCCGCTTGCTCTACCGACTGAGCTACACCGCTGTGATGCGATCGAGTCCCGCCTCGCGACGGGAACCTCACACACCAGAGCCCCAAAACGGAATCGAACCGTTGACCTTCTCCTTACCATGGAGACGCTCTGCCGACTGAGCTATTGGGGCGAGCGAGGAAGACATTACACGCTTCGCCGCCGTTCACCCAAATCCGTTTCGCGGCCCCTGTCCCGCCCTGCCGACCGCTCCCTCCCGAGAGTCCCGGCCGTCCGCACCCGCCCCTCCGCGACGCTCCCACCGCACCGCGTCCGCACCCCGTCCGGACCTCACCGGAACACCCGGGACCCCACCGGTACGACTATTGCTGACTCCTGTGCTCCTGCCGCCGGGAGGCGAGCCGCCACCCTAGGCTCGACTCACTCTGCGTGATCTTCTCTCTGTGTGATCCTGCGACAGCCGTGCGCAGTCCGAGCCTCAGGAGCGCGATGCCCGACAGCCGGCCGCAGCCGCCGCCCCCCTCGTCGCCTTCGCCGCCCCCGGGCCCGGCCGACCCGGCGCCGCTCCTGCTGTGCGGCGCGCGGCTCACCGACGGCCGGACCGTGGACGTACGGCTGGGCGGCGGACGCATCGAGGCGGTCGGCACGGCCGGCAGCCTGACCGCGGACGGCACCCCCGCGGGCGGCACCCGGGTCGACCTGACCGGCCATCTGCTCCTCCCGGCCCCCGCCGAACCGCACGCCCACGCCGACACCGCTCTCTCCGCCGAATCCGACGGCCCCGTCTCGTACGACTCCCACGACGTCCGGCGCCGGGCGACGGAGGCCGCGCTGCTCCAGCTCGGGCACGGGGCGACGGCGGTGCGGGCACACGTGCGGGTGGACGACGTGACCGGGCTCGACGCGCTCACCGCCGTACTTCAGGCGGGGCGTTCGCTGCGTGGGCTGACCGAGCTGACCACGGTGGCGATGCCGCGCCTACTGACCGGGGTGGCCGGGGCCGACGGGATCGCGATGCTGCGGGACGCGGTGAAGATGGGCGCCTCGGTGGTGGGCGGCTGCCCGGACGTCGACCCCGACCCCACCGGGTACGTGGAAGCGGTCCTGGAGGTCGCCGCCGAGCACGGCTGCCCCGTCGACCTGCACACGGACACCGCCCACCCCGCCCGCGTGGCCCGGCTCGCCGCGATGGCGGGCGGGCTGCGGCCGGGAGTGACGCTCAGCCCGTGCGGCGGCCTCGGCCGACTGCCCACCGAAGCGGCCTCGCGGGCCGCGGACCAGCTGGCGGCGGCCGACGTGGCCGTGGTGTGCCTGCCCCAGGGCGGCTGCGGGGGCGTCGACCGCCGGGGCACGGGCACAGCTCCGGTACGGCTGCTGCGCACGGCGGGCGTGCGGGTCTCGGCCGGGAGCGGCGCCCTGCGGGACGTGTCGAACCCGGTCGGCCGCGGCGACCCGCTGGAAGCGGCATACCTGCTGGCCTCCCGCCACGGGCTGTCGCCCGAGGACGCCTACGAGGCGGTGAGCACGTCGGCCCGGGCCGCCCTCGGGCTGCCCGAGGTACGAGTGGAGGCGGGCTTCCCCGCCGAACTGCTCGCGGTCCGCGGCGACCGGCTGCCGGCGGCGCTGTCCCTGGCGTACAGCCGGATCGTGGTGCACCGGGGGCGCGTGGTCGCGCGGACGAGCGCGGTACGGGAGTACTGCGCCTCCTCGGCGACGACCACGGAGGCGGCATCGGGCCTGCCCCGACAGGGCCGGGGAGGAACTCCGTGATCTCCCGGCCGGCCCCCGTTCCTCCTGTGGTCCCTCCTCCTGCCGTTCTCCTTCCGGGCCGTGCCGTGCGGCGGATGCCATCGTCGCGGCGTACGGTCGAAGGCATGCGCATTGTCATCGCTGGTGGTCATGGTCAGATCGCGCTGCGGCTGGAGCGGTTGCTCGCCGCGCGCGGGTACGAAGTGGCGGGCATCATCCGCAAACCCGAACAGGCCGACGAGCTGCGGCACCTGGGCGCCGAGCCGGTCGTACTCGACCTGGAGTCGGCATCCGTGGAAGAGGTCGCGGAGCAACTCCGGGGCGCGGACGCCGCCGTGTTCGCCGCGGGCGCCGGGCCGGGGAGCGGCTCGGCGCGCAAGGAGACGGTGGACAAGGCCGCGGCGGTCCTCTTCGCCGACGCGGCGGTCCGCGCGGGGGTGCGGCGGTTCGTGGTCGTCTCCTCGATGGGCGCGGACCCGGCCCACGAGGGCGACGAGATCTTCGACGTGTACCAACGCGCCAAGGGCGAGGCCGACGCCTACGTCCGCGGCCTGGACGCCCTCGACTGGACGATCCTGCGCCCCGGCTCGCTCACCGACGACGCCGGCACCGGCCTGGTCCGCCTGGAAGCCCACACCGGCAGCGGCCCGATCCCCCGCGACGACGTGGCCGCCGTCCTGGCCGAGCTGGTGGAGGACTCCTCGACGGCCGGCCTGACTTTGGAACTGATCAGCGGCCCCTCGCCGGTCCCGGTGGCGGTGAGATCGGTGGCGGGCGAGTGAGCCGGGGAAGGGATCCGGGAGGACCCGGAAAGCTGCGCGAGGACGGCTAGAACAGCGGCATCTGCCCCGGGAACTCCGGGACGACGTACCCGTCCAGCGACGGCTGTTCGACGCCGGCCCGGGCGTACCGGCGGGACCCGGGGCACGAGGTCAGCGCCCCGTGCTCCCGAGCGCCGGGCGGATCATGCCGCGCGTACCGCCCGGCCACGACGGCGATCTCACGACGACACTCGGGGCAACGCCTACGACGCGACGACATCCCACCAGTGTCTCCCGAGCGGCCTGCCCCACGCGTACCCCACCGCGAACACGGAAGACCCCCTCCGGACCGCGTCTCGCGGTCCGGAGGGGGTCTTCCCCTTGTGGCGGCGCCAGGATTCGAACCTGGGAAGGCTGAGCCGGCAGATTTACAGTCTGCTCCCTTTGGCCGCTCGGGCACACCGCCAAGGTCGTTGCCCTCGAACCGCCTTGTGGCGGCGCTCCGTGGCAACGACGTAAACGATACCTGATGAGGAGGGGTGCTTCGCCACCCGATTGATCGCCACCCGGGGACCCCGGGGTGGCTAGGCTTGTGCGGATGCGGCCCGGGACCGATACCGGGCTCGACGGCCGCCCGTACGCCGGTAGCCGGTACGCATCCGGCTCTCAGCCCGATACGCACCCCGATACAAGGAGCCACAGGACATGGCCGACTCCAGTTTCGACATCGTCTCGAAGGTCGAGCGGCAGGAGGTCGACAACGCCCTCAACCAGACCGCCAAGGAGATCTCGCAGCGCTACGACTTCAAGGGCGTGGGGGCCTCGATCTCGTGGTCCGGGGAGAAGATCCTTCTGGAGGCGAACTCCGAGGACCGGGTGAAGGCCGTCCTCGACGTCTTCCAGTCCAAGCTGATCAAGCGGGGCATCTCGCTGAAGTCCCTGGACGCCGGTGAGCCGCAGCTCTCCGGCAAGGAGTACAAGATCTTCGCATCGATCCAGGAGGGCATCTCCCAGGAGAACGCGAAGAAGGTGGCGAAGCTCATCCGGGACGAGGGCCCCAAGGGCGTGAAGGCCCAGGTGCAGGGTGAGGAACTCCGGGTCTCCTCCAAGAGCCGTGACGATCTTCAGACCGTCATCTCCCTGCTCAAGGGCCAGGACTTCGACTTCGCCCTGCAGTTCGTGAACTACCGCTGAGCCGGGTCGGAGGACGAAGCCGCGTGCGCCTTGGGCGTCGCGTGCACATCTGTCTGCGTGCGGGAGGGTGGGTGCCGCCGGGCGCCCACCCTTCTCGGCTGCCGACGGCGCCCGGAGCGGCCCCGGCGCCGGGGCTCAGTCGCGCGAGTGGCCGAAGAGGAGGCGGTAGGCGATCAGGAGGACCAGGGAGCCGCCTATCGCGGCGGCCCAGGTGGCGCCGTCGTAGAAGTCCTTGGTGATCGGGTGGTCGAGCCAACGGGCCGATACCCAGCCGCCGATGAACGCTCCGGCGACGCCGATCAGGGTCGTGCCGATGAGGCCGCCCGGGTCGCGGCCCGGCAGCAGGAACTTCGCGATCGCTCCGGCCAACAGTCCCAGAATAATCCAGCTGATGATCGTCATTCTCTGATCCCTGCCCTCTCGTGCCGCGCCCTCACCTGTCGCGGCCTGTGATTCCGGTCCGGCCCCGGTGTTCATCCCGTCCTGGGGTGAAGGACGACGTGGGTACGCGTGACGGTTGCCGCGATCAGTAGGGTGCGGCCTCATGACATCCCCTTCCGGTTCCGGACTGCGCCGCACGCTCGGTGTGGGAGACGCCGTCGTCATCGGTCTCGGCTCCATGGTGGGGGCCGGGATCTTCGCCGCTCTGGCGCCCGCCGCGCACGCGGCCGGCTCCGGGCTCCTCCTCGGACTCGCGGTCGCCGCCGTGGTCGCCTACTGCAACGCCACGTCGTCGGCGCGCCTCGCCGCGCTGTATCCCGCCTCGGGCGGCACCTATGTCTACGGGCGGGCGCGGCTCGGCGAGTTCTGGGGGTACCTCGCAGGCTGGGCGTTCGTGGTCGGCAAGACCGCCTCCTGCGCGGCGATGGCCCTCACCGTCGGCGCGTACCTCTGGCCGGGGCAGGCCCACGCCGTGGCGGTCGCCGCGGTCGTGGCGCTGACCGCGGTGAACTACGGCGGTGTGCAGAAGTCCGCGTGGCTGACGCGGGTGATCGTGGCCGTGGTCCTCGCTGTCCTCGCTTCCGTGGTGGTCGTGTGCCTGACCTCGGGGCAGGTCGATGCCGGGCGCCTCTCCTTCGCGGCACCGGACGGCGCGGGCGGTGTGCTTCAGGCCGCCGGTCTGCTGTTCTTCGCCTTCGCCGGGTATGCGCGGATCGCGACCCTCGGCGAGGAGGTGCGGGATCCTGCGCGCACCATCCCGCGCGCGATCCCGCTGGCTCTGGGCATCGCGCTGGTCGTGTACGCGGCTGTCGCGGTCGCCGTCCTTTCAGTGCTGGGGGCACAGGAACTGGGTGACTCGGGCGCGCCGCTCGCCGACGCGGTGCGGGCGGCCGGGGTTCCGGAACTGACGCCGCTGGTAAGGGTGGGGGCGGCCGCGGCCGCGCTGGGATCGCTGCTCGCCCTGATCCTGGGTGTTTCACGGACGACGCTCGCCATGGCCCGGGACCGGCATCTGCCGGGCTCCCTGGCCGCCGTCCACCCCCGGTTCCAGGTGCCGCACCGGGCGGAGCTGGCCGTGGGAGCGGTGGTCGCCGTCCTGGCCGCCACGGTGGACGTACGGGGCGCGATCGGGTTCTCCTCCTTCGGGGTGCTGGCGTACTACGCGGTGGCCAACGCGTCGGCCTGGACGCTTCGGCCGGGGCCGGCGGCACGGGTGCTGCCGGCGGTCGGGCTCGCCGGGTGTCTGGTCCTGGCGTTCTCCCTGCCGGTGATGTCCGTGGCCGTCGGCGCGGGGGTGCTGGTGGTGGGTGCTGCCGCTTACGGGGTACGGCGGTGGAGGGAAGCCGGGCAGTAGCTCTCCCGGGTCCGGGCGGGTGGGGCCCGCAGGGCGCAGGGCAGCCCGCAGGCGAGGCGGAGACGGGGCCTTCGGGGTGGGGCCCGGCCTTCCGGAAGGCGGACGCCACCTGGAGTAACGAGCCGATCGCGTTCGGTCATGCATCCATGGTGCACGCCGACTCCGACGGTCGGGGCGGCCTGTGGACAACCCCCCGCCGACGTGCTTGCGAACGTGGAGAACCGAGCCGGGCTAGCGGGCTGCGAACGGCTGGTCGGTGCGTACGATCTCGCGGCCCATCGGGAGCAACGAGACCGGGATCAGCTTGAAGTTGGCGATGCCGAGCGGGATTCCGATGATCGTCACGCACAGGGCGAGGCCGGTGACGATGTGGCCGATGGCCAGCCACCAGCCCGCGAGGACCAGCCACAGCACGTTGCCGACGCAGGAGGCGGCGCCCGCGTCCCTGCGCTCGACCGCCGTGTACCCGAACGGCCACAGGGCGTAGACACCGATCCGGAAGGCGGCGATCCCGAAGGGAACACCGATGATCGTGACGCACAACAGGACACCGGCGAGCAGGTAGCCGAGGAACAGCCAGAAGCCGCTCAGAACGAGCCATATGACGTTCAGGATGGTCTTCACTGCGTTCGACCTGCCATCTTCTCGAGTCGGGCGATGCGTTCCGCCATGGGCGGGTGGGTCGAGAACATCTTCGCGAACCCCTGGCCCGGCCGGAACGGGTTCGCGATCATCATGTGGCTGGCGGTCTCGATGCGGGGTTCGGGGGGCAGGGGAAGCTGCTTGGTGCCCGTTTCCAGCTTGCGCAGGGCGCTTGCCAGGGCGAGAGGGTCGCCGGTCAGCTGGGCGCCGGAGGCATCGGCCTCGTACTCCCGGGAGCGGCTGACGGCCAGCTTGATGAGGGAGGCGGCGAGCGGGCCCAGGATCATGATCAGCAGCATGCCGAGGATGCCGGGGCCGTCGTCGTCGTTGGAACGGCCGACCGGGATCAGCCAGGCGAAATTGACCAGGAACATGATCACCGAGGCGAGGGCGCCGGCGACCGAGGAGATCAGGATGTCCCGGTTGTAGACATGGCTGAGCTCGTGGCCGATGACGCCGCGCAGTTCGCGCTCGTCGAGCAGGCGCAGGATTCCTTCGGTGCAGCACACCGCGGCGTTGCGCGGGTTGCGGCCGGTGGCGAAGGCGTTGGGTGCCTCGGTCGGGGAGATGTACAGGCGGGGCATGGGCTGGCGGGCCTGTGTGGAGAGCTCGCGGACCATGCGGTACAGGCCGGGGGCCTCGAACTCGCTCACGGGGCGGGCCCGCATCGCGCGCAGGGCGAGCTTGTCGCTGTTCCAGTACGCGTACGCGTTGGTGCCCAGCGCGATCACGACAGCGACGACGAGGCCCGTGCTGCCGAAGAAGCTGCCGATGACGATGATGAGCGCGGACAGTCCCCCGAGGAGGACCGCGGTCTTGAGCCCGTTGTGCCGGCGGTGCACGGTACGCCCTCCAAATCGTGCGGCAGGGAGACCCTCGTCGGCCGATCTTCCTTCTGACCTGCGACGTCCCCGGGTGTCTTGGCCTCACGTCCAGTGGACCCTCCCGTATTCGTCAACGCCAGGCGAGCGGCACAGGTTCCCTGGGACGCGTGGTGGCACGTGTGAACCGCCCGGGTGACGGCTGCTCCCGGCGCCGTGCCGCCGCGCCCGTCCGGTGGCCTGAAAGTGCGACCGGTGGATCGGGACAGGGGTGACGGAGGAGGCCCGGTGAGCCCGGAAGATCGTGGGGCGTCGGGTGCCGGCGGGGCGGTGCGGCCCCGGGGCGTCGGGTCAGAAGAGCCCGGTGCCGGTGAAGCGCAGGATCAGTTGTGGTGCGCCGGACAGGACGATGCCGAGGACGCCGGTCAGAGTGATCGCGGCGGTCAGCGGGACCGGGACACGGCGCACGGCCGGTTCGGCCTCGGGTGCGTGGAACAGCAGGGCCGTCCAGCGGAGGTAGTAGACCAGCGCGATGACGACGTTGACGGCCATGACGACGGCGAGCCAGCCGAGTCCGGCGTCGACCGCCGCGGAGAAGACGGTGACCTTGGCGAAGAGGCCGATGATGCCGGGCGGGAGTCCGGCGAGACACAGCAGGAAGAAAGCCAGGAGCAGGGCGGTGAGCGGACTGGAGACGTACAGGCCGCGGTAGTCGGAGACCCGGTTGAGGGGGTTCGTCCGGCCTGCCAGGGCGGCGACGGCGAAGGCGCCGAGGTTCACCGCACCGTACATGAGGGCGTAGGCGAGGGTGGAGCCGATCGACTTCTCGGCGTCGCCGGAGTACGCGGCGGCGGCGATCGGCACCAGGAGGTAGCCGGCCTGGCCGACTGAGGACCAGGCCAGGAGCCGTACCGCGCTGTACGCGCGCGTGGCCTGCTGTGCGAGGGCCCCGACGTTGCCGACGGTCATGGTGAGGGCGGCGAGCGCGGCGAGGGCCGGGCCCCATACCTCGGCGTACGACGGGAGGGCGACGACGGTGACGAGGATCAGGCCGGTGAAGCCGACCGCCTTGCCGATGACCGACAGGTAGGCGGCGACCGGCAGGGGGGCGCCGACGTAGGTGTCGGGCACCCAGAGGTGGAAGGGGACGGCGGCCGTCTTGAAGGCGAAGCCGACGAGGATGAGGACGACGCCGGCCCGGGCGAGGGTGTGGAGCTGTCCGTCGACGGTCTGGACGCGTTCGGCCACCAGGGTGAGGTGGAGGGTACCGGTGGCCGCGTAGACGAAGCTGATGCCGAGGAGGCTGACCGCGGTGGCGGTGACCGAGGACAGGAAGAACTTCAGCGCCGCTTCGGACGACTTCCGGTCGCCGCGCCGGAGGCCGACCAGGGCGAAGGCGGGCAGGGAGGCGACTTCCAGGGCGACGACGAGGGTCACGAAATCGCGGGAGGCGGGCAGGAGGGCGGCGCCTGCGGCGGAGGACAGGAACAGGAACCAGTACTCGCCCTCGGGGAGCCGTTTGTCGGCGTCCTTGAGGGCGGTGACCGACAGAAGGGCGGTCAGGAGCGCGCCGCCGAGCACCAGGAACTGGATGACGAGGGTGAACCGGTCGACGGTGTAGCTGCACACTCCGGGGTCGCCGACCAGGCAGAACGTGCTGCGGTCGGCGTCGAGGAGGGGAAGCAGCATGAGGGTGGCGGCGGCAAGTCCGGTCACCGCGAGCCCGCCGAGGAGCGGTTTCCCGGACTCGCCGAGGAACAGGTCGGCGACGAGGACGGCGAGTCCGACGACGGCCACGACGACGGGCGGTGCGATGGCCAGCCAGTCGACGGACTGGACGAGGGAGCTCATCGGGTGCCTCCTGCGAGGAGCTGCTGCACGGCCGGGTCGGTCAGTCCGATCAGGGCCCCGGGCCACAGTCCGGCGACGACGGTGAGGACGACGAGCGGGCCCCAGGCCGCGAACTCGTAGCCGCGCACGTCGGTGAGCGCGGGGGCCTGTTCCTGCGGGGCGCCCATGCAGACCCTGCGGACCACGACGAGCAGGTATGCCGCGGTCAGCAGGGTGCCGAAGGCGCCGACCGACATGAAGACGAGGAAGGCGGGGCGGCTGAGCCCTTCGGCGGGGTCGAACGCGCCGAAGAGGGCCAGCATCTCGCCCCAGAACCCGGCGAGGCCGGGCAGGCCCAGGGAGGCGACGGCGGCGAAGGCGAGCAGACCGCCGAGGCGCGGTGCCCTGCCGTAGAGGGCGGCGCCGGTCCGCTGGGCCAGGGTGTCGAGGTCGACGGTGCCGGTGCGGTCCTTGAGGGCGCCGACGAGGAAGAAGAGGAGACCGGTGATGAGGCCGTGGGCGATGTTGGCGAAGAGGGCGCCGTTGACGCCGGTCGGGGTCATGGTGGCGATGCCGAGGAGGACGAAGCCCATGTGACCGACGGAGGAGTAGGCGATGAGGCGCTTGAGGTCGCCCTTGGCGCCCTGCCTCGCGAGGGCGAGGCAGGCGAGGGATCCGTAGATGACGCCGACGACGGCGAAGGCGCCGAGGTAGGGCGCGAAGGTGCGGAAGCCGTCCGGTGCGGTGGGGAGCAGGATCCGCACGAACCCGTACGTGCCCATCTTCAGCAGGACTCCGGCCAGCAGGACGGAGCCGACGGTCGGGGCGGCGGTGTGGGCGTCGGGCAGCCAGCTGTGCAGCGGCCACATCGGGGTCTTGACCGCGAGCCCGATCCCGATCGCCAGTACGGCGACGACCTGTACGGATACGCTCAGTGACCGGCCGTTGTCAGTGGCGAGTGCCACCATGTCGAACGTGCCCGCCTTGATTCCGATCAGGAGCAGGCCGAGCAGCATGACCACGGAGCCGAGCAGCGTGTAGAGGATGAACTTCCAGGCGGCCTCGGCCCGGCCCTCGCCGCCCCAGCGGGCGATGAGGAAGTACATCGGGATCAGGACCATCTCGAAGGCGAGGAAGAACAGGATCAGGTCGAGGACGGCGAAGGCCGCGAGGGTGCCGGACTCGAGGACGAGCAGCAGGGCGACGAAGGCCTTCGGGGACGGGCCCGCGGGCGGTTTGACGTACGTGTAGACCGCGCTGAGGAAGGTCAGCAGGGCGGTCAGGACCAGAAGGGGGAGGGAGATGCCGTCGGTGCCGAGGTGGATCCGCACGTCGAGTGCGGGGATCCAGCTGATGTCGGTGGTGGCCTGCATCTTCGACGGCTGGTCGTGGTCGAAGCCGAGCGCGAGGACGGTAGCCGCGATGAGGACGGCGCCGGTGACGGTCACACCGTGCCGGAGCACGGCCTGGTCGGGTGACGTCCCCTTGAGTCCGGGCGGGGCCGGAAGAAGAGCGGCGGCGGCACCGAGAAGCGGGCCGACGACGAGGAACGCCAGAAGGAACTGCATCACGGGCTCGCTGATATCGATCACGTCTGGTCACGCTCCCGTGGCGGCGAGGACGACGGCGACCGCGAGAACGACGGTGCCGGCGAGCAGCGCGCTCACATAGGTCTGCAGATTGCCGGTCTGGGCACGTCGTACGGCGGTACCGAGCCACCGGGGCAGCGTTCCCGCGCCGCGTACGTAGGTGTCGACGACCTCGCGGTCGAGGAACCGGACGAGACCGGCCGCCGCCTGGACGGGCCGGACGAAGAGGGTCGTGTACACGGCGTCGAGGTGGAAGCCGGCGGCCGCGTGGCGGTGCAGCGGGCCGAGCAGCAGACGGCCGGGGTCGGCCGGGTCGGACGCGTACGCGATGTCTCCGTAGGCGGGTTCGTGGGTGGCGATGGCCTCGGCCTCGACCTGTCCGGCGCCGGCCTCCGGGTGGGCGGCCACGGCACCGGGTGGGGGGTGGGCGGCGTGGGCGGTGGTGTGCCGCCAGGCGGTGTAGGTGATGATGCCGCCGACCAGGGCCACACCGGTGCCGAGCATCGAGGTGGTGAGAGTCGGGGCGAGGTCGTGGCCGTCGAACCAGTCGGGCAGCACGCGGAAGGCGAGGGCGCCCAGGGTGAGGGAGGGAATCGCGAGCACCCACAGCACGGCGGTCATGGTGAGGGGCTGCCTGCCGTGGTCGGGGGCCTCGGTGCCGTGTCCGCGGAAGACCAGCAGCCACAGGCGTGCCGCGTAGGCGGCGGTGAGCAGGGCAGCGGCCAGGCCGGAGAGGAGGACGATCCAGCCCGCGGCGGCGGGGGCCTGCCCGGTGTGGCCGGTGACGACGTGTTCGGCGGCTCCGAGAACGGCTTCCTTGGAGAAGAAGCCGCTGAACGGCGGGATCGCGGCGAGCGCGAGGAGCGCCACGGTCATCGTCCAGTAGGCGTCGGGTACGCGGTCGCGCAGGTGGCTCATGCGGGACATGGCGGCCAGCGAGTTGGTGCCGGCCGCGTGGATGAGCACGCCGGCGGCGAGGAACAGGAGCGCCTTGAAGGCGCCGTGGGACAGGAGGTGGAAGACGGCGGCTCCGCGCTCGCCGACGGCGAGGGCTCCGGTCATGTAGCCGAGCTGGCCGATCGTCGAGTAGGCGAGGACGCGTTTGATGTCGTCCTGGGCGAGAGCGGCGAGCGCCGAGCCGGCCATGGTGACGGCGGCCATGACTGCGAGGACGGTCATCGCGGCCTGCGAGACCTGGAAGAGCGGGAGGAGGCGGGCGACGAAGTAGACACCGGCGGCGACCATCGTCGCGGCGTGGATCAGCGCGGAGACGGGGGTCGGGCCCGCCATCGCGTCGGGGAGCCAGGTGTGCAGCGGGAACTGCGCCGACTTGCCCGCCACGCCTGCCAGGAGGAGCAGGGCGATCAGGGTGGGGTGCTCGATGCCGCCGTTCGCGACGGTGTCGAGGACATGCGTGATCCGGAAGGAGTCCGCCTCGCCGGCGAGGGCGAACAGGCCGATGAGGAAGGGGGCGTCGCCGAGCTTGGTGACCAGGAAGGCTTTGAGGGAGGCGGCGCGGGCCTGGGGGGTCTCCCAGTAGTGGCCGACGAGGAAGTAGGAGCAGATGCCCATGACTTCCCAGCCGACCAGCAGCACCATCAGGTCGCCGGAGTAGACGACGAGGAACATCGCGGAGGTGAACAGGGAGACGAGGGCCGCGTAGGAGGGGTAGCGCGGGTCGTCGCGGAGGTAGCCCGTCGAGTAGATCTGCACACAGGTGGCGACGGCGCCGACCACCACGGCGGTGAGGGCGGCGAAGCCGTCGATGTGCAGGGCGAGTTCGACGGGGACGGAGCCGGTGGGGGTGAGCTCGGTTGCGGCGTCGAGGGCCCGGTCGCCGCCCTGGCGCGCGGCGACCACGGCGGCCAGTGCGAGGGCGGTGAGCGTGGGCAGGACGGCGAGCGGACGGACGAAACCGGGGGCCGCGCGGCCCAGGAGCAGTCCGGCGATCGCGCCGAGGAACGGAAGGAGGGGGACGAGGACGGCGAGGGTGGTCGTGGTCACGCGGTGGCCTCGGCCTTCGTGACGGCCGCCCGGGTCGTGGGGGCGTCGCTGTCGGAGTCGGGGCCGACCGGCCCACCGGGGCTGCCCGTGCCGTCGGGGGCGTCGGGGCTGTGGCCCTCGGCGGTGTCGCGGAGCTTGTCGATGTCCGCGGTGCCGCGGTTGCGGTGGACGGCGAGGACGATCGCCAGGCCGATGCCGATCTCGGCGGCGGCGATGGCGATGGTGAACAGGGCAAGGGCCTGACCGGAGTGCAGGGTCTCCTCGGCGGTCTTGCTGAGCCAGACGTCGAAGGCGACCAGGTTCAGATTGACGGCGTTGAGCATCAGCTCGACCGACATCAGCACCAGGATCGCGTTGCGGCGGGCGAGGACTCCGTACAGGCCGGTGCAGAAGAGGAGCGCGGACAGCACGACGGGATAGGCGAGGTGCATCAGCGGTTCCCTTCCGCATCACGGCGGGGCCGGGGCCGGGGGCGGGGGCGGGAGGCCGGCCCGTCGGTGACTCCGGCGGCCGTCTCCCGCGCCTGGGTTTCCCGTGCCGCGGCGGCCGTCTCCGCTCTGCGGGAGAGGACGATCGCGCCGACGAGGGCGGCGAGGAGGAGGACGGAGAGGGCCTCGAAGGGCAGGACCCAGTGCTGGAAGAGACTGGCGCCGGTCACGTCGGTGGAGCCGGCGGGCGCGCCGTCCAGGTCGATCCAGGTCGTACGGAAGGCGTCGACGACGACCCAGACCAGGGCGACGGCCGCGGCGACGGCCACGCCGAGGGCGACCCGGCGGTTGCCGGAGTCGGCGTCCGGGGAGCGGCCCACGGGCGCTCTGGTGAGCATCAGACCGAACAGGAGGAGGACGACGACCGAACCCACGTAGATGAGGACCTGCACCCAGGCGATGAACTCGGCGGTGAGCAGGAGGTATTCGACGGCGAGTCCGCCGAGGGCCACCACCAGCCACAGGGCGGCGTGCACCAGCTGCCTGGTGGTGACGGTGACGACGGCTGCGCCGAAGGTGACCAGGCCGACGAGGAGGAAGGCGATCTCCACTCCGCTCGGGGAGAGGAAGCCCTGTGTCCCGGTGGCGGCGTCGACGGTGGCGGCCGTGGCGTGCGCGACCGTGCCGGCGGCTGCGGCGAGCGTCACGACTCCTCCCCCTTCGGCTCGGGCTGCGGATCGGCCTGCGCGGCCGGCGGCGGGCCGGGCCGGGGGGCGGCCCGGGTGGCGGCCAGTTTGTCGGCTGTCTTGCGGGCGGCGGCGATTTCCTTCGGTTCCTCGGCGGCGGGGTCGAGGGCCGGCGGGGCCGGGACCGTCCACATCCACTCGCGGAGCTTGTCGCGTTCGTGGGTGAGTTCGCGGATGTCGGTCTCGGCGTACTCGAACTCGGGGGACCAGAACAGGGCGTCGAAAGGACAGACCTCGATGCAGATACCGCAGTACATGCACAGGGAGAAGTCGATGGCGAACCGGTCGAGGACGTTGCGGCTGCGCTCACGGCCGCCGGGCGTCGCCGCCGGGACGGTCTCCTTGTGGGAGTCGATGTAGATGCACCAGTCGGGGCACTCGCGGGCACACAGCATGCAGACCGTGCAGTTCTCCTCGAACAGGCCGATCACCCCGCGGGTGCGGGGCGGGAGGTCGGGCTGGGTGTCCGGATACTGGGCGGTGACGGACTTCTTCGTCATCGTCCGCAGGGTGACGGCCAGGCCCTTGGCCAGACCGGAGCCGGGGAAGCCGGGAAGAGGAGCCATGGCTAGGAGATCACCACCTTGACGACGCCGGTGAGGGCGATCTGGGCGAGGGCGAGGGGGACGAGGAGGGTCCAGGACAGCTTCTGCAACTGGTCCTCACGCAGACGGGGATAACTGACGCGGAGCCAGATCACGACGAAGGCGAGGACCGCGGTCTTCAGCAGGGTCCAGACCCAGCCGAGACCGTCGGCGCCCCACGGGCCGTGCCAGCCGCCCAGGAAGAGAACGGTGGTCAGGCCGCACAGGACGACGATCCCGGCGTACTCGGCGAGGAGGAAGAGGGCGAACCGCAGGCCGGTGTACTCGGTGTACGCACCGAAGATGATCTCCGAGTCGGCGACGGGCATGTCGAAGGGCGGCCGCTGGAGTTCGGCCAGTCCGGCGACGAAGAAGACGATCGCGCCGACGATCTGCCAGGGCAGCCACCACCACTCGAAGGCGTCGAGGATGCCGACGAGCGAAACGGTGCCGGCCGCCATCGCCACCGAGGCGGCGGTGAGCAGCATCGGCAGTTCATAGGCGAGGAGCTGAGCTGCGGTGCGCAGGCCGCCGAGGAGGGAGAACTTGTTGGCGGAGGCCCACCCGGCCATGAGCGAGCCGAGGACGCCGACGCCCATCACCGCCAGCACGAAGAACACACCCGCGTCCAGCACCTGCCCGACGGCGCCCTCGCCCGGCCCGGCCGGGATCGCGAGCAGCACGAGGAGGTACGGCAGGAGGGCGACGGCAGGGGCGAGTTGGAAGACACGGCGGTCGGCACCGGCCGGGACCACGTCCTCCTTCTGCGCGAACTTCACGCCGTCGGCGACGAGCTGGGCCCAGCCGTGGAAGCCGCCCGCGTACATCGGGCCCAGGCGGCCCTGCATGTGCGCCATCACTTTGTGCTCGGTCTGACCGACGATGAGCGGGAAGGTGAGAAAGACGACGAAGACGATCAGGAGTCGCAGAGCGACGTCGAGTACGTCGTTCACCGCGGACCTCCTGAGGGGGTGTCGGGGGCCGAAGGGCCGGAGGGACTGGAGGGACTGGAGGTGCCGGAGGGGCCGGAGGGGCCGGAGGGGTCCGGCGCCGGGTCGGAGGGGCCGGAGGGGCCGGAGGGGTCCGGCGCCGGGTCGGAGGGGTCCGGCGCCGGGCCGGAGGGGCCGGAGGGGCCGGAGGGGTCCGGCGCCGGGTCGGAGTTCAGGTCGGAGTAGGGGTAGGCATTGCGGGCGGACTCGCGCTCAGTCTGCGCTTCGGACGCGGGTTCCACCTGTGTTTCGGGTTCGGATTCGGGTTCGGGTTCGCTGTAGGCCGGGCGGGCGTGGTGCCAGGGGGCGTCCGGGCTGCGCGGTGGGGCGGACGGCCCGGTGCCCGATACTGCTGTCCGGTCCGGCGCCTCCTCCGTCTCTTCCGATGCCCCGGTGATGTCTGGCGTCCCTGCCCCGTCCGGCGCGCTGCGTGACCGACCGGGGTCTCGTGCATCGGCGGGCCCCGTTTCGGCGGGCTTCGGCGTTGTCGCCTGGGGGCGTTGGCTCGCGGAGCCTTCGGAGGCGCTTCGCGTGCGGCGTCCCGTTGCCGGTGCTTCGGTTGCCGGTGCTTCGGGCGCGTCGGTGCCGGGACCGGCATCAGGGCCGACCGTGCCCTCTGCGGCTTCCGCGGCCTTCCCGGACGCGGCTGCCGTCGACGGCCCGCGCTGGGAAACCGAACCCTCACTCGCGCTCCGGGCACGGCGCGTCCGGGGTGCGGCCGGCGGGGGCGTCCCGGGCTGCGCCGCGGTGTCGGCAGCAGGTGACCCGACCGGTGACGCGGCAGTCGGTGACTCGGTGGCGTGCGCGGCCTGCTGGCTCGCGGAGCCCTCGGCCGCCGTGCGGTTCCGGCGCGGCGGCCGTGCGGGACGGCCCTCGCCCTCGGCCCCCGCGGGGGCGGCCTGGCTCGCGGAGCCCTCCGCCGCCGTGCGGTTCCGGCGTACCGGGCGGTCGCCGGGTGCCCGTCCTGCGGCGGGTCCGCCTCCGGCTCCGGTGGCCGCCCCGCCCCCGCCCCCGCCCCGGGCCGGACGGGAGGGGGCCGAGGGAAGCCTGCCCTTCAGGGGACCCCATTCGTTGGGGTCGGGGACCCCTGGGGGAAGCATCTGACGGCGCTTGGGCCCGCCGTGCTCGGACTCGCCGGGTTCCTTGGCGCCGGGCCAGGCCTTGGCGACGCGGGCGGCGAGGACGAAGTCCTTGCGCAGAGGGTGGCCCTCGAAGGTGTCCGGCAGGAGCAGGTGGTCGAGTGCGGGGTGACCGGCGAAGTCGACGCCGAACATCTCGTACGTCTCGCGCTCGTGCCAGGCGGCCCCCGCGTAGACCCCCACGGCGGAAGGCAGCACCGGTGCCTCGTGCGGGACGGTCGTACGCAGCAGCAGGCGCCGTACCGGAGAGAGGGCCACGACGTGGGCGGTGACGCGGAAGCCCGTGCCGGACTCGTCGACCGCGCTCAGCCAGTCGAAATACGTGCAGCCGAGCCGGTCGCGCGCGGTTTCCAGGGCCGGGAGCCAGGAGGCGGGCGGGACGTCGACGGTGAGGACGTCGTACGACTCCTCGGCCGTGGCCTCCGTACCGAACAGTTCTTCGGCGTCGGTGGGGAGCCAGCCGGCCGCGGTCATCGGTCCTCCCCCTGGCCGGACCGCACCGCACCGGGCTCCCCCGGCGCCGGCGGCTTCACCAGCCCGCTCTGCAGGGCAGCCGCGGAGGCACCCCGCCCACCGGGCCCGTACCGCTCCCCCAGCGACTCCCGCGCGATCTTCTCCTGGAGTTTCAGGATTCCCTGGAGCAGCGCCTCGGGCCGCGGCGGGCAGCCGGGGACGTAGACGTCGACCGGGATGATCTGGTCGACACCCTTGGTGACGGAGTAGGAGTCCCAGTACGGGCCGCCGCAGTTGCTGCACGCGCCGAACGAGATGACGTACTTCGGCTCGGGCATCTGCTCGTACAGGCGCTTCACCACGGGCGCCATCTTGTCCGTGACCGTGCCGGAGACCACCATCAGGTCGGCCTGACGCGGTCCCGGTGCGAAGGGAATGACGCCGAGGCGGATGAAGTCGTGGCGGGCCATCGACGCGGCGATGAACTCGATCGCACAGCAGGCGAGGCCGAAGTTGAAGACCCAGAGCGAGTAGCGGCGGCCCCAGTTGAGGATCACCTTCATCGGCTCGGGCGCGAGCCGGGCGAGCGCGCCGAGCCTTCCGCTGCCCTCGGCGGGGAGCACGGCGGGCTCGGGAAGCAGCACCGGTCCGGAAGCCTGGTCCGAGCCCGAGTGCGCGCCCGGCGGGGTGGTGGCGCCCGGTGGGTTCGCGGGGGTCACGTCCATGTCAGGACGCCCTTCTTGTATGCGTACAACAGCCCGACGGCGAGGAAGCCGAGGAAGATGAACATCTCCACGAGCGTGGTCGCGCCGTAGCCGTCGGCGGCGAAGACGGTCGCCCAGGGGAAGAGGAAGATCGAGTCGACAGCGAAGATCACGTAGAGGAAGGCGTAGACGTAGTAGCGGATCTGCGTGTGGGCCCAGCCCTCGCCGACGGGGTCGACTCCGCACTCGTACGTCATGAGTTTCTCGGGCGTGGGGACCACCGGCCGCAGCAGGCGTCCCGCGCCGAAGGCGAAGGCGACGAACAGCACGCCGAGGACGGCGAGCAGTCCGACGACCGAGTACGCCTGGAAGTGGTCGGCCGCTGCGACCTGGTGCGAAGCGATCACGGCAGCCGGATCGCCTCCGGCCGTGCCGAAGCCGACCGGATCGAAGCCGGTCGTGCCGATGGAGGTCGGGTCGAAGCCGGTCGGATCGACGCCGGTCGGTTGCCGCACGTCCGCCCCTCGCTGTTCGACGATCTGTACGCACCGGAGTCTAGGCCCTGATAAGTGCCCCGTAAGCAGCCCGTCACCCCCTGGTACGCGGGGTGGGGATTTCCCCCGTGGATATCAGGGGCCCACCTCATGGCGCGGACCCCCGTGGCCGGGCACGCTATGACACATGACCGATCCCTCCCCTTCTCCCGACGACTGCCCGCCACCGGCGCGTTTCGCCTACGACCGGCACACCTGGAAGGAGATCGCCCACCTCCTGGCGAACCTCCCGGTGTCGTTGGTGGGCTTCATATACGTCGTGACCGTGCTCTTCCTGGGCCTCGGGCTGACCGTCACCGTGGTCGGGTTCCCGCTGCTCGCGGCCGGTCTGATGGGGACGCGGCTGCTGGGCAGGGGCGAGCGGGCGCGGGCCAGGGCGCTGCTCGGGGTGCGGGTGGAGGAGCCGAGCCGGCTGCCGCTGCACGGTGCCGGAGGGGTCCTGCCACGGCTGTGGATGGCGTTGAAGGATCCGGTGGGCTGGCGTACGGCGCTGTACGAGGTGATACGTCTGCCGTGGGGCGTCGTCACCTTCACCGTCACTCTGGCCTCGCTGTTCGTGCTGTGGCCGGTGCTGCCGTTCATCGCGCGCGGGCTGGCCAACGCGGACCGGGCGATGGTGCGCGGCCTGCTGTCGCCGTCCGACGAACTGGAGCGGCGTATAGCCGAGTTGGAGTCCGACCGGGGTGTCGTGGTCGACACGGCCGCGGCGGATCTGCGGCGGATCGAGCGCGACCTGCACGACGGGGCACAGGCCCGGCTGGTGAACCTGGCCATGGGGCTGGGTCTGGCCAAGGAGAAGCTGCTGGAGGATCCCGACGCGGCGGCGTCCATGGTCGAGGAGGCGCACGGCGAGGTGAAACTGGCGTTGCAGGAGCTGCGGGACCTGGCCCGCGGCATCCACCCCGCGGTCCTGACCGACCGCGGTCTCGACGCGGCCCTGTCGTCGGTCGCCTCGCGCTGCACGGTGCCGGTGAGGGTGGCGGTCGATCTCACCGAACGGCCGGCCGCGGCCATCGAGGGCATCGCCTACTTCACCGTCTCGGAGCTGCTGCAGAACGTCAGCAAGCACAGCGCCGCGCGTACGGCCTCGGTCGAGGTGTGGCGTTCGGCCGGCCGCCTGCTCATCCAGGTGGAGGACGACGGCCGCGGCGGCGCGAGCCTGGACGGCGGCACGGGGATGCGGGGTCTCGCGGACCGGCTGGGAGCGGTCGACGGCCTGTTCGTCGTGGAGTCGCCGGAAGGGGGCCCGACGACGGTGACGGCGGAGCTGCCGTGGTGGGACCGCTCCGGCGCCCTCGCCGAGGACACGCGTACGCGTACACCCACGCGGGACTCCGTACGGCCGGCCACGTAACCGCACGCCCCGCATGACCGCGCGCGACCCGGTCCGTGCCCGCACGGCCGTCCGCCCCGGTCGGAGGTAGGGAAAACCCCCCGTCCAAGACTGCGACGTGCTCCATGGTCCGCCGACCTGCTGCGGAGGAGTCTGGAGATACGACAGCGCAGCCGCCGGACGAGGAGAAGGACGACGCCGATGGCCACCGAGTACGGACAGAGCTACGGGCTCTGCAGCACGCCCACCGGGCACCCCGGGAGGGCCGGTGAGCGGCGGCACCGGGTGCCGGCAGTGCTGCGTGCACCGGTCGAGGGGCGAACCTGGCGCGAGCTGGTGTACGTCCTGCTGAGTCTGCCGGTCGGCCTGCTGCTCTTCACCTACGCGGTCACGATGGTGTCGCTGGGCGCCGGTCTGCTGGTGACGTTCCTCGGCGTACCGGTGCTGGCCGCCGGGCTCGCCGGATGCCGCGGGTTCGGGGCGCTGGAGCGGATGCGGGCGCGGGGCCTGCTGGACCTGGACGTGGCCGAGCCGGAGCCGCTGCGGGTGAAGCGCCGGGGGGTGATGGCCTGGACGGGGGCGGTGCTGAAGAGCGGCGCCTCGTGGCGGTCGCTGTTGTACGCGGTGCTCCACCTGCCGTGGGCGGTGTTCGCCTTCACCGTCACGGTGACCCTCTGGTCGATCGGCTGGTCGCTGCTGACGTACCCCCTGTGGTTCTGGGTCTTCCCGATGTACACCGGTCAGGACGGGATACAGCTGTACGGCGACGGGCAGCACCAGATCTATCTGGACAACCCGTTCGAGATCACGGTGACCGCGCTGATCGGACTGCTGTTCACCATCGCCACGCCGTGGATCGTGCGGGCGCTGACCATGGTGGACCGGTTGCTGGTGCACGGGCTGCTCGGGCCGTCCCGGCTGGCGACGCGAGTGGTGGAGCTGGAGTCGGGCCGGGGCACCGTGGTGGACACGGCGGCGGCGGACCTGCGGCGCATCGAGCGCGACCTGCACGACGGGGCACAGGCCCGGTTGGTGTCGCTGGCCATGGACCTGGGGCTGGCGAAGGAGAAGCTGCGGGAGGACCCGCAGGCCGCGGCGCACATGGTGGACGAGGCGCACGGCGAGGTGAAGACGGCGCTGCAGGAGCTGCGGGACCTGGCGCGCGGCATTCACCCGGCCGTGCTGACCGACCGGGGCCTTGACGCGGCTCTGTCGTCGGTGGCCTCCCGGTGCACGGTCCCGGTGGGGGTCGACGTGGATCTGACGGAGCGCCCGGCGCCGGCGATCGAGGGCATCGCCTACTTCACCGTCTCGGAGCTGCTGCAGAACATCAGCAAGCACGCGCGGGCGACCCGGGCGACCGTGGAGGTGTGGCGGACGGAGAACCGGCTGATGGTGCAGGTCGAGGACAACGGCGTGGGCGGTGCCGAGGTGTCCGGGGGGTCCGGACTGGCCGGACTTGCGGAGCGGCTGGACGCGGTGGACGGAATCCTGGTGGTCGACTCCCCGGCCGGCGGCCCGACCCGGGTGACGGCGGAGCTGCCCTGGCGATCGGATCAGACGCGGCGGGCAGGTGAGCGCACCGGCGGGTGAGCAGGCCGGCGGCCACCGGATCAGCAGATCCGCGGTCCAGTGGACCAGTTGGGCCGACGCGTGAGCGCGTGAGCGGCGGCTGAAGACGCGGAAGCGGCCGACAGGTGTGCGGGGACGGGCGGCGCGGTGTGGGCCCGTCCCCGCACACACTCCTGCACCAGGAAACCGCCCTTGGGCCGTACTCGGACATGTCCCCGCCACCGATGCGGGCTCCTGCCCGCGAAGACTTCTCTCGCGTTGGCTGCGTCACCCCTCCGCATCGGTCACCGGATGCTGGGATGCTGGCCCCGTCAGCCGGGCCCACCGTACGGGCGGGCCCGGATGAGGGGCGTGGGGGCCGAGGATTCATGGAGAACAGAGTGCGTGTGGTCATCGCCGAGGATTCAGTGCTGCTGCGGGAGGGCCTGACCCGGCTGCTGACCGACCGGGGGCACGATGTCGTGGCCGGGGTCGGCGACGGCGACGCGCTGATCAAGACGATCAGCGAGCTGAACGACCAGGGGGAGCTGCCGGACGTCGTGGTGGCCGACGTACGGATGCCTCCGACGCACACCGACGAGGGCGTGCGGGCCGCCGTCCAGCTGCGCAGGACGCATCCGGGCGTCGGGGTGCTGGTGCTGTCGCAGTACGTGGAGGAGCGCTATGCCACGGAGCTGCTCGCCCGTTCCAGCCGGGGCATCGGCTACCTGCTCAAGGACCGGGTGGCCGAGGTACGGGAGTTCGTGGACGCGGTGGTACGCGTGGCCGAGGGCGGTACGGCCCTGGACCCCGAGGTCGTCGCGCAGTTGCTCGGCCGCAGCCGCAAGCAGGACGTTCTCGCGGGACTCACCCCGCGGGAGCGGGAGGTCCTGGGGCTGATGGCGGAGGGGCGGACGAACTCGGCGATCGCCCGGCACCTGGTGGTGAGCGACGGAGCCGTGGAGAAGCACGTCAGCAACATCTTCCTGAAGCTGGGGCTGTCCCCGAGCGACGGCGGTCACCGCCGGGTGCTCGCGGTCCTGACCTACCTCAAGCCCTGAACCGGACCCTCTCGATCCACTTACGGGTGACGTCGGCGGGCGAGGGCTGACGTCGGCGGCAGGCGGCTGAGCCGCGGGCGTGCGGGCGGCCTCCTGGAGGGCAGGGGCCGGCGGGTCGACGACCAGGGGGAACCCGGGCAGGAGGCGCGGGGCGTCGGCGCTCCGCACGTCGCACCGACGCTTCGCGAGGAGGCCGCGCAGTGGCCGCGTGGTGGCTGCGGGACATCTCGAAGTCGTGTCCAAGATGCGAATCACCCGAGGAAGGCGACCCTTACGGACGTAGGGTTGATCCAGGGACGGCCCGCGGGAGGGCCGGTCCCGGACAGCCGCCCTCGAGGAGGTCCAGTTCAGTGACCAGTCAGGTCAGCAGCCCAGCGGAGCAGGCCGACGGAACAGTCCCAGGAGAGCAGCGCAAAGCGGCGGGTACGAAGGACGTCCGCCGTCTGGATCGGGTGATCATCAGGTTCGCGGGGGACTCGGGTGACGGTATGCAGCTCACCGGTGACCGTTTCACCTCGGAAACGGCTTCCTTCGGAAACGACCTGTCGACCCTGCCGAACTTCCCCGCCGAGATCCGTGCCCCGGCCGGCACCCTGCCGGGTGTCTCGTCCTTCCAGCTCCACTTCGCCGACCACGACATCCTCACTCCCGGTGACGCGCCGAACGTGCTGGTGGCGATGAACCCGGCCGCGCTGAAGGCGAACATCGGGGACCTGCCGCGCGGCGCGGAGATCATCGTCAACACGGACGAATTCACCAAGCGTGCGATGCAGAAGGTCGGTTACGCGAGCAACCCGCTGGAGGACGGCTCGCTCGACGGCTACAGCCTCCATCCGGTGCCGCTGACGACGCTGACGGTCGAAGCGCTGAAGCAGTTCGACCTCACCCGCAAGGAGGCCGAGCGCAGCAAGAACATGTTCGCGCTCGGCCTGCTGAGCTGGATGTACCACCGGCCCACCGAGGGCACGGAGAGGTTCCTGAAATCGAAGTTCGCCAAGAAGCCGGACATCGCGGCGGCCAACATCGCCGCCTACCGGGCGGGCTGGAACTTCGGGGAGACGACGGAGGACTTCGCCGTCTCCTACCAGGTGTCCCCGGCCGCCACGGCGTTTCCGCCGGGCGTCTACCGGAACATCTCCGGCAACCTGGCCCTGGCGTACGGTCTGATCGCGGCGTCCCGGCAGGCGGATCTGCCGCTGTTCCTGGGGTCGTACCCGATCACGCCGGCCTCGGACATCCTGCACGAGCTGAGCCGGCACAAGAACTTCGGCGTGCGGACCTTCCAGGCCGAGGACGAGATCGCCGGCATCGGTGCCGCGCTGGGGGCGGCTTTCGGCGGTTCGCTGGCGGTGACGACGACCAGTGGCCCCGGAGTGGCGCTCAAGTCCGAGACGATCGGTCTCGCGGTGTCGCTGGAGCTGCCGCTGCTGATCGTGGACATCCAGCGTGGCGGCCCGTCCACGGGTCTGCCCACCAAGACCGAGCAGGCGGACCTGCTCCAGGCGATGTACGGGCGCAACGGCGAGGCACCGGTCCCGGTGGTCGCGCCGCGTACGCCGGCCGACTGCTTCGACGCGGCGCTCGAAGCGGCCCGGATCGCGCTGACCTACCGGACGCCGGTGTTCCTGCTCTCCGACGGCTATCTGGCCAACGGCAGCGAGCCGTGGCGCATCCCGGACACGGAGGAGCTGCCGGACCTGCGAGTGCAGTTCGCGCAGGGCCCCAACCACACGATGGACGACGGCACCGAGGTGTTCTGGCCGTACCAGCGGGACCCGCACACCTTGGCCCGGCCGTGGGCGGTCCCGGGCACACCGGGTCTGGAGCACCGGATCGGCGGCATCGAGAAGCAGGACGGCACGGGCAACATCTCGTACGACCCGGCCAACCACGACTTCATGGTGCGTACCCGGCAGGCGAAGATCGACGGCGTCGACGTCCCCGATCTGGAGGTCGACGACGCGGACGGTGACGCCAGGGTCCTGGTGCTCGGCTGGGGGTCCACCTACGGGCCGATCACCGCGGCCGTACGGCGCATCAGGGGCACGGGGGGCGCGGTCGCGCAGGCCCATCTGCGCCACGTCAACCCCTTCCCGCGGAATCTGGGGGAGGTCCTGCGGCGTTACGAGAAGGTGGTCGTACCCGAGATGAACCTCGGCCAGCTCGCGACCCTGATCCGGGCGAAGTACCTGGTCGACGCCCACTCCTACAACCAGGTCAACGGCATGCCGTTCAAGGCGGAGCAGCTTGCCGGGGCGCTGAAGGAGGCCATCGATGGCTGAGGCGATGACAGGCGGCCCGTCCCCCCTCGGTGACTCTCCGTTCGGCGAGGCGCTCGCCCTGGTGCCCAAGGCCGAGGGCAGGCAGTCGATGAAGGACTTCAAGTCCGACCAGGAGGTGCGCTGGTGCCCCGGCTGCGGCGACTACGCCGTCCTGGCCGCCGTGCAGGGCTTCATGCCCCAGCTCGGTCTGGCGAAGGAGAACATCGTCTTCGTCTCCGGCATCGGCTGTTCGTCCCGGTTCCCGTACTACATGAACACCTACGGGATGCATTCCATCCACGGCCGCGCTCCCGCGATCGCGACGGGTCTGGCGGCGTCCCGGCGCGACCTGAGCGTGTGGGTCGTCACCGGTGACGGGGACGCGTTGTCCATCGGCGGCAACCATCTGATCCACGCGCTGCGCCGTAACGTCAATCTGAAGATCCTGCTGTTCAACAACCGGATCTACGGTCTGACCAAGGGTCAGTATTCGCCGACGTCCGAGATCGGCAAGATCACCAAGTCGACGCCGGTGGGTTCGCTGGACGCGCCCTTCAACCCGGTGTCGCTGGCGATCGGCGCGGAGGCGTCCTTCGTGGCCCGTACGGTCGACTCGGACCGCAAGCATCTGACCGAGGTGCTGCGGCAGGCCGCGGCCCATCCGGGCACCGCCCTGGTCGAGATCTACCAGAACTGCAACATCTTCAACGACGGTGCCTTCGAGGTCCTCAAGGACCGGCAGCAGGCCGAGGAGGCGGTGATCCGGCTGGAGCACGGCAGCCCGATCCGCTTCGGTGCGGACAGCGCGAAGGGCGTCGCCCGGGACCGGGTCACCGGCGACCTGAAGGTGGTGGCGGTGACGCCGGAGAACGAGGCGGAGATCGTGGTCCACGACGCGCGCTCGGCGTCCCCGACCACCGCGTTCGCGCTGTCCCGGCTCGCCGATCCGGACACCCTGCACCACACCCCGATCGGTGTCTTCCGCTCCGTGGACCGTCCGGTCTACGACACGCTGATGGCCGAGCAGCTGGACGCCTCCGTCGAGCAGCACGGCAAGGGCGACCTCGGCGCGCTGCTGGCGGGCAACGACACGTGGACGGTCGTCGGCTGAGCGGCTGCCCGCCGAAAGCCGGAGCCCCGCACGAGGCCCGGACGCTTCAGAGCGTCCGGGCCTCGTCGCGCGTCCGCCGGGCCTCGTCGTACGCCTGGCGGGCTTCGTCGTACGTCTGACGGGCGGCCAGCACGTCGTCCATGCGCCGCTCGGTCCACAGGGCCAGCGCGCGCACCTGTTCGGCGGCCTCGCGCCCGAGGTCGGTGAGGGAGTAGTCGACGCGCGGCGGGATCACCGGTGTGGCGTCACGATGGACGAGGCCGTCGCGCTCCAGCGTCTGGAGGGTCTGGGTGAGCATCTTCTCGCTGACCCTGCCGATCGTCCGGCGCAGCTCGCCGAAGCGGTAGGACCGCTCCTGGAGCCGGATCAGCACGAGCACCCCCCAGCGGCTCGTCACGTGCTCCATGACCAGGCGCTGCGGGCACATCGCCTCCTGCGCGCTCCTCAGCGGTCCGGGAAAAGGCGCCGGTGCAGGCACCGGGGACACGGTCACACCCTCACTTACCGTCATACCAGTACCTTACTTCAAAGTGGGCACTTACGAAAAGTTAGCGATGGCTCTGGCGTTGAGGGCACCACACCCCACAAGGAGTTCTGATCATGAGCATCGTCGTCACCGGAGCCACCGGACACCTCGGCCGCCACGTCGTGGAACAGTTGCTGGAGAGGGTTCCGGCCGAGCAGGTCACCGCCGTCGTCCGCAGCCCGGAGAAGGCCGCCGATCTGGCGGAGCGCAGCGTACGGCTCGCGGTCGCCGACTACAGCACCCCCGAGACGTTCGACGGTGTGTTCGCGTCGGGCGACAAGGTGCTGCTGATCTCGGGCAACGAGTTCGACAAGGGCCGGGTGCAGCAGCACCGGGTGGTCATCGAGGCCGCCAGGGCGGCCGGTGTCGCCCTGCTCGCCTACACCAGCGCCCCCGGCACGCTGACCGCCGCGCTCGCCGACGACCACCGCGGCACCGAGAAGGCCCTGCTGGACTCCGGCGTGCCGTACGTCCTGCTGCGCAACGGCTGGTACCACGAGGTCTACACCGAGAACCTCGCCCCGGTGCTGGAGCACGACGCGGTCGTCGCCGCCGCCGGTGAGGGCCGTGTCTCCTCCGCCGCGCGCGCCGACTACGCCGCGGCCGCGGTCGCCGTACTGACCGGCGAGGGCCACGAGAACAAGACCTACGAGCTGGGCGGCGACGAGGCGTGGAGCCTCGCCGAGTACGCGGCCGAGCTGAGCCGGCAGACCGGCAGGGAGATCGCCTACAAGCCGGTCACGGTCGAGGAGCTCACCGGCATCCTGGGCGGTGCCGGACTGCCCGAGCCGATGGCCGCCGTCTTCGCGGGCGTGGACGCCTCCATCGCGAAGGGTGAACTGGTCGTCACCAGTGGCGACCTGGCCCGCCTGGCCGGCCGCCCGACCACGCCGCTCGCGGACGCCGTCGCCGCCGCGTTGGAGGGCTGACCTCCGCGCGGTCCCGCGGCCCGGACGCACCCCCCTGCCTGTCATGACCGTATTCCGATACGGGCATGACAGGCAGGGGGGTGCGGCGTTACCGTCGTCCGGGCGGGCGTCGGCCGCCCGGACGGCAGGCGTCGAACGCCCCGGACGCAGCAGGTGAGAAGGAGGACCCGTGACCGAGAAGTCGGCCAACGAGCGGCGCAAGGGACTGCTGAACGGCTTCGCGGCATACGGCATGTGGGGACTCGTCCCCCTCTTCTGGCCGCTCCTCAAACCCGCGGGGGCCGTGGAGATCCTGGCCCACCGGATGGTCTGGTCGCTGTTCTTCGTGGGCGCCGCCCTGCTCGTCGTACGCCGCTGGGCCTGGCTCGGGGAGCTGCTGCGGCAGCCCCGCCGGCTGGCCCTGATCACGGTCGCCGCGACGGTCATCACCGTGAACTGGGGCGTCTACATCTGGTCGGTGAACTCCGGGCACGTCGTCGAGGCCTCCCTCGGCTACTTCATCAACCCGCTGGTCACCATCGCCATCGGCGTCCTGCTGCTGAAGGAACGGCTGCGGCCCGTGCAGTGGACAGCGGTCGGGGTCGGCTTCGCCGCGGTGCTCGTCCTCACCATCGGTTACGGCCGCCCGCCGTGGATCTCGCTCTGCCTCGCCTTCTCCTTCGCCGTCTACGGGCTGGTGAAGAAGAAGGTCAACCTCGGCGGCGTCGAGTCGCTGGCCGCCGAGACGGCCGTCCAGTTCCTGCCCGCGCTCGGCTATCTGCTGTGGCTGGGAAGCCAGGGCGACTCCACGTTCGGCACCGAGGGCACGGGGCACGCGGCGCTGCTCGCCGCCACCGGGATCGTCACCGCGCTCCCCCTGGTCTGCTTCGGCGCCGCCGCGATCCGTGTGCCGCTGTCCACGATGGGGCTGCTCCAGTATCTGGCCCCGGTGTTCCAGTTCCTGCTCGGCATCCTCTACTTCAAGGAGGCCATGCCGCCCGAGCGCTGGGCCGGGTTCGCCCTGGTGTGGCTGGCGCTCATGCTCCTGACCTGGGACGCGCTGCGCACCGCCCGCCGCTCCGCCCGCGCGCTCACCAGGGAGCGGGCGAGGGTGGCGGCCGCAGCGGCGGCCGCCACGACCGGTGCAGTCGGTGCAGTCGGTGCAGCCACGACGGTCGTCGCCATGGCGACGGCGACGAGTCCTGTGGAGCCGGCGGGGGATGCGGCTGGCGCGGTGGAGTCAGTGAACACGGTGGATGCGCCGACAGTCGGACCGTAGGGCTGCTCGGGGCGCTTGAATGGCTCCATGACGCAGCCACCGGCATCAACCGCCCCCGACGGCCCCACCGATTCCGCCGGCCCCGTCGCCTCCGTGACTCCCGTGCGCCGGAAGCTCGTCATCGACGCGGCCGCCCCGCACGCACAGGCCGACTTCTGGGCCGCCGCCCTCGGGTACACGGTCGAGGACCACAGCGCCCTCGTCGAGAGGCCGCTCGGTCTGGGCGCCGTACCGGCCGAGCTGACCACCGAGCAGCACGGCCGCGCCGCCTGGCGTGACCTGGCCGCGGTGCGGCACCCCGACGACCCGTACCAGGAGGAGAGCGGCACCGGGCTGGGACGGCGACTGCTGTTCCAGCGGGTGCCGGAGCCGAGGACGGCCAAGAACCGGCTCCACCCCGACCTGCACCCCGGTGAGGGCGCCGCGAGGCGGAGGCGGCACGGCTGTAACGGCTTGGGGCGCGGGTGCTGCGGCGCGTGGAGGAACCGTCCGGTTCCTGGACGGTGATGACGGACCCGGAAGGCAACGAGTACTGCGTGCACTGAGGCCTTCACGGCCCGAGGGAGCCCCGCTCGTTCACCCGTGCCGGGCGCGGTCGGTCAGGCGGGCCATGCGGGCGTGGGCGGACTCCAGTTCCTCGATCTCGTCGGCGGCCGGACCGCCCTCGGTGGCGAGTTCGGTCCACCGCTCGATCAGGTCGCGCCCCAGTTCCAGCCCACGCAGCGGGTCGCGCACCGCGCGCCAGGCGGTGGCCGCGCTGCGGACGTTGCCGTAGGCGGCCTCCGCGTCGCCCGCCCGGCGGTGGATACCGGCGAGGTCGAGGGAGAGCCGGAAGGCGCGCAGCGGCTCGTCGCCGAGGTAGGCGATGTAGGCGGTCAGCTCGCGCAGCCGGAGCACCTCGGGGTGCTCCGGCCCCAGCGTCTGCGAGGCCTCGGTCAGCGTCTCCCCGGCCAGTCGGGCCGCGGTGTCGATCCGGCCCGCCCGGACCGCGTCGTTGATCAGGCCCATGGGCTCGGCCAGACGGGTCTCGCCCGGTACGGCCGGTGGCTCGTCCCCGAGGATCGCCTCCGCCACGGCGTCGAAGCCGCGGGGCGGGGTCGGTTGGGGGTCGGGATCGCTGCCGCTGCCGCTGCGAGTTTCGGTGCCGTACGCGGTTTCCGGAAGTGGTGCGGGCGTCCGGGGGCGGCCGGCTTGCGGCGCCGGGCCGGTCGGCGAAGGCAGCGGGCCCGGTATCCGGTCGACCGGAGGGAGCGGGTGTGCCGGGGGCCTCGGGGTTGCCGGCCGGGGCCCGGGGAGGCTGTCCGCCTCGGGGGCGTGGTGCGGGCGCGCGTCCATGGGCGGGGGCGGGCCGAACTCGCCGGTCGGCGGCGCGACCGTTCCCGGGGGTGTCGCTCCCGCCGCCGCCCCGGGCACCGGTCGCAGCCGGAAGGTGGGGGCGGGGTCCCGTACGGGGTCGGGTGCCGGCTCCCGGTCCGGGGCCGGTGCCCGTGGCGGGTCCGGTACGGGGCGCAGGACGTGGGCCGGCCGGTCGTGCCCGGGGCGCGGGGGCAGGACGGCGACCGGGCCCGGGGCCGGGACGGTGGAGAAGGGGACGGCGGTGTGCGGCGTCGCCGCTGATTCCTGCTGGGCCGTGTCCCGGCCCGCCGCATGGACCGGCGCCGGCTCCGGCTCGGACCCCGACGCGGGCGCCGGCCCCGGCTCCGGTTTCATCGGCGCCGGTTCCCCCGTGAAGTGGCTGGCACCGTCCGGGCCGACCTGGAGGGGGACGACGTAGCCGATGCGCTCGTCGTGGATGGTGGCCAGGACGGCACGCCCCGAGGCGAGGGCGATGCGGTGGAGCCGGTTCAGCACGGCCTGCTGAACCTCCTCACCGGGTCCGGCGACCACCAGCACCCCGTCGACGGACGCGCTCCGCGCACCCGCGCCGCCTCCCGCGGCAACGGGTATACGGACGTCGATCGGCACTGCCGCAAGGTGCGCCGCGTGTGCGGCCTGCTGCTGTTCCCGCTTCTTCTCACGGCTGAGTCGCGCCATCGTTCCCTCGTTCGGGTCGTGAACCTACCGACGAGTCTGTCCGCCGCCCCCCTGTTTCTCACGTCACCGCGTTGTCACAGGCTCGTCCCAACGGCCGGCATGAGGGCCGGGGTGGCGAGGCGGCGGAACGGGCATGCGTACCGGCATGCGGCAGGGACCGGAGATCTGGATCCGAGGAGCGGTGGGTGTGCCGGAACCGGGCCCGCCGGAACCCGCCCGCGCCCGGGCGACAACCCGGCGCTTGCCCTGGGCCGGCCTCCACGGCGGCGCCGGGGTCTCCACGCCCGCCGCGGTGCACGGTGGTCACGACAGTGGCCGCGCCCGGACCGGACCGGCCGGTCCGCAGGCGCTGCTGCTCGTCGCCCGGACCCACGCGTCCGGTCTGGAGACCGTCGTCCCGGCCGTGGAGACGTTCCGGCGCCGAAAGGTCCCGTACGGGCTCGATCTCGATGCCGTCGCCCTGGTGGCGGACGCGCCGGGTCGCCTGCCGCGCTCCCTCGCCCAGCGGCTCCGGCACCTCGAGTCGGTGATCGGCGTCCCCCGCGTGCCGTGGGTGCCCGAGTGGCGCCCGGGCGACCTGGGCGGCCCCCTGCCGCGTGGTGCCGAGCCACTGGCCCGTCCGACGGGATCGACGCGCTGAACGGCGGCCGGGACGCCACTCGGGCTTCGGCTTCGGCTTCGGCTTCGGCTTCGGCTTCGGTGGCGGAGATCGCCTCCGCGGTGCGCGCGGGAACGGTGCGGGCCGTCGATGTGGTCGCGGAGGCGCTGGAGCGGATCGAACGGGCCGACCCGGTGGTGTGCGCGTTCACCGAGGTGTGGGCCGAGGAGGCACTGCGGCGGGCGGGTGAGGTGGACGCCCTGATCGAGGCGGGCCCCACATCTGCCACATCTGCCACATCCGTCACGTCCGACGCGTCCCCCGCTTCCGCCGCGTCCGTCCGGCCCCGGCGTGGCCGAGGGTCCCGGAGCTCGCGCGGGCTGCCGCTGGCCGGGGTGCCCGTCGCCGTCAAGAAGGGGCGGCACGGGCTGCGGGCGGCGGGGCCGCTGCTCGCGGCCGGTGGTGTCGCGGTGGGTGCCACCGCGACACCCGGGCCCGGCACCTCCTGGCAGACCTGGGGTCTCGGGGCGCGCGGACGGACCGTCAATCCGTGGCGGGCCGACCGCACGCCGGGCGGTTCCTCCGCCGGTGCCGCGGTCGCGGTGGCGGCGGGCCTGGTGCCGCTGGCGACGGGCAGCGACGGCGCGGGGTCGGTACGCATCCCGGCGGCATGGTGCGGAGTCGTCGGCCTCAAGGCCACCAACGGCCTGCTCCCCTCACCCGACCGCACGGGTCTCGCGGCGCCCGGAGTCCTCGCCCGTACGGCGGCCGACGCGGCGGCCTGGTGGCAGGCGGTGTCACCGGCACCCACCGGCGTCGAGGCGCAGCCGCCTCTCCCGCGCACCGCCGTCTGGTCCCCCGACCTCGGCTTCGCCGGTCCCGGCCCGGAGCCCCTCGCGCTGGCACGGGCGGCGGTCGACCGGCTCGTCGACGCCGGAGTCGTACGGCTCGTACGGCCGTCGGCACCGCCGCTGCTCCTGGACCCTGCCCCGGCCTGGCTCGCCCTGCGCAGCCCCGGCACGACCTCCTCCGGCCTCGCCGGTGCCCACCGCGTCCGGGCGGAGAACGACCGGCGCCTGGCCGGCCTCTTCGCCGGCGCCGAGTTGCTGCTGACGCCCACGGTGCCCACCGCGCCGCACGGCCACGAAGGACCGGGGGACGTCTACTCCACCGCGCTCACCTGGGCGTTCAACCTGAGCGGGCACCCCGCGCTGAGCCTGCCCGCCGGGTTCGGCGCCGACGGCTGCCCGGCCGGACTCCAACTGGTGGCACCGCACGGGCGGGAGGCACTACTGCTCGCCGTGGCAGGGGCCGTGGAGAAGCCGTGCGGCGAAGGAGCTGAGAAGCCGAGCGACCGAGGAACCGTGCGGCGAAGGAGCTGAGAAGCCGAGCAATGAAGGAGCCGAGCAGCCGGGCGACCGAGGGGCGCCATCCGAATCCCCTCGGACATTGGCCTGCTCACGCATACGGCGCGCATACCTGCAATTGGCGCACGCCGACCATCTGGAGGGTGACCCTGACACGCCGTTTCCTCTTCGTCCCGGGGAGCGCCCGGCATGACGGCAACTCCGCATTGCCGGCCCGCCGAACAGCTGCCCGGCGGGTACGGGGTTTCGGCCGCGCCGTTCCCTCCGGCCCCCGGACGGTCTCGGCCCGCGACGTCGAGACCCTCCCCGGTCAGCGCCACGAACGCGTCCTCCAGTGAGGCCCGTTCGACCCCGAAGCCGCGGACCCGGACGCCGGCCGTCACCAGCGCGGCGTTCACCCCGGCGAGGTCGTGCTCGGGCACCTCACCGGTCGCCCGGTCGTCGGTGACCACGACTTCGCCGACGCCCTGTTCCTTCAGCGCCCGCGCCGCGTCCGCCGGGTCCGGTGCGGTCACCACCAGCCGGCCGCGGCTGCCCGCGGCCAGATCGGCGACGGGCCCCGGGGTGAGCAGTTCGAGGCCGTCGACGGCGAGCTGCCCGCCGCGGTAGCGCCCGGGGAGGGCACGGGGGACGATGACGCCGCCACCCGTGCCCCGCGTGGCGGACGCCCCGCCCCTCGTGCTCCCTCATTGCCTGTCGTGCCGCTGCCCGGGTTACTTCGCCTCGTCGGCCGCCTTCACCAGGGCGTCCTTGGTGACGGCGCCCACGTAGACCGTGCCGTCCTCGGTGAACAGGGCGTTGACCAGGCGGGTGCTGAACACGGTGCCCGTGCCGAACTCGCCCTTCACCTGGTCGCCGAGCGAGCCGAGGAAGCCGTCGAGGTCACCTCCTCCGGAGCCGGTCGGCAGACCGCCCTCGGCGCCGGTGCCGAAGGTGGCGACGGAGTTCCAGCCCTCGCCGAGCACCTTCAGTCCGTCGAGGCCCTTGGCCAGGTCCTCCTCGGACTTCGGGGCGCCCTCCGGCCTCCGGTGCTCCCCGCCCTTCTCGCCGCTGCCCTTTTCACCGCCGTCCAGCTCGCCCTCCTCGGTCACCTTGGCGCCCTTGGGCGGGGTGAAGTCGAAGGTCGAGGCGGCCGGCCGGTCGAAGCCGACCTTGGTGAAGCCGATGTCCACGACGGCGGCACCGCCGCTCGCCGGGGTCAGCGTGAACTTCAGCGGCGTACCGGTTCTGTGGTCCACCGCGATACTGATGGCGCCGACCGTGGAGCCGGCCTGCCGGGGCTTGACGACCAGCTTGTACGCGTCCCGGCCGGCCACCTGCGCGGTGCCGTCGACGGTGACGGACGTGGTGGCGTCGACCGACTTCAGCGCCTCTTCGGCGAAGTCCTTCGGCGTGGCCGGGGGCTGGTGCTCCCGGTCCTCGTCCCCGGCGGACTCGTCGGTGGTGCCGTGGAAGACCTCGTTGGACTCGCTGTCGTAGCCCCAGACGTCCTCGCCGTTGTGGATCAGGCTGTACTCGGACGCGTTCCCGAGCAGCGACACCTTCTGCCGGTCGGCGCCGTCGGCCGCGATGCGCAGGGTGTGCGTGCCGGACGCCAGCTCAGTGAGCCTGGCCGTCGGGTCGGCGGAGGAACCGCCGTCCCCGCCCCGGCCCATGGCGCCGGGGGTCAGGCTGCTCTCCAGGCCGCCGAGGTCCGGCAGCCCGAGGTCGGTGGTGATCTTCACGGTGCCGGACAGCTGCTCGACGTCCGACTGGGCCATTTTCTCGATGAGCTGCGCGGCGGTGATCTTCGGCAGGTCCGGGTCGCCGGAGTCGGCGAGCGCGGGGACGAGCCCGATGGTCGCGGCCGCCACTCCCATCACCGTGACCGGGACGACGTACCGCGCGGCCCTGCGCCGGCCCGCGCCCCGCTCGTCGGCCTCGCCGGCCTGACGAGCGGTCGTCGTGTCGTCGGATTCGTACGGTGCCATGTGTGCCCTACCTCCGTGGTCGGCGGCGGCCTGCGTCTCGTGTCGCTCGCACCAGTCACACCCTGAGCCGCCGTCCTCACCCGAATCGGTGAGGAGTGGTGATGTCCGTCGTGTTCCATCTGACCAAACCCGGCGGGCAGACGCGTCAGCCCCCGGACTCAACTCCGCGTACTGCTGCGGTATGACACGGGGCGTCGTTTCGGCCCTCGACCAGTAGGGGTCGGGGGCCGGGGCGACGGACGGGGTGGCGGCGGGTCAGCCGGCCCGGTGCACCACGGCGTCGCACAGCTCGACCAGGGCCGTCTTCGACTCGCACTCCGGCAGCGGGGCCAGCGCCGAGCGCGCCTCCTCCGCGTAGCGCACGGTGTCCTGCCGGGCCTGCTCCAGCGCGGGGTGGGCGCGCAGCAGCCGCAGCGCCTCGGCGTGCCGGGCGTCGTCGCCGAGGTCGGAGTCGAGCAGCTCGCACAGGGCGATGTCCTCGGCCAGCCCCAGCCGGGCCGCCCGCTCGCGCAGCCGCAGCACGGGCAGCGTCGGGATGCCCTCACGCAGGTCGGTGCCCGGGGTCTTTCCGGACTCGTGGGAGTCGGAGGCGATGTCCAGTACGTCGTCGGCGAGTTGGAAGGCGACACCGAGGCGCTCGCCGTACTGGGTCAGCACGTCCACGACCTCGCCGTCCGCGCCGGACATCATGGCGCCGAACCGGCAGGCGACGGCGACCAGCGAGCCGGTCTTGCCGCCGAGGACGTCCAGGTAGTGGTCGACCGGGTCCCGGCCCTCCTGCGGCCCCGCGGTCTCCAGGATCTGGCCGGTGACCAGCCGCTCGAACGCCTCGGCCTGCACCCGTACGGCCTCCGGACCGAGGTCGGCCAGGATGTGCGACGCGCGTGCGAAGAGGAAGTCGCCGGTGAGGACCGCGACGGAGTTGCCCCAGCGGGTGTTGGCGCTGGGCACCCCGCGCCGCACGGTGGCGTCGTCCATCACGTCGTCGTGGTACAGCGTGGCCAGGTGGGTCAGCTCCACGACCACGGCGGACGGGACGACACCGGGCGCGTAGGGGTCGCCGAACTGGGCGGCGAGCGTCACGAGCAGCGGCCGGAACCGCTTGCCGCCGGCCCGCACCAGGTGCTGGGCGGCCTCGGTGATGAAGGGGACCTCACTCTTCGTCGCCTCGAGCAGCCCTTCCTCGACAGCCGTCATCCCGGCCTGGACATCGGCCTCCAGAGCCTGGTCCCGCACGCTCAGCCCGAACGGCCCGACGACGGTCACGAGGGGTCTCCTGTCTGCTGGTGTCCACTGGCGCTCAGACGTCTTGCCCAGTTTGTCGATAGGTCGCTGACATCACTCGAGTCAGCGTATCCGGTCATGTTTCGATCACCGCCAGCACCCGCGTTCCCCGGCCCCACCCGCGCACGCGTGGACGGCGCCCTCCGGGGCCGGATCACCACCGGACCCTTTCCGTCCAGTAGGCAATACGGGATATTCGCCGCCTTTCGGGCGCAGCACCCCACCCTCAGGATGCAGCCCGGCACGCGGCCGGGCACCCGGTCCCGCACACGGGCCGCCCCACCCACTCCGGAGTCCGATTTGCCGCAATAAGCCATCGGATTCCCCTTGGTGACACATGTGCCCGCACGGTGCGGCCAGTGAAGTGAGTCACGCACACCCCGCCACGCCCACACCTCGCCCCCACCGGCACTTCCCCTTGCCCGAAAGCGAGTTGGCCCCCCGTGTCCGCAAAGGATCAAGTATCCCAAAACCCCCGGAACAAGATCAAGCGGAGCGATCCATGACGGTCGCACTTGTTTCCGACAAGTGCACTCGCATACGTTCCCGGCTTGTCGGGCGGACGCCGAATCCTGCCGCCGCCCGCGCCACCCATCGACGAACTCACTCACGCACGGCAGGAGCGGGGGACCCAGGTAGGCCGCCGGACCGGTTCGCACCCGGAACGGCTCGGGGTGAAGCCATGCCCGCAGGGGCACGGCCGGGCACTCTCCCGCCCGAACCCGACAGCTCACCTCGCAGGCGTAGGAGAGGAACACAGACATGACCGCATCCGGTCCGCCCCGCCGCTTCGGCCGCTCCCGCCTCGTCCGCTCCTTCGCCGTCGCCGGTGTCGCGGCGGTCGCCCTCCCGCTGTTCGGCGCCTCCGCCGCCTCCGCCGCGCCCACCGCCGCGACATCCGCCCCTGCCGCCGGCACCGTGACCGCGTACCCGGACAACCTCGACGGCTGGATCCGCGAGTCGCTGTCCGTCATGGCGCAGCACGGCATCCCCGGCAGCTACGACTCCATCCACCGCAACATCCTGCGCGAGTCGTCCGGCAACCCGCAGGCCATCAACCTGTGGGACTCCAACGCCATGGCCGGCACCCCGTCGAAGGGCCTGCTCCAGGTCATCGACCCGACCTTCCAGGCGTACCACGTGCCCGGCACGGCCTTCGACCCGTTCGACCCGGTCGCGAACATCGCGGCGGCCTGCAACTACGCGGCGGACCGCTACGGCTCCATCGACAACGTCTTCGGCGCCTACTGAGACACCTGGGACGTCCGATGCGTCCGGGCCCGTCGCCACACCGGAACGCCGGCCGCACCGGCCGCACCGGCGGACGCCGAGTCCTACCGGGACACCCTCCCGGACCTGGGGCGGGGCAGCACGTGCGGGGGCACGCGCGGCTCCGCTCCGCCGAACAACCGCTCGAGGACGACGGCCACGCCGTCGTCCTCGTTCGACGTGGTGACCTCGTCGGCCACCGCCTTGAGCTCGGGGTGCGCGTTGGCCATGGCGACTCCGTGGACCGCCCAGTCGAACATCGGGATGTCGTTGGGCATGTCGCCGAAGGCGACGGTCCGCCCGGGATCCAGCCCCAGGTGCTCGGCGGCCAGCGCGAGCCCCGTCGCCTTGGTGACACCGCACGGCTGGAGTTCCACGGTGCCCGGCCCCGACATCGTGACCGTGGCCAGCGAGCCGACCGCCGCACGGGCCGCCGCCGCCAACGCGTCGTCGGTCAGTTCGGGGTGGCGCAGCAGCACCTTGCTGATCGGCCGGGCCCACAGATCGTCCCGCCGTTCGACCCGCACGGCCGGCAGCGTCGGGTGCGGCATCAGATAGCCCGACTCGATCAGGGTGAGCCCGTCCGCCCCGTTCTGGTCGACCGCGGCGTACAGCTCCCCCACCTCGGCCTCGATCTTGCCGAGCGCGGTCTCCGCCAGTTCCCGGTCCAGGGTGACCGACCACAGCAGCCGGTCCGTGCCGGCGTCGTACACCTGCGCGCCCTGTGCGCACACCGCGAGCCCCGTGGACCCCAGGTCGTCCAGGAGCGGCCGCACCCGGGGCGCCGGGCGCCCCGTCACCACGAGGTGCCGGACACCGGCCCGCGCCACCAGCGCCAGCGCGGCGAGGGAGCGGTCGGAGAGGGTGTCGTCGCCACGCAGCAGCGTCCCGTCCAGGTCGGTGGCGATGAGCGAGCAATCGGTGGGTGCGGCCATGATCAGAGAATACGGACACCGCGCGCCCCCGGCTCACCACGCCCCGGGCACCCGTCCCGCGCACCGTCCGCGGCCTGTGCACCACTTGGCGGCAACCCGCTCCGCCACCTACCGTCCTCCTGGTCCCGGGCGGTACCTTCCAGGTGTCCAGGGGGGACTTGATCGGGGGGTCAGGTGAACAGCGGACGCACACGTGTGCTGAGGCTCGACGAACTCGGCGAGGGGGAGCGGGAGCGATGGCGTGAGCTGCGCGCCGTCTCGAAGGCACCGCGCAGCCCGTTCATGGAACCGGAGTTCGCCGCCGCCGTGTCCGGGGTGCGGCCGCGGGCCCGGGTCGCGGTGCTGTACGAGGGGGCGTCCGCCGAGCCGGCCGGCTTCCTGCCGTACGAGCGGGGCGCGTGGGGGCAGGGCCGGGCGATCGGGCTCGGGGTCTCGGACTGCCAGGGCGCCGTCCTTCGGCCGGGTCTCGTGCCGGAGACCGGTGAACTGCTGCGTGCCTGCTCGCTGTCGAGCTTCGCCTTCGACAACCTGGAGGCGGGCCAGGCCCTGTTCGTCCCGCAGGCGGCCCGGGAGCACGCCACCTTCGTCATCGACGTGGAGAAGGGCTACGAGACCTACGAGTCCGTGCTGCGCACCCAGTCGCCGAAGTTCCTGAAGACCACCCTGGCCAAGGAGCGCAGGCTCGGCCGCCAGGCCGGCCCCGTGCGGTTCGTGTTCGACGAACGCGACCCGGCCGCGCTGCGCGCCCTCATCGGGTGGAAGTCGGCGCAGTACCGCAGGACCGGGCGTCGCGACCGGTTCGCGCAGGAGTGGATCGCCCGGCTCGTGGGCCGCCTGGCCGGAACCCGGGCTGCGGAGTGCGCGGGCACGCTGTCCGTCCTGTACGCCGGGGACCGTCCCGTCGCCGCCCACTTCGGCCTGCGCTCGGCCTCCGTGCTGGCCTGCTGGTTCCCGGCGTACGACCCGGAGTTCGCGAAGTTCTCGCCGGGGCTCGTGCTGCATCTGCGGATGGCCGAGGCGGCGGCCGGCGAGGGCATCGGCCTGCTCGACATGGGACGTGGCCCGGCCGAGTACAAGGACGCGCTGAAAACGGGCGAACGCGCCGTCCACGAAGGTGAGGCGACGCGTCCCGGCCTGGGCGCCACGCTCCAGTTGCTGCGCCGCGAGCCCGCGCGCCGCGTGCACGGCTTCGTCGTCGCCCGCCCCCGTCTCGCCTCACTGGCGTCGCGCACCTTGAAGGGGGCGGCGCGGCTGCGCCGGCCCTGAGTCCGTCAGGCAGTCGGTTCGTCGGGGGTGTTCCGGTCGTGAGCACGGGAACCGCTCGGGACGGCCACGGACACGGCCGCTTGTGACCACCGTTCGTGAAGAGGGGAGGACTCATGTCCCGCACGGCACGTACGCAGGGGGAGATACGGCGGTTCCTGGACATCGGCGCGGTCCAGGTCGCCGAACTGGACCTGACCGGTGCGGAGGGGGAAGCTGCCCTGAGACCCGGTCCGGGCAGCCCGCCGGTGACGCACGGCGAGGTGTTCCTGCTGGTCAGGAGGGACGGCCTACCGGTGGGCACGCTGCTGGGAAGGGTCCCTGAGGGGGCCGATCCGACGACGGTCCTGGCGGCGCTCGCACGGCAGGCACACGGGCAAGAGCGGGGCCAGGGGCAAGGGCAAGGGCAGAGGCATGACACGGCAAGGGTGGCCGTGGGGGCCGCCGGGCCGCCCCCGCCGCCGTTCGCCTCGGTCGTCGTGGCCACCCGGGAGCGGGCCGGACAGCTCACCCGCGCCCTCGACTCGCTCCTCGCGCAGGACCATCCGCACTTCGAGACCGTCGTCGTCGACAACGCGCCCGTGTCGGACGAGACGCGCGACCTGGTGCAGCGGAAGTACGGGGAGCGTGTGCGGTACGTGCGCGAGCCGGTCCCCGGACTCGCGACCGCGCACAACACCGGGCTCGCCCACGCCCTGGGCGAGGTGATCGCGTTCACCGACGACGACGTCGTCGCCGACGCCCGCTGGCTCACCGAGCTGACCGCGCCCTTCGCCGCCGACCCGGGACTCGGCTGCGCCACCGGCCTGATCCTGCCCGCCCGGCTGCGCACCCCGGCCCAGGTCCTGCTGGAGAGCCACGGCGGTTTCGCGAAGGGGTTCACGCCGACGACGTACGACCCGCAGGACCCGCCCCGCGACGAACCGCTGTTCCCCTTCACCGCGGGCCGGTTCGGCTCCGGGGCGAACATGGCGTTCCGTACGGAGGTGCTGCGCGCGGTCGGTGGTTTCGACCCGGCCACCGGCGCCGGAACGCCCGCCCGGGGCGGCGACGACCTGTACGGGTTCGTCCGGGTCCTCGCCCAGGGGCACAGGCTGCGCTACACGCCCCGGGCGCTGGTGTGGCACCACCACCGGAAGACGTGGGCCGATCTGGAGACCCAGGCGTTCGGCTACGGCGCCGGCCTCACCGCCTGTCTCACGGCGGTCCTGGTCAACCGGCCCGCGCTGCTGCCGGCGTTCCTGGCCCGGCTGCCCCGCGGTCTGTCCCACGCCCGCGACCTCACCGCCGTACGGGACGCCGGGGACGCCGGTGCCGGCTCGGCTGCTCCGGGCGATCACGGCACCCGCACGCATCCCTGGCCGCGCCGCCTCTCACGGCTGCAGCGCAAGGGGATGCTGTACGGCCCGGTCGGCTATCTGCGGTCCCGGCGGGCTGCAGGCGGCACGACGGGGAAGGCCTCCGGCGGCCGGGCGGCCGGAGGCGCGCGATGACGGCGTCGCCCTCGCAGGCCCCGGAGCCTGTGGCCGTCCCGGTGTTCCTCTACCACGCCGTGATGGACGATCCACCCGGCTGGATCGCCGAGTTCACCGTCACGCCAAGGGAGTTCGCGGCGCATCTCGACGCCCTCGAGGACAGCGGCCGCACCCCCGTCACCATCAGCGCCCTCGCCGGCCATCTCACCGGGCGGGCACCCCTGCCGCCCCGGCCGGTGCTCCTGACCTTCGACGACGGCTTCGCGGACCTGCCCGGTCCCACCGCCGGCCTCCTGGCCCGGCGCTCCCTGCCGGCCACGGCGTACCTCACCACCGGTGCCATCACCCCGGGCGGCCGCAGCCTGCTGCCGCCGGCGCCGATGATGACCCTGGACCGGGTGGCGGAGCTGGAGGCTTCCGGAATGGAGATCGGCAGCCATACGGTCAGCCACGCCCAGCTGGACACGCTGACCGGGAAGCAGCTGCGCGCCGAACTGGTCGACTCCAAGGCCGTGCTGGAGGACGCCCTCGGCCATCCGGTCCCCCATCTCGCCTACCCGCACGGCTACAACAGCCCCCGGGTGAGGGCCGTGGCGTCCCGCGCCGGGTACGAGACGGCGACCGCGGTGCGGCACGCGCTCAGCTCGGACCGGGACGAGCGCTACCGCATCGCCCGGCTCATCGTCCGCCGCAGCCACACCGTCGCCGACGTCAGGGCCTGGCTGGCGGGCGGCGGTGCCCGCGTCGCCCCCTACCGCGACGGCCCGAAGACGATCGCCTGGCGCTGGTACCGGCGCGCCCGGGCGACACTCCGCGGACCGGAGTTCGCGGGCTGAGTCACGGGACGCACCGGGCGGACGGCCGGACGCGGCCTCCTCCCGTGTCCACTCACTCGGTCGGCTGGTTCAGATGCGGGTCGGCCGCCACCTTCCGCAGGGCCTCCCACGCCGCCTCGTTGGCCACGGCCAGGTCGCAGTGGGGCCCGGGGTCACGGTGGTTCCACTGGAGCGCGGCCTTGACGCCCTCCAGGCCCTTCAGCACGGGCGGCACCTGCGCGTACCACTCCGCCTGCCGTTTCGGCCGGGCCGAGTCGGCTGCGCTGCCGAACTCGGAGAGCATCATCGGCTTGTCGGCGGAGATGTTCTCGCGTATCCACTCGTGCGTGGCCGTCTGGGTCTGCTCGAAGGTCAGCCAACCGGTTTCGTGGCAGCGGTAGTAGTTGTACTGGTTGTAGCCGATCCAGTCGACGTACTCGTCCCCCGGATACATCCCCGTGAACAGGTCGCCGTGGTTCAGGTAGCCGGTGATGATCCAGGTCCACACCACGTTGTCCACGCCGAGTTCCCGGAACCGGTCGTGGATGTGCCGGTACGCCCGCACGTACTGGGCCGGTGTGCCGTTGGCCGGGGTACGCGTGTCCATCTCGAGGTCGAAGGAGAGGAAGACCTTCTTCCCCGTGCGCTGCCCGTAGTCCTTGATGCGCTGCGCCTGGACGTCGATCACGGTCGCGTCCAGGTCACCGGCGGCTATCTCCTCCCACCTCGGCTGCTGCTCCTTCGTGCCGCCCCACCACTTGCTCTCCCAGGAGAGCAGCAACATGTGCTCCTCGCCCACCCTTTGCTCCTCCGGGCTCAGCAACTGACCCTCCCTGCGAGTGCCTTCGGGCAGGGACATGTCGTGGTACGTGTAGACGATGTCGAGCTTGCGGCCCACCTGTTCCTCGTAGGCCTCCACCTTCTCCTCCAGGTTGGCCCGTTCGTGCGGCACGAAGGCCCCGAACCAGGCGCCGCACGGCGGTTCGAGCAGTTCCGTGGGCCGGCACTCCCCGTCCGCCCGGGCGGGCTCCGAGGTGTTCCGCAGGGCGAGGACGGCGACCAGCACCGCGGAGACGACCGCGGCCGAGGTGATCACTGCCCGACGGCGGTCCGCGGCCGGCCGCCCGGCCTTCCGCCTGCGATGCCGTCCGGTTCCCGCGGGGTATTCGGGGCCGGCGGGAGGGTCTGCGGTCGGGCCGGCTCCTGGTCGAACACCGCGCAGGGCGGCGGTGATACGGCGAAGCGGACGAGCGAACCTCACAGGACGGAACCCTTCCGTGTCCTCGACGGCGGGGAAGCACGCAGCCGCGGGCAGAACGCGGCGAGCGTGGTCGGCAGCGTCAGGGCCAGCAGCACCCGCTGGGCGCTGAAGGTGTGTGTGGCGATCAGCACCGTCGCGACGATCATCACCGCGGCGATGCTGACGAAGACGGCCAGCATCAGCCGTTCCAGCAGGTCGGAGTGGCGGACGAAGTCGGGGTCGCGCCGCTCGACGGGCTCCCGTGGGGACCGTGCGCGCAGCGCGGGACCGCAGAGGCCGACCAGTGCCGTGCCCGGCCCCGCCGCCAGGAAGACCACGACAGCCGCGCCCCGCAGCGGCGAGCCACCGGGCAGGGCGAGCGCGGCCAGCGCCAGCCAGCCGGCAAACGGCGGAAGCATCCGGATCACGAGAGCCTGCGGTGTCACCGCTCCACTCCCCCTTCCGCCTCGGTCCCCTCGGTCGCCTCTGCCCCTTCCGTTCTCCGCGGCCCCTGCGTTCCTCCCGCTTCCTGCGCCTGCCGCAGTGCGTAGACCGACCCCGCGCTGTTCTCCGCCACCAGCCGGAACCGCGGGGACGCGGCGACGGAGTCCAGGACGCTGCTCAACTGGGCGCCGGTGAGCTGACCGTTCATCTCGGAGTTGGCCAACTGGCCCTGGGTGAAGAGGAAGTAGGCCCGGCTCGGGCGGTCCACCCCTGCCATGTCGGTGGCGAGGGTGCCGGCCGGGTCCCGCACGATCTCGTCGACGTGACTCCGGTCGTCCTCGAGGAACCAGTAGTGGTCGATGCTTCCGTACGAGGCGTAGGCGAGCGGGTAGTTGCGGTTGGCGGCAACGACCAGCGAACCCTCGGGCGCCTCGTCGAAGAGCTGCCCCACCAGGGCCACCTCCTGCGGCGGGAAGTAGTTGACCCGGTCCTTGCCGGAGTAGCTCGGGACGAACGCCAGGGTCCCGGCGAGCAGCACGGGCAGCGGGCCCCGGACCCGGATGCCGAAGCCGGTACGGAACCGGGACCGGGACCGGTCACCGGTGCTGCCGCGGGCGGGAACCCGGTCCGCGTCGCGGAGCCGGGCGTCACCGCGGGCCCTCGCCGCCGCCTCCGTCGCCGCCTCCGTCGCCGCGAGGGTGCGCACCTTGGGCAGCAGGGCGGCGGCGGCGAAGAAGGCGACGCCGGGCAGTATGAACATCAGGACCCGGAAGATCATCTCGCTGCCGTAACTGCTCGCGACGAACATCGGCAGCGGTGCCGCCGTGATCACCAGCAGCGGCATCGCGCGGTACCGCAGTACGGGCTGGAGCCAGACCCCGGCCGCCGCCAGCAGCAGGACGCAGCCCGAGAGCAGCCGGGCCGCCCACGAGGTCGCGATCGCCCCGGCACCGGTCGGGGTGGCGCCGTAGCCCGTCTCGACGTTGCCGCCGACGTCGCCCACGGCACGGAGCATGTCCGGCAGCGCGGCGGACAGGAAGGGCAGCGCGGCCGTCAGGCACCAGGCCAGGAAGATGACGACCGTCGTGACCACCGGCACCCAGTCCCGGTGGCGGCGGAGCAGCACCAGCGCGAGCAGCGACACCACCAGCATGGCGGGGGTGAGCTGGTGCGAGATGACGATCGCCGTCACCAGCACGGTGAGCACGACGGTCCAGATCGCCTGCCCCCGCCGCCCGCTGTCCCCGGCCCCGCCCCCGCCCCCGCCCCCGCCGGAACGGCCGTACCGGCGCAGCACCACGGCCAGCACGCCGAGGTGCAGCGCGAAGGCCACGGACTGCGGGGAGAAGTAGTCCTGGCCCACCCAGTTGGCGACGGAGAAGAGCCAGACCGCGGTCCAGATCAGCCGTCGGTCCTCGGTGAAGGTGCGGTAGACCAGCAGCAGCGGGAACAACAGAAGCAGGCTGGACGCCAGCGGCCACCACGCCATGTACATCGCCGCCGAGTCCACGCCCAGCAGCCGCACCAGCGCCGCCTGCGCGGCGAAGAAGCCCGGCCACTGGTCGTAGACCGCCATGTCACCGATCCGGTCGGCGGTCTGGAGCCCGCCGGCGGTCAGCAGGTGGTCGACGACACCGTCGTGCTTCCACGCCCAGGCGTACAGCGGGGTCGGGTAGAGCACGGCCTGCGTGGCCCGCTCCATCACCAGCAGCCCGAGCACGTACGCCGCCGGCCAGCCGCCTGGCCGGCCGCGGTCGCGGACCGTGTACCAGAAGCCGGCGGTGAGGACGACGAGGCCGGCCCAGAAGCCCGGGTGGAGCGCGGTGACCAGACCGTAGTCGTCGAGCCGCGACACGTCGGTGTGCCGTACCGCGTACAGCCACAGGGCGAGCGCCGCGAGCAGCGGCAGGGCGGGCCGGAGCGCGCGGGCGCGGTGCACGGGCCAGAGGGGCGGCAGGTCGGAAAGGTCCGTCACGGGCTCATGGGCAAGGGCCGACGCCGACGACTCCGAGGAGGGGCGGGTCCGCGCCTCGGTCCGCGAAGGCGGCTCCGCAGAGGTGTCCGCAGGCGTGACGGGCGCCGATGTGCTCTCTGGCGCGGGCTCGGACGCGGATCTCTCGCGTGGAGTGGCTGGCGGACGCACGGTGGTTCCCCCCTGACGGTTCGGCTCCGAAAGCTCGGTTCGATCACTGGTTCAGCCGTTCGGCCGTCTGCGGCCGGGCGGCCACGACGCCGTTACGGCACGGTGGAGCGGCGGAAGTCGGAGAAGGAGCAACAGCAGAAGCAGCGCGGCGAGCAGCGGCGGCGACACGGGCGCGAGCGCGTCCCGCCCCACCCAGCCGGCCACGGCGACGAGATACACCGCCCCCCAGCGCCCCGGCCAGGACAGCCGGTCGCCACCCACCCGCTCGAGCAGCAGCCACAGCGCGACGAGGCACAGCACCTGGCACACCTGCGGCGTCCAGCGCAGCAGCGGTTCCGGACCGCCGGTTCCCGTCGCGTCCGCGAGGAGTTCGGCTGTCCGGACATACACCGCGCCGCCCACCGGCGAGGGTTCCCAGCCGAGCGCGACGGGTGCGGCGTACAGGGCGAGCAGGGCCGACCCCAGCGCGGTGCCGGGGAGCCAGGCGTCGGGCACCGTGCACAGCGTCACCGCGGCGACGAAGACCAGGAGCAGCACTCCGCCCGCCGCGAGCGCCACGAGCGGCAGCCCTTCCAGCAGCTGCCGTCCCGTCGGTTCGCCCCGTTGGTCCGGCGACGGTCCGCCGAGCCGGTGCAGCGGGCGCGTCGACGCCCAGAAGGCGACGGTGGCGAGGCCGAACAGCCCCCAGAGAACATCCCGCAGCCGCCGCTCGGACCGGTCGGTTCCGTCACCGCCGGCGGCCTCGTGGCGTCCGTCGCACGGGGGTGGGGTCTCGTCCCGGACCGGTGCGTGTGTGCTCCGTGGAGTGGGCTCCGCGTGATCGCCGGCCGCCTGGCCACCCGCCGCCCGGCACTCGCGCGCCTCGGCGCCCGGGGGCTTCCCCGGCTCGGCGCCCGGACCCGCGCCGACGTCCGCGACCGGCTCCGGGCCCCTGCCCGAGTTCCCGTCCGGGGCCGGTCCGGGGTCCGGGGCCGGCTGCGGGTCCCCGTCCGTGGGGCGGGGCCGGACGATGAACGCCATCGTGTCCGCCTGGAGGGCCTCCCGTTCGTAACCGGGGGTGCCGATGAACAGCGTGACGGTGTCCGCGTCGTCCTGCTCGCGGCCCTTGTCCTCGTACGCGGCCCGGCGCGCCCGGCCCGTGCCGTACCCGGCGGTGGCGTTCAGCTTCGCCCAGCGCGTGCCGTAGACGGGGCCGGGGGAGGCGCCCCCCGCCCGGCCCGGCCCGCTCGTCGTCCCGTCCTTGCCGCCGGCCCCGCCCGGCCGGTCGGCGGGCCCACGGCGCCCGCCGGGCCCACTGTGTCCACCGCGCGTGTCGCGCAGCGCCGAGCGCAGGCCGACCACCGAGACGGCGGCGACCACCGTCATGCCGGTCAGCACCGCCCACCCGGCGCCCGCGATGCCCGCCGGGGTGAACAGCACGGCCGCGCTGCCCAGGACCAGCACGCACATGGCTCCCTGGAGCACGGCGAGCGCACCGGTCCGCCCCTGCACCCGCAGCACCCCGATGTACAGCTCCACGACCACCCGCGGCAGCGCCCCGAGCGCCAGCAGCCGCAGCACCGTCGAACCGTGCTCGGCGTAGTCCGCGCTGAACGGCGTGAGGATCAGCGGTGCGAAGACCACCAGCACCAGCACGAACGGCACCAGGAGCAGCGTCATCCGGCGCAGCGCCCCCCGCACCCCGTCCGCGAGCCGGCGAGGGTCGTGCGAGGCGTGGGCGGTGAGCGACGCGGCCATGTTGACGGCCATGAACTCCATGGTTCCGCCGACGGTGTACGCCACGTAGAAGTAGCCGTTCTCGGCGGCGCTGAAGCGGACCGCGACCATCACCGGCAGCAGGTTGATCATCGCCAGGCTGAACAGCGCGCCGAGCGAGTCACCGGCGAGGAAGCGGCCCATGGTGCGGATCCCGGGAGGGTCCCGGTCGCGGTCGGCGGCGGCCTGACGCGGGATGAGCCGGCGGAAGATCAGCCAGCCGAGCGGCAGCGTGGAGAACGCGATCGCGACGGCCCAGGAGACGAAGATGCCCAGCACCGGCAGCGCACTCGCGAAGACGGCCAGCAGGACCAGCTTGCCGGTGGAGAAGACGGCGTTGCCGGCGGGCACCCACTCGGTCTTGCGCAGGCCCGTGAGCACCCCGTCCTGCAGGGTGAGCAGCGCCCAGGCCACGCACGCCGCGACGAACAGCGCGCCCGCCAGGGGGGTGCCCAGGGGTTCGTACGACGCGCCCCACAGGTCGAGCGTGAGCAGGAAGACACCCGCGGCCAGCGCGACGACCAGCGAACTCGCCCCGTACACGCCCCACACCAGGCGTCCGGTCTCGCGCCCGGCGCGCGGCACGAAGCGGACCACGGCGCCGATCATCGTGGTCGCGGTGATGCTCGCGAGCAGCCGCATCGCGGCGATGGCGGCGGAGCCCTGACCGACCGCGTCCTCGGAGTAGTAGCGCGCGGCCACGAGCCAGAAGCCCAGCCCGAGGACGGCGGACACACCGGTGCTGAGCATCAGGAAGTAGGCGTTCCTGAACAGCGAGTCGGAGCCGTCGGAGCCAGGTTTGCCGCCGGAGCCGGGTCTGCCGCCGGAGCCGGGTCTGCCCTCGGAGCCGGGTCTGCCGCCGGCGGGGCCGGTTCCACCGCCGCAGGTGCGCACCGCGGCGGGCTCGTGCACCTGGATCTCAGTCACGGGGCGGCCCCAGCCCTCTCGCCGTGGTCGCCTCCGGTGGCTCCGGTGCGTCCCGCGCGTCCGGCTTCTTCGGCGGCTCGGCCGGCCGGGCCCCGGACCGCTCCAGGACCTCTGTCGCCTCACGCGCCCGCAGCGGGTCCACGGGCAGCGCGTGCCGTGCGAACCAGCGGGCGTTGCCGGGGTCGGGCGACGGGTCCGTGAAGGCCGCTCCCGCGTAGTCGTCCAGGGGCGGGTCGTAGAGGTAGCCGACGACGATGCCGTGCCGGGCCAGGGCCGCCGTCGCCGCGTCCCGGTCCGCGACCAGCAACGGCACCCGGAACAGCGGTTGCACCGCGCCGTCCGCCGGCGGCCGGGCCCACGGCGTCGACAGCAGCAGCTCCGTGCCCGCCCGCGAGGCCCGTAAGACGTCGTCCAGCCGCCCGAGACTGCGGTGGACGCGGCGCAGGCGTACGGGGCCGGGCTCCAGCCGGTAGTCGTGCATGTCGACCCGCACCCAGGGGTCGTGCGCGGCCAGGTCCGGCGCGGAGCGCGCGGCACCGGCCAGCGCCTCCGGACGCAGCGGCATCCGGATTCCCTCGCGCTCCGTCAGCCCCAGCAGGCCCATCGTGGCCCAGACGGCCCGGCGCAGCCCCAGCCGCCGCACGGCGGCCTCGGCGTAGGGCCGTACCGCGTAGGTGAGTTCGGACGTCATGCGCCGCGGGGCGAGCAGTTCGGCGCAGGCCTCGCGCACGGTCGCGCTCCGGTCCGGGTCGGCCAGCGCGAGGATGCCTCCCGTCCGGGCGCCGGCATGCTTGGAAAGGCTGAGGACGGCGGCGTCGCCCCAGGCCCCGACCGGCCGTCCGCCGACCGCGCTGCCGATGGCGTGCGCACCGTCCTCGAACAACGGGATGCCCAACGCGTCGCAGCGGGCCCGCAGTCCGGGTGCCGGATCCGGATTGCCGTACAGGTTCGTGGTCAGTACGGCGGACAGCGAGCCCCAGGTCCCCTCCGGCACGGCGTCGATGTCGATGGACGCGTCGAACGGGTTGAGCGGCGCCTGCACCGGGCGCAGGCCCGCCGCGAGCACCACGAAGAAGATGACGTCGTCGTTGACCGGCGACATCAGCACCCTGCCACCCGGCGGGCACCAGTGGCGCAAGGCCACGAACAGCCCGAACCTGCACGACGGCACGTACACACATTCCCGGCCGAGCCGACCGCGCACGACATCTTCCAGCCTCTTCGGCTGCATGCCGGAGCGCGCCGGTCCCGGACCGGCCTCCCCAATGGCCATCCGTCCCCCTGGTGTGCCATCGGAAGGCCCCCTCCCCGAGGTCTTCCGGCACCCGCCCAGAGTCGCCCCGTTCGCACCGCTCCGTCAAGATTGCGTCGCGTCCCGTGGACGGCTTCCGGTACGCAAGGGGAGGCGGCGCACACGTCCTGCCGTCCCGGACACGTCACACGCCCCACGCCCCGGCCCCGTCCTCCGTCCCGACCCTCCGTCTCCGCCTCCGCCTCTGCCTCTGCCTCTGCCCAAGAGCACCGTGGCCCCCGTAACGTGTGGCCTGGCCACGGACACGTGGAGCACCTGCGCACACGAAAGCGAGGCAGCACCCGATGCCCCCCTTCGATGTCCCCGAGGGCGATCCCTTCGGCCCGCACAATCTGCCGTACGGCGTGTTCTCACCCTCCGGCTCGTCGGAGCGGAGGGTGGGTGTCCGGCTCGGCGACCACGTCCTCGACGCCGGCGCGGCCGCACACGCCCTGGGTTCCCCGTACGCCTCCCTGCTCGCCCGCCCGACCCTCAACCCGCTGCTGGCGGCGGGCCGTACGGCCTGGTCGGACGTCCGGCGCGCCCTCACCGCCTGGGTGACCGTCCCGGCGCACCGGGAGAGCGTCGAGCCGCTCCTGCACCCGCTGTCGTCGGTGACCCTGCACCTCCCCTTCGAGGTCGCGGACTACGTCGACTTCTACGCCTCCGAGAACCACGCCCGGAACGTCGGCCGGATCTTCCGCCCGGACGCCCCCGACTCCCTCACCCCGAACTGGAAGCACCTGCCGATCGGCTACCACGGCCGGGCCGGCACGGTGCTGGTGTCCGGCACCGACGTCGTACGCCCCTCGGGGCAGCGCAAGGCGCCCACCGATCCGGCCCCGGTCTTCGGCCCGTCGGCGCGGCTGGACATCGAGGCCGAGGTCGGCTTCGTGGTCGGAGCGCCGTCCGGGCTGGGCCGGCCGGTACCGCTCGGCGACTTCCGCGATCACGTCTTCGGCCTCTGCCTCCTCAACGACTGGTCCGCGCGGGACGTCCAGGCCTGGGAGTACGTTCCCCTCGGCCCCTTCCTCGGAAAGTCCTTCGCCACCTCGGTGGCGGCCTGGATCACCCCTCTGGACGCCCTGGAGGAGGCCCGGGTGGCGCCACCGGAGCGCACCCACGCGCTGCTGCCGTACCTGGACGACACGGACGAGGAACCCGGCGGTTACGACCTGCGGATCTCCGTGGCCGTCAACGGGCACGTCGTCTCCGAACCTCCCTTCTCCACCATGTACTGGACGGCCGCCCAGCAGCTCGCCCACATGACCGTGAACGGCGCCTCCCTGCGCACCGGGGACCTCTACGGCTCCGGCACCGTGAGCGGGCCCGCCGAGGGACAGCGCGGGTCCCTGCTGGAACTGACCTGGAACGGCCGCGATGCCCTCGAACTCCCCGATGGCAAGCGGACGTTCCTCGAGGACGGCGACGTCGTGACCCTGTCGGCCTGGGCCCCGGGACCGGGCGGAGTCCGCGTCGGCCTCGGCGAGGTCACGGGACGGGTGACGCCCGCGGTCTGACACCCGCCGCGGTCCGGCCGGTCCGCCGCCACGGGCACCGCGACGGGCGCCCTCCGCGTCCGCCGGCCGACGCCGCACCCCTGCCTCACGCCGCCCTTCGCCGTCATACTGGTCGGCGTCGGGCGGTGTGCGCCTCCCGCACGCTCCGCGCCGCGCACCCACGCCCGGACCCGCGCGTCACACGCCGGACGCCCTCCGCACGTCCCGCACGGCCGCACGTCCCCGCACCACCCGAAGCCGCCCCTTCCGACAGGATCCGGAGCCCGTGGCATGACCGGCACGACCCTCTGCCTGCTTCTGCTGAGCGTTGTCGCCGTGACGGCCGCCTGGCCCGTCCCCCGTGCGCTGACCCGGGCGAACTGGCCGGAGCGGGAACCGGTGGTGGCCCTGTGGGTCTGGCAGTGTCTGGTCGCCACGGTCCTGTTGTGCTGCCTGACCGCCCTGGCCCTGGGTGCCGCCGCCGTCTTCGGCACCGTCCGCGCCCAGCTCTTCGCCCCGGCCCCGCCCGCGGTGACCGCGGCGTACGACCTGTCCGCCGCCCCGCCCTGGGCGGCCGCCCTCACCCTGCTGCTGGCCTGCGGCGCGGCCTGGACCACGGCCGTGCTCGGGCGGGAACTGGCCGATGCCCGCCGGCACCGCGCCCGGGTCCGCGCACATCTGCTCGAGCGCGCCCCCGACCTGCCCGCCGGCCTCCCCGTCGCCCGCGGCCCCCTGCTGGTGCTCGAGGACGAGTACCCCGACGCCTGGTGGATGCCGGGCAGCCCGCCCCGGCTGATCGTCACCACCGGCGCCCTGCACCGCCTCACCGACCACCAGATCGACGCCGTCCTCACCCACGAACGCGGCCACGCCCGAGCCCACCACGACTGGCTGCTGCACCTCTCCACCGCCCTGGCCACCGGCTTCCCCCGGGTCCCGCTCTTCGCCCACTTCTGCGAGCAGACCCACCGCCTGGTCGAGCTCGCCGCCGACGACACCGCCTCCCGCCGCTGCGGCCACCTGACCACGGCACTGGCGCTGATCGAGCTCAACCGGCACCGCGGCGTCCTGTCCTGCGCCTCCAGCCACCGCCTGCTCGGCGAGCGCGTCGACCGCCTTCTGAGGCCGCCGCCCCGCTTCGGCCGCCGCGACCGCGCCCTGACGACGACGGCGGCGGCCCTGGTTCCCCTCCTCCCCCTCCTGATCACCTTCGCCCCGGGCCTCACCGCCCTGCCGTAGGGCCCGTCCGGCGGATCACGCCGAAGCCGGGGAGAGACCGGAACGCCCTCCCCGAGCTCCCGCGGCTCCTCCCCCTCCCGGCTCACTCGAGTGAGCCCGTGCGCGGGCCCCCTGCGTCGGGGGCGGCCCTGTCGCGTCGGCGCCCTTTCCCGTCTCGCAGCCGCACGCGTCGGCCCCCGCCGGTCACCTCCGGCTCCGCCGACAGGACCGGACGGCCGCCGGGTCACACCCAGTCGTCGGGCTCCGGCTCGGTGTCCCTCTCCGGCCAGTCGTCGTCGGACACGGCCCCGGCGTGGTCCCGGCCCGGGTCACCGGCGCCGGCCCGGCCGAAGCCGCCCTCCGCGGCCCCGGCCGGGCCCTGCGCACCAGCCGGTGCTCCGTCCGGTGGCCCGCCCAGCGCCGCGAGCACCCCCACCACGCCCTCCCCGTACGTCGTGAGCTTCTTCTCGCCCACCCCGCTGATCCCGCCGAGCTCGGCGACCGAGCCGGGCCAGACCGTGACGATCTCGCGGAGCGTGGCGTCGTGGAAGATGACGTACGCGGGGACGCCCTGCTCCCGGGCCTGTTCGGCACGCCAGGCGCGCAGCGCCTCGAAGGCCGGCAGGAGGTGTTCGGGCAGCTCGGCCGCCGCGGCCCCGGCCTTGCCCTTCCCGGAGCCCGATGCCCCCGGGGCTCCCGACCGGGAGGTCGCCGGCTTCTTCGGCTCCTTGCGCAGCGGCACCTCCCGCTCGCGCCGCAGCACGGTCCCGCTGTCCTCGGTCAGCACCAGCGTGCCGTAGTCCCCCTCGACCGCGAGCAGCCCCTGGGCCAGCAGCTGCCGGACGACGCCCCGCCACTCGGCCTCGCCGAGATCCTCACCGATCCCGAACACGGAGAGCTGGTCATGGTCGAACTGGATGACCTTGGCCGTGCGCCTGCCCAGCAGGATGTCCACGATCTGCACCGCGCCGAACTTCTGCCCGCGCTCCCGCTGCAGCCGGACCACCGTCGACAGCACCTTCTGGGCCGCGACGGTGCCGTCCCACGTCTGGGGCGGGGTGAGGCAGGAGTCGCAGTTGCCGCAGCCCGCCGGGTCGGGGGTGTCCTGGCCGAAGTAGGCCAGGAGCTGCCCGCGCCGGCACCGGACCGTCTCGCACAGGGCGAGCATCGCGTCCAGGTGCCGGCCCGCCCGCCGCCGGAAGGCCTCGTCCCCCTCGCCGGACTGGATCAGCTTGCGCTGCTGTATGACGTCGTTGAGGCCGTACGCCATCCAGGCGGTGGACGGCAGTCCGTCGCGGCCCGCGCGGCCCGTCTCCTGGTAGTAGCCCTCGACGGACTTGGGCAGGTCGAGGTGGGCGACGAACCGGACGTCCGGCTTGTCGATGCCCATGCCAAAGGCGATGGTGGCCACCACGACCAGGCCCTCCTCCCGCAGGAAGCGGGACTGGTGCGCGGCACGCGTCCCCGCGTCCAGTCCGGCGTGGTACGGCACCGCCTCGACGCCGCTTCGGCTGAGGAACTCGGCGGTCTTCTCCACGGAGTTGCGGGACAGGCAGTAGACGATGCCCGCGTCGCCCGCGTGCTCCTCCCGCAGGAAGTTCAGCAGCTGCTTTTTGGGGTCGGCCTTGGGCACGATCCGGTACTGGATGTTGGGCCGGTCGAAGCTCGCGACGAAGTGCCGGGCGTCCGGCATGGCCAGCCGCTCGGTGATCTCCCGGTGCGTGGCGTGCGTGGCCGTCGCGGTGAGCGCGATCCGGGGCACGTCCGGCCAGCGCTCGCCGAGCAGCGACAGGGAGAGGTAGTCCGGCCGGAAGTCGTGCCCCCACTGGGACACGCAGTGCGCCTCGTCGATCGCGAAGACGGAGATCTTCCCCCGTGACAGCAGTTCCAGCGAGCTGTTCAGCCGCAGCCGCTCCGGCGCGAGGTACAGCAGGTCCAGCTCGCCGGCGAGGAACTCGGCCTCCACGACGCGCCGCTCCTCGAAGTCCTGCGTGGAGTTCATGAACCCGGCGCGCACGCCAAGCGCCCGCAGCGCGTCCACCTGGTCCTGCATCAGCGCGATCAGCGGGGAGACGACGACTCCCGTGCCCGGTCTGACCAGCGACGGAATCTGGTAGCACAGCGACTTGCCGCCACCGGTCGGCATGAGCACCACGGCGTCCCCGCCCGCGATCACATGCTCGATCACCGCCTCCTGCTCACCGCGGAAGGCGTCGAATCCGAACACCCGCTGCAGGGTCGCCAGCGCCTCGTTCTCCGTCACTGCCATGCCACCACTACCGTCCGTCCCACCCATCGCCCTGCCCCCGTACGACCGCTCGCGGCCACCGCGTCCACCGCGGCCGTTCTCGACCACTGCGTCCACGATAGGCGCCCGGGCCGACATCCCCGGAGTTGTCCACAGATCGACGCCCCGGACCTGTCCACCGGCCCCCGGACCCGTCGTACCCGCGTACCGCTGTGCGCAGGGGGCGCGTTCCGCCGGGCACGGCAACGGCCCGGCACCCCCCGAGCGGGTGCCGGGCCGCCCTGCCGTCGGCGGGCGCCGGGTCAGCGCACGAACACCCCCGCGTTCCCCGCCAGCTCCAGGAAGTACTGCGGCGCGACGCCCAGCACCACCGTGACCGCCACGCCCAGCCCGATCGCCGTCATCGTCAGCGGTGACGGCACCGCGACGGTCGGGCCCTCGGGCCGCGGCTCGCTGAAGAACATCAGGACGATCACCCGGATGTAGAAGAACGCCGCGATCGCCGACGCGATCACACCGACCACGACCAGCGGGACCGCGCCGCCCTGGGCCGCCGCCTTGAACACGGCGAACTTCCCGGCGAAGCCCGACGTCAGCGGAATGCCCGCGAAGGCGAGCAGGAACACCGCGAACACGGCCGCCACCAGGGGCGAACGGCGGCCCAGCCCAGCCCACTTGGACAGGTGCGTCGCCTCGCCGCCCGCGTCCCGCACCAGCGTCACCACCGCGAACGCGCCGATCGTCACGAACGAGTACGCCGCCAGGTAGAAGAGGACGGACGAGATGCCCTCCGGCGTGGTCGCGATGACACCCGCGAGGATGAAGCCCGCGTGCGAGATCGCCGAGTACGCCAGCAGCCGCTTGATGTCGGTCTGGGTGATCGCGACGATCGCGCCGCCCAGCATGGTGACGATCGCGACGGCCCACATGACCGGCCGCCAGTCCCAGCGCAGGCCGGGGAGCAGGACGTACAGCACCCGCAGCAGGGCACCGAACGCGGCCACCTTGGTCGCCGCCGCCATCAGGCCCGTCACCGGGGTCGGCGCGCCCTGGTAGACGTCCGGCGTCCACATGTGGAAGGGGACGGCACCGACCTTGAACAGCAGGCCCGTGATCAGCAGGCCCGCGCCCACCAGGAGGAGCACGTCGTTGCCCATGGTGTTGACGAGCGCCGGGTCGACCTCCGCGATCGTGCCGTCGACGACCTGCGCGATCGTCGCGTACGACATCGAGCCCGCGTAGCCGTACAGCAGCGCGATGCCGAAGAGGAGGAACGCGGAGGCGAACGAGCCGAGCAGGAAGTACTTGACCGCGGCCTCCTGCGAGATGAGCCGCTTGCGGCGGGCCAGCGCGCAGAGCAGGTACAGCGGCAGGGAGAGGACCTCCAGGGCCACGAACAGCGTCAGCAGGTCGTTGGCCGCGGGGAAGACCAGCATGCCGGCGACCGCGAAGAGCAGCAGCGGGAACACCTCGGTGGTGGTGAACCCGGCCTTGACGGCCTTCTTCTCGCCGTCGCTGCCCGGCACGGACGCGGCCTGCGCGGCGAAGGAGTCGACCCGGTTGCCGTGCGCCTGCGGATCGAGTCTGCGCTCGGCGAAGGTGAACAGGCCGACCAGGGCGGTCAGCAGGATCGTGCCCTGCAGGAACAGGGCGGGTCCGTCGACGGCGATCGCGCCCATGGCCACGATGCCCGCCTTGGTGGTGCCGTACCCGTCGGCGGCGAGCGCCACGACCGCGGCGAACGCAGCGACGAGCGCGGCCGACGCGACGGCCATCTGTACGTAGTAGCGGGATCTGCGCGGTACGAAGCCCTCGATCAGGATTCCCAGGACCGCCGCACCGACGACGATCAGGGTGGGCGCGAGCTGCGCGTACTCGATCTTCGGCGTGTCGATCTTCGCGATCGGTTCGGCCGCGGTTGTCCACAGGCTGTGGACGGCTGACATGTTCACTTGGCCGCCTCCGCCTCGGGCCGGGGGTCCTTCTGCTGGACGTCGGACATGGTCTGCTTCACCGCCGGGTTCACGATGTCCGTGAGGGGCTTCGGGTAGACGCCCAGGAAGACCAGCAGCACGATCAGCGGCGCGGCCACGGCGATCTCACGCACCCGCAGGTCGGGCATCCTGGCGAGCTCGGGCCTGAGGGGGCCCGTCATCGTCCGCTGGTAGAGGACGAGGGTGTAGAGCGCGGCGAGCACGATGCCGAAGGTGGCGATGACGCCGATCACCGGATAACGCGTGAACGTGCCGACCAGGACCAGGAACTCGCTGACGAACGGCGCGAGCCCGGGCAGCGACAGCGTCGCCAGGCCGCCGATCAGGAACGTGCCGGCGAGTACCGGCGCGACCTTCTGCACCCCGCCGTAGTCGGCGATGAGCCGCGAGCCGCGCCGCGAGATGAGGAAGCCGGCCACCAGGAGCAGGGCGGCGGTCGAGATACCGTGGTTGACCATGTAGAGCGTCGCCCCGGACTGGCCCTGGCTGGTCATCGCGAAGATGCCCATGATGATGAAGCCGAAGTGCGAGATCGACGCGTACGCGATCAGCCGCTTGATGTCCCGCTGGCCGACCGCGAGCAGCGCTCCGTAGATGATGCTGATGACCGCCAGCACCATGATCGCGGGGGTCGCCCACTTGCTCGCCTCCGGGAACAGCTGGAGGCAGAAGCGCAGCATCGCGAAGGTGCCCACCTTGTCCACGACGGCCGTGATGAGCACGGCGACGGGCGCGGTGGACTCCTGCATGGCGTTGGGCAGCCAGGTGTGCAGCGGCCACATCGGCGCCTTCACCGCGAAGGCGAGGAAGAAGCCGAGGAACAGCCAGCGTTCGGTGCTCGTCGACATCTCGAGCGAGCCGTTGGCCCGCGCCTCGGCGATCTCGGTGAGCGAGAAGTTCCCGGCGACCACGTACAGCCCGATCACCGCGGCCAGCATGACCAGACCGCCGGCCAGGTTGTAGAGCAGGAACTTGACCGCCGCGTACGACCGCTGGGTCGCCGCCGCCTTCTCACCGTGCTGGTGGGCCCGGTCCCCGAAGCCGCCGATGAGGAAGTACATCGGGATCAGCATGGCTTCGAAGAAGATGTAGAAGAGGAAGACGTCGGTGGCCTCGAAGGAGATGATCACCATCGCCTCGACGGCCAGGATCAGGGCGAAGAAGCCCTGCGTCGGCCGCCACCTCCTGCTGCCCGTCTCCAGGGGATCGGCGTCGTGCCAGCCCGCGAGGATGATGAACGGGATCAGCAGGGCGGTCAGCGCGATCAGCGCGACCCCGATGCCGTCCACCCCCAGCTCGTAACGGACTCCGAAGTCCGCGATCCAGGCGTGCGATTCGGTGAGCTGGTAGCGGTCGCCGTCCGGGTCGAAGCGCACCAGGACGACGACCGCCAGCACCAGGGTGGCGACCGAGACCAGCAGGGCCAGCCACTTGGCGGCGGTGCGCCTCGTGGCCGGTACGGCGGCCGTGGCGATCGCCCCGATGGCCGGGAGCGCCGCCGTCGCTGTCAGCAGAGGAAAGGACATCGGTATCAGACCGCCCTCATCAGCAGGGTCGCGGCGACCAGGACGGCCGCGCCCCCGAACATCGAGACCGCGTAGGACCGCGCGAAGCCGTTCTGCAGCCTGCGCATCCGCCCGGACAGGCCGCCGAACGAGGCCGCCGTTCCGTTGACGACGCCGTCGACCAGGGTGTGGTCGACGTATACCAGGGAGCGTGTGAGGTGCTCGCCGCCGCGCACCAGGACCACGTGGTTGAAGTCGTCCTGGAGCAGGTCGCGCCGGGCGGCCCGGGTGAGCAGCGACCCGCGCGGGGCGAGCGCCGGGACCGGGCGGCGCCCGTACTGGCCCCAGGCGATCGCCACGCCGACGACCATGACCGCCACCGTGGACAGCGTGACCGTCAGGGCGCTGATCGGCGCGTGTCCGTGGTCGTGCCCGGTGACGGGCTCCAGCCAGTGCACGAACCGGTCGCCGATGCCGAAGAACGCGCCGGCGAACACGGAACCGAAGGCGAGCACGATCATCGGGATCGTCATGCTCTTCGGCGACTCGTGCGGGTGCGGGGGCGCGTACTCGCCCCGGGTCTGCGCGGCCGGCTCCACCACGGGCTCGGCCGGGGACGGTGTCGGAGCCTTCCGCCAGCGCTCCTCCCCGAAGAACGTCATCAGCATCACGCGCGTCATGTAGTACGCGGTGATCGCGGCGCCCAGCAGGGCCACGCCGCCGAGGATCCAGCCCTGGGTGCCGCCCTTGGCGAACGCCGACTCGATGATCATGTCCTTGGAGAAGAAGCCGGACAGGCCCGGGAATCCGATGATGGCGAGGTAGCCGAGCCCGAAGGTGACGAACGTGACCGGCATGTACCTGCGCAGTCCGCCGTAGCGGCGCATGTCGACCTCGTCGTTCATGCCGTGCATGACCGAACCCGCGCCGAGGAACAGCCCGGCCTTGAAGAAGCCGTGCGTCACCAGGTGCATGATCGCGAAGACGTAGCCGATGGGGCCGAGGCCCGCCGCGAGCACCATGTAGCCGATCTGCGACATCGTCGAACCGGCCAGCGCCTTCTTGATGTCGTCCTTCGCGCAACCGACGATCGCACCGAACAGCAGCGTGACCGCGCCGACGACGGTGACGACCAGTTGCGCGTCCGGGGCGCCGTTGAAGACGGCGCCCGAGCGGACGATCAGATAGACGCCCGCGGTCACCATGGTCGCGGCGTGGATCAGGGCCGAGACCGGGGTCGGGCCCTCCATCGCGTCCCCGAGCCAGGACTGCAGCGGCACCTGGGCGGACTTGCCGCAGGCTGCGAGCAGCAGCATGAGGGCGATCACGGTGAGCTTGCCCTCGTCGGCGGCGCCGGCCAGCCCGGCCTCGTCGTGGCTGCCGAGCACCGGCCCGAAGGCGAAGGTGCCGAACCACAGGAACATCAGCATGATCGCGATCGACAGGCCCATGTCGCCGACCCGGTTGACCAGGAAGGCCTTCTTCGCCGCGGTCGCGGCGCTGGGCTTGTGCTGCCAGAAGCCGATCAGCAGGTAGGAGGCGAGACCGACGCCCTCCCAGCCGACGTACAGCAGCAGGTAGTTGTCGGCGAGGACGAGGATCAGCATCGCCGCGAGGAACAGGTTCAGATAGCCGAAGAAGCGGCGACGCCGCTCGTCGTGCTCCATGTACCCGATCGAGTACAGGTGGATGAGCGAGCCGACGCCGGTGATCAGCAGCACGAACGTCATCGACAGCTGGTCGAGCCGGAAGGCGACGTCGGCCTGGAATCCCTCCACCGGGATCCAGCTGAACAGATGCTGCGTCAGGGTGCGGTCGTCGGCGGCGCTGCCCAGCATGTCGGCGAAGAGGACGACGCCGACCAGGAAGGACGCGGCGGCGAGCACCGTGCCGATCCAGTGGCCGACGGCGTCCAGCCGGCGGCCGCCGCACAGCAGGACCACAGCTCCGAGCAGGGGCGCCGCCACCAGCAGCGCGATCAGGTTCTCTGGATTAGTCACGGTTCTAGCGACCCCTCACAGCTTCATCAGGCTGGCGTCGTCGACCGAGGCCGAGTGGCGGGAACGGAACAGGGACACGATGATCGCCAGTCCGACCACGACCTCCGCCGCGGCGACGACCATCGTGAAGAAGGCGATGATCTGGCCGTCGAGGTTGCCGTGCATGCGGGAGAAGGCGACGAACGCCAGGTTGCAGGCGTTGAGCATCAGCTCGATGCACATGAAGACGACGATCGCGTTGCGCCGGATGAGGACACCGGTGGCGCCGATCGTGAACAACAGGGCCGCGAGGTAGAGGTAGTTGACCGGGTTCACTTCGATGCCTCCTCGGCCCGCTTCGACGGCGCCGGCTCGATCGCCGTGCGCTCGAGCCGCTCCTCGGAGCGCCGCTCCAGCGACCGCAGGTCGCTGAGCGCCTCCTGGGACACGTCCCGGATCTGGCCGCGCTCGCGCAGCGTGCTGCTGACCGTGAGGTCGGACGTGGTGCCGTCGGGCAGCAGGCCCGGGATGTCCACCGCGTTGTGCCGGGCGTACACGCCCGGGGCCGGCAGCGGCGGGAGCTGCTTGCCCTCGCGGACGCGCTCCCCGGCCAGCTCCCGCTGGGTCTTGGCCCGTTCGGTGCGCTCGCGGTGGGTGAGCACCATGGCGCCGACGACGGCCGTGATGAGCAGGGCGCCGGTGATCTCGAAGGCGAAGACGTACTTGGTGAAGATGAGGGCGGCGAGGCCCTCCACGTTGCCGTTCGCGTTCGCCTGCCCGATGCCGTTGAACTCGGTGAGCGCCGCGTTGCCGATGCCGCCGACGAGCAGGATGCCGAAGCCCAGCCCGCACAGCAGGGCGAGCCAGCGCTGGCCCTTGATGGTCTCCTTCAGGGAGTCCGCCGCGGTGACACCGACCAGCATCACCACGAACAGGAACAGCATCATGATCGCGCCGGTGTAGACGATGATCTGGACGACGCCCAGGAAGTAGGCGCCGTTGGCGAGGTAGAACACCGCCAGGATGATCATGGTCCCGGCGAGGCAGAGCGCGCTGTGCACGGCCCGCCGCATCAGGATCGTGCACAGCGCGCCGATCACGGCGACCGTGCCGAGGATCCAGAACTGGACGGCCTCTCCGGTGGAGGTGGAGTAGGCGGCGAGGTGCTCGGTCATCCCCGGATCACCTTCTCCGACGCCGGTTCGTCCTCACCGAAGGTCGAGTCGGCCTCCTGCACGGCCTCGCCCCCGGAGGAGGCCGCCTGCCGCTCGGTACCGGGGGCGGCCTCGGTGACCAGGCCCCGGTAGTAGTCCTGTTCGTCGGTGCCCGGGTACATGGCGTGGGGGCTGTCGACCATGCCCTCCTCCAGACCGGCGAGCAGCTGCTCCTTGGTGTAGATGAGGTTGGCGCGGCTGGAGTCGGCCAGCTCGAACTCGTTGGTCATCGTCAGCGCGCGCGTGGGGCACGCCTCGATGCACAGGCCGCACAGGATGCAGCGGGCGTAGTTGATCTGGTAGACGCGGCCGTACCGCTCGCCGGGCGAGTAACGCTCCTCCTCGGTGTTGTCCGCGCCCTCGACGTAGATCGCGTCGGCGGGACAGGCCCAGGCGCACAGCTCGCAGCCGACGCACTTCTCCAGGCCGTCCGGATGGCGGTTGAGCTGGTGCCGTCCGTGGAAGCGCGGGGCCGTGGTCTTCTGCTGCTCCGGGTACTGCTCGGTCAGCCGCTTCTTGAACATGGCCTTGAAGGTCACACCGAAGCCGGCCACGGGGTTCTGGAAGCCGGGCTTCGACTGCCCGGCCTCCTTGGGCTCCTTGGGCTCCTCAGCCATCGGACGCCTCCTTTCCATCCAGAGATCCGTCACTGTGGGTATCGGGCCCGCCGCTGGCGACGAGCTCCCGCTCCCGGCGCGGACGGCGTCGCGGCACCGGCGGGAGCTCCTGTCCGGGCAGCGGCGGTACGGGGAACCCGCCTGCCATCGGGTCGAAGGCGGCCGGTTCCCCGCCCGCTCCCCCGGCCCCCTCGGCGTCCTCGGCGTTCTTGCCCTTCGCCCGGAACATGTCGACGGCGAAGGACAGCAGCAACAGGGCAAGGACTCCGGCGGCGATGTAGAGGGCGATGTCCGCGAAGCCGTAGTTCTCGTTCCTCAGGACCCGCACCGTGGCGACGGCCATCAGCCACACCAGGGAGACCGGGATGAGGACCTTCCAGCCGAGCTTCATCAGCTGGTCGTACCGCACGCGCGGGAGCGTGCCGCGCAGCCAGACGAACATGAACAGCAGCAGCTGGACCTTGACGACGAACCAGAGCATCGGCCACCAGCCGTGGTTCGCGCCCTCCCAGAAGGTGCTGACCGGCCACGGAGCGCGCCAGCCGCCCAGGAAGAGGGTGACGGCGACGGCCGAGACGGTGACCATGTTGATGTACTCGGCGAGCATGAACATCGCGAACTTGATCGACGAGTACTCCGTGTTGAAGCCGCCGACCAGGTCGCCCTCGGACTCCGGCATGTCGAAGGGGGCGCGGTTGACCTCGCCGACCATCGTCACGATGTAGATGAGGAAGGAGACCGGCAGCAGCAGGATGTACCAGCGGTCGGCCTGCTGCTCGACGATCGTCGACGTCGACATCGACCCCGAGTAGAGGAACACCGAGGCGAAGGCGGCCCCCATGGCGATCTCGTAGGAGATCATCTGCGCGCACGAGCGCAGCCCGCCCAGCAGCGGGTACGTGGATCCGGAGCTCCAGCCGGCGAGGACCAGGCCGTAGATACCGATCGAGGCGACCGCGAGGATGTAGAGCAGCGCGACCGGCAGGTCGGTGAGCTGCATCGTGGTCCGCTGGCCGAAGATCGAGATCTCGTTGCCGGACGGCCCGAAGGGGATCACCGCGATCGCCATGAAGGCCGGGACGGCCGCGACGATCGGCGCCAGGATGTACACCGCCTTGTCGGCGCGTTTGACGACGACGTCTTCCTTGAGCATCAGTTTCACGCCGTCGGCGAGCGACTGGAGCATGCCCCAGGGACCGTTGCGGTTCGGGCCGATGCGCAGCTGCATCCAGGCGACGATCTTGCGTTCCATCACGATGGCGATCAGCACCGTCACCATGACGAAGGCGAAGCAGAAGACCGCCTTGATCACGACCAGCCACCAGGGGTCGCGGCCGAACATCGAGAGGTCTTCAGCGGCGAAGTACAAGCTCATGCCTCCACCTCCTGGGGGGCCTCGCCGGCGAGTGACGCCGGGCCGATACGGACGAGGGCGCCGGGCAGTGCCCCGGTGTCGGAGGCCACGCCGCCGCCGGCGGAGTTCAGCGGGAGCCACACCACGCGGTCGGGCATCTCGGTGACGCTCAGGGGCAGGTCGACCGTCCCCGCGGGGCCGGTCACGGCGAGCGGGTCGCCGTCCTTGACGCCGACCTCGGCGGCCGTGGCGGCCGACACGCGTGCGTGCGCGGCGTGCCGGGTACCGGCGAGCGCCTCGTCGCCCTGTTGCAGGAGTCCCTGGTCCAGCAGCAGCCGGTGCCCGGCGAGCACCGCCTCCCCGGCGGCCGGCCGGGGCAGCGCGCCCGCCCTCTCCCGGGGCTCGGTGGCCCGCGGGCCCTCCCAGGCGCCGAGCCGCTCGAGCTCCGCGCGGACGGTGCGCAGGTCCGGCAGGCCCAGGTGCACGTCCATGGCGTCGGCCAGCATGTGCAGCACGCGCGCGTCGGCCGGCGGCAGGGTGCGGGTCATCTGGTCGGGCTTGAGCGCCGACGCGAAGGGCCGGACCCTGCCCTCCCAGTTGATGAAGGCGCCGGCCTTCTCGACGACGGCGGCCACCGGCAGCACCACGTCGGCGAGTTCGGTGACCTCGCTGGGCCGCAGTTCCAGCGAGACCACGAAACCGGCCTCGGCCAGTGCCGCACGCGCGCGCGCCGGGTCGGGCAGGTCGGCGACCTCCACGCCCGCGACCAGCAGCGCCTGCAGCTCGCCGCTCGCCGCGGCCCCGACGATCTCGCCGGTGTCGCGGCCGTAGCGGTGCGGCAGGGCGGCGACGCCCCAGACGGCGGCGACCTCCTCCCGCGCGCGCGGGTCGGTCGCCGGGCGCCCGCCCGGCAGCAGCGACGGCAGCGCGCCCGCCTCGACGGCGCCCCGCTCCCCGGCGCGCCGCGGGATCCACACCAGCCGGGCGCCGGTCGCGGTGGCGATGCGTACGGCGGCGGTCGGGCCGCCCTCGACGGCGGCGATCCGCTCGCCGACGACGATCACCGCGCCCTCGGCCCGCAGCGCCTCGGCGGCCCTGGCCCCGTCGCCCTCCAGGCCGACCCCGCTCGCGAGTGCGTCCAGCCATTCGGTCTCGGTGCCGGGAGCCGCCGGCAGCAGTGTGCCGCCGGCCTTCTCCAGGCCGCGCGTGGCGTGCGTGGCCAGCGAGAAGGTCCGCTGCCCGTGCGTACGCCATGCCTTGCGCAGCCGCAGGAAGACGCCGGGCGCCTCCTCCTCGGCCTCGAACCCGACCAGCAGGACGGCGGGCGCCTTCTCCAGCGAGGAGTACGTGACGCCGTCGGTCGCGTCCCGGCCGGACGCGTCCCCGAGGTCACGTCCGCGGCCCGCGACCCGCGCGGCGAGGAAGTCCGCCTCCTCGACGCTGTGCACGCGCGCGCGGAAGTCGATGTCGTTGGTGTCGAGGGCCACCCGCGCGAACTTGCTGTACGCGTAGGCGTCCTCGACGGTGAGCCGGCCGCCGGTCAGGACACCGGTGCGGCCGCGGGAGGCCAGCAGGCCCTGGGCCGCGATCTGCAGCGCGTCGGGCCAGGAGGCCGGCTCCAGCGCGCCCTCGGCGTTACGGACGAGCGGGGTCCGCAGCCGGTCCCGCTGCTGCGCGTACCGGAACCCGAAGCGGCCCTTGTCGCACATCCACTCCTCGTTGACCTCGGGGTCCTCGGCGGCGAGCCGCCGCATGACCTTGCCGCGCCGGTGGTCGGTGCGGGTGGCGCAGCCGCCGGCGCAGTGCTCGCACACCGACGGCGAGGAGACCAGGTCGAAGGGGCGGGAGCGGAACCGGTAGGCCGCCGAGGTGAGCGCGCCGACCGGGCAGATCTGGATGGTGTTGCCGGAGAAGTACGACTCGAAGGGGTCGCCCTCACCGGTGCCGATCTGCTGGAGCGCGCCCCGCTCGACCATCTCGATCATCGGGTCGCCCGCGATCTGGTTCGAGAACCGGGTGCAGCGGGCGCACAGCACGCACCGCTCGCGGTCGAGCAGCACCTGGGTGGAGATCGGCACGGGCTTCTCGTAGGTCCGCTTCTTGCCGTCGAAGCGGGACTCCGGGTTGCCGTGCGACATCGCCTGGTTCTGCAGCGGGCACTCGCCGCCCTTGTCGCAGACCGGGCAGTCCAGCGGGTGGTTGATGAGCAGCAGCTCCATCACGCCGTGCTGGGCCTTCTCGGCGACGGGCGAGGTGAGGTGGCTCTTCACCACCATCCCGTCGGTGCAGGTGATGGTGCAGGAGGCCATGGGCTTGCGCTGGCCCTCGACCTCGACGATGCACTGGCGGCAGGCACCGGCCGGGTCGAGGAGGGGGTGGTCGCAGAACCGGGGGATCTCGATGCCGAGCTGTTCGGCGGCCCGGATGACCAGGGTGCCCTTGGGCACGCTGATCCCGGCGCCGTCGATCGTCAGCGTGACGAGGTCCTCCGGCGGGACCGCCGCCTCTCCCCCGCCGGAGGGAGAGCTGGTGGTCACAGTCATGCGTGCACCTCCGTACGGTCGGCCCAGGCCGTCGACTTGGCCGGGTCGAACGGGCAGCCACGGCCCGTGATGTGCTGCTCGTACTCCTCACGGAAGTACGCGAGCGAGGAGAAGATCGGCGAGGCGGCGCCGTCGCCGAGGGCGCAGAACGCCTTGCCGTTGATGTTGTCGGCGATGTCGTGCAGCTTGTCGAGGTCGGACATGTGGCCCTTGCCCGCCTCGATGTCGCGCATCAGCTGCACCAGCCAGTACGTGCCTTCGCGGCAGGGTGTGCACTTGCCGCAGGACTCGTGGGCGTAGAACTCGGTCCAGCGGGTGACGGCCCGCACGACGCAGGTCGTCTCGTCGAAGCACTGGAGGGCCTTCGTGCCGAGCATGGAACCGGCGGCGCCGACTCCCTCGTAGTCGAGGGGGACGTCGAGGTGCTCGTCGGTGAACATGGGCGTCGAGGAGCCGCCCGGCGTCCAGAACTTCAGGCGGTGCCCCGGCCGCATGCCGCCGCTCATGTCGAGCAGCTGGCGCAGCGTGATGCCCATCGGGGCCTCGTACTGGCCGGGGCGTGCGACGTGGCCGCTGAGGGAGTAGAGGGTGAAGCCGGGCGACTTCTCGCTCCCCATCGAGCGGAACCACTCCTTGCCCCGGTTCATGATGGCGGGAACCGACGCGATCGACTCGACGTTGTTCACCACGGTCGGGCACGCGTAGAGGCCCGCGACGGCGGGGAAGGGGGGTCGGAGCCGCGGTTGGCCACGGCGGCCTTCGAGCGAGTCGAGCAGCGCGGTCTCCTCACCGCAGATGTACGCGCCGGCGCCGGCGTGCACGGTGAGGTCGAGGCCGAGTCCGCTGCCCAGCGCGTTCTCGCCGAGGACGCCCGCCGCGCGGGCCTCGCGCACGGCCTCGTGCAGCCGCCGCAGTACGGGGACGACCTCACCCCGCAGGTAGATGAAGGCGTGGGACGACCTGATGGCGTAACAGGCGATGGCGATGCCCTCGATGAGGCTGTGCGGGTTCGCGAAGAGGAGCGGGATGTCCTTGCAGGTTCCGGGCTCCGACTCGTCGGCGTTGACCACCAGATAGTGTGGTTTTCCGTCCCCCTGCGGAATGAACTGCCATTTCATTCCCGTCGGGAAGCCGGCGCCTCCGCGCCCCCGCAGACCGGACTCCTTGACGTACGCGATGACGTCGTCGGGTGACATGGCGAGCGCCTTGCGGAGCCCCTCGTACCCCCCGTGCCGCTTGTAGACGTCCAGGGTCCAGGACCTGTCCTCGTCCCAGAAGGCCGACAGCACGGGTGCGAGCAGCTTCTCCGGTCCGGTGTCCTTGAGTTCGGGTGCCAAGGTCATCACTCCCCCTCCTCGGCTGCGGGTCCGGCCGGGTGCGTCGGATCGGAGGCCGACGTGTCCTGCGGCGCGTCGTGCGAGCTGAGGTGTTCCGCCGGTGACGGGTCGTGCGGCGGGGTCTCCCGGGGCGCCTCACCGCGCGGGTGCACCACGCGGGCGGGTGCGGTCTCCCCCTTGGCCAGCTTCAGGCCGGCCAGGGAGGGGGGTCCCGCGCTTCCCGTGGCCTCGACGGCGCCGTCCCGCTCGTCGGGGAAACCGGCCAGGATCCGGGCGGTCTCCTTGAAGGTGCACAGGGGCGCCCCGCGGGTGGGCGAGACGGGGCGGCCGGCCCGCAGGTCGTCGACGAGGCGCTTGGCGCTCCGCGGGTCCTGGTTGTCGAAGAACTCCCAGTTGACCATCACGACGGGTGCGAAGTCGCAGGCCGCGTTGCACTCGATGTGCTCGAGGGTGACCTTGCCGTCGTCGGTGGTCTCGCCGTTGCCGATGCCCAGGTGCTCCTGGAGCTCCTCGAAGATGGCGTCGCCGCCCATGACGGCGCACAGGGTGTTGGTGCACACGCCGACCTGGTAGTCACCGCTCGGCCGGCGCCGGTACATGGAGTAGAAGGTGGCGACGGCGGTGACCTCGGCCGTGGTCAGGCCGAGCGTGTCCGCGCAGAACTGCATCCCGGTGCGCGTGACGTGGCCCTCCTGGGCCTGCACGAGGTGCAGCAGCGGCAGGAGGGCCGACCGGGAGTCCGGGTAGCGGGCGATGATCTCGCGCGCGTCGGTCTCCAGCCGGGCCCGGACGTCGTCCGGGTAGGCGGGCGGGGGCAGGTGGGGCATGCCCAGGCTGACGCCCCGCTCCGAGGATGAGGTGGTCACCGGTCGACGCCTCCCATCACGGGGTCGATGGATGCGACGGCGACGATGACGTCGGCGACCTGGCCGCCCTCGCACATCGCCGCCATGGCCTGCAGGTTGGTGAAGGACGGGTCGCGGAAGTGGACCCGGAAGGGGCGGGTGCCGCCGTCGGAGACGACGTGCGCCCCGAGCTCGCCCTTGGGTGACTCGACGGCCGCGTACACCTGTCCGGGCGGTACGCGGAAACCCTCGGTGACCAGTTTGAAGTGGTGGATCAGGGCCTCCATGGAGGTGCCCATGATCTTCTTGATGTGGTCGAGGGAGTTGCCCAGTCCGTCCGGGCCCATGGCGAGCTGGGCGGGCCAGGCGATCTTCTTGTCGGCGACCATGACCGGTCCGGGCTGGAGCCGGTCCAGGCACTGTTCGACGATGCGCAGTGACTGGCGCATCTCCTCCAGCCGGATCAGGAAGCGGCCGTAGGAGTCGCAGGTGTCCGCGGTGGGGACCTCGAAGTCGTACGTCTCGTACCCGCAGTACGGCTGCGTCTTGCGCAGGTCGTGCGGCAGTCCGGTGGAGCGCAGGACCGGGCCGGTCGCCCCGAGGGCCATGCAGCCGGCCAGGTCCAGGTGGCCGACCTCCTGCATGCGGGCCTTGAAGATGGGGTTCCCGGTGGCGAGCGCGTCGTACTCCGGGAGGTTCTTGCGCAGCTTCTTCACCAGCTCGCGGATCTGGTCCACCGCGCCGGGCGGCAGGTCCTGGGCGAGTCCGCCGGGGCGGATGTACGCGTGGTTCATCCGCAGGCCGGTGATGAGCTCGAAGGCGTCGAGAATGAGTTCACGATCACGGAATCCGTAGATCATGATCGTGGTGGCGCCGAGTTCCATGCCTCCGGTGGCGATGCACACCAGGTGGGAGGAGAGCCGGTTCAGCTCCATCAGGAGCACACGGATGACCGAGGCGCGGTCGGGGACCTGCTCCTCGATGCCGAGGAGTTTCTCCACTCCGAGGCAGTACGCCGTCTCGTTGAAGAACGGCGTCAGGTAGTCCATGCGCGTCACGAAGGTGGTGCCCTGGGTCCAGGTCCGGTACTCGAGGTTCTTCTCGATGCCGGTGTGCAGGTAGCCGATGCCGCAGCGGGCCTCGGAGACCGTCTCGCCGTCGATCTCCAGGATCAGGCGGAGCACACCGTGCGTGGACGGGTGCTGCGGGCCCATGTTGACGATGATGCGCTCGTCGTCGCTGCGCTGCGCCGTCTCGACGACCTCGTCCCAGTCTCCGCCGGTGACGGTGTAGACGGTGCCTTCCGTGGTCTCGCGTGCGGAGGCGGCGGACGTGTTCGACGTGCTCATGAGTACGACCTCCGCTGGTCCGGGGCCGGGATCCGGGCGCCCTTGTACTCGACGGGGATCCCGCCGAGGGGGTAGTCCTTGCGCTGCGGATGCCCCTGCCAGTCGTCCGGCATCAGGATCCGCGTGAGGGCCGGGTGACCGTCGAAGACGATGCCGAAGAAGTCGTACGTCTCGCGCTCGTGCCAGTCGTTCGTCGGATAGACGGAGCACAGTGACGGGATGTGCGGGTCGCTGTCGGGAGCGCTGACCTCCAGGCGGATCAGCCGGTTGTGGGTGATCGAGCGCAGGTGGTAGACGGCGTGCAGCTCGCGGCCCTTGTCACCGGGATAGTGCACGCCGCTGACGCCGGTGCACAGTTCGAAGCGGAGCGCGGGGTCGTCGCGCAGGGTCGTCGCGACCCGGAGCAGGTGCTCGCGCTCGATGTGGAAGGTGAGTTCGCCGCGGTCGACGACCGTCTTCTCGATGACGTTGCCGGGGAGCAGGTCCTGCTCCTCCAGCGCGCCCTCCAGTTCGTCGGCCACCTCGTCGAACCATCCTCCGTAGGGGCGGTTCGAGGCTCCCGGGAACCGGATCGAGCGGACCAGGCCGCCGTAGCCGGAGGTGTCGCCGCCGTTGTCGGCGCCGAACATGCCGCGCTGGACGCGGATCTCCTCACCGCCCTCGCCCCGCTGGCCGGGGAGGTTCTCGGCGGAGAGGTCCCTCTCGGGGTTCGTGCCGTCGCCCGCGGTGTCGTTCGCGTCGCTCATCGCAGCAGCCCCTTCATCTCGATGGTGGGCAGGGCCTTGAGCGCCGCCTCCTCCGCCTCGCGGGCCGCCTCCTCGGCGTTCACCCCGAGCTTGGAGCCCTGGATCTTCTGATGGAGCTTGAGAATGGCGTCCATCAGCATCTCGGGCCGGGGCGGGCAGCCGGGCAGGTAGATGTCGACCGGGACGACGTGGTCGACGCCCTGGACGATCGCGTAGTTGTTGAACATGCCGCCCGACGAGGCGCAGACCCCCATGGAGATCACCCATTTGGGGTTCGGCATCTGGTCGTAGACCTGTCGCAGCACCGGCGCCATCTTCTGGCTGACCCGGCCGGCCACGATCATCAGGTCCGCCTGCCGCGGCGAGCCGCGGAAGACCTCCATGCCGAAGCGCGCCAGGTCGTAGCGGCCGGCGCCGGTGGTCATCATCTCGATGGCACAGCAGGCGAGTCCGAACGTGGCCGGGAACATGGACGACTTGCGCACCCAGCCCGCGGCCTGCTCGACGGTGGTCAGCAGGAATCCGCTCGGCAGCTTTTCTTCGAGTCCCATGGTCAAAGGCCCTTCAGTCCCATTCCAGGCCGCCGCGGCGCCACACGTACGTGTAGGCGACGAAGACGGTGAGCACGAAGAGCAGCATCTCCACGAGCCCGAAAATCCCCAGGGCGTCGAAGCTGACCGCCCAGGGATAAAGGAAGACGATCTCGATGTCGAAGACGATGAAGAGCATCGCCGTCAGGTAGTACTTGATGGGGAAGCGCCCGCCGCCGGCCGGCGTGGGGGTCGGCTCGATACCGCACTCGTAGGCTTCGAGCCTGGCGCGGTTGTACCGCTTCGGACCGATCAGCGTGGCCATGACCACGGAGAAGATCGCAAAGCCTGCCCCGAGGGCTCCCAGTACGAGGATGGGCGCATACGCGTTCACCGCTCCTCGCTCCTCTCAGTCGGCACTGACTGCTGGCGAGCCGGGCTCACTTGCGCCCCACGCGTCCCGCGAACCACGCCCGCCCCGGCGAAGATCGAGAACATGTGAAGCAGGTCACAAGCCCAACCGCTCCGCATCCTATGCCCGTCGGTCTGTGATCTGCGACACGGGGTATTGCACAACCTTTGTGATCTCCACCACCTGACGAACGATCATGAAGCCGGAGGAGCGGTGATCTTCGCACGCGAAGCGTCCGTGCGGTCACCATAAGTGACATTCTGCCGCATCGGTGCAGGCCAGGAGGGTGACCCCGGTATCAAGAGTGTTCCCCTGCATGCAAATTGGCGCTGGACGCGCTCGCTTGCTAGAGGACGCGTTCACACGTCGGAGGGGGTGCGGGGCGCGATGTGGACGTGTGCACGCGTTCACGAAGTCCGAGGGACCCGGAGTCCGCGGCCCGCCGCGGGACCGGGCCGCCGGTCGCACACCACGGCCCCGTCCCGACCGGCCGCCGACAGCACCCGCCACACCCCGGCCCTCCGCATCCAGGACCCCGCCCCGGACGCGGTCGCCGCATCCCCGGGCCGGACCTCGGGCCGGGTCCGGGACCCACCCGGATCCACGCGGCGCCCGCTCCGAAACCCCTCCCCCGCCCGACCCCCCGGACACCGCCCCGGACCCGCCCCGGACCCGCCCCGGACCCGCCCCTGGACCCCTCCCCCGGGAACAGCCCGGAACGCGGTGCGGACACGGCGCGACCCCGACCCGGGCCGGCCCGGACGCAACGCCCGCCGCGGACCGGCCGAGATCCCGGTGCGGGCCGCCCGCAATCCGCCCGGAATCCGCCCGGAGCTCGCACACCGGACGCGACGAGAGGGGTGACCGTTCCGTGACCTGCGCCACATCCACAGGGAGGGCACAGAAAGAGGGCTTGGCCAATCGTTTCAACCGATGGTAGGCGTGGGGCAATTCGGACGTAAAGATGAAAGACCGTGATCACGGGCCCATTACGCCGCGCCCGCAATGTCCGTTACGGCGTCAATAAAGAGCGACACACCCGGCATTCGGCGTCACGATTGAACAACTGTGGCGCAGCACACGTTTCTTGTGGATATGAAGGAGCCCCTGGTACCGGTTGTTCCCATGTCCCACACCGCTCACATACGAAGCCACCGGAAACCCCGCCGCAGCGCCCAGACCACGATGGCGATGCGGGCCGGAGTTGCCGGTGGCGTCCTCGGCACTCTGGCAGTGGCCGGGGCGTCGGCCTCGGCGGTCGCCGCCGAGCCGGTGACCCAGACCCTCGAACTGCCCGCCCTGACGGCCGACCTGTCCACTCAGGTCGCCCAGTCCGCGGAGGCCACCCAGCAGGCCGCCGCGAACTACCAGCTGCAGGCCGAGCGTGACGCCGCCGCGGCCAAGGCCGCCAAGGAGGCGAAGGCCGACCTCACCGAGGCCAAGGAGAAGGCCGAGGCGAAGAAGAAGGCGGCCGAGGAGGCCCGCAAGGCCGCCGCCGAGCGGGCCACGCGCGACGCCGAGCGCGCCACCCTCACCGCCGACTCGGGCACCACGACCACGGCGGCCACCACGGCCACCGCCTCCGCGGCCACCGCCTCCGCGCCGGCCGGCGGCAGCGTCGCCACGGTGGTCTCCTTCCTCAAGGCGCAGGTGGGCGACGCCTACGTCATGGGCGCCACGGGCCCCAACGCCTGGGACTGCTCCAGCCTGGTGCAGGCCGCGTTCCGCCAGGTCGGCGTCGACCTCCCGCGCGTCTCGCAGGACCAGTCGACGGTCGGCACCGACGTCTCGCTGTCCAACCTCCAGGTCGGCGACATCCTGTACTGGGGCGGCAAGGGCTCCGCGTACCACACGGGCGTCTACATCGGTGACGGCCAGTACCTGGACGCCGCCAACCCGTCCAAGGGCGTCGTCATCCAGGACCTTTCCGGCTACCCCGCGTCGGGCGCGGTGCGCGTGCTCTGATCCGGGCGCTTCGGGCGCACCGGCCGCTCCGCCCGGGGGTTCACCCTCGTCGCACCGAAAACGCCCGATCGCCCGAATTGTCCTCCGCGCGGGGCGTGCTGAGGGGCCGCCATGCCCGCGCGAAGCGCCGTGCCGCCTTGCGGCGACCCCCTGCGGCGCCCCGTGCAGAGGCCGGACGGCCAGGGCCCGCCCCTCGGACTCCGGCCGCCCACAGCGCCGCTCAGAGCCTCGCGCCTCGGGGGCACCGTCGGTCCGCCGCGTGCCGTTCGTACCGGTTCCGGTGGAGCCGGACGCGCAGCCGGAGCCGTCGAGCACGATCCGGGCGGAGCCGTTCGCGGGGATCGCTCACGCCGGCCCCCGCGGCGAGGGTCACGCCTTCGGCGCCACCTTGCTCAGGCCGTTGATGATGCGGTCCATCGCGTCGCCGCCCGTGGGGTCCGTCAGGTTGGCCAGCAGCTTCAGGGTGAACCTCATCAGCATCGGGTGCGTCAGGCCGCGCTGGGCGGCGATCTGCATGACCTTCGGGTTGCCGATGAGCTTCACGAACGCACGGCCGAGCGTGTAGTAGCCGCCGTAGGTGTCCTTCAGGACGCGCGGGTAGCGCCGGAGGGCGATCTCCCGCTGGGCCGGCGTCGCCCGCGCGTGGGCCTGGACGATGACCTCGGCGGCGATCTGCCCGGACTCCATGGCGTAGGCGATGCCCTCGCCGTTGAACGGGTTCACCAGGCCGCCCGCGTCACCGACGAGCAGCAGCCCGCGCGTGTAGTGCGGCTGGCGGTTGAAGGCCATGGGGAGCGCGGCGCCGCGGATCGGGCCGGTCATGTTGTCCGGGGTGTAGCCCCAGTCCTCGGGCATCGACGCGCACCAGGCCTTCAGGACCTCGCGCCAGTCCAGTTCCTTGAAGGAGTCCGAGGTGTTGAGCACGCCGAGACCGACGTTGCTCGTCCCGTCGCCCATGCCGAAGATCCAGCCGTAGCCGGGCAGCAGCCGGTCCTGCGGGCCGCGGCGGTCCCACAGCTCGAGCCAGGACTCCAGGTAGTCGTCGTCGTGGCGCGGCGAGGTGAAGTACGTACGGACCGCGACGCCCATCGGACGGTCCTCGCGGCGGTGCAGGCCCATGGCCAGGGACAGCCGCGTGGAGTTGCCGTCGGCGGCCACCACCAGCGGGGCGTGGAAGGTGACGTCCCGCTTCTCCTCGCCGGTCCTGGCCTTCACGCCGGTGATGCGGCCGGTGCGGTCGTCGATGATCGGCGCGCCCACGTTGCAGCGTTCGTACAGGCGCGCGCCGGCCTTCTGGGCCTGCCGGGCGAGCTGTTCGTCGAAGTCGTCGCGCTTGCGGACCAGGCCGTAGTCGGGGAAGGAGGCGAGTTCCGGCCAGTCGAGCTGGAGGCGGACCCCGCCGCCGATGATGCGCAGGCCCTTGTTGCGCAGCCAGCCCGCCTCCTCGGAGATGTCGATGCCCATCGACACCAGCTGCTTGGTGGCGCGCGGGGTGAGCCCGTCGCCGCAGACCTTCTCCCGCGGGAACGCGGTCTTCTCCAGCAGGAGCACGTCGAGACCGGACCTCGCCAGGTGGTACGCGGTCGCGGAGCCGGCCGGCCCCGCGCCCACGACGATCACATCGGCGGTGTTGTCGGAGAGCGGCTCGGTCACGGCGGGTTCTCCCCAGGTTCGAAATCTGCGTGCCGGCGGGCACTGGACACGGGCAGTCTATGCAGCGGAACCGATCACCCTGCCGAAGGGCCGTCCCGATGGATCCGGTCCCGCCCGCCGTACGGCTCCGTGTACCCACCCACGAGGACGCCTTCACCTGGCACCGGATCTTCGCCGATCCGGACGTGAGGGAGTTCCACGGCGGCAGGGCCGCGGAGTTGTCGGTCCACGAGGAGCTCACCGCCCGCCGGCGGCGGCACGACGCCGAACTCGGCTCCTGCCTGTGGACCGTGGTCGACGGGGCGGACCGCGTCATCGGCTTCACGGGCGCCCAGCCCTGGGAACGGGACCGGGGCCCGACCGGCGAGATCGAGATCGGCCGGCGCCTCGGCCGGGAGCGCTGGGGCAAGGGGTACGCCATCGCTGCCGGACGCCGGACGCCGGAGCGCGTGCGCGCCACGGCGTGCGTGACGTGGTCGCGATGGCCGACGCCCGCAACACCCGCTCGGCGGCGGTCACCCGGCGGCTCGGGATGCGCCTCGACGAGACGTTCACGGTCCCGGCCTCGCACCGGGAGAGCCACTGCTACCGGCTGACCCTCTGACAGTGGAAGTGACAACTCCCACTTCAGTCACCTGTTGTGACCGATTGTCACGGATAGCCACAGAATGCTTCCTTCCGGCCCGTGGCCGTGCCTACGCTGCCGGTACCGCTGGGGGGTGACATCCGTGCCGGTGCGACCCAGAACACCCGAGGTGCGCGTTCCTCGCCTGGTCGGCCTGATGGCCGTGGACGCGCGCGAGTCGGCTCGTGCGCGTGGCCTGTCCCTCGAGGCGCCGGACCGGCCGGACTTCCACCTGACCGTCGTCGAGTACGTCGTGCGCCAGTATCCGCAGCCCGGCACCGAGGTGCCGCGGGACTCCGCGGTGCACGTGTGGTTCGACTTCGGGGAGGGGGACGGCGGAGGAGGGGTGCGTGAACCGCGCGGGCCGGTGCCTCCCCGCGGCGGCCTCCGGCGGGAACTGGACGAACCCGGAGCCCCGTACACGGCCGCGCCCCGCACGGCGACGGCGCTCCTCGGCCCGCCCTGACTCCGCCCGCGCGCCCTGTGCGCGACCTCCGTGGCTCGCCTCAGCCCGCCTTGCGGCCCCGGTGCAGTGCGACCACACCGCCCGTGAGGTTGCGCCAGGCCACCCTCGTCCAGCCGGCCCCCTGGAGCCGCTCGGCCAGGGCGGGCTGGTCGGGCCACTCCCGGATGGACTCGGCGAGGTAGACGTACGCGTCGGGGTTCGACGACACCGACCGGGCGACCGGCGGCAGCGCCCGCATCAGGTACTCGGTGTACACGGTGCGGAACGGCGCCCAGGTGGGCTGCGAGAACTCGCAGATGACGAGGCGGCCGCCGGGCCGGGTCACCCGGTGCATCTCACGCAGCGCGGCGTCCGTGTCCTGGACGTTGCGCAGTCCGAAGGAAATGGTGACGGCGTCGAAGGCGTCGTCCTTGAAAGGCAGCCGGGTCGCGTCGCCGGCGGTGCAGGGCAGCCAGCTCCGGCGCTGCTTGCCGACCTGGAGCATGCCGAGGGAGAAGTCGCAGGGGACGACGTAGGCGCCGGCCTGCGCGAAGGGCAGCGAGGACGTCGCCGTACCGGCCGCCAGGTCCAGGACCTTCTCGGCGGGGCGCGCGCCGACCGCCTTGGCCACCTCCCTGCGCCAGATCCGGTCCTGGCCGAGCGACAGCACGTCGTTGGTCAGGTCGTACCGTGCCGCCACGTTGTCGAACATCGAGGCGACTTCGTGCGGCTGCTTGTCCAGGGATGCGCGGGTCACGGCCCCATTCTTGCAGCCCGCTCCCGGGGCGGGGGTCCCGGCTTCCCGCCCGCGTCCCGCGGCGCCCCTGCTCCGTGCGCCCGCCGACACGTCACCGCCCACCCGTCCCCGGCGGCGAGCTCCGCCGACGCGTCACCGCCGACGGGGCCCGTCAGCCCGTCCTGCTGCAGGAGGAGCGTACGGAGCTGGACGTCTCCTTCACCGTCCCGGTGATGCCCTCGGGCCTCGACGAGAACGTCCTGGACCTGCCGGCCTCCGCCAACCACCACGGCGTACGGGTCCGCACCGTCAACCTCATGACGATGAACTACGGGGAGTCGTACGACGGTGACACGGGCGACTACGCCGTCACCTCGGCCGAGGCCGCGAACGTCCAGTTCATGGAGGTCTTCGGCCTGTCGGGGAGCGCTGCCTGGCGGGGCAAGGCGCTCACCTCGATGATCGGCGTCAACGACGTCGGGGGCGAGACGTTCACCCTGGCGGACGCGGCACAGGTGCACGCCTTCGCGGAGGAGAAGGGCATCGCCCGGGTGTCGATGTGGTCGTCCTTCCGGGACCGGCCGTGCGCGGAGGGCTCCGGCGCGGAGGATGCCGCGACCGACTGCAGCGGGGGTGGAGCAGGAGGCGGGTGCCTTCGGGAGGGCCTTCGCGGGCTGACCGGCACCGGGTCGGTCTGCGCCCGGTCGGACGGCACCGGGCCTGCCGACACCGGCCCGTCGACGTGACCGGACACCACCAGGACTGCCCGCACCGAGCAGGTCGACACCAAGCCGATCCGCATCGAACGGTCACCACCGGACCCATCGACGTGACCGGACAACACCAGGCCGGTCAGCGTCGGCGGTGCACCAGGCGTCCCGCGCACACGGTCGCGACGCAGGCACCGGTGCCGTCGAAGACCGCCAGGTCCGCGCGGCCGCCGACGACGAGCGTCTCGGGGCACAAGGACGTCAGGACGACGACGTCGTTGCGTCCGGCCGCGGCGCGCAGTCCGGGTGCGGCGGCGTGCTCCGCCAGGACCGCCACCGCGCCGCGCTTGAGCACCTCGTGGACGCGTTCACGCGGGCTCGGCGCCTCCGGGAGCGGCCCCCGGTGGATCCGCCCGGGCCCCAGCGTCCCCGGCCAGCGCCGGACCCGGGCGCCCGGGAACCGGCCCTCCACCTCCGACGGCGGCCCGACGGCGACGATCCGGCCGCCGTCGACGGCGACGGCCCCGCCCGTCAGCGGCTCGGCGGCGTCCGCCGGGGTGTCCCAGGTGAGGCGCACCGCCTCCGCCGTGTGAATCGTCAGCACGGGCGGGTCAGTTGGAGGCGAGGAGCTTCAGCTCCGGGTGGGCCGTGCCGCCCTCGATCGCCGTGGAGGAGATGTGGGAGGCCACCCGGTCGTCGACGGGGTCGTTCGCCGGGTCGTCGTGCACGACGAGGTGTTCGTACGTGGTCGACCGCTGGGCGGGCACCCGTCCGGCCCGGCGGATGAGGTCGATGATCTCCATGCGGTTGGAGCGGTGCCTGGCGCCGGCGGAGGAGACGACGTTCTCCTCGAGCATGATCGAGCCGAGGTCGTCCGCGCCGTAGTGCATGGAGAGCTGGCCGATCTCCTTGCCGGTGGTCAGCCAGGAGCCCTGGATGTGGGCGACGTTGTCGAAGAACAGCCGGGCGATGGCGATCATCCGCAGGTACTCGAAGATCGTGGCCTGGGTGCGGCCCTTCAGATGGTTGTTCTCGGGCTGGTAGGTGTACGGGATGAAGGCGCGGAAGCCGCCCGTGCGGTCCTGTACGTCCCGGATCATGCGCAGGTGCTCGATGCGCTCGGCGTTGGTCTCGCCGGTGCCCATCAGCATGGTGGACGTCGACTCGACGCCCAGCCCGTGCGCGATCTCCATGATCTCCAGCCAGCGCTCGCCGGACTCCTTCAGCGGCGCGATGGCCTTGCGCGGCCGCTCGGGCAACAGCTCGGCACCGGCCCCGGCGAAGGAGTCGAGCCCGGCCGCGTGGATCCGGGTGACGGCCTCCTCGACCGGCACCTTCGAGATCCGGGCCATGTGCTCGACCTCGCTCGCCCCCAGACTGTGGATGACGAGCTGCGGGAACTCCTTCTTGATGGCGGCGAAGTGCTTCTCGTAGTACTCGACGCCGTAGTCCGGGTGATGGCCGCCCTGGAACATGATCTGCGTGCCGCCGAGTTCGACGGTCTCGGCGCAGCGCCGCAGGATGTCGTCGAGGTCGCGGGTCCAGCCCTTGGCGGTGTCCTTCGGCGCGGCGTAGAAGGCGCAGAAGCGGCACGCGGTGACGCAGACGTTCGTGTAGTTGATGTTGCGCTCGATGATGTACGTCGCGATGTGCTCGGTCCCCGCGTACCGGCGGCGGCGTACAGTGTCGGCGGCGGCGCCCAGCGCGTGCAGCGGGGCGTCGCGGTAGAGGTCGAGCGCCTCTTCGGGGGTGATCCGCCCACCGGCGGCAGCACGGTCGAGGATGGGCTGAAGGTCGGCCTTCTCGGTCACCGGGCGTCCCTTTCGTAAGGTTCGTAAGGGTTGTGGACGGGCTGAGCCAGCCTACGCCAGCGGCCCGGGGCGCCCGACGTCAGGCCGCATCGGCACCCGTCGGCCCCGCACGGCCCGTCGGTCGTCGGTCGCATCCGTCACATCGGCTGCGTCAACCGCACCGGCCTCCCCGCACCTGCCCGGGCGTCACGCCGTGTACGCCCCGATCAGCAGCCCGACGAACGCGCCGGCGATCAGGAACGGCCCGAAGGGGATCGCCGTCCTGCGGCCCGCCCGCCGCGCGACGACGAGGGCACCGCCGTACAGCGCCCCGAACAGGAACCCGGCGAAGGTGCCGAGCATCACGGTGGGCCAGCCGTACCAGCCGAGGACGGCCCCCGCGCCGAGGGCGAGTTTCACGTCGCCGAAGCCCATGCCGGCCGGGTTGATCAGGAACAGGACGAAGTAGCCGGCGCCGAGGACGAGGGCGCCCAGCAGGGCGGTCGTCCAGGTGCCCGCGTGCTCGGGGAGCAGGGCGACGACGCCGAGCAGGGCGAGGGCGGCCGCGGCGAACGGGAGGGTGAGCGGGTCGGGCAGCCGCTGCACCCGGAAGTCGACGACCGCCAGCAGCACGCCGACGGGCGCGAGCAGCAGCCAGACGGCCAGCTCGGGCCGCGTCCCGGTGGCGGCGGCGAGGGCGGCGCACACGAGCGCGGCGGCGGCCGCGGGGGCGGCGGGTCCGGGACCGTACGGCGCCCCGGCGGCCCCTTCTCCCTCCCCGCCTGCGCGCGAGGCGCACGGTCCGCACCGCGCCCGGCCGAGCCACCCGCGCAGCGGATGCCCCTCGGGGCACCGGGCGCGCCACTCCTCCCCCGCCGGGACGGCGAACCGGTGCACCGCGCGGGGCAGCAGCGCGCCCGCCGCCGCGCCCCACAGCGCGGCGACCAGGACGACGGCCGCGACCGGCGGCACCGGCAGGTCGCTCATGCCCCGCTCACCCCGCCGCCGCTGTCGCTGCCGCGACCGTGTCGCGCCAGGCCGGCAGCAGTTCGTCGAGCAGCGCCTCGGTGCGCGGCGGCAGCCCGCGGGCGCCGCTGCGGCCGACGAGGTCGGTGGCGAGAGCGGTGAGCCGGGAGGGGTCGTCGAGGGCGTGGGTGGCGCGCAGCAGTTCGTTCCACAGCCGCTCGTCGGCCGGGGCGGTGCGCAGGGCCGCGTCGAGTGCCTCGATGGCCTTCTGGGCACGGCCCTTCTCCATGTGGAACTCGGAGAGGGCGAGTCCGGTGTCGGCGACGAGCAGCGGAAGCTGGGCGTCGACGATCTCGTGGGTGAGCCAGCGGTAGCGGCCCTCGGGCCGGTCGGCGAGCAGCGGGCCGCGCACCAGCACCAGCGCGTCGGTGAGCAGCCGCCCGCGGACGACGCGGCTGTCGACGCCCTTGCCCTGGGTCGCCTCGTGGTACAGCGACCGCAGCACGTCCAGGTCGGAGACGACGGACTGCGCGAGGGTGAGCCGCCCGGTGCGGTCGGTGCCGAGGCGCGGTGTGCCGTCGGCGTCGGTGCCGAGCCAGGCGCGCAGCCGGTCGAGGAGCGCCTCGCGCACGTCGTCGGTGACACCGCGCGGCCACAGCACGGAGGACAGCACACGCGGGTGCACGCCCTCGCGGTGCAGGAGCAGCAGGGCGAGCGCCTCGTGGAGCAGGACGCTGCGCTCGCCGTCCGGGGTGTCGAGCCCGATGATCTCGTACGGCCCGACGAGACGCGCGTACACGGCCGGCCGGCCCTGTTCGCTGATGTCGACGAGGAACGGAGGGGTGCTGACCGGTCCGTCGGGACCGCGGTCCGGGTCGGCCTCCACGAACAGTTCGACGACCGCGCGCTGTTGGGCGGCGGGCAGGAGCTGGGCGTCGAGTTCGAGGCCCAGCAGGGGCGCGAGCAGCTTGCCCTCGCCGGTGATCTCCATCTCCCAGGCGGCGCCCGGCAGATCGCCGCTCCCGGTGCCGACAAGGTAGCCGATGCCGAGGCGGCTCGCGTCGGCGGCGAGTTCGGCGAGCCGGACGGCGTCCTCGGCGGACGGCTCGGCGGCGAGCAGGACGAGCTGCGGGGCCCAACGGGTGTGCCGGGCCGGGCCGGTGCGTCCGGTGAGGACGGAGTCGTGCCCGGCGGCGCCCAGCGCGCCGCGCCGCTGCCGGGTCTCCGCCTCCATGGTCTCGATGAGCGCCTCGATGCCGTCGAGGTGGCGGAGCCGGTTGGGGGCGAGCAGCGTCAGGTCCTCACCGAACCCGACGAGAGTGACGGTCATCCGGTCCGACCATCCGTTGGTCGCCAGCTCGGCGGCGACGGAGGCGAACACGGCGGCCCGGTCTGCCTCGCTGCCGCTCAGCGAGACGATGCCGGGGACGGACTCCAGGTTGAGCAGCAGCCGCGAGTCGTCCAGGGTGCCGAGGCTGACCAGACCGGGGTACGGGGCGGCGGTGTCGACGTCCTCGTACTGGCCGGCGTCGTCCTTGGCCAGCGTCCAGAACGTCTGGTCCTGCCCCGGCCGCCACGGCGCCGGGGGCTTGCCGGCCGGCTGGGCGAGCTGGAGGTGCAGGTCGCCGTCGCTGAGCCAGGCGGCGTAGACGGTCGGCAGGGCGCGCGACTCGGCGGCGAGGGAGGCGGCGAGCCCGCGCAGGGACCGGTCGAGCAGCCGTACGCCCTCGGGGTCGGCGCCGACGAGCAGCGCGTCCTGGACGTCCTGGGCGTCGCCTTCCGGCGTGGGCGGCTCCATCCCGCGCCGCCCGCCGATCCCCCCGAACGCCGACTGCCACAGCGCCTGCCGACGCCGGTGCCCGAGGGCGCCGAGGAGGCCGGCGGCGAGGAGGGGGGCGGTGAGGAGGGCTTCGGGCAGGCCGAAGGAGGAGGTGTCCCGGGCGGGGTCGGCGTGCTGCGGGGCGGGGGCGGGCCGCTGGTGACCGGCGTGGTCGGCGGCGGGCGCGGGCCGGCGCTCGGGGGCGGGCCGCTGTTCGGGCACGGAGACGTGGGCGGCGCCTCCGCCGCTGCCCCGGGCGTGGTCCCCGGTCCTGGCGTAGTCGTGGATCTGCCGCTGCACGTCCGGCGAGACCTCGGGCGTCTCGTCCGGCATCTCGACGAGGTCGCCGCCGCGCGCGTCGCCGGGCATCTCCATGATCCAGCCGGGCCGGATGAGACTGGCCTCGGAGAGCTTGGAACCGTCGGGCTGGGCCCGGTCCTTGTTGAGCGCGAAGATCTCCTTGTACCGGCGTCCGTCCCCGAGGTGCCGCTCGGCTATCTCCCAGAGGGAGTCGTGGTGACGCCCCTCGGGTGGCTGGATCCGGTAGAACTTCGTGTCGTCCCGCTGGGCGGTGCTGCCCCCGGCGTCGGCGCGGGCGGCGGCGTCGGAGGCCTGCTCGGCGAGAGCGGCGGCGGCCCCGGCGGCCTGCTCCTGCTGTTGGGCGAAGAGCCCCGGCGTCTGCTGGGCGGTGGCGGCCGTGGCCTGCTGGTTCCCTTCGACTCCCTGTCCCAGTTGCGAGAGCCCCGGCGTGAAACTGGCCGCGGCGGCGCCGACGAGCATCAGTGCGGCGACGAGTTGACGCGCGAGCAGCTGACTGGGCCCGGCCCCGGGCACCCGCCCCGGCACCCCGACACCGGAGAGCGCGGCCTTCATCTCGACGAGCACGCAGGCGGTGAACTGGGCCCAGGCGAGCCAGACGAAGAAGACCAGGATGTTCTGGAAGGTCTCGACGGAGACCTCCGTCCTCAGCCACTCCATGGGCTCGAACGTGCTCGGCAACGGCCGGCCCGCGACCACGGCGAGCGCGGCCGGCACCCCCACCACCAGCACGAGCAACGCCACGAAGGCGAAGAACGCCTTGACGAGGTCCCCGACGGTCCGCCGCCGTATCCGCACGGGCTGAGGCGTCCGGTTCCGCGGAGCGGCGGAGCCTCCGCTGCGGTCTCCCGTCGCGCTGGACGAGCTTGGACTACGGCGTCGTGGCATGGCGGGTGTCCCGGTCGTGTGGTGGGGGAGGAGTCGAGGTGACGGCGTGGAGTGAGACGAGATCAGGTACGGACGGAAGGACGTACTGAGCCTACAGAGATCCTATGGACTCGCACCGACCCCGCAGAAGCCCGCCTCCGCACCCCCGCGTTCCCGTCGCACCGCCGCGGGGCCGCACCACACGTACGTGCCCCGGCCACCGTCCCTGGCAGGCGGCTGCCGGCTCCGGAGGTCCGCGCAGGCACGTACCGGGGCGCGCCGGAGCGCTTCGAAAAGAGCGAGTGGCGAGCTCGTAGGTCGTGTTGCTCGCGAACCGGCTTTTGATCGGCGCACACTGAGCTGTTCCCAGTAACCGTCGGCCACCGTCCGTGAGCGGGAGGCGCGTCGCGCGGTCCGCGGTATCCCCCAAGTCCGGGCAGGCGTAAGGCCCCTGGTAGGAACGATCTTGCGACAGAAAGATCCGACCGAGGGGCCTCACGTGCCGACCAGTGTCACATGCACCGCCGTGCTCGATGTGAGGCGGTCCACCGCCGAGCACCCGGCCGGTCTCCTGCGCGACCACCGAATCGTGGCCAGGACCCGCAAGGGGCGACGCGCGCTGGGCTGCTTCAAGCAGGCCGTGCTCGTGCTGTGCTGGTTCCTCGACGGCACCCGACTGGCCCAACTCGCCCGCGACAACGGCCTGTCGGTCTCCACCTCCTACCGCTACCTCCACGAAGGACTGGCCGTCCTGGCCGCCGGCGCACCGGACCTGTCCACCGCGCTGGAGCGTGCGAAGGCAGCCGGGCTGACGCATCTGAACCTCGACGGTACGGTCATCCGCACGGACCGCGCCGCCGCCCCGGGCCCCAACGGCGCAGACCTCCGGTGGTCCGGAAAACACAAGCACCATGGCGGGAA
>NZ_BBNN01000018.1 GCF_000829695.1 Streptomyces sp. NBRC 110035 | reverse complement strand
GCTTTCGCCCATTGTGCAATATTCCCCACTGCTGCCTCCCGTAGGAGTCTGGGCCGTGTCTCAGTCCCAGTGTGGCCGGTCGCCCTCTCAGGCCGGCTACCCGTCGTCGCCTTGGTGAGCCGTTACCTCACCAACAAGCTGATAGGCCGCGGGCTCATCCCTCACCGCCGGAGCTTTTAACCCCCACCCATGCGAGTGGAAGTGTTATCCGGTATTAGACCCCGTTTCCAGGGCTTGTCCCGGAGTGAAGGGCAGATTGCCCACGTGTTACTCACCCGTTCGCCACTAATCCCCACCGAAGTGGTTCATCGTTCGACTTGCATGTGTTAAGCACGCCGCCAGCGTTCGTCCTGAGCCAGGATCAAACTCTCCGTGAATGTTTTCCCGTGATCGGGAGAGCACACACGAGAGCGGAACGGTCGGGCGGAATGGGCCCGGCCGTTCACAGCGTCCTCGCTGTGTTTGTTTCAAAGGAACCTCGTCCCGGCCGAACGGCCGGAGACGGGGTATCAACATATCTGGCGTTGATTTTTGGCACGCTGTTGAGTTCTCAAGGAACGGACGCTTCCTTCGTACTCACCCTCTCGGGCTTTCCTTCGGGCGCTTCCCTTCGATCTTGCGTTTCCGACCCTATCAGACTCTTTCGTGTCTGCTTCCCGGTCGGCGGGAATGCCATCGGGCTTTGGGCTTTCGCCCGTCGACCTTTCGACATTCACTACGTTAGCCGATTCCCTCGCTCGATTCATAATCGGGCTTCACCGGTTTGGAATTCGGACATGCGAACATGACGAACCCGACCCCGTTGAGGGTGATCTTGAGTAGTGGGTTGACCGCTTCCGGCTGCAGGCGAACGCCGTACCCGGTTCAGCGGCTCGGGCTACATTACGCACCTTCCAGGCCCGAGTCAACTTCTCCACTTCACCGACGCTTCGGTACGTGGGCCCGGTACGGGCTCACCGTCGGGTCGCCGGCGGTCCAGAAGCGCCAGGGGTGCCCGGCTCCGTCGCCGGAGACGCCGGTGCACGGGACGTTGCGTACCTGGTCGGAGGGTACCGGAGCGCCGGTGGGATCCGCAGCGGAGTGTCGTCCGAGGCGCAGGCGTCCGTGCCGTCCGGGGCCGTTGCCAGGGGGGCCGGCGCGGAAGGCGCACGGCGGCTCAGGCTCCGGCGGACGGCTTGGCTCTCGGGCTCAGCCGGTACGCCGAGACCGTTGGATCACCGGCGAGGTAGAAGCGGTGCTGCCAGTCGTGGGCTCTGCTCACGCCTACCCGAGGACCGACCCGGATGAGTGCGGCGGGTACCGGCTCACCCTCGGACAGCGCGACCGGGGCGCTTGTCAGCAGATCTGTGCCGTTGTGCTCTGCCGTGATGCCGAGCGCTTGGCAGAGGTTCCCCGGGCCCCGCGCAAGGCGTGGGCTCTCGGCCTTCGCCCCTCGCCGCTTGCGTGCCAGGTCTTCCCCTTCGACGATCCTGCCTGCGCGGACAAGGACGGCCGAAGCGATGCCCTCTGTTCCGGTGACGATGTTGGCGCACCAGTGGAGACCGTGAGAGCGGTAGACGTACAGGTGTCCTGCCGGTCCGAACATGACGGCGTTGCGGGGTGTCCTGCCTCGGTAGGCGTGGGAGGCGGGGTCGGCCGCACCGGAGTACGCCTCGGTCTCCGTGATGGTGATGCGCACGGTTCCCTCGGGGGTCTCGTGGGCGAGGACGGCACCGAGCAGCTCGGGGGCGACTTCTTCAGCGGGGTGAGCGAGATCCGTGACGTTCATGCTGACCGCCTTGACATGCCATAGGTGAAACAGACGTGCACATGGCCGGGTGGACCGGACATCACGCCGTTGCGGGTGGTGCGGCCCCGACAGGCGTGGGAGCCCGGATCGTCGGGGCCGTCGTGGGCCTCCACCTCCGTCCGTCGGAGGGTGATCGGACCGTCCGGGGTGGTACGCACGACGAGCCGGCCGAAAAGGCCGGGGCGACCTCGAGGACAGGGCGGCCGAAGAACTGTCGGTGCAGGGGCGTACGGTCGGGGGTCGCGATCATGGCGTCCGAGAGTACTCCGGGCTGCTGCTGCCACGGGGTGGCCACAGGGCGCCGCAATTGCAAGGGTGACGGAACCGGCCAGGGCCGGATCGCGTTGTTAGGGATCGAAGGTCCACATGTGGCAACGACGCGATAGAGAACGACAAGGGGAGAGACATGGCGTTCAAGAAGCTGCTCGCGAGCCTGGGAGCCGGCGGGGCTTCGGTCGAGACGGTGCTGCACGAGGTCAACGTCGTTCCGGGTGGGGTCGTCCAGGGTGAGGTGCGGATCCAGGGCGGGTCCGTGAACCAGCAGATCGAGGGTCTGTCGGTCGGGCTGCAGGCCAAGGTCGAGGTCGAGAGCGGCGACGAGGAGTACAAGCAGAACATCGAGTTCACCAAGTCGTCGCTCGGTGGGGCCTTCGAGCTCGAGGCGGGCGCGGTGCACGCGGTGCCGTTCGGGCTGGAGATCCCCTGGGAGACGCCGATCACGATGATCGACGGGCAGTCGCTGCGCGGGATGAACATCGGTGTGACCACGGAGCTGGCGATCGCTCGGGCCGTGGACTCCGGTGACCTGGACCCGATCAACGTCCACCCGCTGCCGGCGCAGAAGGCGATCCTGGACGCGTTCATCCAGCTGGGCTTCCGGTTCAAGAGCGCGGACATGGAACGCGGCCAGGTCCGGGGGACGCGTCAGAGGCTGCCGTTCTACCAGGAGATCGAGTTCTTCCCGCCGCAGCAGTACCGCGGGCTGCACCAGGTCGAGCTGACCTTCGTGGCCGACGAGCAGGCGATGGACGTCGTGCTGGAGATGGACAAGAAGCCCGGTCTGTTCAGTGAGGGCAGCGACACCTTCCGCTCCTTCGTGGTGGGGCTGAACGACTACCAGGGCACCGACTGGACCGCCTACCTCAACCAGTGGCTCTCCGAGGTCGGCAGCAAGCGCAACTGGTTCTAGGCTCGGTTCCCACTGAACGCAGGCGATCAGCAGGAGGTACCGAGGTGACCGAGCTCGAGCGGCGTCCGCTTCCCCATGACTTCCACCCGCCCGTACCGTCGTTCACGGTGACGAGCAGGGAGGTCGAGGAGGGCGCGACGCTCCAGGACGCCCAGGTGCATGCGGGCGGCAACACCTCGCCGCAGTTGCACTGGGCGGGCTTCCCACCGGAGACCAAGAGTTTCGCGGTGACCTGCTACGACCCGGACGCCCCGACGGGGAGCGGGTTCTGGCACTGGGTGGTGTTCGACATCCCGGTCTCGGTGACCGAACTGCCGACCGGTGCGGGCAGCGGTGGGTTCGAGGGGCTGCCCGAGGGCGCGATTCAGGCGCGCAACGACTACGGCACCAAGGACTTCGGCGGTGCGGCACCGCCGCCCGGGGACGGACCGCACCGGTATGTGTTCACGGTGTACGCGGTGGATCAGGAGAAGCTCGGTCCGGACTCGGACGCGTCTCCCGCTGTCGTGGGCTTCAACCTGCGGTTCCACACGATCGCGCGGGCCCGGCTGATCGGTGAGTACGAGGTGCCCGCAGGCTCCTGACCCGATCCCGGCGTTCACAGAACGTTTGCCCGCCCCTGGTCTTGGAATTGATCAGGGGCGGGCATTTTTGTTGCCGGGGGCGGGGGGACTCCTCCCGTTTGAAGCAGCAGATATTGCGTTGTCCATCTCGGCGTGCCCGGCCAGAGTTGGTCCCAGTCCGCCGAAGGGCGGGCCGGTGCGCACGGGAGGTGGGCTGGTATGCGGGACACGCTGGTGCTGAACGCGAGCTTCGAGCCGTTGTCGACGGTGACGCTGAACCGAGCCGTCGTTCTGGTGCTTCAGGACAAGGCGGTCGTCGAGCAGGCCCACCCCGAACTGCGGATGCGTGGAGCCGCGGTCGACCTACCGGCGCCACGGGTGATCAGGCTCTGCCAATACGTCAGGGTGCCGTTCCGAAGACGGGCGCCGTGGTCGAGGCGGGGTGTCCTGGTGCGCGACCGGAACCGGTGCGCGTACTGCGGGGGGCGGGCCACCACCGTGGACCACGTGGTGCCGCGGTCGCACGGTGGTCAGGACACCTGGCTGAACACGGTGGCCTCGTGCGCGCAGGACAACCACCGCAAGGCGAACCGGACTCCGGAGCAGGCGGGGATGCCGCTGCTGCGGCAGCCCTTCGAACCGACGCCGGCGGACGCGATGCTGCTGGCGCTGGGGCGGGAGGACTTCGACGCGCTGCCGGAGTGGCTGGCCCAGCCCGCTGCCTGAGCCGGCCACCCGGGCCCGCGCGGCCGGGAACCTGCTTCTCGTACGTGTACGGCGGGGCCCGCTTCCCGGGGGAAGCGGGCCCCGCCGTTTCGCCGTTCACATCCTGCCGGTCGCCCGGTCAGTCGATGGAGGGCTTCTCCCGGCGCTCCGTGGCGGCGCCCGAGGTGCCGTTGCCACCGCTCTGACCGCCGCCGCCGAGGCCACCGAAGTTGCCCATGGCGCCGGACAGGCCCTTGAGTGCGTCCCCGATCTCGCTGGGGACGATCCACAGTTTGTTGGCGTCGCCCTCGGCGATCTTCGGGAGCATCTGGAGGTACTGGTAGGAGAGCAGCTTCTGGTCGGGGTCGCCCGCGTGGATCGCCTCGAAGACCGTACGGACGGCCTGGGCCTCGCCCTCGGCCCTGAGTGCCGCTGCCTTGGCCTCACCCTCGGCACGCAGGATCTGGGACTGCTTCTCGCCCTCGGCACGCAGGATCTCGGACTGCCGGACACCTTCGGCCTGGAGGATCGCGGCGCGCTTGTCGCGGTCCGCGCGCATCTGCTTCTCCATCGAGTCCTGGATGGAGGTGGGCGGCTCGATCGCCTTGAGTTCGACGCGGTTGACGCGGATGCCCCACTTGCCGGTGGCTTCGTCGAGGACGCCGCGCAGGGCCGCGTTGATCTCCTCGCGGGAGGTCAGGGTGCGCTCGAGGTCCATGCCACCGATGATGTTGCGCAGGGTGGTGACGGTGAGCTGCTCGATCGCCTGGATGTAGCTGGCGACCTCGTAGGTCGCCGCCCGCGCGTCGGTCACCTGGTAGTAGATGACGGTGTCGATGTTGACGACCAGGTTGTCCTGGGTGATCACCGGCTGGGGCGGGAACGGGACGACCTGTTCACGCAGGTCGATGCGGTTGCGGATGGTGTCGATGAACGGGACGACGATATTGAGGCCCGCGTTGAGTGTGCGTGTGTAGCGGCCGAAGCGCTCGACGATGGCGGCGCTTGCCTGTGGAATGACTTGGATCGTCTTGATCAGGGCGATGAAGACCAACACCACCAGGATGATCAGAACGATGATGACCGGTTCCATCGTCGGTTCCCCGTACCCTTCTTCGCCTCGGCGCCTTCGGAGGATCTTACGGCTGTTGAGGATCTTGCTGGTCGAGTCTGCCAGAACGTAGTACAACTCGCTGGTGGTTGGGTCCAGTTGTGGTCCTGTGGGAACACGTCGTGCGAGGTCGTTCGCGCAGGTCGCGCGGTCACATGACGATCGCCGTGGCTCCCTCGATCTCCACGACGTCCACTTCCTGGCCGACTTCATAGGCGTGGCCGGAGTCGAGGGCGCGTGCCGACCACACCTCGCCGGCCAGTTTGATCCGGCCGCCGGAGCCGTCGACCCGTTCCAGCACGACGGCCTGTCTGCCCTTCAGGGCGTCCACGCCGGTGGCGTGTCGGGGGCGGTCCGCGCGTTGTCGCTTCGCGATGGGCCGTACGACGGCGATGAGAGCGGTCGAGACGACGGTGAAGACCACTACCTGGGCCACGGCGCCGCCATCGAAGGCTCCGGAGACCACCGCGGCGGCGATGGCGCCCACCGCGAGCATGCCGAGTTCGGGCATCGTGGTGATCACCAGCGCGATGCCGAGTACTGCCGCGCCGATCAGCCACCAGAGCCATGCGTCGATGTCCACATGGTCATGGTAGGACCGCGCACCCGGTCACCGACAGAGCGCCCGGGGTGTGAACGGGCTTTCTCGGCCCGGTTCTTGAGGCGGACGCATCCCGGCGCGTCCCGGGACCTGCTCCCTGGTTCTCCGCCGTTCTTCCCGGGGCAGGGCGGGTTCGGGCATCAGGCCATCGGGAGGCCCTGCGCGGTCCAGCGGTCACCGACCTGCTCCACGACCAGCGGGAGGCCGAAGCAGAGGGAGAGGTTGCGGGAGGTGAGGTCGAGTTCCAGTGGGCCGGCGGCGAGGATCCTGCCCTGACGGATCATCAGTACGTGGGTGAAGCCGGGGGCGATCTCCTCGACGTGGTGCGTGACCATGACCATGGAGGGGGCGATCGGGTCGCGGGCGAGGCGGCCGAGGCGGCGTACGAGGTCCTCGCGGCCTCCGAGGTCGAGGCCGGCGGCGGGCTCGTCGAGGAGCAGCAACTCGGGGTCGGTCATCAGCGCGCGGGCGATGAGGGTGCGCTTGCGCTCGCCCTCGGAGAGGGTGCCGAACCCGCGGTCCACGAACTCGGACATGCCGAGACGGTCGAGGAAGGCGCGGGCGCGCTGCTCGTCGACCTCCTCGTACTCCTCCTGCCAGCCGGCGGTCACGCCGTAGGCGGCGGTCAGTACGGTCTGCAGGACCGTCTGACGCCTGGGGAGTTTGTCGGCCATGCCGTTTCCGGCGATGCCGATGCGCGGGCGCAGTTCGAAGACGTCGGTGCCGGGGGCGCCGAGGGTCTCGCCGAGGATGGTGGCGGTGCCCGCGGTGGGGAACAGGTAGCTGGAGGCGATGTTGAGGAGGGTGGTCTTGCCGGCTCCGTTGGGGCCGAGGATGACCCAGCGCTCGCCCTCCTTGACCGACCAGGAGACCTGGTCCACCAGAGCCCGGCCCTCGCGGACCACGGATACGTCCTGAAGCTCCAGAACATCGCTCATGAGCGCGTTGTCTCCCCTTGCAGTGTGGCCGGGTCCCGGCTGTGTCGTACACCTGTGGTCGGTCCGCCGCACCCGTGGGCGCAGCCCTTCATGAAATCTACGCCACCGGTCGACCCGGACATCCCATCGGTCCGGTCCTTAGGGTGGGGGCATGCTCTCGGAACCACGTTCAGGACGTCTGACCTCATGGGGAAATGCCCTTGTTGCCGGTCTTGTCTCGCCGGACGACGCCGTGCTCGCCGTCGTCGGTGACGACGCGGTGCACCGGGTGGAGGGGGTGCCGGGCGAGTCCGCGCCGGTGGGCCTCACGCTGGCGCTGGGGCGGCTGCGGGCGCTCGGGGCGACCGGGCTGCGGATCGCGCTGCCCACGCCGGGGCATCCGCTGGGGCTGAGCGGGCCGCCGGAGTTCAACGCGCGGGCGCTGGAGGCGGGGGAGGCGGTGGTGGGTCACGGAGCCGCCTTCGGGCTGGTGCCCCGGGTGCGGGAGGCCGGGCCCGAGGGTGATGTGCACGTGGAGGTCGTCTGGCACTGCCTGCCGGTACGGGAGGCGCCGCCCGCCGATGTGCCCTCGCTCGGCGAGGCGGAGCGGGAACTGGCGGAGGCGTTGCGGGAGGCGACCGAGGTCCTGACGCGGCTGGACCTGGCCGGGTCGGGGCCGGTGGCCGAGGCGGCGATCGACGCGTACCGGGCGCGGGCGGAGGCGGGGCGTCAGGTGCTGGCGCCGGGATACCCGCCGCGGGCGGTGCGGGTGCTGGAGCTGGCGCAGCGGGTCGGGGCGCTGGTCACGCTGGCCCGTACGAACGGGCACGGGGGCGCGGTGAGCGCGTCGGAGATGGCGGCGCGCGGGGAGGCTCTGCGGCCGGTGGAGCGGACGGCCCGGCGGGCGCAGGTCGCGGCGTACAACTCCGTGGTGGAGGAACGGGAGCGTGGCGTGAGGTGAATGCCGGTTGCCCCCGACGATCCCGACAGCACCGTCCGGCCTCCCGGACGGGGCCGGGAGGCCGGGGTCGTCACCGGGTCGGTGACAGACGTCAGCCGTTGACCGCCACGTTGCCGAAGGCGGGGTTCAGCAGACCGATCACGTTGACGCTGTTGCCGGACACGTTGACCGGGACGTCGACCGGGACCTGGACGACATTGCCCGAGACGACGCCCGGGGAGCCCACGGCCTTGCCGTCGGCGTGCGCGCCGTCGGTGGCGGAGGCCATGCCCGTGCCGGCGGCGAGCAGCCCGCCGGCCATCATCGTCACGGCCGCCGCCTTCTTCAGGTTCTTCACTTTCCGAGCCCTCCTCGCGGTCACCGCGGCAGGCGCCGCGGTACGCACGGGACAACGGCGGGGGCCGAAGAAGGATGCGCCATCCGAGGGACATTCCCACGACAGTATGAATCTCGGACCGGAGGGGAACCGTCCGCCCGGCCCCGGACGTCACGGCGCGCCGGACGTCACGTGCTCAACCCGTGGCGTACGGCCCACAGGGCGGCCTGGGTGCGGTCCGACAGGTCGAGTTTCATCAGGATGTTCGAGACGTGCGTCTTCACGGTCTTCTCGGACAGCACCAGGGCACGGGCGATCTCCCGGTTGGAGCGGCCGTCCGCTATGAGGCCGAGCACCTCGCGTTCCCGCTCCGTGAGCGACCCGGCGCGGCCCTGGCCCGAGTGGGTCTCCTCCTGGGCCAGCAGGACACCGGCGACCTCCGCCTGGAGGAGGACGTGCCCGGCGTGGACGGAGCGGATGGCGCCGGCGAGCGCGTCGGGGTCGATGTCCTTGTACACGTATCCGGCGGCGCCCGCGCGCAGGGCCGGGACCACGGTGCGCTGCTCGGTGAAGCTGGTGACGATCAACACGCGTGCGGGATGCTCCAGTTCGCGGAGCCGGCGCAGGGCGTCCACTCCGTCCATGCCCGGCATCCTGACGTCCATCAGGATCACGTCGGGCCGCAGTTCGTCGGCGAGGGCGACTCCTTCGGCGCCGTCCGCGGCCTCCCCGACGACCTCGATGTCGTCCTGCACCTCGAGGAAGGTGCGCAGACCCCGGCGGACCACCTGGTGGTCGTCCACCAGCAGCACCCTGATCGCGTCAGCCACCGGGAACCTCCATCTCGATCGTGGTGCCCTTGCCGGGCGCCGATTCCACGGTCAGGCTGCCGCCGGCCCCGCTCGCCCGGTCACGCATGGAGACCAGGCCGAGATGGCGTCCCGCGCGGCGGACGGTCCCCGGGTCGAAGCCCTTGCCGTCGTCGGCGACCCGCAGGACGGCGCCACTGCCCCGGCGTTCCAGGGTGACGTCCACGTGGCCGGCCTCCGCGTGCCGCAGCGCGTTGTGCAGCGCCTCCTGGGCGACACGCAGCACCGCTTCCTCCTGGGTGGCCGGCAGGGCACGCGCCCCGTGGCCGGTGAAGGTCACGCGCGCGCTGTGGGCGCGGTCGAGGACCTGGACCTGGGTACGGAGGGTCGCGACGAGACCGTCCTCGTCGAGGGCGGCGGGGCGCAGCTCGACGACCGCGGCGCGCAGCTCCTCGGCGGCCTCGGCCGCCAGGGCGGCGACCTGCTGGAGTTCGCCCTTGGCCCGGGAGGGGTCGCGGTCCACGAGGCGGGCGGCCGCCTGGGCGGTGAGCCGCAGGGAGAACAGTTTCTGGCTGACGGCGTCGTGGAGCTCGTGGGCGAGGCGGGAACGTTCCTCGGCGATGGTCAGTTCGCGGCTGCGCTCGTAGAGCCGGGCGTTGGTGAGGGCGATCGCGGCATGCTGGGCCAGGATGCCGAGTACGTCCTCGTCGTCCTGGGTGAATCCGCAGCCGCCCGCCGGCGCGGGACCGCCCGGGGCCTGCGCGGGGTGCGCCGCGACGGGCCTCAGCTTGTTGGCGAGGAAGAGGGCCCCGATGACCTCGTCGCCGTCGCGGACGGGCAGGCCCAGGAAGTCGACCAGATCGGGGTGGGCACTGGGCCAGCCCTCGAAGCGGGGGTCCCTGCGGACGTCGGCGAGGCGCTGGGGCCTGTCCTCGCGCAGCATCGCGGCGAGAATGCCGTGCTGGCGCGGGAGGGGGCCGATGGCCTTCCACTGCGCGTCGCTGACGCCGTCGACCACGAACTGGGCGAAGCCGCCGTGGTCGTCGGGGACGCCGAGCGCGGCGTACTGCGCGTCGAGCAGCTCACGGGCCGAGGCGACGATCGTCTTGAGGACGTCACGCACCTCGAGGTGCCTGCTCATGGCCAGCAGCGCGGTGCTCACCGCGGCGAGACCTGACGGGGGACCGTGGCTCATGTCCTCACGGTACCGGCGGGCCGCGGTGCCGCGGATCCGTCCGGCGACGGCGACGGCCTGGGACGGAGGTCGTAGGACCCCGGGTGCGCCGGGAGCCGCCGACGGCCGGTCCGCGTACCGGTCGATACCCCTCACGGAGTGGCTTGCTCCAGCAACATTCCGTGAGGAGAAGGGGGGTCGGGTGTGAGGCCGGACATAGGGCGCACATCACGTACGAACACGCATAGGAGATACATAACTGACACGCACGCCAGGCGTATAGTCCGATTCGCCCGGCATGCGCACCCCTGATCCACTACCCGTCTTCGTACCTCACACCTTTGCCTCGCCATTTTGCGGCCGCTAAGAATGGCTCCCGTCGCTCAGTGCCGTGGGTTCTCCCCCACGGCGTTCGTGCCGGAACAACCACTGTCCCCACCGGACGTTGAGCGACCTCCGCGCTATTCGAAGAGGTCCCCCACCCATGTCGAAGAACTTCCTCATCCGTGGGCACGCCCGTGCTCTGAACCGCCATCACAAGGTCGCCGTCGCCGGTGTCGCCGCCTTCGGCGCCGCGGCCATCGGTTTCTCGGCCACGCCGAGCGACGCGTCGACGACCACCACGAGCGAGGCGGCCTCCACCGCACGGATCGCCTACAGCACCGAGCCGATCAAGGACGTCAGGGGCACCGTCACCGACCAGCTGGCCGGCGCCGGTGTGAAGACCGAGCTGATCTCCGCGAAGAAGAAGGCCGCCACCGACGCCGCGGCGAAGAAGAAGGCCGGGAAGAAGGCCGCCGCGGCCGCCGCGGAGAAGAGGGCCGAGCGGGAGCGCGAGAGCGACCGGGCAGGCCGCTCCGGCGACCGTCAGTGGGACGGCCGGCAGGGCGACACCGGCAAGCCCGCCCGGAAGGACTACGCCGACAACCTCGACGGCTGGATCCGCGAGTCCCTGGACATCATGAAGAAGCGTGGCATCCCGGGTTCGTACGAGGGCATCCACCGCAACATCATCCGGGAGTCCTCGGGCAACCCGAAGGCCATCAACCTCTGGGACATCAACGCCCAGAACGGCATCCCGTCCAAGGGTCTGCTGCAGGTGATCCCGCCGACGTTCTCGGCGTACCACGTCCCGGGCACGTCGAAGAACATCTACGACCCGGTCGCGAACATCACCGCCGCCTGCAACTACGCGGCGGACCGGTACGGCTCCATGGACAACGTCAACAGCGCGTACTGAGGTCGGCGCGGACCTCTTCTCGCGACCCGACGCGAACCGGTACGCCGAAGGGCGGCACCCCCCTGACGGGGTGCCGCCCTTCGGGGCGTACGGCGCGCGGGCGGCCGCTTCGGCTACTTGCGCATGACCTCGGGCTCGTGGCGGCGCAGGAAGCGGGCCACGAAGAAACCGCAGACCACGCCGAGGGCGATGAGCGCGCCCATGTCCATGAACCAGGCCCCGGCCGTGTGCTCCCACAGCGGGTCGGTGTCGCCCGGCGTCTCCGGCGGGCTGATCCTGTTGAAGTCCAGCGTGGCACCGGCGGCGGCGACCGCCCAGCGCGACGGCATCAGGAACGAGAACTGGTTGACGCCCACCGCGCCGTGCAGCGCGAACAGGCAGCCGGTGAACACGACCTGGATGATCGCGAACATCACCAGCAGCGGCATGGTCTTCTCCGCGGTCTTCACCAGCGCGGAGATGATCAGGCCGAACATCATCGAGGTGAAGCCCAGCGCCATGATCGGGACGGACAGCTCGAGCAGCGTGAAGCCTCCGAGAACCAGCCCCTCCTCGGGAAGCTCCCTGCTGGAGAAGCCGATGATGCCGACCATCAGGCCCTGCAGCACGGTGACCATGCCGAGCACGAACACCTTGGACATCAGGTAGGCCGAGCGGGACAGACCGGTCGCACGTTCCCGCTCGTAGATGACCCGTTCCTTGATCAGCTCACGTACGGAGTTCGCGGCACCGGCGAAGCAGGCACCGACCGCGAGGATCAGCAGGACCGTGGTCGCCGTGCCGTTCGGAATGATCCGGCCGGCCGCGTTGGGCTCGTTCGGCAGCAGTCCCCTGTCGGGATCGATGAGGAGGCTGACCGCGCCGAGCACGGCCGGAAGGATCACCGTCAGGGCGAGGAAGCCCTTGTCGGAGACGATCACCGAGACGTAGCGGCGTACCAGTGTGACGAACTGCGACATCCAGCCCTGCGGCTTCGGCGGCCGCATCGCCTGCAGCGCCGGGACCTGTACGGACTGCGGCGCGACCGCGTCGATGTCCGCGGCGTACATCTGGTAGTGCTGCGAGCCCTTCCAGCGGCCCGCCCAGTCGTAGTCGCGGTAGTTCTCGAAGGCGGAGAAGACGTCGGCCCAGGTGTCGTAGCCGAAGAAGTTCAGGGCCTCCTCGGGCGGCCCGAAGTAGGCGACGGAACCACCGGGCGCCATCACCAGGAGCTTGTCGCAGATCGCCAGCTCCGCCACGGAGTGGGTGACGACGAGGACGGTGCGCCCGTCGTCGGCGAGTCCGCGCAGCAACTGCATGACATCGCGGTCCATGCCCGGGTCGAGGCCCGAGGTCGGCTCGTCCAGGAAGATCAGCGACGGCTTGGTGAGCAGCTCCAGCGCCACCGAGACCCGCTTGCGCTGGCCGCCGGAGAGGGACGTGACCTTCTTGTCCTTGTGGATGTCCAGCTTCAGCTCGCGCAGCACCTCGTCGATGCGGGCGTCGCGCTCGGCGGCCGTGGTGTCGGCCGGGAAGCGGAGCTTGGCCGCGTACTTGAGGGCCTTCTTGACGGTCAGCTCCTTGTGCAGGATGTCGTCCTGCGGGACCAGACCGATGCGCTGGCGCAGCTCGGCGAACTGCTTGTACAGGTTGCGGTTGTCGTAGAGGACCTCGCCCTGGTCGGCGGGCCGGTACCCGGTGAGCGCCTTGAGCAGGGTGGACTTGCCGGAGCCGGACGGGCCGATGACCGCGATCAGCGACTTCTCGGGCACACCGAAGGAGACGTCCTTGAGGATCTGCTTGCCGCCGTCGACCGTGACGGTCAGGTGCCGGGCGGAGAAGGAGACCTCGCCGGTGTCGACGAACTCCTCGAGCCGGTCGCCGACGATCCGGAACGTCGAGTGGCCGACGCCCACGATGTCGGTGGGGCCGAGCAGCTGCGTGCCGCCCTTGGCGATCGGCATGCCGTTGACATAGGTGCCGTTGTGCGAGCCCAGGTCGCGGATCTCCATGCGGCCGTCGGGCATCGAGTGGAACTCGGCGTGGTTGCGGGAGACCTGCAGGTCGGAGACGACCAGGTCGTTCTCCAACGCACGGCCTATCCGCATCACGCGGCCGAGCGAGAACTGGTGGAACGTGGTCGGACTGCGGTCGCCGTACATCGGCGGCGCCCCCGCCGCGCCGCCGGGACCCTGCTGCTGCGGGACGTGCGGCGCGGACTGCTGCGGCGCCGGCGGCTGCTGCCGGCCGCCCTGGGCCTGCGCCTGCTGCTGCCCCTGCTGGACCCAGCCCGGAATCGCCCCCTGCGCCCCCTGCGCGGCGTACGGCTGCTGCGGCCGTGCCTGCGGCGAGGCGGCCGGGGCAGCGGCCGCGGCGCCGGTCAGGGCCACGCGCGGGCCGTCGGTCGCGTTGCCCAGGTTCAGCGCCGTGTCGGAGCTGATCTCCAGATGGTGGATCCGCTGGCCCTGCGCGAACGTGCCGTTGGTGCTGCCGTGGTCCGCGACGACCCAGGTGCGGCCGTTGAAGCTGATCGTGGCGTGACGCCAGGAGACCCTGGCGTCGTCCAGCACGACGTCCCCCTGCGGATCACGTCCCAGGGTGTACGACCTGGACGGATCGAGCGTCCAGGTCCGTCCGTTTGATTCCAGTACGAGTTCCGGCACTCCATGCCCCACTGAGTTGTCCCCCGAATTTCCCCCGTCGCAGGGAGTCTAGGGATGTCGAACATCGGGGGGAACTATTTCAGGCTCGGCACCCTGACCGAAAGCCGGGCCTTGCGAAGCGGGCGCCCGGATGCTGTCGGCGCCGCCGTTGACGGGGCCGAAACCGGGCCGGAGAGGGGTAATCCGCGCGTGGGGGACGTGCGCGGCCACCCCGCCGCGGAACGGATCGGGGGGTCTGCCACGAACGCTGCCACGGGCGTCGGTACCGCAGGGCGTGACACCCGCGTGCCGTGGGCGGACGTCGTGATGTCCGCGGTCGCCGCGGTGAGCCGGGCGCTGATCGGGATGGCGGGGACGGCGGCGGTGGGGCTGCGTCCGCTGGACGCGGACTCGGCGGGTTCGCCGGGGCCGATGACGGCGGCGGTGGTGGCGCCGGCCCGGCGGCGGGCGGTGGGGGAGGCGGGAAGGACCGCGAGGAGGGCGGCCGCCCGGGCGCGCAAGGTCCGGGACACCTCGGCGACGCCGAGAGTTCGCTGTCCGCCAGACGGACCTCGGGCGCGCGGGGCACTGCGTGCCGGATACGGTGGGAACACCATGAGCGCATCGCAGACCTCGGACGTTCCCACACTCCTCGTCAAGATCTTCGGCAAGGACAGGCCGGGCATCACAGCCGGTCTCTTCGACACTCTCGCCGCCTACTCCGTCGATGTGGTCGACATCGAGCAGGTCGTCACGCGTGGCCGGATCGTGCTGTGCGCGCTCGTGACCGAGCCGGCGCAGGGCCTGGAGGGCGGTCTGCGGGCGACCGTCCACAGCTGGGCGGAGTCCATGAAGCTCCAGGCGGAGATCATCTCCGGCATCGGTGACAACCGTCCGCGCGGGCTCGGCCGTTCCCTGGTCACCGTGCTGGGCCACCCGCTCACCGCCGAGACGACGGCGGCGATCGCCGCGCGGATCACCCGGTCCGGCGCCAATATCGACCGTGTCTTCCGGCTCGCCAAGTACCCGGTGACCGCGGTGGAGTTCGCGGTGTCCGGGGTGGAGACGGAGCCGCTGCGCACCGCTCTGGTGACCGACGCGGCGAAGCTCGGGGTCGATGTCGCCGTCGTCTCGGCCGGACTGCACCGGCGGGCCCAGCGTCTGGTCGTCATGGATGTGGACTCCACGCTCATCCAGGACGAGGTGATCGAGCTCTTCGCCGCTCACGCCGGGTGCCAGGACGAGGTCGCCGGGGTGACCGAGGCGGCGATGCGCGGGGAACTGGACTTCGAGCAGTCACTGCACGCGCGCGTGCAGTTGCTGGCGGGGCTGGACGCCTCCGTGGTGGACAAGGTGCGCAGCGAGGTACGGCTGACGCCGGGCGCCCGCACCCTGGTCCGCACGCTGAAGCGGCTCGGCTACCAGGTGGGTGTGGTCTCCGGAGGGTTCACCCAGGTCACGGACGACCTGAAGGAGCGGCTGGCGCTGGACTTCGCCCACGCCAACACCCTGGAGATCGTCGACGGGAAGCTGACCGGCAGGGTCACGGGCGAGATCGTGGACCGGGCGGGCAAGGCGCGGCTGCTGCGCCGGTTCGCCGCCGCGGCGGGGGTTCCGCTGTCGCAGACCGTGGCGATCGGCGACGGCGCGAATGATTTGGACATGCTCAATGCGGCGGGGCTCGGGGTCGCCTTCAATGCCAAGCCGGTGGTGCGTCAGGCCGCCCACACCGCGGTGAACTTCCCTTTCCTGGACACCGTCCTGTATCTGCTGGGCATCACGCGCGAAGAGGTCGAGGCAGCGGACGTCCTCGACCTGGACTGAGCCGCGCGAGGAGGTCACGGCCGTCGGCGCCCTCGCGGGAGCGGGGCCCGGCGCCTGGTCCGCTCCGCCGGTGCCGGGCCCCGCTGTCATGCCGCGAGGGTCACTCGCTGGGAGCCCAGTAGTCGAGCAGGGTGGCGGCACCCGGCTCCAGTGACTTCCAGGAACCGGCGAAGGACAGCACGGCGAACGCGGCGGCCGGACAGCCGCGACGGCTCATCCGCTCGCCCGCGTCCCCCTCGGCCGATCCGGCGAGGACCTCGGCCGCTCCCTGGACGCCGGGGTTGTGACCGACGAGGAGCACGTTCTGCGCATCGTCCGGGATCTCGTTCAGCAGGGCGATCAGCTCACCGGGGGAGGCCTCGTAGATCCGCTCCTCATACACGGTCTTCGGCCGCTGCGGGAACTCGTGGACCGCGAGTTTCCACGTCTCCCGGGTCCGGGTCGCGGTGGAGCACAGGGCCAGATCGAAGGCGATGGCGGAGTCGACGAGCTTGCGTCCGGCGACTGCGGCGTCCATCCTGCCGCGCTCGGCGAGCGGGCGTTCGTGGTCGGTCACCGGTGGCCAGTCGGCCTTCGCATGCCGGAAAAGGACAATCCTGCGAGGTTCTGCGACGCTCATGTGACCCAGCTTCGCATGAAACAGGCCATGAGGCGCAGGGAGTTGAAGGCCGCTTCCGGGGTGCTCAGCGGGCTATGAGCTGCTGTGCCCGCTCGATGAGGTGGGTGATTCCGGGCTCGGCGGCCGCCGCGTGCGCGTCGGCGGGGTTCAGGATCAGGGTGAGCAGGGCGACGAAGGCGAGCGCGGGCAGGGCGAGGGCCCACCACGGCAGCCGGATGTCGATGCCGCCCCGGGGAGCCGGGTGGGGCCGGGTGTGCGTGCGCGCGGACATGGGGTCTCCGCCCTTCGAGGGGTCCGTGTCCGCGTCTCGCGGTCACATATCGAAGGTAGGGACTCCCGGGCCGTCAACCCATCCGGTGAGCCACCCACTTGCCCCTGAGCCCGGCCCCCTAGGGGATGGGGGTGCCTGCACCCCCGTGAACCCCGGCCGGGGCGGCGGGGTGTCACGGCGCCAGGATGCTCGCGATCACACCGATGACGATGAAGATGGCGAAGAACGCGCCGAAGACGAGCAGCATCTTCTTCTGGCCGTTCTGGGGGTTCGGGTCGAGGACTGGCATGGGTCAAGTCTCGCACCCGCCGGCGGTACGACGTGCTCCGGGGCGGGGTGGAGCGGGGCGGGGACAGGGCTCGGGCGCGGGAACCGGAGGGCCGCGGGCTCAGCGGGCGGCCGCCGCCTCGTCCTCCACCGTGCGGGCGCGGCCTGCCAGCACGCCGGCGATCATCTGCGGGATCAGCAGGGCGGCCATGAGGGCGAGGGGCAGGTCCCAGCCGCCGCTGTGCTGGTAGAGGACGCCCACCAGGAGAGGGCCCGGGATGGAGATCAGATAGCCGGTGCTCTGCGCGAAGGCCGACAGCTTGGCCACACCCGCGCCGGACCGGGCCCGCATCCCGACCATGGTGAGCGCGAGCGGGAAGGCGCAGTTGGCGATGCCCAGCAGCAGCGCCCAGGCCAGGGCGCCGGCGGCGGGCGCGAAGTACAGCCCGGCGTATCCGATCAGGCCGCTCGCACCGAGCACGACCACGATCGGGCCCTGCCGGGGCAGCCGTGTGGCGACGCGCGGGATGACGAAGGCGAGCGGCACTCCCATCACCATGGTGAGCGCGAGGAGCAGCCCGGCGGTGCCCGCGCCGACGCCCGCGTCCCGGAAGATCTGCGCCATCCAGCCCATGGTGATGTAGGCGGCGGTGGCCTGGAGTCCGAAGAAGACGGCGAGCGCCCAGGCGGTCCTGCTACGGGTGATCCGCAGCTCGGACGCGGGCTCCTGCTCCCGTGACGGATGCCGGCCGAAGACCTGTTGCCCCGGTGCGTCCGCTCCCCGCGTGTGCCGTTCCGTGCCGCGCAGCTCCCGCGCGGGCGTCCGCGCCGCCGGCGCCCGGCCCCGCTCCCCCACGAACGGGAGCCAGGGCAGTACGGCGGCCGCGGCGAGCGCGGCCCACAGGGCGAGTCCCGACTCCCAGTCCCCGCCCAGCACCTCGGTCGCCGGCACGGTCACCGCGGCGGCCAGGGCCGTGCCGAGGGCGAGGGCCATGGAGTACAGGCCGGTCATGGAGCCGACCCGGTCCGGGAACCACTGCTTGACGATGACCGGCATCAGGACGTTGCTGACGGCGATGCCCATGAGCGCGAGGGCGCTGGCCGCCAGGAAGCCCGCCGTGCTCCCCGTGAACGGGCGGATGAGCAGACCGGTGCCGATGGCGGCCATGCCGGCGCACACCACCGCACCCGGCCCGAAGCGTCGGGCCAGCCGCGGGGCGGTGACACCGAAGACGGCGAAGCACAGCGGGGGCACGGAGGTGAGCAGTCCGGCCGTGGTGCCGCTCATGCCGAGCCCGGTGCGGACCTCCTCGAGCAGTGCCCCGAGGCTGGTGATGGCGGGGCGGAGGTTCAGCGCCGCCACCACGATGCCGACGACGAGCAGCCGCGTCGTCCACGCGCGCGCGTCGGGCCGTCCGGCCCCACCCGCCGTCCGGTCACCGGGTTCCGTGCCGTCGGACGCCGGAGCCGCCGTGCACACCGTCGTGGACGTGACCGTCCGGGATTCTTCACCATCCATGAGGCCCATCATAGAATCATGGGATGATTGGTTGTCCATGTCCGGGACGCCTCCCGATGCCTCCGTCGTGCGAAGGTGTGTCATGCCCCTGAGCCATCCCCGTCGTTCCGCACTGTCCGAACAGGTCATCGCCGCTCTGCGCGCCCAGATCACCTCGGGCGAGTGGCCGGTCGGCTCCCGCATTCCGACCGAGCCGGAGCTGGTCGGGCAGCTGGGAGTGGCCCGTAACACGGTCCGTGAGGCCGTCCGCGCGCTGGCGCACAACGGGCTGCTGGCCATCCGCCAGGGCTCGGGCACGTATGTCGTCGCCACGAGCGAGCTGGCGGGTGTGATGCACCGCCGCTTCGCCGACGCCGACCCCGGGCACGTCGCGGAACTGCGCTCCACCCTGGAGGCGTCCGCGGCGCGGCTGGCCGCCCGGCGGCGCACCGGGAAGGACCTCAGGCAGCTCGACACGCTGCTGCTGCGCCGCGAGGAGGCCTGGGCCTCGGGTGCGGCGGAACCGTTCGTGGCGGCGGACGCCACCTTCCACCTCGCCGTCGTGGCCGCGTCCCACAACGACGTGCTGACCGCCCTGTACGCGGACCTGAGCGAGGTGCTGCGGGACTGGCTGCGCGACGACGTGGGCCAGGAGCTGACCCCCGAGACGCACATGGACCACGCGCGGCTGCTGGACGCGATCCGCGCGGGTGACGCGGCGACGGCGGCCGAGGAGGCCGCCGCCTACCCGTTCGCCTGCCGTCCGGGGCGCGTCAGCCCGCCTTCCGGTGGCTGATCCACGCCGTCCCGACCTCGTCCCAGCAGCGCCCGTCGAGCCGTACGGTCTGTGCGGGTCCGGCGGCCACCGGAGGGCTGTCGCTGTCGAGGTCCCACCAACGGAGGCACTCGATGTGCAGGCGCACGTGGTCGGTGTCCGGATAGGGGTTGTGGCAGTACGCGGTCACCCAGGACCCGTCGACCCCGATCCGGCAGGCGGCACCGAACGGATCGCCGGCCGCCGCGTCGCCCGATCCCGCGTCGGCGGGGTGCACGCGCGCGTGCGGCATCGCGTCGTACGGCATCGCGTCGTACGAGAGGATCGGCACGAGGCCGATACCGGCAGCGACGGCGACGGTCATCGAGGCCAGGCGGTAGGAGCGCACAAGGGGACCTCCTCGGCCGTGCTGGGGAGGGGGGATCACGCGGCGGACGCGTACTCCACGGTCCCCTGCCGGCGCCGGACCCCGCCTGTCCTGCTGAGCCGGTCGGGTGACACGGCCGAGGGCCCGCACTCTCCGGGGTACGGACCCTCGACGACTCCTGCGGAAAGGACGCGACAGGACGATCGGGCCGCTAGGCGCCGACGGCGTGCAGTCCGCCGTCCACGTGCACGATCTCGCCCGTGGTCTTCGGGAACCAGTCGCTCAGCAGGGCGACGACACCGCGGCCGGCCGGCTCCGGGTCCGTCAGGTCCCACTCCAGCGGGGCACGGTGGTCCCACACGGAGGCCAGCTCGCCGAAGCCCGGGATGGACTTGGCGGCCATGGAGCCGATCGGACCCGCCGAGATCAGGTTGCAGCGGATGTTCTGCTTGCCCAGGTCACGCGCCATGTAGCGGCTGGTCGCCTCCAGGGCGGCCTTGGCCGGGCCCATCCAGTCGTACTGCGGCCAGGCGTACTGCGCGTCGAAGGTGAGGCCGACGACGGAGCCGCCGTTCTGCATCAGCGGCAGGCAGGCCATGGTCAGCGACTTCAGGGAGAACGCCGAGACGTGCATGGCCGTGGCGACCGACTCGAACGGCGTGTTGAGGAAGTTGCCGCCCAGCGCGTCCTGCGGCGCGAAGCCGATGGAGTGCACGACGCCGTCGAGGCCGCCGAGCTCCTCGCCCACGACGTCCGCGAGACGGCCCAGGTGCTCCTCGTTGGTCACGTCGAGCTCGATGACCTTGGTGGGCTTGGGCAGCTTCCTGGCGATGCGTTCGGTCAGCGTGGGCCGCGGGAAGGCGGTCAGGATGATCTCGGCGCCCTGTTCCTGGGCCAGCCGGGCCGTGTGGAAGGCGATGGAGGACTCCATCAGCACACCGGTGATCAGGACGCGCTTGCCCTCGAGAATTCCGCTCATGTCGTTCAGTGACCCATTCCCAGTCCGCCGTCAACGGGAATGACGGCTCCAGTGATGTACGAGGCGTCGTCCGAGGCGAGGAACCGCACCGCGGTGGCGATCTCCCCGGGCTGCGCGTACCGGCCGAGCGGCACCTGCGACACGATGCCCGCGCGCTGTTCGTCGGTGAGCACCTTGGTCATGTCGGTGTCGACGAAGCCGGGCGCGACGACGTTGAAGGTGATGTTGCGCGAGCCCAGCTCACGGGCGAGGGAGCGCGCGAAGCCGACCAGGCCGGCCTTGGAGGCGGCGTAGTTCGCCTGCCCCGCCTGGCCGGCCAGGCCCACCACCGAGGAGATCAGGACGACCCGGCCCTTACGGGCACGCAGCATGGCGCGGTTGGCGCGCTTGACGACCCGGAAGGTGCCGGTGAGGTTGGTGTCGACGACCGAGGTGAAGTCCTCCTCGGACATGCGCATCAGGAGCTGGTCCTTGGTGATGCCGGCATTGGCGACGAGCACCTCGACCGGGCCGTGCTGGGCCTCGATCTCCTTGTAGGCCTGCTCCACCTGCTCGGAGTCGGTGATGTCGCACTTGACGGCGAGGCAGCCCAACTCCGCGAGGACGGCCGGCGGCTCGCCCGAGCGGTAGGTGACGGCGACCTTGTCGCCGGCGTCGGCGAACGCGCGGGCGATGGCGAGGCCGATGCCCCGGTTGCCTCCGGTGACGAGAACCGAGCGGCTCAACGGATCACCCTTTCGATAACGGTCTCTCCCCGCCCGAGCACCCGAACGACAGGCGGCGACGGCAGGCGGCTTCCTCGAAAACCTATCGGTCGAAACGCTTCGAAGGACATTGGGGCACCGACAGTGGCCGATGGGACTCACTGTCGGATCCCTACAGAAACGCCCCGGTCCTCAGTCGTTCATACCAGGTGCGTGAGCGGGCAGGCCCTCGGCGCGAGCGGTCTCGAGCATTCTGCGGTCATAGGTCACCAGGGCGGCCAGGTCGTCCCGCAGCGAGAGCGCGCCGGCCACGTGGATCGCCTCCAGCGTCCTCAGGCGTCCCACGAGCAGGGCCGCTCCCTCACGCACCTCTCGCGTGAGGAGGATCTCGGTGATTCGGGCGTCCAGGTCCTCCATCGCCTCGGGGAAGTGCCCCATGAGGTCCAGGGTCCGTACGGTCTCCACGAAGCCGAGCATGCTCGTGGCGAGCGGCTCCGTGACCCGCTGCTGGAGGAAGGCGTCCACCGCTCCCCAGTGGTTGCGCCGGGTCATCCAGGTGACCAGCGCCGAGGTGTCCATGCAGATCAACGCTCGTCCTCTTCGCGCTCGGCCGGCAGCAGCGCCAGAGGGTCGGCGTCCTCCGCCACCTCGTAGTGCGGCATGTCATGCCGATCGGCGGCGGTGACCGGCCTCAGCTTGATCCTCCCCTGTGCCACCAGATGCGCGTACCGCTCCATGGGGCCGCCGGCCGGGGACAGTACCGCGAAGAGGCGCCACATGGTCACGAGCATCCCGTCGACGGCGATCTCGCGACCGTCGCCGAGTTCGCAGGAGGCACCGCGCAGGACGAGTTCGGCGAGGACCAGGGCGTGGGCGTAGCGGGCGTTGCGCCGGTCGGGGGCCCATCGGGGCTCCGGCGCCCCGGCGGGCAGGAGCCGGACTCCGTCGAGCCGGGCGGTGAGGCGCTGGAGGGCGGAGCGCGGGACGGGATCGAGGCCGGGCACGCGCAGGAGACGGCGAGCAGCTCTTGAAGGGGGTGACGACCTCCTGTGAAGAGCCACGCATGACCTGTGCCCAGTCCTCCCGCAGCCCCGGGCTCCGCACGAGAATCCGCTCCCACAGCTCCCCGAGGACCATGCCGTCCTGGGGCGCTTCCTCCCGCAGGACGGTCGCGGCGGTGTGCAGGGCCTGGGCGACGACGGTCGTGATGCCGGGCACGGCGTCCCTTCTTCGCAGGGACGGGGGTGACGGCTGCGCCCGGACTCAGTCCAGGCCGACCGGGGTGATCGGGGTGACCGGGGTGACCGGGGTGTCGTCGGGGCCGTTCGTCTGGACGAGCAGGAGGTCACCGACCGTGGCGTCACGCCCGAGACCGAGGCGGGAGACCGGGAACGCGCCCGGGGCCTGTGCCGTGCCGACGGGCTGGAGACGCAGCTCGCTCTCCGCGCCCTGGGAAGCGAGGCCCGCCCACACCGCGTCGTGACCAATGCGAAGCACCACGCTGCTGAGCCGGTCGGTGAGGACCGCGCACACGACGGTGAGCCGCTGCTGCTCCCTCCTGGGCACGGGAATCGCCGCGATGCGCTCCAGGACACCGGGCAGCGCCAGCGTGCCCTCCAGCAGCCGCTGGACCGTCTCCCGCTCCTCGTCCCGGCCGTCCCCGGTCTCGGCGGCGGCGAAGTGCACCAGGGGCAGGCCGTCGTCCAGGGTGCGCTGTCACTCGGGCAGCAGGAAGTCGATGGTCAGGGCCTCTTCCCGGGTGGGTGGGTGTACGTCGTCACCCTCGCCGAACTGGGCGAGCCAGGCATTGACGTCTCCCCAGCGCCACACCGGTGACCGTCCGGTGATCCCCTCGGGGTCCGGGAAGGGCAGCTTGTCCTGCCGCCGCTCACCCACCGTCAACTCGAACAGGCCGACAAGCCTACCCGCCCCTACCGGCACTGACCGAAAGAACAACTCGGCACGCGTAGGTGGTTGTTGCGGAAGATAATCATCAACTAAGGCTGAACCGGACGCGGGTCGTCCGGGACATGGACCGCACACTCGGCCCACACGGTCTTGCCCGGCCCCGTCCGCCCGTTCACGCCCCAGCGGTCGGCGACGGCTTCCACCAGGAGCAGGCCTCTCCCACCGTCGGTGTCCGCGGACGGATGGCCCACCGGCTCGGAGAACTCCGGGTGCCCCGGGTGGGTGTCGGACACCTCGACGTGGACGAGGCCCGCGGACCGGTCGTACGTGAGCCGCAGCTCGAAGTCGCGTCCCGGGACGTGGCCGTGGAGGACCGCGTTGGAGGCGAGTTCGGCCACGACGAGGGTGATGGTGTCGGAGGCCGGGCTGCCGTGGGGAAGGTGCCACAGGTCGAGCCGGTGGGTGGCGAGTCTGCGGGCGAGCCGTGCGCCACGACGGGTGGCGGAGAAGCGCTGGGCGAACACACTTACGGTTACGGCCTCTTGGGCCCGTGGTGCTGGCATGCGGCCAGCGTTCCGTGCCGTTCCCGGCCTCAACAGGGACGACACCCATACAGGCGTGGCTGTATCGGCGCACACTCTGGACTGGGTGGGTAACTCCCCGTGCCCCTGGGCGGTTCGGGCGGGGTTGAGCGAGGCGTGAACAGGCGAACACGGGAGGCACGCGGCGATGAGGGCGGACCACGGCGGAGGCGGGAACGGCGGCGCGAACGGCACGGAAGCGGAACTCTCCGACAGCCTGAAGACCTTCGGCGCGGTCCTCAAGGCCCTGCGCGAGGAATCCGGCCTGACACAGGAGGAGTTCGCGGTGCGAGTGCGGTACTCGGCCGCGTACGTCGCCAAGATCGAGCAGGGAAAGCGGTTCCCGCCGGCGGACCTGCCCGCCCGCGCGGAGGAGGTCCTGGGGCCGGTCGCGGTCAAGGTCCTCACGGCGGCGGCAAAGAGTCTGACGCGGAGGGCGGGGCTCGCTTCGTGGTTCCGGCAGTGGGCGGGGATCGAGGAGGAGGCGATCTCCTTGTACGCGTATGAGTGCCGGGCGGTTCCTGGGTTGTTGCAGCCGGAAGGATACATCCGAGCGATCTTCGACCGGCAGATTCCTCCGCTGTCGGAGGAGCAGTTCGAACGGCAAGTGGCCGCCCGGCAAGAACGACAGCGCCTCTTGGACGAGCGCCCGAACACGGCGTTCTCCTTCCTCATCGAACAAGCGGTTCTCGAACGTCACCTCGGGGGTGCCGAGGTGGCACGGGCGGTCATCGGCAACCTCTTGGAACAGGGCAGCCGACGGAACGTCGAGATCCTCGTCATGCCCCTCCGACAGGAGGATCACTCCGGGGTCGACGGCCAGATGTACCTCGCTGAACGCGACAACCACCAGTGGGTCGGCTACGTCGAGGGACACGACAGCAGCACTCTGTCGACCGAGCCGAAATTGGTGAGTTCCATGCTCCAGCGCTATGGGAAGATGCGGTCACAGGCCCTGAGTCGTATGGCCACTGTGGACCTGCTGCTGAGGGAGATGCAAGGAGCGCTATGAGCACCGAACTGGCCTGGTTCAAGAGCAGCTACAGCGGCAGTGGCGGCGGCAACTGCATCGAGGTCGCCGTGCGCCCCGAGGCCGTCCACATCCGCGACTCCAAGGACAAGCGAATCCGTCCCCTCGTCGTGACGCCGACCGCTTGGGCGGCGTTCGCGGCACTCTCGGCCGGCGCGTCTCTGGACAGCTGAGTTCGCGTCGTACGTGGCCGGTTGCGGGCGGGTACGGGAGTTGCTCCCGTACCCGCCCGCCGGTCTGTACCCGCGTGTCCTACTCCTGCCCGCCCTCACCGAACAGGTTGAGGATGTCGAGCTGTATGTCGCCGCCCTCGACCTCGTCCAGGCCGAACAGTGCGGCTGCCAGGGTCGTTCGGGTGCTTCTTGTGCCGGAAGTACTCCCGGCACATCGGATGCAGCAGACCGTCGTCGCACAGCGAGGCGACCGTTCCTCCGCTGCGGAAGGTGGGGTTCAGAGCGAGCTTGGGGTCGGGCCAGCGGGTCCTGCGCTCGCGCTCGCCGGCGAGGTGACTCTCGATGTCCGGGTCCCGCACGGCGACGAGGGAGCTGGTGAACGCCTCGTACTCGGCGACGAGGTCGTGATGGACACCGAAAACGTCCATGGATCGGCCGGTCCCCCCCTTGATTCCATACGTCCGCTCGGTCGCGTGCCGCATCGGGGAGCAGTCCCCCGCCGGAAGACGGAACCACGCAACTGAGCCACCTTACTGCCCCACGCCCCTCCCATCGCCGGTGGTTTCCCGACCTCACGCTCCGGCTTTTCCCAGGGGAGCACGAGCAGCGAGACATGATTCACTGCTTCCGATGGTCACCACAGGTAAGCGCCCGAAGGGATCTCCACCCGTGCCCCATGACATCGATCCGTCGTTCCTGGCGTTGCCCCTGCGTCCCCTCGCCGACGCCGCGCTCGCGCGGGCGCGGTCGCTCGGGGCGGACCACGCGGATTTCCGGCTGGAGCGGGTGCGCGACGCGTCCTGGCGGCTGCGGGACGCCAAGCCGGCCGGGTCGTCGGACACCACCGACCTGGGGTACGCGGTGCGCGTGGTGCACGGCGGGACGTGGGGTTTCGCGTCCGGCGTGGATCTCACCCCGGACGCCGCCGCCAGGGTTGCCTCGCAGGCCGTGGCGATGGCGAAGCTGTCCGCCCGGGTGATCGGGGCGGCCGGGTCCGAGGAGAAGGTCGAGCTGGCCGACGAGCCCGTGCACTCCGAGAGGACCTGGGTGTCGTCGTACGGGATCGACCCGTTCACCGTGCCCGACGCGGAGAAGGCCGGGCTGCTGGCCGAGTGGAGCGCGCGGCTGCTGGCGGCGCGCGGGGTGGACCACGTGGACGCCTCCCTGCTCACCGTGCACGAGAACAAGTTCTACGCCGACACCGCGGGGACCGTCACCACGCAGCAGCGGGTGCGGCTCCACCCCGTGTTCACGGCGGTGTCCGTCGACGATTCGAGCGGCGAGTTCGACTCCATGCGCACCCTCGCGCCGCCCGCGGGGCGTGGCTGGGAGTACCTGACGGGCACCGGCTGGGACTGGGACGACGAGCTGGAGCGGATCCCCGGGCTGCTGGCCGAGAAGATGCGCGCGCCGAGCGTGGAGCCGGGCCTGTACGACCTGGTCGTGGACCCGTCCAACCTGTGGCTGACCATCCACGAGTCCATCGGGCACGCCACCGAGCTGGACCGGGCCCTCGGCTACGAGGCCGCCTACGCCGGAACCTCCTTCGCCACCTTCGACCAGCTCGGCACGCTGCGCTACGGCTCCGAACTGATGAACGTCACCGGCGACCGCACCGCCGAGCACGGACTGGCGACCGTCGGGTACGACGACGAGGGCGTCGAGGCGCAGGCCTGGGACCTGGTGAAGGACGGGACGCTGGTCGGCTACCAGCTGGACCGGCGGATCGCGAGGCTCACCGGCTTCGAGCGGTCCAACGGGTGCGCGTTCGCGGACTCCCCCGGGCACGTGCCGGTGCAGCGCATGGCCAACGTGTCGCTGCGGCCGGATCCGGCCGGGATGTCGACCGAGGATCTGATCGGGGGCGTGGACCGGGGCGTCTACGTCGTCGGCGACCGGTCGTGGAGCATCGACATGCAGCGCTACAACTTCCAGTTCACCGGGCAGCGCTTCTACCGGATCGAGAACGGGCGGCTGGCGGGGCAGCTGCGGGACGTCGCCTACCAGGCCACGACCACCGACTTCTGGGGCTCCATGGCGGCGGTCGGCGGCCCGCAGACCTACGTCCTCGGCGGCGCCTTCAACTGCGGCAAGGCCCAGCCGGGACAGATCGCGGCGGTCTCGCACGGCTGCCCGTCCGCCCTCTTCAAGGGCGTCAACATTTTGAACACCACGCAGGAGGCGGGTCGATGAGCGCGCGTACCAGCAAGCCGCACGAGATCGTCGAGCACGCTCTCGAGCTCTCCCGGGCCGACGGCTGTGTCGTGATCGCCGACGAGCAGTCGAGCGCCAATCTGCGCTGGGCGGGCAACTCGCTCACCACGAACGGTGTCACCCGCGGGCGCACGCTCACCGTCATCGCCACCGTGGACGGCCGGGAGGGCACCGCCTCCGGCGTGGTGTCCCGGTCCGCGGTGACGGCCGACGAGCTGGAGCCCCTGGTGCGGGCCGCCGAGGCCGCCGCGCGGGGCGCGGGTCCGGCCGAGGACGCGCAGCCGCTGGTCACGGGCGTGGCGCCGTCCCCCGGGTTCACCGAGGCGCCCGCGGAGACCTCCTCCGCCGTCTTCGCCGGCTTCGCTCCGGCGCTGGGCGAGGCGTTCGCACGCGCGCGGGCCGGCGGCCGGGAGCTGTACGGCTTCGCCCACCACGAGCTGGTCTCCAGCTATCTCGGCACGTCGGCAGGGCTGCGGCTGCGGCACGACCAGCCGAACGGCACGCTGGAGCTGAACGCCAAGTCGCCGGACCGTACGCGGTCGGCCTGGGCGGGGCGGTCCACGCGGGACTTCGAGGACGTCGACCCGGTGGCGCTCGACGCCGAGCTGGCCCTGCGGCTGGGCTGGGCCGAGCGGCGGCTCGATCTGCCCGCGGGCCGGTACGAGACGCTGCTGCCGCCGACCGCGGTGGCGGATCTGCTGATCTACCAGCTGTGGTCGGCCTCCGGGCGGGACGCGGCCGAGGGGCGCACCGTGTTCTCCAGGCCGGGCGGCGGCACCCGGGTCGGCGAGCGGCTGACCGGACTGCCGCTGACCCTGCGCAGCGACCCGGACGAGCCGGGCCTGGAGTCGGCGCCGTTCGTGATCGCGCACTCCTCCGGCGGCGACCGGTCGGTGTTCGACAACGGGTTGCCGCTGACGGCCACGGAGTGGATCCGCGCGGGTGAGCTGGCGCACCTGACCACCAGCCGGCACAGCGCGGGACTGACCGGACTGCCCGTGGCCCCCGGGATCGACAACCTGGTCCTGGACGGGGGTGGGGACCGCTCGCTGGAGGAGATGGTCGCGGCCACCGAGCGGGGGCTGCTGCTGACCTGTCTGTGGTACATCCGCGAGGTGGACCCGGCGACCCTGCTGCTCACCGGGCTGACCCGGGACGGTGTCTACCTCGTCGAGAACGGCGAGGTCGTCGGCGAGGTCAACAACTTCCGGTTCAACGAGTCGCCGGTGGACCTGCTGGGCCGGGCCACGGAGGCGGGGCGTACGGAGAAGACGCTGCCCAGGGAGTGGGGCGACTGGTTCACCAGGGCCGCGATGCCCGCGCTGCGGGTCCCCGAATTCAATATGAGTTCCGTCAGCCAGGGCGTATAACCTCGTAGGCGTTCGGAAACCGAAGCAGCACCGAGGAGACGCGAGAACCGTGACGGACATCGTCGACGAGCTGAAGTGGCGCGGGCTGTTCGCCCTGTCCACCGACGAGGACGCCTTGCGCAAGGCGCTCGCGGACGGTCCTGTCACGTTCTATTGCGGCTTCGACCCGACCGCGCCGTCACTGCACGTCGGACATCTGGTGCAGGTGCTCACGGTGCGCCGGCTCCAGCAGGCCGGGCACCGGCCGCTGGCGCTGGTCGGCGGCGCCACGGGCCTGATCGGCGACCCCCGCCCGACGGCGGAGCGCACGCTGAACGACCCGGAGACGGTGTCCGGCTGGGTGGACCGGCTGCGTGGCCAGATCGAGCCGTTCCTGTCCTTCGAGGGCGAGAACGCGGCGGTGATGGTCAACAACCTCGACTGGACGCAGAACCTGTCCGCGATCGAGTTCCTGCGGGACGTCGGCAAGCACTTCCGCGTCAACAAGATGCTGACGAAGGACTCCGTCGCGCGGCGGCTGGAGTCCTCCGAGGGCATCAGCTACACGGAGTTCAGCTACCAGCTCCTGCAGGGCATGGACTTCCTCCAGCTGTACCGGCGTTACGGCTGCACGCTCCAGCAGGGCGGCAGCGACCAGTGGGGCAACCTCACGGCCGGGCTCGACCTGATCCACCGCCTGGAGCCGCACGCCGCGGTGCACGCGCTGGCGACGCCGCTGATGACGAAGGCGGACGGCACCAAGTTCGGCAAGACCGAGGGCGGTGCCGTCTGGCTCGACCCGGACATGACCACGCCCTACGCGTTCTACCAGTTCTGGCTGAACGTGGACGACCGGGACATCTCGAGGTACCTGCGCATCCTGTCCTTCAGGTCCCGCGAGGAGCTGGAGGCGCTGGAGGCGCAGACGGCGGAGCGTCCGCAGGTACGTGCAGCGCAGCGCGCCCTGGCGGAGGAGCTGACGACGCTGGTGCACGGCGCCGGCCAGACGGCCGCCGTGATCGCCGCGTCGAAGGCGCTGTTCGGCCAGGGCGAGCTGGCGGAGCTGGACGAGCGGACGCTGGCGGCGGCCCTCTCCGAGGTGCCGCACGTCCGGGTCGCCGAGCCCGGTCCGGTCGTCGACCTGTTCGCGGAGGTCGGCCTGGTGCCCAGCAAGTCGGCCGCGCGGCGCACGGTGAAGGAGGGCGGCGCCTACGTGAACAACGTCAAGGTCACCGCCGAGGACGCCGTCCCCGCGGAGGAGGACCTGCTGCACGGCCGCTGGCTGGTGCTGCGCCGGGGCAAGAAGAACCTGGCGGCGGTGGAGGTCACGGCCGTCTGAGCCCGCGCCCGCCGCACGGGCGCGTCGCGTGGACGTCCGGTGTGCCGCACCGGACGCGCGCGGCGTGTCCGGCGTGCGTCGGTCAGGTCCGCTGTGCGCGCTTGCCCCGCATCTGCATGTACAGCATGTCGACGACGAACACGATGACGACCGCCGCCACCAGCTGGAAGATGTGCCGGCCCCAGTCGATGCCCGGCGTCTCCCCGATGCCGAAGCCCCGCGCGATGGCGTTGCCCGCGATGGCGCCGAGGATGCCGCAGATGGTGGTCAGCCACAGCGGGCTGTGCTGCTTGCCCGGGATGATCGCCTTCGCGATCAGACCGAGCACGAACCCCACGATGATCGCCCACAACCAGCCCATGGCTTCCTCCTGATAGGCCTCGACACGAACATTACGGCCAGTGTCGACCCGGATCCGTTGGGCCGCATGTCGGCCGGGCCGTACGCGCGGCGGCGCAGGCCGGACGGGCACACCGGCATACGGGCCGCGGGGCGTGGACGGGACACGGAACCGGGGCGCCCCGGTTTCGTGGGCGGCGGGGACGCGGCGTACCGTGGTGGCGTGCGGGCCCGGGGTCCCGGCCGGTCGTGGGACGGCCGGAGGCGGGGAGAGTCCGATTCGGGCGGATGGTGGAATGCGATGCGGAAGCAGCATGGCGGCGGCGTCCAGGTGTTCCGGATCACCGGCGCCAGGACGGGGCTGCAGGAGGATGTGCGCGGGCGGCAGCGCCGGTATGTGATCTCGATGATCGTTCGTACGATCTCGGTCATTCTCGCGGCCACGCTCTGGAACGTGGAACGGCACGTCGCGATCGTGGCGCTGGTTCTCGGCATGGTGTTGCCGTACGTCGCGGTGGTGATCGCCAACGCCGGGCGTGAAAACTCGCCGTCGCTGCCGTCTGCCCACCTGACGCCGCAGGCGCGGCCGATGATCACATCGTCACGGACGAATGACGGTGCGGCGGAATCCGGGACGGAAGACGTGGCGCCCGGGCCCTCCCCCGGCGCACGAACGGAGCGGCCCGAGCCGTCATGGCCTTCGGGACATGACCACGACCGGCCGTAGGCGGAAGACATTAATTCGCCAAGCTCAAGAAAAGCTCAGATCAATCATGTTGTTCCGGTGCCGGGGGCGGGGTGACCCGTGACATACTTCGTACGCGCTCCGCATCCCCCGTCGGAGCGACAGACCGACGCCGGGCAGCTCCCCCCGTGGCTGCTCGGCGTCGCCTTTTCCTTTCTCTTTCCCTCTCTTTTCCGCGCTCTCTCCCCCCGCTTGCGCGCTTTTCCCGTGGGACGTCGCACTGTGCCGATCGGGTTAGGGTCGGCGGTGTGATGGACCCTGATCCCGAGACGCCGATCTGTTCCGCGAAGGGCTGCCGCGCCGCCGCCGTGTGGGTGCTCGCCTGGAACAACCCGAAGCTGCACACACCGGAGCGCCGCAAGACCTGGCTCGCGTGCGAGGAGCACCGGGAGCAGCTGTCGCAGTTCCTCGGTGTGCGCGGATTCCTGAAGGACGTCGTGCGCTTCGAGGAGTGGACGGCGCCCGAAGGAGCGTGAGGGCCGCTCCCGGGGAGGACCGCTCCGCGGAGCCTCCCCGGGAGCGGCCCTCAACCGCCGATCGCCGACATCGGGCGGTCCGGCTGGACGAAGGACGGGTCGTCGAGGCCGGCTCCCGCCTTCTTCCCCCACATGGCCAGCTTCCAGATCCGTGCGATCTCCTCGTCGGGGGCGTCGGAGCGCAGGGCGGCACGCAGGTCCGTCTCCTCGGAGGCGAACAGGCACGTGCGTATCTGTCCGTCGGCGGTGAGGCGGGTGCGGTCGCAGGCCGCGCAGAACGGCCGGGTGACGGAGGCGATGACGCCGACGCGGTGCGGGCCGCCGTCGACCAGCCAGCGCTCGGCCGGAGCCGAACCCCGGGCCTCGTCGCCCTCGGGGGTCAGCTCGAAGCGGGTGCGCAGAGAGGTGAGGATGTCACCGGCGGTGATCATGCCGTCGCGCTTCCAGCCGTGCTGGGCGTCCAGGGGCATCTGCTCGATGAAGCGCAGTTCGTAGTCGTGTTCCACGGCCCAGGCGAGCAGGTCGGGGGCCTCGTCGTCGTTGAGTCCCGGCATCAGGACCGAGTTGACCTTCACCGGGGTCAGGCCGGCCTCGCGGGCCGCGTGCAGGCCGTCGAGGACGTCCTGGTGGCGGTTGCGGCGGGTGAGTGTCCTGAAGACGTCCGGGCGGAGCGTGTCCAGTGAGACGTTGACCCGGTCCAGGCCGGCCTGCTTCAGGGCCGCCGCCGTGCGGCCGAGGCCGATGCCGTTGGTGGTGAGGGACATCTGGGGGCGGGGCTGCAGGGCGGCGACGCGCTCGACGATGCCGACCAGCCCGGGGCGGAGCAGGGGCTCACCGCCGGTGAAGCGGACCTCCTCGACACCGAGGGAGGTGACGGCGATGCCGACCAGGCGGACGATCTCGTCGTCCGTCAGCAGGTCGGGCTTGGCGAGCCACTGCAGGCCCTCCTCGGGCATGCAGTAGGTGCACCGCAGGTTGCACCGGTCGGTCAGTGACACCCTCAGGTCGGTGGCCACCCGGCCGTACGTGTCGATGAGCACGTGGCCCCCTCCCTCCGCTCGGATCGCTCATGCTCCGTACCTGCGAGCCTACGTGACGCCACCGACAAGCCGCAGTACCCCCTGTACGACAGGATGCGACGAGAGGCACGACGGCCGCGTCGCAGGAGACCCCCGGGGGTCTCCTGCGACGCGGCCGAAAGGGGCGACGACCGATTCGGTCGGGTCGGTCGATTCGGTCGGGTCGGTCGATTCGGTCGGGTCGGTCAGTGGGCGCCGGTGCCGGTCAGTGACCGGACCTCCAGCTCCGCGAACTTCTTGACGTCGGGTTCCTCCTTCGACAGGACGGTGCCGAGCCAGCCCATCAGGAAGCCGAACGGGATGGAGATGATGCCCGGGTTCTTCAGCGGGAACCACGCGAAGTCGACGTCGGGGAACATCGCGGTCGGGGCGCCCGACACCACGGGCGAGAACAGCACCAGGCCGACGGCGACGATGAGACCGCCGTAGATCGACCACAGGGCGCCCTGGGTGGTGAACCGCTTCCAGAACAGGCTGTAGAGGATCGTCGGCAGGTTGGCGGAGGCGGCGACCGCGAAGGCCAGTGCGACCAGGCCGGCCACGTTCAGGTCGCGGGCGAGGGCGCCCAGACCGATGGAGACGACGCCGATGAGGACGGTCGCCCAGCGGGCCGCGCGGACCTCCTCCGCGCCGGTGGCCTCCCCCTTGCGGATGACGTTGGCGTAGATGTCGTGCGCGAAGGAGGACGACGAGGCGAGGGTGAGACCGGCGACCACGGCGAGGATCGTGGCGAAGGCGACCGCCGAGATGGTGGCGAGCAGGATCGCACCCCAGGCCGAGTCGACACCGCCCAGGTGCAGGGCGAGCAGCGGGGCGGCCGTGTTGCCGGACGGGTTGGAGGCGATGATCTCGTCCTGGGAGATCAGCGCGGCGGCGCCGAAGCCGAGGGCGATGGTCATCAGGTAGAAGCCGCCGATGATACCGATGGCCCAGTTCACGGACTTACGGGCGGCCTTGGCGTTGGGCACCGTGTAGAAGCGGATCAGGATGTGCGGCAGGCCGGCGGTGCCGAGCACCAGGGCGATGCCGAGTGAGAGGAAGTCCAGCTTGGTGGTGCCGTCCGCGCCGTACTGGAGGCCGGGCTCGAGGAAGGCGTCACCCTTGCCGCTGTTCTCGGCGGCGCTGCCCAGCAGGTCGGAGATGTTGAAGTTGAACTTCAGGAGCACCAGGAAGGTGATCAGGATGGTGCCGCCGATGAGCAGCACGGCCTTGACCATCTGCACCCAGGTGGTGCCCTTCATGCCGCCGATGGAGACGTACACGATCATCAGGAGACCGACGAGGGCGACGATGAGGATCTTGCCCGCGTCGGAGGTGATGCCGAGGAGCAGCGAGACGAGCACGCCGGCGCCCGCCATCTGGGCCAGCAGGTAGAAGATCGAGACGACGATGGTGGAGGTGCCCGCGGCGGTGCGCACGGGGCGCTGGCGCATGCGGTAGGCGAGGACGTCGCCCATGGTGTAGCGGCCGGAGTTCCGCAGGGGCTCGGCGACCAGGAGCAGGGCGACCAGCCAGGCGACCAGGAACCCGATGGAGTAGAGGAAGCCGTCGTAGCCGAAGAGGGCGATGGCGCCCGCGATGCCGAGGAAGGACGCGGCCGACATGTAGTCGCCGGAGACCGCGAGCCCGTTCTGGAAGGCGCTGAACTGGCGTCCGCCCGCGTAGAAGTCGGCGGCGCTCTTGGTCTGGCGGCCCGCCCACACGGTGATGCCGAGGGTCGCGAGGACGAACAGTGCGAACAGGGTGATGATGAGCGGGCGGTGCTCGCTCGCCTCGTTCGCGGCGAGCTGGACAGTGGTGGTCGAGGGGCTCATGCGCCGCCCTCCATACGCGTCTTGATGGCCTCGGCCTTGGGGTCGAGATGGGTGGCGGCGTGCCGGGAGTACCACCACGCGATGAGGAACGTGGTGACGAACTGCAGGACGCCGAAGACGAAGGCGACGTTGATGTTGCCGAACAGCCTGGCGCCCATGAAGCCGCCCGCGTAGTTCGAGAGCAGCACGTACAGCAGGTACCAGACGATGAAGCCGACGGTCAGGGGGAAGGCGAAGGAGCGGTAGGAGCGGCGCAGTTCACCGAACTCAGCGCTCTCCTGCACCTCGGTGAACTCCTCGGGCGTGGGGAGTTTGTGCTGCTCTGCTGAGGGGGGCGGTGCTTCGGCGGCCACGGAGTCTCCTCGCGGTGCGGGTCGGACGGGGACGGGGGCGAGTGTCCTCGCGCTCCCTGCAGAACGTCACGGCGCCACGCGAGGACCGGTTCACCCCTCCGGGCTTCTTTTGCGTGGACGTTTTCCGAAGACATGGCCGGCAAAGCGTTGCTGGCCGACGACAGCGCGGGATAGCTTCGCACTGCACCACCCGTCATGTACCTGCCCGAGCACCACCTGTGCCTCGGGCCGTTTCGTTTCCGGATGATGTGGAGATCCCATGGCTCATCTGCGTTCCAGACGCCGGCTCGCCCCCGCCGTGCCCGTCGCGCTGTCCCTGACCGTCTCGCTCGGCTTCCTGCCGGCGACGGCCTCGGCGGCTCCGCGGACGGCATCGACCGCAACCGAACGGGCGAACGAGCAGGCGGCGGAGCGGGCGACGGACGCCCCCGGTCTGGCGTACGTCGTCAACACCAGGACGGACCGCCGCACGATCGCGTCGGTGGAGAAGGCGGTCGCCGCGGCCGGCGGGACCGTCGTGGTCACGTACGACCGGATCGGCGTGATCGTCGTCCACTCGGCGAACCCCGGCTTCGCCCAGGAGATGCGTACCGTGCGCGGGGTGCGGTCGGCCGGTGCGACCCGCACCGCACCGCTGGTCCCCGCGGGAACGATGGACGAGGGCGCGGCGGACTACGTGACGGCCGAGGAGGCCGCCAGGACGCGGGCCGTCTCCGCGCGGACCCCCGGCAGCGAGCCGCTCGAGGCCGACCAGTGGGACCTGCGCGCGATCGGCGCCGACAAGGCCGCGCAGATCAGCCCGGGCAGCCGCAAGGTGACCGTCGCCGTGATCGACACCGGCGTGGACGACTCCCACCCCGACCTCGAGCCGAACTTCTCCGCCGCCCAGTCGGCCAACTGCGTCGGCGGCAAGGCCGACACCAGCGAGGGCGCCTGGCGCCCGTACACGGACGAGGACTACCACGGCACCCATGTGGCCGGTGAGATCGCCGCGGCCCGCAACGGCGTCGGCGTCGCCGGTGTCGCGCCCGGCGTCAAGGTCTCGTCCATCAAGGTGAGCGACCCGGACAACGGGCTGTTCTACCCGGAGAACGTCGTCTGCGCCTTCGTGTTCGCCGCCGACCACGGCGTGGAGATCACGAACAACAGCTACTACGTCGACCCGTGGCTCTACAACTGCGTGGACGACCCGGACCAGCGGGCGATCGTCGACGCGGTCGACCGGGCCCAGAAGTACGCCCAGCGCAAGGGCACCCTGCACGTCGCGTCGGCCGGCAACTCCAACCACGACCTGGCCTCGGACGCGATCGACGACGCCTCCAGCCCCAACGACACCACCCCGGTCGAGCGCACCATCGACCCGTCCGAGTGCCTCGACCTGCCGACCCAGCTCCCCGGCGTGGTCACGGTCAGCGCGACCGGCGTGCAGAACCTCAAGTCGTACTACTCCACGTACGGCAAGGGTGTCGTCGACGTGGCCGCGCCGGGCGGCGACGGGCGCTACCAGACGCCCGACACCCCGTCGAAGAACGGCCGCATCCTGTCCACCATGCCGAACGGCGAGTACGCCTTCCTGCAGGGCACGTCGATGGCCGCGCCGCACGCCGCCGGTGTCGCCGCGCTGCTGAAGTCCAAGCACCCGTGGGCGTCCCCGGCCGGGTTGCAGGCACTGCTGAAGGCGCAGGCGAACAATCCGGGCTGCCCGGAGTCCTACGACCAGAACGGCGACGGCGTCCAGGACGCGACGTGCGAGGGCGGCAGCCGGGTCAACGGTTTCTACGGCGCCGGCATCGTCGACGCGCTGCGCGCGGTGAAGCGGTGACGCGGTGCGCGCCGTGAAGCGGTGACGCTTCAGTCGTCCTGTCGTACCTGTGGGCGTGAGGGCCGGGCCACCGTGTGCCCGGTCCTCACGCCGTCGATACCGCACAGTGCACCCATGACCGAGACCGACCGCCCCTCCCCCTGCTCCCGCCCCGGCCCCGGCCTCGCGGCCGCCTGGTCCTCGGTGGGCGGAGACCCGGCCCTGCTCACCCGCGTGACGACCGTCGAGCGGCCCGAGGTGCTTCCCGCGCGGCTGCCGGTGCGGGAGTTGGCGCGCGCCTGCGTGGGAGCGTGCGCGCTGGCCGCGGCCGAACTGGGTGCGCGACGGGCGGGATCCCGCCGTCCCGGTGGTCCTGCACTCCCCGGGACGCCCGCTGTGCGGGTGGACGACGGGGCGGTGGCGGCGGCGTTCGTCAGTGAGCGGCATCTGCTGGTCGGCGGGCGGGCTCCGGTGAGCTTCGCCCCGCTGTCGCGGTTCTGGCGGACGGCCGACGGATGGGTGCGCACGCACACCAACTACCCGCACCACCGGGCCCGGCTGCTCGCCGCGCTGGGCACGTCCGACGAGCCGGAGGCGGTGGCCGCGGCACTCGCCGCGCGGTCGGCCGCGGAGGTCGAGGAGACCGTGTACGCCGCCGGGGGCCTCGCCGTCGCCCTGCGCACCCCCGCCGAGTGGGCGGCGCACGAGCAGGCGGCGGCCGTGGCGCGGCGGCCGCTGGTGGAGCGCGGGCGGCTGGATTCCGCGCCCGCGCGGGTGCTCGGACCCGTGGGCCGCGATCCGCTGCTGCCCGCGGCGGGGCTGCGGGTGCTGGACCTGACCCGGGTCGTCGCGGGCCCCGTCGCCACCCGCACGCTCGCCCTGCTCGGCGCGGACGTGCTGCGCCTGGACCCGCCGGGGCTGCCCGAACTCCCCGACCAGCACATCGACACGGGGTTCGGGAAGCGCTCGGCCCTGCTGGATCTGGCGGCCGGCCGGGACACGTTCGAGGAACTGCTCGCGGCGGCGGACGTGGTGGTCACCGGGTACCGGCCGGGATCCCTGGAACGCCTGGGACTGGGCCCCGAGGAACTGGCCGGGCGCCGGCCCGGCGTGGTCGTGGCCGAGCTGTCGGCGTGGGGTGCGTACGGGCCGTGGGGCGGCCGGCGCGGCTTCGACAGCCTGGTGCAGGCGGCCACGGGGATCGCGGTGAGTGAGGGTTCGGCCGGGCGGCCGGGCACGCTCCCGGCGCAGGCCCTCGACCACGGCACCGGTCATCTGCTGGCGGCGGCGGTGCTGCGGGCGCTGACCGAGCAGGAGGACGAGGGCGGCAGCCGGTTCGTACGACTGGCGCTGGCGCGGACGGCGGCCTGGCTGCTGGAGGGGGCCTCGCCCACGCGTGCGCCGGAGGGCGAACCGGCCGCGGAAGGCGTCGTTGTCCCCGGTCCGGCTGCGGGCTGTTCCGCCGACGGCTGGCTCACGGAGACGGACAGTGCCCTGGGGAGGCTGCGGTACGCCCGCTCCCCGGTGTCGTTCGCCGACGGCCCCCGCGACTGGACCCGTCCGCCCCGGCCGTGGGGTACCGACGCGGCTCGATGGGCGTGACGGGCCGTCAGCCGGGGCACCGGGCAGGGCCTTTGCATGACATGCGCCCCACATCCTCCCCCCTCGCTTGCCCGTTCTGTGAGCCCTTGTGAAGATCCTGGGGTGACTCTGACCAATCCCGGCTCCGGGGCGACCGGTGCGCACAGGGGTGCGCGGCGTTCCGGCACCGGCCCGGCTGCCGCCGTCATCGTGCTGGTGGCCCTGGCCGCGCTGATACCGTTCCTCGGCCCGTCCCCGGCCCTGCACGGCACCGGTGAGGCCGCCGCGCCCGGCACCGGCGGCATAGCCCTGCTGCGGACGGTGCTGTTCGCGGCGCTGGCCGTACCCGCCGGCGAGCTGTTCGTGAAACGGCTGCTGCGGTCCGTGCCCGACGCTCCCCCGGCCGTGCCGCACGGCTGGTCCACCGTCGCGAACTGCGCCGGGTTCGTGGCCGCCCTCGGGCTCGCCTCCGTCGTGGCCACCGGGAACCTGGTGCCCGACAGCCTCGCCGCCATCGACGTGGGCGGCCTGTACGACTCGCGGGAGGGCAGGCTCGCCCTCCTGGAGGTCAACGCGTTCCTCGCCGCGGCCCTGTGCGCCGCCTCCGGCCGTCCGGGGACGCAGGTCTGGCCGCTGGCCGCGGTCGTCGTCGCCGAGGCCCTGCGCGCGCACCCCGAGACCGAGTACACCCCGCTGATCGGCTCCGGGCTGACGCTGATCCATCTGCTCTGCGCCTCGCTCTGGGTGGGCGGCCTGCTGTACGCGCTGCGCACGATGCGCGCGTGGCGGGGCTCGCCGGCGGGCGGCGTGCTGCTGGGGCTGTACGCGCGCGTGGCGGCCGTCCTGCTCGTCGCCGTCACGGCGACCGGGGTGTGCAGTTCGTTGCGCCGGATGCCCCCGGGGACGGTCCTGGAGCAGCTGACGGACACGGCGTACGGGCGTGTGCTGCTCGCCAAGGTGATCCTGATGGCCGGGGTCGCGTCCCTCGCCCTGTGGGCCCGGATCCGGCTGGCCCGCGCGGCCGATCCGTCGAGCGCCCGTACCCCCGCGCGGGCGGAGGCGTACGTCCTGGCCCTGGTGGTGGCGGTGTCGGGTCTCCTGACGGCGCTGCCGGTGCCGATCCGCTGGTGAGGGACGGGCGCCGGGGGCGCCCCCTGCTCGAAGAGCTCGGGGGAGGACGTGCCGGCTCCCACGTCTTCGGCACGGTCCGCCGGACAGGCCCCGCACCCCGGTGGCCCCCGGCGGGGTCCCCCCGCCGGGGGCCACCGGGGTGCGGGGCCATGGCGGGGGCGCCGCCCGCCGTGCCGCGCGGGACCACGCGTCGCACCCGCGCGGCACCTGACGGACAGGGCTGTCGGCGGCGGCCCGTATCCTCGTGAACCATGCTCGAAGACCTCACGACCGAAGCGTCCTCCCCCGGCGCGTGGCCGGCCGCCTATCCGCAGGGGTACGCGGTCGTCGACGTGGAGACCACGGGGCTCGCCCGGGACGACCGCATCATCTCGGCGGGTGTCTACCAGCTGGACGCGCGCGGCGAGGTCGAGGACCACTGGTACACGGTGGTCGATCCGGAGCGGGACCCCGGGCCGGTGTGGATCCACGGCCTGACGAGCGAGTCGCTCGAAGGAGCGCCCCTCTTCGCCGACATCGCCGGGGAGTTCGCCACCCGGCTGGAGGGCCGGGTGCTCGTCGCGCACAACGCCGTCTTCGACTGGCAGATGATCGCCCGCGAGTACGCGCGCGCCCGCGCGCAGGCGCCGGTGAAGCAGCGGCTGTGCACGATCGCCCTCTCCAAGGAGCTCGCACTGCCGCTGCCCAACCACAGACTGGAGTCGCTCGCCGCGCACTTCGGGGTGGTTCAGCGGCGCGCGCACCACGCGCTGGACGACGCGCGGGTGCTGGCGGAGGTGTTCCGGCCCAGCCTGCGGACCGCGGCGGCGCGCGGTGTGCGGCTGCCCCTGCTCGAGTGCCTGCCGCTGACGGAGTGGACGGACCGGCCCCGCCTCGGGCAGCAGGCGGGCCACGGCGGCGGTCACCGGCCCGCCGGCTGGCGCACGTCCCGCAAGCGGCCCGCGTGCCCGTACCCCAACCCGGGCCGGTACGCACCGGACAGGCCGCTCAAGCAGGGCATGCGGGTCGCCTTCTCCGGCGACACCTCCGTGGAGCGGGACCTGCTGGAGGACCGGGCGACCGAGGCCGGGCTGCATGTGGCCACCAGCATCTCCCGGCTGACCAGCCTCCTGGTCACCAACGATCCGGACTCGGGCACGTCCAAGGTGGTCAAGGCCCGGCAGTACGGCACCCCGGTCGTGGACGAGGCGGCTTTCGGGCAGTTGCTGGGTGACGTCGAACCCGCTTCGGAGGGCTGACCCCGTACGCGCGAAGCGGCCCTCCACCGCGGAAGGCGGGGGGCCGGCCCTGTGGCGCATGGCGACTGTGGAGTACGCGGCAGGAGTCGGGGAATGACCTTCGAGGTGCGCATCCAGGACATGACGCCACCGTTTGACCGACACGACTGCCCGTCATGGAAATTCTCTGCTTCCAGAAAGGGCGTGGCATTCGGTCCCCGCCGGTGCCCGGTCCGTCTCCCGCGAGTCACGGGGGAGAGGGCCGGGAGAATCCATTGACCGAGCGGCAGCGGATCGTGGTTCGCAAGGTGCTCCGGGCCGTGGTCTTCCGCCCCGCCAAGAGCCGCGGAGGCCGATTCGGCCCGGCCCCGGCCGGTCTTTTTCGCGTCCTGACCCAGAAGCCGAGGGTTTTGTCGTCTACACAGCAGAACCCACCTTGTCCACGATGCCGACCTTGCCCTCCGCACGGGCACAGTGCGCGCCGCAGTACCAGTGGCCGTCCACCTCGACACCTTGGCCGATGATCTGCACCCGGCAGTGCTCGCAGATAGGGGCCATACGATGGATCGCACAGGCGAACGAATCGAAGACGTGACGCGCCCCGTCCCGGGTCTCGACAGTGAACGCCAGCACGTAGTCGTTTCCACACACTTCGCAACGTGTCATAAGTCTCATGGTCAGAGACGGGACAGCAGCTCGCAAGCCGGCAGCGCTGTGTCCATCGGAGTGGAAATCCGGTGGGCGCAGCGCTGCCGCTTCAGCTCCAGCACCCCTTCCGCCTCTTCTCCCGACAGGGCAGACGCCTCGGGCAACCTTTCCCCAAGCCGCTCTTCACCTGTCGGCAGGAGGGGCAGGGACATCCCGCATCAGCACATGGAACAGCACCTCCTTACGCGAAGTCGATGAGCGGCAGAGAGAGGCCAACGGCACCGGCAGCTGTGCGTGCGGGGGCAGGAAGTGCGGCCCGACCTCGTCGGGGCGGGCGGCGAGCCGGTCGCGGCCCCTCCGCGGGCGGCGGCGGAGTGACCGTCGACCACGAGCCGGGCCCTGCGCCGGAAGTGGCCGGAGAGCCGGCCCGGGAAGCGGCACGTCACCTCGGCGGTGAAGCTCTCGGCGAAGACCATGAAGCGCGTCCGGCCCTTGGTGCCGATCGCCGGCACCGCGTTCGCCGAGAACCGTTTCCCTCTCGCCGCACCACGGGCGTCCTGCCTTTCCCGCCTCAGGTGCGGTCGGTGACCGGTCGAACGCAGGTGCGAGTACACGAGCCGCCGATCTTGTCAGCGCTCATCCGGGGGCTGACACTCCCTGTGTGCGCCGGTGGCGTTGTGCCAGGGTCGTCGGGGGAGCTGCTGACGGAGAAGTCGTCGCAGCCCTCGCACATCCGCCAACCGCGTCCAGTTCGATTCCGCCGTGATGCCCGGAACATTGTCGGGAGACCCGATGAAGGATTCCTCGAAGCCCGTACGACCCGTCAGCGGCAGGGTCTCCCGGCGCGGGTTCCTCGGCAGGACGAGTGGTGTGACGGCTGGGACTTCAGCCATGGCAGCCCCGGTGGCGACGCCTGGCGACGAGGCCGCGGCCGTACCCGCTGCGTGGCTGGATCCGCGGGTGACCTTGCTTGATGCCCTCCGTGAGCGTCCGCATCCGACAGAGACGAAGAAGGGCTGTGCCCGCGGCCGGTGCGGTACGTGCACCGTCCACGCCGGCGGCCGCCGGGTGGTGTCCTGTCCGACGCCGGCAGCGGCGGCCGCCGGCGGTCGGGAGATCACCACGATCGAGAGACCGGCCCGCAGCGACGAACTGCACTCCGTGTAGAAGGCGTTCATCGAGCACCCGGGGTTCCCGTGCGGCTTTTGCGTCGCCGGCCGGATCACGTCGGCCGTGCCGCCGGCAGAGGAAGGCCACGCCGGTTCCGACGAGGACATCCGTGAGTCCGTGTCAGGGAACATCTGTCGCTGCGCATCCGAATGATTCCCCGAAGCCGACGAAGTCGTCGTGTATGCAACAGGAGTGTGACCATGCGTGACATGGGCGACGCCGTCGCCGTGGTGGGGATGGCCTGCCGCTTTCCGCAGGCGCCGTCACCGAAGGCCTTCTGGCGTGTGCTCCGCGAGGGAGGAACCCCCTCGCGGGAGGCCGGCGTCCTCGGGTTGCAGCGACTCCCGACGACGCCGGAGGAACTCGGCCAGACCGGCTCGGTCGATCACCATGCTTTTCCCTCCTCGGCGTGCCTCGTTTCTACCTGCCCGGGCACACAGGTAGCCACGGATCACCAATCCCCCTCTCCCGGCACCGGCGCTCGTGGCAGACGGCACTCGGGCCACTCACTGCTCTCGTGGCACCCGCTGCCCACCCGCCCCCTCCGAGGTGTCAGCTGCGTCACAAAGGAGAGTGCACGTCCTCGACCGCTTCTCCTTGTGATCCACCGCAGGCGGCCCCGATCCGCGAGCACTGCCGGGTGCGGCTCATCGGCCAGGGAGGGGAGGCCGAGGGCCACTGGTACTGCGGTGCCCACTGCGCCCGCGGGGAGGGAAGGGCGGGGATCGTGGACCGGATGTGAGGACGTACCCGCCTGAATGCACCCCACGGCCCTGGTTGTACGGTCGTGGGGTGTACCGCTTCCTGTTGTCCCGCCAGTGGGTGATCCTCACTCTCCTGGCACTCGTGCTGATCCCGACGATGGTCGAGCTGGGCTTCTGGCAGTTGCACCGTCACGAGCGCCGGGTGGCCCTGAACCGGGTGATCGCCGACTCCCTGGCCGCGAAGCCGGTGCCCGCCGAGTCCCTGACCGCGCCCGGAGCGGAGGTCGGCGACGACGACCTGTACCGCAGCGTGACGGCGAGGGGCAGCTTCGACACCGCCGACGAGGTCGTCGTGCGCCGCCGCACCAACGCGGACGAGGAGGTCGGCTACCACGTCCTGACCCCCTTCGTCCTCGACGACGGCAAGATCCTGCTGGTCAACCGGGGCTGGATCCCCGCGGACGGTCCGAGCCAGACCGCGTTCCCGAAGGTTCCCGCACCGCCCGGGGGCGAGCTCACCATCACCGGGCGGCTGATGCAGGACCAGACGACCGAGGACAGCGGCATCAAGAACCTCGAGGGCCTGCCGGACCGGCAGATCATGCTGATCAACAGTGAGCTGGAGGCCGACCGGCTCGGCGAGGAGGTCCTCGGCGGCTACGTGGACCTGACCGGTCCCGGGCCGAGCGGTGACACCCCGGAGCCGGTCCCCTCCCCCGAGCACGACGCGATCGGCCCGCACCTGGCGTACGCCTGGCAGTGGTGGCTGTTCGCCGCGGGCGTCCCCGTCGGCTGGGTGGTCCTGGTCCGCCGCGAGGCGCGCGAGCGGGCGGAGAAGGCGGAGCAGGAGGCAGGCGCCGCGGCGGACGCCGAGGACACGCAGGACACGGAACCCGCGGCGGTGTAGCCCGTCACTCACCCGGCTCCACCCCTGATTGCCGCACCCGGCGGCCGGGCATCCGCACCTCGTGCACGCTATCGAGGACTACGCGCTCATCGGCGACGAACAGACCGCTGCCCTGGTGGGCGCGGACGGCTCCGTCGACTGGCTCTGCCTGCCCCGCTTCGACTCCGGTGCCTGCTTCGCCCGGCTGCTCGGCGACGAGAACAACGGTCACTGGCGCATCGCTCCCGTCGGCGCCGAGCGCTGCACCCGTCGCGCCTACCGCCCGGACACCCTCGTCCTGGACACCGAGTGGGAGACCGACGAGGGTCTGGTGCGCGTCACGGACCTGATGCCGCAGCGCGACCGCGCACCCGACCTGGTGCGCATCGTGGAGGGCGTACGCGGTGAGGTGACCGTCCGCAGCACGCTCCGGCTGCGCTTCGACTACGGCTCGGTGGTGCCCTGGATACGCAGGACGGACGGCCACCGGGTGGCGGTCGCCGGGCCGGACTCGGTGTGGCTGCGCATGGAGCCCGAGGTGCGCAGCTGGGGCGAGGACCGCACCACGTACTGCGAGTTCACGGTCGCGCCGGGCGAGCAGGTCGCCTTCGTCCTCACCTGGCACCCCTCGCACGAGCCGCGCCCGCCGCTGGTCGACCCGTACGCCTCACTGCGGCACAGCATCGAGGACTGGCGCGCGTGGGCGTCCCACTGCCGGTACGACGGCCCGCACCGGGACGAGGTCGTACGGTCCCTGATCACGCTCAAGGCCCTCACCTACTCGCCCACCGGCGGGATCGTCGCCGCGCCCACCACCTCCCTGCCGGAGGAGCTGGGCGGAGTGCGCAACTGGGACTACCGCTACTGCTGGCTGCGCGACTCCACGATGACCCTGAGCGCGCTGCTGGCGGCCGGCTACCAGGAGGAGGCGGAGGCCTGGCGCAACTGGCTGCTGCGCGCGGTGGCCGGCGATCCGGGAGACCTTCAGATCATGTACGGGGTGGCGGGTGAGCGCCGGCTGCCCGAGTACGAACTGCCGTGGCTGTCCGGCTTCGGCGGTTCCACCCCGGTCCGGATCGGCAACGACGCCGTCGGCCAGCTCCAGCTGGACGTGTACGGGGAGGTCGTGGACACGCTGGCGCTGGCCCGGCGTTCGGGCCTGTCCCCGAGGCCGGACGTGTGGGCGCTGCAGACGGTGCTGCTGGACTTCCTGCGCTCGGCGTGGCGGCTGCCCGACGAGGGGCTGTGGGAGGTGCGCGGCGGCCGGCGGCACTTCGTGCACTCCAAGGTGATGGTGTGGGTGGCCGCCGACCGTTCCGTGCGCGCCCTGGAGGAGGATCCCGGTCTCGAGGGCGATCTCGACAGCTGGCGCGCGCTGCGCGACGAGGTGCACCGTGAGGTGTGCGAGAAGGGGTACGACCCGGCGCGGAACACCTTCACGCAGTACTACGGCTCGCGGGAACTCGACGCCTCGCTGCTGCTGATCCCGCGTACGGGCTTTCTGCCGCCCGACGATCCGCGGGTGGTCGGCACCATCGACGCGATCCGCGCGGAGCTGGGACCGGACGGGTTCGTCCGCCGCTACACCGCGGACGGCGCCGGGGTCGACGGTCTGCCCGGCGTGGAGGGCACCTTCCTGGTGTGCTCGTTCTGGCTCGCGGACGCCCTGCACATGACGGGCCGGACCGAGGAGGCGCACGAGCTGTTCGAACGGCTGATGGGGCTGGCCAACGACGTGGGGCTGCTGGCGGAGGAGTACGACCCGGCGGGCGGGAGGCTGCTGGGCAACTTCCCGCAGGCGTTCAGTCACATCGGCCTGGTGAACACCGCTCTCACACTGTTCGGTGACCGGAAGGCAGAATAGACGCCATGGATCTTGGACTGAAGGACCGGGTGTACGTCGTCACCGGAGCGACCCGCGGGCTGGGCAGGGCCACCGCGCGCGAGCTGGTCGCCGACGGCGCGAAGGTGGTCGTCACGGGACGGAGGGAGGAGAACGTCGCCGAGGCGGCCGCCGATCTGGGACCGGACGCGGTCGGCGTGGCGGTCGACAACGCCGACCCCGAGGCGGCGGCACGGCTGATCGGCACCGCGCGTGAACGCTTCCACCGTTTCGACGGCATCCTCGTCAGCGTGGGCGGCCCTCCGCCCGGGTTCGTCGCCGACACCACCGACGAACAGTGGCGGTCGGCGTTCGAGTCGGTGTTCCTGGGCGCGGTGCGGCTGGCCCGGGCCGCCGCGGCGGAGCTGGGCGAGGGCGGTGTCATCGGCTTCGTGCTGTCCGGCTCGGTGCACGAGCCGCTGGCCGGCCTGACCATCTCCAACGGGCTGCGCCCGGGGCTGGCCGGCTTCGCCAAGTCCCTCGCGGACGAGCTGGGCCCGCGCGGCATCCGTGTCGTGGGCGTGCTTCCGGGGCGCATCGACACGGACCGCGTCCGTGAGCTCGACTCCCTCTCCGCCGACCCGGAGGCCACCCGCCAGGCGGCCCGGTCCCGCATCCCGCTGCGCCGCTACGGCACCCCGGCGGAATTCGGCCGCACCGCGGCCTTCCTCCTCTCCCCGGCCGCCTCCTACGTCACGGGCGTCATGGTCCCGGTGGACGGCGGGGTACGGCACGGGTTCTAGCCAGGACCGCACGGTTTCGGCCAGGACCGTTCCGGGGAAAGTGAGGACGCGTGGAACGCGCGGGTCAGCGGCGCAGCAGGAGCGAGGTCACGCGCAGCCGGCCGCTGTGGATCCACACATCGGAATACTCCACGGGCCGCCCGTCGTCCAGATAGGTGGCCTGCTGGAGGTACTGCACCGGACTGCCCTGTTCCACGGCCAGGGCACGAGCGGTCTCCTCGGTGGCCGCCTCCGCGCTGAACGTGCGACGGGCGGTGGCGATCCGCAGACCGAACGTGCCCTCCAGTTCACCGAAGAGGCTCGAGGACGTGAAGTCCGCCCGCTCGATGCCGGGCGCGAGGTCGGCCCGCACGAAGTTGAACAGGAGCGCGACCGGCCCCTCAGGGATGGTACGCACCCGCACCAGCCGCAGCACCTGGGCGTCGGGGGAGGTCAGGTCGAGCAGGGCGGCGACGGGCCGCGGCGGCGTGACGAGGGAACACTCCCGCACTTCGGTGGTGGCGACGACACCCTGGCTGGCGAAGTCCTCCGAGAGGGTGCTCAGTTTCTGTGCGATCGACGGTTCGATGACGGTGGACGTCACGAACGTACCGCGTCCGCGGACCTGCCTCAGCAGCCCCTCCTCGATGAGGGTCGTCAGGGCACGGTGCACCGTGCCGCGGCTGACCCCGAACTCCTGGGCCAGTTCTGGCTCGCTCTTGAGCCGGTAGTGCGCCGGCCACTGACCGCTCGCGATGCGCAGTCGGATGTGTTCCGAGATCTGCACATGGATCGCGGTGGGGACGTTGCGCCGGATGCCCGGAAGACCCCCTTCGTCGGCCGTCACGGTCACACGTCTCCTCTCCACGGTGGATACGCCGTGCCCCGGCCGAGGGAGGCCGGGGCACGGCGGCTGGTCGGTCACAGCCGGTCGGCGGCTGGTCAGTAGCTGACGGTGGAACCGTCGCCGGTGCCGGTGACGATCGCCTTCCCGGCACTCGTACCGAGCAACGAGGCTCCGGCACGCAGAAGTTCCAGGGACTGACGGTAGGACTTGATGGAACCCGACGCCTTCACCCGGACGCCGTCACGGGCCCGGTCGACAAGGTAGCGGACGCTTTCCGGGCCTGCCGTCTCGATCTGCCCGCTGCTGGCGTTCTTGAGGTAGGCCGCGCCGGCCTCCATGGCCAGTTCGACGGCGGCCTCCTTCTCCTCCGCGCTGAGCAACGGCAGTTCCAGCATGACCTTGACGGGGCCGCCGAAAGCACGGACCACGCCCGCGATGTCCTCCCGGAACTCATCGTACTTGCCGCTCCTGAGCCAGCCGACCTGCACGCCGATGTCGAGCTGGGTGGCGCCGAGCCGGGCTATCTCGGCCGCTTCGGCCGCCTTGCCCGCGCTGGTCATGACGCCCACCGTGGGGAAGTCCAGGGCGGAGGCGACGCCGATGCCGGTGCCGCGCAGTTCGGCGACCACGACGGGGAGCCAGGAGGCAGGGACCATCGCGGCGTTGAAGCCGTAGGTGACGGTCTCCTGCGCGTGGGCCACCATGTCGTCGCGGGTGGCATCGGACTCGATACGGGTGTGCTGGATGTAGGGGGCCAGCTCGGCCGGGCCGAGCGTCAGCTCGGCGGAGGGGGTCGTCACTGTCTCGGACACGGATTCTCTCCTGAGGGTGGGGGTGGTGCGGGCTGCGGAACGGTCCTGCGCCCACGACGTCGGATCCTGGGGATCAGAGCCTGGAGGCGTACTCCGGAGGGGCCTCCACGTCCTCCTTGTCGAACCAGCGGGGGGCGTCGACGCCACAGAACAGGCCGATGTTGCCCCAGGGTTCGAAAGCGCCGGTGCGGACGACGACCTTGGCCCGACGCGCCAGTTCGCCGAGGACCTCGGTGTGCGGACGGGTGGTGAACTCGGCGCCGGAGAACCTCTCGCGCAGCCATGCGTCGAGCCGGGGGTGCCGGGTGGGGACGTCCTCGGCCCGCACCACCCCCTCGACGACCAGCTCGTCGGCGATCAGTCCGAGCACGGTCCGCAGGTCCGGAAGGTTCTCCGCGACCGCCAGGTCGATGCGGTGGGCGTCCCGGGGGACGGGGAAGCCCGCGTCGACGACCAGCAGCAGGTCGGTGTGGCCGAGGGTGGCCAGGGCCCCGCTCAGTTCGGCGTTGAGGATGCCGTGTCGTTTCATGGTCGTTCCTTTCCAGGGTGGGGAGGACGGGACTCAGGCGGCCGGCGCCGCTCCGGTCGCCAGGGTCATGACCGATTCCTCGGTCGCCTCGGCCGACGGCACGATGCCGGCGACGCGGCCCTCGCTCATCACCACGATCCGGTCGGTCAGGGTGAGCAGTTCGGGCAGGTCCGAGGAGGAGCAGAGAATCGCGAGGCCCTTCTCCGCGAGCGCGAAGAGCTGCTCGTAGATCTCCGCCTTCGCTCCGACGTCCACTCCGCGGGTGGGTTCGTCGAGGATCAGCACGGCCGGGTCGATCGCCAGCCAGCGACCGAGGACCACCTTCTGCTGGTTGCCGCCGGACAGGCTGGTGATGGACTGATCCATGGTGGCGGTCTTGACCCGCATGAGCTGCGCCTGTTCGGTGGCCTGCCGGTTGAGGGCCCGACGGTGGAGCAGTCCGAACCTGCTCAGCCGCTCCGTGGTCAGCGCGCCGACGTTGTCGCCGACGCTCATGGTCGTCAGCAGGCCCTGGGCGCGGCGCTCCCCGGGGACGAACGCCAGACGGCGGCCGACGCTGGCGATCGGGTTGCGTCGCCGGTAGGGCTCGCCCAGGAGTTCCACCGAGCCACCGGTGCCGCGGTCGCCGCCGAAGATGTTGTGCAGCAGCTCCACCCGCCCGGAGTCCGGCAGGCCGGCCACACCGAGGATCTCTCCGGGCCGTATCTCCAGGGACACGTCCCGGTGCCGGCGGCCGGTCAGCCCGTCCACGCGCAGGGCGGGCGTGACGGCGGGGTCGGGGTGGTGGTCGGGGCGCCGCTCGAAGTGGCCGAGGCGGCGGCCGACCATGGCGGCGACCGCCTGTTCGGGGGTTGTCTCGGAGTTCCGCCAGGAGGCGACGTGGGAACCGTCGCGCAGCACTTCGATGCGATCGGCCAGCCGGAAGACCTCCGGCATCCGGTGGGAGACGTACAACAGGGTGGTGCCGTCCTCCTTGAGGCCGGCCATCAGGGTGAACAGTCGCTCGGCCTCGGCCGGAGTGAGCATCGCGGTCGGCTCGTCCAGGATCAGGACCCGGCAGCCCCGGGCGACGGACCGGGCCACGACGACGAGCTGCTGGGTTGCCAGGTCCAGCGACCCGACGGGCGTGGCGGGGTCCACGGCCAGGTCCAAGCGGGCCAGAACCTCGGCGGTGCGGTCCGTCATCCGGCTGCGGGAGGGGAACCACCGGTGTCCCGGTTCCATACCGCTCAGAACGTTCTCCGCGACGCTGCGGTCGGGAAGCAGTGAGAGCTCCTGGGGGACGATCGCGACGCCGTGCCGGTCGAGCATGGTGCTGGGGTCGAAGGAGGTCACCCGCTCTCCGAAGACGGTGACGGTGCCCCCGCTGGGCGGCTGGAGACCGGCAAGGATCTTGAGCAGGGTGGACTTCCCCGCGCCGTTCTCGCCGAGCAGCGCCGTCACCTCGCCGGCGGGGACGTCGAAGGAGACGTCGGACAGGGCGCGCACCGGGCCGAAGCTGCGGGACAGTCCGCGCACCTCGACGGCCGTGGGGGCCTCGGGCGCGGCGGTCACTTCTCCACCGTCGCTTCGCCGAGGTTGTCCCGGGTGACGAACTGGGCCCCGGTGTTCACACCGGTGATCTCCGTGCCCTCGTCCAGGAAGTCGTGGAGCACCTTGACGGCCTGGTAGCCCTGCTCGGTCGGGTTCTGGCTGATCGTGAAGTCGACCACGCCGCTTCGGAGGTACTCAGCGGTCTGCGGCAGCAGGTCGAAACCGCCGACCGTGATGGTGTCCTTCTTCTTCGCACCCGCCACCCACTTGGCGGCGGCGGTCGTGGAACAGCAGTCGAGGCCCGCGACGGCGACGACGCCGGACTGTCCGGACATCGTGGACTCGACGGTGTTGTACGCGGCACTGGGCTCGTTTCCGACGTTGACCGGGCCGACGACTTCCAGGCCGCTCCCGGACAGTCCCTGCTTGAATCCGCTGAACCGGTCGTGGGACCAGCCGGCCCCGGTGTCCACCGAGAAGACGACGACCTTGCCCTTGGCGTCCGCGCCGAGGTCCTCACGGAGCCGCTCGGCCTGAGCCTTGCCCGAACCCTTGAGGTCCTGGCCGACGAAGCCCATCTGTTCCGAGTCCGGGTTGTCGGTGTTGAAGGAGACGACGGGGACACCGGCCTTGTGGGCCTGGGCTATGACGGGCTTGAGCGCATCGCTGGACGCGGAGGAGACGGCGAGGCCGTCGACGGCCTTCTGCTGCAGCAGTGTCTGGATCTCGGAGACCTGCTTGGCCGCGTCGCCGCCGGTGGGCCCGATCAGGCTCGCCTCGACACCGAATTCCCCGCCCGCCTTCTTCATGCCCGTGCCGATGGGCGTGGCGAAGGCCAGGGACGGGTCGTGGTAACTGAGCTTGATCCGCAGCGGCTTGCCGTCGTCGATCCGCTGCTGAACGTGGGCGGCGAGCTTGAACTCACCGTCGGAAGCCGCGCTGCCGGTGGAGGTGACGGCGCCGCAGGCGGTGAGACCGAGAACGGTGGTGGCGGTGGCAACGGCGACGAGGCTTCTGAGGGTTGGACGAGAGGACACGGGGGACTCCTTTGTCGCAGGGTGTCGGTGGGGACGGCGATCCGCCGGGGCGCTCCGTGGCGGCCACGGCCGTGCGGCCGGTCGGGTGTGTGCGGGCGGGAGCGTCTGGACGGGACAGGAAGGCGGCGGTCAGGCGCGGGACTTGCGCCGGCGTTGCCAGGTGTCGGCGGCGACTGCGGCGACGATGACCAGTCCGGTCACGACGGTCTGCCAGAAGGAGGAGATCCCCTTGACGTTGAGGATGTTCTGCAGCAGGCCGATGAAGGCGACACCGATGACGGTGCCCCAGATGGTGCCGGAGCCGCCGAACAACGCCGCGCCGCCGATGATGACCGCGGAGATCACGGTGAGTTCCATGCCCTGCCCGGTGACGCCCTGGACGTAGGACAGGAAGGACAGGCCGAGGACTCCCGCGAGTGCGGCGGTGAATCCGGAGAGGACGAACGCGGTCAGCTTCACCCGCTTGACGTCGACGCCGACGAGCCGGGCGGCCTCCTGGTTTCCGCCGACGGCGTAGGTGTTGAAGCCGAAGCGGGAACGGGACAGCAGTACCGCGCCGGCCACGGCGATGACGGCGAAGAACACGAACTGCATCGGGATGACGCCGAACAGGAGTCCCTGGCCCAGCAGGTTGAAGTCCGCGACACCCGTCTGCGAGGAGCTGAGGGAGATCGGGGCGCCGTCGGAGATGAGCAGCGCGACACCGCGGAACACGCTGAGCGTGCCGAGGGTGACGATGAACGACGGCACGCCGAGCACGACCACCGCCAGGCCGTTGAGCAGTCCCGCCACCGCGCCGACAGCGAGACCGACGAGTGCCGCCCAGACCCAGCTCCACCCGTCCGAGATCAGGATGCCGGTCGAGATCGCCGACAGGGCGTAGGTGGAACCGACGGACAGGTCGATCTCTCCGTTGAGGATCACGAAGGTCACGCCGATGGCCATGATGCCCATCTGGGAGACCTGTTGACCCACCGAGAGCAGGTTGTCGGACTGGGCGAAGCTCGGCGAGAGGACGCTGCCCAGCACGAAGAGCAGGACGAGGGCGGCGAAGACACCGGCTTCACGGGCGTGCAGCATTCTGCGCAGGGGAAGTGCGAACTCCCGCTGCGCGGACGCGGTGGTCGTGGTCATCGGTCGGTTCCAATCAGGGCATTCAGCTGGTCTCGGGTCGGCAGTGCGGGAACGACCCCGGCGATGGTCACGGCGTGGGCGCCGGCGACCCCGGCGAGGCGCGCCGCCTCGGTGAGGGAGCGCCCCTCGGCGAGGGTGACGGCGAGTGCGGCGGTGAAGGAGTCGCCCGCGCCGGTGGTGTCGACGACGGTCCTGGCCGGGTGCGGCGGAATCCGTGTCGTGACGCCCGCCTGTACGACGAGTGCTCCCTGGTCTCCCCGGGTCAGGACCGCGGCACCGCCGGTGAGCGCGCACAGACGGCGCGCCAGTTCCTCGTCGTCCTGCCCGTGCCCCTCCTGGAGTCCGAGGAGCACGGGAGCCTCGGTCTGGTTGGGGGTGATCACGTCGATCAGCGGCCAGAGGTCGTCGGGCAGCCGGCGGGCGGGTGCCGGGTTGAGCAGAGTCGGGGTTCCCGCGTCGCGGCCCGCGCGCAGTGCCGCGGCCACGGCCGCCTCGGGGATCTCCATGGAGACCACGAGGATGTCGGCGGCGGCGATCTCGGCGCGGAAGGACTCCACGGCGGCCGCGTCCAGTTCGTCCAGGGCACCGGGGGCGATGCTGATGCGGTTCTCCCCGGACGGCTCGACCAGGATGAATCCGACCATCGTCGGGGCTTCGGCCGTCAGGACACGGTCCGCCGCGACACCTTCCTCCTGCCACAGTGCGCGAGCGGCCCGCCCGAAGTCGTCATCGCCGACGGCGGTCACCAGGGAGACCTCTGCGCCGAGTCGGGCGGCACCGATGGCCTGGTTGCTTCCCTTTCCCCCGGGGCCGGGGGAAAACACCCCGCCCGAGACGGTCTCGCCTGCGGCGGGCGACCTGGGCAACCGCATGGTCAGCCCGGCTCCATAGCTTCCGACAACCGCAACCTTGACCATGCACCCACCTCATTGCATAGGGACAACCCTGAACATGAAGGAGCGTATGCATAGTGATGTCCATAGTCAACGACTAAGGAAAAGTGACTTTTGAGCCAACATCGGGGGAGGGCGAAGCCGTCCGTGGGCTGCGGCGGACGTCAGTGAGGTCCGGCGAACGCCATCGACCGGCCCACCCCGCCTGCGGCACTCCGACCGGGTGCACGCGGCGTACCCGGGCATCCCTCACCCGCACGAGGCACCACGGAATCCGCCGGAGCGCTCAGCTGACCCGTTCCGGGCGGTGTTTGACGGACCGGAGGCGGACCTCGGCCGGGAGGGTGCCAAGGCCCGTCGACTCGCGGGCGTGGGTCAGGGCTCCGGTGGTGAACCCGTCCAGCACGGTGCCGGGGTCGGCATGGGGTTCCAGGAGCAGGCGGACGCGGGTCCGCGGGAGGCCGCGGCGGCGGGTCAGCCGTACGTGGGCCTGTCCGACCCCGTCCAGCCGGCCCGCCTCATGGGCCAGTACGGTCTCCAGCGCCCGGCCGCGCAGCACCGCTTCGTCGCCGTCGCCGGTGGCGACGAACACCTCGGCGAGCCGTCGTCGGCGCACCACCGCGACCAGCCACCACAGCAGGAGCAGGACGAGGACCGCGAGCGCGGCGATCACGACCGGCCACCACCAGCCCGTGTCCCGCCACCGGGTCTGCTCGGCCTCGTCCAGCAGCACGTCGTGCCGTCCGTCGTGCAGCCACCACGACGGCGCCGGTGCTCCCAGCCCGACGGCCAGCACGGCCCCGCCGAGGGCCACCAGGAGCAGCCCCACGATCCCGAGCAGGACACGGTTGACGATCCTGAGCACCGCCCTCACCCCTTCCGGCCGGGACGCCGTACCCGTACCGCCAACACGGGCGGCCGGGACAGCGCCATGCCCCTGACCGCGTCGGCGAGCACCGCGCGCAGGTCGGCCCGTACCTCGTCCAGTTCACGGAAGTGCGACACCGCGCGGACGTCGGCCCGCCTGCGGGTCACCCGCACGCGTACCGACCGCACCCCGGGGACCTCCACGGCCCGGTCCCGCAGGACCGTCACCGCCGCGTCCCGGTCGAGGCCGGCGCGGACGTCGGGGCGGGGGCAGCGCATCGGGAGCAGGGACCGCAGCCCGGGGGTGAGGGCCAGCAGGAGCAGCCAGAGCCCCAGGAGGGCGGCGACTCCGGCGCCCAGCAGTACCCAGAAGTCGTCCAGGGGCCGTCCGGCCAGTTGGTCGGCGAGTTCCCGGCGCCAGCTCATCGCGGGCCGGTCGGCGCGCACCGCGGCGATGTCGTACAGGAACGCGGCGACGATCACCAGGAGCAGCAGCGCGAGCAGGCCGGCGGGGATCCTGCGGGCCGACCAGAAGCGACGGGGGCCCGCGCCCGCCGCGTCGTCCGGCTCGGGCGGCGGTGGCTTCTCCAGGACGGTGCCCGTGGCCCCCTCGGCGGGACCGGGTCCGCTCATCGGGTCCTCCCCAGGGCCGTGTCGAGGGCCGTCGCCACATGCAGCCGCTCCACCTGGACGACGACTTCCGGTACCTGCATGCCCGCCAGCGTGGACACCCGTGCGGTCACCTGTCGGCGCACCTCTCCGCACCGGCCGCCGATGTCACCGGGATAGCCGAGTTCGACATGGACGCGGACCCGCGCGGTGTCGTCGTGGTGGACGACGACCGTGGCGTACGGTGCCTCGGCGTCCGGGGGCAGCGGTCCGACCGCCTCGCGGGCCGCCTGGGAGGCGATCTTCGCGACCACCCGGTCGGCGATCCTGGTCGCACCGCGCTCACGCGGCTCCACGACGGCCGGGGCGTCCCCGGCTTCGGCCTCCCCCGTGCGCACCGGTCCCACGGGGGTCACCGCCGCCGATGGTCACGGGGACGGAGGAAGTCGCCGAACTCCAGGTCCCCCTCGAGGAACCGCCCGACAACGAAACCGATGGCGCCCAGGGCCGCCACCAGCAAGAATGCACCGAATCCGCCGAAGTATCCGGCGAAGCCCAGTGCCATGCCGGCGATCATGCCGGCCACGGCCATGCTCATGGTGCGCTCCTCAGCTCCTCGAACTCCTCGAACTCCTCGGCGGTTCGCCGTCCTCGCGGCCGGGGACACCCATTCGCCGCGCGGTTCCTCACTGGAGGCGGCTTTCCGACTCCTCGTCCTCCTCGTCCGGCAGCTTCACGTCGCTCACCGCGATGTTGACCTCGACCACCTCGAGGCCCGTCATCCGCTCGACCGCCGCGACGACGTTCTCCCGTACGGCTTTGGCGACGTCGACGATGGAGACGCCGTAGTCGACGATGATCTCCAGGTCGAGCGCGGTCTGCACCTCGCCGACCTCAACCTTCACTCCGCGGGTCACCGACTTCGATCCGCCCGGCACCCGGTCGCGCACGGCTCCGAAGGTCCGGGACAGGCCGCTGCCCATGGCGTGCACGCCGAACACGTCCCGCGCGGCGAGGCCCGCGATCTTCTCCACGACACCGTCGGCGATCGTGGTACGGCCCCGGGTGGCGGCGTCGCCTCCGCCGCGCCGGGCACCGGGGCCTTTGCGCGCGGAGGTGTCCGGCCCGGTCTTCTCGAGGTCCGCGGCCCGCGTGGAGCCGCCGTCCGTGGTGTCGCTCATCGCCGTACGTCCCTTCCGATCGTCGTCCACGGGAACCACCGTATGCGCCAATACGGCGTGGCGCGCCATGGATACGGCAGGCTGGGGGAATGACGGCGGACGAATGGACTCGGGCGGTGCGGCAGCGGTTGGGGCTGGGCAGGCTTCTGCCGCTGGGCGGGCCGCGGGACGGCGCGTGGATCTCCGAGAGGGCCGCCGGGGAGGTTCTGCGGCACGCGGTGGCGCGGGCCGAGCCGAACGTGCGCCTGGACGGTCTGCGGATCGCGCTCGCCGCTTCACAGGACGCCGGTGAGCCGGTGGTGCCGCCTCCGCCCAGCGCCCTGCCGCCGGGCCCGCTGCACGTGACGGCCCGGTTCGCGGCCACGGCGGCACAGCCTCTGCCGGCGACCGCGGACCGGCTGCGGACGGCGTTGGCGCGGGCCGCGGCGGAGCGGATCGGACTGGTGGTGACGGAGGTCGACCTGCGGGTGACCGGGTTGCTGGACGCGGAGGCCGGGACGGCGGGCCCTGCGACGGAGGGCGGGGCGGAGGACACGGCTGACGGAGCGGCAGCCGCACCGTCCACCGGACCGGCCGGTGCTCCGCGCGAGGACAGAACCGGTGCCCCTTCCGATGCCCCGGGTGCCGGTGGGTCCGACGAGGGCCGGGTCGCCGCTGCCGCGCTCGCCGTGCCGGGGGTCTCCCGGCTGACGGACGTGCTCGGCCGCGCGGTGCACCTGGCGTCGTCACCGCAGGCGCCCGGCATCGTCTCCCTGGCCGGCCGGCACGCGCGCGTGGACCTCGCCGTCGGAGCGGACCACCGGGCGCTGGACGTGGCCCGCGCGGTCCGCTCGGCGGTGTCGGCCGCCCTGCAGGATCACCCGACGGTGACGGTCCTGGTCACGGCGGTCGACTGACGCTCGTCGGAGCGTCACGGGCTGCTCATTCGCCGAGACCGGCCAGGTCCCGCAGTCGGCGGCCCTGGGCCGCGCGCTCGGCGGCCCGCTGCTCCTCGTACGTACGCCCCGTGGCACCGCTCAGCAGCGCCTTCGTCTCGATCACGGCGTCCCGGGGCGCGGCGAGCAGTGCCGCCGCGAGGTCCCGTACCGCCGCGTCCAGTTCGCCGCCGGGCACGGCGATGTTGGCGAGTCCGGTGTGCACGGCCTCCTCGGCGGTGACGAACCGCCCGGTCACGCAGATCTCCAGCGCGCGGGCGTACCCGACGAGCCCGACCAGCGGATGCGTGCCGGTCAGGTCCGGGACCAGCCCCAGACCGGTCTCGCGCATGGCGAACTGGACGTCGTCGGCGACGACCCGCAGGTCGCAGGCGAGGGCCAGCTGGAAACCGGCCCCGATGGCATGCCCCTGCACGGCCGCGACGGACACGATGTCGCTGCGCCGCCACCAGGTGAACGCCTCCTGGTAGGAGGCGATGGTCGCGTCGAGATCGGCCTCACTGCCGCGCGCCATCTCGACGAACGACGGGTCGCCCTCGATTCCCTCGGGGGTGAGCATCTGGCGGTCGAGCCCGGCGGAGAAGGACTTGCCCTCGCCACGGAGCACCACGACACGCACGGAGCCCGGCAGCAGCCGGCCCGCCTCGGTCAGCGCACGCCACAGAGCGGGGCTCTGCGCGTTGCGCTTGGCCGGGTTGGTCAGCGTCACCGTGGCGATCGCGTCGTCGACGGTGAGCCGTACGCCGTCCTTGTCGAGTACGGGACCAAGGTCCTGGGCGGGCGAAGCCATGGAGCGCCTCCGATGGGTGCGGTCGTCCTCCGTGCCGTACGGCGGGACCGGGCCCGCCCTGCGGCACAGCTAAGTGACTGCACAGTAACCACCCGCCCGGCCGGTCGGCCGACCGGGTGGCCACCTCGGGTCGCGGGCGCCCGGAGGGTCAGGCCGAAGCGGCCTTCTTGCCCCGGGTCGCCCCGCCACGCCCTCGGAGCGTGACACCCGACTCACTGAGCATGCGGTGCACAAAGCCATACGAGCGGCCGGTCTCCTCGGCCAACGCCCGGATGCTCGCACCGGCGTCGTACTTCTTCTTCAGGTCTGCCGCGAGCTTGTCGCGCGCGGCGCCGGTCACCCGGCTGCCCTTCTTCAGAGTCTCGGCCACCCGTGCCTCCTCATGGGAAGTGCGCTCTGGTCCCCTCATGATCACCCCTCTGGGGCCCGATGGCCACCCATTCGGCAAGGCCCGTGCGACAAGGTGGTGACGACAGGAGCACATCCCCACATACGGAATGACGTATTCCACGGGGTGCCGCGCACACCACCGGACGGGTTCCGCAGTGAAGTGCCAGGTCAGAACGGTGTCGTGGCCGAGCCCCGGACGATCAGGGACTCGGCCACGACATCGGTGCAGGACACACCTGGGTACGAGGAGATCTCACACGAATGATGGATCACCGATGGGCCGAATGATCCATACGCGGTGAATCACGCCGACGACCGGTCCCCACCGGGGCCCGGCGGCCCGGGAACCGCTCAGGCGAGGGCGACGAGGTCCGCGTAGTCGGCGCCCCACAGGTCCTCGATGCCGTCCGGCAGCAGGATGATCCGCTCCGGCTGGAGCGCCTCGACGGCACCCTCGTCGTGCGTGACCAGGACGACGGCGCCCTTGTAGGTGCGCAGCGCGCCGAGGATCTCCTCACGGCTGGCCGGGTCGAGGTTGTTGGTGGGCTCGTCGAGGAGGAGCACGTTCGCCGAGGAGACCACGAGGGTCGCGAGCGCCAGGCGGGTCTTCTCGCCGCCGGAGAGGACGCCGGCGGGCTTGTCGACGTCGTCACCGGAGAACAGGAACGAACCGAGCACCTTGCGGACCTCGACGAGATCCATGTCGGGCGCGGCGGAGCGCATGTTCTCCAGCACCGTGCGGTCCCGGTCGAGGGTCTCGTGCTCCTGGGCGTAGTAGCCGAGCTTGAGCCCGTGGCCGGGTACGACCGTGCCGGTGTCGGGCTGCTCCACTCCGCCGAGGAGGCGCAGCAGGGTGGTCTTGCCGGCGCCGTTGAGACCGAGGATGACGACGCGGGACCCCTTGTCGATGGCCAGGTCGACATCGGTGAAGATCTCGAGCGAGCCGTACGACTTCGACAGGCCCTCGGCGGTCAGCGGGGTCCTGCCGCAGGGGGACGGCTCGGGGAAGCGCAGCTTGGCGACCTTGTCGGCCTGGCGGACGCCTTCGAGGCCGGACAGCAGGCGCTCCGCACGGCGGGCCATGTTCTGCGCGGCGACGGTCTTGGTGGCCTTGGCGCGCATCTTGTCGGCCTGGGCGTTGAGGGCGGCGGCCTTCTTCTCGGCGTTCTGCCGCTCGCGCTTGCGGCGCTTCTCGTCGGCCTCGCGCTGCTGCTGGTAGAGCTTCCAGCCCATGTTGTAGATGTCGATCGTGGAGCGGTTGGCGTCCAGGTAGAACACCTTGTTCACGACCGTCTCGACCAGGTCGACGTCGTGGGAGATGACGATGAAGCCGCCGCGGTAGGTCTTGAGGTAGTCGCGCAGCCAGACGATCGAGTCGGCGTCGAGGTGGTTGGTCGGCTCGTCGAGCAGCAGTGTGTCCGCGTCGGAGAACAGGATGCGGGCCAGCTCGATACGGCGGCGCTGACCGCCGGAGAGCGTGTGCAGCGGCTGGCCGAGCACCCGGTCGGGCAGGTTGAGCGCGGCGGCGATGGTGGCGGCCTCGGCCTCGGCGGCGTACCCGCCCTTGGTGAGGAACTCGGTCTCCTGGCGCTCGTACTGCCTCAGCGCCTTGTCGCGGGTGGCGCCCTGGCCGTTGGCGATGCGCTGCTCGTTCTCGCGCATCTTGCGGATCAGGGTGTCCAGGCCGCGGGCGGACAGGACACGGTCGCGGGCGAGCACGTCGAGGTCGCCGGTGCGGGGGTCCTGGGGGAGGTAGCCGACCTCGCCGGAGCGGGTGACGTTGCCGGCGGCGGGGACGCCCTGGCCGGCGAGGACCTTGGTGAGGGTGGTCTTGCCGGCGCCGTTGCGACCGACCAGGCCGATGCGGTCGCCCTTGGCGATGCGGAAGGTGGCGCTCTCGACGAGGACACGGGCACCGGCGCGCAGCTCGATGCCGGAGGCGGAGATCACGGACAGGCTCCAGGGCGTTGGGTGGCGGTGGGCGGCTGAGGGCGTTCCCGCCGTCTAATGCGCGAGGAGAATGGCCATGGGAGCCATTCTAACGGGGCCGCGCAACCTCTTTTCCGGCGCGCGGATGTGCGGTGCGGGCGGCCCGCCGGGCCGGGGCGTTGTCGGTGGGGGGGTGCCAGACTGGGCGGCAGGTCGAATTTCTGGCGATCTTCCGGTGATTGTCCGGTTGTGGGACACAAGGGGTGATGCCCATGGCAGGCACGGGCGACGGGCGTCCGAGCGTCTTTCCGACCCTGCTGTACGCGGACGCGAAGGCGGCGATCCGGCAGCTCACCGAGGCCTTCGGGTTCACCGAACTGTCGGTGTACGAGGACGAGGGCGGCGGTGTGGCCCACGCCGAACTGGTGCAGGGCAACGGCGCGGTGATGCTGGGCTCCAAGGGCACCGGCAGCGCGTTCGACAAGGCGATGGAGGGCTCGGGCCCGGTCGGGGTCTACGTCGTCGTGGACGACGTGGACGCGCATCACCGCCGGGCGGTGGAGCAGGGCGCGGAGATCCTGATGCCCCCGACGGACCAGGACTACGGCTCGCGGGACTACATGGCCCGCGACATCGAGGGCACCATCTGGAGCTTCGGCACGTACGCGCCCGAGACGGGGGCGTGAGCGGGGAGGGCTGCGCGGGCGAGGGCCGCGCCGAGGGGCGGGGAGCGTCGGGACGGCCGACGTCCCGCAGGACCGCGCGGGCGGTCCTGCGGGACGCGCGGGGTGCCGGTGTCAGCTTCCGGTGTGCACCTGGAAGGCGGCCCGGCGGACGGCCTTGGCCAGGGCCGGATCGGGGTGCGCGGCGGCCAGGGCGACCAGGACCTGGACGGTGCGCGGGTGTCCGACGGCACGCACCTCGTTCAGCAGCGCGGGGACCGTGGGCTGGACCGCGGACTCCAGATGCCGTACCAGCAGCGGAGCCTCCCCGTGGTCGGCGACCGCCGCGGCGGTGTCCACCCACAGCCAGGTGGCCTCCGACCGGGTGAGGACCTCGTGGGCCTCCTCGGGGTCGGCGCCGTCGTGCTCGGCGAGCCACAGCAGGGCGTAGGGCCGCAGGGTCGGCTCGTCGTGGACGGCGCGGACCTCGGGTTCGGCGGGGGCACCGACGACCCGCAGCGCCTCGAAGGCGAGGCCGCGCAGCAGGGCGTCCTCACCGCGGGCGGCGTCGAGCAGCTCGGTGACGGCGCTGCCCACCGGCCGGGCGGCGAGCCAGGCGCGGTACTCGGCGCGGGCGGCGTTGGGACGCAGCTGGGCGCAGCCGCGGAGCATGTCCTCGGCACCCTGCTCGATGTTTCCGGCGGGGCTCTGGGCGGCGACGCAGATCTGCTCCAGCTTGACCCACACCGCCCAGCTGCCGAGCGGGGTGAGGGTGGCCTGTCCCTCGCCGTAGGTGAGAGCGCCCACGGCGGCGAGGGCGCGCAGGGCCCAGTCGAGGAGCGGGGCAAGCGCGGCGGCGTCGGCACCCGGCCCGGTGGGGGCGGAGGCGGGCGCGAGGGCGGGCGCCGCCGGTCCGAGCCGGGGCTCGGGCGACGGCTCGGGGTGGGCGGGGCCGGAGGAGCGGGGCCCGTAGTCGACCTCGCAGCGTTCCGTACGCAGTTCGGTGACCCGCTGCTGCAGGAGGTCGAGAAGCTGCGGGACGGGAACCGGGCCGGCCGACAGCTGGAGGAAGGAGAGCACCTGCGGCATGGCCGAGACGACCTCGCTCACGGCGGCGGGCTCATGGCCCTCGGGCTCCGGGTGGGCGAGCGACCAGGCGTCGAACAGAGCGACCCAGCCACGCAGCACGGCGCTGTCGTCGCGGTTCCAGGCGCGCAGCCGCCAGCCGGGACGGGCGGTGTCGCCGTGCACCTCGACCAGGCCGGCGAGCCGGGCCGTGTCCCAGTCGGCGCGGACCTGAGCCGGGGTCAGGCCCAACTCGTCGGCCGCCCATTCGGCGGTCGCGTCGGAGAGGATGGCCTGGCCGGCGGCGGTGGCGCTGCCCCGGCCGGGGCCCAGGGCCGCGTCGGCCCAGCGGGCGACGCGGGCGGCACCGGCCAGACCGGAGCGCGCCATGCGGGCCAGCTCCGCAGGGGCCGGTGTGCCTTCCGGCGGGCGTGGCGCGGGGCGGCGCGAGCGTTGCTGGTTCATCGCCCTGGGGGCGGCGGCCAGGGGTCGCGGGCGGACAAGTCGAAGTCTGGAGTCGCGCGGGATACGGGACGTCACGGGTGCAGTCTCGCGGTTGACGGTCCGAAAACCCAAACGGAATGTCATACGCGGCGAAGGGGAAGGCCGACGCACCGGGGCGCACGGGCGGTCGGAGGAGGGAAACGGGCCGGGAGAGGCCGGGGACACGCCGCGGAGCGGAATCCCGGCGGTGGCCCGCGGGAGCGGCGGCCACGGCCGTCCCGCGGGCCGGCGCCGGGGTGGCCGGCGCGGTGCGCGGCGGTCACATGAAAGGGGTGAGGAAGCGGCGCAGCGCCTCTTCGTAGGCGTGCGGGTCGGCGTTCCACATCGCGCCGTGCGGAGCGTTGTCGACCGGGTGCAGGGTGACCGTGTTGGGCTGGGTGGCGGCCAGACGGCGGGAGGGCAGCCAGGGGGCCACCGTGTCGCCGGGGCCGTGGACGATCAGCGTGGGAACGCCGACGCGCTCCGGCCCCGGGGTGCCCGGGTGATGACCACCGTGGTGGTGGCCGAGATGGCCGGTGCGGCCCTGGGCTGCGCGGACCGCCAGCGGCAGCAGCGCGCCGGGCGTACGGCGGGCGGTGGCGAGGGCCCGGAGGGTCGATTCCCAGCTGAGCACCGGGGAGTCGAGGACCAGCCCGGCGACGTGGTCGCGCAGCCCGGAGCGGGCGGCGGCGCGCAGCGCCATGGTCGCGCCGGTGGACCAGCCGAGCAGGACGACCTGCCGGGCACCGGCGTCCACCGCGTACCTGATCGCCGCGTCGAGGTCGCGCCACTCGGTCTCGCCGAGGTGGCTGAGGCCGTCGGGCGAGCGCGGCGCACCCCGGTCGCCCCGGTAGGCGGGGGCGAGCACCGGGAAGTGGTGCCGGTGCAGGAACTCCATGAGGTTCATGGTGTGTTCCCGGGTGGTGCCGAGCCCGTGCACCGCCAGCACCCAGGTGTCCCGGACGCCCGGCACGAACCAGGCGGGGAGAGGGCCGAGTTCGCCGGGGACGTCCACGTCGGTGTGGTCCAGGCCCAGGGCGGTCCCCGGGTCGCCGACGTAGAGGTTCGGGGTGAACCAGACCCGGTCGCCGGGCTCGAGTGTGCCCCGTACGACGCGTTCGACCCGGCGTACGACGGTGTCGGCGGAGGACGGAACGCCGTCCAGGACGGGTCCGACGACCGCGTGTGCGCTATCACCGGCGAGGCCGTAGCGGCCGGGCCGCAGCGCGGCGAGGTGCCGGGTGAGGGTGACCTGTCCGGCGGCGATGCCGTGCACGGTGAGCCGGGGCTCGGTGGGCAGGGGTCTGCCCGGCGGCGCTTTGAGGGCTGCGTCGCTGGCAAGCCTGCCGACCGCCACCGCGGCGGCGGCGGAGGCCCCTATCACGGCGGTGACGGCAGCGGCCGTCGCTCTGACAGTACGCACCCACTCAGTGTCCCGGCGGACCGGCCGCCCGGCCACCCCGGCGGTTGCACGGGACCGGACGGCCGGGTGCGCCGAGACACCGGGCCGGGCGGCAACCGGGGTGCCCGGACGCCGGGTCGCCGAGCTGCCGAGGGCTCGGTCACGCGGTCGACGCGGTCGACGCGGTCGACGCGGTCGACGCGGTCGACGCGGTCGACGGACACTACGCCCGGAAGCCGTCGCCGGTGGCGGCCGGCCGCTCCGGGCGACACCACCACCGCCCTCCGGCACCGGCCGGTCCGGCCTCACTGCCCGGGAACCCGTGAACCCGTGGACGGTCCGGGACTTCCACCGGCCGACAGGACCGGAACCCACCCACCCGACCGGTGGACGCCCCACCCGGTGGACTCCCCACCGCGGGAGACGCCACCGGTGGCGGCCGGCCGGTCCGGGCGACACCACCGCCGCCCGGCGCCAGCCGGTCAGCCGTACTGGCCGTAGCTCTGCAGGCGGTTCGTGACCTCTGCGAGCCGGTCGGCCGACAGGAGGTTCGGGGAGCGGCCGGGGACGGACGAGGCGGTCAGCCAGAGCCTGCACATCCACTCGAGCTGGGCGGTGCGGTCGTAGGCCTGGTCGAGGGTCGTGCCGTGGGTGACGGTGCCGTGGTTCTGGAGGAGGCAGCCGGTGCGGTCCTCGAGGGCGCGCAGCATGTTCTCGGCCAGTTCGTCGGTGCCGTAGGTCGCGTACGGGGCCACCCGTACGGGACCGCCGAGCGCGGCGGTCATGTAGTGGATCGGCGGGAGTTCGTCGACGAGGGTGGAGACGGCCGTCGCGTGCACGGCGTGGGTGTGCACCACCGCGCGGGCGCCGGTCGTGCGGTACACCGCGAGATGCATGGGCAGCTCGCTGGTCGGGACCAGGGTGCCGAGGACCTGCCGGCCGGCGAGGTCGACGCCGGTGACGTCGTCCGGCGTCAGCCGGTCGTAGGGCACGCCGGAGGGGGTGACCAGCACGGTCTCCCCCACCCGCAGGGAGACGTTGCCGGAGGTCCCGACGACGAGCCCGTCCGCGACGGTCCTGCGGGCCGCCCCGACGAGGACGGTCCAGGCGCGGGCCTCCTCGTCGCTCGCCTGCCGCCCCCGCCGCTTCCCCGCGCCCCGTCGGTCGACCTGTCGCTCAGCCATGCCGTGATCCTGCCGGGTGACCGGAATCTCTTCAACGGCACGCCTTCTGCCCCCGGCCGTCCCCCCGCCCCCGACTGCCCGTCCGCAACCGCCTCCGGCCGGCTATGGAGCCGTCGGATTCGTCACAGTCACCCCAATGCCCATCCCAGTTCATCTTCCGTTCATCCAGGTTGCCTACGTTCAACGCGCCAATGACTTCGAACGATTGCCTGGGTAAATGGAAAGCTTCTCGCTGATCCTCGCGATTGTGGTGGTAACCGCACTCGCGTTCGATTTCACGAACGGTTTCCACGACACCGCGAACGCGATGGCGACGACCATTTCGACCGGTGCTCTCAAGCCCAAGGTGGCGGTGGCCATGTCCGCCGTACTCAACCTGGTGGGCGCCTTCCTCTCCGTGGAGGTCGCCAACACGATCTCCAAGGGCCTCGTCGACGAGGCCGGCATCCGTCCCGAGGTCATCTTCGCCGCACTGGTCGGCGCGATCCTCTGGAACCTCCTGACCTGGCTGGTCGGTCTGCCGTCCAGTTCCTCGCACGCCCTGATGGGCGGCCTGATCGGCGCCACCGTCGCCTCGGCGGGCTTCGGCGCGGTGCACGGCGACGTCCTGGTCACCAAGGTACTGATCCCCGCGATCGCCGCGCCGCTGGTCGCCGGTCTGGCCGCGATGTTCGCGACCCGGCTGACCTACCGCATGGGCCGCCGGTCGGCCGACAGCAAGTCCTCCGAGAAGGGCTACCGGGCCGGACAGATCGCCTCGGCCGGCCTGGTCTCCCTGGCCCACGGCACCAACGACGCCCAGAAGACCATGGGCATCATCACCCTGGCCCTGGTCGCCGGCGGCACCCTCGCCCCGGACTCCGACCCGCCGATGTGGGTCATCCTCTCCGCGGGCATCGCCATCGCGCTCGGCACCTACCTCGGCGGCTGGCGCATCATCCGCACCATGGGCAAGGGCCTGACCGACCTCCAGCCGCAGCAGGGCTTCGCCGCCCAGACGAGCGCCGCGACCGTCATCCTGGCCTCCTCCCACCTCGGTTTCTCCCTGTCCACCACGCACTCGGTCTCCGGTTCGGTGATGGGTGCGGGCCTGGGCCGCAAGGGCGGTGTCGTCCGCTGGTCGACGGCCACCCGGATGTTCGTCGCCTGGGGTCTGACGCTGCCGGCGGCGGCCCTGGTCGCGGCGATCGCCGAGTGGGTCTGCGGCTTCGGCAGCTGGGGCACCGCCCTCGTCGCCGTCTTCCTGGTCGGATCCAGCGCGGCGATCTGGAAGATCTCCCGGCGCGAGGTCATCGACCACACCAACGTGAACGGCACCGACGAGACGGACGAGGAGCAGAGCGGCGTCGTGACCGCGGCCATGGCCGCGGTGGCCACCCCGCCGGCGGGCCACGTGAGCGACGAGCTCTCGGCCACCATCCCGGCCCCCACCGACCCGACGGCCCCTCCGGCCAGGACCACGGTCTGACCCCGCAGCAGGACGCGAAGGAAGAAGAGCACCATGAAGATCGACTGGGCCGCCCTCGGTTCCGTCTTCGGCGTCAGCCTCGTGGTCACCGTGGCTCTGGTGGCCCTGTTCACCCTGGGCATCACCGGCCTGTCCCGCCGTGAACGGACCGCCGCCCAGGGCGGGTCCGCGGTCCTCGCGGTCACCGGCGCCTACGCCTGCTTCGCGGCATGCGCGGCGGCGGTGGCGTACGGGATCTACCTGATCATGGCCTGACGGTCCGTCCGACGGGCGGTGCGGGGCGCGTCGCCTCCGTACCGCCCGTTCGCCGTGCCCGTGCCGCTTTCGGGGTTCACCCCCCGGAAGCCCTCTGTGGGCCTCAGCACACTTCAGCCCCGCAGGTCAACGGCAAGTTGACGGTTCTTCCGGACCGTGGTGAACTGCCGGAGCCAATACGGGCGGCAGGAGAGGAAGCCGGTGCGATTCCGGCGCGGTCCCGCCACTGTCACCGGGGTGAACCACCCCGGGAGCCAGGAACTCTCGCCGCCGGTCTCGTCGAACCAGGGCGCGGACACCCTGAGTGAGGACATATCACCATGCCCGGCTGCCTGTCGAGGTCGACCAGCGACACCCCGCCCCCGCTCGGGGCGACCGCCCGCACCGGATCCCTCCCCGGCTGAACCCATGGGTGCCGATCGCGCGTTCGCGTACGGCGCCGCTGCCGGCCTCCTCGGCGACCTCCTGCTCGGCGATCCCCGCCGCGGGCATCCGGTCGCCGCTTTCGGACGGGCCGCGGCTGCCGTGGAACACATGCTGTGGCGGGACGACCGGGGCCGGGGCGCGCTGCACACCGCCGTCTGCGTCGGCGGGGCCGTCGCTCTGGGGACCCTGGCCGCCCGCTGCGTACGCTCCTCCCCCGCCGCCTCGGTCGCCCTGACCGGCGCGGCCACCTGGGCCGTCGTCGGAGGGACGTCACTGGCCCGGGAGGCCCGCGCCGTCGGGCGTGCCCTGGAGTCCGGGGACCTCGCGGCGGCACGGGCACGGCTGCCGCACCTGTGCGGGCGGGACCCGCAGGCGCTGGACGCCGACGGGATCGCCCGCGCGGTCGTGGAGTCCGTCGCCGAGAACACCTCCGACGCCGTGGTGGGCGCCCTGGTGTGGGGGGCCGTCGCCGGCGTGCCGGGGCTGCTCGGGTTCCGGGCCGTCAACACCCTGGACGCCATGGTCGGCCACAGGTCCCCCCGCCACCTGCGGTACGGCTGGGCCTCCGCGCGCCTCGACGACGTCGCCGGGTGGCCCGGAGCGCGACTGACCGCCGTCCTCGCCTCGGCCGCCGGGCCGGACCCCCGGGGTGCGGTGCGGGCCTGGCACGCGGATGCCGCCCGTCATCCGAGTCCCAACGCCGGGCCCGTGGAGGCGTCCTTCGCGGGCGCGCTCGGCGTGCGGCTCGGCGGGACGCTGTCCTACGCCGGGCGGGTCGAGCACCGGCCCGTCCTCAACGGCGGCGGCCGTGCCGTGACCGTGGCGGACATCGACCGCGCGGTCCGGCTCTCGCGCCGCGTCGGCTGGCTGGCGCTCGGTGCCGGCGCCGTCGCACGGCCCGCGGTGCGAGCGGTGACGCGGTCGGTGATGCGGACGGCACGCCGTGGGAAGCGTGGGAAGGGACGTACGTCATGAGCGGTGGGGGTTTGCTGGTCGCCGGTACGACATCGGACGCCGGCAAGAGCGTGGTGACCGCCGGGATCTGCCGGTGGCTCGTACGGCAGGGCGTCAAGGTCGCGCCGTTCAAGGCACAGAACATGTCGCTGAACTCGTTCGTGACGCGGGAGGGCGCCGAGATCGGCCGGGCACAGGCCATGCAGGCCCAGGCCTGCCGGGTGGAGCCGCACGCGCTGATGAACCCGGTGCTGCTCAAGCCCGGCGGGGAACGGAGCAGCCAGGTGGTCCTGCTGGGCCGGGCGGTCGGCGAGCTGAGCGCGCGCGGCTACCACGGCGGGCGGCAACAGCAGCTCCTGGGCACGGTGCTGGACTGTCTCGCGCAGTTGCGGGGCACGTATGACGCGGTGATCTGTGAAGGGGCCGGCAGCCCGGCCGAGATAAATCTGCGGCGCACCGACATCGTCAACATGGGGATCGCCAGGAACGCCGGGCTCCCCGTCCTCGTCGTCGGCGACATCGACCGCGGCGGTGTCTTCGCCTCCTTCTTCGGCACCGTCGCGCTGCTGTCCCCCGAGGACCAGGAACTGGTCGCCGGGTTCCTGGTGAACAAGTTCCGGGGCGACGTGTCGCTCCTCGAACCGGGCCTGGACATGCTGCACGGTCTGACCGGGCGGCACACCTACGGTGTGCTGCCCTTCCGCCACGGGCTCGGCATCGACGAGGAGGACGGGCTGGCCGTGTCCCTGCGGGGCGCCGTGCGGGAGTCCGCGGTCACCGCGCCGGTCGGCGAGGACGTGCTGCGGGTCGCCGTGTGCGCGGTGCCGCTGATGTCCAACTTCACGGACGTGGACGCGCTGGCCGCCGAACCGGGCGTCGTGGTCCGCTTCGTGGACCGGCCCGAGGAACTGGCCGACGCCGACCTCGTGGTGGTGCCGGGCACACGCGGCACCGTACGGGCGCTTCAGTGGCTGCGGGAGCGCGGACTCGCCGACGCGCTGGGACGGCGGGCGGCCGAGGGCCGGCCCGTGCTCGGGATCTGCGGCGGCTTCCAGATCCTCGGCGAGCGCATCGAGGACGACGTGGAGAGCCGCGCCGGCCGGGTCGACGGGCTCGGCATCCTGCCCGTACGGGTCCGGTTCGCGCGGGAGAAGACGCTCGCACGGCCCGTCGGGCAGGCCCTCGGGGAGCCCGTGGAGGGCTACGAGATCCATCACGGGGTCGCCGACGTACGGGGAGGTGAGGTGTTCCTCTCCGACGAGCGAGGACACGGCCTGGACGGCTGCCGGGTCGAGGCGGCCTGGGGCACGCACTGGCACGGCTCGCTGGAGTCGGACGGTTTCCGCAGGGCCTTCCTGCGCGAGGTGGCCGCCGCCGCGGGACGCCGTTTCGTGCCGGCCCCCGACACCTCGTTCGCCGCGCTGCGCGAGGAGCAGCTCGACCGGCTCGGCGACCTGATCGAACAGCACGCGGACACGGACGCGCTGTGGCGGCTCATCGAGTCCGGCGCGCCACAAGGACTGCCTTTCATTCCACCGGGAGCGCCCGCATGAGCACAGTGTTGTTGTTGTCGACCGCCGACACCGATCTGCTGGCGGCACGCGCCGCCACCGGCGCGTCCTACCGGATCGGCAACCCGACCCGCGTGGACGTGACGGCCGGGCTGCCCGCGCTGCTGGACGGCGCGGACCTCGCCGTCGTACGGCTGCTGGGCGGCAGGCGTGCCTGGGAGGACGGGCTCGCGGCGCTCAGGGCGTCCGGGATCCCGACGGTGCTGCTCGGCGGGGAGGCCGTGCCGGACGCGGAGCTGATGGCCGAGTCGTCGGTGCCCGCCGGTGTCGTGGCGGAGGCGCTGAAGTACCTCGTGGAGGGCGGCCCGGACAACCTGACCGAGCTGGCCCGGTTCCTGTCGGACACCGTCCTGCTCACCGGCGAGGGGTTCGAACAGCCGCAGAAGATGCCGGAGTACGGCGTCCACGGCGCCCGCGCCGTACGGGAGGGCCGCCCGACCGTCGGCGTGCTCTTCTACCGGGCCCATGAACTGAGCGGCAACACCGCCTTCGTGGACACCCTGTGCGACGCGATCGAGGCGTGCGGCGCCAACGCCCTGCCGGTGTACTGCGGTTCGCTGCGCGGCGCCGACGCCGGACTGTACGAGATCCTCGGGCGGGCGGACACACTGGTCGCCACGGTGCTCGCGGCCGGCGGCACGCACGCCTCGCAGGCGTCGGCGGGCGGCGACGAGGAGGCCTGGGACATCGGTGCCCTCGCCGACCTGGACGTGCCGGTGCTGCAGGGGCTGTGCCTGACCTCGTCGCGGGCCGCCTGGGAGGCGTCGGACGCCGCCCTCTCCCCCATGGACGCGGCGATGCAGGTCGCCATCCCGGAGTTCGACGGCCGCCTGGTCACGGTCCCGTTCTCCTTCAAGGAGCAGGGACCCGAAGACGTCCCGGTCTACGTCGCCGACCCCGAGCGGGCCGCACGCGTCGCCGGGATCGCCGTGCGGCACGCGGCGCTGAAGCACAAGGCGAACGCCGAGAAGAAGCTCGCGCTGGTCTTCACCGCGTACCCGACCAAGCACTCGCGCGTCGGCAACGCCGTCGGCCTGGACACCCCCGCCTCGGCGGTGCGGGTGCTGGACGCGCTGCGGGACGCCGGGTACGCGCTCACCGACTACCCCTCCGGCGGCGACGAGCTGATCCACCGGCTCATCGCGGCGGGCGGCCACGACGTCGAGTGGCTGACGGAGGACCAGCTGGCGGCCGCGCCCGCGCGGGTGCCGCTGGCGGACTACCGGGCGTGGTTCCGGACGCTGGACCCGGCGCTGCGGGACGCGATGACCGAGACGTGGGGCGAGCCGCCGGGCTCGCTGTACGTCGACGGCGAGGACATCGTGCTGGCCTCGCTGCGGTTCGGGAACGTCGTGGTGATGATCCAGCCGCCGCGCGGCTTCGGCGAGAACCCCATCGCGATCTACCACGACCCCGACATGCCTCCGTCGCACCACTACCTGGCCGCCTACCGCTGGCTGGAGAACAGTTTCGGCGCCGACGCGATCGTGCACATGGGCAAGCACGGCACGATGGAGTGGCTGCCCGGCAAGGGCCTCGGGCTGAGCGCGGGCTGCGCTCCGGACGCCGTCCTCGGCGACCTCCCGCTGATCTACCCCTTCATCGTCAACGACCCCGGTGAGGGCACCCAGGCCAAGCGGCGCGGGCACGCGACGGTGGTCGATCACCTCGTCCCGCCGATGGCGCGTGCCGACACCTACGGCGACCTGGCGAAACTGGAGCAGCTCCTCGACGAGTACGCGCTGGTCTCCGACCTGGACCCGGAGAAGGCTCCGGCGGTACGGGCGCAGATCTGGACCCTGGTCAAGGCCGCCGAGCTCCACCACGACCTGCATGTGGACGACCAGCCGGACGACGACGACTTCGACTCGTTCGTCATGCACATCGACGGCTATCTGTGCGAGATCAAGGACGTGCAGATCCGCGACGGACTGCACGTCCTCGGCGGCGGGCCGGTCGGCGAGCCGCGCGTCAACCTGGTGCTCGCCGTGCTGCGCGCCTCCCAGGTGTGGGGCGGGCAGGCGAACGCGCTGCCGGGCCTGCGGGCCTCGCTCGCCGAGCACTTCGGGCTGGTGGAGAAGGAGCTGCTGGCCGAGCCCGGCGCCCCGGTGAAGGTACCGGTGGAGCTGACGGAACGGGTGGACGGCCCGGCCCGCTCGGCCGCCGACGCGGTCGACCTGCTGGAGCAGCTGTGCCGGCGGATCGCGGAGGGCATGGAGGAACGCGGCTGGGCGGTCGAGGAGGGCGGGCCGCTGGTGCGCGAGGTGCTGGGCGCCGAACTCCCGGACGCGGTGGCCGTGGTGGAGTTCGCCTGCACCGAGGTCGTGCCGCGGCTCGCCCGGACGACCGACGAGATCGGGCACATCCTGCGCGCGCTGGACGGCGGTTACGTCCCGGCGGGCCCGTCCGGTTCACCGACGCGCGGGCTGGTCAACGTCCTGCCGACCGGCCGGAACTTCTACTCCGTCGACCCCAAGGCGATCCCGTCCCGGCTGAGCTGGGAGGTCGGCCAGTCGCTGGCGGACTCGCTGGTCCAGCGGTATCTGCAGGACACCGGCGCGTACCCGAAGTCGGTCGGCCTGACGGTGTGGGGCACGTCCGCGATGCGTACCCAGGGCGACGACATCGCCGAGATCCTGGCACTGCTGGGCTGCCGTCCGGTGTGGGACGACGCGTCGCGCCGGGTGACCGGCTTCGAGGTGGTCCCCCTCGAGGAGCTGGGCCGGCCGCGCATCGACGTCACGGTCCGCATCTCCGGGTTCTTCCGGGACGCCTTCCCGCACGTGGTCGGGCTGATCGACGACGCGGTACGGGCGGTGGCCGAGCTGGACGAGGCCGCGGAGTCGAATTTCGTGAAGGCGCACGCCGACGCGGACACCGCCGAGCACGGCGACCGGCGCCGGGCCACCGCCCGCATCTTCGGCTCCAAGCCGGGCGCCTACGGTGCCGGCCTGCTGCCGCTGATCGACGCCCGCAACTGGCGTTCCGACGCGGACCTCGCCGAGGTGTACGCGGTGTGGGGCGGTTACGCCTACGGGCGCGGGCTCGACGGGCGGGCGGCGCGCGGCGACATGGAGACGGCGTTCAAGCGGATCGCGGTCGCGGCGAAGAACGTCGACACGCGCGAGCACGATCTCGTCGACGCGGACGACTACTTCCAGTACCACGGCGGCATGGTCGCGATGGTGCGGCACCTGACGGGCGCGAGCCCGGAGGCGTACGTCGGCGACTCGGCGACCCCGGACCAGGTGAGGACCCGGACCCTGGGCGAGGAGACGCACCGGGTTTTCCGTGCCCGAGTGGTCAATCCCCGCTGGATGAGTGCCATGCGAAGGCACGGCTACAAGGGTGCTTTCGAGATGGCGGCCACCGTTGACTACCTCTTCGGCTACGACGCCACGGCAGGCGTCGTGGACGACTGGATGTACGAGCGACTTGCGGTGGAGTACGTGTTCTCGGCGGAGAACCAGGACTTCATGAGGAAGTCCAACCCCTGGGCTCTGCGGGGCATCACCGAACGCCTGCTGGAGGCAGCCGACCGAGGGCTGTGGGCGGAGCCGGACCAGGAGACCCTGGACCGGCTCCGGGCGACCTACCTCGAACTTGAGGGCGACCTGGAGGGAGAGCAGTGATCCCCGTCCAGTCGCCGCGTGGGCGGGGAGCAGGCAGGCGTCGTCCACGACCGGACGGGCGGGACCGGACCGCCCCCACAGGGGCGGGGAGCATGCCTGCATCCCCACCTCGCACTGATCGACTGATCGGCACGACACCTACAGACCACTCGAAGGGGTGAATTCGACGTGAGCACGCCCTATCCGTTCACCGCCGTTGTCGGCCAGAACGACCTACGGCTCGCGCTGCTACTCAACGCCGTGTCGCCGCAGGTCGGTGGCGTACTGGTCCGCGGTGAAAAAGGAACCGCCAAGTCCACGGCCGTGCGTGCCCTTTCAGCACTGTTGCCGACGGTGGACGTCGTCTCCGGGTGCCGTTTCTCCTGCGCCCCCGGCTCCCCCGACCCCGGGTGCCCGGACGGGCCGCACGAGCAGGGGGCGTTCGAGTCGAGGCCGGCGCGGATGGTCGAACTGCCCGTCGGTGCCTCCGAGGACCGGCTGGTGGGGGCGCTCGACATCGAGCGGGCGCTCTCGGAGGGCGTGAAGGCTTTCGAACCGGGTCTGCTCGCCGACGCGCATCGCGGGATCCTTTACGTCGACGAGGTCAACCTCCTGCACGACCACCTCGTGGACCTCCTGTTGGACGCCGCTGCCATGGGCGCCTCGTACGTCGAGCGCGAGGGTGTCTCCGTGCGGCACGCGGCCCGTTTCCTGCTCGTCGGGACCATGAACCCCGAGGAGGGCGAGCTGCGGCCCCAGTTGCTGGACCGTTTCGGGCTCACCGTGGAGGTCTCCGCCTCGCGCGAGCCCGACCAGCGGGTGGAGGTGGTCCGGCGGCGGCTCGCCCACGACGACGACCCGGCCGGCTTCGCCGCCCGCTGGGCCGACGAGGAGGCCGCCGTACGGGCCCGGATCGTGGCGGCGCGGGAACTGCTGCCGTCGGTGCGCCTCGGCGACGGGGCGCTGCGGCAGATCGCGGCGACCTGTGCGGCGTTCGAGGTCGACGGCATGCGGGCCGACATCGTGATGGCCCGGACCGCGACCGCGCTGGCGGCCTGGGCCGGGCGGACCGATGTGCTCGCCGAGGACGTGCGGCAGGCCGCGCTGCTGGCCCTGCCGCACCGCAGGCGCCGTTCGCCCTTCGACGCGCCCGGCCTGGACGAGGACAAGCTCGACGAGACGCTGGAGGAGTTCGGCGGCCCCGGTGAGGGCGGGGACGAGGGCGAGGGCGACGACGATCCCGACCCGGGACCCGACGGCGGCCCCGGCGGCCCCGGCGGGCAGCCGGAGCCCGACGACGGCCCGCGGAGCGACGGTGACACCGCCGCGCGGCCCGAGGCCGGGGAGGACGGCGAGCCGCAGCCGGGTTCCGGTGGCGGCGCGGGCGAGCAGACCCCGGCGCGTGCCGCCGAGCCCTTCCGTACGAAGGTGCTGAGCGTGCCCGGGCTCGGTGAGGGTGCCGCCGGGCGGCGCTCGCGGGCGCGGGCCGAGCGCGGGCGGACCACAGGGGCCCGGCGGCCCCGGGGTGCGCTGACCAGGCTGCACCTGGCGGCCACCGTGCAGGCCGCCGCGCCGCATCAGCGGGCGCGGGGGCGCAGCGGCCCGGGGCTGGTGGTCCGGCGGGACGATCTCAGGCAGGCGGTGCGTGAGGGGCGCGAGTCCAATCTCGTGCTGTTCGTCGTGGACGCCTCCGGTTCGATGGCGGCGCGGCAGCGGATGAGCGCCGTCAAGGGTGCCGTGCTGTCGCTGCTGCTCGACGCCTACCAGCGGCGGGACAAGGTGGGACTGGTGACCTTCCGGGGGTCGGCGGCCGAGGTCGTGCTGCCGCCGACGTCGTCGGTGGACGCGGCGGCGGTGCGGCTGGAGTCGCTGCCGACCGGTGGGCGTACGCCGCTGGCGGCCGGGCTGCTCAAGGCGCACGACGTGCTGCGGGTGGAGCGGCTGCGCGACCCCGCGCGGCGGGCGCTGGTGGTCGTGGTGACGGACGGACGGGCCACCGGTGGCCCGGAGCCGGTCGCCCTCGCCGGGCGGGCGGCGCGGCTGTTCGCCGCCGAGGGGACGGCCTGCGTGGTCGTGGACTGCGAGTCGGGGCCGGTGCGGCTGGGGCTCGCCGGGCAGCTCGCGGGTGAGCTGGGCGGCTCGGCGGTGACGCTGGACGAGCTGCGGGCCGACTCGATCGCCGGGCTGGTCAGGGACGTGCAGGGGGCCACCGGGGCGAGGAGGGCCGCGTAATGCCGAAGGGACAGCCGAGTGTCGTGCCGGACGACGGGATGACGACCCGTCAGCGGCGTAATCGTCCGCTGGTCGTCGTGCACACGGGCATCGGGAAGGGCAAGTCGACGGCCGCCTTCGGGCTGGCGCTGCGGGCCTGGAACCAGGGCTGGCCGATCGGGGTGTTCCAGTTCGTCAAGTCGGCGAAGTGGAAGGTCGGCGAGGAGAACGCGCTGCGGGTGCTCGGCGCCTCCGGCGAGGGCGGCAGCGTCAGCTGGCACAAGATGGGTGAGGGCTGGTCCTGGGTGCAGCGGGACGCCCAGATGGACAACGAGGAGAAGGCCCGGGAGGGCTGGGAGCAGGTCAAGCGGGACCTGGCCGCCGAGACGTACCGGCTGTACGTGCTCGACGAGTTCGCGTACCCGATGCACTGGGGGTGGATCGACACCGACGAGGTCGTCGAGGTGCTGCGCGGGCGGCCCGGGACCCAGCATGTCGTGATCACGGGGCGCAACGCGCCGGAGAAGCTGGTGGACCTCGCCGACCTGGTGACCGACATGTCCAAGGTCAAGCATCCGATGGACGCGGGGCAGAAGGGGCAGAGGGGCATCGAGTGGTGAGGGCGTCGGTGCCCCGGCTGGTCGTCGCCGCGCCCTCCTCGGGCAGCGGCAAGACCACCGTGGCCACGGGGTTGATGGCCGCGCTCACCGCGCGGGGGCTCGCCGTGTCCCCGCACAAGGTCGGGCCGGACTACATCGACCCCGGGTATCACGCGCTCGCCACCGGGCGCGTGGGGCGCAACCTGGACGCGTACCTGTGCGGGCCCGAGCTGATCGGGCCGTTGTTCCTGCACGGGGCGCGCGGGTGTGACATCGCGGTCGTCGAGGGCGTGATGGGGCTGTACGACGGGGCCGCGGGCGAAGGGGAGCTGGCGTCCACGGCCCAGGTGGCGAAGCTGCTGCGGGCGCCGGTGGTGCTGGTCGTGGACGCGTCGTCGCAGTCGCGGTCGGTGGCGGCGCTGGTGCACGGGTTCGTGTCCTGGGATCCGGAGGTGCGGATCGGGGGCGTGATCCTCAACAAGGTCGCCTCGGACCGGCACGAGGCGTTGCTGCGGGAGGCACTCGACCCCGTCGGCGTGCCCGTGCTGGGTGTTCTGCGGCGGGCCGCCCAGGTCGAGACGCCGGCTCGGCATCTGGGACTGGTGCCGGTGGCCGAGCGGCGGGCCGGGGCGGTCGACGCGGTCGGTGCGATGGCCGCGCAGGTGGCCGAGGGCTGTGACCTGGAGGTGTTGGTCTCCCTGGCCCGGGGGGCCGGGGCGTTGTCGTGTGCGGGGTGGGACGCGGGTGCGGCTCTGACTTCCTCGTCCCCGCCGCCCCTTCCCTCCCCGGCCCCGGGGGCCGCGCCCCCGGACCCCCGCCTCCGGCCTGAACGGCCTCGTCCTCAGGCTTCCCCGAGTTCTTCGAGCAGGGAGGTGCCCCCGGACGGGCTGCCGGTGGTCGCCGTGGCCGGTGGGGCCGCGTTCACCTTCTCCTATGCCGAGCAGGCCGAGTTGCTTGCCGCCGCCGGGGCCGACGTCGTCGTCTTCGATCCGTTGCGGGACGAGGAGCTGCCCGACGGGGCCCGCGGGTTGGTGGTCGGTGGCGGGTTTCCCGAGGTGTACGCCTCCGAGCTGTCCGCCAACGAACGGCTCAGGAAGGCCGTGGGCGCCCTCGCGGAGAGGGGTGCGCCGGTCGCCGCCGAGTGTGCGGGACTGCTGTACCTGTGCCGGGAGCTGGACGGGCTGTCCATGTGCGGGGTGCTGGACGCCTCCGCGCGGATGACCGGGCGGCTCACCCTGGGCTACCGGGACGCCGTGGCGGTGTCCGACAGTGTGCTGGCCGGGGCCGGGGCGCGGATGCGGGGACACGAGTTCCACCGCACCGTCGTCGAACCCGGTGCGGGGGGCGCTCCCGCGTGGGGGGTGCGGACACCGGCGCCGCGCGTCGAAGGCTTCGTACAGCGCGGTGTGCACGCGAGCTATCTGCACACGCACTGGGCGTCCGAGCCCGGTGTGGCCCGTCGGTTCGTCGAGAGGTGCCGGACGTCATGAGCGGCAGGAACAGGCTGATCGGGGTCGGGGTCGGCCCCGGTGATCCGGAACTGGTGACCGTGAAGGGGGTGAACGCCCTGCGCGCGGCCGGCGTCGTCGTCGTGCCCGTGATGGCGGCACCCGACGGGAAGGACGGCGGGGAGCGGGGGCGGGCCGAGGCCACCGTGCTGCACTACGTGCCCCGGGAGAAGGTCGTCCGGGTGGTGTTCGCGCTGAACGAGCGCACCGACCGGGCGCGGCGCGAGGCCGCCTGGGACGCGGCCGGTGAGCGGGTGGCCGGGCTGCTGCGGGAGAGCGGTCACGTCGCGTTCGCGACCATCGGTGATCCCAACGTGTACTCGACGTTCACGTATCTCGCCCAGACCGTCGCGGAGTCGGTGCCGGGGACGGTCGTCGAGACCGTGCCGGGGATCACTGCGATGCAGGACCTGGCGGCGCGTTCCGGTGCCGTGCTCACCGAGGGGACCGAGCCGCTCACGCTGGTGCCGGTGACCGCCGGGTCCGCCGTGCTCAAGGACGCGCTGGCCGGGCCCGGCACGGTCGTCGCCTACAAGTTCGGGCGGCGGGCGGGCGAGGTGGCCGAGGCGCTGAGGGAGAGCGGGCGGCTCGGGGACGCCGTGTGGGGGGCGGCGCTCGGGCTGCCGGAGGAGTTCGTCCGGCCGGCCGCCGAGCTGGACGGGGCGCCCCTGCCCTATCTGTCGACGCTCATCGCTCCGCCCCGGCGGGACGGCGGGCGGGGCGGCAAGTTGTGAGCGCGGTCCCAGGACCCGCAGGACCCGCAGGACCCGCAAAAACCTCAGAAACCTCAGAAACCTCAGAAACCTCAGGAGAGGATCGTTTCCCCATGGCCGACGCCCCCACCGGCAAGGTGACCTTCGTCGGTGCCGGCCCCGGTGCCGCCGATCTGCTGACGCTGCGCGCCGCGCGCGTGATCGCCGAGGCCGATGTCGTGGTCTGGGCCGCCAGCCTGGTCCAGGCGGAGGTCCTCGACCACGCGCGGGAGGACGCCGAGATCCTGGACTCGGCCACGATGTCCCTGGAGGACGTCGTGGCCGTGTACGAACGGGCCCTCTCCCAGGGGCTGAGGGTGGCCAGGATCCACTCCGGTGACCCCTCGCTCTGGGGCGGCACGCAGGAGCAGCTCGACCGGTGTGCCGAGCTGGGCATCGCCACCGAGATCGTGCCCGGTGTGTCGTCCTTCTCGGCCGTCGCGGCGCTCGCGCAGCGGGAGCTGACCATTCCCGAGGTGGCGCAGTCCGTGGTGCTGACCCGGCTGGGCGGCGGCAAGACGCCGATGCCGCCCGGTGAGGAGGTCCGGGAGTTCGCACGGCACGGCACCACCATGGCGGTCTTCCTGTCGGCGGCGCGCAGCGGTCAGCTGGTGCGGGAGCTGCTGGAGGGCGGCTACCCGACCGGTACGCCGGTCGTCGTCGCGTACCAGGCGACCTGGCCGGAGGAGCTGGTCGTGAAGTGCACGATCGGCACGCTGGAGGAGACGGTCAAGGAGCACAAGCTCTGGAAGCACACCCTGTTCCTCGTCGGCCCGGCGCTCGACGCGAGCGGCACCCGCTCGCACCTGTATCACCCCGGTCACTTCCACGGTTACCGCAAGGCCGACCCGAAGGCCCGCAGGGCGTTGCGCAGTAAGGGCGCGAGCACGTGATCACCGTCGTGGGCACCGGAACCGGGGTGCCTCCGGACGGGGCCGTCCTCGCCGGGGCGGAGCTGGTCGTGGGCGGGCGGCGGCACCTGGACGCCGTGCGGCTGCCCGAGGGGGCCGAGCAGGTCGTCCTCGGGCCGTTGGCGCCGGCGCTGGAGACCGTGGAGAAGTACGTCGCCGAGGAGCGCCGGACCGTCGTGCTGGCGTCCGGGGACCCCGGGTTCCTGGGGATCGTGCGGGCGCTGGCCGAGCGGTTCGGGCCGGAGCTGCTGGACGTGCGGCCGGGTGTCTCCTCGGTGGCCGCCGCCTTCGCACGGGTCGGGCTGCCCTGGGACGACGCGGTCGTGGTCAGCGCGCACGGCAGGGACCCGCGTACGGCCGTGAACCTGTGCCGCGCGCATCCGAAGGTCGCCGTGCTGACCGGGCCGGGCGCCGGACCGGCGGAGCTGGGGGCCGCGCTGGCCCGGCACTGCCCGGACCGCGTTCTGGTCGTCGCCTCCTCGCTGGGCGATCCGGAGCGTGAGCGGATCGAGCGGGTCGCACCCGCCCGGGCGGCGGCGCGGGACTGGGGGAACGCGGTGAGCGTCGTGCTGTGCCTGGACGAGCCGCGGGCCCTCGGTCCGGTGCGGACCGTCGCGGGCGGGGCCGCCGGCCGGCCGGGCGGCTGGGCGCTGGAGGAGACCGCGTTCGCCCACCGGGACTCGATGATCACCAAGTTCGAGGTGCGGGCACTGGCGCTGGCACGACTCGGGCCGCGCCCCGGCGAGTCGGTGTGGGACGTCGGCGCGGGTTCGGGGTCCGTCGCCGTGGAGTGCGCCCGGTTGGGCGCCGCCGTCACCGCGGTGGAGAAGACCGCGGACGGAGTGGGGCGGATCCGCGCCAACGCCCTCGCGCACGGGGTGGACGTACGCGTGGTGCACGGGGCGGCGCCGACCGTGCTGTCCGATCTCGACGATCCCGACGCGGTGTTCGTCGGCGGGGGCGGGCGGGACCTGCCCGTCGTCGTCACCGCGTGCGCGCGGCGGGCACGGCGCACGGTCGTCGTCGCCCTGGCCGCGCTGGACCGGGTGCCGGCCGTGCGTGAGGCGCTGACCGGGGCCGGTTTCACCTGCGGCGGGGTGCTGCTGCAGTCGTCGCGTCTCGCGCCGCTGCCCGGGGACGTGACCCGGCTGGCGGCGACCAACCCCGTCTTCCTGCTGTGGGGCGTACGGCCCCCGGCGGAGACCGGCAACGGTTTCGACGGCATCGACAGAGAAGGAGTTGCCCAGTGATCGGCCTCATTTCCGCCACCGCGGCGGGAGCCGCCGCGCGGGACCGGCTGGCCGCCGCGTGGCCGGACCGTACCCGCGTGTACGAGGGTCCCGTCGGGGACGCCGTGCGGGCGGCGTTCGCGCAGTGCGAGCGGATCGTGTGCTTCCTGGCCACGGGCGCGGTGGTGCGGCTGGTGGCACCGCTGCTGGAGGACAAGGCGAGCGACCCGGGCGTGGTGTGCGTCGACGAGGCGGGCCGGTTCGCGGTGTCGCTGGTGGGCGGGCACGGCGGCGGTGCGAACGAGCTCGCGCGCGAGGTCGGCGAGGTGCTGGGCGCCGAGCCGGTGGTGACCACGGCGACCGATGCCGTGGGGCTGGCCGGCCTGGACACCCTGGGTCTGCCGGTGGAGGGCGACGTGGCCGCCGTGTCGCGCGCGCTGCTGGACGGCGAGGCGGTGGCGCTGCGCGCCGACGTGACCTGGCCGCTGCCGCCGCTGCCGCTCTCCGGCGAGGGGGCGTACACGGTCCGGCTCACGGACCGTGTGGTCGGACCTCGCGCAGGAGAGGTCGTCCTCCGGCCGCCGACCCTCGTCGTCGGGGTCGGCGCCTCCAGGGGCGCGCCGGCCGAGGAGGTGCTCGCGCTGGTCGAGGGCGCGCTGCGCGACGCCGGGTTGTCGGCCGCGTCGCTCGCCCGCCTGGCCACCGTGGACACGAAGGCCGGGGAGCCCGGCATCGTGGAGGCGGCCCGGCGGCTCGCGGTGCCGCTGGTGACGTACGCCGCCGAGGAGTTGGCGCGCGTGGGCGTGCCGAACCCCTCCGGCGCGCCGCTCGCCGCCGTCGGCACCCCGTCGGTGGCGGAGGCCGCCGCGCTGGCGGGCGGGGGCGAGCTCCTCGTGCCCAAGCGCAAGTCGGAACGCGGGGACGGGCGGCCCGCGATGGCGACCTGTGCCGTCGTGCGGCGGCCGGGGCGCGGGCGGCTCGCGGTGGTCGGGCTCGGGCCGGGCGCCCGGGACCTGCTCACCCCGCGTGCGAAGGCGGAGCTGCGGGGCGCGTCCGTGCTGGTGGGTCTCGACCAGTACGTCGACCAGATCCGCGATCTGCTGCGGCCCGGCACCCTGGTCCTGGAGTCGGGGCTCGGTGCGGAGGAGGAGCGGGCGCGCACGGCCGTCGAACAGGCCCGCCGGGGGCGGGCGGTCGCGCTGGTCGGCAGCGGGGACGCGGGCGTGTACGCCATGGCCTCCCCGGCGCTCGCCGAGGCGTCCGACGACATCGACGTGGTCGGCGTGCCCGGCGTGACGGCGGCGCTGGCGGCCGGGGCGGTCCTCGGCGCGCCGCTGGGCCACGACCATGTGTCGATCAGCCTGTCCGACCTGCACACGCCGTGGGAGGTCATCGAACGGCGGGTGCGGGCCTCGGCCGAGGCCGACCTCGTCGTGACGTTCTACAACCCGCGCAGCCGGGGCCGTGACTGGCAGCTGCCCAAGGCCCTCGCGATCCTCGCGGAGCACCGGCGGCCGACGACGCCGGTCGGTGTCGTGCGGAACGCCTCGCGGCCGGACGAGTCGAGCCGGCTGACGACGCTGGCCGCGCTGGACCCGGTGACCGTCGACATGATGACGGTGGTGACCGTGGGCAACACGGCGACCCGCGAGGTCGCGGGCCGGATGGTCACCCCGCGCGGCTACCGCTGGCAGGCGGCATCGACGAGCGGCTCCGCCGCGGGCCGGGAGGAGTCCCGGTGAACCGTGTCGTCCACCCCATCGAGCAGGAGTCCTTCCGGCGGCTGCGGTCCCGGCTGGACACCTCGCACTTCCCGCCGCTGACCCGGGCGGTCGTCGAGCGGGTCGTCCACTCGGCGGCCGACCTGGACTACGCGTCCGATCTCGTGCTGGACGAGGCGGAGCTGGCGGCGGCCCACGCCGCGCTGCATGCCGGGGCGCCGGTCGTCGCGGACGTGGAGATGGTCGCGGCGGGGATCACCCGCCGCGAGACCGTGTGCCGGCTCAAGGACGCCAGGTCCGGGCCCGGTCTGACGCGTTCCGCGCACGCGGTGCGGCTGGCGTACGACGAGGTGGGGCCCGGTGCCCTGTGGGTAATCGGCTGCGCGCCGACCGCCCTCGAGGAGCTGCTGACCCTGGACGCCTCGCCCGCGCTCGTCATCGGGCTGCCCGTCGGTTTCGTCGGAGCGTCCGAGTCCAAGGCCGCGTTGCGCGAAAGCGGGCTGCCCGCCGTGAGCAACGTGTCCGAGAAGGGCGGTTCGGCGGTCGCCGCAGCCGCGCTCAACGCCCTTTTGTACCACCCCACTTCGTCTGAGGAGAACGACCTGTGACCACCCAGCCCGCGCTGCTCATCGCCGGCCACGGCACCCGGGACGACGCCGGAGCACAGGCGTTCCGGGACTTCGTACGGGAGCTGGGGCGCCGGAACCCCGAACTGCCCGTCGCCGGCGGCTTCATCGAGCTGTCCCCGCCGCCGCTGGGCGAGGCCGTCGCCGAGCTGGTGGAGCGGGGCGTACGGCGGTTCGCGGCGGTCCCGCTGATGCTGGTGTCCGCCGGACACGCCAAGGGCGACATTCCGGCGGCGCTGGCCCGGGAGAAGGAACGCCACCCCGGCCTCTCCTACACGTACGGCCGTCCGCTGGGCCCGCACCCCGCCCTGCTGAGCGTGCTGGAGCGGCGGCTGGCCCAGGCGGTGGATCCCTCCTGGGACCCCGCCGAGGTGACCGTGCTGCTGGTGGGGCGCGGGTCGACGGACCCGGACGCCAACGCCGAGGTGTTCAAGGCGGCGCGGCTGCTGTGGGAGGGGCGCGGGTACGGGGCCTTGGAGACGGCGTTCGTGTCGCTGGCCGCGCCGGACGTGCCGGGCGGGCTGGACCGGTGCGTGCGGCTCGGCGCCCGGCGGATCGTGGTCCTGCCGTACTTCCTGTTCACCGGCATCCTGCCGGACCGGGTACGGCGGCAGACGGAGGAGTGGGCGGCGGCGCACCCGGAGACACAGGTGCGGTCGGCGGACGTCATCGGTCCCGAGCCGGAGCTGCTGGACCTGGTGATGGAGCGGTACGCGGAGGCGGTGAAGGGCGACCTGCGGATGAACTGCGACAGCTGCGTGTACCGGATCGCGCTGCCGGGCTTCGAGGACAAGGTGGGGATGGCGCAGCAGCCCCACTTCCACCCGGACGACGACGGCCACCACCATCACGGCCACGACCACGGTCACACGCACTCCCATGCGCACTGACTCCGCCGCCCCCAGGGCAGTCGGGCACGACCTGCGGCACCACGGGGACGCCGAGGTCCGCGACGACGGTGCCGCACTGGTCGACCTGGCCGTGAACGTCCGCGCGGACACTCCCCCGGCGTGGCTGCGCGAGCGCATCGCCGGATCGCTGGCCGGCCTCGCCGCCTACCCGGACGGGCGGGCGGCGCGGGCCGCGGTGGCGGCGCGGCACGGGCTGCCGGTGGAGCGGGTGCTGCTGACTGCGGGGGCGGCGGAGGCGTTCGTGCTGCTGGCGCGGGCGCTGAGGGTGCGCCGGCCGGTGGTGGTGCATCCGCAGTTCACGGAGCCGGAGGCGGCGCTGCGGGAGGCGGGGCACACGGTCGACCGGGTGCTGCTGCGGGAGGAGGACGGTTTCCGGCTGGACCCCGAGGCGGTTCCCGGGTCCGCGGACCTGGTGGTGATCGGCAACCCGACGAATCCGACGTCCGTCCTGCACCCGGCCGCCGCCGTCGCCCGGCTCGCCCGGCCCGGGCGGACGCTGGTCGTGGACGAGGCGTTCCTGGACGCGGTGCCCGGTGAGCGGGAGACGCTGGCCGGGCGGACGGACGTGCCGGGGCTGGTGGTGCTGCGCAGCCTCACCAAGACGTGGGGCCTGGCGGGGCTGCGCATCGGGTACGTGCTGGCCGGGCCGGAGACGGTCGAGCGGCTGGCGCGGGCGCAGCCCCTGTGGCCGGTGTCCACGCCCGCGCTGGCCGCGGCGCAGGCGTGCGTCGGGCCCGGGGCCCTGGCGGAGGCGGCCGAGGCGGCCCGCCGCGTCGCCGCGGACCGCTCCCGTCTCCTCACCGGGCTCGGGGAGTTCGCCGGCCGCGGGGTACGGGTCGTGGAAGGCGCCGAGGGTCCCTTCGTCCTCCTGCGGCTCCCGCGCGCGGCGGCGGTACGGGAGCGCCTGCGCGCCCTGGGCTTCGCGGTACGACGCGGGGACACGTTCCCGGGCCTCGACGAACGCTGGCTGCGCGTCGCGGTACGCGACCGCGCGACGACGGACGCGTTCCTGAAGGCCCTGGGCCGGGCCCTGGACACGGTCTGACCCGAGCCGGGCCGCGTAGCCTCGTACCGGCAAAGCCCTGGCCCCGCGCCCGTTCCGGGCGCCGCCGGCCGGCGACACCACGCCCCGCCGGCCCCGTGCCGACGACCGAGACCCCGGTGCCGGGGAGGCCAGGCCTCGGGGACGTGGCGGCGGGGCTTCTCACACGCGGCGCCCCCGCGGGACGGCAGGCGGCCCGCCGTCCCCGTCGCCCGTACCGCACAGGGAGGACGGGCAACCGCCCGTACGGGCCGGCCCCCGCCGGTGGAAACACCAGGCCCACCCCACCGGCACCACCCTGCCATGCCCCCCTGCCGGTTCCGGCGCCCCCCGCAGGACAGCAGGACCGCCGCGCCGCCCGCCGCGAGGAGGGCGGGGGCGCCCGTCCGCGACGCAGGGAGTCGTCGAGTCGCCGCCCGTGTGTCACACGGTGGGCCGGTTCCAGCCGCCGAGCCGTGACCTGCGGGCCGTGTCCGCCGGGCTGCGGCCCGCGGGCCGCGCCGTCCTACGCGACCACCCGCCCGTTCAGCACCACCCGGCGCGGGTCCGCCAGCACCCGTACGTCCGCGCGCGGGTCGGAGGCGTAGACGACGAGGTCGGCCGGGGCCCCCTCGTCCAGTGCGGGGCGTCCGAGCCAGGCGCGGGCCGCCCAGGTGCCGGCCGCGAGGGCGTCGACGGGCGGGATGCCGGCAGCGACGAGTTCGGCGACCTCGGCCGCCGCGAGGCCGTGCGGGAGGCTGCCGCCCGCGTCCGTACCGACGAAGACGGGAAGGCCGGCGTCGTAGGCGGAGCGCACGGTGTCGTAGCGGCGCTCGTGGAGCCGGCGCATATGGGCCGACCAGCGCGGGAACCGGGACTCGCCGCCGTCGGCGAGGGCCGGGAAGGTGGCGATGTTGACGAGGGTCGGGACGATCGCCACGCCCCGTTCGGCGAACAGCGGGATGGTCTCGTCGGTCAGGCCCGTCGCGTGCTCGACGCAGTCGATGCCGGCCTCGACCAGGTCCCGCAGGGAGTCCTCGGCGAAGCAGTGCGCGGTGACCCGGGCGCCCAGCCGGTGCGCCTCGGCGATCGCCGCCTCGACGGCGCCGCGCGGCCAGCAGGCCGACAGGTCGCCGAGGTCGCGGTCGATCCAGTCGCCGACGAGCTTCACCCAGCCGTCGCCGCGCCGGGCCTCCCGGGCGACGTACGCGACGAGGTCCTCGGGTTCGACCTCCCAGGCGTAGCCCCGGATGTAGCGGCGGGTGCGGGCGATGTGCCGGCCGGCCCGGACGATCTTCGGGAGGTCGTCGCGGTCGTCGGTCCAGCGGGTGTCGGAGGGTGATCCCGCGTCCCGCAGCAGCAGGGCCCCGGCGTCCCGGTCGGTGAGCGCCTGCTTCTCGGCGACGTCCTCGGGCACCGCGCCGTGCCGGTCGAGGCCCACATGGCAGTGGGCGTCGACCAGTCCGGGCAGCACCCAGCCCTCGACGGCCGTCACGTCGCGGGCGCCGGCGGGACGGTCGTAGGAGATCCGGCCGTCGACCACCCACAGTTCGTCGCGGACCTGGTCCTCGTCCGGTCCGACGAGGACCCGCCCCTTCACGTGCAGCACCGCGCGTTCGCTCATGCGCAGCACTGTAGTGAGCCGCTACGGGGAGGTGCCGGTCCGGTCGGAGGTCTCCTTCTCCACGTCCGCCATGGCGGGGTCGAGGAGCCGGGAGAGGAAGTGGCGGGTGCGTTCGTGCCGTGGGGCGCCGATGACCTGCTCGGGGGTGCCGTCCTCGACGATCACCCCGCCGTCCATGAAGACGACCCGGTCGGCGACCTCGCGGGCGAAGGTCATCTCGTGGGTGACGACCATCATCGTCATGCCCTCGTCGGCGAGCATCCGCATCACCGCGAGGACGTCGCCGACCAGCTCGGGGTCGAGCGCCGAGGTCGGCTCGTCGAACAGCATCACCTCGGGCCCCATCGCCAGCGCGCGGGCGATGGCGACGCGCTGCTGCTGGCCGCCGGAGAGGGAGGACGGGTAGGCGTCCGCCTTCTCCGCGAGGCCGACCCGCTCCAGGTTCGCGGCGGCGGTCCGGGCGGCCTGCGCCTTGCCCCGCCTCAGTACCCGGCGCTGCGGCAGGGTGAGGTTCTCGGTGACGGTGAGGTGCGGGAACAGGTTGAACTGCTGGAAGACCATGCCGATCCGGCGGCGGGCGGCGTCGATGTCGACGTCCGGGTCGGTGAGTTCCGTACCGCCGACGTACACCTGGCCCTCGGTGGGCTCCTCGAGCAGGTTCACGCACCGGAGCAGGGTCGACTTGCCCGAGCCGGACGGCCCGATCACGCAGACGACCTCGCCCCGGCGGATCTCCAGGTCGATGCCGCGCAGCACCTCGTTGCTGCCGAACGACTTGTGCAGCCCGCCGACCAGGATCTCCGGATTACCGGGCCGGCCCTTCGGCTGCTCGCCGGGCTGCTTGTCCGGTCGGCTCATGTGACGGCCTCCTGGGCCTTGGCCTCCATACGGCGTACGACGAAGCCGAGCGGGATGGTGATCAGCAGGTAGCACAGGCCGGCGACCAGGATCGGGGTGGAGTTGGCGGTCTGGCTGGCCAGGTCGCGGCCGTACTTGGACAGTTCGCGCTCCTCCAGCGTGACACCGAGGAACAGCACCAGCGAGGAGTCCTTGAAGAGCAGGACGAGTTCGTTGGTGAGCGGCGGCAGGATGATCCGGAACGCCTGCGGGATGATGATCGAGACCATGGCCCGCGCGGGCGAGAAGCCCAGTGAACGGGCCGCCTCCATCTGCCCCTTGGGCACCGCCTGGATGCCCGCGCGGATCGTCTCGGCCATGTAGGCGGCGGCCACCAGGCCGAGCGCGAGGGCGACCTTGCCGTAGGTGCCGCCGATGATCTCGGTGCCGGGGAAGGCGAGCGGCACGGCCACGCCGATGAAGATGAAGATCAGCAGGGCGGGCAGACCGCGGAAGATCTCGATGTAGATGCCCGCCAGCCAGCGGTACGGGCCGACCGACGACAGCCGCATCAGCGCGACGACCATGCCGAGGGCCAGCCCGACGGCGAAGCCGGTCACCGTGTAGAGCACCGTGTTCTTCAGTGCCAGGGTGATGATCTCCGGGAACATCCGCTCGGCGATGTCGGCCTGCGCGAACTGGTTCTGCAGCCTGCCCCAGTCCGCCGAGACCGCGAAGACGATCACGGCGGCGGCGAAGACGACGTACTGGGCGCCGCGCGACAGCCGGCGCTTCTGGCTCCGGGTGAGCCCCTTCTTCCTCAGCTCCGGGGGCACCTTCGTGTCGGCCATCGGATCAGGATGCGGCCGGCGAGGCGGCGGACTCGTCGTACGGGCCGATCCACTGCTCGTACAGCTTCTTGTACGTGCCGTCCTCCTTGGCGTCCGAGAGCGCCTTGTTGATGGCCTTCTGCAGCGCGGCGTTGCCCTTCTTCACCGTGAAGCCGTACTGCTCGCCGGTGTCGAGGTTGTCGACGACCTCGTAGGCGTCGGCGGTGGCCTTGTCCTTGAGCCAGCCCTGGACCACCGGGAAGTCGATGACGACGGCCTTCACCTGGCCGGCGCGCAGGCCGTTGAGGACGGCGTCGGAGGACTCGAAGGAGACCGGGTCGAAGCCCTCCCCCTTGACGTAGTCCTCGCCGGTGGTCTGCGCCTGGGCGCCGAGCTCGACGTTCTTCGACTTCACGTCGGCGAGCGAGGTGACGCCGGCCGACTTGTCGACGAGGACGGCCTGGGTGGCGTTGAAGTACGGGTCCGAGAAGTCGACGTTCTTCTTGCGCTCGTCGGTGATGGTCATACCGGCCGCGGCCAGGTCGCACTCACCGGAGTTGAGGAAGGCGCCGGTCTTGAAGTTCTCGAACGGCGTGTCGAGGATCTCCTGCTTCACTTCCAGGTCCTCGGCGACGAGGTCGACCAGGGCCACGTCGAAGCCCTGCACCTTGCCGTCGATCTCCGACTGGAAGGGCGGGTACGGGAGGTGGGTGCAGGTGGTGAGCTGCCCCGCCCTGGCGAGTTCGACGCCGCCGGCCACGGTCCTGGAGGCGCTGCCGTCCCCGTCGTCGGTGGAGGTGCAGGCGGTCAGGAGCACCAGCCCGGCCGTCGCGGTGGTGGCGGCCAGGACGCGGGTCCTGCGGCCGAGGAGCGTCTTCACTGAGGCCTCCTGGTAGGGAACAGGCGAGGTTCCGATTATAAGGAGAAGTTTGGGTTCCTCAAACCAAACCGATGGCTACGGCATCGCCCGGCCTGGGAACCGGGCGTCGGGCCGGGCCCTCGGACGCCGGGCCGGGCTGCCCTCCGGGGGGCCGGATACGCTCGAGCCCGTCGGAACCCGTAGAGCCGCGATCTGGAGAGCACCCCCGTGAGCACCCACCCCTTCCTCGGTCTGGCCCCGCTGAGCACCGCACACTTCGCCTCGATCGAGGACGGTGTGGCGCGGCTGCTGAACACCACGCAGGACGTCGTGATCATGCAGGGCGAGGCGTTGCTGCCGCTGGAGGGCGCGATCCGCGCGGCCGCCGGACCCGGCACGACCGCGCTGAACGTCGTCACGGGCCCGTACGGGCAGACCTTCGGCGACTGGCTGCGGGACTGCGGCGCCACGGTGATCGACCTGACGGTGCCGTTCCACACGGCGGTGACGGCCGGGCAAATCCGCGAGGCCTTCGCCGCGCACCCGGAGATCGACTTCGTCTCCCTGGTGCACGCGGAGGCGGCCACCGGCAACACCAACCCGGTCGCGGAGATCGGCGAGGCGGTGCGGGCGCACGGGGCGCTGTTCTACCTGGACGCGGTGGCGTCGATCGGGGCGGAGCCGGTGCTCCCGGACGCGTGGGGTGTGGATCTGTGCGTGATCGGGGCCCAGAAGGCGATGGGCGGCCCGGCCGGCGTGTCGGCGGTGTCGGTGAGCGGGCGGGCATGGGCCCGGATGGCGGCGAACCCGCGGGCACCGCGTCACTCGTACCTGTCCCTGCTGGACTGGAAGCAGCGCTGGATCGACGGGGGCCGCACGGCGTTGCCGCACGCGCCGGCGCAACTGGAGATGCTGGCGCTGGAGGCGTGCGTGGAGCGTATCGAGGCCGTGGGCCTGGACGCGGTGACGGCACGGCACGCGGCGGCCGCGGCGGCGACCCGGGCGGGTGCACTCGCACTGGGCGGCGGCCTGGAGCCGTACGTCCACGACGCGGCCCAGGCGGCCCCGGTCGCCACGACCCTGCGGGCCCCGTCGGGCTCGGTGGCCTCCGGTCTGGTGGCGCGCGCCCTGGCCGTGGACCCTGCGCCGCCCCTGGCCGCGGGGGGCGGGGCACTGGCCGGCGAGATGATCCGCGTCAACCACTACGGCCCCGACGCGACCCGGGGTGCGGTCCGGGCGAGCCTGACGGCCCTGGGCACGGCGCTGGCGGATCAGGGCCTGACGGTGGACGTACCCGGGGCCCTGCGGGCCGCCGACCGCGGCTGGCACCGACCGGGGTCCGGGCAGTCGGCGGGCGAGTAACCGGAGCGTGAATTCCATGGGATTACCAGAAGCCCTCGAGGGGTATTCCCCTCCCTCTTCTCCCGCTTATTTCAATATTACTTTCCAGGGCAGCTTCCCATCTTCTTCTGCCCGCTTTTTTGAAGCGTAAACACATCGATTCGGGCAGGCGGGAGCAGCACGCCCGGGCCGCCCTCACGGGAGTTACACACTTGTGACCGGCTCCACAAAGTGTCCGCTTCGCGGCTTAAGTACTACCCAAAAAGGGGCATTCCGCCAGGCTTCCACTTGCGGCCTCACGCCCGCGCGATAACATAGACGAGTCGCTCAGGTAACCCCGGCAGCCGATGCAATTTCGAATTTACCTGGGTAAGTTCAATTCACATGACTGCCGCACAAGCAGACCCGCAAATCGACCGCCCCGCCCTGGCGGACGGAGCCGCGCTGTGGCGGATAGCAAGGGACTCGAAAACCCTCGACCTGAACTCGTCGTACAGCTATCTCCTGTGGTGCCGGGACTTCGCCGCCACATCCGCCGTCGCGCGTGACGCCGGCGGGGAGCCGATCGGCTTCGTCACCGGCTACGTACGGCCGGACAGCCCGCACACCCTGCTCGTCTGGCAGGTCGCGGTGGACGAGACGCACCGCGGCCGTGGCCTGGCCGCCGCTCTGCTCGACGGTCTGGTCGCACGGACCATCGCGGAACACGGAGTGACCACCGTGGAGACCACCATCACACCGGGGAACACCGCGTCCGAGCGCCTGTTCACCGCGTTCGCCGAGCGCCACGGGGCCCGGCTGGAGCGCGAGGTGCTGTTCGAGGCGGAGCAGTTCCCCGACGGGCCGCACGACCCCGAGGTCCTGTACCGCATCGGTCCCCTCTCCCCCTGACCGCCGGCCCCGCGCGCAGGGGCCCGTGCGTCACTCCGCTTCCCCCTGACTCCCTCTGACCTCCCACGCCACCGAGGAGCGATTCGTCGTGACCATCACCCAGCCCGATCTGAGCGTCTTCGAGACCCTCGAGTCCGAGGTACGCAGCTACTGCCGCGGCTGGCCCACCGTGTTCGACCGCGCGCACGGCAGCCGCATGTACGACGAGGACGGCCACGAGTACCTCGACTTCTTCGCCGGAGCCGGATCACTCAACTACGGCCACAACAACCCCGTACTGAAACGAGCCCTGATCGACTACCTGGAGCGGGACGGCGTCACGCACGGGCTCGACATGTCGACCACCGCCAAACGCGTGTTCCTGGAGTCCCTCCAGAACTGGATCCTGCGTCCGCGCGACCTGCCGTACAAGGTCATGTTCCCGGGCCCGACCGGCACCAACGCCGTGGAGTCGGCGCTGAAGCTGGCCCGGAAGGTGAAGGGCCGCGAGGCGATCGTCTCGTTCACCAACGCCTTCCACGGCATGTCGCTGGGCTCGCTCGCCGTCACCGGCAACGCCTTCAAGCGCGCCGGCGCGGGCATTCCGCTGGTGCACGGCACACCGATGCCGTTCGACAACTACTTCGACGGCCAGGTCCCCGACTTCCTGTGGTTCGAGCGGCTGCTGGAGGACCAGGGCTCCGGCCTCAACAAGCCCGCCGCGGTGATCGTCGAGACCGTGCAGGGCGAGGGCGGCATCAACGTCGCCCGGACCGAGTGGCTGCGGGCCCTGGCCGAGCTGTGCGAACGCCAGGACATGCTGCTGATCGTCGACGACATCCAGATGGGCTGTGGCCGCACCGGCGCCTTCTTCTCCTTCGAGGAGGCCGGCATCACGCCCGACATCGTCACGGTGTCCAAGTCGATCAGCGGCTACGGACTGCCGATGTCGCTGTGCCTGTTCAAGCCCGAGCTGGACGTCTGGGAGCCGGGCGAGCACAACGGCACCTTCCGCGGCAACAACCCCGCCTTCGTCACGGCGACCGCCGCCCTGGAGGCGTACTGGGCCGACGGGTCGGCGATGGAGAAGCAGACCCGCGCCCGCGGCGAGCAGGTCGAGCAGGCGATGGCCGCCATCGCCGAGGAGAACCCCGCCGACGTGAAGGAGTACCGCGGTCGCGGGCTCGTGTGGGGCATGGAGTTCCACGACAAGGCGCGGGCCGGGCGCATCGCCGCGCGCGCCTTCGAGCTCGGGCTGCTGATCGAGACGTCCGGCCCGGAGAGCGAGGTCGTCAAGCTGCTCCCGGCCCTGACGATCACCCCGGAAGAGCTGGACGAGGGACTGACCACGCTGGCCCGCGCCGTCCGCGAGACCGCCTGACCGCCCCGACCGCCCCGACCGCCCGGAGGACCGCCGGAATGATCCGGCCGATCCGGGCCACCCGGACCAGGGTGACCACCTGAATCGTCTGCTGAACCGTCCGGGTCCCGGGCCTCGGCCCGGGACCCGGACGGCCCGCAGGCAGTACCAGCACCACCACCGAGGAGGCATCGCAGCACCGTGATTGTCCGTTCCTTCAAGGAGATCGAGGGTACCGACCGGCACGTGAAGTCCGCGTCCGGTACCTGGGAGAGCAAGCGCATCGTCCTCGCCAAGGAGAACGTGGGCTTCTCCCTGCACGAGACCGTCCTGTACGCCGGTACGGAGACATCGATGTGGTACGCGAACCACATCGAGGCCGTCGTCTGTGTGGAGGGCGAGGCAGAACTCACCGACCACGAATCCGGGCTGACGCACACGATCACGCCCGGAACGATGTACCTCCTCGACGGGCACGAGAAGCACACGCTGCGGGTCAAGAAGGACTTCCGCTGCCTCTGCGTCTTCAACCCGCCCGTCACCGGACGGGAGGACCACGACGAGAACGGCGTATACCCGCTGCTCACCGAGGAGGTGTGAGGTTTCCATGACCACCGCTACCACCAGTACCCAGACACACGTCCCCGACCTCTATCCCACCCGGGGCCACACCGAGGTGCTCACCCCTCGGCAGGACCCGGTCGTCTGGGGCGCCCCCGACGCCCCCGGCCCGATCGCTCCGGTCGACCTCGGCTCGTTCGAGCGTGACGGCTTCCTCGCCATCGATCAGCTGATCACCGACGACGAGGTCGCCGTCTACCGGGACGAACTGAACCGGCTGGTCTCCGACCCGGCGATCCGGGCCGACGACCGGTCGATCGTCGAGCCGCAGTCCAAGGAGATCCGGTCCGTCTTCGAGGTCCACCGGATCAGCGAGGTGTTCGCGCGGCTCGTGCGCGACGAACGCGTCGTCGGCCGGGCCCGGCAGATCCTCGGCTCCGACGTCTACGTCCACCAGTCGCGGATCAACGTCAAGCCGGGTTTCGGGGCCAGTGGCTTCTACTGGCACTCGGACTTCGAGACCTGGCACGCCGAGGACGGTCTGCCGCGGATGCGGACGGTGTCCGTGTCGATCGCGCTCACCGAGAACTTCGACACCAACGGCGGCCTCATGATCATGCCGGGGTCGCACAAGACGTTCCTCGGGTGCGCGGGGGCCACGCCGAAGGACAACTACAAGAAGTCGCTGCAGATGCAGGACGCGGGCACGCCCTCCGACGAGGGGCTGACCTCGCTGGCGTCCGAGTACGGCATCAAGCTGTTCACCGGCAGGGCCGGCTCGGCGACCTGGTTCGACTGCAACTGCATGCACGGCTCCGGGGACAACATCACGCCGTTCCCGCGCAGCAACGTGTTCGTCGTGTTCAACAGCGTCGACAACACGGCCGTGGAGCCGTTCGCGGCGCCGGTCCGGCGGCCCGACTACATCGGGGCCCGGGACTTCACTCCGGTGAGGTGAGCACATCGGCGTGAGCTCGCCGGCGTGAACGGGCCGGCGAGGCCATGACCGCGGGCCGGGCCTCCTCGTGTGGGACGGGAGGCACCGGCCCGCTGCCGTGGGCGCGGGCCGGCTCAGCCGGGCAGCGCCTCCAGCAGCCGGTCCACGTCCGCCGGGGTGTTGTAGAGGTGGAAGGACGCCCGCAGATGGCCCGCCCGGTCGGACAGGGCCAGGCCCGCCCTGCTCAACTCCGGCTGGAGACGGCCCAGGCCCGGCACGGACACGATCGCCGAACCGGGCGAGTCCACGGGCCCGTGGCCCCGCGCGACGAGCCCCGCGCGGAAGCGGTCGGCGAGGGCCACGTCGTGGGCGTGGACGGCGCCCACCCCGATCTCCTCGACGAGTTCGAGTGAGCTCCGCAGCCCCGCGTAGGTGAAGAGGGCGGGGCTCACGTCGAACCGGCGGGCGGAGCGGGCGAGTTCGGCGACGGGTCCGTAGCAGCTGTTCCAGGGCTCCTCCGCCGCGGCCCACCCCGCCTGTACGGGGACCAGGTCCCCGAAGTCCTCCGGTACGGTCAGGAAGGCTCCGCCGTGCGGGCCCAGCAGCCACTTGTAGACGATGGTGACGGAGTAGTCGAAGGCACCGGCCTCGACCGGCAGCCAGCCGATCGCCTGGGAGAAGTCGACGTAGGTGCGTGCTCCGTGCTCCCGGGCCGCCTCGCGCAGCGCGGGCAGATCGGCGATCCGGCCGTCGGCGGACTGCACGGCGCTGAAGGCGACGAGAGCGGTCTCGGGGCCGACGGATTCGGCGAGCCGCTCCAGCGGCACGGCCCGCACCGTGAGGTCGCCGCGGACGTGGAACGGGTTGAGCACCGACGCGAAGTCGTTCTCGACGGTGATCACCTCGGCCCCCGGCCGCAGTGAGGCCGCGATCAGCCCGGTGTACAGGGTGACGGTCGCCCCGACCGCCACCCGCTCGACGGGGACGCCGGCCAGCCGGGCGTACGCGGCCCGGCTCGCCTCGACGTCGTCGTACAGCGGATCCAGCGGACCCCCCTCGGCCCTCAGTCGCGCGGCACCCTCGAGGGCGGTCACGGTGCGGGCGGGCAGGAGGGCGTTGGCGGCGGTGTTCAGGAAGGTGTTCTTCGGGGTGAACTCGGCACGGACGAGATGCTCGAAGGTCTCCATGGGATCACTCTGCGGTCCCAGGCTCTCCCCGTCCATCGGCCTGTTCTGCATGGAACCGCGAAGGAACCCTTATGAGTACGCCCTGACCTGCGAGGACGAACGAAGGCAGCAGCGCTGCCGGGCGTGGATCGGCGGTGGGGGCACGGCCGGTTCGGATCGTGGGCGCGGCCGGTTCAGGTCTGCGGGACCGCGCAGCCGTCGGGACCGCAGGCCGCCGCGTCACCCTCGACGGTCCTCAGCGGCGTCCGCTCGCCCCAGGCCCGGGTCAGCGCCTGGGTGAACACCTCGGCGGGCTGGGCGCCGGAGACTCCGTACGTGCGGTCGAGGACGAAGAAGGGCACGCCCCGCGCGCCGAGTTCCGCGGCCTCCCGCTGGTCCTCGCGCACCTCGGCGGCGTACGCCTGCGGGTCGGGCTGCGCCGGTGCCGAGGCCGGTGGCGGTGGCGAGTTCGAGGAGGCGGTCGTCGTCGCCGAACACGGACCGCTCCTCGGCGAAGTTCGCCGTGTGGAGCAGGTCGAGAAGCTCCACCTGACGTCCCTTCTCGCGGGCGAAGTGGAGCAGGCGGTGCATGTCGAAGGGCCGGGCGGACCGCGAGGGGCCCGTCCGGCGGGTCGTGCCGGACGGGCCCCTGCGGCTGCCTGCCGTGCGCGGTCAGCGCTCCAGCCGGCCGTTGAACCGGCGCGGCAGCCCCTGCGGGTTGTCGTCGCGCAGTTCCGGCGGCAGGAGGGCCTGCGGGCTGTTCTGGTAGGCGACGGGACGCAGCCAGCGCTCGATGGCGGTGCCGCCGACCGAGGTGGAGGTGGAGGTCGTCGCCGGGTAGGGGCCGCCGTGGTGCTGGGCCGGGGCGACCGCGACACCGGTCGGCCAGGCGTTGACCAGCACCCGGCCGGCGAGCGGGGTCAGCTCGCCGAGGATCTCCGCGCCCCGCCCCCGGCCCGCGCCCTCCTCCTCGGAGAGGTGGACGGTGGCGGTGAGGTTGCCGGGGAGGCGGGAGAGGACGGAGCGGACCTCGGCGTCGTCCTCGTAGCGGACCAGGACGGTGACCGGGCCGAAGCACTCCTCCAGGAGCAGGTCGTGCTCGCCCTCCGTGGCGAGCCTGCTCGCCGGGACGGTGAGGAAGCCGGCACTGACGGTGTGCTCGCCGCCCGCGCCGGGCGTCACCGGGGACTCCACGCCGGGCAGCTGGGCCCGCTCGGCGACCCCGGCGACGAAGTTGTCGCGCATGCGGTGGTCGAGCAGGACACCGGGGTCGGTGTCGCTGACGGCGTCGGTCAGGGACTTGACCAGGCGGTCGCCGGCCGCGCCCGCCGGGGCGAGGACGAGCCCCGGCTTCACGCAGAACTGGCCGACGCCGAGCGTCATCGACCCGGCGAGCCCGGCGCCGATCGCCTCGGCGCGCTCGGCGGCGGCGGCCTCCGTGACGAGGACCGGGTTCAGGGAGCCCAGCTCGCCGTGGAACGGGATGGGGACCGGGCGGGCGGCCGCCGCGTCGAAGAGGGCCCGGCCGCCGCGTACCGAACCGGTGAAGCCGGCCGCCGCGACCAGCGGGTGCCGGACCAGCTCGACGCCGGCCTCGAAGCCGTGCACCAGGCCGAGCACGCCCTCGGGGATGCCGTGCAGGGCCGCCGCCCGGCGCAGCACCCTGGCGGCCAGCTCGGACAGGCCGGGGTGGTCGGGGTGGGCCTTGACGACCACGGGACAGCCGGCCGCGAGGGCGCTCGCGGTGTCGCCGCCGGGGACGGAGAAGGCGAAGGGGAAGTTGGAGGCAGAGTAGACGGCGACGACGCCCAGCGGGACCTTGTAGCGGCGCAGGTCCGGGACGGGCGGGGTCGCGGTGTCGTCGGGGTGGTTGATGACGACGCCGAGGAAGGCGCCCTCGTCGACGATGTCGGCGAAGGCCCGCAACTGGTAGCAGGTGCGGGCCAGTTCGCCGGTGAGACGGACCGGGCCGAGAGCGGTCTCGGCGTCGGCGACCTCGACGAGCGTGTCCTTGGCCGCCTCGAGTTCGTCGGCGGCCGAGCGCAGGAAGGAGGAGCGCACGGTCCGGTCGGCCAGCGCGCCCCGCGCCTCGTGGGCGGCCCGGACCGTGGCGTCCACCTCCTGGGCCGTGGCCTCCACCGCGACCTGTTCCCGCTGCTTCCCGGTTCGGGGGTCGACACTCCAGACTGGTGCTGCTGCCACCGCGAGTCCTTCCGCTTGACTGCCGCTTGCAATGCCGCAGTATGTACGTCGTCCACCAGGAGTGTTCTATATACTGAACGCTGTCTCTGATGATGAATAGGCTGTTGGAGACTATAACTTCAGCTTCTCGTCGAACGAAGGGTCAAGGGCATGTCGGCTGGCGAGACGGGCGGCGGCGCGCAGGTCAAGTCCGCGGTGCGGACCGTTGAACTGCTCGAGTACTTCGCCGGGCGCCCCGGCATGCATTCCCTGGCGGCGGTCCAGGAAGCCGTCGGGTACCCCAAGTCGAGCCTCTACATGCTGCTGCGCACCCTCGTCGACCTCGGCTGGGTGGAGACGGACTCGACGGGCACGCGGTACGGCATCGGCGTGAGGGCACTGCTCGTGGGCACGTCGTACATCGACGGGGACGAGGTCGTGGCGGCGGCCCGGCCCACGCTGGACCGGCTGTCGGACGACACCACGGAGACGATCCACCTCGCCCGGCTCGACGGCACCAACGTGGTGTACCTGGCCACCCGGCAGTCGCAGCACTACCTGCGCCCGTTCACCCGGGTCGGCCGCCGGCTGCCCGCGCACTCGACGTCGCTCGGCAAGGCACTGCTGAGCACGTACACGGACGAGCAGGTGCGCAAGATGCTCCCCCAGCCACTGCCCGCCCTCACCGAGCACACGGTCACCGACCGGGAGAAGCTCATCGAGGAACTGCACCAGGTACGGGAGCAGGGCATCGCGGTGGACCGCGAGGAGAACACGCTGGGGCTGCGCTGCTTCGGTGTGGCGATCCCGTACCGCACACCCGCACGGGACGCGATCAGCTGCTCGGTGCCGGTCGCCCGGCTCACCCCCGCGCACGAGCAGATGGTCAAGGACGCGTTGTTCGACGCGCGCGACCGGCTGACGCTGGCCACCCGGAGGCTCTGACCGCGGCCGGCCCACAGGTCGCCCTGCGCACGGTGCACGACAGTGATCTGCCGGTCCTCCACCGGCAGTCGAACGCCCCGGAGGCGCTGTGAACGGCGGCCTTCACCGCCGAGGACCCGGCCCGCCGGGAGGCCTTCGAGACCCGCCGGGCCCGTCTTCGCACCGCGCCGGACGCCGTCGTGCGCACGGTGCCGCGCGACGGCGACGTGGTGGGGCACACGGTGGTGTACGGGACTGCGGGCGAGCGCGAGGCGACGTACCGGGCCGACCGGGCGTACCGGGGCAGGGGCGTCGCCACCGCCGCCCTGCGCGCCCTGCCGGCCGAGGTGACCGAGCGTCCGCCGCACACGCGTATGGCCGCCGGCGACGCGGGGCCGCCACGGGTCCCGGAGAAGTGCGGTTTCCGGGTCGTCGCGCGGGAGACCAGGTACGCGCCGCCCCGGGGCGCCGGGACCGACGGACCCGCCCTCGCCGTCGTGCCGGCCGGCTGAACGGCTTTCCCCTGCGCCCGGTCGGCGAGCGGCGGGTCTCGTGCGACGCGTTCGCCGAGGCGCTGAACCTTTCCGGCCGGGCAGCCGTCTGTACCGGTGACGGGCCGCCCCCCTCCCCCCGGGGGCGGCCCGTCGCCTTCCGCGCAAGCCGGTCCTGCCCTACGGCCTATCCCACGCCCAGGATCTGCTCGATCGGGTCGATCGCGAAGTACACCAGGAACAGTGCCGAGGTCCCCCACAGCAGCCAGTGCATCTCCTTCGCCCTGCCCAGCACCGACTGGATCAGCACGTAGGCGACGAAGCCGGCTCCGATGCCGTTGGTGATCGAGTAGGTGAACGGCATGACGGCGATGGTGAGGAAGGCCGGGACGGCGATGTCGTACCGGTCCCACGGGATGTGCCTGACCTGGGTCATCATCAGGAAGCCGACGGCGACCAGCGCGGGGGCCGCCGCCTGGAGCGGGACGATGGTCAGCACCGGGGTGAGGAACAGCGCCAGGGCGAACAGCCCGCCGGTGACCAGGTTGGCGAACCCGGTGCGGGCGCCCTCGCCGACACCGGCCGCCGACTCGACGTAGGAGGTCGCCGAGGAGGCGGAGGCGGCGCCGCCGGCGACGGCCGCGGCACCGTCGATGAGCAGCACCCGGCCGAGGTGGGGCACCTTGCCCTGCTCGTCCAGCAGCCCGGCCTCGGCACTGACACCGACGACCGTGCCCATGGTGTCGAAGAAATCGGACAGCACCAGGGTGAACACCAGCAGGACGATGGTGATGACGCCGGCCCGGCCGAAGGCGCCGAACAGGCTGAAGTCGCCGATGAGGCCGAAGTCGGGGGCGGAGACCACCGAGTCGGGCCACTCGGGCGTGGTCAGTCCCCAGGTGCGGACGTCGGCGAGGGCGTGGACGACGAGGGCCACCAGGGTCATGACCACGATGCTGACCAGGATGGCGCCGCGCACCTTGCGGGCCAGCAGGGCGACGGTCAGGAGCACGCCCGTGCAGAAGACGAGCATCGGCCATCCCGCGAGGGTTCCGGTGCCGCCCAGCTGAACGGGCACGGTGGTGTTCGCGGCGTCCGGGACCCGGGTGACGAACCCGGCGTCGACGAAGCCGATGAAGGCGACGAACAGGCCGATGCCGACGCCGATCGCCTGCTTCAGCGCCTGGGGGATCGCGTGCATGACGGCCTCGCGCAGGCCGGTCACCACCAGCACGCAGACGAGCAGTCCCTCCAGGACGATCAGGCCCATCGCGTCGTCCCAGCTCATCAGCGGGGCGACCTGGAAGGCGACGACGGCGTTGAGCCCGAGCCCGGCGGCGAGCGCGAGAGGGAGGTTTCCGCCGACGCCCATGACGATCGTCATGACGGCGGCCACCAGGGCGGTGGCGGTGGTGAGCTGGACGGGATCGAGCTGTTCGCCGAACTTGTCCTTCGCGCTGCCGAGGATCAGCGGGTTGAGGACGAGGATGTAGGCCATGGTGAAGAACGTGGCGAAGCCGCCGCGTATCTCCCGGCCGATGGTGGAGCCGCGCGCCGATATCCGGAAGAACCGGTCGACGGTGTTCCCCGCGGGGGGCGGGGAGGCCGGCTTGTCGGCCACCTGTTGCGAGTCGGACATGGCGAAGGCTCCTCGATACCTGAGTGGTCGTCGGCCATCACGGGTGACGGCGGTGCCTGAGTGGCACCCGGGCGGATGCTGGCTGGATTGTGCCCGGGGCGGGCCGCGTTCAGGTGTGCTGCGTGTTACGGATTCGGGTGACGGCCCGCTGTGCACCGTTCGACCCTCCAGACGGACCCGTGGATGATCACTGCTACGCTCCGGATCCCGCGCCCGGCCCGCTCCGGACGTTCACATGCCATCTACATGACACACACCGTCATATGCCGGGGCTCCTGGGCCCCGAACCCGCAGTAAGGGGAGGTGGCCCGTGGGCACGCTCATCGACGACGCCGCCTCCGTGGAGTTTCACGCCTTCTTCGAGCGTCACTACGCCGAACTCTCGCGGCTGGCCGTCCTGCTGACGGGCGAGGCGGACACCGCCGACGACCTGGCCGCGGACGCCCTGCTGGCGTTGTGGCACCGCTGGGACCGGGTGCGCGCCGCCGACCATCCGGCGGCGTACGCACGGGGCGTGGTCGCCAATCTGGCACGCACCCGCATACGCAGCGCGGTGCGTGAGCGGCGCCGGATCGCCCTGTTCTGGTCGCAGCGCGAGGAACGGGTCGAGAACCCGGACGTCGCGGGGGTCGTGGATGTGCGGGAGGCGTTGCGCCGGCTGCCGTTCCGCAAGCGTGCGTGTGTGGTACTGCGGCACGCCTTCGACCTGTCGGAGAAGGACACCGCGCTCGCCCTGGGTGTCTCGGTGGGTACGGTGAAGAGCCAGACCTCGAAGGGAATGGCCGAACTGCAGCGGCTGCTGGGCACGGCGGAGGTGCCACGAAGGGTGCACGCCGCGGCGGGGCGTCCGGGAAGGCCCGCCGGCGAGGACACGGAAAGGGACCGATGACGATGCGGCGGGACGTGCACGACGAGCTGCGTGCCCGGCTGCACGAGGTGGCCGGGGAGCACGAGCCCGACCGGGAGCGCATCCTGGCCCGGGTCGAGCGCGGCATGGCCCGCCCGGCCCGGCCCGACCGCCGGGCGACCCGCCCGCCGGTGCTCGGATGGATCCGGGTGGCGGGCACGACGGCCGCGGTGGCCGGAGTGCTCGCGGTGGGCGGCTTCGCGGTCGCCTCCGTGGTGACGGAGGAGGAGCCGCCCGCGCAGCGGCAGGTGGCGGTCTCGCCGACGCCCGGGCCCACACCGTCACCGGACGCGACGAGCCGGGCGCCCCTGCCGCCGGCGGAGCCGTCGGCGGACACCTCGGAGGGGACCGGCGGGCCGGGTTCGCCACCGGCCCGGACGCCGGGGACGGGAACGCCCGCCACGGAGACACCGGGGACCGCTCGACAGCCCCGGGGCGTCGAGGACGGGCCGTTGTGGTCGGACGGCTCGGTGGACCGGCACAGCAACGAGTTCTGGGCGCAGAGCAACGTCACCCTGAAGACCACCGAGCGGCTCACCGCGCTCACCGTGGAACTGCGGATCGCGCAGACCGGAGGCGTCTTTCCCACGGGGGCCTGGCGTTCCCTGCCCGAGAAGGACTTCAGCCTGACCACCGACGAGCGGGACGGTTTCGTCGTCTACACCTGGACCCTCAGGAAGGGCCGCACGATCGCGCCGGGCGAGTGGGTCTTCGCGGGGCAGTACGACCACGCACGCGGCGGGCGGGACGCCGGGGCCGACACCTACACCGCGACGGCCGCCACCGGCTCCGGACAGCTCCTGGTGGGCGGTGACTTCGCGGCCCAGGACGACTGACGTGCGGGGGACGTCACGCCGTTCACCGGCGGGGCGACGGCGGCCGAGGAGGAGCCGGAAAAAACCTCCCCGGTCGCGGCAACTCTTTCCCACCGTGCGGCGACCAAGAGGCGAAACGATTCTCCTCACGCAAGGAACGAGCATGACTGCACGAGCCGAACAGCCCGCCTCCCACCGCCGCCGGACCGGCAGGAGGCGGGCGGTGATCGCCGGGGTCTCCGCGCTCGGCGTCACGGGTGCGGCGATCTTCACCTCGACGATGCTGTCCACCGCGAGCGCCGCCTCCTCGTGGCCCTCGGACACCGGCAGCAAGCCGGTGCCGAAGACCGTCCCGGTCTCCGGGGTGCTCGACGGCGGCATGAAGAAGTACTACGGCACCGGCGACCTGGGCGGCGACGGCCAGGACGAGGGCCAGGACCCGGTCTTCGAGCTGGCCGACGGTGCCACGCTCAAGAACGTCGTCATCGGCACCCCGGCCGCCGACGGCGTGCACTGCAAGGGCAGCTGCACGCTGCAGAACGTGTGGTGGCTGGACGTCGGCGAGGACGCCGCCAGCTTCAAGGGCACGTCGTCCTCGGCGCAGTACAGGGTGATCGGCGGCGGCGCGAGGAAGGCCGACGACAAGGTGCTGCAGTTCAACGGCGCCGGGACGCTGACGGTGAGCGGCTTCCAGGTCGAGGACTTCGGCAAGCTGGTGCGCTCCTGCGGCAACTGCAAGACGCAGTACAAGCGCACGATCGTGCTGAAGGACATCGACCTGACGGCCCCCGGCAAGTCGGTCGTCGGCATCAACACCAACTACGGGGACACCGCCACGCTGTCGCAGATCCGCATCCACGGGGACAGCAAGAAGAAGATGAAGACCTGCACCCGCTACCAGGGCAGCAACACGGGCAAGGAGCCGAAGGACCTCGGCTCCGGCGCCGACGGGAAGTACTGCAAGTTCTCGGACTCGGACATCACCTACAAGTGACCCTGCCGAGCACATGACCGGGGCCCCGGCGGGTGAACTCCCGCCGGGGCGTCCGCGGTGCCCGCGGGACGTCGGCGAAAACCGGCGAAACCTTTCGACCCCGCCACCCCGTCCACGCCGGTTGACGGGGCCCCACCAGCCGGTGGCACTCCCAGGGCCGACTCCAACAGAATCCCCCACACTCCCACAGGAGGGGCCATGCCTCCCCGGCCCGCCCGCACGCTCCTGCCCCGCCCCCTGTCCGTCGCCGCCCTCCCGGCGCTCCTGCTCGCCCTGCTGGTCTCCCTCCTCACCGCCGGGCCCGGCGCCGCGCGATCCGGAGCCCCACCCGTGCCCCAGGCCTCCTACGCCGGATACCTCTTCGCCTACTTCACCGGTGAGGGAACCGCCGACGGCGAGCAGATCCGCTACGCCCTCAGCCGCGGCAACAACGCGCTGAGCTGGCGTGAGCTGAACGGCGGCCGGCCGGTGCTGACCTCCACGATCGGGGAGAAGGGGCTGCGCGATCCGTTCGTGATCCGCTCCCCCGAGGGCAACAGGTTCTACCTGATCGCCACCGACCTGCGGATGTACCGAGGAAGCAGCGGCAGTTGGGACGAGGTCCAGCGGCACGGCAGCAAGTCGATCATGGTGTGGGAGTCCACCGACCTGGTGAACTGGACCGACCAGCGCCTGGTGCGGGTCTCCCCCGGCACCGCCGGCAACACCTGGGCGCCCGAGGCCTACTGGGACGCGTCACGGAACGCGTACGTCGTCTTCTGGGCGTCGAAGCTGTACGCCGCGGACGACCCCGGCCACACGGGATCGACATACAACAGGATGCTGTACGCGACCACGCGGGACTTCCGCACCTTCAGCGAGCCGAAGATCTGGAACGATCCCGGCTATTCGGTGATCGACTCCACGGTGGTCGAGCACCGCGGCACCTACTACCGGTACACCAAGGACGAGCGCGAGCCGTCCTCCGGCTCCCCGTGCTCGAAGTTCATCACCGGCGAGAAGTCGGCGGACCTGGCCTCGACGTCGTACACCTTCGTCGCCGACTGCATCGGCAGCGGGGCGATGAGCCGGGGCGAGGGGCCGACGGTGTTCAAGTCCAACACCGAGGAGAAGTGGTACCTGTTCATCGACGAGTACGGCGGCCGGGGCTACCTCCCCTTCGAGACGACCGACCTCGCCTCGGGCCGCTGGACCCCGTCCACCGCCTACCGGCTGCCCGCCAGTCCCCGGCACGGCACGGTGGTCCCGGTGACGCGGGCGGAGTACGACCGGCTGCTGGCCGCGTACCCGTAGGAGTCCGGGCCGGCCGCCGTCACAGGACGGAGGCGAGCCAGGCGTGGACCTCGTCCTGCATCGCGCCGTCGAAGACGTGGCCGCGGTCCGGCCACGTCTTCAGGCGCAGTCGGTGGCCGGCGTCCTGTGAACGCCACACGGTACGCAGCCGGCTGTACGCGGTGTGCACGCCGTCGGCGGGGAACAGCGGGTCGAGCCCGCCGTGGAAGAACAGCATCGGCCGGGGTGCGGCGATGCTCGCCACGTCGGGGATGTCCAGGTGCCGGGTGAGGCCGGGGTGGAGCATGTGGAAGGCCGACTGCCCGCGCAGCGTGTTGTTGCCGGGCACCGTCATGTCCTTCAGCCCGGTCATCCAGCACACGCTCGCCGCGGCCGCGATGTGGTCGCTGAGCGCGGCCACCTGCCAGGCCCGGTAGCCGCCCATGGAGAAACCCAGGGCGGCCACCCGGCGGGCGTCCACCCTCTCGAGGCCGGCCAGGAAGGCGGCGGCGCGCTGGTCCTCGCGGGCGTGGAGCCCGGCGAGCGAGGAGCCGAGGTGGAAGAGGTTGCTCGCCAGTTCCTGCTGCCGCTCGTAGGCCAACGGCCCCCGCTCGCCCCAGCCCAGGGCGTCCAGACAGAGCACGACGTAGCCGTGCCGGGCGAGTTCGTCGCCGACGAAGCGTCCGCCGAAGTGCCGCGCGGCCCACTGCTCGGCGGAGGCGAGACGGGTGCCGGTGTCGTCGTACCAGGGGCGGACGCACTTCTCCTTGCCGATGTCGAAGCGGGAGCCGTGGTCGTGCAGGAGCAGCACGGCGGGGAAGGGGCCGGTACCGCGCGGGGTGAGCAGCGCGCCGCGGACCCTGCCGTAGCGGGTGAGGGAGAGGGTCACCACCTCGCGCGTGCAACCGTCCTCCTGCCCGCTTCCGGCGGGGCCCGCGGTGAACTCGGGTGCGTACGGGGTGTCCGTCTGGTCGTCCACGACGAGCAGGTCCTCGACCTTGTCCCGGGCCGCCCGCCGCCACGCGTCGAAGTCCCGGACGGGCGAGGTGCCCCAGGCGAGGGGGAACGTCAGGTCGTCCTTGAGCGCCCGGTGGAGGCCGGGCGGGCCCGGGACAGGGATGCGGGCGGGGGCGGAGGTCACTTCGCGGCCGGCCGGGGGTGCCAGTCGCCGAGGTAGGCCCCGGGAGTGTGGGCGGCGGCCTGGGCCCGGGTGAGCCGGGGCCGGTTCTCCGGGACGGTGACCGCGGCACCGGGACCGCTGTTGCGGTACTCGGCGAAGCGCTGGTCCTGCCAGGGATGGCCGGCTGCCATGTCGGTGCAGGGCGCGACCGCGTCGATGCCGGGGCCGAGGTGGGTGTCGCGGACGGTGAGCATCGGGCGGGCGGTGGGGTCGGAGCTGGGCACCCAGGGGCGGGCCAGCTTGTAGTAGCCGTCGGGCGCCTCGCTGCTGACCCTGCTCTGCGTGACGAGGTAGCCGCGCGGGTTGGCGCCGGCCGTGGAGGGTGCGAAGACGAAGCCGTACGGGGCGCCGGTCAGGTCCGGGCGGGTCAGGGTGCGGAAGTGGCAGTGTGCGAAGACGGCGGTCGCCCGGCCGAAGACGAAGTCGACGTCGCCCTCGGCGTAGCAGTGCGAGAAGTACTGGCGGGCGAAGGTGTCCCGGGAGAGGGAGTCGGCGTACAGGGTGTCCTGGTGGCCGAGGAACCGGCAGTGGGTGAAGGCACTGCGGTCGCCCTGCACCTTGAGGGCGACGGCCTGGGTGCCGCTGGTGCCGGGGAGGTCGGTGCGCAGCCAGTCGTTGGCGAAGGTGATCCACCGGGCGGTGAAGCCGTCGGGGCGCACGGTGGTGGTCGCGGAGCCGGAGGTGCCGTGGGTGCCGGAGCCGTCCGGCTTCGGAGTGCCGGCCGCGTTGTCGTACACGATGACCACGTCGCGCGGGTCGTGCGAGGCGCCGATCCAGGTCATGCCGGTGCGGTCGGCCTCCACGGAGACCGTCTCACGGTAGGTGCCGGGGGCCAGGACGAGGACGCGTCCGGTGCCGGTCGCGGCGGTCACGGCCGCCTGGACGGAGGTGAAGTCGCCGGCACCGCCGGGGTGGACGTACAGGGTCTTTGGGGTCAGGCGGTCGGCGGGCGAGCCGTACCGGCCGAACGGGCGGCGCGGGTGACCGGTGGCCCGGGCGGCCTGCGCGGGGGCGGCGGCCAGGGCGAGCGCGGTGGCGGTGGCGGTGGCGGCCGAGGCGCCCGCGAGCAGGAGGCCCCGCCGGGAGACGGGCACCGACGTGTGCGGGGACGACGGCAGCGGACGGCCGTGGGGCGAGGGCATGCGGATGCTCCTTCGGTACGGGACCGGGCGGACCGGGGCGGAGGGGAGCGGGAGGGACGGACCGGGGCGGGCGCGCGCCACAGTGGGGGCGGCACGCGCCCGCCCCGGCGTCAGGGGTGCGCGGAGCGGGGGAGGTCAGCGCAGACGGCCCGCTCCCGCGCCGTGCTTGACCAGCGCCGGGACCGCCCGCACCCGGTCGACGTCGGCGCGCAGGGTGGGTGTCCAGCCGGCACCGGACCGGAGGGGCTCCTCGGGGATCTCCGCGTTGTGCACGGCGATCAGGTCGACCCGCTTGCCGTTGACGAGGTTGTTCCGGGCCGTGAGCGGCGAGTCGTTCCACCGCTTGAGGATCTTCCCCGGAGTGACGCCCTTCGCCAGGGTGAACGCGTTGTGCTCGGCGACGAGCTGGGACTCCTTGCCGATGCCGAAGCTGTAGGAGAAGCCCTGTTCCGCCACGAAGTGGTTGTTGTAGACGTCGACCTGTCCGAAGCGGACCCGCGGCGCGCGCTCGACCAGCTTCGAGAACAGGTTGTGGTGGAAGGTCGCCTTCAGCCTGCCCCGGTCTCCGGCGGCCGTGGACTCGCTGTCGCTGTTGCCGATCAGGATCGTCTTGTCGTGCTCGGTGAAGACGTTCCAGGAGGCGGTGACGTAGTTGGCGCCGCGGACGATGTCCAGCTCGCCGTCGTGCTGCTGGTACAGCATCCCGAAGTGGGTGGGGGCGGCGCTGTCGGGGTGCTCGCCGTCGGTGAAGGTGTTGTGGTCCAGCCAGACGTGGGTGGAGTTGTACACGACGGCGGTGTCGTACTCGGAGTTCCAGTTGCCCCGGTCGCCGTCGGTCGGGTCCCACTGCGGGAAGCAGTCGAGGGGGCTCTCGAGGGTGAGGTTGCGGACGATGACGTTGTCGACGTCCTTGATCTGCAGGCTGGCGCCCTTGAACCCGGCGTTCCTCCCGATGCCGATGATCGTGGTGTTGGCGGGGACGTTCGCTTTGATCTCGGTGTTCTGGTTCGCCGCCGAGGCCCTGCGCAGGCCCTCGGGGCTGTCGTCGCCCTCGTCGCTCAGGTCCTGTTCCAGGCCCCAGGTCTCGGGCGCGTACTTCTCCAGGTAGGCGTCGAAGTCGTAGCCGGGGGCGGCGAGCGAGTCGCAGCCCGCGGAGACCGCGTCGATGGTTTCCCGCACCTTGATGATCTTCGGTGCGCTGCCGCCGTCCGCCAGGGCCGCCTTGAACCCGGCCCAGTCGCTGACGGTGTAGACGTGCTCGGGGGCGGCGTCGGCGCCTCCGGTGGTGCCGGTGCCGTGGGACGCCCAGCCGTCGTTCGCGCCGAGGGTCTGCCGGGCGGGGTCGCGGTGCTTGCCGGGGTGATCGCCGTGGTGAGGGCCGTGGGCCTGGGCGCCGGTGCCGGTCAGGGCCAGTACGAGGGCGGTGCAGCCGGCCAGCGTGGCGGCCTTCGTCGTGGCATGCGCATGCCATGCAGGTCTGTTCATGGTGCGGCTCTCCCTTTTTCTCGTTCGGTCGGTCAGGCGGTGGCGCCGGCGTCCGGCCAGGTGATCCACGCTTCGGGGATCACGTCGTTCAGCCGGCGCACCTCCCGCGGCGCGAGCACCCGGGTGCGCAGCAGTTCCCGGGCGACCAGCCGCGCCACGGCGATCGCGCCGGGCGGGTTGAAGTGCGTGTTGTCCTGCTCGGTCGCGGTCCAGTTGAAGTACTTCTTGGTCTCCTCGACGCCGAGCTCCTGCCACAGCGCCAGCGACAGGGCCTGGGTGTCGAGCAGCGCGACCCGCTCCTCGCCGGCCAGCGCCCGCATCGCCGCCGGGTAGTCGCCGTGGCTCGGCACGGCGGCACCGTCCGCGTCGAACCTCCGGCGTTCCACGGCGGTGGCCAGCACGGGCCGCGCCCCGCGGGCCCTGGCCCCGTCGACGTACAGCCGCAGGTAGTCCTGGTACGTCGTCCAGGGCTCGGTGTGGCGGGCCGGGTCGGTGGCCTTCTCGTCGTTGTGCGCGAACTGGATCAGCAGGAGGTCGCCGGGCCGGACGGCGGCGAGGATCGCGTCCAGCCGCCCCTCGTCGACGAAGCTCTTCGAACTCCGCCCGTTCACGGCATGGTTGACGACATCCAGGCCGGGGCGGAGCAGGAAGGGGAGCGTCGTGCCCCATCCGGTCTCGGGGGCGGCGTCGGCGTATTTCCGGGCCGCGGTGGAGTCCCCGGCGATGTACAGGGTGCGGGGGCGGGGGCGCCCGGGGGCGGCCCGGGCGGTGCCGGTCACGGCGAGGGCGAGGGGAAGTCCGAGACCGGCGGCGGAAACCTGTCTGCGAGTGAGCGACACAAGCCTGTGCCTTTCAGCAAGGGTCCGGGAGGCGCCGTGCGGGGCGCGGGACTGTACCTGTGTGCGGGGCCGCACCGGGGCGGGCGCGGCTGGTCGCGGGGGCGGCCCGTGGCCCGGAAGGGACGGGCCGCCCCCGCGGTATCACCGGATACCGGGGACCGGACATGCGGCACGGGACACCGGATCCGGTGGTGCTGCCGGCTGCCGAACGCCGCTCAGGCCATCTGCTCCTGCCACTCGGCCTGGGCCTCGTTCAGCTGCTCGGCCAGGTTGTCGAGGAAGTCCTTGGCGCTCATGTCCCCGAGCAGCACCTTCTGGAAGCCGGGCTCGTTGTCGGCCTTGGAGATGGTGTTCCAGTCGGGCAGGTAGTACGGCAGCTGGACGATCGTCGTCGACCCGTCGCTCAGCGCGTCCGCGGCCAGCTTCGTCGGCTCCGCCTTCCGGATCCAGTCGTCCTCGGCGGCGTCGAGGTGGGCCGGCACCTGTCCCGCGGACTCGTTGAACTTCGAGTTGGCCTCGGCCGAGGTGGCGTACTCGATGAACTTCCAGGCGGCGTCCTTGTTCTTGGAGCTCTGGAACACGCCGAGCCCGTCGACCGGGTTGGAGACCTGGACGCGGGCCCCGTCGGGTCCGGTCGGCTGCGGGATGCCCCGGAACGTGTCGGCACCGAGCGCCTTCACGTGGTCCTGGTAGGAGCCGAGGTTGTGGTTGAGCATGCCGATGGTGCCCGAGTCCCACTGCGCGACCATCTTGGTGAAGTCGTTGTTCAGGTCGGCGGCGGGAGTGACCTTCTTGAACAGGTCCGCGTACTTCTCCAGGGCCTCGACGTTCTTCGGGTCGTTGACCGTGGTCTTCTCACCGGTGGAGTCCCAGAACGTGGTGATGCCGGACTGCCCGTACATCGCGTCCAGGGCCTGCGCGACGGAGCCGGCGCCGCCGCGGATGGTGTAGCCGAACTCGTTCTCGCCCTTGTTGGTGAGCTTGCCCGCGGCCTCGAAGAAGCGGTCCCAGGTGGTCGGCTCCTCGAGACCCGCCGCCTCGAACAGGTCGGTGCGGTAGTAGAGGACTCCGTTGTTCGCGGAGGTCGGGATCGAGTACAGCTTGTCGTCACCGCCGCCGGCGGCCCGCAGCGACTCGGCCATGTCCTTGTTGAGCTTCCCGTCGAGGGACGACTCCCCCAGCCGGTCGTCCAGCGGGGCGAGCGCCTGCTGGGCGGCGAAGCCCGCGAGCATCGCCGCGCCGACACCGCCGACGTCCGGCAGGCCGCCGCCCTGGATGGCGGTGTCGACCTTGGACTGGTACTCGGTGGACGCGATCCCGACGTAATCGACCTCGATGTCCGGGTTGGCCTTCTCGAAGTCGGCGATGATCTCCTTCCAGATGTCGGTACGGATACCGCCGTTGTTGTCCCAGAAGGTGATCTTGCCCGTGCCGTTGCCCTCGGCACCCTGGTCGCCGCCCGCGCCGCTGCCGCTGTCGCCGCAGGCGGTGACGGTCAGCGCGAGCACGGCGCCCAGGGCGACGGCGGCCGACGTCCGGCGCCTGCCAGTGCTGCTGCTTCTGCGATTGCTGATCTTCATTGGTCGGCTCTCTTCCTGCTTCTGGTTCTTCTGGTTCCAACGGGACTTTCTGGACTTGCTGGACTGCAGGTGGGGGCGTACGGAGGCCGGTGGTTACGTGGGGCTGATCCTGAACCGCGTGAAGGTCGCCGTCCCGGCGTGCCCCTGACCCGTCGGGGCGAGGGCGGTCAGGCCGAGCAGGGCGCCGACCCAGCGCCACGGGGTGGCGGCGAAGACCTGCCCGGAGGGACGAAAGCCGTCCCCGGTGTCGTACGAGAAGCGGCAGCGGGCTCCGGGGCCGGCCTCGATCCGCAGCCGGGCCCGGCCCTCGGGGGCGAGCCGGGGGTGACCGGCGTCGCGTTCGCTCTCGGCGACCGTCTCGGCGAACCGGTGCACGAGGCGCGCCGTGCCGTCCGCGTCGCGCTGGAGTCCGATCCAGGCGTAGGCGTCCCCGAGGACGGCGAGGCCCGCCCGTGCTCCGGGCTCCTCGCTGTCGAGCCGCAGTTCCACCTCGACGGTGCACGGGGTGCCGGGCAGCCGCTGGGTGAGGACGTTGGGCAGTGTGCGCAGGTCGTGCGCGTCGGCGGTGCGGACGCAGGTCAGCCGCAGACCGTCGGCGGAGTGCTGGGTGGCCCAGCCGTCCCGGGGGTTGGCCGTCCACTGCCACTGACGGCCGTGCCGGCCGCCCGGGAAGTCGTCGTCGGTGGCGGGCGCGGCGGCGGGCTGGGCGGGCAGGTCCGGGCGGCGGTGCTCCGCGACCGGGGCGCCGTCGTCCCCGATCACCGGCCAGCCGCCGGCGCTCCCCCTCCCGCCTTCGCCCGGCCCGGAGGTGTCCGCGGCCCGCTCCCAGCGCATCGGCTGGAGGTGCACGACCCTGCCGTACGCCCCGCGCTGCTGGAAGTGCAGGAACCAGTCCTCACCCGACGCAGTGCGCACCCAGCCGCCCTGGTGGGGTCCGTTGACGTCGGTGTCCCGCTGTTCCAGGACGACCCTCTCCTCGTACGGACCGAAGAAGTCGCGCGACCGGAAGGCGCCCTGCCAGCCGGTCTCCACTCCCCCGGCGGGCGCCAGGATCCAGAACCAGCCGTCGTGCCGGTAGAGCTTGGGCCCCTCCAGGGTGAACCAGCCGGGGATGCGGTCGGCGTCGACGATCACCTTGCCCTCGTCGAGGAGTCCGGTGCCGTGGGGGTGCATGCGGTGGCCGGTGAGACGGTTCTTGATGCCGGAGCGGGACCTCGCCCAGGCGTGCACGAGGTACGCCTCGCCGGTCTCCTCGTCCCACAGCGGGCACGGGTCGATCAGGCCCTTGCCCGCCTTCACCAGGTGGGGGCGGGTCCAAGGGCCGCGGATCCCGGGGGCGTTGATCTGGAAGACGCCCTGGTCGGGGTCGCCCCAGAAGATCCAGAAGCGGTCGTCGTGGTGGCGCAGGGAGGGCGCCCAGACCCCGCGGTCGTGCCGGGGCACCGCGAACTCGCCCTCGGGTTCCAGGCGTTGCAGCGCGTGGCCGACGAGCGTCCAGTTGACCAGGTCGCGGGAGTGCAGCAGCGGCAGCCCGGGGGCCCGGCCGAAGCTGGAGGCGGTCAGGTAGAAGTCGTCCCCGACGCGGATCACGTCCGGGTCGGACCAGTCGGCGTCGAGCACCGGGTTGCGGTAGATGAGGTCCGTCGGCGGGGCGCTCACGGGCTCACCGCCTTGCGGACCAGGGCGGCGGCGGCGTCCCTGCCGAGGCGGCCGTCGGCGACAACGGTGACGACGCGGCGGACCACCGTCTCCCCGGGCGGGACGGGCAGCCGTGCGTCATGGGCGAGGGAGGATCCGACGCCGGGGTACTCGGCGGTGCGCACGAACCAGGGGTCGCGGCGGGTCGCCGCGGTGGCTCCGGCGAACACCAGCGTCCAGTCGGCGCCGGCCAGGGCCAGCCAGTCGGCCGGGCGCCCGTGTGCCGTCTCCGCTCCCTGGGCGGAGGCGGTGAAGACGTCCGGCTCCGGCTCCTCCTTGCGGGCCCGCCAGAAGAAGCCTCCGTAGGCGGCGCCGGGGCGGCCGTTGGTGGCCGGGCTGCCGACCGAGAGGGGGTCCGTGGTGACGTTGGTGAGGGAGAAGGTGAAGTCCAGCGCCCAGGCGGTGTCGGTGAGTTCGGTGGCGGCGACGGTGCGGCGCTCCCGCAGCAGCTCGCCCGGGGCGGCGATCCAGCGCAGCTCCTCCACGAAGCCGTCGGGGTCCCGGAGCTGGAAGCCGGAGTGCCGCTGGGAGCCGTGGTTGTCCAGCTCGGTCGGGCCCCGGTCACGGACGTAGGTGCGCCCGCCCCAGAAGTTGTTCCCCTCGACGTCGGGAACGGCGACACCGACGCCGAGGTGGTGGGTGTGGTCCGCGGGCGACAGTTCGGTGACCACCGTGCCCGCCAGGGTGGTGACGGGGTGCAGATACGGGCGCGGGGAGAGCCTCGGGGGCAGCTCGGGCCGGGTGACGTACCGGCCGACCGGCCGGCCCGCGACGCGCAGGACCGCGAAGTCGTCGCTGGTCATCGGGTGCTCACCTCTTTCGGTGGGTGCGGTGCGGACGGTTCCTCGGACTGCCGTACGGACTCGGGTACGTCCTGTGGTGCGGGCAGGGCCCAGGAGGCGCCGAGTTCGGAGTAGAGGGACAGGGTGTCGGCGGCGGCCGCGACGAGGCCGTCGACGCCGGGGACGACCCGGCGGTTCTCGCCGGGGACGTGGTGCCAGGCGCCGGCGGGCAGCGGGGCGGGGTCGGGGGCGCGCCGGATCGCCTCGACGACCTTCATGAAGGCGCCCGTCCCGTCCGGCGTGACGAGCAGCGGGGCGCCGGTGACGAGGTGGTCGACGAGGTTCTCCAGCAGGTCGGTCCGGCCGAAGCGGAGTTCCTCGGGACCGTGGCCGGCACGCTGGACCAGGACGCGGTCCTGCTTGTACCAGAAGGTGATCCGGCCGCTGGTGCCGTGCACGAGGACGTACGGCTCGTCGGCCCGCTCGGCGCACAGGGTCGCGGCGACGGTGACCGGCAGGCCCTGTGCGGTGGTGACGCGGACGCAGGAGGTGTCGTCGGACTCGATGTCGTTGGCGCGCAGCAGTTCGGTCTCGATACCGGTGGCGTCCTCGGCGCGGGTGCTGCCGGCCAGCGCCAGGGCGGTGGCGACGGCGTGGGCGAGGGGGTTGGTCAGCGCCCCGTCGATCACGTCGACGCCGTCCAGTCGGCGCCGGCCCGCCCAGGGCGCCCGCCGGAAGTAGTCCTCCGGGCGTACCCAGGCCCCGGCGGCGCCGATCCCGGTCGGCCGGCCGATGGCGCCGTCGGCGACCAGGGCGCGGATGGCGGGCACGGCGTGCGAGCCCAGTGACTGGAAGCCGATCTGGCAGGCGACCCCCGCGGCGGCGACCCCGTCGGCCATCCGCAGGTACTCGGCGCAGGACGGCGCCGGCGGCTTCTCCAGCAGGAGGTGCACGCCCCGTCCGGCCGCGGCGAGGGCGAGGTCGGTGTGGGTGTGGATCGGGGTGCAGACGACCGCGATGCGGGCCCCGGTGGACTCCAGCAGGGCGCCGAAGTCGGCCGACTGCTCGGGTGGCCGGCCCCCGGGCCGGCCACCCCCGAACTCGTCCTCGGTGAGCGGGGTGAGCTCGCAGATACCGGCCAGCCGGACGAGCCCGTCCTCCTGGAGCCTGCGGATGTTCGCCAGGTGCCAGCGGCCGTGGCCGCGGGCACCTGCGAGCACGACGGGCAGCGGTTCTGCCGGCGGCTCGGGCCGGGAGGTGGCACCGGAGGGAGCCCCCAGAGCGGCCCGAGCTGCGGCGTCGGGTGCGGTCATCCCTTCACCGCCCCCGCGCTGAAGCCGGTGATCAGCCACTTCTGGATGAAGGCGAACACGATCACGACGGGCACGGCCGCGATGATGCCGCCCGCGGCGAGGGCGCCGAGGTCGACGCTGTCCGCGCTCATCAGGGTGTTCAGACCGACGGGGATGGTCTGCTTCTCCTGGTTGTTGAGGAACATCAGGGCGAACAGGAAGTGGTTCCAGGAGTGGACGAAGGCGAAGGAGCCGACGGCGATCAGTCCGGGCCGCAGCAGCGGCAGGACGACCACCCGGAACGCCCGCATCCTGCTGCACCCGTCGACCCAGGCGGCCTCCTCCAGGGAGTACGGCACGTTCTTGATGAAGTTGCTGATCAGGATCATCGACAGCGGGAGCTGGAAGACCGTCTCGGCGATGATGACGCTGCCGAGCGAGTTGATCATCTGCAGTCCGGCGAAGATCTCGAACAGCGGGACCAGGAGCAGCGCGCCGGGCACGAACTGGGAGCACAGCAGGGCGAGCATGAAGACCCGCTTGACGCGGAAGTCGAACCGAGCGAGCGCGTAGCCGCCGGCCAGGGCGACCAGCGTCGTCGTGATCAGGGTGGCGACGCCCACGAGCACGCTGTTCTGGAAGAAGGTGCCGAAGGCCCGGTCCGTCCACACCTTCTCGAAGTGGGCGGTGGTCATCGGCCAGGGCACCAGCGAGGTCGAGCCGGCCGGGCGCAGGGCGAAGAGCAGGATCCAGTAGAAGGGGACGAGGGTGAACAGGAGGTAGATGCCCAGGGGGAGGTAGATGTGGCAGCGGGGCACCTCGTCCCAGGCCCGGTGCTTCTTCCTCGCGGGGCGGCTCGGCGGCTCGGCGGCGGAGCGCGCGGGGGCGGGGGCGGCCGGGGCGGCCTCTTTGGTGATCACTTGCTTTCGCCTCCGAACTTGCTCAGCCGCAGGTAGACGATCGAGCAGAAGAGCAGGATCACGAACGCGACCGTGGTGAGGGCCGACGCGTAGCCGAAGTCGTGGGCGTCGACGCTGGTGTTGGCGATGTACAGCGGGAGCGTCGTGGTCACGCCGGCCGGTCCGCCGCCGGTGAGGGTGTAGAGCAGGTCGACGTTGTTGAACTCCCACACCGCGCGCAGCAGCGTGGACAGGATGATGGCGTCCTTGAGGTGGGGCAGCGTGATGTGCGTGAACTGCTGGAAGCGGCTGGCCCCGTCGACCTCGGCGGCCTCGTACAGGTCCTTGGAGACGGACTGGAGGTCGGCGAGGATGAGGATGGCGAAGAAGGGGACGCCGCGCCACAGGTCGGCGACGACCACCGCCGAGAAGACGGTGGAGGTGTCCGAGAGCCAGCTGGTGCCGTAGTCGCCGATGCCCATGTCGGCGAGGTAGCGGGTGATGCCGGTCTGGGAGTTGTAGAGGAGCACCCAGATCGCCGAGGTCAGCACGCCGGAGACGGCCCACGGGGAGAAGACCAGCGCGCGGCCGATGCCCCGGCCGATGAAGGTCTGGTTGACGATGAGCGCCAGCGCGAGCCCGAACATCAGCTGGAGGCCGACCTCGACGACGACCCACTTGGCGCTGAAGACCAGGGTGTCCCAGAACAGCGGGTCCTCGGTGAAGAGGTGGACGAAGTTGTCGAAGCCCGCGAAGCCGTTCCGCCACGGCTTGGTGGGGTTGTACTCCTGCAGGCTGTAGTAGAAGACGCTGATGACCGGGTAGGCGATGAAGCCCAGCATGAGCAGGCCTGCCGGGGCGATCAGCAGGTAGGGAAGTCTGCGCGGCGTGGCGGAGGCACGGCGCCGCCTCGGTGGCGTGGGCGGTTTCGCCACGGCTGCGGCTTGGGCCATGACTGTTCTCCGTTTCTCGGTGTACGTCGTGCATGCGGTGCGGAGGTGAAGCGCTTTCTCCTCGGATGTGCGGGGGTCCACGCGGTCCGGGGCCGGACCCCGCTGTGCGGGGGTGGTGCTCGCGGTCAGCCCGCGTAGGGGTCCTGCACCGTGCCCGGCCGGGCGAGGAACTCGAAGTCGCAGCCGGTGTCGGCCTGGGTGATCTGCTCGTTGTAGAGCGCGCCGTATCCGCGCTCGTACCGTGCGGGCGGGGGCGTCCATGCGGCCCTGCGCCGGTCCAGCTCCTCGTCGTCGATCTCGAGCCGGAGCAGCCGGCGTTCGACGTCGAGGGTGATCAGGTCCCCGGTGCGTACGAGGGCCAGCGGTCCGCCGACGTACGACTCGGGGGCGATGTGCAGCACGCAGGTGCCGTAGCTCGTGCCGCTCATCCGGGCGTCGGAGATCCGCACCATGTCCCGTACCCCCTGCCTGAGCAGGTGGTCGGGGAGCGGCAGCATGCCGTACTCGGGCATGCCGGGTCCCCCCTTGGGGCCGGAGTTGCGCAGCACCAGCACGTGGTCGGCGGTGATGCCCAGGTCCGGGTCGTTGATGGTGCGCTGCATGGTCCGGTAGTCGTCGAAGACGACGGCCGGGCCGGTGTGCCTGAGCAGGTGCGGTTCGGCCGCGATGTGCTTGATGACGGCGCCGTCGGGGCAGAGGTTGCCGCGCAGGACGGCGACCCCGCCCTCGTCGGCGACGGGCTTGTCCCGGGGCCGGATGACGTCGTCGTGGTGCACCTGCGCGCCGGCGATCTGTTCGCGCAGGGTGTCGTGGGAGACGGTGGGCCTCTCCAGGTGGAGCAGGTCCTCGATCCGGGAGAGGAACCCGGGCAGGCCCCCCGCGAAGTGGAAGTCCTCCATCAGGTAGGTCTGTCCGCCGGGCCGTACGTTGGCGAGCACCGGGACGGTGCGGGCGATGCGGTCGAAGTCGTCGAGGGTCAGGGAGACACCCGCGCGGCCGGCCATGGCGATCAGGTGGATCACGGCGTTCGTGGAGCCGCCGAGGCCCAGGACGGTCGTCACCGCGTCCTCGAAGGCGTCCGCGGTGAGGATGTCGCTCAGCTTCCGGCCCCGGTGGACCAGTTCGACGATGCGCAGCCCGGCCGCGGCGGCCATCCGGTCGTGCCCGGAGTCGACGGCCGGGATGCTGGAGGCGCCCGGAATCGTGACGCCGAGGACCTCGGCGGCGGCGGTCAGTGTGGACGCCGTGCCCATGGTCATGCAGTGGCCGGGCGAGCGGGCCAGACCGCTCTCCAGCTCCTGCATCTCGCAGTCGCCGATGACGCCGGCCCGCTTGTCGTCCCAGTACTTCCACATGTCGGTGCCGGAGCCGAGCACCTCGCCCCGCCAGTGCCCCGGCAGCATGGGGCCGGCCGGCACGAACACCGTCGGCAGGTCGACGCTGGCCGCACCCATGAGCAGGGCGGGCGTGGACTTGTCGCAGCCGCCCATCAGCACGGCTCCGTCGACCGGGTAGGAGCGCAGCAGTTCCTCGGTCTCCATGGCGAGGAGGTTGCGGTAGAGCATCGGGGTCGGCTTCTGGAAGGTCTCGCTGAGCGTGGAGACCGGGAACTCGAGCGGGAAGCCGCCCGCCTGCCACACCCCGCGCTTCACGGCCTGCGCGCGGTCGCGCAGGTGGACGTGGCAGGGGTTGATGTCGGACCAGGTGTTGAGGATCGCGACGACGGGCTTGCCCAGGTGCTCCTCGGGCAGGTAGCCGAGCTGGCGGGTGCGGGCGCGGTGGCTGAAGGAGCGCAGGCCGTCCGTGCCGTACCACTGGTGGCTGCGCAGTTCCTCGGGCCGCTTCCTCGGTGTGCTCGCCGGTGTGTTCACACGGACCACCCCGCGGCTATCGCGGCGACCTCGGCCCGCTCGTCCTCGGGCAGCGGCCTGCTCGGCGGGCGGACCTCGCGGCGGCACAGGCCGAGCGAGGCGAGGGCCTCCTTGACGACGGTGACGTTGTTGGCGGAGCCGTTGGCGGCGCGCAGTTCCTCGAAGCGGCGGATCTGCTCCCAGACCTTCATCGCGGTCGCGTAGTCACCCGATCTGAGCGCCCCGATCATGTCGAGCGACACCGACGGGGCGACGTTGACCAGACCGGAGGTGAAGCCGGTGGCGCCCGCGGAGAAGTAGGAGGGGGCGTACGGCTCGGCGAGCCCGGCGACCCACACGAACCGCTCGAGGCCGGCGTCCCGCGCGAAGGCGGCGAACCTCGCCGCGTCCGGCACGGCGTACTTCACGCCGATGACGTTGGGGCAGGAGTCGGCGAGTTCGGCGAGGCGGGCGCCGGTGAGCTGGGGGTTGCGGATGTAGGGGACGACGCCCAGGTCGGGCACGGCCTCGGCGATGGCGCGGTGGTAGTCGACCCAGCCCCTCTGGGAGACGTAGGGGTGGACGGGCTGGTGCACCATCACCATCCGCGCTCCGAGGTCACGGGCGTGCCGTGCGGAGGCGACGGCGGTCGGCACGTCGTGTCCCACGCCGACCAGGACGGACGAGCCGTCGCCGGTCTCCTCGAGGGTCAGCCCGGTGACCGTGCGCCGCTCCTCGGGGGTGAGGGCGTAGAACTCGCCGGTGTTGCCGTTGGGCGTCAGGGTGGTGATGCCGGCGTCGAGGAGGCGGCGCAGCAGGGCCCGGTATCCGGCCGGGTCGACGGAGCCGTCCTCGGCGAACGGGGTCACCGGGATCGCCACCACGTCGGCCAGGGCCGCCCGCTGGGTCTCGAACGTGGTCGTCATGCCTGACCGTCCTCTTTCTGGGCTGCCGGGGCGGCCGTCGCTTCGGGGGTGTCCGTGGCTTCGAGGATCTCCTGGGCTTCCCGGATTCCCAGGCCTCCCAGGCCTTCCTCGGCTCCGAGTTCCGCACCGGGGAAGGCCCGTAGTACGAAGGAGGCGATGTGCGCGTGCAGGGCGCGCGCCGCGCCGCCCGCGTCGCCGGCCAGGGCGAGCCGCAGGATCTCGCGGTGCTCGCTCGCCTCCCGCTCCCAGGAGGGGTCGGCGGCCCAGGCGACGGCGGAGACGAGTGCGGCCTGGTCGCGGACCTCGTCGAGCATCCGGCTGAGCAGCGGGTTGCCGCACGGCAGGTACAGGGCGCGGTGGAACTCGCGGTTGGTCAGGGAGCGTTCGGCGGTGTCGGTGGCCTCGTCGGCCCGCGTCAGCGCGTCGCGGGCGGCGTCCAGGGAGGCGCCTCGGCGGACGGCGCGCCGCAGCGCCTCGGGTTCGAGGAGCAGCCGCACGTCGTAGACCTCGCGTGCCATGTCCGCGTCGACCATGCGCACCGTGACGCCCTTGTACTGGCTCATCACGACCAGTCCGGTGCCGGCCAGGGTCTTGAGCGCCTCCCGCACCGGGGTCTTGGACACCCCGAACTGCGCGGCGAGTTCGGTCTCGACCAGAGCCTGGCCCGGCGTGAGCCGGCCGGTGAGGATGCGTCGTTTGATCTCTTCCAGCACGTACTGCGTGCGGGAGGGGATCGGCATGGGCACAGAGGTCATGCGCGCCTCTCGGGATCTCGCATATCGCGTCTCATATATGACGTACGAAGTACGACGCGATGAAACTAGGAGCGGCCCGGGGTTTCGTCAATGCTTCCGACAAAGGAAGTTCGGGTTTCGTCGCCGCGCGCATGCGCCGGCCGGGCACCCGCGGCGGCCGGGCACCCGTCCTGCCCGGCCGCTCGGGAGACCTCCCGGTCAGACCCCGGGCGCCCACCCCGGATCGCGGCCGCTCAGCCCCACTGTCCGGTCCAGCAGCGGGGCGTCGGGCGGTACGGGCACGACGGGGCCGAAGACGCCCTCGCCGCCGTCCCGGCCGGGTTCCGCCGCCGCGGCGAGGAGAAAGGCGTGCGCGGCCTCCAGTGCGGCGGGGTCGGGGGCGTAGTCCCGGCCGGTGGCGCGGGCCAGGTCCCAGCCGTGGATCACCAGTTCGTCGGCCGCCACGGCTCCGGCCACCCCGCCGGGCAGGTCGACACCCCCGGCCCTGGTCGTACCGGTCCAGGCCCCGGGGTCCCGCCACGCCTCGGCGAGTTCGCCGAGCACCACGGGCAGGTCCTCGCGCCAGCCGGGGTCGAGGTCCGGCAGGGCGGCGTCGGGGCTGGTGTCGGTGGTGGCGCCGAAGTTCCTGCGCCCCGCGTCACGGAAGGCGACGCACAGTCCGGCGAGGTGGCCCAGCAGGTGGCGCACCTCGTACTCCGGGCAAGGCGTCCCGTCCGTCAGCTGCTCGTCGGTGACGTCCTGGGCGAGACGCGCCACGATCCGCACCTGCGGTCCGAGGTCGAGGGTCGGGATCGCAGTCGGGATCGCAGTCGCAGTCGGGGGCGGGGTCGGGGTCGGGTCGGTCATGGGGTACTCACTCCTCGCGTTTTCCCTCACGGCGTCGCGTGCCCGGATCCGGGTACGGCGCCGCCGGCGGTTCGGTTCCTGGAGGGTGGACCGGCCCCGGCCCCGGAACTCATCGCCTCAGAGGGTGGCGAGTGCCCCCCTCACCTGCTCCAGATCACCGTCCGAGGCCAGTCCCACGTGGTACAGCCGCAGTTCCGTCGCGCCGAGGCGGCGGGCCTCGGTCGCGTCCGCGGCGAGGGTGGCGGGGCTGCCGCCCACGCCGGAGACGACGGTGAGGTTGGCGGCGAGGACCGTGGCCGGACGGTTCGACTGCGCCTCCCCTGCCCCCCGTGCCTCCCGCGCGAACGGGGTCAGCGAGGCGGGGCTTCCCGTGCAGGGGACGACCACACCGTCGGCGACGGAGAGGATGTGCGCGGGGTCGACACCGGCGTTGGCGCCGCAGTGGTAGGAGACCGGGTCCGCGTGCAGCAGGACCTGGAAGCCCTCGGGGGCCGCGTCGCGTACCGCACGGACCGCTGCCTCCTGGAGCGTGCGGGCCGTCGCGTCGCGCCACGCGCGCGTGGCGGCCGCCGTGTCCTCGCCGAGGAGCTCGCCCACCCCCGCCCAGCCTCCGCCGGAGGGCGCCCCCCGCCACACCGGCTCCAGGGCGGCCCGTACGGTCGCGGCCAGTTCACCGGCGTCCAGGCCCTGAGCCCCGTAGCCCTCGCGGCAGGACGGACAGAAGCACAGGGACATCAGGTACTGCCCGGCGTCGCCCAGGCCGACGCCGGCGGTCTTGTCGTGGGCGTGCAGGTGGGCGAGGCCGTACCAGCCGAGGGACTCCAGTTCGGTGCCGCTCGCCCCGGGCCGTACCGCGGCTTCCGCGGCCAGGGCGGTGAGGTAGGCGCGCGTGGCGGGCTGCGCGATGCAGGGGGCCCAGGGGTAGCGGTCGCCGTAGGCGTTGACGACCGAGGTGTCCGGATGGTCGGCGCCGAGGCGGGAGTTGTGCGCGAGCACGACCCAGGTGTTCACCTGGAGGCCGGCGGCCGCGAGCGCGTCGGCGGCCTCGCCGAAGGCGTCGCCGGGCGCCCAGTCGCCGGACGGGTACGGGCGCGGGGTGCGGCCGGCCCAGCGGGCGCCGGGCGGGTAGAGCACGGCCGCGTGCTCGGCGGTGACGATGCGGTGGCGCGGGTGACGGGGAGTCAGCGCGCGCGTGGAGTGGTAGGCGGAGGCGAGCGTCACCTGCGCCACGCCGAGCCCGGCGATCCGTGCGGGGGCCTCCGGATCCCCGTTGACGTCCCAGGGGTAGACGAACGCCGATGCCCTCACTTGGCCTCCTCGATCAGTGCGAGTCCCCGCTCGATCAGCCGAGCGAGTCGCCTGACATGATCCCCGGCCGGCTCGTCGAGTGGCGGCCGGACCTCGCCCACGTCCAGGCCGCGCAGCCGCACCCCCGCCTTGACCAGGGAGACGGCGTATCCGTGGCCCTGGTCGCGCAGTTCGACGAAGGGCCGGTAGAAGCCGTCGAGCAGGCGGTCCACGGTGGCCCGGTCGCCGGTGTGCAGGGCCCGGTGGCAGGCGAGGGCGATCTCGGGGACGAAGCAGAACACCGCGGACGAGTAGAGGGTGACACCGAGGGCGCGGTAGGCGAGCTGGGTCTGCTCGGCGGTGGGCAGGCCGTTGAAGTACAGGAACTCGCCCGGGACTTCGGTGCGTACGGCACTGACGATCCGCTGCATGTGGTCGAGGTCGCCGTGGCCGTCCTTGAGGCCGATGATCCCCTCGGTGCGGGCCAGGTCGACGACGCCCTCGGGCGTGAACAGGGCGTTGTCGCGCTGGTAGACGATCACCGGGAGGGTGGTTGCCGCGGCGAGTGCGCGGTAGTGCCGGACCAGGCCCGCCTGGCCGGCCCGCACCAGGTAGGGCGGCATGGCGAGCAGCCCGTCCGCCCCGGCCCGCTCGGCGATCCCGGCCCAGCGCACCGCGAGGCCGGTGCCGTATCCGGCGCCCGCGACGACCGGGACGCGTCCGTCGGCCGCCTCGACGGCGACCCGCACGCACGCTTCGAACTCCTCGGGTGTCAGGGCGTGGAACTCCCCGGTGCCACAGCAGGCGAAGACGGCGGCGGCCCCGGCCTCGACCCCGCCGCGCACATGGAGCCGGTAGGTCTCGAGGTCGACGGAGCCGTCGGGTCCGTAGGCGGTGACCGGGAAGAACAGCGGTCCGCTGGGGATGCCGAGTCGGGCGGCGAGAGGGGCTGGTGTCACAAGCTCTCCCAGGTCCACATTCTTGACTGATGTCTATATTTCTGAACGAGGTCACGCTAGGGCGCTCCCGGGGCGCCGGTCAAGCGCACCGACCTGTCACGCGCCGGCCGATTTCCCCAGCCCACGAAAGGACGGGGGATACTTGACGGGCGACGGAACACCTCCTTACCGTGTCCACGCATATGAATGCCGTGCACGCACATGCACGGCCGGTGACGCAAGGAGATCCTCGATGCCCGCTCCCCGCACCGTCCTGCTCACCGGCGCCGCCGGCGGTCTCGGCACCCTGATGCGGGCCCTGCTCCCGGACTACGGCTACGAACTGCGCCTGCTCGACCTGCGGCCGGTCGAGGGCGAGCCGGACGCGGTCGTCGCGGATCTGGCCGACCGGGAGGCCGTGCGCGAGGCGGTCCGCGGGGTCGACGCGATCATCCATCTCGCGGGCATCTCCCTGGAAGCCCCGTTCGAGAAGATCCTCACGGCGAACATCGAGGGCACGTACCACCTGTACGAGGCCGCGCGCGAGGAGGGCGTGGAGCGCATCGCCTTCGCCTCCTCCAACCACGCCGTCGGATACACCCCGCGCCCCCGGGGCGACGACCCCCTGATCCCCGTCGACACCCCGCGCCGCCCGGACACCTTCTACGGGCTGTCCAAGTGCTTCGGCGAGGACCTCGCCCAGCTGTACTGGGACAAGCACGGCCTGGAGACCGTCTCCGTACGCATCGGCTCCTGCTTCCCCGAGCCGACCAGCGTACGGATGCTCTCGGTGTGGATGAGCCCCGCCGACGGCGCCCGCCTCTTCCACGCGGCCCTGACCGCCGAGGACGTCGGCCACACGGTCGTCCACGGCTCGTCCGCCAACACCCGGCTGTGGTGGGACCTCACCTCCGCGCGCGCCCTCGGCTACGACCCGCAGGACGACTCCGAGCCGTTCGCCGCGAAGCTCGTCGCCGAGCAGGGCGAACTGGACCCGGCCGACCCGGCGCAGGCACGCCTGGGCGGACGCTTCGTCACCGATCCGCCGATCTGGCCGCACTGACGACATCTGCGGCACGGCGCCGGGGGTACGGCGGCGGAAAATCGACGTCCACAGCGGCGGGCGGGCACCGAACGGGCCCGCCCGCCGCCGCATTCGGGCACCCGCGGCGCCCGCTTCCCCGCCCCCCTCCGCCCCCGTCCAGGTCCGAGGCGGACCCCTCCCGAGCCGAACGGGCACAAACGGGCAGGACCGGTCACTCAACAGGCCTGGTCAGCTCCGCACACCCGCTGTACAACTTCCTGCAGGCCCTCAAGGGGCCCGAACGGGCAACCGACGCAGGAAGCAGGTGTGCGGCCATGAGCGACAGAACGGCCGAGGAGCGCCAGCGCGAGATCGTACGGGTGGCACGCGCCACCGGCTCGGTCGACGTGACGACGCTCGCCGCCGATCTGGGCGTGGCCAAGGAGACCGTACGGCGGGATCTGCGCGTCCTGGAGGACCACGGCCTGGTGCGCCGCACCCACGGCGGCGCCTATCCCGTGGAGAGCGCCGCCTTCGAGACCACGCTCGCCTTCCGTGCCACCAGCCATGTGGCCGAGAAGCGGCGGGTCGCGAACGCGGCGGCCGAGCTGCTCGGCGACGCGGAGACGGTGTTCGTCGACGAGGGCTTCACGCCGCAGCTCATCGCCGAGGCGCTGCCCCGGGACCGGGCACTGACCGTGGTCACCGCCTCCCTGCCGGTCGCGGGCGCGCTCGCCGAGACCGGCACCGTGTCCGTCCTGCTGCTCGGTGGCCGGGTCCGCTCCGGCACCCTCGCCACCGTCGACCACTGGACGACGAGGATGCTCTCCGGTTTCGTCATCGACCTGGCGTTCATCGGCGCCAACGGCATCTCGCGCGAACACGGCCTGACCACGCCCGACCCGGCGGTCAGCGAGGTCAAGACACAGGCGCTGCGGGCCTCGCGCCGGGTGGTGTTCGCGGGCGTCCACAGCAAGTTCGGGGCGGTCAGCTTCTGCCGGTTCGCCGACGTCGGCGCGCTGGAGGCGATCGTCACGAGCACGCTGCTCCCGGCGGCCGAGGCCCACCGCTACTCCCTGCTGGGCCCCCAGGTCATCCGCGTCTGACCGACGACGACCCGGCGGCCCCCACCGCACCACCGCACCGATTCACCAGCTCATCCATTCAGCAGTTCACAGCAGAAGGTTTACCTCCCCCGCGGGCAGAGCCGCCCCAGGCGACGCCCGGTACCTCCCTCTAAGTCCAGGAGCGATCCATGCGAACCCAGAGCCGACGGAGGCCGCCGCGAGCCACACTCGCCGCGGTCGCCGCAGGGACGCTACTCGCCCCGCTGCTCTCCGGCTGCTGGGTCGGAGCAGGCGGGGCCGGATCAGGCGGTGACGCCATCAACGTCCTGATGGTCAACAACCCCCAGATGGTGGAGCTGCAGAAGCTCACCGCCGCGCACTTCACCAAGGACACCGGCATCAAGGTGAACTTCACGGTGCTGCCGGAGAACGACGTCCGCGACAAGATCAGCCAGGACTTCGCCAACCAGGCCGGCCAGTACGACGTCGCCACCCTGTCCAACTACGAGATCCCGATCTACGCCCGCAACGGCTGGCTCAAGGAGATGGACTCCTACGTCGACGAGGACCCCGACTACGACCAGCAGGACGTCCTCGAGCCGATGCGCCAGTCCCTCACCGGGGACGACGACAAGCTCTACGGCCAGCCCTTCTACGGCGAGTCCTCGTTCCTGATGTACCGCAAGGACCTCCTCGAGCAGGAGGGCCTGACGATGCCCGCCAACCCCACCTGGCAGGAGGTGGGCGAGATCGCGGCGAAGCTCGACGGGGCCGAGCCCGGCATGAAGGGCATCTGCCTGCGCGGTCTGCCCGGCTGGGGCGAGGTCATGGCACCGCTGACGACCGTGGTGAACACCTTCGGCGGCACCTGGTTCGACGAGGACTGGAACGCCCGCCTGGACTCCCCGGAGTGGCAGGAGGCGGTGAAGTTCTACGTCGGCCTGGTGCGCGAGCACGGCCAGGCCGGCGCCGCCCAGTCCGGCTTCGCCGAGTGCCTGAACAACACCACCCAGGGCAAGACCGCGATGTGGTACGACGCCACCTCCGCGGCGGGCTCCCTGGAGTCCGCCAACTCCCCCGTCAAGGGCAAGATGGGCTACGTCCCCGCCCCCGTGGAGAAGACGGAGTCGGCCGGCTGGCTCTACACCTGGGCCTGGGGCATCCAGAACGCCTCCCGGAACCCGGACAACGCCTGGAAGTTCGTCTCGTGGGCCTCCAGCAAGGAGTACGAGCAGCTGGTCGGCGACGAGATCGGCTGGTCCAACATCCCGGCCGGCAAGCGCGCCTCCACCTACGAGAACCCGGACTACCGCGCGGAGGCCGGTGCCTTCCAGGAGATGACCAGGAAGGCCATCGAGCAGGCCCGTCCGGACGACCCGGGGGTGCAGCCGCGCCCGGCGCCCGGCATCCAGTTCGTCGGCATCCCCGAGTTCACGGATCTCGGCACCCAGGTCTCCCAGGAGATCAGCGCGGCCATCGCCGGACGCCAGTCCGTCGAGTCGGCCCTGAAGAAGTCCCAGCAGCTCGCCGAAGAGATCTCAGAGGAGTACGAGGGCCGATGACCGCCACGACAACGGCCCCCGTGGCCGCCCCCGACCTCCGCCCCGGCGGCGGACGGCGCTCCGCCCGACTGCGCGGCTGGGCCACCAGGGCCCCGCTGCTGCCCGCCCTGATCTTCATGATCGCGGTGACCCAGCTGCCCTTCGTGGCGACGCTGGTGATCTCCTTCTTCGACTGGAACTCCCTCTACCCCGACGCCCGGGAGTTCGCCGGCTTCGCGAACTACGGGGAGGTCCTCGGCGATTCCGACCTGCGCCAGTCGGTGTGGACGACGATCCTGCTGACGGTGGCGGTCGTCCTCGCCAGCCTGGTCCTCGGACTGCTCCTCGCCCTGCTGCTCGACCGGAAGTTCCGCGGCCGGGGCATCGTCCGCACCCTGCTCATCGCCCCGTTCCTGGTGGTGCCGGTGGCGGCGGCCCTGCTGTGGAAGCACGTCCTCTACAACCCCGAGTACGGCCTGTTCAACGGCCTGCTGCACTACGTCGGCGGCCCGCAGCCCGACTGGATCTCCGACATGCCGCTGCTCGCGGTGGAGGCCGCGCTGGTGTGGCAGTGGACGCCGTTCATGATGCTGATCCTGCTCGCGGGCCTGCAGAGCCGGGACCAGGAGCAGATCGAGGCGGCCCGGGTGGACGGAGCCGGCGACTGGCAGATCTTCCGCCATCTGACCCTGCCCCACCTGCGCCGCTACCTCGAACTGGGCGCCCTGCTCGGGTCGATCTACATCGTGCAGAACTTCGACGCGGTCTTCACGATCACGTCCGGTGGCCTGGGCACCGCCAACCTCCCGTACACCGTGTACCAGACCTTCTACCAGGCCCACGAGAACGGTCTGGCCTCGGCCGCCGGTGTCCTGGTGGTCATCGGCTCGATCATCATCGCGACCTTCGCCCTGCGCGTCGTGTCGTCCCTGTTCCGCGAGGAGGCGTCCCGCGCATGAGCACCATCGCTGCACCCGAACGCGGCCGGCCGCGGACCCGGCTCCGCAAGGGAGCGGGACTCGGCCTGCTGGCCTGGCTGACCGGCATCGTCTTCTTCCTGCCGATCGCCTGGATGGCGCTGACGTCCTTCCACTCCGAGGAGGACGCGGCCACCAACCCGCCGTCGTTCACCGCCGCCCTCACCCTGGACGGATACCGGGAGTTCTTCGGCGCGGACGGCGGCGCGAGCCCCTGGCCGTCGCTGATCAACTCGACGGTGGCGTCCGTGGCCTCGATGATCCTGGTCCTGCTGCTCGCGCTCCCGGCGGCATACGCCCTGTCCATCCGGCCGGTGAAGCGGTGGACGGACGTCCTGTTCTTCTTCCTCTCCACCAAGATGCTGCCGGTCGTGGCGGGCCTCCTGCCGATCTACCTGTTCGCCAAGAACGCCGGGATGCTCGACAACATCTGGCTGCTCGTCCTGCTCTACACCTCCATGAACCTGCCGATCGCCGTGTGGATGATGCACTCGTTCCTCTCGGAGATACCGGTCGCGGTGATCGAGGCCGCCCAGATCGACGGCGCCCGGCTGCCGACGGTGCTGACCCGCATCATCGCCCCGATGGCGCTGCCCGGCATCGCGGCGACGGCCCTGATCTGCTTCATCTTCAGCTGGAACGAACTGCTGTTCGCCCGGGTCCTGACGGGTGTGGTCGCCGAGACCGCCCCCGTCTTCCTGACCGGCTTCATCACCAGCCAGGGCCTGTTCCTGGCCAAGGTGTGCGCCGCGTCGCTCGTCATCTCCCTGCCGGTGCTCGCCGCGGGATTCGCCGCCCAGGACAAACTCGTCCAGGGCCTGTCGTTGGGAGCCGTGAAATGAAGGCCGCCGTCATCGAGTCCGCGGGCAAGGCCGTCGTCGCCGAGGTCCCGGACCCGACGCCAGGGCCCCGCGAGGTGGTCGTCGAGGTCGCGGCCTGCGGACTGTGCGGCACGGACCTGCACATCCTGCAGGGCGAGTTCGCTCCCACACTGCCGATCGTGCCGGGACACGAGTTCGCCGGCGAGGTGGTCGGCGTCGGCTCCCAGGTCACCGAGGTGTCGCTCGGCGACCAGGTCGCCGTGGACCCCTCCCTGTACTGCTACGAGTGCCGCTACTGCCGTACCGGCCACAACAACCTGTGCGAGCGCTGGGCGGCGATCGGTGTCACCACGGCGGGCGGGGCGGCCCAGTACGCGGTGGCCCCGGTGGCCAACTGCGTCAGGCTGCCCGAGCACGTCCGCACCCAGGACGCGGCCCTGATCGAGCCGCTCTCCTGCGCGGTGCGCGGCTACGACGTCCTGCAGTCCCGCCTCGGCGCGCACGTCCTCATCTACGGCTCCGGGACCATGGGACTGATGATGCTGGAGCTGGCCAAGCGGACCGGCGCGGCGAGCGTGGACATGGTGGACCTGAACCCGGCCCGTCTGGAGACCGCCCGGCGGCTGGGCGTCTCCGCCTCGGCGGCGAACCCGGACGAACTGGACCGCCCCCAGGGCTGGGACCTCGTCATCGACGCCACGGGCAACGCGGCGGCGATCCAGGACGGCCTGGACCGCGTGTCCAAGGCGGGCACCTTCCTGCAGTTCGGCGTCGCGGACTACGCGACCCGCGTGACGATCGACCCGTACCGCATCTACAACCAGGAGATCACGATCACGGGGTCGATGGCGGTGCTGCACAGCTACGAGCGGGCCGCGGAACTCTTCGCGACGGGCGTCCTGGACCCGGACGTCTTCATCAGCGACCGCCTGCCGCTGGACCAGTACCCGCAGGCGCTGGAGCAGTTCGCGGCGGGGGTCGGCAGGAAGATCGTGGTGGTGCCGTAGGGAGAACGGGTCCGGGGCTCCGCCCCGGACCCGGCAAAGGGCAGGAACGGTGAGGGCGGAAAACCCCTGGGACGCCCCGCCCTCACCGCCGTACCATCCCCACATGCCCCGACCCCACGGCTTCGCCTACCGGGCGCACACCAACGGCAGCGTGCGCATCACCCACCACGACCGCCCCGCGACCGCCCTGAACGGCGACCGGGCCGCCCGTTTCCTCGGGGAGGTCACCGCCGGCGGCGACCCCCAGCTCGTCATGGCCCGCTGGACCGGCGCCTGCAAGCACGGCAACGAACGCACCGCCCGCGACCACCCCCGCAACCGGCGCTGACCGGGCCGCCACACGGCCGGAAACCGACTGCGCCGAACGGGTCACAGGTAAGGGAACGGTAAAACCCCCTCGCTCGTTCACCCGGCATGACAGCTATGACCCCTGGCTCGAACATCCCTCTCCCCACCGCCCGCGTGACGGTGGACGTCGCCGCCCCGGTGCGGCTCGACGTATCGGGCCTGCTGCTCACCGCCGACGGCAAGGTGCGCTCCGACGACGACTTCATCTTCTACAACCAGCCCGCGGGCCCCGGCGTGACCTACCGCTCCGGTGGCGGCGGCGCTCCGGACGCCATCACGATCGACACCGCGGCCGTTCCGCCCGGCATCGAGAAGATCGTCGTCACCGCGAGCCCCGACGCCCAGGGCCAGACGTTCCGGGGCATCGAACCGACGGCCACCCTCCGGGGCGCGGACGACAACGCGGTCCTGGCCACCTTCACTCCCCCGCGCCTCGGCGACGAGACCGCCCTGGTGATCGTCGAGGTCTATCTGCGCAACGGCGTCTGGAAGGCCCGTGCGGTCGGCCAGGGCTACTCCAACGGCCTGGCCGGCATCGCGACCGACTTCGGCGTCACGGTCGAGGAACCGGCCGCGCCCGCCCGGCCCGCCGCTCCGGCCCAGCCGGCCACTCCTCCGGCGCCGGCGCCCCCGGCCCCGCCGACGGCCGCCCCGCAGGCTCCGCCCGCCCCCGCCGCGCCCCCGGCGCCCCCCGCCCCCGCGCCGGGCACCGGGAAGATCAACCTGGACAAGGGCCGGGTCAGCCTCCAGAAGAACCAGACCGTCTCCCTGATGAAGGGCGGCCGGCCGCTGCTCTCGCAGGTCCGGATGGGCCTCGGCTGGGAGCCCGCGTACCGGGGCAAGGACATCGACCTCGACGCCTCGGTCATCGCGTACGGCCCGCAGCGCAACCACATCGACAGCTGCTACTTCGGCAAGCTGCAGATCGTGAACGGCGCGATCCGGCACTCCGGCGACAACCTCACGGGCGAGGGCGGCGGGGACGACGAGACGATCACGGTCGACCTCGGCCGGCTCCCCCAGGACGTCTCCGGGCTGGTCTTCACGGTCAACTCGTTCTCCGGCCAGAAGTTCACCGAGGTCGCCAAGGCGTACTGCCGCCTCCTGGACGCCGCCACCGGCGAGGAACTGGTGCGCTTCGACCTCACCGCCGCCGAGCCGCAGACGGGCGTCATGATGGCGAAGCTGATCCGCCAGTTCTCCGGCGAGTGGGAGATGACCGCGATGGGCGACTTCGTGAAGTCCCGCACGGTCAGGGGCATGGTCAAGCCGGCCGCCCAGGCGCTGTAAAGCGTTCCCCGGTCCGGGTGCGCCCGAGGACGAGGGCGCACCCGGACCCGCCTGCTGCGGCTGCCGTGCCCGCTACGGCTGCCGCGGCCGCAAGCCCTCCGTCAGCAGCCCCAGGTACCGACGGATGTGCTTCCCCTCCCCGTCGGCCAGTTCGGAGGCCGTGGCGACCCCGTGTGCCAGGCGCAGCACGTCGACCGGCTCGATGTCCCGGCGCAGGGTCCCCGCCGCCTGGGCCGCGCCGACCAGCCGCGCCACCGCGCCCTTCAAGGGCTCGCAGCAGTCGGTGGTGCCGCCGGCCGGACCGCCGTCGTCGCCGCCCCCGTCTCCGTCTCCGTCGCCACCGACGGCGGGGCCCAGCAGGGCCCGCAGACCTCGGATCCGGATCATCCCGGTGCCGAGTTCGTACAGCCACTCGGTCAGCGCCTCACCGGGCGGCAGCCGTTCGGCGAGTTCGCCGGCGCGCCCGGCGATCGCGTCGATGCGGTCGGCGTAGGCGGCCTCCAGCAGGGCCCGGCGGGTGGGGAAGTGCCGGTAGAGCGTGCCGGAGCCGACCCCTGCCCGCTTGGCTATGTCGTCGAGCGAGGCACCCTCGCCGTACGTGGCGAACGCCTCGACGGCCACTTCCAGCAGCCGCGCGTGATTGCGTCTGGCGTCCGCCCGCATGGCCCTGGCCCGCACCATCAGCCCTCAGCCCTTCCCCCGACCCGGCAACCCTCTCCGTACCCTACCGAGGGCCCGGGGCGGTCAGAACAGCGCGCTGTACGCGGTCGGTGCCGGCCGGCCGCCGAGGTCGGCGGAGAGGACGGTGGAGCCGCGGCCGGTCCCGGGTCGCGAGCTCCCCGGCGAACCCTGCCCCCGACGCAGGAGCAGATCCCCCCTCGGGCATCTCGTCCGTAAGGAATCGGTCCCGGCCGGGACCGGTACCTCCTCGGAGGGGCCGCGGAACATCGTCACGAACAGTCCGGGATGCTCCTGCGCGCACCGCACGTACGCCCCGCCCAGCCGCGGCAGCCGCTCCCCCGGACCACTGGCGCCGGCCGCCACCTGTCCGAGGTGCTGGCACAGCGTCGCGCAGCCGTCCGCCGCCACGGCCTCCAGCAGCTCGTCCCGGCCGTCGAAGTGGCGGTACGGCGCGGGAAGCACTCACACCGACCCGGCGCGCCACCTCGTTGAGGCTGGACTGCTCGTGCCCCCGCTCGGCCAGGATGTCCCTGGCGCCGTCGACCAGCGTCTGCCGAAGCGCTCCGTGGTGACAGCTCGTGCGCACCACCTGCTTGGATTCCCTCCGTCCACGCTGGCAACGGGCGTCGCCGACGCGAGTCCGGGCAGAGCCGGGCACCGTCCCGGCCCCGGGGAGAAGGGCAGGGACGACCGCGGGCCGGACCGGCGGAATGGTGCCGTGCCGTGGGGTCAGCCGCGCTTCTGGCGCTTCCAGGGGCCCGTGATGGCGAGCATGATGCCCGGTTCCTGGATGTTGGCGTACAGGGTCTTCCCGTCGGGCGAGAAGGTGACGCCGGTGAACTCGCTGAACTCCGGTTCCTGTTCGGTTCCGATGTTCAGGTCGTTGCGGGCGATGGGGTAGGTGCGTCCGCTGTCGGTGGCGCCGAACAGGTGCTGCACGCCGTCACCGTCCTCGGCGATGACCAGGCCGCCGTACGGGGAGACGGTGATGTTGTCGGGTCCGTCGAAGGCACCGTCCCGGGAAGGGTCCGGGTTCACGCCGAGCAGGACCTTGAGGGTCACGGTGCGGCGCCGCGGGTCGTAGAACCAGACCTGCCCGTCGTGCCGGCCGGGGCTCTCCTCACGGGCGTACGAGGAGACGAAGTACGCCCCGCCGTCGCCCCACCACATGCCCTCCAGCTTGCGGCCGCGGGTGATCTCTCCGTCCCCGAACTGCTCGCGCACGGAGAGGGTCCGCGCGTCGCGGTCGGGCACGTCCACCCAGTCGACGCCGTACACCGTGCCGGTCCGGGTGGCGCGGGAGAAGTCGTCGACGAACCGGCCGCCGGAGTCGTAGCACTTGGGCGCCTGGAGGACGCCCGCGTCGTCCGCGAGGGTGCGGAACCTGCCGGGACCGTGGCGGAAGTCCTTCGGCGGGGTCCAGCGGAAGAACAGGCCGTTGGGCTCGTCGGCGTCCTCGGTGAGGTAGACGTGGCCGCGCTTGGGGTCGATGACGACGGCCTCGTGGTCGTACCGGCCGAAGAACTTCAGGGGCTTGGGGTCGCGGTTGGCGCGCCGGTCGGCGGGGTCGACCTCGAAGACGTAGCCGTGGTCCTTGGTCATGCCGTTCTCGCCGGCCCGGTCGGAGTTCTCCTCGCAGGTGAGCCAGGTGCCCCAGGGGGTGCTGCCGCCCGCGCAGTTGTTGGCGGTGCCGGCGATGCCGACCCACTCGGCGACGCTGCCGTCGGGGCGCACCTCGACGACCGTGCAGCCGCCGGGAGCGCCCGGGTCGTAGACGAGGCCCTCGGCGAGGGGGACCGGGTGCTCCGCCTCGTCGCGCGGGCCGTCGATCTCGTGGTTGTTGACCAGCAGGGTGGTGCCGCGGGGGCCGTCGAAGGCGGCGGTGCCGTCGTGGTCGGAGGGGGTGTACTCGCCGGACTCCAGCCGGGTCTTCCCGGTGTGCGTGAGGGTGCGGTAGGTGAAGCCGGCCGGCAGGGCGAGGATGCCGGCCGGGTCCGGGACCAGGGGGCCGTAGCCGACCGTGGGGTGGGGCGGCCGGGCCGCCTCCCGCTCCTCACCTGCGCTCTCGGTGTCGTGGGACGCGAGGGCGCCCGGGGCGGAGGCGAGGGCGCCTACGCTGCCCACCAGTGCGACACCGCCACCGGCGACCGCGGATGTCCTGGCGAAGTCCCTGCGGGTGAGCGACATGAAGCCTCCTGTGACGGTGGATTGCCGTGAGGGGGTGACGGGCCGGGCCTCGTTCGCCGTCACGCTTCCGCCCCTGCCTGAACGCCGGTTGAACTCCGCGGAGCCCTCCGGCGGCCGCTTCGGTGAACCGCGCGCGGCCACATCGGCGCACACGCGCGCGAACACGCCGGTGAGCCGCACGCGACCGCTTCGGTGGGCCGCGCACGACTGCCCGCTCTACCGGCTCTGCCCGCGCCCGTCCTGCCCGCCGACCGGTGTGCGGCACCCGCCCGTCCGGTCAGCTCCCCGTGCCGCGCGCGGCCACGTCGGCGCACACGCGCGCGAACACGCCGGTGAGCCGCACGCGACCGCTTCGGTGGGCCGCGCACGACTGCCCGCTCTACCGGCTCTGCCCGCGCCCGTCCTGCCCGCCGACCGGTGTGCGGCACCCGCCCGTCCGGTCAGCTCCCCTGCTGCGAGCGCGCCTTGAAGGCGGCCTTGCGTGCGGCCTTGGCGATCGCCTTGTCCGGGTGCAGCCGTCCCATCGCCTCCAGCACGTCCGCCGTGGCCGGGTGCTCCACCCGCCAGGCAGTGGCGAAGAAGCCGCTGTGCTGGCGGGCCAGGCCCTCCACCAGGGCCTGCAGTTCCTCGGAGTTGCCCTCGGCCGAGAGCTGTGCGGCCACCGTGTCGATGGTCAGCCAGAAGACCATGGCCTCGGAGGGCGGCGGTACGTCCGTCGCCCCGTGCTCGGTCAGCCACACCCGGGCCAGCCCGCCGAGTTCCGCGTCGTCGAGCACCTCGCGCAGGGCGGGCTCCGCCGAGAGGCCGACCAGCGACAGCGCCTGCTGGCACTGCAGCCGCCGCAGCGGCGCGTTCCCGTCGGTGCCGCGCGCGGCGGCCAGCAGCTCCCGGGCCGCGGCGAGGGGTTCGCGGCGGGCGAGCCACTGCTCGGTCTCCGCGTGGGCCGCCGCCGCCGGGAACACGGAGGTGCCGTCGAGCAGCGCGTCGGCGCCCTTGTCCGTGAGGTCCCCGACCGCCGGGGCGTCGAACCCGGCCTCCAGCAGGCGGGCGCGCAGCCCGTACAGGCCGAGCGGGGTAAGCCGCACCACGCCGTAGCGGGTGACGTCGGTGTCGTCCTGGGGCGGCGCGGGTTCCTCGTCGCCCTCGGCCAGCAGCGCCTCGTCGACCGGCTGGTACTCCACGAGTCCGGCCGGTTCCAGCAGGCGGAACTGGTCGTCCAGCCGCATCATCGCGTCGGAGACCTGCTGGAGCATGTCGTTGGTGGGCTCCGGCACGTCGTCGGGGACGATCACGGAGGCGGCCAGCGCGGGCAGCGGCACCGGCGGGCCGACGGGTTCCGCCTCGCCGGCGGTCAGGAGATACAGGTTGCCGAGGACCTCGTCGAGGAACTCCGCCTCGGCGTCCGGGTCCCAGTCGACCGAGGAGAGGTCGAGTTCGCCGGAGTCGTCCCCGGCGGCGAGGGCGTCGACGAGCCCGTCCAGGTCGGGCACGCTCGCGTCGGCGAGCACCGTCTCCAGAGCGGCGAGCCACACGGTGAGGACGTCCTGCGGCGAGCCTCCGGTGAGCAGTGCCAGGTCGGCACCCGCGGTGACGGTGCCCTCCTCCTCGTCGACGACGTCGACGAGCCCGGCGTCCACCGCGACGCGCCATGCGGCACTGGCGTCGGCGGTGGCGTCCTCGCCGGTCAGCCCGAGCGCCTCGGCCGCCGCGAGCAGCTGCTCGTCGACGAGTCCGGCGCCGGCGTCGACCCGTGTTCCGGGCCCGGCCCAGCGGGCGAGCCGGGCGGCCCGGGACAGCAACGGCGTGGACAGTGCTTCGCGCGCCAGCTCCGCTTCGGGGTGCAGCCGCGCCGGCGGCATGGAGCTGTCTGACATCGGCTGTTCTCCTCCGGAAAGACCCAGGCCCTGACCTCGGCGCCTTCTACGACTCAGCCGCTCAGCCTAGACGGATCTCCACCCGATCCGCCCGCTTCACCGCTGCCCCCGCCTCCGTACATGGCCGAAACCTTGACAAGTGGCCCGGCCAGGCTGGAGATTGACGCGCGTAGAAGTCGGCGGACAGTTGTTCACCGGAGCGGAATCCCCCCACGGACGTCTTCCGCGGAGGCATCCTGGGGGTACCCGCAGGGCTCGCGGGACCGCACCCTCTACGCGCGTCACACCTGTCCGGCCCGCCCCACACGTCCCCTCGGTCCTCTCAGCCCCATCGGCCCCACCGGCCCCACCGCTCCCGCCGTCCCAGCACGTCGCACGTTCTTCCACCCTCGTCCCGGCACCCATCACGTTCCCGGAGGGAATCCGTTGCCGAGCAAGTCGTCCGCGCGTCTCGCCGCGCTCACCGTCGCCGCCGTGTGCGCGGCGTCCACGATCGTCCTCACCTCGCCCGCGCACGCGGAGTCCGTACGCATCCACGACATCCAGGGCAACACCCGGATGTCTCCTTACGTCGGACAGCAGGTCACCGATGTGGCCGGAATCGTCACCGGCGTCCGCACCTACGGATCGTCCCGCGGATTCTGGATCCAGGATCCGGCTCCGGACGCCGATCCGGCCACCAGTGAGGGCGTCTTCGTCCACACGGGTTCGACCCCCCGGGGGATCGCCGTCGGCGATGCCGTCACGGTCTCCGGCACGGTCACGGAGTACGTCCCCGGCGGCACGTCCTCCGGCAACCAGGCGCTGACGGAGATCACCCGCGCCACGTTCACCGTCGTCTCCGGCGGCAACCCGGTCCCGGCCGCCACCAGGATCGACGCCGGGTCCGTCCCCGCCGCCTACACCCCGGCCGGGGACAGCGCGGCGAACGGCTCGGTCAACGCCCTGCCGCTGCGTCCGGGCCGCTACGCCCTGGACTTCTACGAGTCCCTCGAGGGCATGAACGTCCAGGTCTCCGACACCCGCGTGGTCGGTGCCACCGACCCGTACACCGAGCTCTGGGTCACGGTGAAGCCGTGGGAGAACCGCAACCACCGCGGCGGCACGGTCTACGGCTCCTACGGAGACCAGAACACCGGGCGTCTGCAGATCCAGTCCCTGGGCCGGGCCGCGGACTTCCCCGACGCCGACGTCGGCGACACCCTCGCCGGCACCACCACGGGGCCGCTGGACTTCAACCAGTACGGCGGCTACACGCTGGTGGCCGGCGAACTCGGCACGCTCGAGAGCGGGAACCTGCGGCGCGAGTCGACCCGCGCGCAGCGCTCCGGCGAGCTGGCGGTCGCCACGTACAACGTGGAGAACCTCGACCCGTACGACGGCACGTTCGCCGCGCACGCCGAGGCGATCGTGGGCAACCTGAAGTCGCCCGACATCGTGTCCCTGGAGGAGATCCAGGACAACAACGGCGCCACCGACGACGGCACGGTCGCCGCCGACCTGACGGTGACGAAGCTGACCGACGCGATCGAGGCGGCGGGCGGCCCGCGCTACGACTGGCGCGGGATCGACCCGGCCGACAGGACCGACGGCGGCCAGCCGGGCGGCAACATCCGTCAGGTGTTCCTCTTCAATCCGGAGCGGGTCTCCTTCACCGACCGCGCGGGCGGCGACGCCACGACGGACACCGGCGTCACCAAGGTGCGCGGCAGGGCGGCCCTGACGGTCTCCCCCGGCCGCGTCGCCCCGCGGTCCGAGGCGTTCGAGGACAGCCGCAAGCCCCTGGCCGGCGAGTTCGTCTTCCGCGGCCGCACCGTCGTCGTGGTCGCCAACCACTTCGCCTCCAAGGGCGGCGACCAGGCCCTGACGTCGCAGTACCAGCCGCCGTCGCGCGGTTCGGAGACGCAGCGCCACCTCCAGGCGAAGGAGGTCCACGACTTCACCGCGGAGATCCTCGCCGTCCAGAAGAACGCGGACGTCGTCGTCCTCGGCGACATCAACGACTTCGAGTTCTCCACGACGACGAAGATCCTCGAGGGCCGGGGCACTCTCTGGTCGGCGGTCAAGTCCCTGCCGAGGGGCGAGCGCTACTCGTACGTCCACCAGGGAAACAGCCAGGTTCTGGACCAGATCCTGATCAGCCCGTCGATCCGCCGCGGCGGGGCGTTCACGTACGACAGCGTGCACCTCAACAGCGAGTTCCACGACCAGATCAGCGACCACGACCCGCAGATCCTGCGCTTCCGCCCGTAGGACGTACACGCCTACCGCCGTACACCCGTACCGGCCGGGGGCCGGCCGGACGTCCCCGTCCGGCCGGCCCCCGGCCGTGCCCGCCCGACCCGGTCCGCCGTCAGTGCGCGCCGCGCCGCCGCAGCACCGCCGTCGCCGCCAGTCCGGCCACCGTCCCGCCGGCGACCATCGCCGGCCACGGCTTGCGCGTCCCGGCCAGCCGGACCTGCGTGGCGTTGCTCCGCAGCTGCACGGTCATCGCCCCGGCCCTGTCGCGCAGGTCCTCCACGCGGGCCATCGCGTTCCCCTTGACGTCCATCTTCCCGGCCAACTGCTCGACCGTGTCACCGAGTTCGTGCCGCGTCCGCTCGATCTCCCGCCGCAGCTCGTCCGGCCCCTTGGCCCCGCGGGCGGCACCCTGTTCGACCTCGACCTCGATGTGGGCCCCGGAACCGGAACCCACCGTCTTCGCAGGCGCGTTCACGCCGTTCACGTCCCGCGTCATCGGTGTGCCCTTCCCTTGATCTCCTCCACGTCGGCCTTCACGCTGTCCAGGGTCCGCTCCGGCGTCGCCGGGGTGGCCTTCCGCAGCTGCCCCCGACCGACCAGGGCCAGCACGCCGGCGATCACGAACAGCACGGCCGTGACGATCAGCGCCGCCGCCCACACCGGCAGGACGAGAGAGAGCGCGGCGCCCCCGGTGAAAGCCGCCGCGAGCAGGCCCGCGTAGGCGAAGGCACCCGCGCCGCCCAGCATGCCGCCGCCGATTCCGGCCCGGCGGCCCTTCTCGGCCAGCTCCACCTTGGCCAGGGCCACTTCCTGCCGTACCAGTCGGGAGACCTGCTCGGTGGCCTGTCCGACGAGTTCACCCACGCTGTGCTCGTCATGGCTGTGGCCATCACGCACGCGTGTGCCACCGCTGTACTCGCGGCTCTGCCGGTCACGGCTGTGTGCGTCGCGGGCCGGACGTTGCTCGATGGTTGCGGTCACGGCGTTCCGCCTCCTCTCGGTCGGGGCCGTCCGGGTACCCGGACGGCCCCGCTCTTATCCCGAGCCGCCACCGATTACCCATGCTTACCCAAAGCAGGTAGCAGATATAAGTGGGGCTACGCATTGAGCGCACCGGGACCACCCCCATGACCACCCCGTTCCCCTCCTCGCCCCCTCCGTGCCCCGTCCGTGCCCCGTCCCCCTTCGGCCGTGCCCGCTGCGCCGTGGTCACGCCCTCCACCCCCGCCGGCGCCCCGGGCCTGGACGGCGCCGCGCGCCTGGCCGGCCACCTGGTGAGCCGCGGCTGCGACGGCCTGGTCCCGTCCGGTACGACGGGAGAGTCCCCGACCACGACGGACGCCGGGAAGTCCGCCCTCGTCACAGCCGTGCGGGAGGCCGTGGGCGGCCGCGCCGCGATCGTCGCAGGAGTCGGCACCGCCGGCACCGCGCACACCGCCGGACTCGCCCGAGAGGCCGAGAAGGCGGGCGCGGACGGCCTCCCCGGCACGGTCACCACGAAGGCCCTCGGCCTGCCCGTCTCCCGGTCCGCCGGCCCCTGGGGCCGGCGGACCGGGAGACGGCCGACAGCCTCAGGCCGCCCCACGAGAACCTCACGGCGGGCTGACCGTCACCGCCCGCCGCGCGCTCCCCTCAGTCGAGGGCGTGGGCGAACATGCCCGGCTCGTACGCCCCTCCCTTCCGGTGGACGATCGCGGCGAGCCGGTTGGCCGCGTTGATCAGGGCGACCAGGACGACCAGGGCCGCGGTCCGGTCGTCGTCGTAGTGCTTGCGCACCCGGGCCCAGGTCTCGTCGGACACGCCGTGGTGGGCGTCGCCGAGCCGGGTGCCCTCCTCGGCGAGGGCCAGTGCGGCCTGCTCGGCCTCGGTGAACACGGTGGACTCGCGCCAGGCGGCCACCAGGTTGAGCCGGACCGCGCTCTCACCGGCGGCAGCGGCCTCCTTGGTGTGCAGGTCGACGCAGTGGCCGCAGCCGTTGATCTGGCTGGCGCGCAGCGACACCAGCTCCTGTGTGGACCGGGGCAGCGGCGACTGCTGGATCAGCAGGCCGGCACCGGCGAACCGTTTGGCGAACGTGAGGCCGAGCTCGTTGGCGAACAGGTCGAATCGGGCATCCATGGTGTCGTCCTCACTCGTGCTCACTCGTGCTCACTCGTGCTCACTCGTGGTGTCGTATCGGACGAACACGAGATGCCGGCCGCCGGCTTCGTGTGACAGAACCGTGCTGTGACACAAGCCATGACGGACAGGTGTCACAGGACCGCGGGGGCCGGTGTCCTGTGCGCACGACGTGGTCGGAAGCGAAGGAGCGTCAGGTGAAGAGCGAACGAAGCGAGCCCACGGCCGGGCGCCCCGCGGGCGGCGCGGGACCGGATGCCGCCACCGAGGCGTTCGTCGGCCACCGCAATCTCCTGTTCACGGTCGCCTACGAGATGCTGGGCTCGGCCGCCGACGCGGAGGACGTGCTGCAGGAGACCTGGCTGCGGTGGGCGGGGGTCGATCTCGGCACGGTGCGGGACCGGCGGGCGTACCTGGTCCGGATCACCACACGCCAGGCGCTGAACCGGCTGCGTACGCTCGGCCGCCGCAAGGAGTCCTACGTGGGCTCGTGGCTGCCCGAGCCGCTGCTCACCACGCCCGACGTGGCGGAGGACGTGGAACTGGCCGACAGCGTCTCGACGGCGATGATGCTGGTGCTGGAGACGCTCACGCCGACGGAGCGGGCGGTGTTCGTACTGCGCGAGGTGTTCGCCCTGGAGTACGACGAGATCGCGGGGGCCGTCGACCGGAAACCGGCGGCGGTCCGCCAGATCGCACACCGCGCACGCGCCCACGTGGCGGCCCGCCGGCCGCGCGAACACGTGTCGTCGGCGGACTCCCGGAAGGCGCTCGACGCGTTCCGCCGGGCGGTCGAGACGGGAGACCTCCGGGACCTGCTCGACATCCTGGCACCGGACGTCGTCCTGCTGGGCGACGGCGGCGGTGTCAGGCAGGCCGTCCTGCGGCCCGTCGTCGGTGCCGACAAGGTGGCCCGTCTGCTGGCCGCCGGCCTGGGCAGGATCCCCGCCGGTTCGTCGTTGCTGCCGGCCCAGGTCAACGGCCGCCCGGCACTGCTCCTGCGGGTCGACGGCGAACTCGACACCGTCCTGACGGTCCGCGTCGAGGGCGGCCTCGTCACCGGCCTCTACGCCGTACGCAACCCGGAGAAGCTCTCCCACATGCGCCGGGAGACGGCCCTGAGCCGCTGAGGCCCCGCTCCGAGGCCCTCATCAGCCACCGGCCCGGCCGGACGACGGACAGCGGTCCGACGGTTCCCGACTCGGCCCTGCGGAGAACGGCTGACACGCCGGCGCCGGCAGTCCGGCTCGGTGTCCGGGGAGTCGGTCGATTTCCTGGCCGAGTGAGGTGCTCAGGTCGGCGATGAGTCCGGCTCGGTGTCCGGGGAGTCGATCCTGCCGGATCAAAGAACCCTCGTGCGGTGCTCACGCGCGAGCGCCCTCCCCGACCGGTCCGGAGGCGGGGAAGGGCGCTCGACGTCGGCCGGTGCCGACAGCCGTGGACAGCTCGACGGTGGTGGCGTCGGGCGACGGGGCCGCCGCACGGCAGGGCCGGACACCGGTGATCAGTTGTGGCTGTGCAGGACGTCGTTCAGGCCGCCCCAGACCGCGTTGTTCGGGCGGGCCTCGACCGTGCCGGTGATCGAGTTGCGGCGGAAGAGGATGTGGGAGGCGCCGGACAGCGCGCGGGCCTTGACGACCTCGCCGTCGGGCATGGTCACGCGGGTGCCGGCGGTGACGTAGAGGCCGGCCTCGACGACGCACTCGTCGCCGAGCGCGATGCCGACGCCCGCCTCGGCGCCGACCAGGCAGCGCTCGCCGATGGCGATGATCACACTGCCGCCGCCGGACAGCGTGCCCATGGTGGAGGCACCGCCGCCGATGTCCGAGCCGTCGCCGACGACGACGCCCGCGGAGATGCGGCCCTCGACCATGGAGGTGCCGAGGGTGCCCGCGTTGAAGTTGACGAAGCCCTCGTGCATGACCGTGGTGCCCGCGGCGAGGTGGGCGCCCAGGCGGACCCGGTCCGCGTCGGCGATGCGGACGCCCTTGGGGACGACGTAGTCCGTCATCCGGGGGAACTTGTCGATGGACGTGACGGCCAGGTGCAGGCCCTCGGCGCGGGCGTTCAGCCGCGCCTTCTCGACGTCGTCGACGGCGACGGGGCCGAGCGAGGTCCAGGCGACGTTCGCGAGGAAGCCGAACATGCCCTCCAGGTTCTGGCCGTGCGGCTTGACCAGACGGTGCGAGAGAAGGTGGAGACGCAGGTAGACGTCGTGCGCGTCGGTCGGCTTCTCGTCGAGCGAGGAGATGACCGTACGGACCGCGACCACTTCGACGCCCCGGCGCGCGTCCGGTCCGATCGCCGCACTCGCGCCGGCGCCGAGGAGTTCGGCGGCGCGCTCGGCGGAGAGCCGCTCGGTGCCGGACGGGCCGGGCGCGGCGGCGAGTTCGGGGGCGGGGAACCAGGTGTCGAGGACGGTTCCGTCGGCGGTGAGGGTGGCGAGGCCGGCGGCCACTGCGCCGGTGGTGCTCTGAGCAGTCGAGTCGGTCATGAGGGCAACCTAACCGGCGCGGGCCCGGCGATGCGAACCGGTGCCGCGCCGTCTCGGGTACCGGGCGGGGCCTCCCTGCCGGCCGGTCACTGTGCCGGGACGAGGACTTCCGGGTCGTCGGCGTGCAGCACGGGGTGGCTGTGGAGCAGTTCCTCCGGCACGTCGAACCCTCCGACCAGCGTCAGCGCGTGGGGCTCCAGGGCGGCGACGACATGCTCGACGGCGTCGGGCAGCTGCTGCACCTGGTCGGTGGTGAGCCGCCCCCGGGCCAGCAGGTCACCGCTGTGTGCGGCGACGCGGCGCAGCGTGAACAGCCGGTGCAGGTCGGTGAGGACCTGCCGGGCCGCCGCGGTGCCGGCCCGGGTGGCCGCGTCGAGGAGGGCGTCGCCGGCCAGGCGGTGGGCGTGTGCGTCGACGAGCTGGAGGGCGGGGGTGACGGTGGCGTTCCACCGGGCCAGGGGGGAGGGGGGCCGGCCGCCGCGCAGCCGGGTGCGGGCCCGTTCGTGCCATATCCGCTCGATGTCCGTCAGGAGGTCCTGCAGGTGGTGCGGGTCCTCCAGCACACGCGGCCCCGGCGGGATCTCACTGGTCGGTTTCGGGGCGAAGCCGCCGAGGAGCATTTCGCCTGCGGCCTTGACCCAGATGACCTTGTTGTCGCCTTCGGCGGTGATGGTGCCTTCGTTCGCGGCGAGCTGGCCGGCGATGCCGTTGGCGAGGATCAGGCCCTGGGCGCCGCAGCGTTCGCGGCATTCGGTCATGATGGCGCGGGCCTGCCAGGTGATCCATCCCTTGGTGACGGCGACGAGCCGTTCGCAGTCCTGCAGGTCGTCGTCCGTCGCCTGTGTCCACTGCTGGGTGACGCCGCGTTGCAGGAGGGTGGCGGCGTAGGCGGTGGCGGTGGCCTCCAGCAGCGGGGCGTGATGGCTGCGGTGCGCGAACAGCGGCACCCTGTGGCCGCTGGTCATGCCGGAGGTGTGGCGGCTGTGGGCGTGGCGGGTGGCGACGGTCAGGGCATGGCGGGTGGTGCCGAGGCTGTAGGCGCTCATGCAGAGTTTGCCCATGGTGACGCGTCCGATGGAACGGAGGAAGCGTTTGCGGGGGTTGCCGAGGCTGCTGGTGAAGCGACCGTCGGGGGTGAGGCGGCCGTGGTCGCCCTGGAGCAGTGCGGTGTAGGGCAGGTCGACCCGGTCGAAGGTGGTGGCGCAGTGGTCGACCGGGCTGCTGGCCGTCCGGGGCAGGCGGCGTATCCCGATGCCGGGCATCGGCGTGCCATGGGCGTCGTGCAGCGGGGTCAGGAACAGGAAGACGCCCAGGTCCCGGTCGTCGACGAGGAGGCGGGCGGCGACCACGGCGTCCTTGGGCCCGCCCACGGGGCTGGTGTTGGGCATCCACTTGCAGGCCTCGGGGCGGGGGGTGTGGAGGACGAAGCCGCCGGTGGCCCGGTCGAAGGTGCAGGTGGTTTCCATCTGGGCGGCATCGTTGCCGTGCGTGAGTTCGGTGCACAGAAACGTTCCGACCCGGGCCATCCGCAGATACTCCGTCAGGTCCCGCTGGTCGTGGTCGTGATCGAGGAGGCTGCCGAGGAAGAGGTTGTAGTGGATGCTGGCGCAGGTCGCCATGCCGGCGTCGGCGACGCCGGCCCACTCGTGCATCGCGCTCAGCGCGGCAGGGTCGGCCGCGAAGACCGACGGGTGGTCGATGGCGTCGTTGACCAGTCGCAGACGCTCGTACGACAGCCGGATACGTTCTTCGTGACCGAGACCCTCCTGGTAGGAGAACGGTGCAGAGCTGAACAGCCGCTTCCAGGGGTGGTGGAGACTCGCGGCGCGGGTACCGAACAGTGCGGTGGCGAGTTCGTCGGACACGTCCTGCTGGCGAGAGAGCTGAGTGTCAATCACAGGGGCACAAGTTACTGCTGATGGTCACATCATCGCATCATGATCATCGACACGATTGAGAGGGCGCGGGAGGTGGAATCTACCCTTCCCCCGGCACCGCGATGCATGGAAAAGGAACGAACGTGCGGCGGGTGAAGTGCCGCGTCCCCGCCGGGAGATGCTCTCGTCGCCCCCGTGTCACCGTGGGTCATGCCACTGACACCGCGGCCGGCCCGCCCCCCGCGTACGGGTGCTTTGGACTCCTGCGGGGAGGAGGGCCCGGGCAGGGCAGCGGACTGACGCCCCCTCACTCCCCGGGCAGGATCCGGCCGAACATCTCCCGCGCGTACTCCTCGTCGTACGGCGTTCCGGTCAGCAGGGTCTGGAGGCCGATGCCGTCCATCAGGGCGACCAGGGCGCGGGCGGTGACCGGGTCGGTGCGGCGGGACAGCAGGTCGGTGACGCCCTCGCACCACTCGGCGGCGACGGGACGCAGGGCGGGGCGCCGCAGGGCGGCCAGATACAGCTCGTACTCCAGCTCGACGCCGGTGCGTTCGCCCGCGAGCCACTCGCCGAGCAGACCGGCGAGTCCGGCCGCCAGGTCGGTGCCCGGGTCCCCCAGGCCGCCATGCGGGGCGACGGCCCGGGCGAAGCCCTCGTTCGCCTGGCGCAGCGCGGCCACCAGCAGCTCGTCGAGGGTCTTGAAGTGGTACGTCGTGGAGCCGAGCGGCACGTCGGCCTCGGCGGCGACGCTGCGGTGACTGAGCCCCGCGATGCCGCTCCTGCCGACGACGCGGATCGCCGCGTCGATGATCCGCCGGCGCCGCTCGGGGTCGTACCGCCGGGCCATCAGGGCGCGCCGCCGAGGTTGAGCACGACCACGCCGACGATGATCAGCGCGATCCCGGTGGCCTTGACGACGGTGAGGCCCTCCCCCATGAACAGGACGCCGATCGCGGCGACGGCGGCCGTGCCCACCCCCGCCCAGATGGCGTACGCGGTGCCGATGGAGAGGGTGCGCAGCGTCTGCGCGAGCAGGGTGAAGGAGACCACGTAGCCGAGCAGGGTCAGCAGCGAGGGCCAGAGCCTGCTGAAGCCCTCGCTGTACTTCATGGCGGTGGTGGCGCCCACCTCCGCGGCGATCGCCCCGGCGAGCAGCAGGTATCCCATGTGTACGAGCGTACACAACGGCCCGGCGCCCGGATGCGGAACGCGTATGCGACCTCCCGCGTGCACAGAACGGCGACACCCGTGTCGGGTGTCGCCGTTCTGCGGCAGAACCGGTGCCCGGCGGACGTCTCAGACGTTGAAGCCGAGTGCCCTCAGCTGTTCGCGGCCGTCGTCCGTGATCTTGTCGGGGCCCCACGGCGGCATCCAGACCCAGTTGATGCGCAACTCGCTGACCAGGCCTTCGGTGGCGGACTTGGCCTGGTCCTCGATGACGTCGGTCAGCGGGCAGGCCGCGGACGTCAGGGTCATGTCGACGGTCGCCACATTGGAGTCGTCGACGTGCACGCCGTAGATCAGGCCGAGGTTGACGACGTCGATGCCCAGTTCGGGGTCGACGACGTCCAACAGGGCCTCACGGAGCTCCTCCTCCGAGGCCGGCTTCATCTCCACGGTCTCGCTCATGCCGTTGTCCTTTCGGCGTCGGAGCCCAGGGCCTGGGCTGTCGCGTCCTTCCACGCCATCCAGCTCAGGAGGGCGCACTTGACGCGGGCGGGGTACTTGGACACCCCGGCGAACGCGACCGCGTCCTCCAGGGTCTCCTCCATCGCGTCGTCCGGCTCGATCTTGCCCTTGGACTGCATCAGCTCCAGGAAGGTCTCCTGGATCCGCTGCGCCGTGGCGAGGTCCTTGCCGACCAGCAGGTCGTTCAGCACGGAGGCGGAGGCCTGGCTGATGGAGCAGCCCTGCCCCTCGTAGGAGACGTCGCTGACCGTCGTGCCGTCGTACTTCACCCGCAGCGTGATCTCGTCGCCGCACGTCGGGTTGACGTGGTGCACCTCGGCGTCGCCGTCCCGCAAGCCCCGCCCGTGCGGGTTCTTGTAGTGGTCCAGGATGACTTCCTGGTACATCGAATCAAGCTTCACGCCCAGCCCCTCAGCCGAAGAAGTTCCGTACGTGCTCCAGGCCGTCGACCAGTGCGTCGATCTCGGCCGGTGTGGAGTACAGGTAGAACGACGCTCGCGTGGTCGCGGGAATTCCGTACCGCAGGCAGACCGGCCGCGCGCAGTGGTGGCCGACCCGGACCGCGATGCCCTGCTCGTCGAGGACCTGGCCCACGTCGTGCGGGTGGATGTCGCCCAGCGCGAACGAGATCGCGGCGCCGCGGTCCTCGGCCGTGTCGGGGCCGATGATGCGCAGGTCCGGGACCTCGGCCAGCCGCTTGACGGCGTACTCGGTGAGCGCGTGCTCGTGCGCGAGGATCTTGTCCATGCCGATGGCCGACAGGTAGTCGATCGCGGCACCGAGACCGACCGCCTGGGCGATCGGCGGGGTGCCCGCCTCGAACTTGTGCGGGGCCGGCGCGTAGGTCGACGAGCTCATCGACACGGTCTCGATCATCTCGCCGCCGCCGAGGAACGGCGGCAGGTCCTCGAGCAGCTCCTGGCGGCCCCACAGGACGCCGATGCCGGTCGGGCCGCACATCTTGTGGCCGGTGAAGGCGACGAAGTCGGCCTGGAGGGCCTGTACGTCCACCGGCATGTGCGGGGCGGCCTGGGAGGCGTCGATGCACACCAGGGCGCCGACCTCCTGTGCGCGGCGCACGATCGCCTCGACCGGGTTGACCGTGCCCAGGATGTTGGAGACCAGCACGAAGGAGACGATCTTCGTCTTCTCGGTGATGACCTCGTCGATGCGGGACAGGTCGAGGCGGCCGTCGTCGGTGAGGCCGAACCACTTCAGCCTGGCGCCGGTGCGCTGCGCGAGCAGCTGCCACGGCACGATGTTGGAGTGGTGCTCCATCTCCGTGATGACGATCTCGGTCTCGTGGTCCACCCGGTAGGGCTCGTCGGCCCAGCCGAGCATGTTCGCCACGAGGTTGAGCGACTCCGAGGCGTTCTTCGTGAAGATCACCTCGTCGCGCGAGGGCGCGTTGACGAACTCCGCGACCTTGTCGCGCGCACCCTCGTACAGCGCCGTGGCCTCCTCGGCGAGCACGTGCACACCGCGGTGGACGTTGGCGTTGTAGCGCTCGTAGTACTCGCTGAGTGCGTCCAGCACCTGGCGCGGCTTCTGGCTGGTCGCCGCGTTGTCCAGGTAGACGAGCTTCCGGCCGTCGTGGATCTGGCGGTCCAGGATGGGGAAGTCCTTGCGGATCGCCTCGCCAAGGAGCCTGGGCTCGGTGAGGAGGCCCGGCAGCTGTGTCACTCGGATGCGCCGCCCTTCACGTATGCCTCGTAGCCCTCGTTCTCCAGCTTGTCGGCGAGCTCGGCGCCGCCGGACTCGGCGATCCGCCCCTCGGCGAACACGTGGACGTAGTCGGGCTTGATGTAGCGCAGGATGCGCGTGTAGTGCGTGATCAGCAGGGTGCCGACCTCGCCGGACTCGCGGACGCGGTTGACGCCCTCGGAGACGATGCGCAGCGCGTCGACGTCCAGGCCGGAGTCGGTCTCGTCGAGGATCGCGATCTTCGGCTTGAGGAGCTCCAGCTGGAGGATCTCGTGGCGCTTCTTCTCACCGCCGGAGAAGCCCTCGTTGACGTTGCGCTCGGCGAAGGCGGGGTCCATGTGGAGGCGCTCCATGGTCTCCTTGACCTCCTTCACCCAGGTGCGCAGCTTGGGGGCCTCGCCGCGGATGGCGGTGGCGGAGGTGCGCAGGAAGTTGGAGACGGAGACGCCGGGGACCTCGACCGGGTACTGCATGGCGAGGAACAGGCCGGCGCGGGCGCGCTCGTCGACGGACATCTCCAGGACGTCCTCGCCGTCGAGGGTGACGCTGCCGCCGGAGACGGTGTACTTGGGGTGACCGGCCAGGGCGTAGGCGAGGGTCGACTTGCCGGAGCCGTTGGGGCCCATGATGGCGTGCGTCTCGCCCTGCTTCACGGTGAGGTCGACGCCCTTGAGGATTTCCTTCGTGGCGTTGTCGGCCTCGACGGTGACGTGCAGGTCTCGGATTTCAAGCGTTGCCATGGATGCCTCAGGACTCCTGGGTGAGGGAGACGAGCACGTCGTCCCCTTCGATCTTTACGGGGTATACGGGGACGGGGCGCGTGGCCGGAAGACTGTCGGGCTTGCCCGAGCGCAGGTCGAAGCGCGAGCCGTGCAGCCAGCACTCGATGTGACAGTCGTCGACCTCGCCCTCCGAGAGGGAGACGTTCGCGTGCGAGCAGATGTCGTTGATCGCGAACACCTCGCCCCCGGTGTGTACGAGGGAGACCGGCGTGCCGTCGAGTTCCACCCGTTTCGGGGTGTCCTCCTCCAGCTCGCTCAGCCCGCAGGCACGTTGGAAGGTCATGCGACCGACGCCTCCAGCTCCTCCTCGATCTTGGCGATCAGACGTTCCTCGATGTCCGGGACGCCGATCTGCTGGACGAGTTCGGCGAAGAAGCCGCGGACGACCAGACGGCGGGCGTCCTGCTCGGCGATGCCGCGGGCCATCAGGTAGAAGAGCTGCTCGTCGTCGAAGCGGCCGGTCGCGGAGGCGTGGCCGGCGCCGACGATCTCGCCGGTCTCGATCTCCAGGTTGGGCACGGAGTCGACACGGGCGCCGTCGGTGAGGACGAGGTTGCGGTTCATCTCGTAGGTGTCGGTGCCCTCGGCCCGGGCTTCGATGAGCACGTCGCCGATCCACACGGCGTGCGCGTCGTCGCCCTGCAGCGCGCCCTTGTAGACGACGTTGGACTTGCAGTGCGGGACGTTGTGGTCGACCAGGAGGCGGTGCTCCTGGTGCTGGCCGGCGTCGGTGAAGTACAGGCCGAACAGCTCGGCCTCGCCGCCGGTGCCGGCGTAGGCGACCCGCGGGTGCAGCCGGACCAGGTCGCCGCCGAAGGTGACGACGACGGACTTGAAGGAGGCGTCGCGGCCGACGAGGGCGTTGTGCTGGGCGACGTGCACGGCCCGGTCGTCCCAGTCCTGGACGGAGACGACGGTGAGCTTGGCACCGTCGCCGAGGACGTACTCGACGTTGGCGGCGAGCACCGCGTCACCGGTGTGGTCGATGACGACGACCGCCTCGGCGAAGGCGCCGAGCTCGATCACCTGGTGGCTGTAGGCGGTGCCGCCGTCGCCGTGCACCGCGATGCGGATCGGCTCGGTGAGCACGGTCTCCTTCGGCACGGTCACGACCGAGGCCTGCTCGAAGGCGCTGTACGCCTGCGCGGCGACGCGGTCCACCGGCTTGCCCGCCCGGCCGAGCCGCGCGTCGTCACGGCCGACGGCCTCGACACGGACGCCCTCGGGCGCCTCGACGGCGATCTTGACGCCCGCGGTGGCGACGGCGGTGCCGTCGTGCAGGCCGCGCAGGCGCTCGAGCGGGGTGAACCGCCATTCCTCCTCGCGGCCGTGCGGGACCGGGAAGGACGCCACGTCGAAGGACGGGGGCGCGCTCATACGGGTGGCGACGGTCGACTCCGCGGCCACCGCGATCGAGCCGGCGGTGGTGGAGCCCACCGGTAGGGGTCCCCCCGCCGCAGCGACACCGGAGGTGGGGGAATTCTGAGCCTCAGCCATGGCTGTCGTAGTGCTCTCTTTCTGAGTGGGACGTGTGCTGTCCGGCGGGGCGGGCCGACCCGGCCCGCCCACGGGCGGGTCGGGTCGGCCGGCCGGGGCGGGGCGGCGGGTCAGCCGACCGCGCCTTCCATCTGCAGCTCGATCAGCCGGTTGAGCTCCAGCGCGTACTCCATCGGCAGCTCCTTGGCGATCGGCTCGACGAAGCCGCGGACGATCATCGCCATCGCCTCGAACTCGGACAGGCCGCGGCTCATCAGGTAGAAGAGCTGGTCCTCGGAGACCTTGGAGACGGTCGCCTCGTGGCCCATGGACACGTCGTCCTCGCGGACGTCGACGTAGGGGTAGGTGTCCGAGCGGGAGACGGTGTCCACGAGGAGCGCGTCGCACAGCACGTTGGACTTGGCACCGGGGGCGCCCTCACCGATCTCGATCAGACCGCGGTAGGAGGTGCGGCCGCCGCCGCGCGCCACCGACTTGGAGACGATGTTCGACGAGGTGTTCGGAGCCATGTGGACCATCTTGGCGCCGGCGTCCTGGTGCTGGCCCTCGCCGGCGAAGGCGATGGAGAGGGTCTCGCCCTTGGCGTGCTCGCCCATGAGGTAGACGGCCGGGTACTTCATCGTCACCTTGGAGCCGATGTTGCCGTCGACCCACTCCATGGTCGCGCCCTCGTAGGCCACGGCGCGCTTGGTGACCAGGTTGTAGACGTTGTTCGACCAGTTCTGGATGGTCGTGTAGCGGCAGCGGCCGCCCTTCTTGACGATGATCTCGACGACGGCGCTGTGCAGCGAGTCCGAGGTGTAGATCGGGGCGGTGCAGCCCTCGACGTAGTGGACGTAGGCGTCCTCGTCGACGATGATCAGCGTCCGCTCGAACTGGCCCATGTTCTCGGTGTTGATCCGGAAGTAGGCCTGGAGCGGGATGTCCACGTGGACACCCTTGGGAACGTAGATGAACGACCCGCCGGACCACACCGCCGAGTTCAGCGACGCGAACTTGTTGTCGCCGACCGGGATGACGGTGCCGAAGTACTCCTGGAAGAGCTCCGGGTGCTCCTTCAGCGCGGTGTCCGTGTCGAGGAAGATGACGCCCTGCTCCTCCAGGTCCTCGCGGATCTGGTGGTAGACGACCTCGGACTCGTACTGCGCGGCGACACCGGCGACCAGGCGCTGCTTCTCCGCCTCGGGGATGCCGAGCCGGTCGTAGGTGTTCTTGATGTCCTCGGGCAGGTCCTCCCAGGAGGCGGCCTGCTGCTCGGTGGAGCGCACGAAGTACTTGATGTTGTCGAAGTCGATGCCCGACAGGTCCGAACCCCAGTTGGGCATGGGCTTCTTGTCGAACAGGCGCAGACCCTTGAGCCGCAGCTTCAGCATCCACTCCGGCTCGTTCTTCTTCGCGGAGATGTCACGGACGACGTCCTCGCTCAGACCACGCTTGGCCGCGGCGCCTGCCGTGTCGGAGTCGGCCCAGCCGAATTCGTACGTACCCAGGCCCTCGAGTTCGGGGTGGGCAGTCTCCGTGGGGAGAGTCATGCGGGGTTCCTCCCGGCCGTGCTTGCGGATGCGGATTCGTTGCGGATGTGGAGCGAGGTCTTCCCGGCCTCCGTGCCCGCCGGACCGGTCGGGGCCGTCGAGGACTTCGGGATGAAGGTGGTGCAGACGCCGTCGCCGTGGGCGATGGTGGCGAGCCGCTGGACATGCGTACCGAGCAGCTCGGCGAAGAACTCCGTCTCCGCCTCGCAGAGTTGCGGGAACCGCTCGGCGGCGTGGGCGACCGGGCAGTGATGCTGGCACAGCTGCTCGCCCTGCTGCGGGTGGGGTGCGCTGCGCGCGGTGGCAGAGTACCCGTCCGCGGTGAGCGCCCTGGCCAGGGCCCGGGCCCGCTCCTCGGGGGCGGCCGCCTCCACCGCCGCGCGGTACGCGCCGGCCTGGGCGGCGATCCGGGCGCGGGCGAACGCGGCGATCGCCTCGTCGCCGCCCTCCTGCTCGCCGATCCAGCGCAGGGCGTCCACGGCCAGTTTGTCGTACGACTGGTCGAAGGCGTCCCGCCCGCAGTCGGTGAGGGCGAAGACCTTGGCGGGGCGTCCGCGGGTGCGTGCGCCGTAGACCCTGCGCTCGCGCGCCTCCACGATTCCGTCGCCCGCCAGGGCGTCGAGGTGCCGGCGGACGGCCGCCTGGGTCAGTCCGAGCCGCTGGGCGAGTTCGGAGACGGTCGAGGGCCCGTGGTTCAGGACGGACCTCGCGACCCGGTTGCGGGTGGACCGCTCACCGGTCGCGAGTTCCTCCTGGGGAGCCTCGCCGACGTTTTTCACAACGCCATTGTTGCGTAATTCATCCGGGCCGGGCAACCCACGCACGATCCGCCCCGGGTGCGCTGCATCACTTAGGTAAACCTAAGATGACCTGCGGAAACGATCTCCGGTCGATCGGGGCACCGAGGAAACCGGTGGCGGCCCGAGGACCCTTCCGGGACACTCCCGATCCTGCCGGCCCCCTTCCGACCGGCCCTCTTGCCACCCGGGGCACCCCCGCCGCCGGACTCACCGACTCACGGACCCGGTCACCGCACCGTCCCCGCACACGGGAGTTCCTGAACCCCGCGACCCGACACCCCGGTCCCGTACCTAGACTCGTGCACCATGCGAAGTGAGCCCGTGGTCCAGGTGCAGGCCCTGGTGAAGCGGTACGGCACGAAGACCGCGGTGGACGGCCTCGACCTGGTGGCACGACAGGGCGTGACGGCCGTGCTCGGCCCCAACGGGGCGGGCAAGACGACCACGGTGGAGACCTGCGAGGGATACCGGCGCCCCGACTCCGGCACGGTGCGCGTCCTGGGCCTGGACCCGGTGCGGCAGTCGGCCGCGCTCAGGCCCCGCGTCGGCGTGATGCTCCAGTCCGGCGGCGTCTACTCGGGCGCGCGGGCCGACGAGATGCTCCGGCACACGGCGAAGCTGCACGCGCACCCCCTGGACGTGGACGCGCTGATCGAGCGCCTCGGCCTCGGTTCCTGCGGCCGTACGACGTACCGGCGGCTCTCCGGCGGCCAGCAGCAGCGGCTCGCGCTGGCGATGGCCGTGGTCGGCCGCCCGGAGCTGGTGTTCCTGGACGAGCCGACCGCCGGACTCGACCCGCAGGCCCGCCGCGCCACCTGGGACCTCGTACGGGATCTGCGCGCCGACGGGGTCTCCGTCATCCTCACCACGCACCACATGGACGAGGCCGAGCAGCTCGCCGACGACGTCGCGATCATCGACGCCGGCCGGGTGGTGGCCCAGGGCAGCCCCGAGCAGCTGTGCCGGGGCGGCGCCGAGAACACCCTGCGCTTCTCGGGCCGGCCGGGGCTGGACGTGGTCTCCCTGCTCAAGGCGCTGCCCTCCGGCTCCCAGGCCGACGAGGTGACCCCGGGCTCGTACCGGGTGGTCGGCGAGGTGGACCCGCAACTGCTCGCCACCGTCACGTCCTGGTGCGCACAGCACGGCGTGCTGCCGGACCGGATCTCGGTGGAGCGGCACACCCTCGAAGACGTTTTCCTCGAGCTCACCGGCAAGGAGCTGCGCTCGTGACGGCCACCGGAACCTACTCACCGAAGCCGGGCGCGGCGCCGCTCCCCCGCATGATCGCGGCGCAGGCGGCGCTCGAGACGAAGATGCTGCTGCGCAACGGCGAGCAGCTGCTGCTCACCGTGGTCATCCCCACGCTGCTGCTGGTGCTGTTCAGCACGGTGGACATCGTGGACACCGGCGAGGGCGAGGCCGTGGACTTCCTCGCCCCCGGTGTCCTCGCGCTGGCGGTGATGTCGACGGCGTTCACCGGGCAGGCCATCGCCACCGGCTTCGAGCGCCGGTACGGGGTGCTGAAGCGGCTGGCGTCCTCGCCGCTGCCGCGCTGGGCCCTGATGACCGCGAAGACGTTGTCGGTGCTGGTCACCGAGGTGCTCCAGATCGCCCTGCTGACGGGGATCGCGTTCGCGCTGGGCTGGTCGCCGCGGGGCGGTCCGTTCGCGGTGCTGGTGCTGCTGGTGCTGGGCACGGCCGCCTTCTCGGGGCTCGGTCTGCTGATGGCGGGCACCCTGAAGGCCGAGGCGACGCTCGCTGCCGCCAACCTGGTGTTCCTGCTGCTGCTCGTCGGCGGCGGGGTCGTCGTGCCGCTGGACACCTTCCCGGACGCCGCGCAGAACGTCCTCGGGCTGCTGCCCGTCTCGGTGCTGTCGCAGGGTCTGCGGGACGTGCTCCAGGACGGGGCGGGGCTGCCGTGGGGCCAGGTCGCGGTCCTCGCCGTGTGGGCGGTCGCGGGGCTGGCGGCGGCGGGCCGGTTCTTCCGCTGGGAGTGAGCGGGTCGGCGGGCACCGCCGACCGGGACCCTCGTGAAAGCGTGCACAAGCGGCGTCCTACGATGGTCGCGTGCCAAACCTGACCCGCGCCGACGCCCAGGCGGCCCTGCGCAACCCCCTCGCCTTCATCGCCGCACGCTGGACCCCGGACCCCCGGACGGTCCGGCGGGCGGCCCTCGCCGCGCTCGTCATGTCGGTGGTCATCGTGGTCACCGGCGGTGCCGTGCGGCTGACCGGTTCCGGCCTGGGCTGCCCGACCTGGCCCAAGTGCACCGAGGACTCCATCGCCTCCACGCGCGAGATGGGCGTCCACGGTCTGATCGAGTTCGGCAACCGGCTGCTGACGTACGTGCTGTGCGCCGCCGTCGGCTGGGCGATCGTCGCCGCGCGCTCCCGAAAGCCGTACCGGCGCGGCCTGACCCGGCTGGGCTGGGCGCAGTTCTGGATCGTGATGGGCAACGCGGTCCTCGGCGGCATCGTGGTCCTGGTCGGCCTGAACCCGTACACGGTCGCGGCGCACTTCCTGCTCTCCTCGGCGCTGATCGCGGTGGCCACCCTGATGTGGCACCGCGTCGGCGAGGGCGACGGGGAGCCCCGGCCGCTGGTCGGCAAGCCGGTGCGGCAGCTGGTGTGGTTCCTGGTGGCGGTCTCCGTGCTGCTGATCGCGGTCGGCACGGTGGTGACCGGCGCGGGGCCGCACGCGGGTGACTCCAGCGAGGTCGAGCGGATGCCGCTGGACTGGGAGACGGTCAGCAAGCTGCACGCCGTGCTGGCGTGGATCGTGGCGACGCTGACGTTCGCCCTGTGGTTCGTCCTCAAGGCGGTGGACGCCCCCGGTGGCCCGCTGAGCCGCACCCGCGAGCTGTTCCTGATCATCCTCGCGCAAGGCGTGATCGGCTACGTCCAGTACTTCACGGACCTCCCCGAGGTCCTGGTCGGCGCCCACATGTTCGGCTCCTGCGTGATGTGGATCTGGGTGGTGCGGGTCCTGCTGTCGCTGCGCGAGCGGCCGGACACGCCGGTGGCCGAGGTGCCGGTGCCGTCCGCTCAGCCGTCCCGCGCCACAAGCGAGTCGATCGCCGGGCCCAGGTAGTCCCGGGTCAGCCCGACCCGGTGCTGGATCCACTTTTCGGTGGTCGGCGCGGGGGCGGTCGGCGCGGGATCGGCGTAGCGCCGCCTTCGGACGTCCTCGACGACCTCACCGGGGGCACCCAGGCCGGGCAGTACCTCCAGGGCCTCCCGCTTGGAGATCAGGCGGCCCTCGCGCAGGGTGACCGTGGCACGGGCGAAGGCCAGCAGTCCCAGGTCGACCCATACGTCCTGCGTCCAGTTCGCGGCCCGGTCCACCTCCCTGCGCCAGAAGTCGCGCTGGTCGCGCACCACGAACGCGGCGAGTTCGCCGTCCGGCACCGGCGGCAGCGCGTCCACGGGCGGCACGCCGTGCAGGACCCGTCCGAAGCTGTGCAGCTCGGTCCGGGTGACCGGGGTGACCGTTCGGCGGAAAAGCTGCTCGTGTGCCCAGGTCAGGTGGCGCCGCTCGGCGTCTCCCGCGGTGTCGCGCGCCAGGTAGGTGCAGTGCAGCCGGTCGGCGAGCGGCTCGCCCCGCAGGCGGGCGTGCAGCAGCGCCACCCTCCACACCGTGCGCGCCGTGACCGGGCGGTCCAGGACGGTGATCAGATCCAGGTCGCTGCGGCCCTCCCGGTAGTCGCCGCCGGCCAGCGAGCCGTGTGCCCAGACGGCGACGGGGGTGAGCGGTACGAGGCCGGTGAGGAAGCGGTCGAGCAGGGCGTCGGTCGGCATCCCTCCAGTCTTCACGCACCGGTCCGGCCCGTACACCCTGCGTCCCGTCCTCACGTCTCACTCGGGCCCGTACCCCCTGCCCGCGTTCTCCGAGGCGATCATCGCGGCCACCCGCCGCGCGTCGCCGAGTGCCCACGCGCCTTCGGCGACCCGGCCGCCGAGGACCCGGGCGAGGGCCTCGCGGAACAGGCGTGCGCCCACGGCGTGCAGTCCGGGCAGCCCCTGGACGCCGCTCGGCCGGGAGGGCGGTGCGGCTCCAGGCCCAGCAGGGGCGGGCACCAGCGGCGTACGGCGGAACCGGTCCGGGGGGCGAAGAGGGTGGTGCCCGGGGCGGGCGGGCCATCACCGCGGGCGGGCCGGGCCTCGAAGGTGCCGAGGCCCGGCCCGGTGTGCGGCACGCCGTGGCAGTACTGGTCCACGAGGGACGGCGGGGCGGTCATCCGGGCTCTCCAGGTGGGCGCTGCGCCGGTGTCGCGGGGCCTGACGGCGAGCCGGTGAGCAGGTGTTGCCCGGCCACGGCCCCGCCGCGGCGCCGGCCCCGTGGGACGCGCGGGGCCGGCGCCGCCCGGGGGCGGGGTTCAGCCGTTGGCCGGGCCGCCGATCTGGAGGCCCGCCATGCGGGTCCACTCGTACGGGCCGGTCCTGACCTTGGACGCGAACTCGCCGTCGAAGTCCTCGTGGAGGGTGAGGCCCGCCCGCTCGGCCGCCTTCCGCGCGATCGGGTAGGAGTGGGCGACCAGGTCGCCCCAGTCTCCGTCCTCGCCGACCAGTACGATCCGGGCGCCGCGCTGTCCGAGGTACGCGATCTGGCCTTCGGCTCCGCCGTGGGCCGTGGCGAAGCCACTGATCCGCCGGGCGAGCTTGGCCGCCTCCCGGTCGGCCTTGCGCTCGGCCTTCTGTGCGGCCCGCTGCTCGGAGGTCTGCTCGGCCTTCGGGTCCGACTGCTGCGTGTCTGCCATGACCAGGATGCTACCGACGGGTAGACCGAACGGCGACGGGCGGGGTCCGTGGCCTCGGCCACGGACCCCGCCCGTCGGACGGAGAGCAGACGGTCTACCGCAGGAAGGGGTCCACCGCGACGGCCACGAAGAGCAGCGACACATAGGTGATGGACCAGTGGAACAGGCGCATCTCCTTGAGCTTTCCGCCGGTCACCTCGGACCTGGCCCGGTTGAGGAGCGCGTGCGCCTCCCAGAGCCACCAGCCGCCCGCGGCCAGCGCGACCGCGGTGTAGAACCAGCCGGTGTAGCCAAGCGGGGTGAGCAGCAGCGACACCGCGACCATGACCCAGCTGTAGGCCACGATCTGCTTGGCGACCACCTTGTTGGAGGCGATGACCGGAAGCATCGGCACGCCCACGCGCGCGTAGTCGTCCTTCACCTTCATGGACAGCGGCCAGTAGTGCGGCGGCGTCCAGAAGAAGATGACGAGGAAGAGGACGACCGGCGCCCAGGACAGCGAATCGGTGACCGCGGACCAGCCGATCAGCACCGGCATGCAGCCGGCGATGCCGCCCCACACGATGTTCTGCGACGTACGCCGTTTGAGGATCATCGTGTAGACGACGACGTAGAAGAGGAGCGCGCCGAGGGAGAGCCAGGCGGACAGCCAGTTGACGGTGAGACCGAACAGCAGGGTCGAGACGACGGCCAGGGCGATGCCGAAGGCCAGGCACTCGCGCGGGCCGACCATGCCCGTGACCAGGGGGCGCTGCGAGGTGCGGTCCATCAGCGCGTCGATGTCGCGGTCGATGTACATGTTGAGCGCGTTGGCGCCGCCCGCCGACAGGTAGCCGCCGAGGCAGGTGAGCAGTACCAGCTGCAGATCGGGCACACCCTGCTGCGCAAGGAACATCACCGGAACGGTGGTGATGAGCAGCAGCTCGATGATCCGCGGCTTGGTCAACGCCACGAACGCCTTGACACGGGCCCCGATCGGCCGGTGGCTCGGGCTCTGGCTCGTCCCGATAACCCCCGCAGGACGGGATTCAACGGCCGTCACTCGCACCCCTGACAGAGACATCCCAGCGAGCCCTCCCGGATGAAGTGGCGGTAGGGGATCGCGCGTACCACGCCACCTTAGACGTTGCCCAGACCCGGACATTCGCGGGGGGTCCGCTCGTGTTGGACGCGGCCGCTCACGGCACGGATGCCGGCTCGATTGAGCAACCGGATGAACGGCCCCGTATTCATCTGCCGAATGCGCATACTCCCCCGTCAGAAGGCGGACCGCCGGGAGCCCGGGGCCGTCTGGAAGGGCTCGGGGGAAGCACCTCCTCCGGGGGTAGGCTCGACTTCGCCGGTATGGACTCGTCCGGCATCCGAAGACATGTGGAGAGGAGCCCTGACCCAGGGTGAGCACCAAGCCGACCACCACAGATCTCGAGTGGACCGAACTGGACCAGCGGGCCGTGGACACCGCCCGCGTCCTGGCCGCCGATGCCGTACAGAGGGTCGGCAACGGCCATCCCGGTACGGCGATGAGCCTGGCGCCCGCCGCTTACACCCTCTTCCAGAAGGTGATGCGGCACGACCCGGCGGACGCCGACTGGGTCGGGCGGGACCGTTTCGTCCTGTCCGCCGGCCATTCGTCCCTGACCCTCTACACCCAGCTGTACCTGGCCGGTTTCGGTCTGGAGCTGGACGACCTCAAGGCGTTCCGCACCTGGGGTTCGAAGACACCGGGTCACCCCGAGTACGGGCACACCACCGGCGTGGAGACGACGACCGGGCCGCTGGGCCAGGGTGTCGCCAACGCGGTCGGCATGGCGATGGCCGCCCGCTACGAGCGCGGCCTGTTCGACCCGGAGGCCGCCGCCGGCACCTCCCCGTTCGACCACTTCGTGTACTGCGTCGCCGGTGACGGCTGTCTGCAGGAGGGCATCTCCGCCGAGGCGTCCTCGATGGCCGGCCACCAGAAGCTCGGCAACCTGATCCTGCTGTGGGACGACAACCACATCTCGATCGAGGGCGACACCGAGACGGCCGTCTCCGAGGACACCGTCAAGCGGTACGAGGCCTACGGCTGGCACGTGCAGCGTGTCGCCCCGAAGCCGGACGGCGACCTGGACCCGAGCGCGCTCTACGACGCGATCGCCGAGGCGAAGAAGGTCACCGACCGGCCGTCGTTCATCGCGATGCGCTCGATCATCGCCTGGCCGGCGCCCAACGCGCAGAACACCGAGGCCGCGCACGGTTCGGCGCTCGGCGACGACGAGGTGGCCGCCACCAAGCGGGTGCTGGGCTTCGACCCGGAGCAGACCTTCGAGGTGGCCGACGAGGTCATCGGCCACACCCGCGGGGCGCTGGAGCGCGGCAAGCAGGCGCGGGCCGAGTGGGAGAAGTCGTTCCGGGAGTGGCGGAGCAACAACGCGGAGCGCGCGGCCGAGTTCGACCGGATCGCGGCCGGTGAGCTGCCCAAGGGCTGGGAGGACAAGCTTCCGGTCTTCGAGCCGGGCAAGGCGGTCGCCACGCGCGCCGCGTCCGGCAAGGTGCTCCAGGCGCTCGGCGCGGTCGTCCCGGAGCTGTGGGGCGGCTCGGCCGACCTGGCGGGCTCCAACAACACGACGATCGACAAGACGTCGTCGTTCCTCCCGGCGGACAACCCGCTGCCCGAGGCGAACCCGTACGGCCGCACGGTCCACTTCGGCATCCGCGAGCACTCCATGGCCGCGGAGATGAACGGCATCGCGCTGCACGGCAACACCCGGATCTACGGTGGCACCTTCCTGGTGTTCTCCGACTACATGCGCAACGCGGTGCGGCTGTCCGCCCTGATGCACCTGCCGGTGACGTACGTGTGGACGCACGACTCCATCGGTCTGGGCGAGGACGGCCCGACCCACCAGCCCGTCGAGCACCTGGCCTCGCTGCGCGCCATCCCCGGTCTGAACGTGATCCGCCCCGCGGACGCCAACGAGACCGCGATCGCCTGGCGGGAGATCCTGCGGCGCTGGACGAAGGAGTTCGGCAAGGGCGCCCCGCACGGTCTGGCCCTCACCCGCCAGGGCGTGCCGACCTACGAGCCGAACGAGGACGCCGCGCGCGGTGGCTACGTGCTGTTCGAGGCCGAGGGCGGCGCTCCGCAGGTCGTTCTGATCGCCACCGGTTCCGAGGTGCATGTCGCCGTCGGGGCGCGCGAGCGGCTGCAGGCCGCCGGCGTGCCGACGCGTGTGGTGTCCATGCCGTCGGTGGAGTGGTTCGAGGAGCAGGACCAGGAATACCGGGACAGCGTCCTGCCGCCGGCGGTGAGGGCCCGCGTCGCCGTCGAGGCCGGCATCGGCCTCACCTGGCACACGTACGTGGGGGACGCCGGGCGCATCGTGTCCCTGGAGCACTTCGGCGCGTCCGCCGACGGCAAGGTGCTGTTCCAGGAGTACGGCTTCACCCCCGAGAACGTGGCCGACGTCGCCCGGGAATCGCTGACCGCCGCCCAGCGCTGACGCTCACATACGACACGAGACGTAGGAGATGGAATTTCCATGACAGACGCACTCAAGCGCCTTTCCGACGAAGGCGTCGCGATCTGGCTGGACGACCTGTCGCGCAAGCGGATCACGTCCGGCAACCTCGCCGAGCTGATCGACCAGCAGCACGTCGTGGGCGTCACCACCAACCCGTCGATCTTCCAGAAGGCGATCTCCGAGGGCGACGGCTACGAGCAGCAGCTCGCCGACCTCGCCGCCCGCGGGGTGACGGTCGAAGAGGCCATCCGGATGATCACGACGGCGGACGTCCGCGACGCCGCCGACATCCTGCGCCCGGTCTTCGACGCCACCGACGGCCAGGACGGCCGGGTCTCCATCGAGGTCGACCCGCGTCTTGCGCACAACACGCGCTCCACCGTGGCCGAGGCCAAGCAGCTGGCCTGGCTGGTGGACCGGCCCAACACCCTGATCAAGATCCCGGCGACCGAGGCCGGCATCCCGGCGATCGCCGAGACCATCGGCCTGGGCATCAGCGTCAACGTCACGCTGATCTTCTCCCTGGAACGCTACCGCAAGGTCATGGACGCGTTCCTGGCCGGCCTGGAGAAGGCCAAGGAGCGCGGCCTGGACCTGTCGAAGATCCACTCGGTGGCGTCGTTCTTCGTGTCCCGGGTGGACACCGAGATCGACAAGCGCATCGACGCGCTCGGCACCGACGCCGCCGGGGCGCTGCGCGGCAAGGCCGCCGTCGCCAACGCGCGCCTGGCCTACCAGGCGTACGAGGAGGTCTTCGCCACCGACCGCTGGAGCGCACTGGAGCGCGCCGGTGCCAACAAGCAGCGTCCGCTGTGGGCCTCCACCGGGGTGAAGGACAAGGCATACAAGTCCACGATGTACGTCGACGAGCTGGTGGCACCGAACACGGTGAACACCATGCCGGAGGCGACCCTGGAGGCCACCGAGGAGTCGGGCGAGATCACCGGCAACACCATCGCCGGCACCTACGCGCAGGCCCGCGCCGACCTCGACGCCGTGGAGAAGCTCGGCATCGCGTACGACGACGTCGTGCGGCTGCTGGAGGACGAGGGCGTCCAGAAGTTCGAGGCGTCCTGGACCGACCTGCTGAAGTCGACCGAGGCGGAGCTCGCGCGCCTCGCCCCTTCGGAGGGCTGACACCTTGTCGAGCAGCAATCCGCTGCGTGATCCGGCGGACCGGCGGCTCCCGCGTATCGCGGGGCCGTCGGGCCTGGTCATCTTCGGGGTGACGGGCGACCTGTCACGCAAGAAGCTGATGCCGGCGGTGTACGACCTCGCCAACCGGGGGCTGCTGCCGCCGGGCTTCTCGCTGGTCGGTTTCGCCCGCCGGGAGTGGGCGCACGAGGACTTCGCGCAGGAGGTGCACGACGCGGTCAAGGAGCACGCCCGCACGCCCTTCCGCGAGGAGGTCTGGCAGCAGCTCATCCAGGGCATGCGGTTCGTCCAGGGCACCTTCGACGACGACGAGTCCTTCGAGCGGCTGCGCGGCACGATCGAGGAGCTGGACAAGGCGCAGGGCACGGGCGGCAACTTCGCGTTCTACCTGTCGGTGCCGCCGCGTTCCTTCCCGGTGGTCATCCAGCAGCTGAAGAAGCACGGGCTGGCCGACCAGTCGAGCGGTTCCTGGCGGCGCGCGGTGATCGAGAAGCCGTTCGGCCACGACCTGAGGTCGGCCGAGGAGCTCAACGCGATCGTGCACGAGGTGTTCGCCCCGGACCAGGTCTTCCGGATCGACCACTACCTGGGCAAGGAGACCGTCCAGAACATCCTGGCCCTGCGCTTCGCGAACACGATGTTCGAGCCGATCTGGAACCGGTCCTTCGTCGACCACGTGCAGATCACCATGGCCGAGGACATCGGCATCGGCGGCCGGGCCGGCTACTACGACGGCATCGGCGCCGCCCGCGACGTCATCCAGAACCACCTGCTCCAGCTGATGGCGCTGACCGCGATGGAGGAGCCGGCCTCCTTCGACGCGGACGCGCTGGCCGCGGAGAAGACCAAGGTGCTCGGCGCCGTGCGGCTGCCGAAGGACCTGGGCCGGGACACCGTGCGCGGGCAGTACGCGGCGGGCTGGCAGGGCGGCGCGAAGGCGGTCGGGTACCTGGAGGAGGAGGGCATCGACGCCTCCTCGAACACCGACACCTACGCGGCGATCAGGCTGGGCGTCGACAACCGCCGCTGGGCGGGCGTCCCCTTCTACCTGCGCACCGGCAAGCGGCTGGGCCGCCGGGTCACCGAGATCGCGGTCGTCTTCCAGCGGGCACCGCACTCCCCCTTCGACACCACGGCCACCGAGGAGCTCGGGTCGAACGCCATCGTCATCCGCGTCCAGCCGGACGAGGGTGTCACGGTGCGGTTCGGCTCGAAGGTGCCCGGCACCTCGATGGAGATCCGGGACGTGTCGATGGACTTCGCCTACGGCGAGTCGTTCACGGAGTCCAGCCCGGAGGCCTACGAGCGCCTCATCCTCGACGTGCTGCTCGGCGACTCCAACCTCTTCCCGCGCACCGAGGAGGTCGAGCTGTCCTGGAAGATCCTCGACCCGATCGAGGAGTACTGGGACAACCACGGCAGGCCGGCCCAGTACCCGGCCGGTACCTGGGGGCCGGTCGAGGCGGACCACATGCTCGAGCGAGACGGACGGAGCTGGCGCCGGCCATGAAGACAGCCCTCACGGACACCACGGCCAGCAAGATCAACAAATCGCTGGTGCAGGCCCGCCGGGCCATCGGCACCCCGGCCGTGGGCATGGTGCTCACCCTGGTCATCGTCACCGACGAGGAGAACGCCTACGACGCGCTGAGGTCCGCCGGGGACGCCTCGCGCGAACACCCCTCGCGCACCCTGGTCGTCATCAAGCGCGTCTCCCGCCCGCACCGCGGCCGTACGCAGTCCCGGCTGGACGCCGAGGTGCTGGTCGGCGCCGACGCGGGCGCCGGCGAGACGGTCGTGCTGCGGCTGTACGGCGAGGTCGCCGACCACGCCCAGTCCGTCGTGCTGCCGCTGCTGCTGCCCGACGCCCCGGTGGTGGTCTGGTGGCCGGTCGACGCACCACCGGACCCGGCCGGCGATCCACTGGGCGCACTGGGCCAGCGCCGCGTGACCGACACCTACGCCTGCGAACAGCCGGTGCGGGAGCTCGCCGCCCGTGCCGACTCCTACACCCCGGGCGACACCGACCTGTCCTGGACCCGGATCACGCCCTGGCGTTCGATGCTGGCGGCGGCCCTGGACCAGGTGACCTGCGAGGTACAGGGCGTCGAGGTGGAGGGCGAGGAGTCCAACCCGAGCTGTGAGCTGCTGGCCATGTGGCTCGCGGACCGGCTGGACGTCCCCGTGAAACGTTCGCTGTCCGCCGGCCCCGGGCTGACGGCGGTCCGTCTGACGACCGACTGCGGTCCGATCGTGCTGGACCGGGCCGACGGTTCACTGGCGACGCTGTCGATCCAGGGTCAGCCGGGGCGTGCGGTGGCGCTCAAGCGCCGGGCCACGTCGGAGCTGATCGCGGAGGAGCTGCGCCGGCTCGACCCGGACGACACGTACGCGTCGGCGCTGCGGTACGGGGTCGAGCGGCTGAGGAACCCGGCGCACCGGCCGGCGGTGGATCCGAAGGCGCCGTCGGGCCGGCGGCCGGAGGCGGTGTCGCGGGTGCTGACCGAGGCGTCCGGCGCGCTCGACGAGGTGTCGCGGGCGCCGGACGACGCGTCCGGTGACTCCGGGAAGCGGTCGGCGGGTGAGTCGCCGGCCAAAGGAGCAGGAGCGGAAGAAGCAGGAGCGGAAGGAGCGGGGAGCCCCGCTCCCGGCGAAGCGGCTGCGGAAGGTTCCCGGTCCGCCGAGGCGGCGCAGGCACCGGTGAAGGGGGCGGCGGCGACATGAGTACGGCACCGCAGCTCGTCGTGCACCGCGACAAGGAGCTGATGGCGCAGGCCGCGGCGGCCCGGCTGATCACCCGGGTCGTGGACGCGCAGGCCTCGCGGGGCTCGGCGTCCGTGGTCCTGACCGGCGGCCGCAACGGCAACGGCCTGCTGGCCGCGCTCGCGGCGGCGCCCGCCCGGGACGCAGTCGACTGGGGCCGGATCGACCTGTGGTGGGGCGACGAGCGGTTCCTGCCGGACGGCGACCCGGAGCGCAATGTCACCCAGGCGCGCGAGGCGCTGCTCGACGCGGTGCCGCTGGACCCGGAGCGCGTGCACGCCATGCCCGCGTCCGACGGACCGCACGGCACCGACGTGGACGCGGCGGCGGCCGCGTACGCCCAGGAGCTGGACCGTGCCGCGGGACCGACGAACCACGGAGGGGTGCCGGAGTTCGACGTGCTGATGCTGGGCGTCGGCCCGGACACGCACGTGGCGTCCCTCTTCCCGGAGCTGCCCGCGGTCCGGGAGACGGAGCGCGCGGTGGTCGGCGTCCACGGCGCGCCCAAGCCGCCGCCGACCAGGGTGACGCTCACCCTGCCGGCGATCCGTACGGCCCGCGAGGTGTGGCTGCTGGCGGCCGGTGAGGACAAGGCGAAGGCCGCGGCGATCGCTCTGTCGGGCGCGGGCGAGATCCAGGCCCCGGCGGCAGGCGCATACGGCCGGGCCCGCACCCTGTGGCTCCTGGACACGGCGGCGGCCTCGCACCTGCCCCGGTCGCTCTATCCGTCGGCGTCGGCCTGATCAGCCCGTCCGGGGACGCCCCCCTGCTCGTAGGGCTTGGGGGAGGGAAGGGGCGGCGGGGGCGAAGAACCCCTTGCCGCCCCGCCTCACACCCGCCCCTCACTTCACCGACCCCGCCATCACCCCCTGCACGAAGTGCCGCTGGAAGGCGAAGAACACCACCACCGGCACCACCAGCGACAGGAACGCCCCCGGTGCGAGCACGTCGATGTTGCTGCCGAACTGGCGGATCTGCGACTGGAGTTCCACCGTCAGTGGCTGCGCGGAGCTGTCGGCGAAGAGCAGGGCGACCAGCATGTCGTTCCAGACCCACAGGAACTGGAAGACGGCGAGGCCGGCGATCGCCGGGCGGCCCACGGGCAGGACGAGCCGGGTGAAGACACGCCACTCGCTGCCGCCGTCCATCCGGGCGGCCTCCAGCATCTCCTTGGGCATCTCGGCGAAGTGGTTCCGCAGCAGGAACACCGCGAACGGCAGCCCGTACGCCACGTGGAACAGCACGACTCCGGGGATGGTCCCGAACAGTCCCAGCTGGCCGAAGAGTTTGGCGACCGGCAGCAGCCCGATCTGCACGGGCACGACCAGCAGCGCCACCACGAGGAGGAAGACCGCCTCACGGCCGGGGAAGTCCAGCCAGGCGAAGGCGTATCCGGCGAGCGCCGCGACGGCCACGACCAGGACCGTGGTCGGCACCGAGATCAGCACGGTGTTCCAGAGTGCCTGGGTCATGCCCGAGTTCTTCAGCAGGGCCGCGTAGTTGTCGAAGGACAGCTGCCCGGGGCTGGTGAACACGGTCCACCAGCCGCCCTCGGCCGTGTCCTCCGCGGAGCGCATCGAGGACAGGAACAGGCCGGCCAGCGGGGTCATCCACACCAGGCCGATCACGACCAGGAACGCCTGCACCACGGCGTTGCCCAGGCCGCGCCGGATCGCGTTCATCGCTGACTCCTTCGGAAGCGGCGGACGTTGAAGACCATGGCGGGGACGACCAGCAGCAGGAGCAGCACGCCGAGGGCGCTGCCCAGCCCCTGGTTGTTGCCGCCGCCGAACGACACCAGCCACATCTGGGTGGCGAGCACGGTCGCGTCCTCCTGCACGGGTCCGGGCGCGATGATGTAGACGAGGTCGAAGACCTTCATCACGTTGATCACCAGGGTCACGAAGACGACGGTGAGGACGGGCGCGAGCAGCGGGACGGTGATCCGGCGGAAGATCTGCCACTCGTTCGCGCCGTCCATCCGCGCGGCCTCCAGCGCGTCCCGCGGCAGGGTGGAGAGGCCCGCGCCGATCATCACCATCGCGAAGCCGGTCCAGATCCACAGGTAGGCCCCGATGATCGCCGGGGTGACCAGGGCGGGGCCGAGCCAGGAGATGCCGTCGTAGGGGGGCGCGAAGTTGGCGGCGGGCAGCTCGATGGCGTACGGGCCGCCGGCCAGGCCGGTGAAGGAGAACGAGCCGTCGGCGGCGGTCGTCGTGCTCGCGACGGTGCGTCCGTCACGGACCGCCTCGACCTTCATCCCGGGCAGTCCGCTCTCCTCCCGGTCGACGACCCCCGGTTCTCCTCCGCCGCCGGGGGTGAAGTCGAGGTAGACCACGCCGCGGACCTCGTCGGCGCCGGCCTCCCGGCCGGTGGCCGCCGGGAGCGCGGGGGCGGCGCCGTCGGGGAGGTCCTTGGGGGCGACGCCGACCAGGCCGAGGGCCGTGACGGTGCCCGGTGAGACGTCCGCGCCGGTCGCGTACGCGCCGTCGGCCTGCTGTGTCAGGCCCGCCCCGGCGCCCCCTCCCCCGCTCCCGTCCCCGCCGCCGGTGTCCTCGCGGGCGCGGGCGGTCGGGTAGGAGGAGCTGCCCTTGAAGGCGTCGTGGAGGGAGACGGCGGCGGCGTTCAGCACGCCCTTGTCGGGGTCGTCGTCGTAGGCGAGCCGGAAGATGATGCCGGCCGCCAGGAAGGACACCGCCATCGGCATGAACAGCAGCAGTTTGAAGGCGGTGGCCCAGCGGACCTTCTCCACCAGCACGGCCAGGACCAGGCCGAGGCCGGTGAGCAGGGTGGGGGCGATCACCACCCAGATCGCGGTGTTGCGGACGGCCTTGAGGGTGGCGGGGTCGCGGAACATCTCGGTGTAGTTCCCGGCGCCCACGAACCGGGTACCGGAGGCGTCGAAGAGGCTGCGGCCGACGGAGAACAGCACCGGGTACACGACCAGCGCGCCCAGCAGGAGCAGCGCGGGCAGCACGAACAGCACGGCGACGAGGCGCCCCCGCAGGCGCCGGCGGCGGGCGTCGTCGGGGGGCGGGGGCGCCGGAGGGCTCGCCTCTTTCACCAGGGTGGCGGTCATGGCCGTCAGTTCCCGTACGCCTTGGCCGCCGCCTTCTCCAGCTCGGCCGCGGTCTTCTCCGGGTCGGACGGGTCGCGCAGGAAGTCCTGGAGGATCTTCCACTCGCCGGTGCCCTTGGTGCCGCCGAAGGCCGCCGGGGCCTGGTCCGACATGTCGAAGCGGACCGAGTCGCCGGCCTCGACGAGGGACTCGGCGGTGGCGCGGGTGACGTCGTCGCCGTAGGAGGCGAGGTCGAGCTTCGTGTTCGGGGAGAGGAAGCCGCCTGCCTCGGCCCACACGGCGGCGGCCTCGGGGGTGGCCAGGTACTCGAGCAGCGCCATGCCCGCCTCGGCGTTCTTGCCGTCCTTGAGCACCACGGCCGCGTCGCCGCCGCTGACCACCGGTGCCTCGCCGTCGCCGACCGGCGGGAACGGGAAGAAGTTCGCGTCGGTGCCGATGTCCTTGCCGAACTGGTCCTTGGCGACGCCGGCCACGAAGTCGCCCTCGTAGACCATGGCGGCGTCGGGGTCGGGGCCGAAGACCTTCTCCACCGAGCCGGGGAAGTCGGTGTTCAGCGCTTCCTTCCGACCGCCGGCGATGAGCTGCTCGTCCTTGAAGAGGTCGCCGAGCGTGGTGAGCGCCTCGACCACCGTCGGGTCGGTCCACTTGATCTAGTGCGCGGCGAGGGCGTCGTACTTCTCGGGGCCGGCCTGGGAGAGGTAGACGTTCTCGAACCAGTCGGTCAGTGTCCAGCCGTCCTGTCCGGCGACCGAGAAGGCGGCGAGGCCGGAGTCGGAGATCGTCCGCCCGTCCTCCAGCAGGGCGTCGTAGGTCTTCGGCGGGGTGACCCCGGCCTGTTCGAGGGCCTCGGGGCTGTACCAGACGGTCGACTTGTGGGCGGCCTTGAAGTAGAGGCCGTACAGGGTGCCGTCGACGCTGCCGTAGGTGCGCCAGACTCCGGCGAAGTTGGCGTCGACGGTGCCCTGGACCTTCTTGTCCAGCGGCTTGAGCCAGCCCTGCTCGGCGAACTGCTTCAACACTCCGACCTGCGGGACCATCACGACGTCGGGGGCGTTCCCGCCCTCGATCCTGCTGCCGACGACGGTGGAGACGTTGTCGCCGGTGGACACGAACCGGGTCGTGGCGCCGGTCTTCTCGGTGAAGGCGTCCAGCACCTTCTGGAAGTTCTTCTGCTCGCTGCCGGACCAGACGCCGGCGACCGAGACGGTCTGACCGCCGAGCGCCTTGTCGCCGCCGCCGGCCGCGACGGGCTCGCCCGAGCCGCAGGCGGTGGTGCCGAGGGCGAGCACGAGGGCGGTGCAGCCGGTGAGCAGGGTGGTACGTCGTCGCGTCATCGTCGGTGTCCCTTCGGGATACGTTCCGGGTACGTGGAGCGGGTGGGGTTCGGGATACGTGGAGCGGGCGGGGTTCAGGAGCCGTTGATCCACCAGGCGGCCGTGGAGCCGGGCAGGACCCCGGGCGGGCACGGGCCGCTGGCGAGCAGCGGGGTGCCGAGGACCGGGGCGGACACGGGGGTGGTGCCGAAGTTCACGGCGCACACCAGGTCGTCGGCGCGGACGAAGGCCAGGACGTCCGGTCCGGTCTCCAGCCAGCGCAGCGTGCCCTCGCCCAACTGGGGCAGTGCGGAACGCAGCTGCAGGCCGTCGCGGTAGAGATGCCAGGAGGAACGGGTGCCGGCGAGGGCCCGGTCGGTGGCGTGCTCGGCGAACCAGTCGGGTTGCGGCAGCCAGGGGGCGGCCCCTTCGGCGCCGGAGGTGAAGCCGAACGGGGAGGCCTGCCCCGACCGGGGCAGCGGCACCCGGCACCCGTCGCGGATCCGGGCGCGGCTGCCGGTGCGGCGGAAGATCGGGGCGGTGAGCACGTCGTCGGGGAGGTCGACGACCTCGGGCAGGCCCAGCTCCTCACCCTGGTAGATGTACGCGGCGCCGGGCAGCGCCAGCATCAGCAGCGCGGCGGCGCGGGCGCGGGCGGTGCCGAGGCCGCTGCCCTGGGGGGCGGGTTCGCCGTAGCGGGTGACGGTGCGGACCTGGTCGTGGTTGTTGAGGACCCAGGTGACGGTCGAGCCGGTGCCGGCGATGTCCTGCATGGCCTCGGAGATGACCTTGCGGAAGGCGTCGGCGTCCCAGGGCGCGCCGAGCAGGTCGAAGAAGAAGGCCTGGTGCAGCTCGTCGGGGCGGACGTACGTGGCGTGTTCGCGGGCGCTCGGGACGGAGACCTCGCCGACCAGGAGCCGTTCACGGCCGTCGCGCCGCGTGTACTCCTCGCACACCGCGCGCCAGTGCCGCCACACCTCGTGCACCTCGGGCTGGTTCCAGGCCAGCGGGTTGACCGAGTCGCGGGCGCGGGCGTCGGCCTCGGGGTCCGGGGAGTCGGGCAGGTCCGGGTGTTTGAAGAGTCCGGCGGCGACGTCCACGCGGAAGCCGTCGGCGCCGCGGTCCAGCCAGAACCGCAGGGTGCGGTCGAAGTCGGCGGCGACCTCGGGGGTGCGCCAGTTCCAGTCCGGCTGTTCGGGCGTGAACATGTGCAGGTACCACTGGCCGGGCCGGCCGTCCGGCTCGGTGACGCGGGTCCAGGCGGGCCCGCCGAACATGGCATGCCAGTTGTTGGGCGGTTCGGCGCCGTCCGGTCCGCGGCCGTCGGCGAAGTGGAAACGGGCGCGCTGCGGGCTGCCGGGCGGCGCGGCGAGCGCTTCGCGGAACCAGGGGTGCTCACTGGAGCAGTGGTTGGGGACGATGTCCAGCAGCACCTTGACGTCGAGCCGCCGGGCCGCCCCTGCGAGCAGGTCGAACTCCGCGAGGTCGCCGAAGACCGGGTCGACGTCACGGTGGTCGGCGACGTCGTAGCCGTGGTCGTGCTGCGGCGAGGGGTAGACGGGGCTCAGCCGGATCCCGTCCACACCCAGTTTCTTCAGGTACGGCAGGCCCGCCCTGACCCCGGCGAGGTCGCCGATGCCGTCGCCGGTGCTGTCCAGGAAGCTGCGGACGTACACCTGGTAGATCACTGCGTCGCGCCACCAGCGGTGGGTGTCGATGTGCTCGGAGCTCACCACGTCGACCTGTCTGTGCGTGCGGAGACCCGGGATTCCCGGGCCGACGGCGCCGTCGCCGTTATGCATGCATGTTAGGTAGGCGTGTCGCGGAGGTGTCAATGACATGGCGCAAGCTACCGGATGGCTGCCGTAAGAAAACCGTCTCTTCATGGGATATAGCGGGCACGGTCGAGACATCCGTGTTACCTAACAGGTAACTGGAGAGGGAGGTCCGGGTGAGCGGCGCCGGGGGCGGGCGGCGCGTCTAGCGCGCGGAGACGGCGGCGAGTTCGCGTGCCAGCCGTCGCACCGCGGACCCGGGCGTCTGCCGCCCGGTCATCGCGTCGCGCACCACCGCCTGCACGACCAGGCTCACCTGGTCGTAGCGCGGACTCTTGGGGCGCGGGGCCGCGGCGAGCACGCTCTCGCGCAGCGTCGGCAGGTACGGGAACCGCCGGACCAGTTCCGGGTCGTCGTACAGCGCGGCCCGGACGGGCGGCAGCGCGCCGCGGGTGAGCACCCGGCGCTGGACGGAGTCGCTGGTGAGGTACGTGATCAGCCGCGCGGCGGAGTCGGGGTGCCGCGCGTGGGCGGCCACGGCGAGGTTGGAACCGCCGAGGACACTGGTCCCCGGCCCGTCCGGCCCCGGCAGGGGCACGGCGCCGACCTTCCCGGCGACCGCGGAACCCTCGGCCGACGCGGCGACGTAGGCGTAGGGCCAGTTGCGCAGGAAGAGCAGCCTGCCGTCCTGGAAGGCCTGCTTGGACTCCTCCTCCTTGCAGGCCAGCGCCTCCTGGGGGATCCAGCCGTCGCGGACCCCGCGGGCGAGGAACCCGATGCCCTCGCGGGCCGCCCGGGAGTCGACGGTGACGCGCTCGCCCTCGTCGCCCAGGATGGTGCCGCCCGCCGAGTAGACGGCCTCGGCCGCGTTGACGGTCAGGCCCTCGTAGGGCAGGAACTGGCCCGCGTAGCCGTCGAGTCCGTGCGCCGGGGCGAGGGTCTTCGCGGCCCGCTCCAGGTCGTCCCAGGTACGCGGCGGTGCCACCCCCTCGGCGTCGAGCACGTCCGCGCGGTACAGGAGCAGCCCGGCGTTGGTCACGTACGGGACCGCGTACAGCCGGCCGTCGTAGGTCGCGGTGTCCACGACACCCGGCAGGAAGGCGTCCAGCGGGAAGCGGTCGCGAGGCAGCGGGCGGATCCAGCCTCCGGCGGCGAACTCCGAGGTCCAGCTGACGTCGATGTTGAGCACGTCGAAACGGCCGCGGCCGGCGTCGCGCAGGTCGGTGATCATCTGCGCGCGGGTCTCGTCGGCCGAGTCGGGCAGCTCGACGAGGGTGACCTCCTCGCCGGGACGGGTGCGGTTCCAGCCGTCGAGCAGCGGGCCGAGATAGCCGGTGAGGTCCCCCGCGGTGGCCAGGGTGAGCGGGCCGCGCCCGCCACCGGGGGCGACCTGGTCGGCGCGCGCCCCGGAGGCCACCCCCACGGCCAGGAGCACGGCGAGGACGAGAAGGCCCCTACCCGCGGCACGGATCCACCGCATAGGTTCCTCCCTGTGCACCCGTGACCGGTACTGTCCGGCACCCCCGGCACCCTTGCCGGGGTCAGTGGCCATGTATACCTGTTAGGTATCGGCGATACTAGGGCGTGCGGCACATCCCGTGTGCGCGGGACACGGCATCGGGCGCGGGCACGAAGGCGCGGGGAGGAGAGCACGAGTGCGGCAGTCCCTGCTGGCCCTGCTCGCCCGCGGCCCGGCCCACGGCTACGAGCTGAAGCAGGACCTTGAGCAACTGCTGGGCTCCGCGTACCCTCAGCCGAACGTCGGCCAGATCTACGTCACCCTGGGCCGCCTCGAGAAGTCGGGGCTGATCGAGGGCGAGGACGTCGAGCAGTCCAGCCGGCCCAACAAGAAGGTCTACCACCTCACCGACGCCGGGCGGGAGGCGCTGCGCGCCTGGTACGAGGAGACCGCGGACGAGCCGCGGGTGCGGGACGAGTTCTTCATGAAGCTGGCCCTCGCCCCGCAGACCGGCCTCGCCGACCGGATCGCCCTGATCAACCGGCAGCGGCGCCAGTACCTCAACACCATGCGGCAGCTGTCGAAGCTGGCCGCCGCCGAAGACCGGGACAACCGCGTCGCCCATCTGCTGATCGAGGGCGCGATGCTGCACCTGCAGGCCGACCTCGACTGGCTGGAGCGGTGCCAGGAAGAGCTGGAGGAGCTGGAGTGAGCGAGAGCCACGCCCTCGTGCTGCGCGCCGAAGGCCTGGTCAAGACGCACCACGGCGAGGGAGCCCCGGCACACGCGGTGCGCGGGGTCGGTCTGCGGGTGAAGCGCGGCGAGTTCGTGGCGGTCACCGGCCCGTCCGGGGCCGGCAAGTCGACCCTGCTGCACCTGCTCGGCGGGCTCCAGCGACCGGACGCCGGCAACATCTGGCTGGACGGCGAGCGCACCGACGCCTACGGCGAGGCCCGCTGGGCGGTGGAGCGCAGGAAGCGCATCGGGATCGTCTTCCAGTTCTTCAACCTCGTCTCGAACCTGTCGGTCGCCGACAACGTGGAACTGCCGGCCCTGCTCGCCGGGACCCCGCCGAAGAAGGCCCGCGCCGGCCGGGAGGAGCTGCTGGCCGAGCTGGGCCTGACGGGCAAGGAGCGGAGCATGCCCGGCGAGCTGTCCGGCGGTGAGCAGCAGCGGGCCGCGCTGGCCCGTGCCCTGGTCAACCATCCGCCGCTGCTGCTGGCCGACGAACCCGCCGGCAGTCTGGACAGCAAGGGCACCCGCGAGGTGATGCGGCTGCTGTCCCGCTTCCACCAGCGCGGGCAGACGATCGTCCTGGTCACGCACGACGCCCGGCTGGCGAGCGCCGCCGACCGGGTGATCAGCTTCTTCGACGGACGGATCGCCGACGACGCGGAACTCGACGGGACGCCGTCGCGCGGCCGCGGCACGTCCGGGGTGCTGGAACTCAGGGACTGACCGGGGGCCGACCAGGAACCGACCAGACACGGGACCGACCAGGACTGACGAAGGACGGGCATGCGGGTGTACGACGGTCCGGGCGTCCGGCGCGGGCGAAGGAGCTGACGCCGGTGCGAGCGACCCTGCGCTGGGCACACTCCGATCTGCGCGCGCACCGCGGCGAGGCGCTGTTCCTGGTCCTCGCCACCGCGGGTGTCGTCGCGTCCCTGCTGCTGGCCACGGCCCTGTTCGGATACGCCACCAACCCCTGGCAGCGGACCTTCACCCAGGCCCGCGGCGCCCACGTCACCCTGCACACCACCGTCTCGGCCGATGCCTCGAAGCTGGCGGACCTGGACGGGGTGGAGTCCGTCTCCGGCCCCCACCCCACGGCCTCCGTGACCCTTGCTGCCCGCGGCAGCCGGGCCTCCGCCGAACTGCGCGGCACGGTCGGACAGCCCGGGACCGGCCGCCCGCTGATCACCTCCGGGCACTGGCTGGACCACGCCGTCCCCGACGGCGTGGTCCTGGAGAGCAGTCTCGCCCGTGCCCTGCTCACCACGCCCGGTGACACCCTCACCCTGCCCGGCACCGCGCGGACCCTGACCGTGGTGGGCGTCGCCGACAGCGCCGAGCCGCGCTACCGGCCGGGGGAACAGCCCGGCCTGGTGTGGGCCCTGCCGTCGGCCGTGACCGACCCCGACGGCCGGGTGACCGGGCTGCGGCTGACCGACCCCGCCGACACCGGGTACGCGGTGCAGCGTGCGGTGACGGTGCTGGGCGCCGGCGCCATCGGCGAGGTCTCCACCTGGCAGCAGGCGCGGGCCGCGGCGCAGGGCGACAACCGGCTGCTCGGCCAGGTCCTCGGCCTGTTCGGGACCGGCGCGCTGGTCGCCGCCGGGTTCGCGGTGCACGGGGCGATCAGCACCCGGATCCGGGGGCACCTGCGGGACATCTCCGTCCTCAAGGCGATCGGCTTCACCCCGGGTCAGGTCGTCCGCGTCTTCCTGCTCCAGCATCTGGGCTACGCCCTGCTGGGCGCGGTGGCGGCCGCCGCGCTGACCGAGGCGCTGGGCAGCGGGACACCGGGCCGGCTCGGGGACGCGGTCGGCGTGTGGCAGGGGCTGCCGGGACACACCGTGGCGCTGTTCGCCGTACCCGTGGGGGCGGTGCTGTTCATCGGCGCCACCACCGGGCTCGCGGCGTGGCGGGCGGGCCGGGTGCCGTCGGTGCCGGTGCCCAGACCGGCGGCACCGGAGGCGGGCCGGCTGACGGGGGTGGCGCGACGGGCGCTGGGGGCCCGGGTGCCGCCCGCACTGGTCCTGGGCGGGCACAAGGCGTTCAGCCGCCGTCCGCGTTCCCTGGGCACGGTGGCCAGGCTGGCGTTGCCGCTGCTGCTGATCGTGACGGCGCTGAGCGCGTGGACCACCATCGACCGCTTCCACAGCAGCCCGGAGCGGGTGGGGCTGCCCGCCGCGCTCAGCGTCCGCGCGGACGCCTCGCTCGGCGACCGGGAGGCCCGCGCCCTGCTGGAACGCGATCCGCAGGTCGCCGCCGCCCACCCGGGCGTGGAGGTGGCCGCCCTGGTCCCCGGCCAGACCTCGACGATCGCGCTGCGCGGCTTCGGCACCCGCCGGGAGCCCTACCCGTTCGCCCTGGCCGAGGGCCGAGCCGCGCACGGACCCGACGAGGCGGTGGCCGGGCAGGGGCTGCTGGACCTGCTGCATGTCCGGGTCGGCGACTGGGTGCGGGTGACCGTCGGCGACCGGCCGCAGATCCTGCACATCGTCGGCCGCAGCATCGAGCCCGAGAACGCCGGACGGGTCATCTCCACCTCGCTCGACACCCTCCGCGGCAACGACCCCGGGCTGAGGCCCGCTCTCTACCAGGTCCGGCTGGACCCGGGCGCCGACCCCGCGGCCGTCGCCGAGCGGCTGGCCGGGGCGGGAGACGGCAGGCTGGACGTGCGTAGGGTGACCAACCCCGCCGAGGGGCTGTCCGCGGTGCGCGCGGTCGTCGTCGGGCTGATCGCCGTGCTCGCCCTGATCGGGCTGATCGGGCTGCTCACCGCGATCGGTGGCACGGTGCGCGAGGGCGAACGGGACCTGCTCGCGCTCAAGGCGATCGGCCTCTCGCCCCGGCAGATCACCGGGATCACGGTCACGGGCACCTCCTGCACGGCACTGGCCGCCGTGCTGGTCGCCATGGGGCTGGGGCTGCCGCTGGCGCACTGGCTGATCGACGCCCAGGGACGGTCGAGCGGCATCGGCGCCGGAATCGCCCGGGGTCCCTCCTCCGCGCTCCTGGTGCTGCTCGCCGCCGCCGCCGTCCTGGGCGCCGCCGCCCTGGCGACCCTCCCGGCGGCCCGCGCGGCCCGGCGCCGCCTCGCGGACACCCTGAGCGCGGTCACGTGACGGCCTGACGGTCCCGGGTGCTGCGGCAGGTGGGTGCGCGAAGGGGTTCCCCGGGTCGCGTCCCGCGTCATGGAGCAGGGGGTCAAGCGTTGCGCGTTCCGGTACAAGGTCTTCGACGATCTCCGCAGAGGTGGCAGCCCACAGGGCGCCCTGCCGGGACGGGTTGATCCCCTGGAGCGACGGAACCTCCGTCCCTGACCTGTGGATTCCGCTGCCCTGATCGGCTGCACCCCCCGGAGAAACGCCACCGTTCTCCGGTGGGTCAGCGCACGTACGGGTTCTGCGGGGCGGACGGTGCGGACGGAAGGCCGGGCGTGCCCGGGGCGTACGGGGACTGCGGGGAGGCGTGGGGGTTGTTCCCCCGCACCGGCGTGTGCGGCTGACCGGACGCCGGGGCGTGGGGGGAGACGGAAACCGGGTGTGATGCCGTTTCCGGCGCCGGAGCCGGGGTCTGCGGGACGAGTCCGGGGAACGGGCCCCGGGTCGCCGGGTGGTCCGTCAGCCGGATGCCGTAGCGCCGCTTGAGCCGTCGCAGTTCCAGCAGGGCGATCCCGGTGACGGTCACCGGGGCGGCCAGGACGAAGACGACGCCCGGGGCGGGCCCGAGTCCTTTCGGATCACCGGTGATCAGGTCCGGCAGGGACATCAGCCGGCAGGTGACGACGGCGAACAGGGCCGGCAGCGAGCGGTGCACGGCGCCCGTGCCGAAGAAGTTCCCGGAGACCCGCAGCGCCGCGGCGAAGACGAAGACGAAGAGCAACAGCATCACCCGGCACAGGGCCAGGAACAGCCCCGGATCCTCCCTCCCGAGCGCGTCGGCCGACGGTACCCGCGGTTGCCGTACGGTGCCGGTGCGCCGCCGCACCAGGAGCATCACGCCGACCGTCAGCGGGGTGAGGCGGAGAACCGGGGCCGCGGTCAGGGTGTTCGTCAGCGGCTCGGTGACGTCGAACCCGCCGGCGAGGAAGGTGTGCACGCCGAGGGTGGCGGCCGGTCCGGCGATGATCCGTACGCGCTTGATCCGTTCGATGGACGGATCGAGCGAGTCGGGTGTCCACGCGGGGTGGAACAGCGCACGCGCCAGCCGACGGGGCTTCAGGAACGTCGTGCCCCCGAGCGTTCCGCCTGTCCGACTCCCGCGTGCGCGTCTCAACGTGAGCGCCCCCGAGCGTCTGCCGTGATGGTCGTCGTCATGATATCGACGGGGGATTCCACGGGAAGCGGACGGCAGCACGCCGTCCGCTTCCCGCTCCGCTATCGGCTCCGGCCGCGCAGCTCCCGGTAGGTGGCGACCAGGGCCCGGCTGGAGGCGTCCAGGCCGGGCACGTCGGCGCCCTCGGTGAGCGCGGGTTCGACGCGCTTGGCGAGCACCTTGCCGAGCTCCACGCCCCACTGGTCGAAGGAGTCGATGTTCCAGACCGCGCCCTGCACGAACACCTTGTGCTCGTAGAGGGCGACGAGCTGGCCGAGGACGGACGGGGTCAGCTCGCGCGCGAGGACCGTGGTCGTGGGGTGGTCGCCCTTGAACGTCTTGTGCGGCACCAGTTCCTCGGGCACTCCCTCGCCGCGCACCTCGTCCGGCGTCTTGCCGAAGGCCAGGGCCTGCGTCTGGGCGAAGAAGTTGGCCATCAACAGGTCGTGCTGCGCCTTGAGTTCGTCGCTCAGCTCGGCGACCGGCTCGGCGAAGCCGATGAAGTCCGCCGGGATCAGCTTCGTCCCCTGGTGGATCAGCTGGTAGTAGGCGTGCTGCCCGTTGGTGCCCGGCGTGCCCCAGACGACGGGGCCGGTCTGCCACTGGACCTCGCGCCCGTCCCGGCCTACGTACTTGCCGTTGGACTCCATGTCGAGCTGCTGGAGATAGGCGGTGAACTTCGACAGGTAGTGGGAGTACGGCAGCACCGCGTGCGACTGTGCGCCCAGGAAGTTGCCGTACCAGACGCCCAGCAGCCCCAGCAGCAGCGGCGCGTTGGACTCGGCGGGGGCGGTGCGGAAGTGGTCGTCGACGAGGCGGAACCCGTCGAGCATCTCCCGGAAGCGGTCCGGCCCGATGGCGATCATCAGCGACAGGCCGATCGCCGAGTCGTACGAGTAGCGTCCGCCGACCCAGTCCCAGAACTCGAACATGTTCGCGGTGTCGATGCCGAAGTCGGCGACCTTCTCCGCGTTCGTCGACAGGGCGACGAAGTGCCTGGCGACGGCGGCCCGGTCGCCGAGCGCGTCGAGCAGCCAGGTCCGCGCGGAGGTGGCGTTGGTGACCGTCTCGATGGTGGTGAAGGTCTTGGACGCGATGACGAACAGCGTCTCGGCCGGGTCCAGGCCGCGGGTGGCCTCGTGCAGGTCGGATCCGTCCACGTTGGAGACGAAGCGGACCGTGAGGTCGCGGTCGGTGAAGGCGCGCAGCGCCTCGTACGCCATCGCGGGGCCGAGGTCGGAGCCGCCGATGCCGATGTTGACCACGGTGCGGATGCGCTTGCCGGTGTGTCCGGTCCACTCGCCGGAACGCACCCGGTCGGCGAAGTCGGCCATCTTGTCGAGAACGGCGTGCACGCCCGGGACGACGTTCTCCCCGTCGACCTCGACCACCGCGTCGCGCGGCGCCCTGAGGGCGGTGTGCAGGACCGCCCGGTCCTCGGTGGTGTTGATCCGCTCACCGCGGAACATGGCGTCGCGCAACCCGAACACGTCGGTGGCCGCGGCCAGTTCGCGCAGCAGCCGCAGGGTGTCGTCGGTGACGAGGTGCTTGGAGTAGTCGATGTACAGGTCACCGACCCGGAGGGTGTACGCGGTGCCCCGGTCGGGGTGGGCGGCGAACACCTCGCGCAACCGCAGGTCCCCGAGCTCCTCACGGTGCTTGGCCAGTGCGGTCCACTCGGGAGTCTGGTCGAGCCTGGTACGGCCGTCTGCGTTCATCTCGGACTTCAGCCTTCTTCCTTGCTGCCTGTGCTGCGTATCCGCCCCGCTGCCGGTTTCCAACCTAATTGATCAGAGGTGGACACGACCTGTCGTGACGCCGTCGTGAGACGCAACAACAGATACGGCTGCCCGGCCCCCGGGTATCAGCACGGCGAGGGGCAGGACGTCGGGCGGGGCCGCGGGCGGGAAGAAGGAGCGGGCCGCGGGCAGGAGCCGGCTGTGAGCAGCCGGACGCGAGCACGGCACGGGCACCGGGTCGGTACACCGCGGCGCGGGTACACCGCGGCACTGGTGTCGGACCGAAGCAGCACTGGTGTCGGACCGAACTGCTAGATTTCGCCCCGCAGTTTGGCGAGCGCCTCGGCGAGGATCGCCTCGCCGTCCGCGTCGCTGCGCCGCTCCCGCACATAGGCGAGGTGCGTCTTGTAGGGCTCGGTACGCGGCGGGTCCGGGGGGTTCTCCCGGTCCTGACCCGCCGGGAAGCCGCAGCGGGGGCAGTCCCACGTGTCGGGGACCTGCGCGTCGCTCGCGAAGCTCGGCTGGGTCTCGTGCCCGTTGGAGCACCAGAAGGAGATGCGCAGCCGCGGCGCTGACTCACCGCGCTCGGCCTCGCCCATCGGCCCCGCCCCGACCCGGCTCCCCCGGATCGCGTTGCCACTTGCCACGGTTGTAACTCCCTGCGTGATGGCGCAGCGAAGCGAGTCGGCGTTCCGCTTCGCTGCGAGCGCCTCAGTCTACGTAAGGCCCAACGCGCGTCCAGTGATTGGAGTTACCGCTCCCCTGTCCAGACGCAAGCCCCATGATAGGCCGCGCTGTGCCGCGCGTACCGGACATGGGGCCTTACGTGGGGAATGCGTACCCGATGCGGGCGGGTTGTCCGCCAGGGTCTTTCGCCGGGGTCAGCTCGTCTTCATCATGACGCCGAGCGCGATGATGCACGCGGCCCAGAGCAGACCGACCACGACGGTGATCCGGTCGAGGTTGCGCTCGGCGACCGAGGAGCCGCCGACGGAGGACTGCATGCCGCCACCGAACATGTCGGAGAGGCCGCCGCCCTTTCCCTTGTGCATCAGCACCAGCAGCATCAGCAGCAGGCTGAAGACGATCAGGGCGATCGAGAACCCCAAAACCACGGCTGGACCAACTTCCTCGGATTCGGACGGACGACGCGGGGTCCAGCACCGGACTGGACCCCGCAAGAGTACGACGGATCGCGGCTAGAGCCTACTCACTGGTCGCGAAAGCGGATGATCTTGACGAACTCGTCCGCGTCCAGAGAGGCACCGCCGACCAGCGCGCCGTCGATGTCGGTCTGGGCCATGATCTCGGCGACGTTGCCCGACTTGACCGAGCCGCCGTACTGGATGCGGACCTGGTCGGCGACGTCCTGCGAGTACAGCTCGGCGAGCTTGCCGCGGACGGCGCCGCAGACCTCCTGGGCGTCCTGGGCGCCGCAGACCTTGCCGGTGCCGATGGCCCACACGGGCTCGTAGGCGATCACGACGGACTCGGCCTGCTCGGCGGGCAGGTCCTTCAGGCCGCCCTCGACCTGGGCGAGGGTGTGGGCGACGTGGTTGCCGGCCTCGCGGACGGACAGTTCCTCGCCGACGCACAGGATCGGCGTGATGCCGTGCTTGTACGCGGCCTTGACCTTCGCGTTCACGAGTTCGTCGGTCTCATTGTGGTACTGCCGGCGCTCGGAGTGCCCGACCGTCACGTACGTGCACTTCAGCTTGGCCAGCATCGGGCCGGAGATCTCGCCGGTGTAGGCGCCGCCGTCGTGCGCCGAGATGTCCTGGGCGCCGTACTTGATCTTCAGCTTGTCGCCGTCGACGAGGGTCTGCACGGAGCGCAGGTCGGTGAAGGGCGGCAGGACGGCGGCCTCGACGGCCTCGTAGTCCTTGTCGGCGAGCGCGAAGGCGAGCTTCTGGACGTGGGCGATGGCCTCGAGGTGGTTGAGGTTCATCTTCCAGTTGCCCGCCATCAGCGGGGTGCGGCCTTTTTCAGCAGCGGTCATGGGAAGTCAGTCCTCCAGTGCGGCGAGGCCGGGGAGCGTCTTGCCCTCGAGGTATTCGAGGGAGGCGCCGCCTCCGGTCGAGATGTGGCCGAATGCCTTTTCGTCGAAGCCCAGGATGCGGACGGCCGCGGCGGAGTCGCCGCCGCCGACCACGGTGTAGCCCGGGGAGTCGAGGAGGGCCTGGGCGACCGCTTTGGTGCCCTCGGCGTAGTCGGGGTGCTCGAAGACGCCCATGGGGCCGTTCCAGAAGACGGTGGCCGCGTCGGCGAGCTTCGAGGCGTAGAGCGTGCAGGTCTCGGGACCGATGTCCAGGCCCATCCGGCCGGCCGGCATGGCGTCCGCGGCGACGGCGGCGGGGTGGGCCGGCGCCTTGGTCTTCAGGTCCGGGAACGCCTCGGCGACCAGGGTGTCGACCGGCAGCAGCAGTTCGACGCCGTTCTCCTCGGCGCGCTCCAGGTACTCGGTGACGACGGACAGCTGGTCCTCCTGGACCAGCGACGTGCCGATCTCGCAGCCCTTGGCCTTGAGGAAGGTGTACGCCATGCCGCCGCCGATGAGGATGCGGTCGGCCTTGCCGAGCAGTTCGTCGATGACGGCGAGCTTGTCGGAGACCTTGGCGCCGCCGAGGGCGACGACGTAGGGCCGCTGGACGTCGTCCGTGAGCTTCTTCAGGACGCCGACCTCGGTGGCGATGAGGTGGCCCGCGGCGTGCGCCAGGCGGGCCGGGAGGTCGTACACGGACGCGTGCTTGCGGTGCACCGCGCCGAAGCCGTCGCCCACGTACAGGTCGGCCAGGCCGGCCAGACGGTCGGCGAAGGCTCCGCGCTCGGCGTCGTCCTTGGCGGTCTCGCCGGCGTTGAAACGCAGGTTCTCGAGGACCGCGACCTGTCCGTCGGCGAGGCCGGCGACGGTGGCGGTGGCGGACTCGCCGACGGTGTCCGTCGCGAACGCCACGTCGGTGCCGAGGAGTTCACCCAGACGGGCGGCGGCCGGGGCGAGCGAGAAGGCGGGGTCCGGGGCGCCCTTGGGGCGGCCCAGGTGCGAGGCGACGACGACACGGCCGCCCGCCTCGGCGAGCGCCCTGACGGTGGGCAGCACCGCGCGGATGCGGCCGTCGTCGGTGATGGTGGTGCCGTCCAGCGGCACGTTGAGGTCGGCGCGGACGAAGACCCGCTTGCCCGCGACCCCTTCGGCGAGGAGTTCGTCGATCGTCTTCATGAAGGGACTCCTGGAGAAGAGCTTGTGTTCGCTCGTGATCACTCGTGATCGGAAGCGGTCGACCGCTCCGATACGCGCGTCAGGGCTCGGACAGCGCGTTGGCGCGCCGGCCGAGCCCTGCACTCATATCAGGCGGTCTGCTCCACGATCAGAGCTGGTTGCCGATGAAGACCGTGAGGTCCACGAGGCGGTTGGAGTAGCCCCACTCGTTGTCGTACCAACCGATGATCTTCACGCTCTTGCCGTCCTGGACCATGGTCAGGGACGAGTCGAACGTGCAGGACGCCGGGGCGTTGACGATGTCGGAGGAGACGATCGGGTCCTCCGTGTACTCGAGGAGACCCTTGAGCTCGCCCTCGGCGGCCTTCTGGAAGGCGGCGTTGACCTCTTCCTTGGTGACCTCGCGGCCGAGCTCGACGACCAGGTCGGTGACCGAGCCGGTCGGCACCGGGACGCGCATCGCGATGCCGTCCAGCTTGCCCTCGAGCTGCGGGAGCACCAGGGCGGTGGCCTTCGCCGCACCGGTCGTCGTGGGGATGATGTTCTCGGCGGCGGCACGGGCGCGGCGCAGGTCCTTGTGCGGGAAGTCAAGGATGCGCTGGTCGTTCGTGTACGCGTGCACCGTCGTCATCAGGCCCTTGACGATGCCGAAGTTCTCGTCGAGCACCTTCGCCATCGGCGCCACGCAGTTGGTGGTGCAGGAGGCGTTGGAGATGACGTGGTGGTTCGCCGGGTCGTACTGGTCCTGGTTGACGCCCAGCACGATGGTGACGTCCTCATCCTTGGCCGGAGCCGAGATGATGACCTTCTTGGCGCCACCGGTGATGTGCTTCTCGGCGTCGGCCTTCTTCGTGAAGATGCCGGTCGACTCGATCACGATGTCGACGCCCAGCTCACCCCACGGGATGTCCGCGGGGTCGCGCTCCGAGAGCACCTTGACCGTCTTGTCGCCGACGGTGATCGTGTCGGAGGTGTGGGTCACCTCCTGCTTGAGGCGGCCCAGAATGGTGTCGTACTTCAGCAGGTGGGCAGTGGTCGCGGTGTCACCCAGGTCATTGACCGCCACGATCTCGATGTCTGCGCCCTGCTCGAGCAATGCGCGGAAGTAGTTCCGGCCGATGCGGCCAAACCCGTTGATGCCTACGCGGATCGTCACGAACCGATCTCCTCGTTGGTGCGCCGGCTCAAGTCGCCGGCGAGCTGTATTGGGATGTCCCCGACCACCCCCGACCCTACCTCTCCGGCCCCGTGCCCGTGACATCGAGTCGGTCCATTCCCGGCAGGCCGCCCCTTACCCGCCAGTAGGGTGCGGACCGCCCAGGTCGGGGGACCCCGTGCGGCTCCGTCACGAAGGGCGGCCCGGCCCGGGCCGCAGGCCCTACGCCCCGTGGCCCGCTGCGGAGTTGGACCGTCGGCGGCCGCCCCCGGCCGTCGGCCTCTCCCGGCGGAGCCCTCGGCCCGCCGAGGGCATACCGGGGCGTACGGGCCGGCGGGGCGGCGGAGAACATCCGGCGTGTCCGGCCGGGGCACGCCACCCGCCACGACAAGGCCCTGTCCGTCGCCCGGCGGCACGGCACCGGCCCCGCCCCGCAGCCCTCGCGGACCACTCCTGCACACGCGTGCACGCAGCCGGCACAAGGGGCTCTCCCGGACGGCACGCCGGCGGCGGACACGTGCGGCGGCGGTCCCGCCGGAGGTACCGCACGGCGGGGGAATCCGGCGGCGAGGACGTCAGGACGTGTCCGGCGACCGTGCCGGAGACGCGGGGCCCGGCACGCGCCCCCGAACTCTTCGAGCAGGAGTGCCCCGGCCGGACGGACACCACCGGTCGTCTCCGGTCCGACCCGACGGACAGGTCCTGGAGCCTGCGGCGGAAGGGGCGCGTACCGCGCGACGCCCGGCACGCGCCCCCGCCGCACCGCCCGGAGGCCCGGGTACGCCCGGTACGAGGGCTTCCGGGCGGCACGCCGGGAGCACGCTTCCCCGAGCTCTCGGCTTCGCTCGAGCAGGGCCCCTGCATGACGCCGCGCGGCCGCCCTCCGGGCGACGACGCCCCTTCCGCCACAGGTCCTAGCCGACGAGGTTGTCGACGAGTTCCTCGCCGATGCCGGCCTCCGTGCCCGGGATGCCGAGGTCGCCGGCGCGCTTGTCGGCCATCGCGAGCAGCCGGCGGATCCGGCCGGCCACGGCGTCCTTGGTCAGCGGCGGGTCGGCGAGCGCGCCCAGTTCCTCCAGCGAGGCCTGCTTGTGCTCCATGCGCAGCCGCCCGGCCGCGGCGAGGTGCTCGGGGACGTCGTCGGCGAGGATCTCCAGGGCACGCTGCACCCGGGCTCCGGCGGCGACGGCCGCGCGGGCCGAGCGGCGCAGGTTGGCGTCGTCGAAGTTGGCCAGCCGGTTCGCCGTGGCCCGCACCTCGCGGCGCATCCGGCGCTCCTCCCAGGCCAGCACCGAGTCGTGCGCGCCCAGCCGGGTGAGCAGCGCACCGATGGCGTCGCCGTCACGGACGACGACCCGGTCCACGCCGCGCACCTCGCGGGCCTTGGAGGGGATGTGCAGGCGGCGGGCGGCGCCGACGAGGGCGAGCGCGGCCTCCGGGCCGGGGCAGGTCACCTCCAGGGAGCAGGAGCGGCCCGGTTCGGTGAGGGAGCCGTGCGCGAGGAACGCCCCGCGCCAGGCCGCCTCGGCGTCGCAGGTGGCCCCCGAGACCACCTGGGGGGGCAGCCCTCGGATCGGACGGCCCCGGCCGTCCACCAGGCCGGTCTGGCGGGCCAGCTGATCGCCGCCCGCGACCACCCGGACGACGTAGCGCGAGCCGCGGCGCAGTCCGCCCGGTGCCATCACGATCAGTTCGGAGCTGTGGCCGAAGATCTCCAGGATGTCCCGCTTGAGGCGGCGGGCGGCCATCGCCGTGTCCAGCTCCGCCTCGATCACGATGCGCCCGCTCACCAGGTGAAGGCCGCCGGCGAACCGCAGAACGGCGGAGACCTCCGCCTTCCTGCAGCAGGTCCGGGTGACGGGGAGCCGGGAAACCTCGTCCTTCACCGCTGCCGTCATCGCCATGGGCCGATCCTTCCATGCATCCGGAAAATACGGTCGTACGCGGCGGCCAACAGCTCCGGGTCGTGCCGGGGGCTTCCGTCGGGCCGGGCCACCGGCGCCAGCTCGACCGCGGCGCCGAGCCGCTCGGCGGCGTCGGCCAGCAGGTCGCGGTCGGGCACGGCGGCCTCGTCGGCCAGCACCACGTCCAGGGCGAGTTTAGGGGCGTGTCGTCCCAAAACCTCCACATGACGCTGCGGGGAGAAGCCCTCGGTTTCTCCGGGCTGCGGGGCGAGGTTCAGGGAGAGCACCCGGCGCGCCTTGGTCCGGATGAGCGCGTCCAGCAGCTCCGGCACCAGGAGGTGCGGGATGACCGAGGAGAACCAGGAGCCGGGGCCGAGCACCACCCAGTCGGCGTCGAGGACCGCCTCGACCGCCTCGGGGACGGCGGGCGGGTCGTTCGGCACGAGGTGCACGGACTGCACCTCACCGGGGGTGAGGGCGACGGTCGCCTGGCCGCGGACGGTGTCCACGGCCTCGGGACGCTCGGGGTCGTGGCCCTTCACCAGCGCCTGGAGTTCCAGTGGTACGGCCGACATGGGCAGTACCCGCCCGTGCGCGCCGAGCAGCCGGCCCACCAGGTCCAGGGCCTGGACGTGGTCGCCGAGCTGCTCCCACAGGGCGACGATCAGCAGATTGCCGACCGCGTGCTCGTGCAGCTCGCCCCTGGACTGGAAGCGGTGCTGGATGACCCGGGCCCAGGTCTGGCCCCAGTCGTCGTCGCCGCACAGCGCGGCCAGCGCCTTGCGCAGGTCGCCGGGCGGCAGCACACCCAGTTCGTCGCGCAGCCGCCCGCTGGAGCCGCCGTCGTCGGCCACGGTGACGACGGCGGTGAGGTCGCCGGTGATCCGGCGCAGCGCGGCGAGCGAGGCGGACAGTCCCATGCCGCCGCCGAGGGCGACCACCTTGGGCTGGGCGCCGCGGCGCCGCGGCCTGGCACCGCGGGCCCCGGTCTGCCGTCCGGCGGCGCGCCCTTCGGGCATCACCCGGCGCAGCCGGTGCAGCCGCGGAGTACGTGCGGTCATTCCCGTCCCATGTCCCGGTGGACGACCACCGTCTCCACACCCTCCGCGGCGAGTCGGGCGGCGAGCTTCTCCGACATGGCGACCGAGCGGTGCTTGCCGCCGGTGCAGCCGACGGCGATGGTCACGTAGCGCTTGCCCTCGCGGCGGTAGCCCGCGGCGATCAGCCGCAGCAGCTCGGCGTACCGGTCGAGGAACTCCTTGGCGCCGGGCTGGTTGAAGACGTACGCCGCCACCTCCTCGTTGCGGCCGGTGAAGGCGCGCAGTTCCGGGACCCAGTGCGGGTTGGGCAGGAACCGCATGTCCACGACCAGGTCGGCGTCGACCGGGAGGCCGTACTTGAAGCCGAAGGACATCACGGTGGCCCGCAGCTCGGGCTCCTCGTCGCCGGCGAACTGGGCGTCCATCTTGGCGCGCAGTTCGTGCACGTTGAGGCTGGAGGTGTCGATCACCAGGTCGGCGTCGCCGCGCAGTTCGCGCAGCAGTTCGCGCTCGGCGGTGATGCCGTCGACGATGCGGCCGTCGCCCTGGAGGGGGTGCGGGCGGCGTACCGACTCGAAGCGGCGCACCAGGGCTTCCTCGGAGGACTCCAGGAAGACGGTCCGCCGGGTGACGCCCCGGTGGTCGAGGTCGGCGAGGGATTCGCGGAGGTTGTCGAAGAAGCGCCGGCCGCGGACGTCGACGACGACCGCGATCCGGGCCACGTTCCCCTGGGAGCGAGCGCCGAGTTCCACCATGGTGGGGATCAGGGCGGGCGGGAGGTTGTCGACGACGAACCAGCCCAGGTCCTCCAGACACTTCGCGGCCGTGGAGCGGCCGGCTCCGGACATGCCGGAGATGATCACCAGCTCGGGGATCGCCGCTTCGGGGGCCCCGGCCGTTTCCTTGCCCGTACTCACCTGTGCTCCGTCACCTGTTCCGTCGCCGTCGCCCTGCCGTGTCCCGGGGGCGGTGTCCCGGGCACCGCCCCGGCTCGCGCCCGTGTCCCGGTCCCCATCCCGACCGGTGTCCTGGCCTGTCTCGTGCTCGGTCATGTCTCCAGCCCCCGTCGATCGTCCGGGGTGCCCGTGGACACGGGCTCCCCGGGAGGACCCCCGGCCTTCCCGGGTTCCTCCACCTCGTCCATACCGTCCGTGTCATCCGTGCCCACCATGTCATCCATGATCTCGCCCGTCGCCGTGTTGACGGCGGGACCGGCGGGGACCGCCCCGGCGAGGGCGGCGGTGATCGCCTCGGCCGTCCTGCGGCCCACACCGGGCACGTCGCAGATCTGTTCGACGGTCGCCGCGCGCAGCTTCCTCACCGAGCCGAAGTGCTTGATCAGCGCCTGCTTGCGGGCCTCTCCGAGGCCGGGCACGTCGTCCAGCGGACCGGACCGGAAGCGTTTGGCCCGCTTGACACGCTGATAGCCGATGGCGAAGCGGTGGGCCTCGTCCCGGACACGCTGGAGCAGGTAGAGGCCCTCACTGCTGCGGGGCAGCACCACGGGGTCGTCGTCGTCCGGCAGCCACACCTCCTCCAGCCGCTTGGCGAGGCCGCACACCGCGATGTCGTCGATGCCCAGCTCTTCCAGGGCCCGGCGGGCCGCCGCGACCTGGGGGGCGCCGCCGTCGACGACGACCAGCTGGGGCGGGTACGCGAAGCGCTTGGGGCGGCCGTCTTCCTCGGTGAGCGTGTCCGCGGACGGCAGGGCGGAGCCACCGGTGGCCCCGGCCTCCGCGGCGGTTCCGACGGTCGTGCCGTCCACGGGCTGCCCGCCGTCGGGTTCCGTACCCCCGCTCCACTCGCCGGTGCGCTCCTTGTCGGCGAGATAGCGCCGGAAGCGGCGGGTGATCACCTCGTGCATGGACCGGACGTCGTCCTGGCCGGCGAAGCTCTTGATCTGGAAGCGTCGGTACTCGCTCTTGCGGGCCAGTCCGTCCTCGAAGACGACCATGGAGGCCACGACGTCGTCGCCCTGGAGGTGCGAGATGTCGTAGCACTCGATCCGCAGCGGGGCGCTGTCCAGGCCCAGGGCGTCGGCGATCTCCTCCAGCGCGCGCGAGCGCGTGGTCAGGTCGGAGGCGCGCTTGGTCTTGTGCAGGACGAGGGCCTGCTGGGCGTTGCGCTCCACGGTCTCCATCAGGGCCCGCTTGTCCCCGCGCTGCGGGACCCGCAGGGAGACTCCCGAGCCCCGACGCCCGGTGAGCCACTGCTGGACGGGCTCCACCGGGTCGGGCAGCGCGGGGACCAGGACCTCCCTCGGGACGGCGTCGCCGGTCTCCTCGCCGTACAGCTGCTGCAGGGCGTGCTCCACCAGGGCACCGGTGGTGATCTCCTCCACCTTGTCGGTGACCCAGCCGCGCTGGCCGCGCACGCGTCCGCCGCGCACGTGGAAGATCTGGACGGCCGCCTCCAGCTCGTCCTCGGCGACCGCGACCAGGTCGGCGTCGGTGGCATCGGCGAGCACCACCGCGCTCTTCTCCATGGCCTTCCTCAGGGCCCCGATGTCGTCGCGCAGGCGGGCGGCCCGCTCGTACTCCATCTCCTCGGCCGCCTCGGTCATCCGCTGCTCCAGGCGGCGCACATAGGTGCCGGTGCGGCCGGCCATGAAGTCGCAGAACTCCTCGGCGAGTTCACGGTGGTCCTCGGCGGAGACGCGGTCCACGCAGGGCGCCGAGCACTTGCCGATGTAGCCGAGCAGGCAGGGACGGCCGGTACGGGCGGCGTTCTTGAAGACACCGGCCGAGCAGGTACGCACCGGGAACACCCGCAGCAGCAGGTCCACGGTGTCGCGGATCGCCCACGCGTGCCCGTACGGGCCGAAGTACCGGACGCCCTTCTTCTTGTGACCGCGCATCACCTGCACGCGCGGGAACTCCTCGTTCATCGTCACCGCGAGGTAGGGGTAGCTCTTGTCGTCGCGGTACTTGACGTTGAACCGGGGGTCGTACTCCTTGATCCAGGAATACTCCAGCTGGAGCGCCTCGACCTCCGTGGACACCACCGTCCACTCCACGGAGGCGGCCGTGGTGACCATGGTACGGGTGCGCGGATGGAGCCCGGCGAGGTCCTGGAAGTAGCTCGCCAGGCGCTGGCGCAGGCTCTTCGCCTTTCCGACGTAGATCACCCGGCGGTGCTCGTCGCGAAAACGGTAGACCCCCGGCGAGTCGGGGATCTCGCCCGGTTTGGGGCGGTAGCTGGAGGGGTCGGCCATGTCTCACACCCTACTGGCGGGCACCGACACGGCGGCGGGGCCGTGCGGCCACGGGCCGGGCACCGCTCCGGAAGGGTTATGACCGGTGGGAAACGGGAAGGTGGGGGGTCCGGCCCCTCGGGCGGGATGCCAGCAGGATGCGGACGCGGTCACGAGTCGGAGGGCTGGTCGGACAATGCGACAGACACGGATCGAGAAAACACGACGGCCGGCCGCCCGCGCCCGCCGGTACGCGGACGAGACGGCCGCCCTCCTCGACTCCCTCGACCCACGCGACCCCGACATCGTGCGCGCCAAGCGCCTGGGTCCGCGTCCGAAGGACGGCCACGGCGCGGCAGGCCGGTCGTAGGGAAGGCGCGGGGAAGCCCCGGAGAAGTCGCGGGAATCCTCCCCGGCGGGGTGTCAGGGGCCGTGCCGGCCGTCGGGCCGGCACGGCCCCTGACGTCTGCGCACCGCATGTGGGCGCCGCGCGGTGCCCACATGTTGGGCATCAGGTGTTGTCGGGAATTGGTCAACACGCTTCAATGCGGGGGAACTCGGGGACCCTGAACGGCGGCGTACGGATGTGAGGACCCCTCCGCGCCGACGGGGGAGTGCCCCGGGGTGTGCAGAGCGAACGGCCTGACCAGCCGTTGTGGACATCAGAGAAAGGCCCCTGCATGCCGCACGCCACACCGCACACGGACACCACCACCGCGGAACTGGACTCGGCCCTGCACGGCGGCCCCTTCCATGTCGCCCTGCGGGCCGCGATAGCAGCCCGCGGCCTGCCGCTGCAGCGGGTGCAGCACCATCTGTCGCGCCACGGCGTGAAGGTGGGTGTCACCAGCCTCAGTTACTGGCAACAGGGCGCCCGCCGCCCGCAGCGCGCCGAGTCGCTGCGGGCCGTACGGGCGCTGGAGGAGATCCTGGAGCTGCCGGAGGAGTCGCTGATCCGTCTGCTCGCCGAGTCCGACGAGCAGGCCCCGGACGGTCGCCCCGGGGGCCGTTCCTACCGCTCACTGGTCGAGGCCTCGGGCGTCCTGACGAGGCTGCTGGCCGAGCTCGGCGCCACCCGGGACAGCGGGCTGCAGACCCTGGGCCACCATGAGCGGGTGCGGATCGGGGAGCACCGGGAGCTGGCGGAGCGTGAGTCCCACCACATCGTGCGCGCCCACCGGGACGGCATCGACCGCTTCGTGGCCGTCCACCACGGCGACCCCGGTGCCGCACCGGCCCGGATGACCGTGCACGCCCTGGAGAACTGCCGTACCGGCCGCGTCCGCCGGCAGCAGGACACCGGCCTGCTCGCGGCCGAGCTGCTCTTCGACACACGGCTGCGGGCCGGTGACACGTTCCTCTTCCGGTACGCCGTGGAGGACGGCACGGCCGGTGTCTCGTGCGAGTACGTGCACGGGACGGACTCCCCCGGCGGCCAGTACGCGCTCCAGGTCTGCTTCGACGCCGGGGCCCTCCCGGCGCGCTGCCACCGGTTCACCCAGCACTCCGCGGCGGCACCGCGCGGCGGCCGTCAGGAGCTGGCGGTCAGCGCCCGGCACCGTTCGGTGCACCTGGTCGAACCGCGCGTGCGAACGGGATACGTGGGGATCGACTGGGACTGGGGCTGAACCCCCGGCTCCGGGCCGGGCCCGGCCTCGCGACCCGGACCGGCGGCTCAGGTCCGCGGCTCAGGTCCGCGGCTTCGCGACGATCGTGCCGTTGCGGGCCTCGCCGGAGAGCGGTGTCAGTGGTGCCACCGCCGGCTCGCGCAGCACCCTGCCGGTGGTGGCGTCGAACTCGCTGCCGTGACAGGGGCAGATCAGCTTCGTCCCCTTCAGCCGGTTGATGGGGCAGCTCGCGTGCGTGCAGAGGGTGCTGTACCCCGTGAAGGAGCCGTCCTCGTCCCGGCTGACCGCGATGTTGTGGTCCCAGAACAGCTTGCTGCTCCCCGGGGCGACCTCGCTCTCCGCGCCGAGCTCGACGGGCCCGGTCGGCAGCGAGGGCCTCTCCTCGCCTCCCCCGCAGGCGGTGAGGCCGAGTCCGGCCACAGGAGTGAGGGCCATCCCCCTCAGGACGGTACGACGGCTCGCGGCGGACCGGCCGGACAGGGGAACTCCACGGGTCGGGCGGCGGTACGGGCGACCATACCGGGGGTGCCCCTTCCGCTTGCCGCGTGGGGAGCGGGTGGGGACGGCGGGAAGAGACCGGCCGGGACCGGACGTACCCGAGCGACGTAAACGTTTGCGCAAGCGTTTACGTCCGCCGTCGGATGGGATAGCTTTCCCCGTCACGGAGCCACGACGGGGCATCCGCACCGGCCGGGAGCACGAAGGGAGTGGGCGATGGCGACCATGACGGACGTGGCGCGGTGCGCCGGGGTCTCGGTCGCGACCGTCTCGCACGTCCTGAACGGCACACGTCCGGTGCTCCCGCGCACCCGACAGGCGGTCCTGAACGCCGTCGAGGAACTCGGCTACACCCCGAACACGCTGGCCCGCTCGCTGGTGACCTCCCGTACCCGTTCGATCGGGCTCGCGGTGTCGGCGATCAGCAACCCGTACTTCACCGAGATCCTCCAGGGGGTCGAGGCGGCCGCCCTGGAGTACGGCTACAGCCTGCTCATCGCCGATCCGCACGACGACCCCGAGCACGAGCGCAAGGTGGTGCAGCTGCTGCACGAGCGCCGGGTGGAGGGCGTGGTCGTCGCACCGTCCGCGCAGCCGCGCGAGCTGCTCGCCTACCTCGGACGCCATCAGGTGCCGGCCGTGTTCCTGGACCGGGTGGTCGGGGACTTCGGGGAGGGCGGCCCGCGCTTCGACCAGGTCTGCGCCGAGAACACCGAGCCGACGGCCCTGCTGGTCGCACACCTCGCCCGGCTCGGTCACCGCCGGATCGCCCTGGTCGCCGGGCGGCCGGGGTTCAGCACCACCGCCGAGCGGATCACCGGCTACCGGCACGGCCTGGCGGGGGCGGGGCTGCCGTTCGACGAGCGGCTCCTGGTGCACGGCGACTCCGAGTCGGCGGGCGCCGAACGGGCCACCGGTGACCTGCTCTCCCTCGGCGCTCCCCCGACCGCGGTGGTCACCGGGAACAACGCCATGACCATCGGCGCGCTGCGCGCCCTGCGCTCCCACGGTCTCTCCGTGCCCGGGGACATCGCGCTGTGCTGCTTCGACGACTTCGCCTGGGCGGACCTGTTCTCCCCCCGGCTCACCGCGATCGCCCAGCCCGGCAAGGAGATCGGCGCCCGTGCCGTCCAGGTGCTCCTGGACCGCCTGGCCGCGCCGGACCGGCCCGCGCGGACCGAGCGGCTCTCCTGCGCCTTCGTGCACCGCACGTCCTGCGGCTGCCCGGACCCGGCAGCCGTCCACGGAACCCGAGAAAGGGACCCCTCGTGATCGTCGTAGCCGGTGAGGCACTGATCGACCTGGTACCGCAGGGCGCGGGCGCGCTCACGGCGTTGACGCCGGCGCTCGGTGGCGGCCCCTACAACACGGCGGTGGCACTGGGCCGTCTCGGCTCCCCCGTCACCTTCTGCTCCCGGGTGTCCCGCGACGCCTTCGGTGAGGCGCTGCTGGACCGGCTGCGCGAGACCGGCGTGGCGGTGTCGTCGGTGCAGCGCGGTGACGAGCCCACGACGCTCGCCGTCGCCACGGTCTCGGCGGACGGCTCGGCGGTCTACTCCTTCTACGTGGAGGGGACGGCGGACCGGCTCTTCGCGGCGCCGGACGCGTTGCCGGCCGGGACCCGCGCGGTGTCGTTCGGCACCTGCTCCCTGGTACTGGAGCCGGGGGCGACCGCGTACGAGGAGCTGATGCGCACCGCCCACGCGCGGGGCGTGTTCACGGCACTGGATCCCAACATCCGGCCGGGGCTGATCCCGGACCCCGACGCCTACCGGAGCCGGTTCCTGAGCTGGCTGCCGTCGGTGTCGCTGCTGAAGCTGTCCGAGGAGGACGCCCGCTGGCTCGGTGGCACCCCCGCGCGGTGGCTGGCGGCCGGTCCGGCGGCGGTCGTGGTCACCCGGGGCGGTGACGGGCTGACCGTGTTCACGCGGGAGGGCGGCGAGTACACCGTGCCGGGTGAGCGGGTCGAGGTGGTGGACACGATCGGCGCGGGTGACACCGTCAACGCGGCGCTGCTGCACGGTCTGGCGGCCCGGGACGCACTCAGCGAGCAGGGGGCGGCCGAGCTGGGCGCGGACGGCTGGCGGGAGCTGCTCGGTTTCGCGGCGCGCGCGGCGGCGGTCACCTGCTCGCGCGCGGGCGCGGAGCCTCCGTACGCGCGTGAGGTAGCCGTTTGACGGCCGCCCCGCCGGTTTCGCTGCCGGTCGGGGGCCAACGGGCAGGTGCGTGGAGGACACCGTGGCTTCACCCCACGTCACTCGTTGACCCGACGGCAGGCGAGCCGGGTTCCCCCGCCGGAGCGGGGACGGTCCGTTCCTCCGGGAGGTGCTTGGCGCCGAGCGTGCGCGTCCCCGCCCTCGCGGGGACGCGCCAGGTCCCCCAGCCGCCTGCCCCTACCGCTTGGCTGCCGCCTTCCGTCGGCCGGCAGCCTTCTTCACCGGTGCCTTCACAGGGCGTGCGGCATCACTGATCTTCTCCGGCTCAAGAATCTCCCGCAGGAACTTGCCGGTGTGGCTGGCCGGAACCCCGGCCACCTGCTCGGGCGTGCCCTCCGCGACGACCAGGCCACCGCCGGAACCGCCCTCGGGTCCCATGTCGACGACCCAGTCCGCGGTCTTGATCACATCGAGGTTGTGCTCGATGACGATGACCGTGTTGCCCTTGTCGACCAGGCCGGACAGGACGGTCAGCAGTTTGCTGATGTCCTCGAAGTGCAGTCCGGTGGTCGGCTCGTCCAGGACGTAGACCGTGCGGCCGGTGGAGCGCCGCTGCAGCTCGCTCGCGAGCTTCACCCGCTGGGCCTCGCCGCCGGACAGGGTCGTGGCCGCCTGGCCGAGTCGGACGTACCCGAGACCGACGTCGTGGAGGGTCTTCATGTGGCGGGAGATCGCCGGGACGGCCTCGAAGAAGTGCATGGCCTCCTCGATCGGCATGTTCAGGACGTCGGCGATGGACTTGCCCTTGTAGTGGACCTCCAGGGTCTCCCGGTTGTAGCGGGCGCCGTGGCAGACCTCGCACGGGACGTAGACGTCCGGGAGGAAGTTCATCTCGATCTTGATGGTGCCGTCGCCCGAGCAGTTCTCGCAGCGGCCCCCCTTGACGTTGAAGGAGAACCGGCCGGGCATGTAGCCGCGGACCTTCGCCTCCGTCGTCTCGGCGAACAGCTTGCGGACGTGGTCGAAGACGCCGGTGTACGTCGCCGGGTTGGATCGCGGGGTGCGGCCGATGGGCGACTGGTCGACGTGCACGACCTTGTCGACGAGGTCGTCGCCGTCCACGCGCGTGTGCCGGCCGGGGACGTTGCGGGCGCCGTTCAGCTCGCGGGCCAGGTGGGTGTACAGGATGTCGTTGACCAGCGTGGACTTGCCGGAGCCCGAGACGCCGGTGACCGCCGTGAACACGCCGAGGGGGAAGGAGACCTCGATGTCCCGCAGGTTGTTCTCGCGGGCTCCGTGCACCGTGAGCCGGCGCGACGGGTCGAGCGGGCGGCGGACGTCCGGCAGCGGGATCGCCTTCCGGCCGGACAGGTACTGCCCGGTCTGTGACTCGGTGTTCTCGAGCAGTTCCTTCAGGGCCCCGCTGTGCACGACCTTGCCGCCGTGCTCACCGGCGCCGGGACCGATGTCGACGATCCAGTCGGCGACCTTGATGGTGTCCTCGTCGTGTTCGACGACGATGAGCGTGTTGCCCATGTCGCGGAGCCTGACCAGTGTCTCGATCAGCCGGTGGTTGTCGCGCTGGTGCAGGCCGATGGAGGGCTCGTCGAGGACGTAGAGGACGCCGACGAGGCCGGAGCCGATCTGGGTGGCCAGGCGGATGCGCTGGGCCTCACCGCCGGAGAGGGTGCCCGCCGCGCGGTTCAGCGAGAGGTAGTCGAGGCCCACGTCGACCAGGAACCGCAGCCGCTCGTTGACCTCCTTCAGCACCCGCTCGGCGATCTTCTTGTCGCGGGCGGAGAGCTTGAGCTCGCCCAGGAAGTCCGCGCACTCGCTGATGGACATGGCCGAGATGTCGGCGATCGACTTCCCCATCACCGTGACGGCGAGGACGATGGGCTTGAGACGGGTGCCCGCGCAGGAGGCGCAGGCGACCTCGCGCATGTACCCCTCGAAGCGCTCGCGGCTGGCGTCGCTCTCGGCCTCGCTGTGCCGGCGCTTGACGAAGGGAACGGCCCCCTCGAAGGCCGTCGTGTACCGGCGCTCGCGCCCGTACCGGTTGCGGTAGCGGACCTCGACCTGAGTCTTGTGGCCGTTCAGCAGGGCCTTCTTGGCGCGCTGCGGCAGACCGGCGAAGGGGATGTCGGTGCGGAAGCCGAGCGCGTCGGCGAGGGCGCCGATCAGCCGGGCGAAGTAGTCCTTGGTGTGCCCGTGCGACCAGGGGTGGATGGCGCCCTCGTCGAGGCTCTTGTCCGGGTCGGGGACGATCAGCTCCGCGTCGACCTCCATGCGCGTGCCGATGCCTCCGCATTCGGGGCAGGCGCCGAAGGGCGAGTTGAAGGAGAAGGAGCGGGGCTCCAGCTCCTCGAAGGAGAGGTCGTCGTAGGGGCAGTACAGGTGCTCGGAGAACATGCGCTCGCGCTCGGGGTCGTCCTCCGGGAGGTCGACGAAGTCGAGCACGACCATGCCGCCGGACAGGCCGAGCGCGGTCTCGACGGAGTCGGTGAGGCGGCGCTTGGCGGTGTCCTTCACCGTGAGGCGGTCCACGACCACCTCGATGGTGTGCTTCTCCTGCTTCTTCAGCGCGGGCGGGTCGGACAGCTGGACGGTCTCGCCGTCCACCCGCGCGCGGGAGTAGCCCTTGGTCTGGAGCTCGGCGAAGAGGTCGGCGAACTCCCCCTTGCGCTCCCGCACCAGCGGCGACAGCACCTGGAAGCGGCTGCCCTCCGGCAGCTCCAGCACCCGGTCGACGATGGCCTGCGGCGACTGGCGCGAGATGGGCCGGGAGCACTGGGGGCAGTGCGGCTTGCCGATGCGGGCGAAGAGCAGCCGCAGGTAGTCGTAGACCTCGGTGATGGTGCCGACCGTGGAGCGCGGGTTGCGCGAGGTCGACTTCTGGTCGATGGAGACGGCCGGGGACAGGCCCTCGATGAAGTCGACGTCGGGCTTGTCCATCTGGCCGAGGAACTGCCGGGCGTACGAGGAGAGCGACTCCACGTAGCGCCGCTGTCCCTCGGCGAAGATCGTGTCGAAGGCCAGCGAGGACTTGCCCGACCCCGACAGGCCCGTGAAGACGATGAGCGAGTCGCGCGGGAGGTCGAGCGAGACGTTCTTGAGGTTGTGCTCGCGGGCTCCACGGACGATGAGACGGTCGGCCACGCCGGTCCGCACCTTTCTTGAGAGAAGTGACAGGGGCGGGACCCCCGTGCTTTCTCACACTAGGGCGAGCCACTGACAACGCCGGTCGGATTCACGGGTTGACAACAGTCCCCGGCTCTCCAGCATGCCCGACGCCGCGTCCGAGCTTATAGCACGCGCATTCGATTCACGGTCTCCTCTCGCCACCTTCACCCGAAGGTGTGGCGGGACTAGGGTCGGCTCCATGATTGATCACGTCCATGACCTGGCGTCCGTACACGACGCAACCGAGCGGCTGCTCCTCGCGGTCGGCACACTGGACAACGCCGCTGTGACGAAGGCGTCACGGCTTCCGGGCTGGACCCGCGGACACGTGCTGGCCCACCTCGCGCGCAACGCGGACGCCCTGGTGAACGTTCTGGAGGGGCGTCCCATGTACGTCTCCGGCGCCGCGCGGGAGGCCGACATCGAGCGGGACGCCGCGCGCCCCCTCGACGTGCAGCTCGCGGACCTGCGGGAGACGGCGGCCCGCGTCCAGCGGGTGGGCGCGGCACCGGCGGACTGGTCGCGCACCGTGGAACTGCGCGGCGGTGTCACGGACCGGGCGGCCCGGGTGCCGTTCCGACGCTGGGCCGAGGTGGAACTGCACCACGTGGACCTCGATGTCGGCTACGAGCTGGAGGACCTTCCGGCGGAGTTCACCGAGCGGGAGATCGGTTTCCTGGCCGCGCGGTTCGACGGCCACCGGGACGTGCCCACGACCCGTCTGACCACCGCCGGCGGCCGGACCTGGACCACCGGGGGCGGGGCGGCCGGCGACCCGGTCGAGGTCGGGGGGCCGGTCGAGGTCGGGGGGCCGGCCGCGGCTCTGCTCGGCTGGCTCGCCGGGCGCCGCGACGGCTCGGGGCTGACGGTGACGTCCGGCACCCTGCCCGCCCTCCCCCCGCTATAGGCTGGCAGCCATGACGTACAGCGGGCGTGTGACGGTCGGCGGGGCGGCCGACGTGCACGAACTCAAGGACCTGATGATCACCAAGGTCGCCGTCGGCCCCATGGACAACAACGCCTATCTGCTGCGTTGCCGGGCCACCGACGAGCAGCTGCTGATCGACGCGGCCAACGACGCGGACACCCTGCTGGGCACGATCGGTGACGACGGCATCGCCTCCGTCGTCACCACGCACCGGCACGGCGACCACTGGCAGGCGCTCGAGCGGGTGGTGGCGGCCACCGGGGCCCGCACCCACGCGGGCCGGGACGACGCCGAGGGCATCCCGGTGCCGACGGACGTCCTGGTCGACGACGGCGACACGGTCCGGGTCGGACACGTGGAACTCACCGCGCGCCATCTCGTCGGCCACACACCCGGCTCGATCGCCCTCGTGTACAACGATCCGCACGGACATCCCCATCTCTTCACCGGGGACTGCCTGTTCCCGAGCGGTGTGGGCAACACCCACAAGGACCCGGAGGCGTTCGCCCGGCTGCTCCATGACGTCGAGACGAAGATCTTCGACGTGCTCCCCGACGAGACCTGGGTCTATCCCGGGCACGGCGACGACACCACGCTGGGCGCCGAGCGCCCGCAGCTGCCCCGGTGGCGCGCACGGGGCTGGTGAGCGGCCGCCGGGCGACACGGCGCAGGCGCCGGTTCGGGTGAGCCCCCGTCCTTCGGGGCGGGGCTCACGCCGGTGCCCGTCCGGTGCCGGCCAGCGCCGCGATCCGCTCCACCGCGAACACGTACCCCTGGACCCCGCAGCCCGCGATGACCCCGTCGGCCCGCAGCGAGACGTAGGAGTGGTGCCGGAAGGACTCGCGCCGGTGGATGTTGGAGATGTGGACCTCCACCACGGGCAGGCCGTCACAGGCGTTGAGGGCGTCCAGGATGGCCACGGAGGTGTGCGAGTAGGCACCGGGATTGATCACGATGCCGCTGTGGTTCAGCCGCGCCTCGTGGATCCAGTCCACCAGCTCGCCCTCGTGGTTGGACTGCCGCAGGTCCACCGTGCCTCCGTGCGCGCCTGCCGCCTCGACGCACAGGGCCTCCACGTCGGCGAGCGTCTCGGAGCCGTAGATCTTCGGCTGACGCTGCCCGAGCAGGTTCAGATTGGGGCCGTTGAGAATCATGATCGGGGCATCGGCCAGGCTGCGGTGCACAGTTCCTCCGGTCCGTTCGGAAAAGATCGGAAAAGGTCGGGACGAGGTCTATCACGCCCCGCCGACGGTCGCCCCGGTCCCGCTGTGCCGGGGGAACCGCCTCCGGGCGGGGGTGCGTCGGCGCGTGGGGGCTGCGCGGCCACGCCCCGCCCGGAGGCGGTTCCCGAATCCGGCGCTACGGGTTGATCGCCAGTTCGAGATAGGCCGCGAGGATCACCAGGTGCACCCCGCCCTGGAGCGGCGTGGCCCGGCCGGGGCGCACGGTCAGGGCACCGACGACCACGGTCAGGGCGAGCAGCACCATATGGGTGTTGCCGAGGCCCAGGACGAGCGGGCCGGAGAGCCAGAGGGAGGCTGTCGCGACCGCGGGGATGGTCAGGCCGATGCTGGCCATCGCCGAGCCGAGCGCGAGATTCACACTGGTCTGCACCCGGTTGCGCCGCGCGGCGCGCACGGCGGCGATGGTCTCGGGCAGCAGGACCAGCAGCGCGATGATCACACCGACGACGGCGTGGGGCAGCCCGGCCGACTTGACACCGGACTCGATGGCGGGTGAGACGCCTTTGGCCAGGCCGACCACCCCCACCAGGGCCAGGCCGAGCAGCCCGAGGCTGGTCAGGGCGGTGCGGCTGGAGGGTGCGGCCGCGTGCTCGTCCTCCGGGGCCACGGCCGGTCTGGGCTTGCCGGGCTTGACCACGGGCAGGAAGTAGTCGCGGTGCCGGACGGTCTGTGTCGCGACGAACAGGCCGTAGAGGATCAGCGAGGTGACCGCGGCGAAGGTGAGCTGTACCCCGGAGAATTCCGGGCCCGGCTTGCTGGTGGTGAACGTCGGCAGCACCAGGGTGAGGGTCGCCAGCGTGGCCACCGTGGCGAGCGCGGCGCCGGCGCCTTCCGGATTGAAGGTGGCCGTGCCGTGCCGCAGCGAACCGACCAGCAGACTCACACCGAGGATGCCGTTGCAGGTGACCATCACGGCCGCGAAGACGGTGTCCCTGGCCAGGGACGCGGTGTCGGGCCCTCCGTCGATCATCAGGGTGACGATCAGTGCGACCTCGATGATCGTGACGGCGACCGCGAGGACCAGTGACCCGAAGGGTTCGCCGACCCGGTGGGCCACCACCTCCGCATGGTGCACCGCGGCCAGCACGGCTGCCGCCAGCACCACGACCGCCACGGCGATGACCGCGCCGGACAGCTTGCTTCCCCAGGTCAGAGCCAGGAGAACCACCGCGAGGGCGGGTACCGCGGTCGTCCACCGGCCCGCGAGTGTTCTGATCCACGCGGTCATGCGGAGCCCTCGGACCTGGAGGGACCGCGCAGTTCCCTCGCTCGGCGCCCTGAGGAGTGAATCACCCGGTGGGTCGCTCCAAGGTCCCCGCTCCGTGCGGGTGCCCGGCCGTGCGACCGGTCCCGCCGACGCCCGGCGAACCCGATCGCTCGCATCGTCCCTGTCGCTCCGAGGTTGTGGTCGTGGTCGTCGCGCATGATCTCCTCTGCCGGCAGGGGGACGGTCGTCCGCGGGCGGCGGTGGGCGTGGCCGCGTCCCTCGGCGGGTCGTTCTTTCCAGGTCCGGCACGAGACAGGCAGGTGCCGGGAGCGGTGCGCGACTGCCTGCCGCGCCCCGCTCCCGGACATCTCCTGCCCGTTCCCGGACGGGTCGGACGCCGGGTCAGACGTCGATGCTGTCCTTGTCGGTGCCCTCGGCCCGGTCCTCCTCGGCCCGGTCCTTCGGCGCCTGCTTCCGGGAGGCCCTGAGGCTGGTGATCGTGGTGACGATCAGGACACCACAGATCACGCCCAGCGACACCGGGATGCTGATCTCGGGAACGTGCACCCCGGACTCGTGCAGTGCGTGCAGCACCAGCTTCACACCGATGAAGCCGAGAATGATCGACAGGCCGTAGGACAGGTGGACCAGCTTCCGCAGCAGACCGCCGATGAGGAAGTACAGCTGCCGCAGACCCATGAGGGCGAACGCGTTCGCGGTGAACACGATGTACGGGTCCTGGGTCAGACCGAAGATCGCGGGGATCGAGTCGAGCGCGAAGAGCACGTCCGTGGTGCCGATGGCGAGCATCACGACCAGCATCGGGGTCATGACCCGCTTGCCGTTCTGCTCGATCCACAGCTTGGTGCCGTGGTACCGGTCGGCCACGCCGAACCTGCGCTCGGCAGCCTTGAGGAGCTTGTTCTCCTCGAACTCCTCGTCCTCCTCGTCGGAGCGGGCCTCCTGGACGAGCTTCCAGGCCGTGTAGATCAGGAAGGCACCGAAGATGTAGAAGACCCACGAGAAGCTGGCGATGATCGCGGCACCCGCGGCGATGAAGATCGCCCGCAGGACCAGGGCGATGAGCACACCGATGAGCAGCACCCTCTGCTGGTACTGCGACGGCACCGCGAACTTCGCCATGATCAGGACGAAGACGAACAGGTTGTCGACGCTCAGCGACTTTTCGGTGATGTAGCCGGCGAAGAACTCGCCTGCGGGCTGCCCCCCGCCGAAGACCAGCAGGCCGAGCCCGAAGAGGACGGCCAGGGCGATCCAGACAACGGTCCAGATGCCCGCTTCCTTGATGGAAACGTCGTGCGGCTTGCGCCCGATGAAGAAGTCGATCGAAACGAGGGCGAGAAGGCCCACGACGGTCAGGACCCAAAGGGTCGAGGTAACTTCCACTGCGCCTCCGGCAGATACGTCTCACGGAAAATGTCAGCGTCATTGCTGCCGGAGGTCTCTTCCACCCGGGCCCTCCGGTGCTCGACAGCACCGGACAAACCCATGGGCCGACGCCCCGGGATCAGGCCTGATCCGTATTGACGGGGTCGCCGCACAGACAGGGAGTACTCCCCTCCGTGCGCAAAACCATACCCCCATCACCAAGGTTTGGTAAAGAGCGAGGTAAAGGAATCACCAAAGCCGCAGGTGGGATGTGGTCGCGCGGGGACAGGGTCCAAGAGATGGGACGCCATCGCGGCGACTACGGACGCACGATCACGGGTCCTCGGTCCCGGGTTCCCGGTCAGGGGCGCCATGCCCGTCGGGCCTCGGCGACCCGGGTGAGCACCTGCTGGAGAACCTGGCTGCCCGGCGGCACGAGCGGGGGTTCGTACGTCCAGGCGTGTCCGACCCACGGGTCGGCCAGATGGCTGTCGGCCACCGGGGTCAGCCGCAGCAGGGAGCGCCACAGGGGATCGAGCAGCGGGCCGTATCCGGAGGCCTCCTCCCGGTCGGCGACCATCATCAGGTGGACGCCGGAGGCCGGGCCCTCGTCGGCGAGGTAGCGCAGCTGGTTCACGGCACGGTCGTCGAAACCGTGCGGGAAGTCGTTGACGATCAGCAGTTGCTGGGAGGTGTCGAAGCCGGGCGGCAGCGAGTCGGCCGCCGAGCCGCGCAGCGCCATCTGCACCAGGTCGACGCGCTGGGTGAGCCGGCCCAGGACATCCGCGACGCCCGCGGCGCCCTGGGCGGGCGGGGCCGCCAGCACACCGCTGCGCGTCAGCGGAACCAGCGGCTGCGCGCCCGACCCGGCCGGGTCGACGACGTGCACGGTGAACTCGCCCGCCGGGTGGACGGCGAGCAGGCGTGCCGCGTGTGCCACCGCCGCCTCCATGGCGAGACGCCGCATGGCGTGGGCGTCGGTGAACGACTCGTCCAGGGCGTCGGTCCGGCCGCTGTCGATCCACAGGCCGCGCTCCAGCGGCAGCCGGAGCAGCATCGGGATGCGGATCCGGTCGGCCTCGGGCAGCCGGAGGTCGCCCAGGCGCAGCGCCATGGGAATCTCCATCGGTACCCGGTAGGCGTGCCAGACGGGGTTGTCCCAGCGTGCGTAGGCCGCGGGCAGGGCGGGTTCGACGACCTCGGCCTCGGCGACGAGCTGGGCGAGGTCGCGGTCGAGGGCCTCCCTCGCCCGGTCGACGAGCTCGGCCTGCCGGGCCCCGGCCGCCTCGCGTGCCGCGTCGCCCTGGCCGCCGATCCGGTTGCGCGGGTCGGACAGGACCTGCTCCAGCTCCTTGTCCATGCGGGACTCGGCGAAGTCGACGGCACTGCGGTAGGCGGCGGTGGTGCGGGCCAGGTCCTCGAACATGCCCCAGACCTGGTTGTAGAGGCGCTCCTCCATGGACCAGCCGGTCGCGTCGCCTGCGACGGGCTGCGCGGGCTGTCCCGGAGGGGCCGGGGGCGCGGTCGGCGGGGGAGGAGGCGGCGCGGCACTCCGCCGGCGGGGATGGCTGTAGTCGATGGGGCCGCCGGCGGTCGCCGGGGACGGGTCCACCGCTCCTCCGGGGTGGGCCGGCCGCGCTCCGCCCCGGCCCGGTGGTCCGGCCGGCTGCCCGCCGTACGCGGGCGGCACGGGGCCGGGGGTGCCCTGGGGTGCGGTGCCGCCGCCCTGGTCGGGGTGGTGGGCCGGAGTGGCCGCCCGGCGGGAACGGTCGTCTTCGGAAGGGCGGGGCGGGGGCGCCTGCACGGAGCGGGCCAGGCCCCGGGCGACCGCTTGGTCGATGCTGCCCGCGAGCTGCCGCGCCTGGGGCAGGGCCTGGTCGGTGAGGAGCTCGGCCAGGCCGCCGGCGTATCCCTGACCGACCGCGCGCACCTTCCAGACGCCCTGGCGCCGGTAGAGCTCCAGGGCGACGACGGCCGTCTCGGCTTCCAGGCCGGTGATGGTGTAGCTGGCCACTTCGGTGCCGTCCAGCCCGGTGACCGCGACGAAGGGTGCGGCGACGGTGCCGAAGCGGGTGGGGCCCTGGCCCGCGGGGGCGGGCAGGGCGAGCAGCACGCCGACGCGGTGGACCGCGTCGGCCAGGGCGTCCAGGTCCACCGCGAGCCGGTGGTCGGCCGCGGCCTGCCGCGACACCTCCAGGCCGGGCCGGGTGGGCGAGCCCGGGTGGGCCACCCACTCCACCCCGTGGATCCTGCCGTCCTCGTCGCCGAGCGCGGCCACGGTCACGACCGGCGTGCCGGCCGAGACCCGGATCTCGAGACGGGACTGGGAGAGCGGGTGGTTCTGCCCCCGCACCAGCTCAGCCGTCATCGCCCTCGTCCCCCCGTGTCGCGTGTGTCACTCGTGTTCCGTCGTTCGTGACGTACCGCTCGTGACGTGCTGCCCGCCGCGTCACAAGCGGTGGTCCGGGCGCCGCTTGTGACGCTCAGAGCACCGGCAGGATCGCGGGCATCAGGTCCTGGAAGGTGCGGCCGTTGGCCGGGTTGCCGAGGGCGGTCATCGTCCAGCCCGTGCCCGAGCGGTGCACCTTCGCCATCAACTGCGCCGTGTAGGCGCCGCCGCCGGCCAGGGTGTAGCGGGCGAGCTCCTCGCCGTTGGTCTCGTCGACGAGACGGCAGAACGCGTTCTGCACCTCCTGGAAGGTCTGGCCCGTGAAGGAGTTCACGGTGAAGACGATCTGGTCGATGTGGACCGGGACACGGGACAGGTCGACGAGAATGGCCTCGTCGTCGCCGCCCTGGCCGACGCCGCCGACGAGGTTGTCGCCGGTGTGGCGCACGGAGCCGTCGTCGCTCACCAGGTGGCGGAAGAAGACGACGTCGACCGGCTGCTTGTCCGCGAACAGGACGGCGGAGGCGTCCAGGTCGATCTCCCGGGTACGCGAGCCGAACAGGCCGCGGCGGGGGGCGGCCTGCCAGCCGAGACCCATACGGACCGCAGTCAGGCTGCCGCCGTCGTTCTTCTGCAGGCTGATGGCCTGACCCTTGGTCATGTTGACGGTCACGCGCTGATTCCCCTCTCGGACTTCCCCTGTTGCCGCGACACCGCGGATGTCCAGAACCCTACGCAGGAGCACTGACAGTGACGCACCCCGGTCCGCGCTTTGTGTCGGTCTTGCAACACAGCCCGTGCCGGACGGGCACCGCACCGGAACGCGGCGCCGTCAGGACAGGCCCGCCTCCCGCATCTGCCGCAACTCCTTCTTCATCTCGGACACCTCGTCGCGCAGCCGGGCCGCGATCTCGAACTGCAGGTCGGCGGCGGCGGCCCGCATCCGCGCGGTGAGCTCCTCGATCTGTTCGGCGAGCTCCGCCGCGGGCCGGTCGGTGGGCACCGGATCGGCGCCCTTGGTCCTGCCCTTCGCGCCCGTGCCCGCCCTGGTGCCGAGCGCGGGCACGGGGGCCTTGGCCCCGCCACCGTCCTTCTTGGTCTGGCGGTAGCCGGAGCCCAGCAGCTGCTCGGTGTCGATGTCCTCGCGGGCGATCTGGGAGACGATGTCGTTGATCTTCTTGCGGAGCGGCTGGGGGTCGATGCCCTTCGCCCGGTTGTAGGCGACCTGCTTCTCCCGGCGGCGGTTGGTCTCGTCGATGGCCTTCTCCATCGCCGGGGTGATCTTGTCCGCGTACATGTGGACCTGGCCGGAGACGTTGCGCGCCGCGCGGCCGATGGTCTGGATCAGGGAGGTGCCCGAGCGCAGGAAGCCCTCCTTGTCGGCGTCGAGGATCGCCACCAGGGAAACCTCGGGCAGGTCGAGGCCCTCACGCAGCAGGTTGATGCCGACGAGGACGTCGTACTCGCCGCTGCGCAGCTCCCGGAGCAGCTCGACGCGGCGCAGGGTGTCGACGTCGCTGTGGAGGTAGCGGACCTGGATGCCGAGTTCGAGGAAGTAGTCGGTGAGGTCCTCGGCCATCTTCTTGGTGAGCGTGGTCACCAGGACGCGCTCGTCCTTCTCGACCCGCGAGCGGATCTCGTGCACCAGGTCGTCGATCTGGCCCTCGGTGGGCTTGACCACGACCTCCGGGTCGACCAGGCCGGTGGGGCGGATGATCTGCTCGACGACGCCGTCCGAGCGGGAGAGTTCGTACTGGCCGGGGGTGGCCGACAGGTACACGGCCTGGCCGATGCGCTCCTGGAACTCCTCCCACTTCAGCGGGCGGTTGTCCAGGGCGGAGGGGAGCCGGAAGCCGTGGTCGACGAGGGTGCGCTTGCGGGACGCGTCGCCCTCGTACATGGCGCCGATCTGGGGCACGGTGACGTGCGACTCGTCGATGACCAGGAGGAAGTCGTCGGGGAAGTAGTCCATCAGGGTGTTCGGCGGGGAGCCGGGCAGGCGGCCGTCGAAGTGCATCGAGTAGTTCTCGACGCCGGAGCAGCTGCCGATCTGGCGGAGCATCTCGAGGTCGTAGGTGGTGCGCATCCGCAGGCGCTGGGCCTCCAGGAGCTTGCCCTGCTTCTCCAGCTCGGCGAGGCGGCCGGTGAGCTCCTTCTCGATGTCGCCCACGGCCCGCTCCATGCGTTCGGGGCCGGCGACGTAGTGGGAGGCCGGGAAGACGTACAGCTGCTGGTCGTCGCTGATGATCTCGCCGGTGACCGGGTGGAGCGTGGAGAGCGCCTCGATCTCGTCGCCGAACATCTCGATGCGGACGGCGAGCTCCTCGTAGACCGGGAAGATCTCGATGGTGTCGCCGCGGACGCGGAAGGTGCCCCGGGCGAAGGCCAGGTCGTTGCGCGCGTACTGGATGTCCACGAAGCGGCGCAGCAGCTCGTCCCGGTCGAACTCCTCGCCGACGCGGAGCGGCACCATGCGGTCCACGTACTCCTGCGGGGTGCCGAGACCGTAGATGCAGGAGACGGAGGCCACCACGACGACGTCACGGCGGGTGAGCAGCGAGTTGGTCGCGGAGTGGCGCAGCCGCTCGACCTCCTCGTTGATCGAGGAGTCCTTCTCGATGTAGGTGTCCGACTGCGGGACGTACGCCTCGGGCTGGTAGTAGTCGTAGTACGAGACGAAGTATTCGACCGCGTTGTTCGGCAGCAGCTCGCGGAACTCGTTGGCCAGCTGGGCGGCCAGGGTCTTGTTCGGCGCCATGACCAGGGTGGGGCGCTGGAGTTTTTCGATCATCCACGCGGTGGTGGCGGACTTGCCGGTACCGGTCGCCCCCAGGAGGACGACGTCCTTCTCGCCGGCTTCGATGCGCCGGGCGAGATCGGCGATGGCCGTCGGCTGGTCGCCGCTGGGCTGGTAGGGGCTGACGACCTCGAAGGGCGCCACCGTGCGTTCGATCTGGGAAACGGGCCGCATGCCACCCACCGTACGACCCCCCACTGACATCGATACCCGTGGCGGGTTACGGTCAGCGGTTCTGCGGGGCGCGGGTGCGGTGCTCGACCGGGCCGCGGGCGCGCAGTCGCAGGCGCGTGGGGCGCGTCGGGGAGGAGTGGTGCCGGGGGTGGGCGGGGATGCCGGGCTTGTGTTCGGCGGGCACGGGGCCGGGCCGCCCCGTGATCATCAACGGGTCGAAGATCACCACGATGCCGGCCAGGACCAGGAGGGCGAGCGGGCCGAGCATCATGGGCGCGAGCAGGGCGGCTGCGGATTCTCCCGCGGTGGGATCGGCCGTCCCGTGGACGTGGATCTCCAGGGCGGCCATGCCGGTGTAGTGCATGCCGGTGACCGCGAGGCCCATGACGAGGCTCGCGCCCACGCTCCACAGGAAACCCCTGGTCTGCGCGGCCGCCCACAGGGCGGCGGTCGCGGCGGCCATGGCGATGGCGACGGACGCGGCGACGGTGGGGGTGTCGTACGCCAGCTGTCCGTCGAGGCTCATGCTGGCCATGCCCAGGTAGTGCATGGAGGCGATGCCGAGACCGGTGATGGTGCCGCCGGTGAACAGGGCCGTTCCGGTGGCACCCCGGTAGCCGACGATGAAGATCCCGACCCCCACCATGACGACGGCCACGGCGAGGCTGGCGAACGTCATCACACGGTCGTAGTGGATCGGCGTGCTCTCGATCGTGAAACCCATCATCGCGATGAAGTGCATCGTCCATATGCCGGATCCGATGGCCGCCGAGCCCAGGGCGAGCCAGCCGGGGCGCCACGACCCGGCGACGACGAGCGGCCGGGTGGCGCATCTGAGCCCCAGGGCGCCACCGAGGCAGGCCATGAGGAAGGCCACCACCGGTGTGACCAGACCGTAACTGAATCCGTCGACTGTGCTCTGCATGCGCGGCTGCCCTTCCCGCCCTTTGCGTCCCGGAATTCCCGGTTGTGAACCCCCTCCCAGGACCGCGTCGGCGGTCAGGGTTGACGCAGAGAGTATGACCTCACCGGAATGGTTGAACGACCATCGGGCAAAGAAACACGTCCTTGCCTCACTTGTGCGGCATCAGTGTGCGCAGTTGGGCAAGCCTGTTCAATCTGCGGTCACCCTGCGCCCACCCTCGGTCGACTCTCTGCTGTCACAGTTGAGCTGTCCGTGATACCTCGACGCAGGACGGTGATCCGACCGCCCCGACGTCACCCGCCCGCCCGGCGGTGATCCGCCTGCCCGACGACGACCCGACCGCTCGACGCGAGGAGTACGCATGCACACGCGCACCGTTGTCGCCTCGGCCACCGCACTTCTGGGAACCGCCTCCCTCCTGCTTCCCCTCTCCCCCGCGCACGGCGCCGACAGGGGCGCGCTCCCCCTGGTCGTCGCCCACCGGGGCGCCTCCGGGTACGCACCTGAAAACACTCTCGCCGCCGTCGACAAGGCGGCCGGGCTCGGTGTCGACTGGGTGGAGAACGACGTCCAGCGCACCAGGGACGGCGAACTCGTCGTCCTGCACGACGACAGCCTGGCGCGCACCACGGACGTCGAGGAGGTCTTCCCCGGCCGGTCGCCCTGGAAGGTGAAGGACTTCACCGCGGCGGAGATCGCCCGGCTCGACGCGGGCAGCTGGTTCGGTCCCGCCTTCGCGGGCACGCGCGTGCCGACGCTGGAGCAGTTCCTCCGAAGGGTCGAGCGGCACGGCCGGAAGCTGCTCCTGGAGATCAAGAACCCCAAGCTGTACCCCGGCATCGAGGGCGAGACCCTGAAGGTCCTGAGCAACGAGGGGTGGCTCGACCGCGCGCATCTGGAGAACCGGCTGGTCGTGCAGAGCTTCAGCGCGGACAGCGTGCGGACCGTGCACGAGCTGAAGCCCGGGGTGAGGACCGGCCTCCTCGGTGCGCCTCCCGTGAAGGACCTGCCCGCGTACGCGGACTTCGCCGACCAGATCAACCCCCCGCACGCCTCCCTGTCCGTCGGCTACGTCGCCGCCGTCCAGGGCTTCGAGGGACCGCACGGCAAGCCTCTGGAGGTCCTCACCTGGACGGTGGACGAGGCGGCCGCGGCCCGGCGGGTCGCCGGGTTCGGTGTCGACGGGATCATCAGCAACAAGCCGGACGTGGTGCGGGACGCGGTGGGCGGCTGATCCCTCCTCGCCCCTTCCCGGGGGTTGTCGGTGACGGGTCGTACGGTGGGGTGCATGGACAGCCACGGACAGTACGGGCAGCGGGTCGTGTGGGCCGTCGTCGGCACCGGCATCGGTCCTCTGCTGCTGGCCGCGACCCGTGAGGGCCTGGTCGGTGTCGTGTTCCACGCCACCGACGAGGTCCGCGACAGCGCGCTGGAGCGGCTGGCGTCCCGGCTCGGCGGCGAGCCCGCCGAGGAGCCCGGTTCTTTGCTGCTCACCGAGGCGGTACGCCAGCTCGAGGCGTACTTCGCGGGTGAGCGGCGCGCTTTCGACCTGCCCCTGGACTGGTCGCTGGTCTCCGGCTTCAACCGGGAGGTCCTGCGCGAGCTGGCCTCCGGCGTGCCGTACGGCACGGTCGTGGGGTACGGCGACCTGGCCGGCCGGGTCGGCCGGCCGGAAGGCGCCCAGGCGGTCGGCGCGGCGATGGGCGCGAACCCCCTGCCGGTGGTCGTGCCCTGTCACCGGGTCGTGGAGAGCGACGGCGGCCTCGGCGGGTTCGGGGGCGGACTGGAGACCAAGCGCCGGCTGCTCGCCCTGGAGGGCGTGCTGCCGGAGCCCTTGTTCTGAGGGGCGGCCCGGTCGCGCGGGTCAGCCGTAGTACCGCGCTTCGAACACGTTTCCGTCGGGGTCGCGGAAGTAGAAACTGCTCCTGGCGAACCCGCGTGCGCCGAAGGAGTCGTGCGAGAGGTCCGTCATGGGTACGGACTGTTCCCCGAGGCGGCTGCGGAGGGCGTCGAAGTCGTCCGCGGGCAGGGACAGACAGACGTGGTTGACGGGGTGGCCGGAGGCTTCCGCGGCGCCGGGCAGCATCGTCATGCGTTCCGCCATGGCGAGCGGCATGAGGTCGAGGACGGTCTCCTCGTTGACCCGTACCGAGGGGAAGGGCGCCTCGCCCGCGGAGAAGTCGGCGAGTCTGACCGCTTCCAGGCCGAGCGCCTTCTCGTAGAAGCCGGCGGCCGCGATCGGGTCGCGCACCCAGAGGACGACGTGGTCGAGACGTGCCGTGTTCCCGGTCGGGGGTTTCCCGGTCGTGGGTTTCTGCGTCATGGGTTCCAGGCTCCACGAGGTCCGTGGTGGCCCGCAAGGTGTTTGACCGGCCCCCCGGCCCGCCAGGGATGAGGGAGGGGCTGCAGACGGGAGACGGCGCGTGAGCCTTACGGTGTCCGAAGAGGTACGGGAGGCGATCGCCGCCGGCCGGCCGGTGGTGGCCCTGGAGTCCACGATCATCGCGCACGGGCTGCCCCGGCCGCGCAATCTCCGGGTGGCGCGGGAGCTGGAGGCGGTGGTGCGGCAGGAGGGCGCCGTGCCCGCCACGGTCGCCGTGCTGGACGGACGGCCCCGGGTCGGCCTGGACAAGGATCAGTTGGAGCGGATCGCCCATGAGGACGGCATCCGCAAGCTCGGCCATCGCGACCTGCCGCTCGCGGTGGCGTCCGGGGCGAACGGTGCCACCACGGTGTCGGCCACCGCCCTGCTGGCCGCGCTCGCGGGCGTACGGGTGTTCGCGACCGGCGGGCTCGGTGGCGTGCACCGTGAGTGGACGGTGACCCAGGACGAGTCGGCCGACCTCGGGCTGCTGGCGCGGACCAGGATCACCGTGGTGTGCGCGGGCGTGAAGTCGATCCTGGACGTACCGGCGACGCTGCAGCGGCTGGAGACCCTGGGGGTCGCGGTCGCCGGGTACGGGACGGACCGCTTTCCCGGCTTCTACCTGTCGGACTCCGGGCACCCCGTGGACTGGCGGCTGGACGCGCCGGAGCAGGTGGCGGAGGTGATGCGGGCACAGGACGCCCTGGGCGGGCCCGAGTCGGCGCTGATCGTCGCCAACCCCGTTCCCGAGGGGGAGCAGTTGGACCCCGGGCTGCACGCACGGGTGCTCGACGAGGCGTTGCGCGCGTGCGAGGAGGAGGGCGTCGACGGTCAGGCGGTCACTCCGTTCCTGCTCGACCACCTGGTACGGCACACCGGCGGCGCGTCCCTCACCGCCAACCTGGCGGCGGCGAGGGGCAACGTACGGCTGGCGGCCCGCATCGCGACGGCCTGGACCGGGGCGTGAGGCGACGTGACGGCGGCGGTCCCGGGTGACGGGGGCGGTGTTGCCGGGGCGGCCCGTGCGGCGGCGACCGGCGCCCGCTCCGGCACGGGTGCGGGTGCTCCGTCCGGTGCGCTGCTGGTCGTCGGGGACGTCGTCACCGACGTGGTCGCCCGGCACCGGGGGCCGCTCGCCCCGGGTACGGACACCGCGGCGGCGATCCGGACGGTGCCCGGCGGTGCGGGAGCCAATGTGGCCTGCTGGGCGGCGTACTGGGGCGACGCGGAGGTGCGGCTGCTCGGACGGGTGGGCGAGGACGCGGCGGCGTGGCACACCCGGGAGCTGGCCGCCTGCGGGGTGGGTCCCCTGCTGGTGGTCGATCCGCGGGCGCCGACCGGGACCGTGATCTGCCTGGTCGACCAGGACGCGGCGGCCGAGCGGACCTTCCTCGCCGACAGCGGCGCCTCGCTGCGGCTCGAACCCGCTGACTGGTCGGACGCGTTGCTGGACGGGGTGGCACGGCTGCATCTGTCGGGCTATCTGCTGTTCGGCGAACCGGGCCGGGCGTTCGTGGCGGTGGCCCTGAGGGCGGCACGTGCGCGCGCAGTGCCGGTGAGCGTGGATCCGGCGTCGGCCGGTTTCCTGGCGCGGCTGGGTGCCGACCGGTTCCTGTCCCTGGTCGAGGGGGTGGACATCCTGCTGCCCAGCCGGGACGAGGCGTGCCTGCTCACGGGGTTGCCCGGGGCGGCGGAGGCGGCGGCGCGGCTGAGCCGGCGGGTTCCGCTGGTCGTGTCCAAGCAGGGGGCCGAGGGTGCGCTGCTGGCCCGGGCCGGCCGGGTGTGCGCCCGTGTTCCCGCCGTAGCGGCGACGCCCCTGGACAGCACGGGCGCCGGCGACGCCTTCACGGGCGCGTTCCTCACCGCCCTCATGGCGGGCGCCGACCCGGAACATGCGGCGGCCGGGGGATGCAGGGCGGGTGCGCTGGCCGTGCGTCAGGTGGGAGGCCGCCCGCCGCCACCGGTCTGACGGCCCCGTCCGCCGCCCGCCGTCCGCCGGACCGTGGTTTCAGGGCGTGCGTCCCGGGCCGGGTTCATCGGGGCCGTCGCCGGGTGTCACCGGGTCCGGAGGGGCGCGGCGACGGCGGGAGGGAGGGAGGGAGGTCGGTGCCCTGAGCCGCGCCGGCGGTACGGCTACGGCCGCGCCCCACCGCAGGGCACGACAGCAGGACACGGCACGGCGCAACGGCGCGTGCCACGGCGCGCGTTCAGCCGGACGGGGTCCTGGAGTAGACGTACTCCGCCCAGGTGGCGATCTGGTCGTCCGTCAGGTGCCGGGCGAGATCGGCCTCACTGATCATGCCGACCAGACGCTTGTCCTCGATGACGGGGAGCCGGCGGATGCGGTGCGTCTGCATCTCCTGGAGGACCTCGCCGACGTCGGCGTCCGCCGGGATCCAGCGCGGTGTGCCCTTGGCCATCTCCCCCGCGGTGACCCCGGCCGGGTCGTGGCCCATGGCGACGCAGCCGACGACGATGTCGCGGTCGGTGAGGATGCCGCACAGGCGCTCGTTCTCGTCGCTGATGGGCAGCGCGCCGACGTTCAGCTCGCGCATCAGCTGGGCGGCGCGGTCGAGCGTCTCGTGGGCGGGGATCCACTGGGCGCCGCGGTGCATGATGTCTCCGGCTGTGGTCATGGGGTACCTCCCGGTGCCGGACGGCCGGCGCGGCACGGGGCGCACCGCGAGTACCGGCGCCCTTCATTGTCGTCGTGTCACCGGGGCCCCGCACCTTCGCCCGAGCGTCTCAGCCGTGCCACGCCGGGTGGCGGGGGTCGTCTGCGCGTACCAGGACGTCGGCGGTGCCGGCCGGGTCGGCCTCCCGCTCGTAGCGCTCGAAGGCGGGCAGGGTCCAGTGCCCGTCCCCGGGGGTGCGGCGGCGCAGGGCGCCCGGGGAGAGCGAGACGTGGACGCCTAGGTCGAAGGGGAACCAGTGCCTCAGGAGGAGCGGGCCGTGCAGCAGCAGTACGCCGCCGGGCGGGAGCGGGACGTAGGGGCTGCGGGTGGCGCGGTCGGTGACCGGGTCCCACAGATCGGGCAGCACCCGTCCGTTCCCGCCGGGTTCGAGAGGCCCGAACACCTCGCGCCGGAGGGCACCGGTGTCGTACCAGCCGTCGTAGTACGACTCCACGTCCTGGTGGCCGTACTCCAGCCGGACCGAGGCGGGGCGCAGGAAACCCTCCGCTCTCACGACGACGGACGGACGTCCGCGGACGCGCAGGGCCTCGGCGACCCGTTCGGCGAGGTCCCCGGGGCGGGCGGCCGGGGCGCCGTCGAAGGCGACGCGCGGCCGGGTGCCGCCGTCGGCCGTCCTCAGCGTCGCCACACGCTCGGCGAGGAGGTCGCCGAGCCGGTCCCAGGTGATCGCTTCGAATCGCACACCGCCATGATGCGCCGGCCGGCTGGACGCCCGCGCATGGCCCCGCGACGCCCGGCCATGGGCACCGCGCCCGGGTCGGGCTTCACTGGTGGTGACGGTGGCCGCCGGGAGGGTTCCCGGCCGGGGACGGGTGGGAGCTGACGACGTGGTGGATGGACCGTACTTCGTACTGACGGTGCTGGGCGTGCTCGGGACCGGGCTGGTGGCGGGGGCCTTCTGCGCCTTCTCGACGTTCGTGATGAGAGGGCTCGCGGCGCTGCCGCCCGCACGGGGTGTGGCGGCGATGCAGTCGGTGAACACGGCCGCGGTGCGGGCGCCCTTCATGCTGGTGTTCCTCGGCTCGGCGCTGCTGTGCGCGGCGATCGCCGTGGTGGCCCTGGTGACGCGGCCGGACGAGGGCGCGGCCTGGCTGCTGGCCGGCAGCGCGCTGTATCTGTTCGGCGGGTTCGGGGTCACCGCGGTCGCCCACGTGCCGCGCAACAACACGCTGGCCGGGCTCGATCCCGGCTCCACGGAGGCCGCCGCCCGCTGGACCGCGTACGTGCGGGGGTGGACACGGTGGAACCATGTGCGCACGGTCGCCTCGGCGGGTGCCGCGGTGGCGTACGTACTGGCTCTCACCTGACGGTACGGACGTACGGAGGGCACGGAAGGAAAACACCGTCGGCGGGCCTGCGCGCGGGCATGAGCAGTCGTATCGTGGCCGGGAGGACGCCGGGCTCCGGAGAGCGCCGGGCCCACGGCACCGGGTCCGGAGCGCGGGTCCGCGGAGACGGGAGACGCCGGGGGAGAAAACCGCCCCGGCCCCAGGTGTGCGTGCCGTCCGGCCGCGAACGGCACGGCACTCGCACACGCAGGGAAGAACGCGCACGCAAGGAAGACGGCTGCCATGGCCGATCCCAAGGGGTTCCTGACCACGCCGCGCCAGGACTGGCCGCGCAGGCCCGTCGGGGAACGGGTCCGGGACTGGAACGAGATCCACGTCCCCGGCGCGCTGCTGCCCATCGTCGGTGCGCAGGCCGACCGCTGCATGGACTGCGGGATCCCCTTCTGCCACGACGCCTGCCCGCTGGGCAACCTGATCCCCGACTGGAACGACCTGGTCGCGCGCGACGACTGGTGGGCCGCGGCGGAGCGGCTGCACGCGACCAACAACTTCCCCGAGTTCACCGGCAGGCTGTGCCCGGCGCCCTGCGAGGCGGGATGTGTGCTCGCCATCAACCAGCCCGCCGTGACCATCAAGAACGTCGAGTGCGCCATAGCCGACCGGGCCTGGGAGGAGGGCTTCGCCGGGCCGGCCCCGCCGGACCGGCTCTCCGGCCGGACGGTCGCCGTGATCGGCTCGGGTCCCACCGGACTGGCCGCGGCCCAGCAGCTGACCCGGGCGGGCCACACGGTGGCCGTGTACGAGCGGGACGACCGGATCGGCGGGCTGATGCGGTACGGCATCCCCGAGTTCAAGATGGAGAAGCGTCACCTGGAGCGGCGCATCGGACAGATGCGGGCCGAGGGGACGAAGTTCCGTACGTCCACGACGGTCGGGCGCGATGTCGACGCCGTCGGGCTGCGGGCACGTTACGACGCCGTGGTGATCGCCACCGGGGCGACCGCGTGGCGCGACCTGGCGGTCCCCGGAAGGGAACTGAGCGGCGTTCACCAGGCCATGGAATATCTGCCGCTGGCCAACCGGGTGTGCGAAGGGGACCTGGAGGCCTCCCCGCTGTCCGCCGCGGGCCGGGACGTCGTCATCGTCGGGGGCGGTGACACGGGCTCCGACTGCCTGGGCACGGCCGTGCGGGAGGGGGCCGCGTCCGTGACGCAGCTGGACATCTACGACCGGCCGGGCGACGAGCGCGACGAGGTCACCGAGCCCTGGCCGACGTACCCGAAGCTGTACCGGCTGTCCGCCTCGCACGAGGAGGCCGGTGCGCTGCGGACGGCGCCGGAGGCGGCCGAGGACTCGGACGCACGGCTGTTCGCGGCGTCCACGCTGCGCCTCACCGGCGACGCGGACGGGCGGGTGCGGGCGTTGCACCTGGTCGAGGTGGACGCGGAGCGCCGTCCCCGGCCGGGCACCGAGCGGGTGCTGCCCGCCGGCCTCGTCCTCCTCGCGCTCGGCTTCTTCGGCCCCGACCGGGGGGACGGGCTCGTCGCCGGGCTCGGTCTGGAGCTGGAGCCGCGCGGCACGATCGCGCGCGACGCCGGCTTCGCCACGAACGTGCCGGGCGTGTTCGCGGCCGGGGACGCCGCACGCGGCCAGTCGCTGATCGTGTGGGCGATCGCCGAGGGCCGGGCGGTGGCGGCGGCCGTCGACCGTCACCTGACCGACGGCACCACCCGGCTCCCGGCCCCCATCGGCCCGTACGACCGCCCGATGAGGGCGTGACGCGCACCGACGGGAAACGCCCGCCGGTGCCCTCGGAGTCCTCGCCCCGCCCGGACCTACACCTTGCGCCCGACCGCCCCGTACCCCGGGATCACCCCGTCGTCCTGGCCGGGGACGGGCTCGCCCAGTTCGGGGTGCCACAGCTGGGGCACCTGGACGCCGGGGTCGACCAGCTCGAGGCCGTCGAAGAGGCGGGTGAACTCCTCGCGGGAGCGCAGGGACAGGTTGACACCCGCGGCCTTGAGCTTCTCGGTGGCTGCCTTCGACTCCTCGGGGGTGAAGTCGGACGTCGCGTGGGAGATCACGAGGTGGCTGCCGGAGGGCAGGTCGGCGAGCAGCCGGCCGACCAGCTCGTGGGCGCCGTCCTCGTCCGAGATGAAGTGCAGCAGCGCGATGAGGGAGACCGCGACCGGCCGGTCGAAGTCGAGGATCTTCCGCGCGCCCTCCAGGATGCTCTCCGGTTCCCGCACATCGGCCTGGAGGTACTCGGTCACCCCCTCGTCGGTGCCGCGCAGCAGCGCGCCGGCGTGGGCCAGCACGATCGGGTCGTTGTCGCAGTAGACGACGCGCGCGTCGGGTGCGACCTCCTGGGCGATCTGGTGGAGGTTGGGCTCGGTGGGGATGCCGGTGCCGATGTCGAGGAACTGGCGTACGCCCTGGCCGACGAGCCAGCGCGTGGCGCGCTGCATGAAGGCGCGGTTCACCCGTGCCATCACGGGCACCCTCGGGTCGAGGGCGAGCATCTGCCGGCCCATGGCCTCGTCGACGGGGTAGTTGTCCTTGCCTCCGAGGTACCAGTCGTACATCCGCGCGGTGTGCGGCTTGCTCGTGTCGATCTCGACGGGGTGCTGCTGCCCGGTCATGACGAACTCCGTAAGTGTCTGCAACTGTTAGTGATCAATTTCAGTGCCAAGCAGTGGGGTGAGCGGAGCGGGGGAAGGGGGCCGGAGGGGGGAACAAGCAACGTGGGGTGGACGTCGGCAAGCAACGGTAGAGCGGTCGGCGAAGGTCAGGACAGCAGGAAATCCGCCTCTCCCGCTTTGGCTCCTTCGATGAAGGCCGTCATCTCGGCCGAGGTGTAGATGAGCGCCGGTCCGTCCGGGTCGGTGGACTGCCGGACGGCGATCCGGCCGTCGTCGAGCTTCATCGCCTCCAGGCAGTTGCCGCCGTTGCCACCGCTCCACGGCTTGTGCCAGCCCTCGCTGCCCAGCTCCCGCGCGGGCATGCCGTTGTAGATCATCTCGGTGCGGACCCGCGGTGGGGGCACCGGCAGGGGGGACAAGGACAGGGACAGGGGTTTGACGTGATTCATTCACAGCTCCTTGCGGAGATCCCTGAGGATCGCCTTCGTACGATGCGCTGTGGCGGCCTGCGCCGCCATGCGGTCCATGACCTCGAGGTGGGTCGCCACCTCGGAGCGCGCGTCCAGGTAGACGGCGCCGGTCAGGTACTCGCTGTAGACCATGTCCGGCAGTTCGGGCATGGCGAACCGGAACAGCACGAACGGCCCGTACGTGCCGGGGTGCGGCCCGCTGGCGAACGGGGCGACCTGCAGCGTGACGTTGGGCAGCTTCGTGGCCTCGATGAGTCTGTCGATCTGGGCACGCATCACCTCCGGGCCGCCGACCGGGCGGCGCAGCGCCGTCTCGTCCATCACGACCCACAGCCGGGGTGCGTCGTCACGGGTGAGCAGATCCTGCCGTTGCATGCGCAGGGCGGCGTGGCCCTCGATGTCCTCGGGCCTGGTCTGCCCGATGGCACCCGAGCGCAGCACGCCACGCGCATAGTCCTCGGTCTGCAGCAGTCCGGGGACGAAGTGGGGCTCGTAGCTGCGGATGAGCGTAGCCGCGCCCTCCAGGCTCACGTACATCGAGAACCAGCCGGGCAGGATCTCGTGGAAGCGCTGCCACCAGCCGGGCCGGTTGGCGTCCTCCGCCAGCTGTACGAAGGCGTCGGCCTCCTCGTCGGAGACCCCGTAGGCCTTCAGCAGGAGCTGGAGGTACGGGATCTTGAGCGCGACCTCGGCCATCTCCATGCGCCGGACCGTGGCGGGGGCGACGCGCAGGACGCGTGCGGCCTCCTCGCGCTTGAGGCCGGCGCTTTCCCGCAGATCCAGCAGTCGCCGGCCGAGGACGACCTGGCCGACCGTTGGCGCGGACCGCGGTTCACTCACGCTCCACCTCCCCGAAAAGGTTTCCTGACGTTCCTGGCGTTGCCGACACCGACAGCGCCGACGGCACCGACAGCCCTCACAGCTCTGCGGCGCCAATCCGAGAACCGTTCGAAGATTCGCTCAAGCCCCTTGACTCGAACACTTCTTCGATGACCTCAACTGGCGCCGCGCGGAGTGCTGTTGCGAGCAGTGTGCCACGGCCGTCCAGACCGTCACACAGCACTCTGGATTTTTCAGAGTGACACTTGCCAAGTGTGCACGACGGGGCGATAGTGGCAAGCGTGATTCCGTCCGTGCCCTTAGGAACAGACGCCGCTGCGCGCCCCTTCGGTCCCGGCCCCGCCCAGGGAGCCGCCGACCCCGCAGGGGCTGCCGCCCAGCGCCGTTTCCGCTTCGAACTGGCCGCCCATCCGGGTTCTCCCGCGCAGGCCAGACGCCTGACGAGGGCCCGGCTGACCGGCTGGTCGGTCTGCGAGGACACCTGTGACACAGCGGCTCTGGTCGTCTCCGAACTCGTCACCAACGCCATCGTGCACACGGCGAGCAGCCACATAGTCTGCGAGCTGCACGACGGCGACGAACTGGTGCGCATAGCCGTGCGCGACGAAGGCTGCGCGCCCGGCCGGCCCCGTGCGAACACCCGGCAGCAGCCGGAGGAGGAGCACGGGAGGGGACTGCTTCTCGTCGACGCCATGTGTCACGCCTGGGGCGCCCACGAGCACGGTCCCGGCCTGCTGGTCTGGGCCGAGCTGCCCCGCAAGGCCGACACGCCGCGCCCGCCCGACGGACCGCACAACGACCTCGGCTGGGGCGAGCGCCCCAAGCCGGGACCGGCCGACGGCCGGGACGACGTCGAGGAGCCCGAGCAGCGGCACCGCCCCACAGCGGCTCCGACGGTCCCGCGCACGCCTCCTCGTCAGCACACGGCCCCGCGCCGGTACCGCCGGGACGGGGGGTGGGTGTGACGGGCTCTCGGACCCTGAGCCTGAACACGCTGGTCCGGCTCCGGCGCGGGCTGCGCACCGCACCCGCACCGCCCCGGCGCCTGCCCGTCCCCGACGGGATGACGGCGCCGATGGGCTGCGACGCGGTGGCGGTGCCGGCCCGTTTCGGGCCGCTGGTCATGCCCCGGCTGCCACGGGTGGGGTGCGTGTACGCCGATGAGGCGCACTGGTGGTGGCTGGTTCCGTCCGATTCGGACTACGCGCTGGAGTGGCCCGCCCCCGCGCGGTACGACACGGGAGCCGTCGTACCGGACGCCCCGGACCTCCCCGGTCTGATCCACCGCCCGGACGGGACGCTTCCGTACACTCCGCCGATACCGCTCTACCTGGCGGTGTGCCGCCTGACGGACACGACCCCGAGCTGGTCCCGCCCGGTCACCGCATAGGGCCCCCGGGCCTCACGCGACCACGTCGCCGCTGCCGTCGCCGCCGCGGACGATCACCAGGAACGTGTCGGTCGCGAGGTCCATGACCACCTCGGCGGGCAGGCCCTCCATGCGTCGTGCCCGCGCGAACTCCTCCGCGGGCCAGGATCCGCGCGGTCCGCCCGCGGGAAAGCGTTCAAGCACCGTTCGCCCGTTCACCGGCAGCCTCTCGTCCAGCGTTGTACTCGTAGAGTCAAACGCCGGCGAGGGGTGATCGCCTCGCTCGGAGACCGTACTGAGACGTAGTTGAAACGCGTTCACCGTCGGGGGTGAGCCGGCTCTCCGGCATCCCGAACATCCAGTCGCTTTCCGCGCGTAGATCCCTGCGCGTCGTATGCGTCCCGTGTCGTGCGGGGGCTGCCCGGCTCATCTCGTGACGGGCACCTCCGGCAGTCGGACGCCCACCCGCTCGCGGCACGCCGCCAGGTCCGCCCGGAGTTCGGCGAGCCGCTCGGTGTGACGGGGGTCGAGCCGGCCCGTGTCGTCGAGGTGGACGGCGCAGGCGGTGGTGGTGTCGACGAGTTCCTCGAGGAGGGCGGCGAACTCGTCCGTGCCGCGGGAGTGCCGGGCGAGCGCGGGCAGCTCGGCGGAGGCCAGGGCGATGGCGCTGCGGGCCTCGGCGAGGGTGCGGTAGGCCTCGCGGCGCAGGACCCAGCGGGCGGCGCGGTCGTCGGACGTGTCGAGGACGTGGGCGAGGTAGGTGTGGGCGGCGCCGCCCGCTTCGGTGAGCCGGGCCCGGATGCCGTGGCCGCGCTGTCCCGGCATCGGGAGATGGCCGACGACGAGCACGATGGCGCAGGCGAGGAGGGTCTCGCCGATCCGCGCGACGGAGGCCTCCGGTTCGCCGCCCACCATCACCAGGGCGAGCACGAGCACGGTCACGACGGTGGTCTGTGCGGCGAAGTGCCGCGCGGCGACGGGGATGAGCGCCCCGCTGACCGCCACCAGGGCGATGAGCCCTTCCGGCCGGGGCAGCACGACGGCGAACCCGGCGAAGAGGAGCGCCCCGAGCACGGTTCCGGCGGCGCGGTTCAGCACCCGGGAGGCGAGGGGCCCGAGGTCCGGCTTGACGAGGAAGACGGCGGTGGCGGGCAGCCAGTACCAGTGCTCGTGCTGCCCGTACCAGCGGGAGTGGTACAGGGCCTGTGCGACGGCGACGCTCACGCCGAAGCAGAGGGCGACCCGCATGCCGTACTCCCGTCCCCGGGCGCCGAGGACGGTACGGGTGAGGGCGGCGCGGGACCGGCGGCGCGTGTGCAGGTCACCGCCCTCGGCCCGGTCGAAGGCCACGGCGGCGCGCAGGAGGGCGTCGTCGAGGGCGCGCAGCGCGGGGACGGACCGGGAGGGCGCGGGCAGCGCCCCGGTGGGGGCGCCGCCGCGTACGGCGACGGCTAGCCGCCGGGGTCCTTCGGACGCACGGGCCGGTACGGCCTCCCCCGCCCAGGCCAGCGCGGTCGCGGCCTCGGCCAGCGGCAGCGCGGCGGCGTACTGCGCGTGCAGTCGCCGTTCGGCCGTGGAACTGGCGTACCGCCGCAGCCGGGGCCCGGCGAGCGCGTCCTGGGCCTGGTCGAGGGCCGCGGTGAGTGCGGCCCGCCGGGCCGTGGCGGTGTCCGAGCCGGTGGCGTCGAGCAGCGCGGCGACGGCCTCGTACACACCGGCCACGGCATGCCGCTCCCCGTCGAACCGGAAGCCGAACCGGGAGTCCCCGGTCAGGGAGCCCGGCGTGGGCAGCACCAGCCGCAGCAGGAGCAGCCAGCCGGCCCCGGCGAGGTAGGCGAGCGCCCGCTGCCAGCCGCTCTCCGGCAACGGCATCCCGGCGCCGACCGCGACACCGACGAGCAACTGCGTGCCGACGGCGGAACCGACCGGCCCGAGGGCACTGATCCCGCCGGCGACCAGGCCGAGCCCGGCCATCAGCAGCGTCAGCAGGACGGCCGGGGTGTGGTCCCCCGCATACGTCCCCACAGCCAGCCCGGCCGCCCCCGCCAGCGCGGGCACCCCGATCCGTCCGACCGAGGCCCGCCGGCTCCCGGGCCGGTCGTTGACCCCGGCGAGCATGGCGCCGATGGCGGCGGCGACTCCGGCGGTGGGCTGCCCGGCGAGCACCGCGACGAGCAGCACCGGCCCGGCCGACAGCGCCCCCCGCGTGACCGCGCTCCACGGGACCGGACCGCGCTGGGCCTGCAGGGCGTGGGCGATCCACGGAGGTACGGCGGGCGCGGTGCGGGACACGGGGCTCCAGTCGTCACGTCGAGGGCGGGGGCGGGCTCGCGGGCGACGGTGACCGGGCGGGGGACGCGTTGTCCACGGTAAGCGGAGCGGGGGGAGGGAAGCGAACACGCGCGTTTCCGGGATGTGACGATGCGGACCAGGTCCGGGTTCCTCCACGGACGCGGCTCCGCCGAGTCCCGAGGACCCGGCCGAACCCGGCGGTTTCGAGCTGCTCGGCCACCTGGGCACCGGGATCGCGGCCGGCGCCGCAGTCCTCGTGGTCACGCCGGCGCCCCGTGCGGCAACCTTTCCGGCGGCTGTGACCACTGCCGGGTCAAGAGCGCGTGTCCTCCCGAACCACATAAGGATCATCCGTGGCATCCCCCTCCCATCGCCGCCGTCCCCGCCGCAAGGGGCGCGGCGCCCTGGTGCCGGCCGTCGCCGTGGCCGCCGCCGGGCTCCTCGTATCGCTGGTCGTCGTCCTCGCTCCCGACGGCGAGTCCGACACCGTGCGGGCCACGGCCACGTCCGCCACCGGCGTTGACGCCGGCGCCCGGCCGAGCGTCCCGCCCACGGCGACCGGGCGGACGCCGAAGGCGAAGCCGTCCACGGCGTCCCCGGCCCCGAAGCCCTCCGCGACGACCACGACGGCCCGGCCCTCACGCAGCGGCACCCCCACGGCCGCCCTGCGCCCGGCTTCCGGCGGGGCACCATCGGCGGGGCGGATCCGGCCCGGCACCACCTACAGCGGAGTCGCCACCCACTACGATGCCGGGGACGGTGACGGCGCCTGCCTGTACGGTCCGAGCCCCGGCCGCATGACCGCGGCGATGAACACCGCCGACTACGAGACGTCCCGGGCCTGCGGGGCGTACGTCCTGGTCCGCGCGGCCGGCGGCGCCTCCGTGACGGTCCGGATCACCAACGAGTGCCCCTCGCCCTGCGCTCCCGGGCAGCTCGACCTGAGCAGGGAGGCCTTCGCCGAGCTCGCCGGTCTCTCCGCCGGGCGGATCCCGGTCACCTGGAGCCTGCTCAGCCCCGGCACGTCCGGCACCGTCTCGATCCGCTACAAGACCGGTTCCAGCAGCCACTGGTGCGGCATCCAGGCGATCGGCCACCGCAACCCGCTGGCCCGGCTGGAGGTCGGCACCGGCTCCGGATGGCGCCCGCTGGCCCGTACCGAGTACAACTACTTCCTCTCCCCCGACGGCACCGGATGCGGCGGCGCCCTGAGACTCACCGACATCTACGGGGAGCAGCTGACCGTCGACGGCATCGCCGTGCGGCCGGACGCCGTACAGCCGACGCGTGTCCAGTTCGCCCGGCACTGACGCGGTACCGTCCACGGACGGCCGTCAGGTGACCCTGACCCAGTCCAGGGTGCGTTCCACGGCCCGTTTCCAGTCCTGGTAGCCGTCCTGGCGCCGCTCCTCGCTCCATTCCGGGTTCCAGCGCTTCGACTCCTGCCAGTGGGAGCGCAGTTCGTCGGTGTCGCGCCAGAAGCCGACCGCGAGTCCGGCGGCGTAGGCGGCGCCCAGCGCGGTGGTCTCGGCGACCACGGGGCGGCTGACCGGCACCCCCAGCACATCGGCCTGGATCTGCATGCACAGGTCGTTCGCGGTCACACCGCCGTCGACCTTGAGCACGTCCAGGTGCACGCCCGAGTCCTGTTCCATGGCCTCGACCACGTCGCGGCTCTGGTAGCAGATGGCCTCCAGCGTGGCCCGGGCGATGTGCGCGCCGGTGTTGTAGCGGGCCAGGCCCACCATGGCGCCGCGGGCGTCGGAGCGCCAGTACGGGGCGAAGAGGCCGGAGAACGCCGGCACGAAGAACATCCCGCCGTTGTCCTCCACCGAACGCGCCAGCTGCTCGCTCTCCGCGGCACTCGTGATGATCTTCAGCTGGTCGCGCAGCCACTGCACGGCGGCGCCGGTGACGGCGATGGAGCCTTCCAGCGCGTAGACCGCGGGGCTGCCCGCGAACTGGTACGCCACCGTCGTCAGCAGCCCGTGGCTGGAGCGCACCAGTTCCGTGCCGGTGTTGAGTACCAGGAAGTTGCCGGTGCCGTAGGTGTTCTTGGCCTCGCCGGGAGAGAAGCAGACCTGGCCGACGGTCGCCGCGTGCTGGTCGCCGAGTACTCCGGTGATCGGGACGGCGGCGCCCAGCGGCCGGGAGGTGCGGGCCTCGCCGTACGCCTCGGGATCGGACGAGGGGTGGATGGCCGGAAGCATCGAGCGGGGGATGCCGAAGATGTCCAGCAGTTCGTCGTCCCAGTCCAGGGTCTCCAGGTTCATCAGCATGGTCCGGCTGGCGTTGGTCACGTCGGTGGAGTGCACACCGCCGCCCGGACCGCCGGTGAGGTTCCACAGCACCCAGGCGTCCGTGTTGCCGAACAGGGCGTGGCCCGCCTCGGCGGCCTCGCGCAGCCCGTCCACGTTCTCCAGCAGCCACTTGATCTTGCCGCCGGAGAAGTAGGTGGCCGGCGGCAGTCCGGCCTTGTGGCGGATGACGTCGCCGTGGCCGTCGCGTTCGAGGGCGGCGGCGATGCTGTCGGTGCGGGTGTCCTGCCAGACGATGGCGTTGTAGTACGGACGGCCGGTGCGCGGGTCCCAGACCACGGTCGTCTCGCGCTGGTTGGTGATGCCGATGGCCCGCAGATCGGCGGCTGTCAGTCCTCCGGCACGGAGGCCGTTCTGGATCACCGTGTTGGTGCGTTCCCAGATCTCCACCGGGTCGTGTTCGACCCACCCCGACCGCGGCAGGATCTGGCTGTGCTCGAGCTGGTGCCTCGCCACCTCGTTCCCGGCGTGATCGAAGATCATGAAGCGCGTACTGGTGGTCCCCTGGTCCACCGCGCCGACGAATTCGGGCATCGTTGCCGCCTCCTGGTGTGCCTAGGGTTCTTCGGTGGCCGGGCCTTCTTCGCCCGCCCCCGCCCGGGCCTTGAGCACCGGACTGATGAGCAGGTCGTACACGGCCATCCCGAGGACTCCGCCGATGAGCGGGCCGACGATGGGAATCCACCAGTAGCCGCTGAACCATTGGAACGACCCGGGCAGGGCGATCGAGCCCCAGCCTTCGAAATAGGTGAACAACCGGGGGCCGAAGTCCCGTGCGGGATTGATTGCGTATCCGGCGTTGGTACCGAACGTCAGACCGATGACGGTGACCACCAGGCCGATGAGGAACGGGTGGAGATTCGCCATCGGAGCCGTGTTGCGCATGTCGATGAGCGCACAGATCAGAAGAAGCAGAATTCCGGTGCCCACGATCTGGTCGAGCAGGGGCCCCCACCATGAATTCCCGAAGTATTCGGCGGGGAACGTGGCGAAGATCGAGTAGGTTGCCAGTGATTCGTCCCGCGGGACGCCCGCCTCGGTTTCGGCCGCGTCGATCGCCCATCTGTAGCAGGCGTAGACGAGCGCGGCGGCCACGAAGGCGCCCACGACCTGCGCCAGCCAGTAGGGCAGGACCTTCCGCCAGGGGAAGTCCCGTCGCACGGCGAAGGCCAGGGTCACCGCGGGATTGATGTGGGCGCCGCTGATACCGCCGGCCACATACACACCGAACACCACGGCGAGGCCCCAGCCCCACGCGATGATGAGCCAGTTGTCGGCCCCGAATTCCACCGCCTGCCGGCCCGATCCAGGGAGTCCGACGACGGCCACAGCCACCGAACCGACACCCAGGAGAATCAGGACGAATGTTCCCAGGAATTCGGCGATCATCTCACCGAAGATGCCTTCTCGATAGCCACGCCTTCGGGTGATACGTTTAGCCACCGACCCTCCTCGGCTGGAATTCCGCTGCGATTTCCTCCGCTTTCCGGAAGCGTATGTCCCCCGGGGACATCACGCCTGTGGAGAGCCGGAATTCCCTCCCATGGAGCACAGAGCGGCGGTGTTCATCCACCGCCGCGCGCGTACCGGTCCGTCGCCGCCACCAGTGCGTCGTCGCCGACGGCGCCGGCGTCGTGGCCGGCCTCGTCCACGATCGTCAGCTCGCTGTCCGGCCAGGCGTGCCGGAGCCGCCAGACGATGCCGAGGAGGTTGCCGAGGTCGAGGCTGCCCTGGACCAGGGTGCCGGGGATGCCCTTCAGGAGGTGGGCGTCGCGCAGGACGACGCCCTCGTCGACGCCCTCGCCGTCGCCGAGGAAGTGGTCGTTGCCCCAGTAGTGGGTGACGGTGCGGGCGAAGCCCCTGCGGAACTCGGGGTCCTGGAAGCGCGCGACCGAGCCCGGCGGGGCGGGGACGATCGCCGTCTCCCAGTCGGTCCAGGCCCGCGCGGCCCGTTCCCGGACGTCGAGGTCGGGGGACTCGAGCAGTCTGTTGTAGGCGGCGGCTAGGTTGCCGTCGCGCTCACCGGCGGGGAGTTCGCCGACGAAGCGTTCGAAGGCCTCCGGGAAGAGCTTGCCCAGTCCCCGGGTCAGCAGGGCCACCTCGGGGGCGGATCCGGTGGTCACGCCGGTGAGCGCCAGCTCGGACACCACACCGGGGTGCGTCTGCGCGTACCGCAGTCCCAGCGCCGAGCCCCAGGACACGCCCCACACCAGCCACCGCTCGATGCCCAGGTGGGCGCGCAGGCGCTCCAGGTCTGCCATGAGGTGGGCGGTCGTGTTGACGCTCATGTCGGTGGTGTGGTCGGCGGCGCTCGGTGTCGACCGTCCGGCGCCGCGCTGGTCGAGGAGCACGATGCGGTAGGCGTCGGGGGCGAAGTAGCGGCGGAGGCCGGGGCTCGCGCGGCTTCCCGGGCCGCCGTGCAGCACCAGCGCGGGCTTGCCGTGCGGGTTCCCGCAGGTCTCCCAGTACACGCGGTTGCCGTCGCCGACGTCGAGCATGCCCTGGTCGTACGGTTCGATGTCCGGATAGCGGCCCATCGGGGCACCGTAGCGCGCGCTGCGCGGGGGCTCCTCTCATTTTCGCGTGGGCGCTCCCGCCGCTTCGGCCGCCGTGCGCAGCACCTCCCGGAGCATGGCGGGGGTGAGCCGGCCGGTGAAGGTGTTGCGCTGACTGACGTGGAAGCAGCCGAAGAGCCGCAGGTCGTCGCCGTCCGGGGCGGGGAGCGTGACGTGGGCGCCGTGGGCGAAGACCGGGCGGGGGCGGGGGACGGTCCAGCCCGCCCCGGCGAACGCGGGCAGGGCGGCCCGCCATCCGAAGGCGCCGAGGACGAGCGCGGCCCGCACCGTCGGCCGCAGGAGGCGCAGTTCCCGCACGAGCCAGGGCCGGCAGGTGTCCCGTTCGCCGGGGGTCGGTCTGTTGGCGGGCGGGGCGCAGTGCACGGGAGAGGTGACGCGTACGCCGTACAGCTCCAGGCCGTCCCCGGTGTGCGTGGACGTCGGCTGCGAGGCGAGCCCGACGTCGTACAGCGCCTGGTACAGCACGTCCCCGGACCGGTCTCCGGTGAACATCCGTCCGGTGCGGTTGCCGCCGTGCGCGGCGGGCGCCAGCCCGACGATCAGCAGCCGGGCGTCCGGCGGCCCGAATCCCGGCACCGGCCGGCCCCAGTACGTCCGGTCGGCGAACGCGGCGCGTTTCGTACGGGCGACCTCCTCACGCCAGTCCACCAGCCGCGGACAGGCGCGACAGCCGGTGATGCGCCGGTCGAGGCCGGGAAGGCCGGAAGGGTCGCGGACACCAAAGGAGGCGGGGAGATCGGGGAGGCCTTGGAAGTCGGGGAGGCCACTGGGGCGGTCCATCCCTCCACGGTAGGGCGCACCGGCCGGCGCCGGCGGCTCCCCCGTCCGCTCGGCCTGCCCACCGGCGGCGCGGCGGCCGAAATCCCTTCTCACCGGGCCGCCCCGGAGGATTAGAGTCGGACCATGGCTTCCGAGGATGCTCAGTACGGCGGGACGCGCGGCGACGGGGACACGGTGAAGGCGGCGGCCTCCGCGGCCCCCGGGCCCGACACCGCGGCCGCCGTGGCGGCTGCCGAGGCCGCCGGACCGCAGAGCGGCGAGACCGTCCGGACCGACAGCTGGATCTGGTCCGTGCGTCTGGTCAAGACCCGGTCCCTCGGTGCCAACGCCTGCCGCGGCGGCCATGTACGGGTGAACGGTGAGCGGGTGAAGCCCGCGCACTCCCTGCGCGTCGGTGACGAGGTGCGCCTGCGGCACGACGGGCGGGAACGGGTCGTCGTCGTCAAGCGCCTGATCCGCAAGCGGGTGGGCGCCCCGGTCGCGGTCCAGTGCTATGTCGACACCTCCCCTCCGCCCCCGCCCCGTGACGCCGTCGCCCCGGCCGGTGTCCGGGACCGCGGCGCGGGCCGCCCGACGAAGCGCGACCGCCGGGAACTGGAACGCCTGCGCGGCCTGGGCGGCGGCCCGGGTGGCCCCGACGTCCCCGGGGCCCTGGAAGGCTCCGCCGGACCGGCCGGACCCGAGGGCCGCGGCAGGCCCGAGGGCGCCGGCGGTTTCGCGGATCGGGGAAGGTCCGCCGGTCGCAAGAACCGTGGCAGACGTTCCGGAGGGACCGCGCGGCCGTGAGCGCACGGCGGCAGCGGTCCGGGACGGAAGCCACCGCGTTGCGCTCAGCCTTCGGCCGCCACCGCCCTCACCCACATCCCGTCCTCCGTCAGATACCGGTCCACGCGCAGGCCCTCCTCCCCCAGCGCCTCCTCGAACCGCGTCCTCGACAGCGTCCTCGACCGGAACGTCTGCGTCCACACCGCGTCCGGGAACACGTACTCGGCGTGCACCGTGTCGACCCCGTCGCCGAGCGGCTCGACCGACACGATGCGTACGGTGAAGCCCGCCGGGTCCACCCGCTCGCGCGGCACGTTCGTGTGGTGGTCCTCGCCCTCCCGCTGGACGAGTACGCACCCTCCCTCCGCCAGATGCCGCGCACAGGTGCGCAGCAGTCCCCGCCGCACCTCCGCGTCGCCCGCGTGCACCAGGAACGAGGCGAGCAGCACCACGTCGAACGTCTCGTCCAGCCGCAGTTCCTCTATGGGGCCGCACAGGGTCCGTGCCCCGCGGACGCGCTCCAGCATCTCGGCGGACTCGTCCACGGCCGTGACCGTGAATCCGCGTTCCAGCAGTGCGTGGGTCATCCTCCCCACGCCGCTGCCCAGCTCCAGGACCCGCGCGCCCGCCGGTACCGCGGCGGCGATGATGTCCGGCTCGTCCCCGACGGGCAGCCGTGAGTACAGTTCCACCGCGCAGCCGTCCGGGGTGATCGCCCCGGGGCCCGTCCCCTCGTACCCTTCACGCCTTCTCCGCTTCATGTCCGTCCAACGGACCGGATCCGCACGCCCGTTCCCCCGCGCTCCCGGTTCACCCGTCCGAGTGACGGCAGGCCTCCGGCCGGCGACAGCGGCCGTTCCGCCGACCGGACGTGCCGTGGGCCGGCCGGACGTACCGTGGAAGGAGGAATGGTGGTGACGGCATGCGGACGGGCAGTGAGCCGAGGACCGCGCGCAGTGCGCTGCGCATGCGGCTCTGGCTGAGCGTGTGGGGCGAGGTCTGGACCGTCCTCGGGACGGTGGCGTTCGCGGTCGCCGGGCATCCCGGCTGGGCCCTGGTGTGCGCACTGCTGTGGCTGCTCGTCACCGTCGACCTGATCGTGGTCGTCCGGCATATGCGCCAGGGACCCCGCTACCAGCCGGGCCGTGATGTGCCGCCGTACGATCCGCCCTGGGGCACGAGGTGACCCGCGTGCTCTCCCTTCCGGGGCGTCGTCCCCCAGCCCTCGCCGTCAGTCCTTGTCGTCAGTTCTCGTCGCCCTGGCCGTCGTCGAAGCGCGCGGCCTTCAGGTACTCCGGGTTCGGGTCCAGGGCGGCGGCCAGCCGGAAGTGGCGCCTGGCCGGGTCGGGCCTCCGCTGCCGCTGGTAGGTGCGGGCGAGCGCGAAGTGCGCGAAGGCGTTGTCCGGCTCGCGCTCCAGGACGAGGGAGAACTCCAGCTCCGCCGGACGCAGCTGGGCCGCCGCGAAGAACGCCCGCGCGCGCAGCAGCCGCGCCGCCGTGTTCTCCGGATACGCGTCGATGACCCCGTCCAGCAGCTTCACCGCACCTCGCGGGTCCCGTGAGGCAAGCAGCTGCTCGGCGGCACGGAAGTCGATGACATGTGTCTCCGGCGTACGTCCGGTCGAACCACTGTTCTGGGGCACAGCCGCATCCTTTCCTTGCCGAACGGGTTCAACGCCCCGGCCGAAGACCTCTATTCCTGCGCGGGCCGCCGGTCCGCGGCCCGGCGCACGAGCTCGGCCCATACGTCCTCGACCCTCCGCTCCAGCTCGTCCAGGGGTACGTCGTTGTCGATGACGATGTCCGCGATCTCCCGGCGCTGCTCGCGCGTCGCCTGGGCGGCCATGCGGGCGCGGGCGTCCTGCTCGCTCATGCCGCGTCGGCCGACGAGCCGGTCGAGCTGGGTCCCGGGGCTCGCGTCGACCACGATCACGAGGTCGTAGCGGGGCGCGAGGCCGTTCTCCGTGAGGAGGGGGACGTCGTGGACGACGACGGCGTCCTCGGCGGCGGCTTCCTCCAGCTCCCGGGAGCGGGCACCCACCAGGGGGTGGACGATCGAGTTGAGGAGGGCGAGCTTCTCCGCGTCGGTGAAGACGATCGCGCCGAGCCGCGGCCGGTCCAGACTGCCGTCCCCGGTGAGGATCTCCTCGCCGAAGGCCGCCACGACCGCCGTGAGACCGGGGGTCCCCGGTGCGACGACCTCGCGCGCGATGCGGTCCGCGTCGATCAGTACGGCGCCGCGCTCGACGAGCAGCCGCGACACCTCGCTCTTGCCGGCGCCGATCCCACCGGTCAGTCCCACGGTCAGCATGCCCGAAAGCCTAGGGCCTGCCGCCGGCGGCAGGCCGGGCGGGACCCGGCCGTCTCAGACGTCGCCTTCGCGCTCCGCCAGGAACCGCTCGAACTCGAGCCCGATCTCGTCCGCCGACGGGATCTCCACCGGCTCGGCGAGCATGTTGCCCCGGGTTTCGGCCCCCGCGGCGGCGTCGTACTGGTGCTCGAGGCCCTGGATGAGGGCCGTGAGTTCCTCGTCGCCCTCCTGCACCTGGCGGTCGATCTCGGTCTGGGTGCGGTGCGCGTCGGTGCGCAGGGCGTGCGCCACAGCGGGCAGGACCAGGCCGGTCGCGGCCGTGATGGTCTCCAGGACGGTCAGCGCCGCGTCCGGGTACGGGGAGCGGGCGATGTAGTGCGGCACGTGCGCGGCGACGCCGAGCACGTCCTGTCCGGCCTGCATGAGCCGGTACTCGACGAGGGCCTCGACGCTGCCGGGAACCTGCGCCTCGTCGAAGGGGCTGCTGTGGCCGGGGACGAGGTCGGTGCGGTTGCCGTGCGGGGTGATGCCCACGGGGCGGGTGTGCGGGACGCCCATGGGAATGCCGTGGAAGTTCACCGACAGGCGGACGCCGAGCCGTTCCACGATCTGCCGCACCGCGGCGGCGAACCTCTCCCACTCGACGTCCGGTTCCGGACCGGACAGCAGCAGGAACGGCGCTCCGGTGGCGTCCTGGACCAGCCGCACCTCGAGTGCGGGCACCTCGTAGTCGGTCCAGCGGTCGCGGGTGAACGTCAGCAGGGGGCGACGGGCCCGGTAGTCGACGAGCCGGTCGTGGTCGAACCGGGCGACGACCTGGTGGGGCAGCGAGTCGAGCAGCCGCTCGACGATCTGGTCGCCGGTCTCGCCCGCGTCGATGTATCCGTCGAAGTGGTAGAGCATGACAAGACCGGCCGATTCCTGGGCGAGCGCCGTGTCGACGACGGCCAGCCCATTCGGCTCCCACGCGTACAAACCCTGCGGATCAAGCACAGTGACCGCTCCTCCTCGTGTCCGTCATCCACAACGGCCTCACGGCCGTCGGCATTCCCCGAGAAGGAGAACCATGATCGTGGAGGCGGGGACAACACCCCGAGGGCCGCGGGGAACCGCGCGACAAGCCCTCACCGGTCCGCAGGCACCCCACCACCCCGAAGCGCTCCACACCCCCAGGGCACAGCACCGAGGGCCCGCACCTCGAAAGGTGCGGGCCCTCGGTCAACGGCTGAACCTCAGCGGTCGGCGATCAGCTCTGGCCGCCGGCCAGCTTCTCGCGCAGCGCGGCCAGCGCCTCGTCCGAGGCCAGGGCACCGGAGTTGTCGCCGCCCTCGGAGGAGTACGAACCGCCGCCACCGCCACCGCCACCGGACGCGGCCGGAGCCGCACCCGCGGTGTCGACACCCTCGGCGGCGGCCTTCTCGTCCGCCTCGCGGGACTTGATGACCTGCGCCTGGTGCTGCTCGAAGCGGTTCTGCGCCTCGGCGTACTGGGTCTCCCACGCCTCCCGCTGGGTCTCGTAGCCCTCGAGCCAGTCGTTGGTCTCGGGGTCGAAGCCCTCGGGGTAGATGTAGTTGCCCTGGTCGTCGTAGGACGCGGCCATGCCGTACAGGGTCGGGTCGAACTCGACCGCCGACGGGTCGGCGCCGAAGGCCTCGTTGGCCTGCTTCAGCGAGAGGCTGATGCGACGGCGCTCGAGGTCGATGTCGATGACCTTGACGAAGATCTCGTCGTTGACCTGGACGACCTGCTCCGGGATCTCCACGTGGCGCTCGGCCAGCTCGGAGATGTGGACCAGACCCTCGATGCCCTCGTCCACGCGGACGAACGCACCGAACGGAACCAGCTTCGTGACCTTGCCGGGCACGACCTGGCCGATCTGGTGGGTGCGGGCGAACTGCTGCCACGGGTCTTCCTGGGTCGCCTTCAGCGACAGGGAGACGCGCTCGCGGTCCATGTCGACGTCGAGGACCTCGACGGTGACTTCCTGACCGACCTCGACGACCTCGGAGGGGTGGTCGATGTGCTTCCAGGACAGCTCGGACACGTGCACCAGGCCATCGACGCCACCCAGGTCCACGAAGGCACCGAAGTTGACGATCGAGGAGACGACGCCGGAACGCACCTGACCCTTCTGGAGGGTGGTGAGGAACGTCTGGCGGACCTCGGACTGGGTCTGCTCCAGCCAGGCACGGCGGGACAGGACCACGTTGTTGCGGTTCTTGTCCAGCTCGATGATCTTCGCCTCGAGCTCCTTGCCCACGTAGGGCTGGAGGTCGCGGACGCGGCGCATCTCGACCAGGGAGGCCGGGAGGAAGCCGCGGAGGCCGATGTCGAGGATGAGACCACCCTTGACGACCTCGATGACGGTACCGGTGACGATGCCGTCCTCTTCCTTGATCTTCTCGATGGTGCCCCAGGCGCGCTCGTACTGGGCGCGCTTCTTCGAGAGGATCAGGCGGCCTTCCTTGTCCTCCTTCTGGAGAACAAGGGCTTCGATCTCGTCACCGACGGCGACGACCTCGTTGGGGTCGACGTCGTGCTTGATCGAGAGCTCGCGGCTCGGGATGACACCTTCGGTCTTGTAACCGATGTCGAGCAGGACCTCGTCCCGGTCGACCTTCACGATGACGCCGTCGACGATGTCGCCGTCGTTGAAGTACTTGATCGTCTCGTCGATCGCGGCGAGGAAGGCTTCCTCGTTACCGATGTCGTTGACCGCAACCTGCGGGGTGGTGGCGGTGGTCTCGGTGCTGCTCGTCATGTGGGAAAGGGCTCCGGTACGGACAGTGAGTCGTAGGTACTGCTACGCCCGAGCCCGTTTCGCTCTGCAGAAGCCGGACAGCCTAGGAAGCGCCGTTACCAGACACCGGGTATCCGGTGACGCCTCGACAACCGAGGGGACATACAACAGACGCGAGCACAACCTGCTATGTCTGAGGTGCGCAGGCTCGCAGCGCAACTTGTAGCATACGGGGGCCGCCGGGCAGGGTCAATGAGCGAAGCCCCCCACCCGGGGCGGATCGCCGCAAAACCGGCACAATTCCCCCGTTCGGGGGTGGTGCCGCATGTCAGATACCACCTCGAGGCCACACGGAACCCGCCCCGCGGACACCACGCGGACACCACACGGCAGGACACCGCGCGCCCCGGTGGCGACAGCCGGGCGACTGGACGGAAGAGTACGACGATGGAGCCGATCATCCAAGAGCCCGAAGGTCCCGAAGCACCCGAACCGGAGGCGACCCGGCGGGACGCCGGCGTCACCGAGAGCGCCCGCGCCAACCGCGGCTGGTGGGACCGCAACGCGGACGAGTACCAGGTCGAGCACGGCACGTTCCTCGGCGACGACCGCTTCGTGTGGTGCCCCGAGGGACTCGACGAGGTGGAGGCCGAGCTGCTCGGCCCGCCGGAGGAGCTGAAGGACCGCGCCGTCCTGGAGCTCGGTGCCGGCGCGGCCCAGTGTTCGCGCTGGCTGGCCGCGCAGGGCGCGCGCCCGGTGGCCCTGGACATCTCGCACCGGCAGCTGCAGCACGCGCTGCGCATCGGGGGCCCGTTCCCGCTGGTGTGCGCGGACGCGGGCGCCCTGCCGTTCGCGGACGGCTCCTTCGACCTGGCCTGCTCGGCGTACGGGGCGCTGCCCTTCGTCGCCGACCCGCGGCTGGTGCTGCGCGAGGTGCACCGGGTGCTGCGGCCCGGCGGCCGGTTCGTCTTCTCCGTCACGCATCCCATCCGCTGGGCGTTCCCGGACGAGCCCGGCCCGGAGGGGCTGAGCGTCTCCGGGTCGTACTTCGACCGCACGCCCTACGTGGAGCAGGACGAGGAGGGCCGCGCGGTGTACGTCGAGCACCACAGGACGCTGGGCGACCGGGTCCGCGACGTCGCCGTCTCGGGCTTCCGTCTGGTGGATCTGGTGGAGCCTCCGTGGCCGGAGTGGAACAGCTCCGAGTGGGGCGGCTGGTCCCCCCTGCGCGGCCGGCTGATCCCGGGGACGGCGATCTTCGTGTGCGTACGGGACTGAGTGCGTGATCCGTCATGACGCGCTCGACGCCCTCCCGGTGCGCGAGGCGGTTCCCCCACTGACCGACGCCCTTCGGGAACGCGGCACCGCCGTCCTGGTCGCACCGCCCGGCACCGGCAAGACGACCCTGGTGCCGCTGGTGCTGGCGGGACTGGCCGGTGACGGTCCCGCGCGGCGGGTCCTGGTCGCCGAACCGCGGCGGATCGCGGCGCGCGCGGCGGCCCGGCGGATGGCCTGGCTGCTGGGCGAGGAGCCCGGCGAGTCGGTGGGCTTCACGGTGCGCGGGGAACGGGTGACCGGGCGGCACACGCGTGTGGAGGTCGTCACGACCGGTGTGCTGCTGCAGCGGCTGCAACGCGACCAGGAGCTGACCGGCGTGGACGTCGTGGTCCTCGACGAGTGCCACGAGCGGCATCTGGACGCGGACACGGCGGCGGCGTTCCTGTGGGACGTGCGCGAGACGCTGCGTCCGGAACTGCGGCTGGTGGCCGCGTCGGCGACGACCGACGCGGCGGGCTGGGCACGGCTGCTGGGCGACGCGCCCGTCGTCGAGGCGCGCGGCACGGCACATCCGGTGGAGGTGGTGTGGGCGCCTCCCGGCCGGCCGCCGCGGCCGCCGCACGGCATGCGGGTCGACCCGGCGCTGCTGACGCACGTGGCGTCGGTGGTGCGGCGGTCGCTGGCCGAACGGGACGGGGACGTCCTGGTGTTCCTTCCGGGCGTGGGCGAGATCGCCCGGGTCGCCGCGCAGCTGGGGCCGCTCCCGGACGTCGAGGTGCTCCAGGTGCACGGGCGGGCGCCGGCCGCCGTGCAGGACGCGGTGCTGGTGCCCGGACGGCGGCGCCGGGTGGTGCTGGCGACGTCGGTGGCGGAGTCGTCGCTGACGGTGCCGGGGGTCCGGGTGGTCGTCGACGCGGGCCTCGCGCGTGAGCCCCGCGTCGACCACGCGCGCGGGCTGAGCGCGCTGACGACGGTACGGGCCTCGCAGGCGGCGGGCCGGCAGCGGGCGGGGCGGGCCGGGCGTGAGGCGCCGGGCGCGGTGTACCGGTGCTGGGCACCGGCGGAGGACGCCCGGCTGCCGCGGTTCCCCTCCCCCGAGATCAAGGTGGCCGACCTGACGGCGTTCGCACTCCAGGCGGCCTGCTGGGGCGATCCCGACGCCTCCGGGCTCGCTCTGCTCGATCCTCCCCCGGCCGGGGCGATGGCGGCGGCGGGGGCCGTCCTGACCGCGATCGGGGCCGTCGACGCCGACGGGCGGGCCACGGGGCGGGGCACCCGGCTCGCCCGGCTGGGCCTGCACCCCCGGCTCGGGCGGGCCCTGCTGGACGCGGCACCGGCCGTGGGTCCGGCGCTCGCCGCCGAGGTGGTCGCGCTGATCGGCGAGGAGGCGCCGCGGAGCTACGGGGACGATCTCGCCGGCGCGCTGCGCGCCGCGCGGCGCGGGGACGACGCCTACGCACAGCGGTGGCGGACCGAGGTGCGCCGACTGCGCGCGCTCGCACCGGACGCCTCCGCGCGGACCTCCGCACCAGCGTCGGCAGAGCGCTCCTCACGGGGCTTCTCGCCGTCGGGCGCCGGCCTGCCGCGCCTGGACGGGGAGGACGCGCGGGTCGGGCTGGTGGCCGCGCTCGCGTTCCCCGAGCGGATCGCCCGCGCGGACGGCGGTTCGTACCTGATGGTGTCCGGGACGCGGGCCGAGGCCGGAGCGGGCAGCGGGCTGCGCGGCGCGCCCTGGATCGCGGTCGCCGCGGCCGACCGGCCCGTGGGGCGGGGCCACGCGCGCGTGCAGCTCGGCGCGGTCGTCGACGAGGACACCGCGCGGTGGGCGGCCGGCACCCTGCTGGAGACGCGCGAGGAGGTGCGCTGGGCCGACGGGGACGTCCTCGCCCGGCGGGTCGAGCGGCTGGGCGCCGTCGAGCTGGCCGTACGGCCCCGTACCGACCCGGAGCCGGCGCTCGTACGGGCCGCGTTGCTGGACGGGCTGCGGCGGGAGGGGTTCGGGCTGCTGCGGTGGCCGGCCGGGGCGGCCGTGCTGCGGCAGCGGCTGGCGTTCGTGCACCGGCAGGCCGGCGAGCCCTGGCCCGACGTGTCCGACGAGGCGCTCCACGCGCGCGTGGAGGAGTGGCTGGAGCCGGAGCTGAGCCGCGCCCGGCGCCGGGCCGACCTGGCCCGGATCGACGCCGGGCAGGCCCTCGGCCGGTTGCTGCCGTGGGCGTCCGGGGAGGCCGCCCGCCTGGACGGTCTCGCCCCCGAGCGGATCACCGTGCCCAGCGGGTCCGCGATCCGGATCGACTACTCCGACCCCGGGCAGCCGGTCCTCGCCGTGAAGCTCCAGGAGATGTTCGGACTCCAGGAGTCGCCGCGGGCGGCCGGGGTGCCCCTGCTGGTGCATCTGCTGTCCCCGGCCGGGCGGCCCGCCGCCGTCACCGCCGACCTCGCCTCCTTCTGGAAGGACGGCTACAAGGGTGTACGGGCCGAGCTGCGCGGCCGGTATCCCCGGCATCCGTGGCCCGAGGACCCCGCCGCCGCCGAGCCGACCCGGCACACCAACGCGCGGCTCGGGCGGTGACCTCCTGCTCCACGGCCGGACCGAGGGGCCGTCAGGTGGCGCCCGGGTCGGCACAGTGGTGACGGCGGGTGGGACGGGAACACGTCGCACGTACGCGGAAGGGCGCCCCCTCCGGCGGTGACGGAGGGGACGCCCTGTGTGCGTGCGGGTGCCCGCGCGGGCGCGGCTACGCGCCGGTGGTGGGGCCGGGGGACGCCGACGGGTCGGGGGACGCCGACGGGTCGGGGGACGCGGTCCCGTCCGCGGCCACGGTGAGTTCGGCCGTGAGGGTGACGCCGCCCGCCAGGGTGATGCGGAGCAGGAAGGTGCCGGTGGTGTCGTCCGCGTACAGCCGGGGCAGCTTCAACCGGCCGTCCGCGTCCGTCTTCAGGCCGCCGAGGGTGCGTACGGCCTTGTCGTCGGCGTCCTTGAAGTAGGGGCCCTTGTCGGTGGCGGTCGGGTCGTCGGCCGATGTGATCAGGGTGGCGGTGGCCGCGACCTTGCCGGCGGCATCGCCGTCGCGGGTGGCCCGTACCTCGAGGCGGTGGGCGAACTCACCGCCCGGCGTGCAGGTCAGCGCCTCGTCATCGGTGCGTACGACGGTGTCGGCGACGCGCTCGGTGACGGTGGCCCGGTAGTCGAGGCCCGGCACCACGCGGCCGACGACGGTGGCGCGGACAGTGACGTCGCCGGTCTTCTCGCCCGCCCGGAGTGCAGGCGCGACGGCGATCCCGGAGCTGTCGGTGAGGACGGTGGCCACGCTCTCGCCGCCGGTGAAGGTGGTGTCGGTGTCGCCGACGACGGTGAAGCGGATCCGCACCTTCGCGACGGTCCTGCCCTCGTCCGTCTCCGCGCGGGTGCTGATCCGCTCGGCGAACGTCTCGCCCGCCGTCGCGGTGAGCCTGCCGGTGCCGGCGTTCTCCAGGTGGTCCACCGTGTCGGTGGGCGTGGGGGGCGGCGTGGTGGGCGGCGGCGTTGTCGTCGGTGGCGGCGTTGTCGTCGGTGGCGGGGTCGTGGCCGGTGGCGGGGTCGTGGCCGGCGGGGTGCTCGGTGTGCCCGGCGGCCTGGTGCTGCCGCTGCCGCCGCCCTGCTTGCCGGGTCCGGTGCCGGGCTTCGTCGACGGCGTGTCCGGCTCGGACGGACCGGCGCCCGGCCTCGACGGGGTGGGGCTCGTGGTGTGGGCGTCGCTGCGGTTGTCGGGCAGGGTGCCGGTGCCGTCCGGGACCTCGTGCGTGCCCTTGCGGTAGTACTCCAGCCACGACAGGACGGTGTTCAGGTACTCCGTCGAGTTGTTGTAGCTGAGGATCGCCCTGCCGAGGTCCGCCCGGTCGGACAGGTCCCAGTCGAAGCGGCACAGGTAGTGGCCGGCCGCCAGCGCGGCGTCGTAGATGTTGTTGGGGTCCTCGCGGCCGTCGTCGTTGCCGTCACGGCCGGCCCACGCCCAGGTGGACGGGATGAACTGCATGGGGCCGACGGCGTTGTCGTAGGCGCTGTTGCCGTCGTACTCGCCGTTGTCGGTGTCCTTGATGAGCGCGAAGCCGTTGCCGTCGAGCTGCGGGCCGATGATCGGGGAGGTCGTCGTGCCCTCGGCGTCGACGCGTCCGCCGCGGGCCTGGCCGGACTCCACCTTGCCGATGGCGGCGAGCAGTTGCCAGGGCAGGTTGCAGGCGGGCTTGGACTCGCGCAGCGCGGCCTCGGCCTTCTTGTAGGCATCGAGGACGGTCGCGGGTATGCCCGCTTCGGAAGCGCCCGAGGCGATGGGGTCGGAGCTCGCGGACGGCGCGGGGTTGGGGCTGTTGAGCGGCGGCAGGTCCGTGTAGTACGGCGAGTTGCCGGTCGCGCCGGGGTCGCCGGCGCTCTCCTCGGGCGCCGATGCGGCATCGGACGAGGTCCGGCCGCCCGGGCCGTCGACCGTCGCACCCGGAGCCTGGGACGCGGACAGAGCCGCAACCGCGGCCGCCGCCACGGCGGTGGTCGCCGCTCCCTTGCGCAGCCTCCTGCCGAAATGCGCCGCCATAGAGTGAATCCCTCCCCGTGGACGCCGGAGCATCCGTCGACGTCTGTCACGCTCGCCTGTGGTGCCGATCGGCCGCGACCGTCGGTGGTGACGACCGGTGCGATGATCCGGTGCACCGATCCGTTCCGGCGGTGCGGCCCGCCCCACCGGTTGCACCGGACACGGCAACTCCCGCGACCCTACGGCAACATCCTTTGCCCGGACACCCGTTCATGCCCGGTATTCACCGGTTGACCACAGTCGTTCTCTCCCCGGTCACGGACGAGCGCGTCACGCATACTGGGGCCCGCCGAACGCCCGGGCCGAACCGCCGGGTCAACCACCCTCCCGAGGAGCCGGGTTGCCTTTCACACTGAGCCACGCGGTGGCGGTCCTGCCCGCCGTACGCACCGACGGGACCGGCCGGGGCCCGCTGGTACCTGCCGTGCTGGTGGCGGGCAGTCTCGCTCCGGACCTGACCTACTACGCGGCCGGTGTCCGGTCCGGGGCGATGGAGTTCGGGGAGGTCACGCACTCGTTGCCGGGCGTTCTCACCGTCGATGTGTGCATCGCCTGGGCGCTGGTGGGGCTCTGGCTCCTGGTCCGCGAACCGCTCGTCGCGCTGCTGCCGCGGTCTCGGCAGGGGCGGACGGCCGCTCTGCTGCGCTGCGGCACGCCCCGCGCACGCGTCCGCGCCTCCTTGGTGGCGCGCTGGTACGTCTCGGCCGTGCTGGGCGCGTTGACGCACGTGGTCTGGGACGAGTTCACGCACCTCGACCGGTGGGGGATGCGGGTCCTCCCCGTCCTGGGGCAGGAGATCGCGGGCTCACCGCTGTACTGGTACCTGCAGTACGGCGGGTCGGCGGTGGCCGCGGTGGTGATCGTCGTGTTCCTGGCACGGGCACTGCGCCGTGCGACACCCCGCCCGGGGCCGGCGGGGGTGCCGGTGCTGTCCGCGGCCGACCGGTGGGCAGCAGCCGCGCTGCTCGGCGGCTGCGTGCTGGCGGGGGCCGTGCAACGGGCCTCGCGCTGGTGGGCCTACTGGGGCGAGGTCGCGAAGCCCTGGGAGCTGATCCCCACGGTGTGTTTCGGGGCGGGCGCCGGGCTCGTCCTCGCGCTGCCGGTGTACGCCGTGGCGGTCAGGGCGTGGCGTCCGGCCCCGGCCACCGGGGTCCCCGAGGGCGTGGAGAGGAAGCGGCCGAGCCGTACGGCCGCGCGCTGAGGGTCTCGCCCGCCGCCACGAACACGGTGACGGTACGGACCGGGCGGGGCCGGGGCAGCAGGGTGAGGGCGAGCGTCAGACAGCCGCGGGCAAGTTCGGCCCACAGCCGCCACGGCAGCGGCTCGCCGGGGCGTGGGAGTGCGGGGCCCGCGGCACGGCCGGGGCGCCAGGGGCCGCCGGCGATGCGGTGGCCGAGGTCCGCGGTGGTACGGCGCAGCGCGCGGGTGAGGGGGAGGACGGGGGTGCGGGCGGTACTCGCGTCGGCCGCGAAGACCGGAACCGGCGACGGCGCCTCGGGGGTGGGTCCGTCTGCGGCGGCCCTCGGGGATGCCGCTCTGCGGTGAAGCATGCGTATACCCATGACCCGCATCCTGGCGCCCGACCCACCCGACGGCCTGCCCGTACGGTCCACGCGGGTGAAGCAGCCTGCGGAAGGGGAGAGCGGAGTGAGCCGTGAGCCGTGCGGGGAGAGGAGGGCGGGCGCCGGGGTGGGCGGGACGGCGGCATGGCGCGTATGCCGCCGTCCCGGCTCGGCAGGCGGAGGCGGCGAGCGGACGCCCGCGGGCCCCGCACCGCGAGACGGCTGCGGCCGCACGAGGACGGAGAGCCTCGGCGACAGGCAGCAGACGGTCGCTCCTGAGGGTCCCGGCGGCCTCGGGCGCGCCGCCCCGTGCCGCCGCCGTGCCCGGGGGAGTAACTGGTGACCGGCGTCCCCGCGCGGGAATCGCACAGGGCGCCGACGGGTCACGGGGTGGGAGGGGCCGGGCGGTGACGGCCGACGCCTGCCGGCAGCCCTCCCGCTTCCCTCTGCCACCGCCCGTCGCTCCCGGCCGAGCCCGGTGTCGTCAGTGTGCCGCCGACTCCCAGTCCGGGCCCGCGCCGACCGAGACGCCCAGCGGGACGCGGAGCCGGACCGCGTCGGCCATCTCCCGGCGGATCAGTTCCTCCGCCGCCGGGCGCTCCCCGGGGGCGATCTCCAGGACGATTTCGTCGTGGACCTGGAGGAGCAGGCGGGACTTGAGGTCCGCCTCGCGCAGGGCGCGGTCCACGTTCAGCATGGCGATCTTGACGATGTCCGCCGCCGTGCCCTGGATCGGCGCGTTCAGCGCCATGCGCTCGGCCGCCTCGCGGCGTTGGCGGTTGTCGCTGTTGAGGTCGGGCAGGTAGCGCCGGCGGCCGAAGAGGGTCGCCGTGTAGCCCGTCGCCCGCGCCTCGTCGACCACGCGGTGCAGGTAGTCCCGTACGCCGCCGAACCGCTCGAAGTACGCGTCCATCAGGGCGCGGGCCTCGGCCGCCTCGATGTTCAGCTGCTGCGAGAGCCCGAAGGCCGACAGCCCGTACGCGAGGCCGTACGACATCGCCTTGATCTTGCGGCGCATCTCCGCGTCCACGGCGGACTGCTCGACCGCGAACACCTGCGCGGCGGCCGTGGTGTGCAGGTCCTCACCGGAGGTGAACGCCTCGATGAGACCGGCGTCCTCGGAGAGGTGGGCCATCACCCGCAGCTCGATCTGGCTGTAGTCGGCGGTGAGGAGGGACTCGAAGCCCTCGCCGACGACGAAGCCCCGGCGGATCGCGCGTCCCTCGTCGGTACGGACCGGGATGTTCTGCAGGTTCGGGTCGGTCGACGACAGGCGGCCGGTGGCGGCGACCGTCTGGTTGAACGTGGTGTGGATCCGGCCGTCCGCGGCGACCGTCCTGATCAGTCCCTCGACGGTCACGCGCAGCTTCGCCTGCTCACGGTGGCGGAGCATGATCACCGGAAGCTCGTTGTCGGTCTGCCCGGCCAGCCAGGCCAGGGCGTCGGCGTCGGTCGTGTAGCCGGTCTTGGTCTTCTTCGTCTTCGGCAGGCCGAGTTCGCCGAAGAGGACCTCCTGGAGCTGCTTGGGCGAACCCAGGTTGAACTCGTGCCCCGCCGCCGCGTGCGCCTCCTTCACGGCCTGCTGCACGGCGCCCGCGAACATCTGCTCCATGGACTCCAGATGGGTGCGGTCCGCCGCGATGCCGTGCCGCTCCATGCGGGCCAGCAGGGCGGACGTCGGCAGCTCCATGTCCCGCAGCAGGTCCGCGGCGCCCACCTCCCGCAGGCGGCCCTCGAAGGCCTCACCCAGGTCGACGACCGCGCGGGCCTGCACCATCAGCGCCTCGGCCTCGGCGGCGTCGTCCGCGCCGAAGGCCAGCTGGCCGTCGGCCGCGGCGGCGGGCGCCAGCTCGCGGTGCAGGTACTCCAGGGACAGGGCGTCCAGGGCGAAGGAGCGGCGGCCCGGCTTGACCAGGTAGGCGGCGAGCGCCGTGTCCATGGAGATGCCCTCGGCGCTCCAGCCGTGCTCGGCGAGGACCCGCATCGCACCCTTGGCGTTGTGGAACACCTTGGGCCGGTCCGCGTCCGCGAGCCAGGCGGCGAACGCCTGCTCGTCGCTCTCGTCCAGCTCGGCCGGGTCGAACCAGGCGGCCGGTCCGGCGGCCGCGGCCAGGGCGATCTCGGCGACCGAGCCGGTTCCCAGCGCCCAGGTGTCGACCGTGGCGACGCCGAGGGGACGGGTGGCGTGCTCGGCGAGCCAGCCGGTCAGCTCGCCCGCGCCCAGGACGGTCCCGTCCAGCTCCACGCCGTCCGCGACGACCGGGGCGGTCTCGGCCTCCTGGGCTCCGGGGTCGACGGCGAAGAGCCGCTCGCGCAGCGACGGGTTCCTGATCTCCAGGGTGTCCAGGATCATCGTGACGGCCTTGCGGTCGTAGGCCGTCCGCTCCAGGTCGGTGACGCCCTTGGCCAGCTCGACCTGCCGCTCCAGCTCGGTGAGGCGGCGGTTGAGCTTGACCGACTCCAGGTGGTCGCGCAGATTCTGGCCGGCCTTGCCCTTGACCTCGTCGACCCGCTCGACGAGGTCCGCGAAGGAACCGAACTGGTTGATCCACTTCGCGGCCGTCTTCTCACCGACACCGGGAATACCGGGCAGATTGTCGGACGGGTCGCCGCGCAGTGCCGCGAAATCGGGGTACTGCGCGGGTGTCAGCCCGTACTTCTCGAACACCTTCTCGGGGGTGAACCGGGTCAGCTCGGAGACGCCCTTGGTCGGATACAGCACCGTGGTGTGCTGGGAGACCAGCTGGAAGGAGTCCCGGTCACCGGTGACGATCAGCACGTCGAAGCCCTCGGCCTCGGCTCGGGTGGCGAGCGTGGCGATGACGTCGTCCGCCTCGAACCCGTCGACCGCGAAACGCGGGGCGTGCATCGCGTCGAGCAGCTCCCCGATCAGCTCGACCTGTCCCTTGAACTCGTCCGGGGTCTTGGAGCGGTTCGCCTTGTACTCGGCGAACTCCGCCGAGCGCCAGGTCTTGCGGGAGACGTCGAAGGCCACCGCGAAGTGCGTGGGCGCCTCGTCGCGCAGCGTGTTCGCCAGCATCGACGCGAAGCCGTAGATCGCGTTCGTCGGCTGGCCCGTCGCGGTGGTGAAGTTCTCCACGGGCAGCGCGAAGAACGCGCGGTAGGCCAGCGAATGCCCGTCCATGAGCATCAGTCGCGGTCGGGCCTCGCCGGAGGTCTGGTCGGTCTTCTTCGCTGCTGTCTCTGCCACGCCCCCGATCCTGCCACGCGACGCTGACACCCGGCCCCGCACCCGCTCACGCCCGGCCTCCGTCGTCGCCTCCCGTGCGAGGATCGGAGGCGTACCTCACATGTGTACGCGAAGAGGAGTGCGCGATGGCCAGCAAGCCGCCCAAGGGTGACCCGGTCCAGGACGCGCCGAAGGTCGCCGGACCGAAACACACGGCCGCCGGCCTCACGGCGGTCGGCCACAGCCTGCGCATGGCCCACCAGCAGATGGGCGTGAAACGCACGGCGCTGACCCTCCTCAGCGTCAACCAGAAGAACGGCTTCGACTGCCCGGGCTGCGCCTGGCCCGAGCCCGAGCACCGGCACACGGCGGAGTTCTGCGAGAACGGCGCGAAGGCCGTGGCCGAGGAGGCCACCCTGCGCCGGGTCACCCCCGAGTTCTTCGCCGAGCACCCCGTCGCCGACCTGGCCGGCCGCAGCGGCTACTGGCTGGGCCAGCAGGGCCGCCTGACCCACCCCGTCCACCTCCCCGAGGGCGGCGACCGCTACGAGCCCGTCACCTGGGAGCGCGCCTTCGACATCATCGCCGAGGAGATCAACGCCCTCGGTTCCCCCGACGAGGCCGTCTTCTACACCTCCGGACGCACCAGCAACGAGGCCGCGTTCCTCTACCAGCTGTTCGCGCGCGAGCTCGGCACCAACAACCTGCCCGACTGCTCGAACATGTGCCACGAGTCCTCCGGCTCCGCCCTGTCCGAGACGATCGGCGTCGGCAAGGGCAGCGTCCTGCTCGAGGACCTCCACAAGGCCGACCTGATCATCGTCGCCGGACAGAACCCCGGCACCAACCACCCGCGCATGCTCTCCGCCCTGGAGAAGGCCAAGGGCAACGGCGCACGGATCATCAGCGTCAACCCGCTGCCCGAGGCCGGCCTGGAACGCTTCAAGAACCCGCAGACCCCCAAGGGCCTCACCACCGGCGCCGCCCTGACCGACCTGTTCCTGCGGATCCGCCTCGGCGGCGACCAGGCACTCTTCCGCATCCTCAACAAGCTGATCCTCGATACGCCCGACGCCGTCGACGAGGACTTCGTCCGTGAACACACCCACGGCTACGAAGACTTCGCCGAGGCCGCCCGCGCCGCCGACTGGGACGCCACCCTCACCGCGACCGGCCTCACGCGCGAGGACATCGAGACGTGCCTGCGCATGGTCCTCGCGTCCCGGCGCGTCATCGTGTGCTGGGCGATGGGCCTCACCCAGCACAAGCACTCCGTGCCCATGATCCGCGAGATCGTCAACTTCCTGCTGCTGCGCGGCAACATCGGCCGCCCCGGCGCGGGCGTCTGCCCGGTGCGCGGCCATTCCAACGTGCAGGGCGACCGCACCATGGGCATCTTCGAACGCCCCGCCGGGGCGTTCCTGGACGCCCTGGAGAAGGAGTTCGGCTTCACCCCGCCGCGCGAACACGGCTACGACGTCGTACGGGCCATCCGCGCGCTGCGCGACGGGGACGCGAAGGTCTTCTTCGCCATGGGCGGCAACTTCGTCTCCGCCTCCCCCGACACCGAGGTCACCGAGGCCGCGATGCGCCGGGCCCGGCTGACCGTGCACGTGTCGACCAAGCTGAACCGCTCGCACGCCGTCACCGGCGCGCGCGCCCTCATCCTGCCGACCCTGGGCCGCACCGAACGCGACCTGCAGGGCAGCGGCGAGCAGTTCGTGACGGTCGAGGACTCCATGGGCATGGTGCACGCCTCCCGCGGACGCCTCGAACCGGCGAGCGCACAGCTGCTGTCCGAGCCCGCCATCGTCTGCCGGCTGGCCCGCGGCGTCCTGGGCGCCGGCAGCAGGGTGCCGTGGGAGGAGTTCGAGAAGGACTACGCGACGATCCGCGACCGCATCGCACGCGTGATCCCCGGCTTCGAGGACTTCAACGCGCGCGTGGCCGACCCCTCGGGCTTCGCCCTCCCCCACGCCCCGCGCGACGAGCGGCGCTTTCCCACCGCCACCGGCAAGGCCAACTTCACCGCCGCCCCGGTCGAGTACCCCGAACTGCCCAAGGGGCGGCTGCTGCTGCAGACCCTGCGCTCGCACGACCAGTACAACACCACGATCTACGGCCTCGACGACCGCTACCGCGGCATCAGGAACGGCCGCCGCGTGGTGCTCGTCAACCCCGAGGACGCGCGCGAGCTGCGGCTCGCGGACGGCTCGTACGTCGACCTGGTCGGCGAGTGGAAGGACGGCGTGGAGCGCCGGGCCCCCGGATTCCGCGTCGTGCACTACCCGACGGCCCGCGGCTGCGCCGCCGCGTACTACCCGGAGACCAACGTCCTCGTGCCGCTGGACGCCACCGCCGACACCAGCAACACCCCTGCCAGCAAGTCCGTCGTGGTCCGTCTGGAACAATCCGGGACCGACTGAGCGTTTACTCAGTGCGGTACGGCGGCGCAGCCGCACCGCCTCGGGGATCACGACGAACGGAGCCCGGCCCCATGGGAGAGCAGCAGCACGTCACGTTCCCGCAGGAGGTCATCGACGAGTACGCCTCGCTCGGCGTGGACCTGCGGGCACTGTTCTCCGCCGGCCACCTCGGCGCCCGCATGGGCGTGCAGATCCTGGAGGCCTCGGCCGAGCGCGTCGTCGGGACGATGCCGGTGGAGGGCAACACCCAGCCCTACGGGCTGCTGCACGGCGGCGCCTCCGCCGTCCTGGCCGAGACCCTCGGGTCGGTGGGGTCGATGCTGCACGGCGGCGCCGGCCGGATCGCCGTGGGCGTCGACCTCAACTGCACCCACCACCGCGGCGTGCGCTCCGGACTGGTCACCGGGGTCGCCACCCCGGTGCACCGGGGACGCTCCACCGCCACGTACGAGATCGTCATCAGCGACGAGGCCGGCCAGCGGGTGTGCACCGCGCGCCTGACCTGCCTGCTGCGCGACCTCGGTCCGAAGGACGCGCAGCAGGCCTTCGGCACCGCGACGGGCTGACCCGACGGGCCGACCGGCCAAGTGGGTGCGGGGCGCGTGACCGCCCCGCACCACCCGCCGCCCGCCCATTGCCCGGGAGCCGTGGGCGTCCTACCGTGCGGACATGGAACGGGGAGGCGCCACCCGGCCCGCCACGCGGGGCCCCGGCCGCCCCCTGCGCACACCGGCGCCGCTCCCTCCTCTCCCGCCGCTCCCCTCACTCCTCGGACTCCTCCCGTCGTTCCCCGGTCTCCTCCCGCCGGGCTTCACGACCGCGTTGCCCGCTGCCCTCGTGACCGTCCTCCTGGCAGCCGGATGCGGCCCGTCCGGACGTGCCGGCGCCCCGGCACCGTCCCTGCCGTCGGCGTCCCCGGCGTCCTCACCGCCGGCGACCGCCCCCGAGGACGTGTGCGTACGGATCGTCACCCACTGGGCCCGCGAGGTGCTGGACGGCACCTCCTACGGCGACTACCAGTCGATGGGCCTGTCCAACGGCCAGTACGACATCCTGCGCGACGCCGTGGACGCCGCCCGCCCCGCCCGCGAGCGCCAGGGCACCGCGGCCGCGCACGAGGTGATCGGCCGTCACGTCCGCGAGGCCTGCGCCGAGCGGTACCGCCCCGGCGGACCGGACGAAGGCGCCTGGCGGTGAACGCCGTCGGCCCCGTGGAACCCGGCGACGGAACCCGCCCCCCGTCCGCCCCGCCGCTCCCCCGCGGCCCCCGCGGACTCCTCGGATTCCTCGGATTCCTCGGCTCTCGCCGCGAGTGCCTCACGCGGCGGTACGGGCGTCACCGCCGGACCGTACTCGTCGCCCTCACCGCGGCGGCCGTCCTCGCGGCCGGCACCCTCCTGCACGTCACCCGGCCCCGGCAACCCCCGCCGCCCGCACCGCCGTTGCCGTCCGGAGCGACGACCGTCAGCTACCCGTAACCGCAGCCCGCAGGCCCGGGCACAGACAAACGGAATTTCACCTTCACCATCGAACCCGTCGTGGAATCAGGCCCTCCGGTCACCGTCACCCGCACATCCCAGCCGTACGCCGGCCTTTCCGCGACCTCCAGCCCGCACGCCCCTTTCCGGACAAAAGCGGGGTCCCCCCACAGGATCGCCGTCACCCTGCGCATCACGGAATGCGGAGGATTGCCGGGGAACGCCGGACTCCCTTTCCTGGATGTAACTCTGCGTAATACGCACGCAATGCAGACCCACAGCTTCACCCTCGGACCACGGTACGCACAGGACCTCTCCCTGGCCCTGCAGGTCGCCTGCAGGTCGCCTGCAGGTCGCCTGCAGCAACGATTTTCGGTAATCACCAAAACCCCTGATACGCCTGAACACACCCCGCCCGGTCCTGCGGTTTCTCACCATCCGGACAGGTCAAAACGGCTTGAATTCCGCCGTTCCCCCCACTCGGTACCGCTCTGCAATACGTCGTGTCATAACAAGAGAGTCACAGCATGGTCCAGACCCTCCTCCCCGTTCCCCCCACCCGCTTAGAGTCACGGCCAGTCACCGCGCACCCCGATTATCACTTCGGCCCCGCGCTCGACTCGGCCGTTTCCACCGGGAAACGACCGTCAGGGGAAAGGACTGGATCGTGCGTCAACGTTCACTCATCGCCGTCACCGCTGCCTTGGCGGCGGGAGCACTCACCCTCACCGCTTGCGGTTCGCGCGACGAGAACGGCGGCGGCAGCTCGGACTCCGGCAACGGCGGCACCACCGTCGTCATCGGCGTCGACGCGCCGCTGACCGGCGACCTGTCCGCGCTGGGCCTCGGCATCAAGAACTCCGTGGACCTCGCCGCCAAGACCGCCAACAAGGAAAAGACCGTCGAAGGCATCACCTTCAAGGTCGAAGCCCTCGACGACCAGGCACAGCCCTCCTCCGGCCAGCAGAACGCCACCAAGTTCGTCGCCAACGACGAAGTCCTCGGCGTCGTCGGCCCGCTGAACTCCTCCGTCGGCGAATCCATGCAGAAGGTCCTCGACGACGCCAAGCTCGTCCAGGTCTCACCCGCCAACACCAGCCCCGCCCTCACCCAGGGCACCGACTGGCAGACCAAGCCGGTACGCACCTACAAGTCCTACTTCCGTACCGCGACCACGGACGCCATCCAGGGCCCCTTCGCCGCCCAGTACCTGTACAACGACTCCAAGAAGCGCAAGGTCTTCGTCATCGACGACAAAAAGACCTACGGCGCCGGCCTCGCCGGCACCTTCACCGACGAGTTCAAGGAACTCGGCGGCGACGTCGTGGGCACCGAGCACATCAACCCCGACACCAAGGACTTCTCCGCAGTCGCCACCAAGGTCAAGAACTCCGGCGCCGACGTCGTCTACTACGGCGGCGAATACCCCCAGGCCGGCCCCCTCAGCAAGCAGATCAAGGCCGCAGGCGCCAAGATCCCCCTCGTCGGCGGCGACGGCATCTACAGCGCCGAGTTCATCAAGCTCGCCGGCACCACCGGCACCGGCGACCTCGCCACCTCCGTCGGCGCCCCCGTCGAAGACCTCCCCTCCGCCAAGGAGTTCGTGGCCAACTACGAGGCCGGGAACTACAAGGAGGACTACGAGGCCTACGGCGGCTACAGCTACGACTCGGCCTGGGCCGTCATCGAAGCCGTCAAGAAGGTCGTCGAGGACAACGACGGCAAACTCCCCGACGACGCCCGCGAAAAGGTCACCGCCGCCATGCAGGACGTCTCCTTCGACGGAGTCACCGGCCCCGTCGCCTTCGACGAGTTCGGCGACGCCACCAACAAGCAGCTCACCGTCTACGCCGTCGAGAACGGCGACTGGAACGACGTCAAGTCCGGCACCTACACCGGCTGACCCAAGCCCGCACCCACCGAGCCGCGCGGGGCGCCACACCACTGGCGCCCCGCGCGGCTCGCATCCGGCCCCATCCGTCGAACATTCCGAACGTCTCGGAGGACATGCGGTGAACGAACTGCCGCAGCAGCTGGTCAACGGCCTGCTACTGGGATCCATGTACGGGCTGGTCGCCCTCGGCTACACAATGGTCTACGGCATTGTCCAGCTCATCAACTTCGCCCACGGCGAGATCTTCATGACCGGCGCCTTCGGCGCACTCACGGTCTACCTCTACATCCTGCCCGACGGCACCTCCATGCTCATCGCCCTCCCCCTCATGATCATCGGCGCGATGCTCGTCTCCGCCACCGTCGCCGTCGGAGCGGAACGATTCGCCTACCGGCCCCTCCGAGGCGCCCCACGCCTCGCCCCCCTCATCACCGCCATCGGCCTCTCCCTCGCCCTCCAGCAAGCCGTATGGGCCTGGTACCCCGACGCGAAATCCGCCCACACCTTCCCCAGCATCCCCGGCGGCCCCTTCGACATCGGCTCCGTCACCATCCAGACCGGCGACATCTTCGTCCTCTGCGCCGCCCCCCTCAGCATGGCCATCCTCGGCTACTTCGTCATGCGCACCCGCACCGGACGCGGCATGCAAGCCACCGCCCAGGACCCCGACACCGCCAAACTCATGGGCATCAACACCGACCGCATCATCGTGGTCGCCTTCGCCCTCGGCGCCGTCTTCGCCGCCGTCGGCGGCGTCGCCTACGGCCTCAAATACGGCCAGATCGACTTCCGCATGGGCTTCATCCTCGGACTCAAAGCCTTCACCGCCGCCGTCCTCGGCGGCATCGGCAACATCTACGGAGCCATGCTCGGCGGCCTCGTCCTCGGCATCGCCGAAGCCCTGTCCACCGCCTACATCTCCGACATCCCCGGCATGAACCAGTTCGGCAGCCAGTCCTGGGCCGACGTCTGGGCGTTCGTACTCCTCATCCTCGTGCTCCTCTTCAGGCCCCAAGGCCTGCTCGGCGAGCGCGTCGCGGACAGGGCGTGACACCGATGACCACACACACCACCACCCCCAAGACCCCCCACACCCCCACCACCCCCACCCCCACAGGCCTCATCGGCATACCCCCGCACACCGGCCGCGCCCTCGCCACCGGCAGCGCCGCCCTCACCGCCCTCTCCACCCTCCTCGCCTGGACCTGGACCAGCGAATTCCCCGGCGACCTCACCTACTACGGCTACCCCGGCGGCCTCCAGGTCCTCGTCCTCATCGGCGGCCTCCTCACCACCCTCCTCGGCCTCGCCTCCTACGGCACCAAAGGCCTCCAATGGCTCACCCCCGCAGGAGCCGACAGCGCCCTCAAACTCGCCGCCACCGGCACCTTCGCCACCACCTGGTACACCGTCACCGCCATCAGCATCAACCTCGGCGGAATCGTCAACCTCGAACCCGGCGGCTGGATCGCAGCCCTCACCACCCTCACAGCCCTCCTCGGCGCCCACGCCCTCCCCTTCGAACGACCCGCACCCGACCCCCACGACCCCGACGACAGCAGCTGGGAAAAACTCCGCCACACCACCCGGCACAACATCACCGTCCTGCGCGCATCCATCGCCACCGGCCGCACCCGGCCCGCACGCGAACTGCCCGCCTACGCCGAAATCCTCATCATCGTCGCCGCCCTCGCCCTCGGCCTGATCGTCTTCACCTACGGCATCGGCACCGAATACGACGAACTCTTCATCGGCTTCCTCATCACCGCCGGCTTCGGCTTCGCCGCCCTCACCAAAGCCGGACTCATCAACCGCATCTCCGCCATCACCGCCGAACACCGCAACGTCACCCTCATCGGCGCCTTCGTCGCAGCCGCCGCCTTCCCCTTCACCCAGTCCGACGACCAGTACGCCACCATCGGCGTCTACATCCTCATCTTCGCCACCGTCGCACTCGGCCTCAACATCGTCGTCGGCCTCGCCGGCCTCCTCGACCTCGGATACGTCGCCTTCCTCGGCGTCGGCGCCTACACCGCCGCCATGGTCTCCGGAAGCCCCTCCAGCCCCTTCGACATCCACCTCCCCTTCTGGCTCAGCGCCCTCCTCGGCGCAGCCGTCGCCATGGTCTTCGGCGTCCTCATCGGAGCCCCCACCCTCCGCCTGCGCGGCGACTACCTCGCCATCGTCACCCTCGGCTTCGGCGAAATCTTCCGCATCGCCGTCCTCAACACCGACGGCACCTCCGGACCCGACATCACCAACGGCTCCAACGGCATCTCCTCCATCCCCAACCTCAACATCCTCGGCTTCGACTTCGGCCAGGAACACAGCATCGCCGGCTTCACCATCGGCCGCTTCGCCAACTACTTCCTGCTCATGCTCCTCATCACGCTGATCGTCGTCATCGTCTTCCGACGCAGCAGCGACTCCCGCATCGGCCGAGCCTGGGTAGCCATCCGCGAAGACGAAACCGCCGCCCTCGCCATGGGCATCAACGGCTTCCGCGTCAAACTCATCGCCTTCGCCCTCGGCGCCACACTCGCCGGCCTCGCCGGCACCGTCCAGGCCCACGTCACCTACACCGTCACCCCCGAGCAGTACCAGTTCGCCCACGTCGTCCCACCCAACAGCGCCTTCCTCCTCGCCGCCGTCGTCCTCGGCGGCATGGGCACCATCAGCGGACCCCTCGTCGGCGCAGCACTGCTCTACCTCATCCCCGCCAAACTCCAGTTCCTCGGCGACTACCAACTCCTCGCCTTCGGACTCGCACTCGTCCTCCTCATGCGCTTCCGCCCCGAAGGACTCATCCCCAACCGGCGCCGACAGCTCGAATTCCACGAAGAGGCCGAACCACCCACAGTCCTCAGCAAGGCAGGGGCCTGACCACCATGACTACCGACACCACCACCAAGAACACCTCCACCGGCGCCACCCCCGGCGAAACCGTCCTCGACGCCCGCGGCGTCACCATGCGATTCGGCGGCCTCACCGCCGTCCGCGACGTCGACCTCACCGTCAACAGCGGCGAAATCGTCGGCCTCATCGGACCCAACGGCGCCGGAAAAACCACCTTCTTCAACTGCCTCACCGGCCTCTACATCCCCACCGAAGGCGAAGTCCGCTACAAGGGCAACGTACTGCCCCCCAAATCCTTCAAAGTCACCGCCGCCGGCATCGCCCGAACCTTCCAGAACATCCGCCTCTTCAGCAACATGACCGTCCTGGAAAACGTCCTCGTCGGCCGCCACACCCGCACCAAAGAAGGCCTCTGGTCCGCCCTCCTCCGCGGCCCCCGCTTCCACAAAGCCGAAGCAAAATCCCGCGAACGCGCCATGGAACTCCTCGACTTCGTCGGCCTCGCCGACAAAGCCGACCACCTCTCCCGCAACCTCCCCTACGGTGAACAACGCAAACTCGAAATCGCCCGCGCCCTCGCCAGCGAACCCGGCCTCCTGCTCCTCGACGAACCCACCGCCGGCATGAACCCCCAGGAAACCCGCGCCGCCGAAGAACTCATCTTCGCCATCCGCGACATGGGCATCGCCATCCTCGTCATCGAGCACGACATGCGCTTCATCTTCAACCTCTGCGACCGCGTCGCCGTCCTCGTCCAAGGACAAAAACTCGTCGAAGGCGACGCCACCACCGTCCAGGGCGACGAACGCGTCATCGCCGCCTACCTCGGAGAGCCCCTCGACAACGACTCCGGCACCGAAGAAGCAGCCGAAGTCGAAGCCGCCGAAGCCGCAGCCGAAACCACCACGGACGCAGCGCCCGGCAAGGAGAACGACCGATGACCGCACTCCTCGAAGTCGAAGACCTCAAAGTCGCCTACGGCAAAATCGAAGCCGTCAAAGGCATCTCCTTCAAGGTCGAAGCCGGCGAAGTCGTCACCCTCATCGGAACCAATGGCGCAGGCAAAACCACCACCCTCCGCACCCTCTCCGGCCTCCTCAAGCCCACCGGCGGCCACATCAAATTCAACGGCAAATCCCTCAAAAAAATCCCCGCCCACGAAATCGTCTCCCACGGCCTCGCCCACTCCCCCGAAGGCCGACACATCTTCCCCCGCATGACCATCGAGGACAACCTCCGCCTCGGCGCCTTCCTCCGCACCGACAAAACCGGAATCGAAAAAGACATCCAACGCGCCTACGACCTCTTCCCCATCCTCGGAGAACGCCGCAAACAAGCCGCCGGAACCCTCTCCGGCGGAGAACAACAAATGCTCGCCATGGGCAGAGCCCTCATGTCCCAACCCAAACTCCTCATGCTCGACGAACCCTCCATGGGCCTCTCACCGATCATGATGCAGAAAATCATGGCCACCATCACCGAACTCAAAGCCCAGGGCACCACCATCCTCCTCGTCGAACAGAACGCCCAAGCCGCACTCTCCCTCGCCGACCACGGCCACGTCATGGAAGTCGGCACCATCGTCCTCTCCGGAACCGGACAAGACCTCCTCCACGACGAATCCGTCCGCAACGCCTACCTCGGCGTCGACTGACCCACCCCCACCCGACGCAACACCGAGGCCCGCGCCCCCCACCAGGGACACGGGCCTCAACAACACCACCGACACCTACCCCTTCGACGCCTTCTTCTCCGCCGCGTCGTCAATAACCGCCTGCGCCACCTGCTGCATCGACATCCGCCGATCCATCGACGTCTTCTGAATCCACCGGAACGCCGCCGGCTCCGACAACCCGTACACCGTCTGCAACACCGACTTCGCCCGATCCACCAACTTCCGCGTCTCCAACCGCAGACTCAGATCCGCGACCTCACGCTCCAACTCCCGCAACTCCGTGAACCGCGACACCGCCATCTCGATCGCCGGCACCACATCACTCTTCGAGAACGGCTTCACCAGATACGCCATCGCCCCCGCATCCCGCGCCCGCTCCACCAGATCACGCTGCGAGAACGCCGTCAGCATCAACACCGGCGCGATACTCTCCTCAGCGATCTTCTCCGCCGCCGAGATCCCATCCAGCTTCGGCATCTTCACATCGAGAATCACCAGATCAGGACGGTGCTCACGGGCCAGCTCCACCGCCCGCTCACCATCACCGGCCTCACCGACGACGGTGTACCCCTCCTCCTCCAGCATCTCCTTGAGATCGAGCCGGATCAGCGCCTCGTCCTCGGCGATGACGACGCGCGTCGTCATCGGAGGCACGTGCGACTTGTCGTCGTCGGACGCGTCTACTGGCTGGGGCGACTCGGGGACGCTCACGTGGGGCTCCTTGGTGCGGGCCGGGCAGGTGCTGCTGCCTATGCAGCCTACCTAGCGGCGGCGACTACGACCGACCCGGTATGCTTCCGAGCAGCCAGTCCTGCCGGGTTGGTGGAATGGCATACACGGATGTCTCAAACACATCTGCCCGAGAGGGCTTGCGGGTTCGAGTCCCGCACCCGGCACACTGTAAGCGGAGGATCACATTCGCGTGATTCTCCGCTTTTTCGTACACTCGGTCACATTTCGTGACGCACAGTGGTTGCATGGATCAGCACAGTCCTTCGATCCGCGCCCAGGCTGTCGACCGATGCGCCAAGGTGTTCCGAACCGTGTCGTCGCGGAGCGGCTCAATATCCCCCGGGGAACTGTTGGCTGGTGGCGCAGCGAGGACCGCAAGGTGCGGGGCGAGGTGCATCAGCCACCAACCGACTGCCCCAGGTGCACCGGCCGCACACTCGATGAGGAAGCGTACGCATACCTACTGGGGCTGTACCTCGGTGACGGGCATATCGTCTCGAAGCGCAAGCAACATCATCTGTCGATCTACTGCAACGCCACCCAGGGCGGCCTGATCGCCGCTGCGGCGGATGCCCAGCGCAGGGTGATGCCGTTGACCAGCGTGGCGCTGCGGCCCAAGCCCGGCTGTGTCGAGGTTCAGTCCTTCACCAGGCACTGGGTCTGCATGTTCCCCCAGCACGGTCCCGGCAAGAAGCACGATCGGCCGATCACCCTCGCCCCGTGGCAACGGACCATTGTCGACGTGCACCCCTGGAAGTTGGTTCGAGGTCTGATCCACTCCGACGGATGCCGGATCACCAACTGGACCACCAGAGTGGTCGGCGGTGAGCAGAAGCGTTATGAGTACCCGCGTTACGTTTTCACCAACAAGTCCGACGACATCCGGGCCCTCTACACCGACACCCTGGACCGCCTCGGCGTCGAGTGCACGCGTGACGGTGTGCCGTTCAACATCTCGGTCGCCGAGAAGGCGTCCGCCGCGCTGATGGATCTTCACGTGGGCCCCAAGTACTGAACCGGGGCCCCGGTCGGGTCACTTGGGGCTGTCGTCCTCGCCGATGCGGTGGACGCGGACGAGGTTGGTCGTGCCGGAGACGCCGTGTGGGGAGCCTGCGGTGATGACGACGATGTCGCCCTTCTTGCAGCGGCCGTAGGCCAGGAGGAGTTCGTCGACCTGGTCGACCATGGCGTCGGTGGAGTCGGCGTGGGGGCCGAGGAACGTCTCCACGCCCCAGGTGAGGCTGAGCCGGGAGCGGGTGGCGGGGTCGGGGGTGAAGGCGAGGAGGGGGATGGGCGAGCGGTAGCGGGAGAGGCGGCGGGCGGTGTCGCCCGACTGGGTGAAGGCGACGAGGTGGGTGGCGTCGAGGAAGTCGCCCATTTCGGCGGCGGCCCGGGCGACGGCGCCGCCCTGGGTGCGGGGTTTGTTGGTTTCGGTGAGGGGTGGGAGGCCCTTGGCGAGGAGGTCTTCTTCGGCTGCTTCGACGATGCGGGCCATGGTGAGGACGGTGCTGAGGGCGTGTTTGCCGACGCTGGTTTCGCCGGAGAGCATGACGGCGTCGGTGCCGTCGAGGACGGCGTTGGCGACGTCGGAGGCTTCGGCGCGGGTGGGGCGGGCGTTGTCGATCATCGAGTCGAGCATTTGGGTGGCGACGATGACCGGTTTGGCGTTGCGTTTGGCGAGTGTGATGGCGCGTTTTTGGACGATGGGGACTTGTTCGAGTGGCATTTCGACGCCGAGGTCTCCACGGGCGACCATGATGCCGTCGAAGGCGGCGACGATGTCGTCGAGGTTCTGGACGGCTTGGGGTTTTTCGATTTTGGCGATGACGGGGAGGCGGCGGCCTTCTTCTTCCATGATGCGGTGGACGTCTTTGATGTCGTGTCCGCTGCGTACGAAGGAGAGGGCGATGGTGTCGAAGCCGGTGCGCAGGGCCCAGCGGAGGTCGTCCTCGTCTTTTTTGGAGAGGGCGGGGACGGAGACGGCGACGCCGGGGAGGTTGAGGCCTTTGTGGTCGGAGACCATGCCGCCTTCGATGACGGTGGTGTGGACGCGGGGGCCGTCGACGGTGTCGACCCGGAGGGTGACTCTGCCGTCGTCGACGAGGATGCGTTCGCCGGTGGTGACGTCGTCGGCGAGGCCTGCGTGGGTGGTGCCGCAGGTGTGGCGGTCGCCTTGGGTGCCGTCTTCGACGGTGATGGTGAAGGTGTCACCGCGTTCGAGGAGTACGGGTCCTTCGGTGAAGTGGCCGAGTCTGATTTTGGGGCCTTGGAGGTCGGCGAGGAGGCCGACGCTGCGGCCGGTTTCGTCGGCGGCTTTTCGGACCCGGTGGTAGCGCTCCTCGTGTTCGGCGTGGGTGCCGTGGCTGAGGTTGAGTCGGGCTACGTCCATTCCGGCGTCGACCAGGTTTTTGATCTGGTCGTATGTGTGGGTGGCGGGCCCTAGTGTGCAGACGATTTTTGCTCGGCGCATGGTGTGAGCCTAGGGCTTACCGGTGGGTAGCGATCAGGTCGCATGTGACCGTTCGGCGCACTGGTCATGAATGGTTATGGGCAGGTGTTGAATTGCGCGACCGGGTGCTCCGATGAGCACACCGGTTCGCGGACCGGGTGCCGCGTGGTGCGGCACCCCCGGTTGTGCGGTGTGCCTGCCGGTCTATGCCTGGGTCTGCTGTATGCGCAGTGCGCGGGCCAGGTCGTCGAGCTGGTCGACGAGTTTGCGGCGGAGGGCGGGGGTGGGGTCGGCCTTGCGGAGGCATTTCTGGCCGAGGCGGAGGGTTTCGGGGTCGATGGCGTGGGCGGGGAAGGCCCAGTGGCCGGCGGCTTCGGCGATGGCGGGGCCGCGGCGGGCGGCGAGGGCGACGGCGTCCTTGTAGTAGCGGGCGACGTGGGGGCGGGTGAGGTCGGCCTGTTCGGGTTGCCAGAAGCCCTGGGCGGTGGCGGTGAAGAGGTAGGTGGACAGGTCGTCGGTGTGGAACATGGCGTCCCAGGCGCGGTTTTTGGCGTCTTCGTGGGGCAGGGCGGCGCGGCAGCGGGCGGCGCCTTCCTGGCCGGCGGCGCTGGGGTCGTTGGCGAGTTCTGCGGTGATGGCGGCTTCGTCGGTAGCGTCGAGGACGGCGAGTCGGGTGAGGATGCGCCAGCGCAGTTCGGGGTCGAGTTCGGGGCCGCCGGGGACGGTGCCCTCGGTGAGCCAGGCGGCGATGGTGTGGGGGTGGGCGGCGGTGTCGATGCGGTGGCGTACGGCGATGAGGCGCAGGCCGGGGTTGTCGCCGTCCTCGGTGCGGCGGATGAGGTCGCGGCACAGGTCGGTGAGGGTGGCGAGGGCGGCGGGCCGCCCGCCGGGGGTGACGTAGCGGCCGGTGATGTGGGTGGTGGCGAAGGCGAGGACGCCCTGGACGAGGGCGAGGTCGGTTTCGTGGGGGAGGTGGGTGCGGGCGATGTCGAGGTAGTCGGTGGGGGGGAGTTCGCCGTCGCGGACGGCGTCGCGGAGGGCGTTCCAGACGACGGCGCGGGTGAGGGGGTCGGGGAGTCCGGAGAGGCGGGTGCGGAGGGTGTGGGTGGATTCGTGGTCGAAGCGGATTTTGGCGTAGGTGAGGTCGCCGTCGTTGAGGACGAGGAGGGCGGGGCGGGGTCCGGCGGCGCTGATGTCGATGCCGTCGGTGGTGGGGAGGTCGATGTCGAGGTGTTTGCGGAGGGTGAGGCCGTGGGCGTCGTGGAGGTCGTGGTCGTAGAGGCCGAGGGTGATGCGGTGGGGGCGGCCGGCTCCGCCGGTTTCGAGGGTGGTGAGGTGTGTGAGGCCGTCGCGGTTCTTGGCGGGGTCGGGTTCGGACCAGGTGGGGGGGGTGGGTTCGTGCTGGACGGTGAGGTGCCAGTGGCCGTTGTCGGTGTGGAGTCGGGGGGTGAGGGTGTCGACTCCGGTGGTGGTGAGCCAGGCGTTGGCCCATGCGTGGACGTCGCGGTCGGTGGCGGTGGCGAGGGAGTCGATGAAGTCGGTGAGGGTGGCGTTGGCGAACTTGTGGCGGTCGATGTGGGTGTTGATGCCGGCGAGGAAGGCGTCCTGGCCGAGCCAGGCGACGAGTTGGCGCAGGGCGGAGGCGCCCTTGGCGTAGGAGATGCCGTCGAAGTTGAGGAGGGCGGAGGCGGTGTCCTGGACGTCTTCGGGGGCGACGGGGTGGGTGGAGGGGCGTTGGTCGGCGTCGTAGCCCCAGGGTTTGCGGGTGACTCCGAAGTCGGTCCAGGTGTCGGTGTGGCGGGTGGCTTCGGCGGTGATCTGGTAGCCCATGTATTCGGCGAAGGACTCGTTGAGCCAGATGTCGTCCCACCAGGTGAGGGTGACGAGGTCGCCGAACCACATGTGGGCCATTTCGTGGGCGATGACCATGGCGCGGGTCTGTCGTTGGGTGTCGGTGACGGCGGACCGGAAGACGAATTCGTCGCGGAAGGTGACGAGGCCGGGGTTTTCCATGGCGCCGGCGTTGAATTCGGGGACGAATGCCTGGTCGTAGGAGTCGAAGGGGTAGGGTTCGGCGAATTTCTCGTGGTAGCGGTCGAAGCAGGCGCGGGTGATGTCGAGGAGTTCGTCGGTGTCGGCGTCGAGGTGGGGGGCGAGGGAGCGGCGGCAGTGGAGGCCGAAGGGGAGGCCTCGGTGTTCGGTGCGTACGGAGTGCCAGGGTCCGGCGGCGACGGCGACGAGGTAGGTGGAGATGAGGGGGGTGGTTGCTGCTTTCCAGCGGCCGTTGCCGAGGTGTTCGGTGATGCCGTTGGCGAGGACGGTCCAGGTGGGGGGAGCGGTGACGGTGAGGTCGAAGACGGCCTTGAGGTCGGGCTGGTCGAAGGCCGGGAAGACGCGTTGGACGTCGTCGAGGAAGAGCTGGGTGTAGGTGTAGGTCTCGCCGTCGGCGGGGTCGGTGAAGCGGTGCATGCCTTCGCCGGTGCGGGAGTAGTGCATGGCGGCGTCGACGTGGAGTTCGTGCGGGCCGGGGGTGAGGTCCTTGAGCGGCAGCCGGTTGCCGTCGAGGGTCGCGGGGTCGAGGGGGTGTCCGTCGAGGGTGACGGAGCGCAGCTCGGCGGGCTTGACTTCGACGAAGGTGTCCGTGGTGTCCTGGTCTGCGAGGACGGTGAAGTGGATCACGGTGTGGGAGTCGAAGGTGTCGTCACCGGTGGTGAGATCGAGTTCGATCGCGTAGCGGTGGACGTGGAGGAGCTGTGCTCGGTTCTGCGCTTCGTCGCGCGTCAGTACGGACATGCGGGCCATGCTGCCTGATGGCGGTGGTGTGGCACAGAGGCGGATCGGTACACGGCTTATGTCCGGGCCTGGGTCGGGGTTCTGGATGTGCGCCCGCGTGCGGGGGTTCTGGGGTGTGGGGGGCCTGCGGAGTGTGCGGCGTGTGAGTGCCGTCACAGGGGGGAGGCCTGCCGGGTGGTGTGGGGGCGCACGTGGAGGGGTGGGGCGGGGGGCGGTCCGGCAGGTCGTGGTGGTGGTGTCGCGTCGCGGTGTGGGGGCGGGGTCAGCCGGTGGTGGGTGCCGGGGCGCCGGTGGAGCTGGTGGGACCGGTGAGGGTGTTCTTGGTGGTGTCGTCGGCGATGCGTTCGTGGTGGCGGATCACTTCGGCGATGATGAAGTTGAGGAACTTCTCGGCGAAGGCCGGGTCGAGTTTCGCGTTCTCGGCGAGGGCGCGCAGCCGGGTGATCTGGCGGTTTTCGCGGGCCGGGTCGGCGGGGGGCAGCCGGTGTTCGGCTTTGAGGCGTCCGACTTGCTGGGTGCATTTGAAGCGTTCGGCGAGCATGTGGACGACGGCGGCGTCGATGTTGTCGATGCTGTCGCGCAGTGCGGCGAGTTCCTCGCGGACTGCGGGGTCGACGTCGCTGGTGCCGGTGTTGCTGGTGGTCATGGGGAGTCAGCCTACGGGGCTGTGGTGGGGTGCCGGGTGTTCGCGGTCGGCGGTCGTTGTGCCGCGTGCCCGGGGTGCGGGCCGATCCTGCGGCCGCTGTGCTGCTGGAGGACACCGTTGTGCCGCGTGTCCGGGCTACGGCGCTACGGCGCTACGATCCCGCGCGTCCGCGCGGCCGCCAGCCAGGTGGGGAACCCGTCCAGCAGCCGGTCGTACAGTTCGGTGTCGGGCAGTGTGCGGGGGTCGGTGCCCGCGAGGAAGAAGCCTGCGTTGTCGACGATCCGCTGGTCCGGCACGGCCAGGTCGTCCAGTGTGCGCAGGTGGTCGAACTGGCGGCTGTCGGGGTCGCCGAAGCCGATGAACTGCCAGAACAGCGGTAGTTTCGCCGCCTTGCACAGGTAGCGCTGTGCGGCGAGGCGGTTGACGGGGGCGCCGTCGGTCTGGAAGACGACGAGGGCCGGCTCGGTCGTTCTGCTGTCGAGGTAGTGGTCGATGACGGCGTCCATGGCCAGGTGGTAGCTGGTCCTTCCCCTGTGGCCGAGTCCGGCCGCGATTCGTTCGACCCGTCCCTCGTGGTCGGCGAGGGTGATGTGGGTGACGGCGTCGATGTCCGTGGAGAAGAACACCACCGGGACGATGCCGTCGTCGTCGAGGTGGGCGGACAGGCCCAGCACCCGGTCGGCGAGTGCCTGGACGCTGCCGTCCTTGTAGTACGGCCTCATCGATCCGGAGTGGTCGAGTACGAGGTAGACCGCGGCGCGCAGGCCGTCCGGTCCGTGTCCGGACACGGCGTGTCCTGCGGTTTTGTACAGGCTGACCAGCTGGGGCGCGGTTTCCTCGATCTTGGTCAGGCTGATCGCGGCCATGCGCGTTTCCTCTCGGTCACCGGGACTGGCGCCGAGGGTACGGCACCTCGACCCCGCCTTCGCGGCGCTCCCCCGCTGTTGGCTATTTTGTTCGCCGCCGTCCCCACCGGCTCGTCCGTCCCGTTCTTCGCTAGGAGCCGGCTCGTGGATTCCGAGTCCACCGTGACCACCTGTTACCGCCATCCGAAGGTGGAGTGCCGTGTCCGCTGTGTGCGCTGCGACCGGTACATCTGCCCGGACTGCATGCGTGAGGCGGCGGTCGGCCATCAGTGTCCGGGCTGTGTGAAGGAGGGCGTGCGGTCGGTGCGGCAGGCCCGTACCGTGGTCGGCGGCCGTGTCTCGGCGGTGCCGGTGGTGACGTACGTGCTGATCGCCGTCTGTGTGGTGGTGTATCTGGCGGAGCTGGCGCTGCCGGAGGTGGTGGACCGGTTCGCGATGCTGGGGGCGGGGCTGGTCGGGCCGGACGGCGGTCACTATCTGTGGGTCGAGGGGCCGCTGTTCGAGGGTTTCCGTCCGGAGGGCGTGTTGGACGGGGAGTGGTACCGGCTGCTGACCGGTGCCTTCCTGCATCTGCCGCCCGCCGAGGGCACGTTCGGGATCCTGCACATCGCCATGAACATGGTGGCGTTGTGGAACCTGGGCCGGGTTGTCGAGCCGATGCTGGGCCGGGTGCACTGTCTCGTGCTGTATCTGCTGTCGGCGCTGGGTGGTTCGGTGCTGGTGCTGCTGCTGGCGCCGCAGGATTCCGTGGTGGGTGCGTCCGGGGCGGTCTTCGGGCTGGGTGCGGGGTACTACGTGCTGGCCCGTCGGATCGGCGCCGACATGGGGGTGGTCAACCGGTTCATGGGCGGGCTGCTGCTGTGGCTGGTGATCTCCGCGGTGGCCACGTCCTGGGAGGGGCATCTCGGGGGGCTGCTGACGGGCGGTGCAGTGGCGGTGGCCTTCGCGTACGCGCCCAGGGGCAGGCACCGTATGGTGCTGCAGGCGGGAGCGTGTCTGGTGCTGCTCGGGCTGCTCGTGGTCCTGACGGTGGTCGAGGTGGCGGAACTGAAGGGTGGAGGTGTTTCCCGGTGAAGCGTTCGGCTCTGCTGATCGCGGCTGTACCCGTGGTGGCGACGGCCGTGTACCTGTCGGTGCCCGGGGGGTCCGACGGCGCGGCCGTGGGCGGGGGCCCGGCCGTGTCCGCCTCGCCGCATGCGGGAGAGCTGGCGAAGGAGCGCGCCGAGTCGGAGTCGGCCGAGGACGACAGGCTGGTGACGAGTCGGCCGCCGGGGCTGGCCGCCCCGGCGAAGAAGGAACTCGCCCAGCAGATTTTGGCGAGCGCCGAGAACTCGACGCTGCGCTGGCGGGAGACCTACGGCGTCATCGAGGACGCCGGTGACGGGGACGGCTACACGGCCGGCATCGTCGGTTTCTGCACCGGCACCCACGACCTGCTCGCCCTGGTCGAGGGCTATACCGAGGACCACCCGGGCAACGGTCTGGCGGGGTATCTGCCGGCGCTGCGCGAGGTGGACGGCACGGATTCGCACGAGGGTCTGGATCCGGGCTTCACGGACGCCTGGCGGGCCGAGGCGGAGGTGCCGGCGTTCCGGGCGGCCCAGGAGGCCGAGCGCGACCGGGTGTACTTCGAGCCGGCGGTGCGGATGGCGAAGCTCGACGGCCTCGGTACGCTCGGTCAGTTCGTGTACTACGACGCGATGGTCGCGCACGGTCCCGACACCTCTCCCGCGGGCTTCTACGGCATCCGGGAGCAGGCGGTGCGCAAGGCGGGGACGCCGGGCGGGGGTGGCGGTGAGGAGGCGTACCTGGAGGCGTTCCTGGAGGTGCGCCGCGCCGCGGTGCTGGCACGGGACGCGGGCGCGGACACGTCCCGGATCGACACCGCCCAGCGCCGGTTCCTGCGGGAGGGGAACCTGGAGCTGTCCGCGCCGCTGACGTGGCAGGTGCACGGGGAGACCTTCCGGATTCCCTGAGACCTTCCGGGTTCCCCGACCGTGCGGGGAGCGCGCGGGGAGCGGGTGGGGGCATGCGGCAGCGCCTGCCCGGTTCGTCCGGTCGGGGACTGGCGGGCAGGCGCCACCTGTTGTTCCGTACGCCTTTGTACGGGACCTCTGTGGGGGACCGTCAGGTCCCGTCGTGCGCGGTCCGGGCCGGTGCGGTCCGGACCGCGTGGTGGGGTGCGGGCGGGCCGGTCACACCATCAGGGAGCGGTCGGTCGGGCGGATCGGGGCGTGCAGTTCGCTCGTCCCGGTGAGGTGGCGGTCGCAGCCGCGGGCGGCGGAGCGGCCCTCGGCGATCGCCCAGACGATGAGCGACTGGCCGCGTCCGGCGTCACCGGCGACGAAGACGCCCGGCACGCTGGTCTGGAAGTCGGCGTCGCGGGCGATGTTGCCCCGTGCGTCGAGTTCCAGGCCGAACTGCTCGACCAGGCCGTTGTCCCGGTCGGTGCCGGTGAAGCCCATGGCGAGGGTGACCAGCTGGGCCGGGATCCTGCGCTCGGTGCCGGGCTTCTGGGTGAGCTTGCCGTCGACGAACTCGACCTCGGTCAGGTGCAGCCACTGCACGTTGCCGTCCTCGTCGCCCTCGAAGTGGGTGGTGGAGACGGAGTAGACCCGCTCGCCGCCCTCCTCGTGCGCGGAGGTGACCTTGTAGAGCATGGGGAAGGTCGGCCAGGGCTGGGAGAGGGCGTCGCGCTCCTCGTTCGGGCGGGGCATGATCTCGAGCTGGGTGACGGAGGCGGCGCCCTGGCGGTGGGCGGTGCCCACGCAGTCGGCGCCGGTGTCGCCGCCACCGATGACGACGACGTGCTTGCCCTCGGCGGTGATCGGCGGGGCGACGTAGTCGCCCTCCTGGACCTTGTTGGCCAGCGGCAGGTACTCCATGGCCTGGTGGATGCCGGCCAGTTCGCGGCCCGGTACCGGCAGGTCGCGCGCGGTCGTCGCGCCGACGGCGAGGACGACGGCGTCGTAGCGCTTGCGCAGCGCGGTGGCCGGCATGTCCCGGCCGATCTCGACACCGGTGCGGAACTTGGTGCCCTCCGCGCGCATCTGTTCGATACGGCGGTTGATGTGCCGCTTCTCCATCTTGAACTCGGGGATGCCGTAGCGCAGGAGGCCGCCGATGCGGTCCGCCCGCTCGTACACGGCGACCGTGTGGCCGGCCCGGGTCAGCTGCTGGGCGGCGGCGAGGCCGGCCGGTCCCGAGCCGACGACGGCGACGGTCTTGCCGGAGAGGCGTTCGGGGATCTGCGGGGCGACGTCGCCGGTCTCCCACGCCTTGTCGATGATGGAGACCTCGACGTTCTTGATGGTGACCGGCGGCTGGTTGATGCCGAGCACGCACGCCGACTCGCACGGAGCGGGGCACAGGCGGCCGGTGAACTCCGGGAAGTTGTTGGTGGCGTGCAGGCGTTCGCTCGCCGCCGACCAGTCCTCGCGGTAGGCGTAGTCGTTCCACTCGGGGATGAGGTTTCCGAGCGGGCAGCCGTTGTGGCAGAACGGGATGCCGCAGTCCATGCAGCGGCTCGCCTGCTTGCTGATGATCGGCAGCAGGGAGCCGGGGACGTAGACCTCGTTCCAGTCCTTGACGCGTTCGGTGGCCGGGCGGGAGGTGGCGACCTCGCGGCCGTGGTTCAAGAAGCCCTTCGGATCAGCCATTGGTCGCCGCCTCCATCATCTTCCGGTGGGTGTCGGACTCGGAGAGTCCGGCTCGCTCGGCGGCGTCCTTGGCGGCGAGCACTGCCTGGTACGTACTGGGGATGATCTTGCTGAAGCGGGCGGCGCCTCCGTCGGGGCCGTCCCACTCGGCCAGCAGCTTGGCGGCGACGGTGGAGCCCGTCTCCTCCTGGTGCCGGCGCACCACGTCGTGCAGCCAGGCGCGGTCGGTGTCGTCGAGCTCGTGGACGGCGTCCAGGTGTCCGGGGTTGACGTTGTCCCGGTCGAGGTCGATGACGTAGGCGGTGCCGCCGGACATGCCGGCCGCGAAGTTGCGTCCGGTCTCGCCGAGGACGACCGCCTGGCCGCCGGTCATGTACTCGCAGCCGTGGTCGCCGACGCCCTCGGAGACGACGAGCGCGCCGGAGTTGCGGACGCAGAAGCGTTCGCCGACCTTGCCGCGCAGGAACATCTCGCCGCCGGTGGCGCCGTAGGCGAGGGTGTTGCCGGCGATGGTGGAGTACTCGGCGAGGTGGTCGGCGCCCCGGTCGGGGCGGACGACGATCCGGCCGCCGGACAGGCCCTTGCCGACGTAGTCGTTGGCGTCACCCTCCAGGCGCAGCGTGATGCCGCGCGGGACGAAGGCGCCGAAGGACTGGCCGGCGGATCCGGTGAAGGTGATGTCGACGGTGTCGTCGGGCAGGCCGGCGCCGCCGAACTTCTTCGTCACCTCGTGGCCGAGCATCGTGCCGACGGTGCGGTTGATGTTGCGGATGGGGACCTGGGCGCGTACGGGCTGGGCCTCGCTCGCGCCGTCGGCGGCGAGGGCGTCGGCGGCGAGTTTGATCAGCTCGTTGTCGAGGGCCTTCGCCAGGCCGTGGTCCTGGGTGACGGTCCGGTGGCGGACGGCGCCTTCGGGCAGGCCGGGCACGTGGAAGAGGGGAGCCAGGTCGAGGCCCTGTGCCTTCCAGTGGTCCACCGCGCGGGTGACGTCGAGGACCTCGGCGTGGCCGACGGCCTCCTCGATGGAGCGGAAGCCGAGTTCGGCGAGGAGTTCGCGGACCTCTTCGGCGACGAAGCGGAAGAAGTTGACGATGTACTCGGCCTTGCCGGCGAACCGGTCGCGCAGGACCGGGTTCTGCGTGGCGATGCCGACCGGGCAGGTGTCCAGGTGGCAGACGCGCATCATGACGCAGCCGGAGACGACCAGCGGGGCGGTCGCGAAGCCGAACTCCTCGGCGCCCAGGAGGGCCGCGATGACGACGTCGCGGCCGGTCTTGAGCTGGCCGTCGGTCTGGACGACGATCCGGTCGCGCAGGCCGTTGAGGAGCAGGGTCTGCTGGGTTTCGGCGAGGCCGAGCTCCCAGGGGCCGCCGGCGTGCTTGAGGGAGGTCAGCGGGGAGGCGCCGGTGCCTCCGTCGTGGCCGGAGATGAGCACGACGTCGGCGTGGGCCTTGGAGACGCCGGCGGCGACGGTGCCGACGCCGACCTCGGAGACCAGCTTGACGTGGATGCGCGCCTGGGGGTTGGCGTTCTTCAGGTCGTGGATGAGCTGGGCGAGGTCCTCGATGGAGTAGATGTCGTGGTGCGGCGGCGGGGAGATGAGGCCGACGCCGGGCGTGGAGTGGCGGGTCCTGGCGACCCACGGGTAGACCTTGTGGCCGGGCAGCTGGCCGCCCTCGCCGGGCTTGGCGCCCTGGGCCATCTTGATCTGGATGTCGTCCGCGTTGACCAGGTACTCGGAGGTCACACCGAAGCGGCCGGAGGCGACCTGCTTGATGGAGGAGCGGCGGGCCGGGTCGTACAGGCGCTCCGGGTCCTCGCCGCCCTCACCGGTGTTCGACTTGCCGCCGAGCTGGTTCATGGCGATGGCGAGGGTCTCGTGCGCCTCCTGGGAGATGGAGCCGTACGACATGGCGCCGGTGGAGAAGCGCTTGACGATCGCGGAGACCGGTTCGACCTCGTCGAGGGGGATCGGCCCCCGGTCCGAGGTGAAGCCGAAGAGGCCGCGGAGCGTCATCAGGCGCTCGGACTGCTCGTTGACGCGGTCGGTGTACTGCTTGAAGACGTCGTAGCGGCCGGAGCGCGTGGAGTGCTGGAGGCGGAAGACCGTCTCGGGGTCGAACAGGTGCGGTTCGCCCTCGCGGCGCCACTGGTACTCGCCGCCGATGTCGAGCGCGCGGTGCGCGGGGGCGATGCCGGTGGCGGGGTACGCCTTGGCGTGGCGGGCGGCGACCTCCTTCGCGACGACGTCGAGGCCGACGCCGCCGATCTTGGTGGCGGTGCCGTGGAAGTACTTCTCGACGAATTCCGCGTCGAGGCCGACGGCCTCGAAGACCTGTGCGCCGCGGTAGGAGGCGACGGTGGAGATGCCCATCTTGGACATGACCTTCAGGACGCCCTTGCCGAGGGCGTGGATGAGGTTGCGGATGGCCTTCTCGGACTCGATGCCGGGCAGGAAGGTGCCGGCGCGGACGAGGTCCTCGACGGACTCCATCGCCAGGTAGGGGTTGACGGCGGCGGCGCCGAAGCCGATGAGGAGGGCCACGTGGTGGACCTCGCGGACGTCTCCGGCCTCGACGAGGAGACCCACCTGGGTGCGCTGCTTGGTGCGGATGAGGTGGTGGTGGACGGCCGCGGTGAGCAGCAGCGACGGGATGGGCGCGTGCTCGGCGTCGGAGTGCCGGTCGGACAGGACGATCAGGCGGGCGCCGTTGCCGATGGCGGCGTCGGCCTCGGCGCAGATCTCGTCGATGCGGGCGGCGAGGCTGTCGCCGCCGCCGGAGACGCGGTAGAGGCCGGAGAGGGTGGCGGCCTTGAAGCCGGGCAGGTCGCCGTCGGCGTTGACGTGGATGAGCTTGGCGAGCTCGTCGTTGTCGATGACGGGGAAGGGCAGGACGACGGTGCGGCAGGCCGCGGCGCTCGGTTCGAGCAGGTTGCCCTGGGGGCCGAGCGGGCTGCGCAGGGAGGTGACCAGTTCTTCGCGGATCGCGTCCAGCGGCGGGTTGGTGACCTGGGCGAACAGCTGGGTGAAGTAGTCGAAGAGGAGCCGGGGGCGGTCCGACAGGGCGGCGATGGGCGAGTCGGTGCCCATGGAGCCGATGGGCTCGGCGCCGGCCTTGGCCATCGGGGCGAGCAGGACGCGCAGTTCCTCCTCGGTGTAGCCGAAGGTCTGCTGGCGGCGGGTGACCGAGGCATGGGTGTGCACGATGTGCTCGCGCTCGGGCAGGTCGGACAGCTGGATCTCGCCGGCTTCGAGCCACTGGGTGTAGGGGTGTTCGGCGGCGAGCTGGGCCTTGATCTCGTCGTCCTCGATGATGCGGTGCTCGGCGGTGTCGACGAGGAACATGCGGCCGGGCTGCAGGCGGCCCTTGCGGACGACCTTCGCGGGGTCGATGTCGAGGACGCCGACCTCGGAGCCGAGGACGACGAGGCCGTCGTCGGTGACCCAGTAGCGTCCGGGGCGCAGGCCGTTGCGGTCGAGTACGGCGCCGACCTGGGTGCCGTCGGTGAAGGTGACGCAGGCGGGGCCGTCCCAGGGCTCCATCATCGTGGAGTGGTACTGGTAGAAGGCGCGGCGTGCGGGGTCCATGGAGCCGTGGTTCTCCCACGCCTCGGGGATCATCATGAGCACCGAGTGCGGCAGGGAGCGGCCGCCGAGGTGCAGCAGTTCGAGGACCTCGTCGAAGGACGCCGAGTCGGAGGCCTCCGGGGTGCAGACGGGGAAGATCCGCTCGAGGTCGGCGGAGGTGCCGAACCGGTCGGAGGCCAGCTGGGACTCGCGGGCGCGCATCCAGTTGCGGTTGCCCTTGACGGTGTTGATCTCACCGTTGTGGGCGACGAAGCGGTAGGGGTGTGCGAGGGGCCACGAGGGGAAGGTGTTCGTGGAGAACCGGGAGTGCACCAGTGCGAGCGCGGAGCCGAAGCGGCGGTCGGACAGGTCGGGGAAGAAGGGCTCGAGCTGGCCGGTGGTGAGCATGCCCTTGTAGACGATGGTCCGCGCGGACAGCGAGGGGAAGTAGACGCCGGCCTCGCGCTCGGCGCGCTTGCGCAGCACGAAGGCCGTGCGGTCGAGGTCGATGCCCCGGGACGCGTGGTCCGTGACGAAGATCTGGCGGAAGACGGGCATCGTGGAGCGGGCGGTGGCGCCGAGCAGGTCGGGCGCGACGGGCACCTCGCGCCAGCCGAGGACGGTCAGGCCCTCGGTGGCGGCGATCTCCTCGATACGGGCGACGGTCTCGTCGGTGGCGTCCGCGGGGAGGAAGGCGGTGCCCACGGCATAGGCGCCGGCCTCGGGCAGTTCGAATCCGGCCACTTCGCGGAAGAAGGCGTCCGGGACCTGGGAGAGGATGCCCGCGCCGTCACCGGAGTCCGGCTCGGAGCCGGTGGCGCCGCGGTGTTCCAGGTTGCGCAGGACGGTGAGTGCCTGCTCGACCAGGGTGTGGGACGCCTCGCCGGTGAGAGTGGCGACGAAGCCGACGCCGCAGGCGTCGTGCTCGTCGCGGGGGTCGTACAGGCCCTGCGGGGCAGGGCGAGCATCCATGAAGGACCAGTTCTGGCCCTGCGCGGAATGCTGGGACGGCTGGCGCGGCGTACGCATCGGCTCTCCCGTCGTCGTCATGTGGCATGTGCAAAGTGCCGAGGGACGACGTTGGCCCTCTGCGTGACTGCAAAATTTCGTGCAGGTTACACGATGGATCGGTTCCCGGTAAGCGGGACATCCTGTTCCACCATGTGGACACCATGCAGGTCGCGGCGGGGGTTCCGCGCCTGGCGGTGGAAGCTGGGGGGACCGGGGCGGGCAGATCGGTGTCCGCCGGTCCGGGGGCGGGCGTCTTCACCCACTCCCGCGGCTGCGCCGTGGGCCTCATTGCCCACAGTGCTTTCGGCTCATGCCCCGTCGTCACGCGGTCGAAACCAACGGGTAACAGATACTTGTGCGGTCCCTCGCGGGGAAGCGGAGCCGGGGCGCCGGTGCTGCTCGTCCGTGCCGGGCGCCGTGCCGGGCGCCGTACCGGCACCCGGTCGGGGCAGCGGTACCGGGCCGTGCGGGCACGGTCGTCCGGGCCGGTTCATCCTACGGCCGTTCCGAGCAGTGTGCCCAGGGCGTACGTCACACCGGCCGCCGCGCCACCGAGGGCGAGCTGGCGCAGACCGCTGTACCACCAGGTCCGCGCGGTCACCTTGGCGACGACCGCGCCGCACAGGAAGAGCCCCAGCAGCGCCACCAGCACGGCGGGCCACAGAGCGCTCGCGCCGAGCAGGTACGGCAGGACGGGGAGCAGCGCGCCGAGCGCGAAGGCGCCGAAACTGGAGGCCGCGGCCACGGTGGGCGAGGGCAGGTCGCCGGGGTCGATGCCCAGTTCCTCGCGGGCGTGGATCTCCAGGGCCTGCTCGGGGTCCCGCGACAGCTGCCGGGCCACCTCGGCGGCGAGCTCCGGCTCGACGCCCCGGGCCTCGTAGAGGGCGGCGAGTTCGGCCTCCTCGTCCTTGGGGTGCTTGCGCAGCTCGCGTCGCTCGACGGCCAGCTCGGCCTCGACGAGTTCGCGCTGGGAGGCGACGGAGGTGTACTCGCCCGCGGCCATGGAGAAGGCGCCGGCCGCCAGACCCGCGAGACCGGTGATGACGATGGTCTGCTGTCCGACCGAGCCGCCGGCGACGCCGGTCATCAGTGCGAGGTTGGAGACCAGGCCGTCCATCGCTCCGAACACGGCGGGGCGCAGCCAGCCGCCGCTGACGTCACGGTGCGTGTGGTTGTCGCGGTGCGCCTCGTGCAGCGTCGCCTCGGTCTCGATGATCGCCATGCCGTCCCCCAGGGAGTTCGCGAAAGTGCCTGCGAAGCCGCCGACGACCACGGCTGACGCAGACCCGTTTTTAGACAGTTTCTACTTCTCGACTTGACCCAATCTACGTCTCCGGATCTCTTGCCGCCAGCCAGGAAAGGCTGGTCTAACCTGCGGTTTCGTCCATCCGGCCGCGCGCGTGCGGGAGGGCCCGCGCAGATGTCGACCGGGTGACACCAAGGCCTGTGAGGCCGTGACGGACATCACACCGGGGACGGTTCCGCACAGGGCTCCGCGCCTCTCGGGGCGCCCCTGAGAGGCGAGCCGTGTAGGGCATCGACCGCCCGCATCACCTCGGCCCCGGTGCCCGGGGACTGCCCCGGGCACCGCGAACGGGCACGCGGCGCGCTGCTCGGCCTGGGCTGTACGCGCCGGGCGACCGGCCGCGTGGGGTGGCGAAGGCGCTCGGCCGCGGGGCCGACGTAGTGGTGATCGGCCTGGAGGACGCGGTCGCCCCCGACCGCAAGGCGTACGCCCGTGCCGCCACCGCCGAGCTGCTGCGCGACCCGCAGCCGGTCCCGGTCCACGTCCGCGTCAACGCCCCGGCCTGCCCCTGGGGCGGGGCCGACCTGGCGGCCGTCGCCCCGGCCGGCCTGCGGCTGCCCAAGGTGTCCTCCCCCGCCGACGTCGTGCGGGTGACGCGGCGGACCGTGTCCGCCGACGGCGGCGGGCTCGCCCTGTACGCGCCGCTGGAGACGGCCCTCGGCATCGAGCGTGCGCACGACGTGGCCACCGCCCATCCGTCCCTGCGCGGCATCCCGACCGGCGAGGAGGACCTGCGGACCGGCCTGGGCGTGCCTGAGGACGCGGGCCTCGACTGGTCCCGCTCCCGCGTGGTCGTCGCCGCGCGGGCGGCGGGCCTGGCCCCGCCCGCCGAGTCCGTCCGTCCCGACATCCGCGACCTGGACGGACTCCGCGCCTCCTGCGCCCGTGCCCCGGGCTTTCCGGGCCGCGCCGCCGTTCACCCGCGTCAGCTGCCGGTCATCGAGCGCGCCCGCCTGCCCACGGAGGAGGAGATCGAGCGGGCGGAGACGGTCGTCAAGGCGGCGGCCGGCGAGAAGGGCGCCCAGGCGCTTGTCCGACGGCCGCTTCACCGACACGGCGGTGGTGACGGCCGCCCGGCGGGAGCCTCTGCCCGGCCCGCCGCGTCTGAGGCTCCCGCACGCACGCCGTGGGGCGCCCGGGGGTCCCGGGCGCCCCACGGCGTCGTACCTGTGCAAGGGGCCGGCGGCAGAGCGGCCGGCCGGACGGACCGTCAGCTCTTCTTCGCCGCCCCGGCCCCGTCCCTGGACCGCGCGTCCCCGGACTCCGCAGGCCCGGAGCCGGTGTCCGCCGGCTCCCCGTCCCCGGAATCCGTCCGGGCCGTCTGCGCCCCGGCGTCCTCGGCCTTCGCGTTCTCGATCTTCGCGTCCTCGGCCTTCGCGTCACCCGGACCGGCGCCGCCCTCGGCCGCCGCGCCGTCGCCGTCGTCCTCCTCCGGGCCCGTGCCGGCCTTCGACCCGGTGCCCGGCTTCTTCGGCCCGGCTTCTTCCTTTTCCTGCTCCGCCTCCGGAGAGTCCGTCTTGCCGTCCTTGCCGTTCTTGCCCACGGGCTGCGCCTCGTCGCCCCCGGCGAAACCGTCTGCCGCCCCCGGTTCCACCACGGTCTCGCGTCCCGGGCGCAGCTTCGCCGACACCACGAAGTACACGACCGCGAGCACGAACACGATCAACGCGGTCCAGTTGTTCAACCGCAGGCCCAGGACGTGGTGGGCCTCGTCGACGCGCATGTACTCGATCCAGAACCGGCCCGCGCAGTACGCGGCGACGTACAGCGCGAACACCCGCCCGTGTCCGAGCTTGAAGCGGCGGTCCGCCCAGATGACCAGCAGGGCGACACCCACGCACCACAGCGACTCGTACAGGAACGTCGGGTGGTAGTACCCCGGTACCCGGCCGCCGTCCGTGGACGTGATGTGCAGGGCCCAGGGAAGGTCCGTCTCCCGCCCGTACAGCTCCTGGTTGAACCAGTTGCCCCAGCGTCCGATGCCCTGGGCCAGCACCAGGCCGGGGGCCAGGGCGTCGGCGTACGGCGGCAGGGCGATGCCTCGGCGCCGGCAGCCGATCCAGGCACCCACCGCGCCCAGCGCGACGGCGCCCCAGATACCGAGGCCGCCCTCCCAGATCTTGAAGGCGTCGACCGGGTTCCGGCCCTCACCGAAGTAGAGCTGGTAGTCGGTGATCACGTGGTAGAGGCGACCACCGACCAGGCCGAACGGGACGGCCCAGAACGCGATGTCCCAGGCGGTGCCCTTCCGGCCGCCGCGCGCCACCCACCGGCGGTCGACGATCCAGAGGGCGACGAAGAGGCCGGCGAGGATGCTGAAGGCATAGCCGCGGAGCGGAACGGGGCCGAGGTACAGCACCCCGCTCGACGGGCTGGGAATGTAGGCAAGTTCCATGGCAGGGTCGACGCTACCGTGCCGGGCCGGCCGCACGGCGGGCGGTCCGGCTACGGGTCCATAACGGGAAGGCGCTCAGCCCTACTGCCGATTGGCCTCCTCCACCATCTCCTTGAGCTTCGCCGGGGTCATCGACCGGTCCTGGTAGATGTTCTTGTCGCCGAGCAGGACGGTCGGGGTGCCGGAGAAGCCGCCCTTCTGGAAGGCCTCGTTGGACTTCGCCACCCAGCTGTCGTGCGTGCCGTCCTCCACACAGCTGCGGAAGGCGGGGGTGTCGAGCCCTTCGACCTTGCCGGCCAGCTCGATGAGCTTGGCGTTGTCGGCGAAGGCGTCGTCCGGCTCCGGGGGCTGGTTGTCGAACAGCACGTCGTGGTACTCGGTGAACTTGCCGGCGTCCTGGGCGCAGGCCGCCGCGTTGGCGGAGTTGAGGGAGCCGGTGCCGCCCATGTTCCCGTCGATGAGCGTGACCAGGTGGTACTCGATCTTCAACTGGCCGGACTCGGTCAGCTCGTGGAGCGTCGGCCGGTACGCCAGCTCGAAGGACTTGCAGGCGGGGCAGCGGAAGTCCTCCCACACGGTGAGGGTGGACTCGGCGCTCTCCTCGCCGGCCGGGACGGCCAGGCCGTCCTTGCCGAGCGCCCCCGAGGGCGCCACCACCGGGCCTGCCTCCTCACCGCCTTCGTCCTTGCCCGCGTTGGCGGCGACGACGCCGATCACCGCCGCGAGTGCCAGGACACAGACCACACTCGCACCCACGATCAGGGTGCGGCGCCGCCTGTCCGCCGCCTTCTGCTTCTCACGCTCGACCGCCAGCCGCTCACGAGCGGTGCGCTTTCCCTCACGGTTCTTCTCGCTCACACCCCGCAGAACGAACCGGGGAGGCGCAACGCGCCTCCCCGGCACCAGGTCCACCCGTACGAGGGACCCGTATGACTCACTGCTGACTACCCGCCGAACGCCTGCCGGTGCCCGGGCACCGGTGTCGCCGTCACGTCCGGCCGCGCACGCCCCTGGCCAGCTCTCCCGCGAGTGTCCGCACGGCCTGGAGGCCCGCGGCCGGGTCGGGGGCGTCCAGCAGCCGCTTGACGAAGGCCGATCCGACGATCACGCCGTCGGCGAAGCGGGCGACCTCGGCGGCCTGGGTGGCGTCGGAGACGCCGATCCCGACGCACACCGGCAGGTCGGCGCGGCTCGCCCGGGCGCGTGCCACGAGTTCCTCGGCCTGTGCGCCGACCGACTCACGGGTACCGGTGACGCCCATGAGGGAGGCGGCGTAGACGAAGCCGCTGCCCGCCGCGGTGATCTCGGCGAGCCGCTCGTTCCTGCTGCTGGGCGCGACGACGAAGACGGTGGCGAGTCCGTGCTTGTCGGCGTGCTCCCGCCACAGCGCCGATTCCTGGACGGGCAGGTCGGGCAGGATGCAGCCGGCGCCGCCCGCCTCGGCGAGTTCGGCGGTGAACCGCTCGACGCCGTAGCGGTCGATGGGGTTCCAGTACGTCATGACGAGGATCGGCTTCCCGGTGACCCGGTGGGCCTCCCGGACCGTGCGCAGCACGTCGGCGATCCGCACGCCGCCGCGCAGCGCGATGTCGTCGGCGGTCTGGATGACGGGCCCGTCGAGGACGGGGTCGCTGTGCGGCAGGCCCACCTCCACGACGTCGGCGCCGCCGTCGATGACGGCCTTGACGGCGTCGATGCCGCCGTCGACGGTCGGGAACCCGGCCGGCAGGTAGGCGATCAGCGCGGCGCGGCCCTCGGACTTCGCCGCGGCGAGGGTGTCGCTCAGCAGCCTCACGTTCCCGCTCACTTGGCGTCCCCCTCGATCTCGGCGGTGCCGGCGTCCGCGTCGGCGGCGACGGTCCTGTCGGTGTCGTACAGGCCGAAGTAGCGGGCGGCGGTGTCCATGTCCTTGTCGCCGCGGCCGGACAGGTTGACGACGATCAGCCCGTCCTTGCCCAGTTCCCTGCCGACCTCCAGGGCGCCGGCCAGCGCGTGCGCGCTCTCGATGGCCGGGATGATGCCCTCGGTGCGCGACAGCAGTCTCAGGGCCTGCATGGCGGCGTCGTCGGTGACCGCGCGGTATTCGGCGCGGCCGGAGTCCTTGAGGTGGGAGTGCTCGGGTCCGATGCCCGGGTAGTCGAGCCCGGCCGAGATGGAGTACGGCTCGGTGATCTGGCCCTCGTCGTCCTGGAGGACGTAGGACCGCGAGCCGTGCAGGATGCCGGGCTCGCCCGCGGTGAGGGTGGCCGCGTGCTCGCCGCTCTCGATGCCGTGTCCGGCGGGTTCGCAGCCGATGAGCCGGACCGGGGTGTCCGGGATGAAGGCGTGGAAGAGGCCGATGGCGTTGGAGCCGCCGCCGACGCAGGCGATCGCGGCGTCGGGCAGCCGTCCGGTGCGTTCCAGCAGCTGGCGGCGGGCCTCGACGCCGATGACGCGGTGGAAGTCGCGGACCATGGCGGGGAAGGGGTGGGGTCCGGCGACGGTGCCGAAGAGGTAGTGCGTGCGGTCGACGTCGGCGACCCAGTCGCGGAACGCCTCGTTGATGGCGTCCTTGAGGGTGCGGCTGCCGGACTTCACGGCGATGACCTCGGCGCCGAGCATGCGCATCCGGGCCACGTTGAGGGCCTGGCGCTCGGTGTCGATCTCGCCCATGTAGATGGTGCAGTCGAGGCCGAACAGGGCGCAGGCGGTGGCGGTGGCGACGCCGTGCTGGCCGGCGCCGGTCTCGGCGATGACACGGGTCTTGCCCATGCGCCGGGTGAGCAGGGCCTGGCCGAGCACGTTGTTGATCTTGTGGGAGCCGGTGTGGTTGAGGTCCTCGCGCTTGAGGAAGACCCGGGCGCCGCCGGCGTGCCCGGCGAACCGGGGCACCTCGGTGAGGGCGCTCGGGCGGCCGGTGTAGTGGACCATCAGGTCGTCGAGTTCGCGGGCGAACTCGGGGTCGGCCTTGGCCTTGTCGTACTCGACGGCGACCTCGTCCACGGCGGCGACGAGCGCCTCCGGGATGAACTTGCCGCCGAACGCGCCGAAGTAGCCCTCGGCGCTGGGGGTCCGGCCCTCGGGGTCGGGGATGAAGAAGTCGCTGGGCATGCGTGGTCCTCACGGTGAGTGGTGTTCGGGCACTGGTCGCCGTGGGGGCGGGGGTGGTCAGGCCGCCGCGGACCGGACGTGACCGGTCGCGTCCGCGCGGCACAGCCGCGTGTCCGGGCACAGTCCCGCGCCCCTGCGGGCGGGGTGCTGCCATCGCATGCCGTTGACCTGGCCGGGCTCGTCACCGATGACGTAGCGCACCCGGCGGCCGTGCACGCGGCGTGCGGGGGCCCGGCAGCCGCGCGGGCGGCAGCCGCGGGCGAGGCGCGCGTACGGGTCCCTGGTCGTCAGGGTGATCGGGAGCGTCATCGGTGCCCAGCCTAGCGGGGGGTCAGCCGCGCCCGTGGCGCAGTGCCGGGTGTTCGCCGGCCGCCACCAGGTCGGCGACCGCGGTCTTCGGGTCGCGGCCGGTGACCAGGGACTCGCCGACCAGGACGGCGTCGGCGCCGGCGTTGGCGTAGGCGATGAGGTCGTGCGGGCCGCGGACGCCGGACTCGGCGACCTTGACGAGGCGGTCGGGGATCTCGGGGGCGATCCGCTCGAAGGTGCCGCGGTCGACCTCGAGGGTCTTGAGGTTGCGCGCGTTGACCCCGATGATCCTGGCGCCTGCGTCGACCGCGCGCTCGACCTCGTCCTCGTCGTGCACCTCGACGAGGGGGGTGAGTCCGATGGACTCGGCGCGCTCGATCAGCGATTCCAGGGCGGGCTGCTCGAGGGCGGCGACGATGAGCAGGGCGAGGTCGGCGCCGTGCGCCCGTGCCTCCCAGAGCTGGTAGGAGGTGACGATGAAGTCCTTGCGCAGGACGGGGATGTCCACCCGCGCGCGGACCGCCTCCAGGTCGGCGAGCGAGCCGCCGAAGCGGCGCTGTTCGGTGAGGACGGAGATGACGGCCGCGCCGCCCGCCTCGTAGTCGGCGGCGAGTCCGGCCGGGTCGGCGATCGCGGCGAGCGCGCCCTTGGACGGGCTGGAGCGCTTGACCTCGCAGATCACCTTGACGCCTTCGCCGCGCAGGGCGGCCACGCCGTCCCTGGCCGCGGGAGCCTTCGCCGCGCGCTCCTTGAGCTCGTCGAGGCTGACCCGTGCCTGCCGCTCCGCGAGGTCGGCACGGACTCCGTCGATGATCTCGTCGAGCACACTCACGGGAGAGGCCCCCTTCCAGACGGTCCGTCTTCAGTGCGTTCGTTTCCGTCCTCACGGCGGTCCCCGTCCTCTCGGGCGGGTCGCCGGACGAAACCGGTGGTCACTGCGATGGTATCCGCAGCAGGGGGTACGCCTCACATCCGGTTGACGCCGGTCCCTCTACCTGGACGTTCACCAGTTGATCAAGGATGTAGCCAGCCACCGAACGGCAGGTTCCGGACAACCGTGAAGACCAGCACGAACGCTCCCAGGGACCACAGGAGCACCGGCCCGGGGTCGATGCGCAGGGGTTTTCCGCGCGCCGCGCGGACCACCCATACGGTCCACAGGACGGCGAAGGCCGCGTAGCCGAGAACGGCCGGCGCGTTGGCCTGCAGGGCGGCCAGGAGGTCGCCGTGGACGACGGCGTGCGCGCTGCGCAGCCCGCCGCAACCGGGGCAGTACAGGCCGGTGAGGCGCAGCAGCGGGCAGGCGGGGTAGTGCCCGGGTTCGTTGGGGTCCACCGCCCCGACGTAGGCGAAGGCTCCGGCGACGGCGGCGAGTGCTCCGGCGGGGAGGGCCAGACGGGCGGCGGTGCCGCGGGACACGCTGGGGCTGACGGCGTTCACCCGGGCATTGTGCCCCGCGCGCACGCGTCAGGGGCGGTTGCGGCACCCGTGTGCCGACCGCCCCCGTCCGGGAGTGTTCCCGGTCTTCAGCTGTCGGCGCGGACCGGCTCGCGGTGGGCGGAGGGCGGGTTGACGGGGTGGACGTGCTGCTGCTGGCCCATGCCCATCCTTCTCATGACGCCGCCGACGACACCGCCGAGCAGCACGACGACCATGCCGGCCCAGAAGCCCACCGGCATGTTCATCACCATGAACATGCTCGCGGCGCAGAAACCGATGAACGAGATGATGACACCGGTCCAGGCGGCCGGGGTGTGACCGTGGCTGCTGCCCGCCATTGCTTGCTCCTCAGGGCTGTGTACGTGTCTGAGCAGGACGCTCGGATCAATTGTCCCGCACGCGCGCGCGGGCCGTGCTCGGGGGTGCTCCTCGGCGCGGTGGACGCCCGTCGCCTGCCGCTCGACGGAGCGGAGGCGGCGCGGCCGGGTGGTTCAGGCCCCGGTCGGGTCCTCACCGCGGTCGAGGGCCTTCCACAGTTCCTCCGGCCGGTCGGGATCGCCGGCGGCGGCCGTACGGCGTGGCCGCGGGGCGGCGGCGCGCTCGTAACGGCCGGACATCGCGGGCCACAGCCCGCCGTGGCGCAGGGCGAGCGCACCGGCCACCAGGAGCAGCAGGCCGCCCACGGCCGCGACGTAGGGCCAGGCCGTGTGGCTGAGGGCCTCCACGGTGGCCGACGTGTCGCCGGAGACCTCGGCGGCCTTGTCGTCGAGCGCGGAACCATCGGAAGCGCCGAGCAGGGCCGCCACGGCGGTGCCCGCTCCGGACAGGGCGAGCAGCGCGGCGACGGCGAACCGGCCGGCCCGGCGGACGGCGAAGACGGCGACGAGCGCGGCCAGGCCCACCACGGCGAGGGCGGCGGGGACGCCGGTGACCTCGCTGCCGCTCGCGGTCAGGGGGAAGGAGCCGCCGGCCACGGTCGCGGTGCCCTCGGACCACTGCTGCCGGGTGGCGAGCAGGGCCACGGCCGCGCCCAGGGCACCGCAGAGCAGGGCGACGGCGAGGCTGAGGCGGCCGGTCCGGGCGGGGCCGGCGGCCTCGGAACGGGGGTGAGGAACAGCAGTCACGTACTCCACTATCGCGTGCACCGCGCGCGGACGGTCACCCGGGGCTCGTCCCGGCGCCTCCCGCACGGCCCCGGGCGCGTGGCACACGGCTCCCGGTACGGTCCGGCACCTCCCCGGGCGCGCGGGTCACACCGTGCCCAGCCGGTTCGCCGTGTGGACGGCGCGCAGCACGGCGGCCGCCTTGTTGCGGCACTCGGCGTCCTCGGCGACGGGGTCGGAGTCGGCGACGATCCCGGCGCCCGCCTGGACGTACGCGGTGCCGTCGCGCAGCAGCGCGGTGCGGATCGCGATGGCGGTGTCGGAGTCACCGGCGAAGTCCAGGTAGCCGACGCAGCCGCCGTACAGCCCGCGCCGGGACGGCTCGAGTTCGTCGATGATCTGCATGGCACGGGGCTTGGGCGCTCCGGAGAGGGTGCCGGCCGGGAAGCAGGCGGTGAGCACGTCGAAGGCGGACCGGCCGGGCGCGACCCGGCCGGTGACCGTCGAGACGATGTGCATGACGTGCGAGTACCGCTCGACGGACATGAAGTCGACGACCTCGACGGAGCCGGGCTCGCAGACCCGCCCGAGGTCGTTGCGGCCCAGGTCGACGAGCATGAGGTGCTCGGCGCGCTCCTTGGGGTCCGCGAGCAGTTCCTCGGCGAGGGCCTGGTCCTTCTGCGGGGTGGCGCCGCGCGGTCGGGTACCGGCGATGGGGTGGACCATCGCCTGCCCGTCGTCGACCTTCACGAGTGCTTCGGGGGACGATCCGACGACGTCGAACGCGTCGAAGCGGAGCAGGTACATGTAGGGCGAGGGGTTGGTGGCCCGCAGCACCCGGTAGACGTCGAGGGCGCTCGCCGTGCAGGGGGTCTCGAACCGCTGGGAGGGGACGACCTGGAAGGCCTCTCCGGCGCGGATGCGTTCCTTGACGTCCTCGACGGCGGCCCGGAAGTCGGGACCGCCCCACAGGGCGGTGTGTTCGGGGAGTTCGGAGGGCGGCAGGGCGGCCGGGGGCTGGGCCACCGCGCGGGAGAGGTCGGCCTCCATGGCGTCCAGCCGGGCCACGGCGTCGGCGTGGGCCTCGTCGACGCCGGTCTCCAGGTCGTTGTGGTTGATCGCGTTGGCGATCAGCCAGACGGAGCCCTCCCAGTGGTCCGTCACGGCGAGGTCGCTGGTGAGCAGCATGGTCAGCTCGGGCAGCCGCAGGTCGTCCCGCTCGCCGGGGCCGATGTTCTCGAGCCTGCGCACGATGTCGTAGCCGAGGTAGCCGACCATGCCGCCGGTGAAGGGCGGCAGGCCGAGGTCGTGGGCGAGGTCGCGCGGGGTGTGCAGGGCTTCGAGGGTGGCGCGCAGCGCGGCGAGGGGGTCGCCGCCGGCCGGTACGCCGACGGGCGGGGTGCCCTGCCAGTGCGCCTGTCCGTCCTGCTCGGTGAGGGTGGCGGCGCTGCGGACACCGACGAAGGAGTAGCGGGACCAGGAGCGCCCTCCCCCACTGCTGAACGCGTGGGCGGTACTCCCATCGGCGGACTCCAGGAGGAAGGTGCCGGGGCGGCCCGCGGCGAGCTTGCGGTAGAGCGCGACCGGGGTGTCGCCGTCGGCGAGCAGTTTGCGGGTGACCGGGATGACCCGGCGGTCGGTGGCGAGCTTGCGGAACGTCTCGAGGTCCATGGCGGCAGACCTTACTGACCGGGGGCGTGCGCGCCGCGGCCGGCGCGGTCCGCGGGGGCGTCCGTGAGCAGCACGTCGGCGTCGAAGCAGGTGCGGGCTCCGGTGTGGCAGGCGGCGCCCGTCTGGTCGACCTGGACGAGGACGGTGTCGGCGTCGCAGTCCAGGGCGACGGACTTCACGTGCTGGACGTGCCCGGAGGTGTCGCCCTTGACCCAGTACTCCTGGCGGCTGCGCGACCAGTAGGTGCAGCGGCCGGTGGTCAGGGTGCGGTGCAGCGCCTCGTCGTCCATCCAGCCCAGCATCAGCACCTCGCGGGTGTCGTACTGCTGGGCGATGGCGGGCAGGAGGCCGTCTGGGCTGCGCTTGAGCCGTGCGGCGATCTCGGGGTCGATGCGGCTGGGCCGGGACGTGCTGGTCATGGGAACCATTGTGCCGCGCGGGAGGGCGGCGCCCGGCTGCCGTCCACCGGCTGGAAGGGCGCGGCGGGAGCCGGGGGCGCGTACGCGCCTCGTCGGGGGTGGCCGGGCGACGGGTGTGCGGACCGGGCGGGTCGCCGTAGGCTGGCTGCATGTCGACCCATGCAAAGCGTGAACGACTCCTGCTGGCCGATCTGCTGGAGACCGCGGGCCCGGAAGCGCCCACTCTGTGCGAGGGCTGGCGCACCCGCGATCTCGCCGCCCACGTGGTGGTGCGCGAGCGTCGCCCGGACGCCGCCGGCGGGATCGTGGTCAAGCAGCTCGCCCAGCGTCTGGAGCGGGTGACGGCGGAGTTCACCGCCAAGCCGTACGAGGAGCTGGTCCGGCTCGTCCGTACCGGCCCGCCGCGGTTCTCGCCCTTCAACCTCAAGCAGATCGACGAGCTGTCGAACGTCGTCGAGTTCTACGTCCACACGGAGGACGTGCGCCGCGCGCAACCCGACTGGACACCGCGTGAACTCGACCCGGTGTTCCAGGACACCCTGTGGTCGCGGCTGGAGCAGACCGCCCGGATGGTGGGCCGCGGCGCGGCCACGGGCCTGGTGCTGCGCCGCCCGGACGGCCGGACGGCGGTGGCCCACCGCGGCACACCGGTGGTCACGGTGACCGGTGAGCCCTCGGAGCTGCTGCTGTTCGTCTACGGGCGGCGCGAGGTGGCCGGGGTCGAGCTGGTGGGCGACGCGGACGCGATCGAGAAGCTGAACGCGTCCAGGCAGCTCGGCATCTGAATCCGGACGGTCCCGGGAGCCGTCCGGCACCGCAGGACCGGAAGAAGAATCGCCATGATCAAGGTCGCCATGACCAGCGTGTACGTCGACGACGTGGCCGGGGCGCACGCGTTCTGCACCGGCGTCCTCGGCTTCGAGACCCGCACCCGGACGGACCAGGGCGACGGCACCCTGCTCGTCACGGTCGGGGCGGCCGAGGGGGCACAGCGGGATCCGGAGCTGCCGCTGGAGCCGGGGCGGGATCCCCTCGCGGAGCCGTACCGCAGGGCGGTGCGGGAGACGGGGCTGCCCGTCATCGTGTTCTCGGTGACGGACCTCCGCGCGGAGTACGAGCGGCTGCGCGGCGAGGGCGTGGCCTTCGTCCAGGAGCCGCAGGACCAGGGCCCGGTACTCACCGCCGTCCTGGACGACACGGTCGGCGATCTGGTCCGGCTCGCCCAGTCCGGGGAGGAGCGAGCGAGCCGGCCGGGCGTCGGGCGTCGGGCGTCACCGCACCGGGTGGCCCGCCTCCCGCAGGGTCTGCTTGACCTGGCCGATGCGCAGGTCGCCGAAGTGGAAGACCGAGGCGGCCAGGACCGCGTCGGCGCCCGCGGCGACGGCGGGCGGGAAGTCGGTGAGCCGGCCCGCGCCGCCCGAGGCGATCACCGGGACGGTGACGTGTGTGCGGACGGCGGCGATCATGTCCAGGTCGTAGCCGTCCTTGGTGCCGTCCGCGTCCATGGAGTTGAGCAGGATCTCGCCCGCGCCCAGTTCGGCGGCCCGGTGGGCCCACTCGACGGCGTCGATGCCGGTGCCCCGGCGCCCGCCGTGCGTGGTGACCTCGAAGGAGTCGCCGGACCCGGTGCGGCGGGCGTCGACCGACAGGACGAGGACCTGGCGGCCGAAACGCTCGGCGATCTCCCGGATGAGGTCCGGGCGGGCGATCGCGGCGGTGTTGACACCGACCTTGTCGGCGCCCGCCCGCAGCAGTTTGTCCACGTCCTCGGTGGTACGGACGCCGCCGCCCACGGTCAGGGGAATGAACACCTGTTCGGCGGTGCGGCGCACCACGTCGTAGGTCGTCTCGCGGTCGCCCGACGAGGCGGTGATGTCCAGGAACGTCAGCTCGTCGGCGCCCTCGGTGTCGTACACCTTGGCCATCTCGACGGGGTCGCCCGCATCACGCAGGTTCTGGAAGTTGACGCCCTTGACGACCCGGCCGTTGTCCACGTCCAGGCAGGGGATGACTCGGACCGCCAGGGTCATGGGATCACGGCTCCTCTGAATGCTTCGACTTCCACCGACACCAGTACGCGCGAGTCCATGAAGCCCTCCACCACCAGGAGGGTCGTGACCGGGCGCACCGTGTCGAACAGCTCCTTGTGGGCGCGGCCCGCCGCGTCGATGTCCCGCGAGTGCGCGAGGTACACGCGCGTGCGGATCACGGAGCCGGCGCCGAGCCCGAACTCGGCGATCGCCTCCAGGGCGCTGCCGAAGGCCGCCCTGGCCTGTTCGTACGGGTCGCCCTCCCCGTACAGGACATCGCCCTTGAACGCGGTGGTGCCGGCCACCAGGACGCGGTCGCCCGCCGCGACGGCGCGCGCGGACCCGAAGGACTCGTCCCAGGGACTGTCGCCCCGTACGCGCCGTACGGCTTCGGGGGTCATCGGGCTGTGTCCTTTTTCACGAGGTGGCCTCCAGGGCCTCTTCCAGGGTGAACGCCTTCGCGTACAGGGCCTTGCCGACGATGGAGCCCTCGACGCCGAGCGGGACGAGCTCGGCGATGGCCCGCAGGTCGTCGAGCGACGACACGCCGCCGGAGGCGACGACGGGGCGGTCGGTGGCGGCGCAGACGTTCTTCAGGAGCTCCAGGTTGGGGCCCTGGAGGGTGCCGTCCTTGGCGATGTCGGTGACGACGTAGCGGGCGCAGCCCTCCTTGTTGAGGCGCTCCAGCGTCTCGTAGAGGTCGCCGCCGTCGCGCGTCCAGCCGCGGCCGCGCAGCGTGGTGCCGCGCACGTCGAGACCGACGGCGATCCTGTCGCCGTGCTCGGCGATGACCTTGGCGACCCACTCGGGGGTCTCCAGGGCGGCGGTGCCGAGGTTGACACGGGTGCAGCCGGTGGCGAGGGCGGCGGCGAGGGTGTCGTCGTCGCGGATGCCGCCGGACAGTTCCACCTTGATGTCCATGGCGCCGGCGACCTCGGCGATCAGCGCGCGGTTGTCGCCGGTGCCGAACGCGGCGTCCAGGTCGACCAGGTGCAGCCACTGGGCGCCCGAGCGCTGCCAGGCGAGCGCGGCCTGGAGGGGGGAGCCGTAGGAGGTCTCGGTGCCGGACTCGCCGTGCACGAGGCGGACGGCCTGGCCGTCGCGGACGTCGACGGCGGGGAGAAGTTCGAGCTTGGCCATGTCGCTACAGGGTTCCGATCCAGTTGGTGAGGAGCTGGGCTCCGGCGTCGCCGGACTTCTCGGGGTGGAACTGTGTCGCCCACAGGGTGCCGTTCTCCACGGCGGCGACGAACGGTTCGCCGTGGGTGGACCAGGTGACCTTGGGCGCCCGCATCACCGGGTTGTCCACCTGGAGGGTCCAGTCGTGGACGGCGTAGGAGTGCACGAAGTAGAAGCGGGCGTCCGCGTCCAGGCCGGCGAAGAGCTCGGAGCCGGCCGCCACGTCCACGGTGTTCCAGCCCATGTGGGGCACGATGTCGGCCTGGAGCGGCGAGACCGTCCCGGGCCACTCGTCCATGCCCTCGGTCCCGACGCCGTGCTCGATGCCGCGGGCGAACAGGATCTGCATGCCGACGCAGATGCCCATGACGGGCCGGCCGCCGGACAGCCGGCGGTCGATGATCCAGTCGCCGCGCGCCTCCCTGAGGCCCTTCATGCAGGCGGCGAAGGCGCCGACGCCGGGGACCAGCAGCCCGTCGGCGTTCATGGCGGTGTCGAAGTCACGGGTTATCTCCACGTCGGCGCCCGCGCGGGCGAGGGCGCGCTCGGCGGAGCGGACGTTGCCGAAGCCGTAGTCGAAGACCACGACCCGCTTGGTGGTGCTCACGGTCACACCTCCAGCCGCAGGACGCCCGCGGTCAGACACAGCACGGCGCCGGCGGCGAGCACCGCGGTCACCCCCTTGGGCATCTTCTGCTTGGTGAACGAGACGACGCCGCCGACGAAGAACAGGCCGACGACGATCAGTGCGGTGGACAGGCCGTTCATGCCTACAGGGCGCCCTTCGTGGAGGGCAGGATGCCCGCCGCGCGCGGGTCGCGCTCGGACGCGTACCGCAGGGCTCGGGCGAGGGCCTTGAACTGGCACTCGACGATGTGGTGCGCGTTGCGCCCGTACGGCACGTGCACGTGCAGGGCGACCTGGGCCTGGGCGACGAAGGACTCCAGGATGTGCCGGGTCATCGTGGTGTCGTACTCGCCGATCATCGGCGCCATCTTCTCGGGCTCGGTGTGCACGAGATAGGGGCGGCCGGACAGGTCGACGGTGACCTGGGCGAGGGACTCGTCCAGCGGGACCGTGCAGTTGCCGAAGCGGTAGATGCCCACCTTGTCGCCGAGGGCCTGCTTGAAGGCGGCGCCGAGGGCCAGGGCGGTGTCCTCGATGGTGTGGTGCGAGTCGATGTGCAGGTCGCCCTCGGTCTTCACGGTCAGGTCGAACAGACCGTGCCGGCCGAGCTGGTCGAGCATGTGGTCGTAGAAGCCGACCCCGGTGGAGATCTCCGTCTTGCCCGTGCCGTCGAGATCGATCTCGACGAGGACCGACGTCTCCTTCGTGGTCCGCTGGACGCGTCCTACGCGGCTCATGCGCTCTGCTCCTTCGGGGGTGTGGGGGCGGCCCCCACGTAGCTGACCAGTTCACCGACCGCGTCGAGGAACGCGTCGTTCTCGGCCGGGGTGCCCGCGGAGACCCGCAGCCGTCCCGGCACGCCGTTGTCCCGGACCAGGACGCCCCGGTCGAGGATCTTCTGCCAGACCACGTGGGCGTCCGCGAACGTGCCGAACTGGACGAAGTTCGCGTCGGACTCGGTCACGTCGAAGCCGAGGGCGCGCAGTTCGGTGACCAGGCGGTCCCGCTCCCGCTTCAGCTGTTCGACGTACTTCAGCAGCGTGTCCGTGTGTTCCAGGGCGGCCAGCGCGGTCGCCTGGGTGACGGCGGACAGGTGGTAGGGCAGACGGACGAGCTGTACGGCCTCCACGACGGCGGGGTGCGCGGCGAGGTAGCCGAGGCGCAGGCCCGCCGCGCCGAACGCCTTCGACATGGTGCGGGAGACGACGAGGTTCGGGCGGCCCTCGAGCAGCGGCAGCAGCGAGTCGCCGTGGCTGAACTCGATGTACGCCTCGTCCACGACCACCATCGACGGCCTCGCCGCCTGCGCGGCCTCGTACAGGGCGCGGACGGTCCCGGCGGGGACCGCGGTGCCGGTGGGGTTGTTGGGGGTGGTGACGAAGACGACGTCCGGGCGGTGCTCGGCGATCGCCTTCTCGGCGGCGGGCAGGTCGATGGTGAAGTCCTCGCCCCGGGGGCCGGAGATCCAGCCGGTGCCGGTGCCCCGTGCGATGAGTCCGTGCATCGAGTACGAGGGCTCGAAGCCGATCGCGGTGCGGCCGGGGCCGCCGAAGGCCTGCAGCAGCTGCTGGATGACCTCGTTGGAGCCGTTGGCGGCCCAGACGTTCTCCACTGCGACGGGATGTCCGCCGGTCTTCGTCAGGTAGGCGGCCAGTCCGGTGCGCAGCTCGACCGCGTCCCGGTCGGGGTAGCGGTTGAGGTGGCGGGCGGCCTCCCGGACCCGCTCGGCGATCCGCTCGACCAGCGGTTCGGGCAGCGGGTAGGGGTTCTCGTTGGTGTTCAGCCGTACGGGGACGTCGAGCTGGGGCGCGCCGTAGGGGGACTTGCCGCGCAGTTCGTCGCGTACGGGGAGGTCGTCGACGGTGACGCCCGTGGGGTCGGTGGCGTTGATGGCGTTCACTTGCTCTCGGGTGCCTTCCAGCCGCGGTACTCGCCCTGTTCGCCTCCGGCGCGGTACTCGCCCTGTTCGCCTCCGGCGAAACGGACCTTGATCGCCGTGCCGTGCGCGGGCAGGTCCTCCGCCTCGGCGAGCGTGACCACGTGGTGCGCGACGTCGGCCAGCGCGTCCTCGGTGTAGTCGACGATGTGGATGCCGCGCAGGAAGGACTGGACGGACAGACCCGAGGAGTGGCAGGCGCAGCCGCCGGTGGGCAGGACGTGGTTGGAGCCGGCCGCGTAGTCGCCCAGGGAGACCGGGGACCAGGGGCCGACGAAGATCGCGCCGGCGTTGCGGACCCGGTCGGCGAGCGCGGCGGCGTCGGCGGTCTGGATCTCGAGGTGCTCGGCACCGTAGGCATCGACCACGCGCAGGCCCTCGTCGAGGCCGTCGACCAGGACGATCGCGGACTGGCGGCCGGCGAGGGCGGGGGCGATCCGGTCCTCGACGTGCCGGGCGGCGGCGACCTGGAGGGTCAGTTCCTTCTCCACGGCGTCCGCGAGATCGGCGGAGTCGGTGACGAGGACGGCGGCGGCCAGCGGGTCGTGCTCGGCCTGGCTGATCAGGTCGGAGGCGACGTGCACCGGGTCGGCCGTGTCGTCGGCGAGGATCGCGATCTCGGTCGGCCCCGCCTCGGCGTCGATGCCGATGCGGCCCGTGAAGTAGCGCTTCGCGGCGGCGACCCAGATGTTGCCGGGGCCGGTGACCATGGTGGCGGGCGGGCAGGACGCGGTGCCGTACGCGAACATGGCGACGGCGGTGGCGCCGCCCGCGGCGTACACCTCGTCGACGCCGAGCAGGGCGCACGCGGCGAGGATCGTCGGGTGCGGCAGTCCGCCGAACTCCTTCTGCGCCGGGGAGGCCAGGGCGATCGACTCGACGCCGGCCTCCTGGGCCGGGACCGCGTTCATGATCACGGAGGACGGGTAGACGGAGCGCCCGCCGGGCGCGTACAGGCCGACCCGGTCGACCGGCACCCATTTCTCGGTGACGGTGCCTCCGGGTACGACCTGGGTGGTGTGGGACTCACGGCGCTGCGCGCGGTGCACGAGCCGGGCGCGGCGGATGGACTCCTCCAGCGCCGCGCGGACGGCCGGGTCCAGTCGCTCCAGCGCGTCGGTGAACGCCTGGGCGGGGACCCGGACGGATTCCAGACGCACGCCGTCGAACCGCTCGGCGAAGTCGATCAGCGCAGCGTCGCCCCGATGGTGCACGTCCTCGCAGATGGGCCGCACCTTCTCGAGGGCGGCCGCGACGTCGAAGTCGGCTCGGGGCAGCAGGTCGCGCAGGGCGGGGCCCTCGGGGAGGGCGTCGCCGCGCAGATCGATTCGGGAGATCACGTGCTCAATTCTCTCAGACCCGCGCCGGGCACCGTGCGGGCGTTCCAATGGCTGATACGCACCCCCCTTGGTAACCCATTGTGCATACCGAAGAGATCCTTCTTACGTTCTGTGTTCGAAGGGTCACCCAGTGGGCATGAACCGTTGTACGCGTACGAGTTGTACGAAATGACGAACCCACGAGTACCTGGGGAGGGAGGGGAGGACCGTGACCGAAGAGGAGGGACGACGCGCCGGCGAGGTCCCGGACGACCTGACGGCGGCGGAGGCCGGCATGTGGCAGGCCTTCCGCAACGGCAGCGTGTACGACCTGAGCACCGGGGACGCCGCCGTCGACGATCCGCATGGAGGGCATCCGTGGGGGCCCGAGCGGACGGTCCGGGCCCGCATCGTGTGCTGGCTCCTGCTGGACGGCCCGCCGGCCCTGGCCGGCCGGGTCTCCTCGCTGAAGCTGGTCGGGGTGCTGATCAGCGGTGCGCTGGACCTCGCGGGCGGCACGGTGGCGCCGTACGTGGAGCTGCGCGACTGCCGTTTCGAACGGGACGTGCTGCTGCCGGAGGCCCGCTTCACGACGGTGCGGATGGTGGACTGCTCGGTGCCGCGGCTGGAGGCGGCCCGGCTGCAGACCGAGGGCGATCTGCATCTGCCCCGCTGCCGGTTCCTGGGAGGCATACGGCTGACCGACGCCCGGATCGGTACGGACCTGCTGCTCAACCAGGCGGTCGTGCACCGCGACCGCAACGGCCGGTCGATCGCCGCGGACGGTATGACCGTCGGCCAGGACCTCCAGGCGGAACTGCTGGAGTCGCACGGTGAGCTGAGCCTGCGCAGCGCGACGGTGGGCGTCTCGGTGAATCTGCGCGGGGCCCGGCTGCTGAACCCGTCCGCCCGGCTCGCGCTGAACGCACCGCAGCTGACCGTCGAGCGGTCGCTGTACCTGACGCCGGCCGGGGTCGGCGCGCAGGCGCGCAGCGGGATGACACCGGCGCGCGGGACGCGGATCCAGCGGTTCGAGTGCAAGGGCGGGGTGCGGCTGGACGACGGGCGGTTCGGGGACGCGGTCGACTTCGAGCGGGCCCGGTTCACCCTGACCGACGACCAGGAGCTGTCGCTGCGCCGGGTGCAGACACCGGAACTGCGGTTCCTCGGGGAGCGGCCGGCCCGCGGAAGAGTGACGCTGTCGGGGGCGCGGGTGGTCAACCTGATCGACCGGGCGGACAGCTGGCCGGGCCCCGGCCGGCTGCACATGGGCGGCTTCGTCTACGAGAACCTCGTGCCGCGCGGGCCGTTCCCGCTGGCCCGGCGGCTGGAGTGGGTGGCCGCGGCGAGCGCCGAGTACACCCCGGAGCCGTACGAGCGGCTGGCCGCGGTACTGCGGGCGGGCGGCGAGGAGGAGGAGGCCCGCGAGGTGCTGCTCGCCAAGCAGCGCCACCGCCGCGAGAGCCTGCCCCTGGCGGCCAAGCTGTGGGGTTACGCGCAGGACTTGACGGTCGCCTACGGCTACCGGCCGGGGCGGGCCGCGGTGTGGATGGCGGTGCTGTGGGCGGGCGGTTCGCTGGCGTTCGCGCACGCGCACCATCCACAGGTCAAGAGCGACGGGCATCCTGTGTGGAACCCGCCCCTCTTCGCCCTTGACCTGCTGCTGCCGGTGATCGACCTGGGCCAGGCGGGGTTCTGGCAGCTGCGCGGCGGCTGGCAGTGGCTCGCGGCCGCTCTGATCCTGCTCGGCTGGGTCCTCGCCACGACGGTGGCGGCGGGGGCGACCCGGACCCTGCGCCGCGGCTGACGGACCCACCGGGCCCCGTCCGGCCTCACGGACCCCGGCAGGCGACACGGCCGGACCCGGCCGGTCCCCACCCCGGCACACCACCGGGCCCGCCCCCGGCCGGATCCCGAAGCGGGCCTCCGCCGCCCCCGGCCCGTGCCCCGGCCGGCCTCTGCCCGGCCTCTGCCCGGCATGCGACCAGCCGTTCGGCCTGCTGCGACCGCCCCCGGCCCCCTGGAGGACCCTCCCCCTTTTTTACCCGGCCTTGACCGGATGGCGTACAACTTTCCGTCACTTCCGTGAAGGGTCTGGCGTCGCTGTGACCTGCGGTCTTTCAATGGTTGACACCATGGCTCTGCTGCAGGCGTTCACCCGCGCGTCCCGGGTGCGAGAGAAGACGGGCACCGCCCTTCCCGTCGCTCTCGTGCTGTCCCCGGACACCGAGGTACTGCTCGACGCCCCCGACGAGGTGCTGGGACCGGTCCTGGTCGGGGCCGCGGGCGGCGACCCCGCGCCCGCCGTCGGCCTGCTCGCCGCCACCCGGCACCGCGGGGCGTGGGAGCTCCGCGACCGGTACGTGCGGAAGCTGGCCGTCTTCGCCCGCTCGCGCCCCGAATGGCTGGACACCTGGCGCGCCCTCGACCCGGACAGCCCCGACGGACTGCTCGTGGAGGCCCAGCGGGCGGTGCACCGCGCCTGGGACTCACCGGTGCGCGTCGAACTGCTGCGCGAGGTGAGCCCGTTGATCACGGCCGCCGCGCGGGCCGACCACCGCGACCCGGTGCCGTGGCGGCTCGCTCTGGACCACGCCCGCGGTGCCCGTGCCGGGCACCGGTACTTCCAGGAGCTGTGGGAGGCCGCGGTCCGCCGGGCCCCGCACCACCACGGCTGTCATGTGGCGGCGCTGCGCTATCTGTCGTCCTCCTGGCAGGGCGCACACCTCGTGTGCTTCGACTTCGCCGACCGGGCCGCGCAGGACGCGCCGGACGGCTCGCTCACGCAGGCCCTGCCGCTGCGGGCGGCCTTCGGGTACCTCACCGACGGCGGCGGCCCCGCGGTGCCGCGCGAACGGCTCGACGCGGCGGCCGACCGCGCTCTGGCCCTGTCCGCCCGGCTTCCGGCAGCCCACCCCCGGCCGGCCGGCCTGCGCAACCTGCTGGCATACGTCCTGCTGCGTCTGGAGCGCGGGCCGGACGCCCTGGAGCAGCTGCGGCTCACCGGCCCGTACGCCACCTCCACCCCCTGGGACCGGGAAGCGGAGGATCCCCTCGGCCGGTTCCTGGAGGTGCGCCGGAGCCTGTCCGAGGCGATGGCCGCCGGCCCCGCCGGGGCCTCTTCGGCGGGCTCCTGGCATCCACGGAGTGAACGGGGCCGCCGGGTCCGGTTCGGCGACCATTAGGCTTTTGCGTCGTGACCACCGCCCGGCTCCCGCTCTTCCCCCTGAACTCGGTGCTGTTCCCCGGGCTCGTGCTTCCGCTGAACATCTTCGAGGAGCGTTATCGCGCCATGATGCGCGAGCTTCTGAAGAAACCGGAGGACGGGCCGCGCCGGTTCGCCGTCGTGACGATCCGCGACGGCCACGAGGTCGCCCCGAGCGCCCCCGGCCTGCCGGACCCCACGGCGGTGCCCGAGCGGGGTCCCGCGGCGGGTTTCGGCACCGACCCGCTCCGGTCCTTCCACAAGGTGGGCTGCGTGGCCGACGCGGCGACGATCCGGGAGCGGGCCGACGGCACCTTCGAGGTACTGGCGACCGGGACGACGCGGGCACGGCTGCTGTCGGTCGACGCCTCCGGGCCGTTCCTGACGGCCGAGCTGGAGCCGGTGCTCGAGGCTCCCGGCGAAGAGGCGGGGGCGCTCGCCGAAGGGGTGCTGCGGGCCTTCCGCCAGTACCAGAAGCGGCTGGCGGGGGCGCGGGAGCGGTCGCTGGCGACCGGCGCGGAACTGCCGGACGAACCGGGGGTGCTGTCCTACCTGGTCGCCGCCGCGATGATGCTCGACACGCCGACGAAGCAACGTCTGCTCCAGGCACCGGACACGGCCTCCCGGCTCCGCGACGAGCTGAAACTCCTTCGCACGGAGACGGCCGTCATCCGTAACCTGCCGTCGCTGCCGGCGGTGGAGCTGACCCGCGGGCCGACGTACCTGAACTGACGTACGGCCGTACGGCTTTCCGGAACGGGACGAAAGCCGGACGGAAAGAGGACCGAGCGAAGAGGCGGGAACAGGGCCGGGATGGCGAAGAAGCCGAGGAAACAGCAGCAGTCGGGCGGCACGCCCGCGACGGTGGCACTCACCGCGGCCGGGGTGCCGTTCACGGTCCACTCCTACGACCACGACCCCTCCCACCCGTCGTACGGCGAGGAGGCGGCCGAGGCGATGGGGGTCTCCCCCGAGCGGGTCTTCAAGACACTGGTGGCGGACGTCGACGGCGCGCTGACGGTGGCGGTGGTCCCGGTGGCGGGCCAGCTGGACCTGAAGGGCCTGGCGGCGGCGGTCGGCGGCAAACGGGCCGCGATCGCCGACCCCGCCCTCGCGGAACGCACCACGGGCTATGTCCGGGGCGGCATCTCACCCCTCGGCCAGCGCAGGAAGCTGCGTACGGTGCTGGACGACTCGGCCGGCCTGCACGAGACGATCTGCGTGTCGGCCGGCCGCCGCGGCCTGGAGGTCGAGCTCTCCCCCACCGATCTGGCCGGACTGACCTCAGCGGTCCTCGCCCCCATCGGGCGTACCTGACCGTTCCTCCGGACCGGGCAGGAAGGGATCCGCTCAGCCGCACGCCCCGAACGGCCCCGGACGCTCCCCCACCGCCCCCGGGGCGTGGGGAGGTGCCCCACAGGCCCCCGGCGTACTCGGCCCCGGGGTGGCGGCGCCACGCATCCTGTGCGCGGTCCGGGCCAGGGTGGCCGGCTGCCTGCGCGACCCGGCCACGTGAGTACGGCCGGAGGTGACGGAGAGGCCCTGAACCACTGCTCCGGTGGAGCAGGGGCCCGCTCGCCGACGTCCTGCCCGGGGGTCCCGGACCACACGGTCACGTTGACCCGGACGGCCCACGACGCCGCACGTCCGGGGGCCCGCAAGCCCGGAAGCCGGCCCTCGCACGATCGAGTTCGACCGACCTCGTGCACGCTCCCCGGCAGCGGCTGACGGCCCCTGGACGGGCCCCGCTTCTCCGGTGGACCGGATGAGGCGTACCGCAGGGAACACGCGAACGCAGGTGGCGCACCAGGAAGGGGCCGCGCGCACCACGGCAGACGCCCGGCCCGACACCGCGACCGGGCCGTAGGCCCTGTCCGCCGGGCAGGCGGGCAGGCGGGCAGGCGGGCCCTACGCCTTCGGGAATCCGTCGTGCGGCGGCTGCGGGACGTGTGGGTCGGCCGGTGGGCAGGGGGCGGGGTCGCGGGGGCCGAACAGCGCGATCAGGCCCAGATGGACGACCAGCCCGGCGAACGGCCAGGCCAGCAGCGCCCCCTTGGCGCTCAGCTTCAGCGGGGCGTCGAACGTCACGCCCTTGCCCACGTCCCTCGCGTGGGCGACGACGTCCTGCGCAGGCCCGAGCCACACTCCGAGCCGCCACGCGAGCAGCGACCCGAGCAGCCCGCCGACCCCGAGCGCCACCACCAGCGGCACTCCCCCGCTCCGGCGCACGAGGAACACGGCGAGCGCGCTCACCGCGCCGAAGGCCAGCGCGAGCAGTGTGAACGTCCCGTCCACGCCGATGGCCTGCTCGCCCTCGGTGTCCTTGAGGTAGACGACCCAGTTGTCGCCCGCGAGGTCGCCCACCAGCGGGACGCGCGGCGCCAGCCACCACCACAGCACCCCGAACAGCACCCCGCAGAGCGCCAACGCCACCATGACGACGGCGGCCTCGGTCAGCTCCCTCTTCATGCCGGGGCCGTCCTGCGCGTACCAGCCGTACCGCCCTGCCCGCCCCCCGTGCCCGACGGGCCCGGCGACCGTGTCGTCCGGGACGGCCCCGTCCGCGGAGGCGGCGGCCACCTGCCCGGCGGACGGCGGCTGCCACCCGCCGTGCGGGGAGTGTTCGTGCGGAGGCGGTGGTGGGGTCAGGGGTGCGCTCACCCTGACATCGTGCCAGGCCCGGCTGTGCGGCGTGGCACCGGACAGGAGACCGGAGGATCTCCCGGCGGGTCAGCGGACGGCGGCCCTGCGGTACGCCCAGGTCGCCACGGCCAGCGAGAGCACGCCGACCGCCCCGCACACCGCGAGATCGCCGAGGACCAGCGCCCAGTCGGGGTGCGGGGCGAAGGTCCGCGCGAGGGCCTCGACACCGTACGTCGACGGCAGCAGGTCCCGGACCACACGCACCGCCTCCGGCAGCCGCTCCGCCGGCAGCACGCCCAGCAGCAGCGCCGCCGACATGCCCAGCTGGCCGAGCAGCGTGGCGAACTCGGGCCGCGGCGCGAGCAGTCCCAGGGCGGCCCCCAGCCCGGCGAGCGCGGCACCCGAGAGCGGGATCACCGCGACCAGCACCCACAGATGCGCCATCGGCAGCCCGAACAGCACGCACCCGAAGGCCGCCGTCACCACGGTCCCCGGCACGGTGAACGAGGCGTAGGCACCGGCAGCGCCCAGCACCACCGCGGCCGGCGGCACCGGCAGCGTCGCGTAGTGGTCGAGTCCGCCGCCGGCCCGCAGCTGCCCGAAGTACTGCGCGAGGAGGTTGAGCGCGACGAAGGCGACGACCAGGACGGCCGACCCGGCCACCACCGCCCGCGCCTCGGCGCCGCCGTCCACGACCCCCCGCATCAGGATCATGATCCCGACGGACTGGAAGGTCGCCACGAACAGCAGCGGAATCCGTGCCACCCGCGCCCGGGAGAGCTGCGCCCGGTACACGGCCGCCAGCGACGGCCACAGCCGCGCCCGGGGCCCGAGCACGGCCGGTTCCGGCGCGGTCTCCTCCCCGGCCAGGACGGCGCCCGGCAGGACATCGGCGGGTACGACACTCACGTCGCGCTGCTCCCCTTCGCTCGGAGGTTCGCCCGGATCCACTCCGGCGGTCGTCCTGTTCCGTACGGATGCGGCGCCCGGTGTGCTCGGGGGCCCGTCACTCACGCCTTCACCAGCCCCTGCAGCACGGCACCGCCCAGCGCCAGGTACACGTCCTCCAGACTGGGCGTGGTGAGCGTGAAGTCGTCCAGGGCGGCGAAGGCGGCGCCGCCGGTGACGGTGGCGACGACGGCACGGGCCTCCTCCGGTCCGAGCCGCAGCGTCCAGCGGCGGCCGGACTCGACGGCCCGGTCCTGGAGCGCGGCGACCTCCGGCACGTGCAGCGGGGCCGCCTCGCGCCACACCAGGTCGACCCGGACCTCGCCCGCGACCCGCTCCTTCAGCCCGGACGGGCTGTCGCAGGCGATCACCCGGCCCCGGTCGAGGACGGCGACCCGGTCGAGGACGGTCTCGGCCTCGATGACGTTGTGGGTGACCAGCAGTACGGTGCTGCCCTGCTCGGCCCGGCGCCGGTCGACGGCGGCCCATACGGCGCGCCGCGCCACCGGGTCCATGCCGGCGGTGGGTTCGTCGAGCACCAGCAGGGGCCGCTCGCCGACCAGCGAGGTGGCGAAGCAGGCCAGTCGGCGCTGGCCGCCGGACAGCTTCTTGAGAGGGCGCGCGGCGATCGGGGTGAGCCCGAGTTCGTCGAGGACGTCGTCGCGCTCCACGCACGCCCGTTTCCCGTCGAGGCCGCGCAGCCGCGCGGTGGTCTCGACGGCGAGGGACACGGTCAGCTCGTCGAGGGCGGTGGACTCCTGCCCGAGGTAGGCGAGGATCCTCGCGGCCCGCTCGGGGTGGCGCACGATGTCGTGGCCGAGGATCCGGACGCTGCCGCGGTCGGGCCGCATCAGCCCGGTGATCTGGCGGACGAGGGTGGACTTGCCGGCACCGTTCGGCCCGAGCAGTCCGAAGATCTCGCCGCGCCGGACGTCGAGGGCGACGTCGTCGGTGGCCCGGACCTCGGGGGTCGCCGGCACGCCGCGGCGTCCGCGGGCCGCCGGATAGGTCTTGGTCAGCCCGCGCACCGCGCACACGATGTCACCATCGTGCCGGAATGCCTGTACCGCGCGCGTACTCACAAGGGACGAGCCTACGGGGTCCGCGCCCCCGCTTCGCTCCCGGGTCGACCGGCCGCCCCGCGTCCCCCGGCAGGACGACGAACCCGCCGCACGGCACCTGTCCGGGTGCCGGGTCACTCCCCGGCCGGGGCGCGTTCCGTCCCCGTGCGTACGTCCAGCTCGCGCCAGAAGCCCGCACGGATGGCGTACCGGTCGCGTTCGTCGATCTGGTCGTCCTTGTGGGCGAGCAGGCCGAAGCGGGCGGCGTAGCGCAGCAGCTCGCCGTCGACGCGGTGCGGGATGCGGGGGTACATGCCGGAGAGCTTCTGGACGCCGCCCGCCTCCCCCAGCCGCTCCACCCAGCGGCGGGCGAAGACCTGCCCCACCTCGAAGGGGTCTCCGCCGACCGTGGTGATGTCCTCCTCGCGGTCGGCCCACCGCTGCTCCGCCGTGGTCAGCTGGGCGAGCGTCGGCATCGAGGCGGCCTCGGGGGGCTCGGCGACGGACCGCTCGACCCAGCCCTTGTCGGAGGACCAGCGCAGGGTGGCGGAGGGCGGCGGGTGGGGCTGGGTGTGCGCGGCACCGGGGCCGCGCAGGGCCGCCAGGTCCTTGGGGGTGGGTACGCCCTTGGCGGCGGGGGCCCGGTCACCGGTGCCGTTGTGCCCGGTACCGGCCGGGTGCGGCGGCTCGTGCGCGTCCGGCTCCTCCTGCGGGGCGTGCGCGGATTCCGGCAGGGGGGCGGAGAGGATGGCGGCGATCTCGGGACGGGCCGTGGGAGGCGGGGCGCACGCCCCGGAGTAGTCCTTGGCCCGCACCGCCTGGGTGATCCAGGCACGGTCCAGCACCCGGCGTTCGTCGGCCTCGGCGACCAGGTCCTCGGACTGGTTGTAGTCGCCGTCGGCGGCCTGGACGGCCCACAGGTGGACGGCGACGCCGTGCTCCTTCGCCGCCATCATGCCGGGCAGCAGATCACCGTCGCCGGTGACCAGGACGATGTCGGAGCAGGCGCGGTTGCGGGCCAGCTCGGTCAACTCGGCGTGCATGGCGGCGTCGACGCCCTTCTGCGCCCAGCGCCCGTCACTGCGGGTCAGAGCACCCAGCCGGACGGTGACCCTGGGCATCACCCGCAGCCGGCGGTGTTCGGGCTGCGGCACCCGGTCGGGGGCGCCGTCGAACCAGTAGATGCGCAGCAGGGGCCGGCTCGTGTCGGACTCGGCGCGTTCGCGCAGCCCTTGGACGAGGGCGGCGTGATCGACGGTGATCCGGGACCGCGAGGGCTCCCCGGCGAGGAGACTGGCGGCGGCCCCCAGCAGATACCCGGCGTCCACCAGGACGATGCAGCGGTCCACGCGTTCCACCCTCTTTCCGGGAGGTTTGCTTCGGGCTTGCTTCGAGTCTGCCCGACCGCGCCGGGGTTAACGGCCCGAACTCGATCTTCGGCGTGGCGTTTCCACACTTCCTTCGCCGACCCACCTTGTCACACAGGGTAATTGTCCGACATGCGGAGGATGTTCCGCCATGTGAGTCTGATCCCGGTCCTGGCACCTAGCTCCCCTCAGGAGGCATCACCATGGCCAAGAACAAGAACCGCGAACGGAAGCAGCCGCAGACCGCACGCGCCCAGCAGACGGTGCGGCATCCCTCCGCCGAGCCGCAGGCCGAGCAGCACGGCCCGCAGATCACTCCCGGAGACGTCGCCCGCAAGGGCAGGGAAAAGCGTTTCGGCCACAACTGACGCCCACGCGGCGGGCTCTTGAGTCACCACACACGGCATATGCGCAGGGGTGTGCCCGTCACCGGGCACACCCCTCTTGGCCGTCGGTTCCGTCCGCACCGGCCGGCCGGGCCGGACGGGCCCTAGCCCGCCAGGCAGGACGGGCCGAGGAGGACCTTGAGGTCGCCGAACAGGGCGGGGTCCGGCTTCACCCGGTGCCGGTCCAGACGCAGCACCGTCGTCTTCGTGGGCCCCTGGAGCCTGATGCGGACCTCGCTGTCGCCCTTGTGGTGGCCGAGGATCTCGCCGAGGCGGCTGACCATCGGCGGGGTGACCCTGGTCGCCGGGATGGTGAGCACGACGGGCGCGTTGGTGCCCGCGTTGGACAGGTCGGGCACCTGGAGTTCCATGGCGACCAGGCGCGGCACGTCCTCACGCTTGTCGAGCCGCCCCTTGACGAAGACCACGGCGTCCTCGACGAGTTGGGTCGAGACGAGTTGGTAGGTCGCGGGGAAGAACATGCACTCGAGGGAACCGGCCAGGTCCTCCACAGTGGCGATCGCCCAGGCGTTGCCCTGCTTGGTCATCTTGCGCTGGAGGCCGGAGATGATGCCACCGATGGTGACGACCGCGCCGTCGCCGAAGTCGCCGCCGGTGAGCTGGGAGATGCCCGCGTCGGCCTTGTCCGACAGGACGTGCTCCAGCCCGAACAGCGGGTGGTCGGAGACGTAGAGCCCGAGCATCTCCCGTTCCTGCGCGAGCAAATAGGTCTTGTCCCACTCGTCGTCGGCGAAGGTGACGTCGAGGCCGAAGCCGGGCTCGGCGGTCTCCTGCTCGCCCATGCCGCCGAAGAGGTCGAACTGTCCCTCGGCCTCCTTGCGCTTGACCGCGACCACGTTGTCGATCATCGGCTCGTACTGGGCGGTGAGGCCCTTGCGGGTGTGCCCCATGGAGTCGAAGGCGCCCGCCTTGATCAGCGACTCCGTGGTGCGCTTGTTGCAGACGACGGCCTCGACCTTGTCGAGGTAGTCCGGGAAGGAGGCGTACTTCCCCTTGGCCTTGCGGGACTTGATGATCGACTCGACGACGTTGGTGCCGACGTTGCGGACCGCGGACAGGCCGAAGAGGATCACGTCGTCGCCCTGTGCGGCGAAGTTCGACTCGGACTCGTTGACGTTCGGCGGGAGCACCTTGATGCCCATGCGGCGGCACTCGTTGAGGTAGACGGCCGACTTGTCCTTGTCGTCCTTGACCGAGGTGAGCAGCGCGGCCATGTACTCGGCCGGGTAGTTCGCCTTCAGATATCCGGTCCAGTACGACACGAGTCCGTACGCGGCGGAGTGGGCCTTGTTGAAGGCGTAGCCGGCGAAGGGGACCAGCACGTCCCACAGGGCCTGGATCGCCTCGTCGCTGTAGCCGTTCTTGCGGGCGCCCTCCTGGAAGAGGACGAAGTTCTTCGCCAGTTCCTCGGGCTTCTTCTTGCCCATCACGCGGCGCAGGATGTCGGCCTCGCCCAGCGAGTAGCCGGCGATGATCTGGGCGGCCTTCTGCACCTGCTCCTGGTAGACGATCAGGCCGTAGGTGACCGACAGCACCTCCTGGAGCGGCTCCTCCAGCTCCTTGTGGATCGGGGTGATCTCCTGGCGGCCGTTCTTGCGCTCCGCGTAGTTGATGTGCGAGTTCATGCCCATCGGGCCCGGCCGGTAGAGGGCCGAGACGGCGGAGATGTCCTCGAAGTTGTCGGGCTGCATCTGGCGGAGCAGCGAGCGCATCGGGCCGCCGTCGAACTGGAAGACGCCGAGGGTGTCGCCGCGGCAGAGCAGTTCGAAGGTCTTGGGGTCGTCCAGCGGGAGGGCGAGCATCTCCAGGTCGATGCCCTTGTTGGCCTTCACCATCTTGATGGCGTCGTCCATGATCGTGAGGTTGCGCAGGCCCAGGAAGTCCATCTTCAGGAGGCCGAGCGACTCGCACTGCGGGTAGTCCCACTGCGTGATGGTCACGCCGTCGGTGTGCCGCACCCAGATCGGGGCGTGGTCGACGATGGGTTCGCTGGACATGATCACGCCGGCCGCGTGCACGCCCATCTGCCTCACGAGGCCCTCGACGCCCTTGGCGGTGTCGATGACCTTCTTCACGTCCGGCTCGTTCTCGTACATCGCGCGGATCTCGCCGGCCTCGTTGTAGCGCGGGTGCGAGGGGTTGGTGATGCCGTCGAGGTCGATGCCCTTGCCGAGGACGTCGGCGGGCATGGCCTTGGTGAGCCGGTCGCCCATGGCGTACGGGTAGCCCAGCACGCGCGCGGAGTCCTTGATGGCGTTCTTCGCCTTGATCTTGCCGTAGGTGCCGATCATGGCGACCTTGTCGGCGCCGTACTTCTCGGTGACGTACCGGATCACCTCGACGCGCCTGCGCTCGTCGAAGTCGATGTCGACGTCGGGCATGGAGACGCGCTCGGGGTTGAGGAACCGCTCGAAGATCAGACCGTGCGGGATCGGGTCGAGGTCGGTGATGCCCATCGCGTACGCGACGATCGAGCCGGCCGCGGAGCCCCGGCCGGGGCCGACCGCGATGCCCTGCTTCTTGGCCCACATGATGAAGTCGGCGACGACGAGGAAGTACCCGGGGAAGCCCATCGAGATGATGGTGTCCATCTCGTACTCGACCTGCTTCATGCGGTCGTCCGGGATGCCGTCCGGGAAGCGGCGGTGCATGCCGCGCAGGGTCTCCTCACGGAACCAGCTGACCTCGGTGTACCCCTCGGGGATGTCGAACTTGGGCATGAGGTCGCGCTTCTCGAACATGCCCGTGGTGTCGACCATCTCGGCGATCAGCCTGGTGTTGGCACAGCCCTGTTGCCAGGCGTCGGAGGAGTCGATGGCGTACATCTCGTCGGTGGACTTGAGGTAGTAGCCGGTGCCGTCGAACCGGAAACGGTCGGGGTCGGAGAGGTTCTTGCCGGTCTGGATGCACAGCAGCGCGTCGTGCGCGGTCGCCTCGTTCGCGTACGTGTAGTGCGAGTCGTTGGTGACCAGGGGCGGGATGCCGAGCTTCTTGCCGATCTCCAGCAGGCCGTCGCGGACCCGGTGCTCGATCTCGATGCCGTGGTCCATCAGCTCCAGGAAGTACCGGTCCTTGCCGAAGATGTCCTGGTAGTCGGCGGCCGCCTTGAGCGCCTCGTCGAAGTGGCCGAGGCGCAGCCGGGTCTGGACCTCGCCGGAGGGGCAGCCGGTGGAGGCGACCAGCCCGGTGGACCACTGGGCGATGGTCTCCTTGTCCATCCGCGGCCACTTCTGCAGCCAGCCCTCGGCGTACGCGTCGGAGGAGAGCCGGAAGAGGTTGTGCAGGCCCGTCCGGTCGACCGCCCAGATCGTCTTGTGGGTGTAACCGCCGGAACCGGAGACGTCGTCCCGCTTCTGGTGCGGCTGGCCCCACTGGATCTTGCGCTTGGTGCGCCGCGACTCGGGCGCGACATAGGCCTCGATCCCGATGATCGGGGTGACCCCCGCCTTCTGCGCGCTGTGGAAGAAGTCGTACGCGCCGTGCAGGTTGCCGTGGTCGGACATGGCGATGTGGCTCATGCCCATCTCGTTGCAGGCGTTGAACATGTCCTTGAGCCGCGCGGCACCGTCCAGCAGCGAGTACTGGGTGTGGACGTGCAGGTGCGTGAACGGCGTCTTCGACACGGTTCGGCCTCCAGGGAGAACGCTCGGCGACGGGCTTCGGACCGCCTGCCGACAGTCCGGGGACAGCGTCGAAGTCTATGCCCCGGCACTGACACCCTAGGGCTCCCCGGACGTACCTTCGGGCATGTGGTGCGGGCACTCACGTGACGCGTCGCGCGTTGGACGGAGGGCGGATCGGCCGTCCCCGGAACATCCCGTACCAGGAGGCACCCAGCGATGTCGGTCCCGCAGCTCGACGACGAGCACCGCGGCGAGGAGATCCTCGCCGTCCTCGACACCGCCTTCGGCGAGCTCCTGGCCGCCGACCCCGCCGCCTTCCGCGTGAAGTTCCGGAAGATGGCGGCCTCGGCGTTCGCGTTCTACCGGGGCACGGCGTGCCTCTTCTACCACGATCTGGACGCCGGGAACACCGGGCGGGACGACGGGAGGACGTACAGCGGCCCCTACCTGGACGAGCGGACGTCCCGGGTGTGGATCCACGGCGATCTGCACGCGGAGAACTTCGGCACGTACATGGACTCCCACGGCCGTCTGGTCTTCAACGTCAACGACTTCGACGAGGCCTACGTCGGCCCCTTCACCTGGGACCTCAAGCGCTTCGCCGCCTCCATGGCGCTGATCGGCCACGCGAAGGCGCTCAGCGACGAGCAGATCACCGAACTGGTGCGGATCTACACGGCCGCGTACCGGGAGCGGATCCACGCGCTGGCGACCGGCGCGAAGAGCGAGGAGGTGCCGCCGTTCACCCTGGACACCGCGCAGGGCCCGCTGCTCGACGCGCTGCGCGACGCCCGCTCGCTGACCCGGTTCGGGCTGCTGGACTCGATGACCGTCATCCGCGACTTCGAGCGCCGCTTCGCCCCGGGTGGCGGTGCGGTCGAGCTCGACGCCGCCACCCGCTACAAGGTCCTCGCCGCCTTCGACGGCTACCTGGAGACGCTGCCGGACGCCTCGCTGGCCCGTCCCGACTCCTACCGGGTGAAGGACGTCGTGGGCCGCCGGGGCATCGGCATCGGCTCGGCCGGCCTGCCGTCGTACAACATCCTGCTGGAGGGGCACAGCGACGCCCTCGAGAACGACGTGGTGATCTACATCAAGCAGGCGCAGCACCCGGCCGTCTCGCGGCACATCACCGACCCGGTGGTCCGGGACTACTTCCGGCACGAGGGCCACCGCACGGTGATCTCCCGGCGTGCCCTGCAGGCGCACGCGGACCCGTGGCTGGGCTGGACCGAGCTGGACGGCACGGGGCAGCTGGTCGCGGAGGTCTCGCCGTACGCGGTGGATCTCGACTGGGGCGACATCGACGAGCCCGACGAGATCGCCCAGGTCGTCGCCGACCTCGGCCGGGCCACGGCCACGATGCACGCGGCGGCGGACGACACCTCCGGCGAGTCTTTGGTGCCGTTCTCCACCGAGCGTGCCATCGACGCGGCGATCGCGGCCGACGAGGACGGGCTCGAGCCCCTGCTGGTCGACTTCGCGCACAGCTACGGCGCCCGTGCGCGTGGCGACCACCAGATCTTCCTGGACCTGTTCCGCAACGGCGGGATCCCCGGACTGTGACCTTCCCGCCGCCCGGGGAGCTCCCGACAGGGGAGGGCCCCGGCGGGGAAATCCCGCCAACCGGAACCCTTTAGGGATCCCTTACCGGAGCGCATGACAGACTCGGCCCCACCATGGACATATCCGGAACCCCGCTCAGAGCCGTACGCGCGGCGCTGTTCACGACCGTGGTCGTGTCCCTCAGCACCGCGTCGCACGTGCTGCTGTCCGGGGCTCCCCTGCCGTTGAGCACGGTGGCGGTGATCGGCGTCGCCGTGTTCGTCCTGGCGTACGCGCTCGCGGGCCGGCAGCGCTCCTTCGGGCGGATCGCCGCCCTGCTGATCCCCCTGGAGCTGGCCGCCGACACCGTCTTCACCACCGGCCAGCACGTCTGTTACGGCCGGATGGGCGGCCCGGTCGCGGGCCCGCTGCGCTCGGTCGGCTTCGACGTGCTGTGCGGCGACGGCATGGGCGTGGGCACCCCGCTGACACGGGTGGCCGGCACCGCGGCCCACGGGGGCGACCGGTTCGCCGGGGTGCTCGCCCAGGCCGACCCGGCCACCGCGTGGCTGCTGCTCGGCGCGCACATCGGCGTCGGGCTGTTCGCCGCCGCCTGGCTGCACCGCGGCGAGCGGGCGCTGGCTCAGCTGCTGGGCGCGGTGACGGCGACCACGTTCCGGCCGCTTCTGCTCGCGGTCTCCGCCGTGGCCGTGCGCCGCGCCCCGGAGGTCCGCCGGCCGGCCCGTCCGGGCCACCGGACCACCACGGCCGTGGACCGGATTCTCGTGCACTTCCTGGGACGGCGTGGACCGCCGTGCTCCACCGCCCTCGCCTGAGACGGCTGAGCCCTCCGGCCGAGCCCTCCGGCGTCGGCGCCGTGCCGAGCACCGGTAGTCCCCCCCCCGTACACATCCCGCACACCCTGTGCGCGTCCCCAGTGGAGAGCATCACCATGAGCAAGCGGAACAGCCAGGCGGCGAAGACGGCGGCCCGTGAGCGTCTGCGCGTCGAGCGCGAGCGTGAGGCCAAGAAGGCCAAGGTCAAGCGTCAGCTGATCGTCGCCGGTTCGGTCGTCGGCGTCCTCGCGATAGCCGCCGGCATCGGCTACGCCGTCGTCCAGGCCAACAAGCCCGGCGCGTGGGAGGCCGCCGCCGACGCGAAGCTCGTCAAGCCGGCCAACACCAGCGGTGAGAACGGCACCACCGTCGTCATCGGCAAGGACACCGCGAAGAAGACCCTGGAGCTGTACGAGGACCCGCGCTGCCCGATCTGCGCCTCGTTCGAGCAGACCGTCGGCGGGACGATCGACAAGGACGTCGCGGACGGCAAGTACAAGGTCCAGTTCATCGGCGCCTCGTTCCTCGACCGCAACCTGACCGGCGAGGGCTCCAGGAACGCCCTGAGCGCCCTGGGCGCCGCGCTGGACGTCGGCCCGGAGGCGTTCCTCCACTACAAGGCCGCGCTGTACTCGGCCGAGTTCCACCCCGAGGAGAGCGAGGACAAGTTCAAGGACGACTCCTACCTGATCGAGGTGGCGAACTCCGTCGAGGAGCTGAAGGGCAACAAGGAGTTCCGGGCGGCCGTGGAGGGCGGCACCTACGACAGGTGGGCGCTGGAGATGTCCGACAGGTTCGACAGCAGCGACGTCCAGGGCACGCCCACGCTGAAGATGGACGGCGAGAAGCTGACCGGTTCCGACGGGCAGAACGCGCCGATGACGGTCGCCGAGTTCACCGCGGCGATCGACAAGGCGCTCAAGGCCTGATCCCCGGATCCAGGGGCGCGCGGCCGGGGTGGGATCACGGCCGGCCGACCGCACGCCGAAGAGCGGGCGAACTTTGGCGAGTTCGCCCGCTCTGGCATGTACCGATCAGTAGCCTGATCGGCTGTGACCACTCGACACGGATCATCCGAGAGCACCGCACCCGCCCCGGCCGACGCCACCGCGGCCCCCGTCACCGCGGACACCGGCGTCCCGTCCCCCCGCCGCCGGTCGGTCGTCAAGGCGGCCGCCGCGAGCGCGGTCCTCGCCGCACCGCTCACCGCCGTGCCGCCCGCCCGCGCCGCCACCGCCGCGGCCCCCGTCTTCCTGCACGGTGTCGCCTCCGGCGACCCGCTGCCGGACGGCGTCCTGCTGTGGACACGCGTGACGCCGACGGCGGAGGCGATACCCGGCTCGGGAATCGGCCCCGACACCGAGGTCGTCTGGAGCGTCGCCCGGGACAAGGCGTTCACCACCGTCGTCGCGAAGGGCTCCGCCCGCGCCACCGCGGCCACCGACCACACCGTCAAGGCCGACATCCGCGGCCTCGCGCCGGCCACCGACTACTGGTTCCGCTTCTCCGCCGGCGGCACCGACTCCCCCGTCGGCCGCACCCGCACCGCCCCGGCCGCCGACGCCGCCGTGACCGGTCTGCGCTTCGGTGTGGTCTCCTGCTCCAACTACGAGGCCGGGCACTTCTCGGCGTACCGCCACCTCGCGGCCCGCGGCGACCTCGACGCCTGGCTGCACCTCGGCGACTACATCTACGAGTACGCCTCCGGCGCGTACGGCACGCGCGGCAGGACCGTCCGCGCGCACGCGCCCGCCCACGAGATCGTCTCCCTCGCCGACTACCGCGTCCGGCACGCCACGTACAGGACCGACCCCGACCTCCAGGCGCTGCACGCCGAGGCGCCGGTCATCGCGATCTGGGACGACCACGAGATCGCCAACGACACCTGGTCCGGCGGCGCCGAGAACCACACCGAGGGCGAGGAGGGCACCTGGTCCGCGCGTCAGGCCGCCGCCAAGCGCGCCTACTTCGAGTGGATGCCGGTACGTCCCGCGATCACCGGCACCACCTACCGGCGGCTGCGCTTCGGCAGGCTCGCCGACCTCTCGCTGCTGGACCTGCGTTCCTTCCGCTCCCAGCAGGTCTCCGTCGGCGACGGAGACGTCGACGACCCGGACCGTACGCTCACCGGCCGCGCCCAGCTCGACTGGCTGAAGTCGGGGCTGTCGGCGTCCGACACCACCTGGCGGCTGGTCGGCACCTCGGTGATGATCTCGCCGCTCGCGCTCGGCGCGCTCCCCGCCGGTCTGCTGAAGCCGGTCGCCAAGCTGCTCGGCCTGCCGCAGGAGGGCCTGGCCCTCAACACCGACCAGTGGGACGGCTACACCGACGACCGCCGGGAACTCCTCGCCCACCTGCGGACGCACGCGATCCGCAACACGGTCTTCCTCACCGGCGACATCCACATGGCGTGGGCCAACGACGTGCCGGTGAACGCGGGCACGTACCCGGCTTCCGGCTCGGCGGCCGCCGAGTTCGTCGTGACCTCGGTCACCTCGGACAACCTCGACGACGCCGTCGCCGTCCCCGAGGGCACCGTCACCACGATCGCCTCCCCGCTGATCAGGGCCACCAACCGGCACGTCCGGTGGGTCGACACCGACCGCCACGGCTACGGCGTGCTGGACATCACGTCCACGCGGGCGCAGATGGACTACTACGTGATCTCCAGCCGCACCGACCCGGCCGCCACGTCCCGGTGGGCGCGCTCCTACCGGACGCTCGACGGCACCCAGCAGGTCGAGCGCGCCGACGGCCCGGTCTGACCTCGGGCGGTCGTCCTCGTCAGTCGTTCTCCAGCGTCCCGAGGAAGCCGAGTGCCACCCGCCAGGTGGCCTCGGCGGCCTCCTCGTCGTGGTCCGGCAGGTCGGGGTCGGTGTAGAGGTGGCCCGCCCCGGCGTACCGGTACACCTCGACGTCGGCTCCGGCGCGGCCCATCTGCAGGTACCAGGCGCTCAGCCAGTCGTCGGTCTCGAACGGGTCCGGCTCGGCGACGTGGAGCTGCACCGGCAGGCCGTCCACCGTCGCGTTCGCCGCGATGTCCGAGGTGCCGTGCAGGAGCAGCAGCCCGCGGGCCCTGCCGTCGCCGAGGGCCAGCGTCTGGGCGACGGAGGCGCCGAAGGAGAACCCGGCGTACACCAGCCCCCGTTCCGAGTAGGGCGCGGCGGCGAGCACGGCCCGCCTGAGCAACTCGTCCCTGCCGATGGACTCCTGGTGGGCCATGCCCTCCTCGACCGTGTCGAACGTACGGCCCTCGAAGAGGTCGGGCGTCCACACCTCGTGTCCGGCGGCACGCAGCCGGTCCGCGGCCGCGGACACCGCGGGCCGCGGGCCGTAGGTCGAGTGAAACAGCATGATGTTCATGACGCCCATGGTGCCAGCCGGGTACGACGGCAGGTGTCCGCCGGTGTGCCGGACCGCGGCACGGGCCGTACCCACGACGCAGCGGATGTCACATGTTCACTCCGTCCGAGGCCGGTTAGGTTCGAGGACATGGAAGACGTGCTCCGCCCCTTGATCGTGTTCGGCGGCTCGGTCGTGCTCACCCTGATGCTCGGCTATGCCACCGACCGACTGCTGCGCAAGGCCGACGCCCGGCACCCCGAGACCCCCATGTGGGGGCTGCTCCGGCGCGGCCGCATCCCCTACCAGCTGCTCATCTGCGCGGCCCTGCTGAGAGGTTCGTTCAGCGAGGCGAAGCTGTTCGAGGACAACCGGGCCACCGTCGAGCGGGTGCTGACGCTGGTGCTGATCGGGTCGGTCGCCTGGCTGGTGATCCGGATCGCGGCGGCCGTCGTCGAGACCTCGTACACCCGGTACGCCAACGTCCACCGTGAACGCGACCCGGCCAGGGTCCGCCGGGTGCGCACCCAGGTGACGCTGATCCGGCGGGTCGTCTCGGCGATCGTCGGAGTGGTGGCGGCGGCCGCGATGCTGCTGACCTTCCCCGCCATGCGCGCGGCCGGTGCCTCACTGCTGGCCTCGGCGGGCATCCTCGGCATCGTCGCCGGTGTCGCCGCCCAGTCCACGCTCAGCAACCTCTTCGCCGGGCTGCAGATCGCCTTCGGCGACATGGTGCGCATCGGCGACACGGTCGTGGTGGACGGCGAGTGGGGCACGGTCGAGGAGATCACCCTGACCTTCCTCACCGTGAACACGTGGGACGAGCGCCGGATCACCATGCCGGTGTCGTACTTCACCTCCAAGCCGTTCGAGAACTGGTCCCGGGACAGCCCGCAGATGACCGGCACGGTCCACTGGCACCTCGACCACCGGGCCCCGCTGGACGCGATGCGCGAGCGACTGCGCGACATCCTGCGCGAGTGCCCGGCCTGGGACGGCCGCGCCTACAACCTGACCGTCACGGACACCACGCCCAGCAGCATGCACGTGCGGGCCCTCGTGACGGCCAAGGACGCGGGCGACATCTGGACGGTACGGGTGGAGGTCCGCGAGCAGATGATCCGCTGGCTGGCCGAGCAGCACCCCTACGCCCTGCCCCGGTTCAGCACCGCTCCGGCCGATCCGGCGCCGGTCCCCGACAGGAGCCACCACTCCCCCGGCGGTGCCGCCGGCATCACCCGTCCTCCCGGTCTGCCCGGCCCCTCCGGCCCCCCGGACGGCGAATCGGCCGCCCACAGCACCCAGGACACGGCGCAGGAGTACTGACGGCGCCTCAGTGGCCGCGTTCGGCGCCGCCGTTGACCTGGATGATCTGCGAGGTGACGTGTGCGGCGCCCGGGGAGGCCAGCCAGTGCAGGGTGGCGGCCACGTCCCCGGGCGTCCCGGCCCGCCCGTCGACGGTCTCGGCGACCAGCTCCGCCCGCCGTTCCCCGTCGATGCCGTCGCCGAAGAACGCGGTGTCCTCGATGTAGCCGGGTGCGACCACGTTCACCGTGATGCCGTGCGGCCCCAGCTTCCGGGCGAGGTCGTGGGCGTACGGATGCAGCCCGGCCTTGGCCGCCGCGTACGCGACCTGCCCGGAGCCCCGGTAGGCGGCGATGGAACTGAGGAACAGCACCCGCCCGCCGGGCTCGGCGAGCCGGTCCCTCAGTGCCTCCGTGAGCAGGACGGCGGTCATCAGGTTGAGCCGGACGTTGACCGTCCAGTGGCGGGCGAGTGCGTCGAGCGGGTCGTCCGCCCCGGCCCCGCGTTCGAGCAGACCGTTGCCCCCGGCGCTGTGGATCAGCACGTCGACGGCCCCGAACTCCCGGCCGACGTGACCGGCGACGCCCCGCACGGCGACCGGATCGGCGAGGTCGGCGGCGTACACCTCGGCGCCGCGCACCTCGGCCGCGGCCCGCTCCAGGACCTCCCTCCGGCGCCCGAGCAGCAGCACCCGGTCCCCGTCGGCGGCGAACACCCGTGCCGCCGCCAGCCCGATCCCCGTACCGCCCCCGCTGATCACCACGTTCCGCGTCATACCCCGACCTTACGAACAGAACGCCGCGCCGCCACCCGAACCCACCGCGCACATCGAGCCGGCGCGGCACCCGGCCACGGAACACGTCCGGTCACAGAGCGCGCCGCATGGCCCGGTGCGGCATCCCCGCGTCCGGGAACTCCGGGCCGTACGCCACGTATCCCAGCCGCTCGTAGAACCCCAGGGCATGGGTCTGCGCATGCAGGTCGACGGCGGTGAGACCGCGGGTGCGGGCCGCCTCCTCGATGCCCCGCACCAGGGCGGCCCCGACACCGAGCCCCCGCGCCCGACGCGTCACCGCGAGCCGACCGAGGGACCCGACCGAGGTGTCACCGCCGGTCTTCGCCGCGGCGGCTTCGCCGTGCAGCAGCCGTCCGGTGCCGAGCGCCGAGCCGTCCTCGTCGGCCGCGAGCACGTGCACGGCGCCGGCGTCGTACGCGTCGTACTCCAGGTCTTCGGGCACGCCCTGCTCGGCGACGAAGACCTCCTTGCGCACCGCGAAGCACGCCTGACGGTCGCCGGGCTCCACCGCCTCGCGGACCGCGTACGGGTGGCTCACGCGTAGGTCTCCTCCCGGACCAGGTCGAGCGCCTGACGCAGGTCCTCGGGGTAGTCACTGGTGAACTCCGCCCACAGGCCGTCGCCGGGGTGCTCGAAGCCGAGCCGTACGGCGTGCAGCCACTGGCGGGTGAGGCCGAGCCGCTTGGCGAGCGTGGGGTCGGCACCGTAGGTCAGGTCGCCGACGCAGGGGTGCCGGTGGGCGGCCATGTGCACGCGGATCTGGTGGGTGCGGCCGGTCTCCAGCTTGACGTCGAGGAGCGAGGCGGCGCGGAAGGCCTCGACGAGGTCGTAGTGCGTGACGGAGGGCTTGCCCTCGGCGGTGACCGCCCACTTGTAGTCGTGGTTCGGATGCCGCCCGATGGGGGCGTCGATGGTGCCGCTGGTCGGGTCGGGGTGGCCCTGGACCAGGGTGTGGTAGCGCTTGTCGACCGTGCGCTCCTTGAACTGGCGCTTCAGCGACGTGTACGCGTACTCCGACTTGGCGACCACCATGAGACCGGAGGTGCCGACGTCGAGGCGGTGCACGATGCCCTGGCGCTCTGCGGCGCCGGAGGTCGAGATGCGGTACCCGGCGGCGGCGAGGCCGCCGATCACGGTCGGTCCGGTCCAGCCCGGCGAGGGGTGGGCGGCGACGCCGACCGGTTTGGCGACCACGACCACGTCGTCGTCGTCGTGCACGATCTCCATGCCCTCGACGGGTTCGGCGACCACCCGCACCGGGGCGGGCGCCTGCGGCATCTCCACCTCGAGCCAGGCCCCCCCGCTCACCCGCTCCGACTTGCCGACCACCGATCCGTCGACCGTGACCTTCCCCGCGGCGGCGAGTTCGGCAGCCTTGGTCCGGGAAAAGCCGAACATGCGGGAGATGGCGGCGTCGACGCGCTCGCCCTCCAGTCCGTCGGGCACGGGCAGGGTTCGGATCTCGGGAATCGTGCTCACCCGTCGAGTATGCCGGACCGGTCCGGCGACTCCGTACGCGCGCTCCGGGTCCTGCTCAGCCCTTGTGGACGGTCCCGTCCGGGTCGAGGCCCCGGAAGGACAGCAGGACGATCAGGATGCCGCCGCAGACGATCGCCGAATCCGCCAGGTTGAAGACGGCGAAGTGCTTGGGCGCGATGAAGTCGACGACCGCGCCCTGGAAGACTCCCGGGGAGCGGAAGATCCTGTCCGTGAGGTTGCCGAGGGCACCGCCGAGCAGCAGGCCCAGCGCGATCGCCCAGGGCAGGCTGTACAGCTTGCGGGCCAGCCTGATGATCACCACGATCACCGCCGCCGCGATCAGCGTGAAGATCACGGTGAAGGCCTCGCCGAAGCCGAACGCCGCGCCCGCGTTGCGGATCGCCTCGAACCTCAGCCAGTCCCCGACGATCTCGATGGGCTCGTGGTGCTCCAGCTTGGCGACCACGATCATCTTGCTGATCAGGTCGAGGGCGTAGGCGACCACGGCGACGGCGAACAGCACGGCCACGCGCCGCTTGCCACGGGGCGCCCCGGCCGCCGGCTCCGCCTCCGCGCCCCGGGCACCGGTCCCGTCGAGCCCGGCCCGGTCCTGCTCGTCACGGTCCTGCCCGTCCCGGTCCGCGTCCGGGGTGTCCGGCGTACCGATGATGCGCTCCGCCTCTGCCACGTGAGTCCCTCAACCTAGGTGCCTGACTGAGGACGAGGGTACGGCACACCCCGTGCGTCCCTCGTGCTCAGGCGGCGTACGACGGCGCTCAGTACCGGCGCTCCTGCTTCTGCTTGCACTCGACGCACAGCGTGGCCCGGGGGAAGGCCTGCATCCTGGCCTTGCCGATCGGGTTGCCGCAGTTCTCGCACAGGCCGTAGGTACCGGCGTCCAGCCGCTGCAGGGCGCGCTCGTACTGGGTGAGCATCTCGCGCGCGTTGGCGGCGAGCGCCAGTTCGTGCTCACGCGTGATGTTCTTCGTGCCGGTGTCGGCCTGGTCGTCGCCCGCTCCGTCGCCGGAGTCCCGCATCAGGCCGGCCAGCGACCGTTCGGACGAGGTGATCTCCTCGCGCAGCCTCAGCACCTCGGCCATCAGTTCGGCCTGTGCGCCCTCGACCTCTTCCGGTGTCCAGGGGTCCTCGCCCGGACGCACCGCGAGGTCACCGGGCTCCACTGCCGCGATCCGCGCCTTGGGCACGGCGCTCTTCGCCGCCGTCGCCGTGCCAGGAGTCTTCTCAGCACCCACCGTCGTCGCTCCCGTCTGCGGCGCGGCCTCGGCCGCATCCGCGTCAGTGGCCGTGCCGTGCCCGGCCGTGTCCTGTGTGCCCCCGCTGGTCCTGGTGGTGCCCGTGTCCGTGCCGCCCTTGCGCGCGGCGGCCGTCTTCCTCCGGGGGTTCTTGCCCGCAGCGGTTTCGGGGCTGCCCTTCCGGGCCGCGGCCTTCCCCGCCTTCGCTTTCCCTGCCGTCGCCTTCCCGGCCCCGGTCTTTCCCGCCTTCGCTTTCCCTGCCGTCGCCTTCCCGGCCCCGGTCTTTCCCGCCGCGGCCTTCGCCGATCCGGCCTTCCCGGCCGACTGCTTCGTGGCCGTCTTCCCCGTCGTGCTCTTCCCCGTCGTGCTCTTCCCCGTCCGCGCCCTCGCCGCCGCCTTCGCGTCCTCCCGGGACTCCTCGGCGGACGCGGCCGTGCCGGACGCCGACTGCTGTACGGCGATCTTCTTCGCCACCATGGCCGGGGCCCCTTTTCACATGCTGTGATCTTGCGCGCGCATCGTGCTGGGACGATAAATCGGCTCGGGTCCCGCGGCAACGGGGCGCACCGCCCGGTCGTCCGCCCCACGGACGCCGCGCGGCGGACCTTCATGCGTTGTGCCCAGCTCCCCGCCGGGTATGCCGCCAAGTCGGACGTCACAGAATCCGAACACCCGTACCGCGCCATTCGGCGGTATGTCCCTCCATGGAGGATTCATCGGGCATGCGCACGGCACCCGCCGCGACCCCGCCCGGAGCCTCCGCCCGCCACCTTCAGAACAACCGGTCGGCCGTTGCCCGCCGCGCGCCGTACACTGGGCGGAGCGAAAAGCGTGGATGGGGACGAGTAGCGGCGTACGCAGCCCAGAGCGACCCGGGGACGGTGTGAGCCCGGGGGCGAGCGCGACGCGAAGATCACCCCGGAGCCGCCGGAGGAAAGCCGCAGCCCACAGCTACGGCGAGTAGAACCGGCATCGCGACCCCAATGAGGGGGCCGACCGGCGCACACGACGCACCGGGGAGCCAAGGAGGGTGGTACCGCGGGAGCGCGCCGACGGCGGCGCAGGGATCGACACAGCTCTCGTCCCTCCGGACGGAAGGCAGCAAGTCCGCCGGAGGAAGCCCGCTGATGACAACGCCGACGTACCGACAGGTGCCCGCCCAGGTCGACCTGCCCGCTCTCGAGCACGCGGTGCTCGACTTCTGGCAGGAACAGAAGATCTTCGCCAAGAGCCTGGAGCAGTCCGAGGGCCGCCCCGAGTGGGTGTTCTACGAGGGCCCGCCCACCGCCAACGGCATGCCGGGCGCCCACCACATCGAGGCGCGCGTCTTCAAGGACGTCTTCCCCCGCTTCCGCACCATGCGCGGCTACCACGTGGGCCGCAAGGCCGGCTGGGACTGCCACGGCCTCCCGGTGGAGCTGGCGGTGGAGAAGGAACTCGGCTTCTCCGGCAAGCAGGACATCGAGGCGTACGGCATCGCCGAGTTCAACGCCCGGTGCCGCGAGTCGGTGACCCGCCACACCGACGCCTTCGAGGAGCTCACGACCCGCATGGGTTACTGGGCCGACCTCAAGGACCCGTACCGCACGATGGACCCGGAGTACATCGAGTCCGTCTGGTGGTCGCTGAAGGAGATCTTCGACAAGGACCTGCTGGTCCAGGACCACCGCGTCGCCCCCTGGTGCCCCCGCTGCGGCACCGGCCTGTCCGACCACGAGCTGGCACAGGGGTACGAGACGGTCGTCGACCCGTCCGTCTACGTCCGCTTCCCCCTCACCTCCGGTCCCCTGGCCGGCGAGGCCGCGCTCCTGGTGTGGACGACCACGCCGTGGACGCTGGTGTCCAACACCGCGGTCGCCGCGCACCCCGAGGTCGTCTACGTCGTCGCGACGAACGGCGAGGAGAAGCTCGTCGTCGCCGAGCCGCTGGTCGCCAAGTCCCTCGGCGAGGACTGGGAGACCACCGGCGAGACCTTCACCGGCGCCGAGATGGAGCGCTGGACGTACCAGCGGCCCTTCGAGTTCGTGGAGTTCCCGGGCGCGGGCGGGGAAACCGACGGGCACGGCCCGCAGCCGGCGCACTACGTGGTCAACGCCGACTACGTGACCACCGAGGACGGTACGGGTCTGGTCCACCAGTCCCCCGCCTTCGGTGAGGACGACCTCAGGGTCTGCCGCTCCTACGGCCTGCCGGTGGTGAACCCGGTCCGCCCGGACGGCACCTTCGAGGAGGACGTCCCCCTGGTCGGCGGCGTCTTCTTCAAGAAGGCGGACGAGAAGCTGACCGAGGACCTGGCGGCCCGCGGCCTGCTGTTCCAGCACACCCCCTACGAGCACAGCTACCCGCACTGCTGGCGCTGCCACACCGCGCTGCTCTACTACGCGCAGCCCTCCTGGTACATCCGCACCACGGCCGTCAAGGACCGCCTGCTCGAGGAGAACGAGGGCACCAACTGGTTCCCGGACTCGGTCAAGCACGGCCGGTACGGCGACTGGCTGAACAACAACATCGACTGGGCGCTGTCCCGCAACCGCTACTGGGGCACCCCGCTGCCGATCTGGCGCTGCGAAAACGACCACCTCACCTGCGTCGGCTCGCTCGCCGAGCTGACCGGGCTCACCGGCACCGACCAGTCGGGGCTCGACCCGCACCGCCCGTTCATCGACGAGGTCACCTTCGCCTGCCCGCAGGACGGCTGTGGCAGGACGGCCACGCGCGTGCCGGAGGTCATCGACGCCTGGTACGACTCGGGCTCGATGCCGTTCGCGCAGTGGGGCTACCCGCACAAGAACAAGGAACTGTTCGAGAGCCGGTACCCGGCGCAGTTCATCTGCGAGGCCATCGACCAGACCCGCGGATGGTTCTACACGCTGATGGCGGTCGGCACCCTGGTCTTCGACAAGTCGTCGTACGAGAACGTCGTCTGCCTCGGCCACATCCTCGCCGAGGACGGCCGCAAGATGTCCAAGCACCTGGGCAACACCCTGGACCCGGTCCCGCTGATGGACCAGCACGGCGCGGACGCGGTCCGCTGGTTCATGGCGGCCGGCGGTTCCCCGTGGGCGGCCCGCAGGGTGGGCCACGGCACCATCCAGGAGGTCGTCCGCAAGACGCTCCTGACCTACTGGAACACCGTCGCCTTCCAGGCCCTGTACGCGCGCACGTCCGGCTGGGCACCGTCCGAGGCCGATCCGGCACCCGCCGACCGCCCGCTGCTGGACCGCTGGCTGCTCTCCGAACTGCACGCGCTCACCGACCAGGTGACCCGGGCGCTGGACGGCTACGACACCCAGCGCGCCGGCAAGCTGCTGTCCGCGTTCGTCGACGACCTGTCCAACTGGTACGTGCGCCGGTCCCGGCGCCGCTTCTGGCAGGGCGACAAGGCCGCGCTGCGCACCCTGCACGAGGTCGTCGGGACGGTCACCGGGCTCATGGCCCCGCTGACCCCGTTCATCACCGAGCGGGTCTGGCAGGACCTGGTCGTGCCGGTCACCCCGGACGCCCCGGAGTCGGTCCACCTGTCCTCCTGGCCCGAGGCAGACCTGACGGCGATCGACCCGGAGCTGTCGAAGCAGATGGTGCTGGTGCGCCGTCTGGTGGAGCTGGGACGGGCCACCCGCGCGGAGTCGGGCGTCAAGACCCGCCAGCCCCTCAGGCGCGCCCTGATCGCGGCGAGCGGTTTCGACGCCCTCCACCCCGACCTGCACACGCAGATCACCGAGGAGCTGAACGTCGAGTCCCTGGCGTTCCTGTCCGAGGTGGGCGGCTCGCTGGTGGACACGACGGCCAAGGCCAACTTCCGTGCCCTGGGAAAGCGGTTCGGCAAGCGCGTCCAGGACGTCGCCAGGGCCGTCGCGAACGCGGACGCCGCCGCGCTGTCCCTGGCGCTGCGCGAGGGCACCGCCTCGGTGGAGGTCGACGGTGAGACCATCGCCCTCGCCCCGGACGAGGTGATCATCACGGAGACCCCGCGCGAGGGCTGGTCGGTGGCGTCCGACACCGGTGCCACGGTCGCCCTGGACCTGGAGATCACCGAGGAGCTGCGCCGCGCCGGCCTGGCCCGGGACGCGATCCGGCTGATCCAGGAGGCCCGCAAGAACAGCGGCCTCGACGTGGCCGACCGGATCGCCCTGCGCTGGACGGCGACGGACGACGCCACGACCGCGGCCCTGACCGAACACTCCGGCCTGATCTCGGACGAGGTCCTGGCCACGGCCTTCGTGAACGAGGGCGGTGTCCAGGACGAGGCGGACGGCGCCTACGGGCAGCCGTTCACCGACGAGGGACTGTCCCTGACCTTCCGCCTCCGCAAGGCGTGAGACCCGGCGGGTAGCTCACACCGGCGCGCCCTGCGCGCCCCGCACCACCCGGTACGCCGAAGGGCCCGGGTCCGCCGAACGCCGGAACCCGGGCGCGGCGGCCCGGGCCCTTCGGTGTCGCGCCCTACGGACAACTGCCCCGCATCTCGAACAACCATCGCAAAGGGGCCCGAACGCGCGTAGCACAAGGGCGGGGCCCCGGGTTCTCGAACCCGGGGCCCCGCCCTGAACGCTGTCGGCCGCTACGCCGTACTCATGGCCATCAGGCCGTCAGTTGTCGTCCTCGTCGATCAGGAACCCGCGCATCGGCGAGGGCGCCTGGCCCATCGGCGACGGCCCCTGCGGACGCACCGGCGCCATGGGCTGGGTCATCGCCGGCTGCATCTGCTGCTGGCCACCGCCGTACGACGGACCGGACTGGCCGGGGCCGCCGCCCATCTGCTGGTTGCCGCCGTAGGACGGCGCACCGGCACCGGCCGGGGCCATGGAGGGCGCCGGGGACGGCGGCAGCGACGGGGCGGCGGGCTGACGCGGCGGGGCGAGCGAGTCGTCCGCCTGGGTCTCCAGCTGACGCAGCTGCGACTCCAGGTAGGACTTCAGCCGCGTGCGGTACTCGCGCTCGAAGCCGCGCAGGTCCTCGACCTTGCGCTCCAGCGTGGCGCGGGCGGACTCCAGGGAGCCCATCGCGACGCGGTGCTTCTCCTGCGCGTCCCGCTCCAGGGCGTCCGCCTTGGCACGGGCGTCCCGCTCGAGACCCTCGGCACGCGAACGCGCCTCGCCGACGATCTTGTTGGCTTCGGAACGGGCCTCGGCGATCGCCTGGTCGGCGGTCTGCTGGGCCAGCGAGAGCACGCGGGCCGCGCTGTCCCCGCCGGGTCCGCCCTGCTGTCCGGGAAGGCCGGGAGGGCCACCCATGGGGCCGCCGGGGCCACCCATCGGGCCGCCGTGACCCATCTGCCCCTGCATCTGGCCCTGCATCGGGCCGCCCTGGCCCATCTGCCCCTGCATCGGACCACCCTGGCCCATCGGACCACCCTGGCCCATCGGGCCGCCCTGACCCATGGGACCGGGACCCTGGCCCATCGGGCCGGGGCCCTGCGGACCGCCCTGACCGCCGGGGCCGGCGGGCAGTTGCGGCGCACCGCTCGGCAGCTGGGGCGGACCACCCATGGGGCCACCCATCTGCTGCTGCGGCGGGCCCGATATACCGGCGGGCACCGGACCGCCGGGACCTCGCATGCCCTGCTGGGGCATCCCCTGGGGCGGTCCCTGCTGTTGCTGCTGGTCCTGCTGTTCCGGAGGCTTGCGCATGTTCTGCTGGTTCTGGGCAGCAGCGCGCGTGGCCGCGGCCAGTTTGGCGCGCAGGTCCTCGTTCTCGCGGAGCAGGCGCGTCAGTTCGGCTTCGACCTCGTCGAGGAAGGCATCGACCTCGTCCTCGTCATAGCCTTCTCGGAGGCGGACGGTCGTGAACTGCTTGTTCCGCACGTCCTCGGGGGTCAACGGCATCTCTTCACCTCAACGTAGTCATCGGCAGTCGGCAGGCCCATGTCGTCCACAGTCACCTCAGCGCACTGCCCAGGAGGGAGATCAGGATGTAGACGATGATCATCAGTACGAAGAAGGACAGGTCGAGCGCCACGCCCCCGAGACGCAGCGGCGGGATGAACCGCCGCAGAAGCTTCAGCGGTGGATCGGTGACAGTGTAGGTGGCCTCCAGGACGACCACCATCGCCTTGCCGGGTTGCCACGAGCGGGCGAACTGGAAGACGTAGTCCATGACCAGACGGAAGATGAGCACGATGAGGAACACCATCAGCGCGATGTAGATCACCTGCGCGAACACGCTCATGGTCTGTTTGTCCCTCTCCCCTGTGTCCTGCGTCTGTCCGGTCCTGCGTCTCAGCTCTGGTTGAAGAACCCGCCCTCTGCGATACGGGCCTTGTCCTCAGCCGTGACATCGACGTTAGCAGGAGACAGGAGGAAGACCTTCTGCGTCACCCGCTCGATACTGCCGTGAAGACCAAACACCAAACCGGCCGCAAAGTCGACAAGTCGCTTGGCGTCCGTGTCGTCCATCTCGGTCAGATTCATGATCACCGGAGTGCCTTCGCGGAAGTGTTCCCCGATGGTACGGGCCTCGTTGTAGGTCCGCGGGTGAAGCGTGGTGATCCGGTAAGGCTCTCGTTCCGACACGACCTTGGGCATGATCACCGGTGCGTTCTTCTCCAGGCTGGCGCGTTCTTGTGTGATGGATGCCACGGGCGCGATGCGCGCCGGGCGTGCCGATTCAGCGGGAAGCGAAGCGGCCCGGGCGACCGGCTCACGAGGCGGGGGCGGTTGGGCGATCAGCACCTCTTCGCCCCTTTGGGACTGATGTGCCCCGTGTGCGCTGTGCGACTGGTGCGACGGCTCGTGCCGTCGGTGGTCCCGCTCGGGCTCCGGGTCGAGTTCGGGTTCGAAGTCGTCGTCTGGGTCAAATCCGCGGCCGTCGTACCCATCGTCCTCCACGAGGCCGAGGTAGACCGCCATCTTGCGCATCGCGCCGGCCATTCTCCGTGCCCTCCGCTCTGTGGTGGATCCGCTGACGACCGCCAAGTGCCCGCGATCCACAAGGTCCTCAGTCCGCCGATCAGCGGCAATGACCATATTTTCTACTGTGGTCCGACTTCCTGGCGACGTTACCCGAGCCTGGAGCGGACTCCGAGTACCGCACTGCCGACGCGCACATGTGTCGCTCCGGCCGCAACAGCCTGTTCGAGATCCGCACTCATCCCCGCGGAGACCATGTTCGCAGCAGGATGGGCCGCGCGCAGGTCGGTCGACAGAAGCATCAAGCGCTCGAACGCGGCCTGTTGGCGCCCGGCGTACTCCCCGGCGAGCGGGGCGACGGTCATCAGCCCGTCCAGCCGCAGCCCTTCGGCCCCGGCGACGAGACCGGCCAGCTCCGCGACGCCGCCCGGCGCCACGCCGCCGCGCTCCCCCCGGCCCCCTCCCGCCACGGGCTCATCGGCGTCGAGCGCGACCTGGATGAGGCAGCCCAGTTCGCGCCCGGTGCGCACGGCCTCCTTCGAGAGCGCCGTGACCAGTCGGGAACGGTCGACGGACTGCACGAAGTCGGCATAACCGACCACAGAACGCACCTTATTGGTCTGGAGCTGTCCGACGAAGTGCCACTCAAGGGGCAGGTCGGCACATTCCGCTGCTTTCGGGGCGGCGTCCTGGTCACGGTTCTCGGCGACATGACGCACACCGAGCTCCGACAGGATCCGCACATCGCTCGCGGGGAAGGTCTTGGTGACCACGATCAGGGTCACCTCCTCGCGTCCGCGCCCGGCGGCCGCGCACGCGGCGGCGATCCGTTCCTCCACGTCCGCGAGATTCGCGGCGATTTCTTCCTTACGGTCCGTCATGCCCCATCAGTCCAGCCACACATAGCCCGCGAGCCGCCCGGTGGTGCGGTCCCGCCGGTACGAGAAATGATCGTCCGACTCCAGCGTGCACACCGGCGACCGCTTCCGGTCGCCCACCCCGAGCCGTTCGAGCTGGGCGTGCACGCCCCCGGCCACATCGACCGCCGGTGTGCCCCAGCTCGTCTCGGCGTACGCGGCCGGCTCGACGGCTGCCACCTCGGCGCGCATCCGCTCCGGCACCTCGTAGCATCGGCCGCAGACGGCGGGGCCGGTGCGGGCGACGATCCGTGCCGGATCGGCGCCGAGCTCCGTCATGGCCCGTACGGCGTCGGGGACCACGCCCGCGACCAGTCCGGGCCGGCCCGCGTGGGCCGCCGCGACGACACCGGCGACGGGGTCGGCGAGCAGCACCGGGACGCAGTCGGCGGTGAGTACGGCGAGGGCGAGGCCCCGCCGCACGGTGACCACCGCGTCGGCCCCGGGGACGGGGCCCTCACCCCACGGCTCGTCCACCACGACCGCGTCGGCCCCGTGCACCTGGTTCATCCAGACCACCCGGGCCGGGTCCAGGCCAAGGGACTTCGCGGTCAGTTCACGGTTGGTGCGCACGGCGCCGGAGTCGTCACCGACCGCCCCGCCGAGATTGAGCTCCGCATACGGAGCGGCGCTCACCCCGCCCCACCGGTCGGTGAGGGCGAAGTGCGCGCCGCGCACGCAGTCACGCTGTCCTATCACTTCAGGAAGTCCGGTACGTCCAGCTCCTCGGCCGCACTGTCCGCGTAGGTACGGGACGGCGGGACGGGCGGCTGGGCGGCCGGGACGTCACTGACCGGCTCGGGGGCCTGCTCCGGCTCCTCCTTGGGCGTGACGCTGCCCAGGGAACCGAAGGACGGGCGGCTCTCGGGCTGCCGCGCGGGGGCGGGCTCCTCGCGCTTGGCCGAGGACGAGCCGAGGACGTTGTCCCGCTTCGAGGGCGGCTGGCCACCGTCGAAGCCGGCCGCGATCACCGTGACCCGGACCTCGTCGCCGAGGGCGTCGTCGATCACCGCGCCGAAGATGATGTTGGCCTCGGGGTGGGCCGCCTCGCTCACCAGCTGGGCAGCCTCGTTGATCTCGAACAGGCCGAGGTCGCTGCCGCCGGAGATGGAGAGCAGGACGCCCCTGGCACCGTCGATGGAGGCTTCCAGCAGCGGTGAGGAGATCGCCATCTCGGCAGCGGCCACCGCGCGGTCGTCGCCGCGGGCCGAGCCGATGCCCATGAGGGCCGACCCGGCCTCGGACATGACCGACTTGACGTCGGCGAAGTCGAGGTTGATCAGGCCGGGCGTGGTGATGAGGTCGGTGATGCCCTGGACACCGGAGAGCAGGACCTGGTCCGCCGACTTGAAGGCGTCCAGGACCGAGACCTGGCGGTCCGAGATGGACAGCAGCCGGTCGTTGGGGATGACGATGAGGGTGTCGACCTCTTCGCGGAGTTCGGCGATGCCGTCCTCCGCCTGGTTGGCGCGGCGCCGCCCCTCGAAGGTGAACGGGCGGGTGACCACGCCGATGGTGAGAGCGCCGAGCGAGCGGGCGATGTTGGCCACCACGGGGGCGCCGCCGGTGCCGGTGCCGCCCCCCTCACCGGCCGTCACGAAGACCATGTCGGCCCCCTTGAGGACCTCCTCGATCTCCTCGCGGTGGTCCTCGGCCGCCTTGCGGCCGACGGCCGGGTTGGCTCCGGCGCCGAGTCCGCGGGTGAGTTCACGGCCGACGTCGAGCTTGACGTCGGCGTCGCTCATCAACAGGGCTTGCGCGTCGGTGTTGATGGCGATGAACTCGACGCCCTTGAGACCGACCTCGATCATCCGGTTGATGGCGTTGACACCACCGCCGCCGACACCGATGACTTTGATGACTGCGAGGTAGTTCTGCGGTGCTGCCACGTCGAAGGCCTCTCGCCTCGAGTTACGTGTCGCCGCCTCACGGCCGTGCCGCGGTCCGACGACTGATGCCGATGGGGACGGTCCGTATCGCCGACCCGAACCCTAACGTTGAAGTTTAGGGTTACCAGTGTGCCTGTTCCCTGGAGTCTTCCGAACAGGACACTAAGTCGACAAGTGGCGCACGTTCAACGAACACGCCGAACCTCCCGTTTTTCTTTTCACCCTATGTGATCAGCCATGGCACCACCCAACCAGGGGGCCGACCTGCACTGATGTACGTCAACTCCCTGATGAGGCTGGGGCGGTGGGAACACTCACATCGAAGTGCCGTGCTTCGGGGGCCGCTTTCAGCAGGGCGGTGAGCGCGCGGCCCTTCGCGGCACCGTTCTCGCCGCTTCCCCAGTCGACCGTCCTGCCGCCCGTCAGTTCCAGCGAGATGTCGTCGTAGGAACGGACCTCGACGCTCCGCGTGGCAGGAGCGACGGCGTCCGGCACCTCCCGCGCGACCCGTACCGCCTCGCGCACCAGGCGGCTCTCGCCGAAGCGGCGCAGACTCGCGGCCGTGGTGCCGCTGCGGCGCACGTCCAATTCCAGCCGGGGAACGCCTCGGGGCGCCTTGGAAACCGTGGCGTACCGGACACCTCCATCGTCGATCTCGGTGAACTCGCCGCCCTTTTCGACCAGAAGAACCGGCACCCGCTCGGTGATTTTCAGCCCGATTTCGTGCGGCCAGGAACGGACCACGTCGACTGCGCCGATCCGGGGCAGCTTCTCGCGGAGCCGGGCGGCGATCGCGTCCGTGTCCACCGCGGCCAGCGGGTCCCCGACGGGGACATCGGCGGCCTCGCGCACCTCCCCGGGACTCAGGACCCGGGTGCCGGACACGGACACCCGCTCCACCCTGGCCAGATCGGACCCGTACAGCAGCCAGAACGTGCCACTGCCGAGGAAGACCAGGGCAATCGCCAGGACGACGAGCACACGAAGATGCCGCCGCCCCAACCGCCGCCGCACGGGCGGCGGGCCGGACGGCTTCCGCTGACGTTCACCGCGCTCGGCGGTCGTCGATCCGGCCACGAACCCTGCCTTCCGTCCTACACCCCTGCGGGCCTGCCCGGCGGATCGCGCCCCGCTACCGCTGTCCGCGGGCGGCGATCGCCTCGTACACCATGCCGACGAGGAGGTCGTCGGCGTCCCTGCGGCCGAACTCGGCGGCGGCGCGGGACATCTCGTACAGCCGGTGCGGATCGGCGAGCACCGGCAGCACGTTCCGCTGCACCCACTCCGGCGTCAGCTCCGCGTCGTCGACCAGGAGTCCGCCACCGGCCTTGACCACCGGCTGGGCGTTCAGCCGCTGTTCACCGTTGCCGATGGGCAGCGGGACGTAGGCGGCCGGGAGCCCGACGGCGGAGAGCTCGGCGACGGTCATCGCGCCCGCGCGGCAGAGCATCATGTCGGCCGCGGCGTACGCGAGGTCCATCCGGTCCAGGTAACCTACCGGGATGTAGGGGGGCATTCCCGGCATCTGCTGCACCTGGGGCAGTTCGTTCTTCGGGCCGACCGCGTGCAGGATCTGGATGCCCGACTGCTGCAGCCGCGGCGCGACCTGCTGGACGACCTCGTTCAGCCTGCGGGCGCCCTGGGAGCCGCCGGAGACCAGCAGCGTGGGCAGGTTGGGGTCGAGCCCGAACGCGGCGCGGGCCTCGGGCCGCACGGCGGCCCGGTCCAGGGTGGCGACGGAGCGGCGCAGCGGGATCCCGATGTAGCGGGCGTCGCGCAGTTTGCTGTCCGGGGTGGACACGGCGACGCGGACCGCGTACCGGGAACCGATCTTGTTGGCCAGGCCGGGGCGCGCGTTGGCCTCGTGGATGACGATCGGCACACCGAGCCGCTTGGCGGCGAGGTAGCCGGGCAGGGCGACATAGCCGCCGAAGCCGACCACGGCGTCCGCCTTGGTGCGCTCCAGGATCTGTTCGGTCGCCTTGATGGTGCCGCGCAGCCGGCCCGGGACGGTGATCAGCTCGGGGGTGGGCTTGCGTGGCAGCGGCACGGCGGGGATCAGCGCCAGTTCGTACCCGCGCTCGGGTACCAGACGTGTCTCGAGACCGCGTTCCGTGCCCAGGGCCGTGATGCCCACGGACGGATCCTGCCTGCGCAGGGCGTCCGCGAGGGCGAGCGCGGGCTCGATGTGGCCCGCGGTTCCTCCGCCGGCGAGTACGACATGCACCGAAATTCACCGCTCTCCGGACGAGCGTGCCGCCGTGGCGCGCCGTCGCATCGTGTTCCATCTGCGGGGCCGCTGGGGACCCCCGTCCCGCTTTCTACCAAAGCGGGGTTGCCGCATCGCAAGCGCCGCCCGCGCAGCGGGATCGTCACGCGCGAAGGCGATCAGCAACCCGATGGCGAACATGGTCGGCAGCAGGGCGGAACCCCCGTAGGAGAACAGCGGGAGGGGGACACCGGCGATCGGGAGCAGCCCGAGGACCGCACCCATGTTGATCACGGCCTGGGCCATGATCCAGGTGGTCACGCCTCCCGCGGCATACCTCACGAAGGGGTCCTCCGTGCGTCCGGCCACGCGGATACCCGCATAGCCTAGAGCCGCGAACAGGGCGAGTACCGACAGCGTCCCCGCCAGGCCCAGTTCCTCACCGGTGATGGCGAAGATGAAGTCGGTGTGGGCTTCTGGCAGTTGGCCCCATTTCTCCACACTCGCGCCCAGCCCCGAACCGAAGATCCCGCCGGAGGCGAGGGCGTAGATCCCGTGCACGGCCTGCCAGCAGTCGACAGGGCCGGTCCGGGGTTCGGTGGCGCCGAGACAGGCGAGCCGCGCCATGCGGTTCGGGCTGGTCCTGATGAGGAGCGCGCCGATCAGCGCGGCGGCGGTCAGTACGCCGGCGAACAGCCGGGTGGGCGCCCCGGCCAGCCAGAGCAGGCCGAAGAGGATCGCGGTGAGGATGATCGCCGTGCCCATGTCCCCGCCGAGCATGATCAGCCCGAGCAGCATGAAGGTGGCCGGCACGAGCGGCACCAGCATGTGCTTCCACTGGGACAGCAGCCGCCTCTCCTGCTTGCGGGCGAGCAGATCGGCCCCCCACAGCACCAGGGCGAGCTTGCCGAACTCGCTGGGCTGGAGCTGGAAGGAGCCGCCGAGGGCGATCCAGTTCTGGTTGCCGTTGACCGTCACCCCTATCCCCGGCACCTGCACCAGGACCATCAGGAAGACGGCGCCCGCGAGGACGGGGTAGGCCAGCGCCCGGTGCAGTCTCACCGGCATCCGGGAGGCCGCGAGCAGCAGCACGGCCCCGATGCCGGCGGCCAGAAGCTGTTTGCGGAAGAAGTACGAGCCCGGCAGTGACATCTGCAGCGCGGTGATCTGGGAGGCCGAGTAGACCATCACCAGGCCGAGCACGATGATCAGCGCGCTGCCGCCGAGGATCAGGTAGTAGGCGGTCAGCGGCCGGTCCCAGGCCTTGTACGCCCGTGCGTGCAGGGCCCGGAGGGGGTTCTCGCGGGCGGTCCGGGGCACGGCGGGGCGACGGGGCGCCCGCTGCACGGGAGGCCGTCCGGTGCGGCTAGCGGGCATGACGGCCTCCGTTGTGCGCCCCATGGTGCCTCGACGGTCCCACGCGTCCCTCCCAAGGTCGCCCGGCGCAGGCGGCCGGGTCAGGCACCGAGTTCGCGCACCGCCTGTGCGAACGCCTCACCGCGCCTGTTGTAGTTGGCGAACATGTCCATCGAGGCGCAGGCCGGGGCCAGCAGCACCGTGTCGCCGGGCCGGGCGAGCCGCTTCGCCTCCTGGACAGCCTGGAGCATCGCCCCAGTGTCGGTCCGGGCGAGGTCCACCACGGGTACTTCCGGTGCGTGTCGCGCCAGGGCTTCACGGATCAACGCGCGGTCCGCGCCGATCAGGACGACGCCGCGCAGCCGCTTCGCCGAGCCGGCGACCAGTTCGTCGAAGGCGGCGCCCTTGGCGAGTCCGCCGGCGATCCACACGATCGACTCGTAGGCCGCCAACGAGGCCTGTGCGGCATGGGTGTTGGTCGCCTTGGAGTCGTCGACCCAGGCGACCCCGTCCACGTCGGCGACATGCGCGATGCGGTGGGCGTCCGGGGTGAAGGCGCGCAGCCCGTCCCGTACGGCCGCGGCCGGCACCCCGTAGGCGCGCGCGAGGGCCGCGGCGGCAAGGGCGTTGGCGATGTTGTGCGGGGCGGGCGGGTCGACGTCGGCGACCTCGGCGAGCTCCTGTGCGCTGCCCTGCCGGTCCTCGACGAAGGCGCGGTCGACCAGGATCCCGTCGACGACGCCGAGTTGGGAGGGGCCGGGGGTGCCGAGGGTGAAACCGACGGCGCGGCAGCCCTCCTCGACGTCGGCCTCGCGGACCAGGTCCTCGGTGGACGGCTTGTCGGTGGCGTCGGCGTTGTAGACGCAGGCGATCCGGTTGCCCTCGTAGACGCGGCCCTTGTCGGCGGCGTACGCCTCCATGGAGCCGTGCCAGTCGAGGTGGTCGGGGGCGAGGTTGAGCACCGCCGCCGAGTGCGCGCGCACCGAGGAGGACCAGTGGAGCTGGTAGCTGGACAGTTCCACGGCGAGCACGTCGTAGGGCTCGTCGCCGAGCACCGCGTCGAGGAGCGAGACGCCGATGTTGCCGACGGCCGCGGTGCGCAGGCCGGCCGCCTCGAGGATGGAGGCGAGCATGCGGACGGTGGTGGTCTTGCCGTTGGTGCCGGTGACCGCGAGCCAGGGCGGGGCGCCCTGGCCGCGCAGCCGCCAGGCCAGTTCGACGTCGCCCCAGACGGGGACGCCGGCCTGTTCGGCGGCGGCGAACAGCGGCTTGCCGGGCTTCCAGCCGGGTGCGGTGACGACGAGCTCGGTGCCCTCGGGGAGGGTGCTCGCGGCCTGTTCACCGAGGCGGACGGTGATGCCGAGCTCTTCCAGTCCGGCCGCCTGGGTCCGGGCGCGGTCGTCGTCGCCGTCGTTGACGACCGTGACGTGCGCGCCGAGGCCGTGCAACGCCCTGGCCGCCGGGAGGCCGGAGACGCCGAGCCCGGCGACGGTGATGTGCCTGCCCCGGAACCGGTAGGGCTCCGGGGACTGCGAGGTACCTGGTGCGGTCACTTGTCCGCTGCCCATCCCGCGTAGAAGAGGCCGAGTCCGACGATCACGCAGATGCCCTGGATGATCCAGAAGCGGACCACGACAAGGACTTCGGACCACCCCTTGAGTTCGAAGTGGTGCTGGAGCGGTGCCATGCGGAAGACGCGTTTGCCGGTGAGCCGGAAGGAGCCGACCTGGATGACCACCGACATGGTGATGAGGACGAACAGGCCGCCCAGGATGGCGAGCAGCAGCTCGGTGCGCGAGCAGATCGCGAGGCCGGCGAGGACACCGCCGAGCGCGAGCGAACCGGTGTCTCCCATGAAGATCTTGGCCGGCGAGGTGTTCCACCACAGGAAGCCGAGGCAGGAGCCCATCAGCGCGGAGGCGACCACCGCCAGGTCGAGGGGGTCCCTCACCTCGTAACAGGCACCCGGGTTGGTCAGGGCCTGCGCGTTGGCGCAGGACTCCTGGAACTGCCAGACGCCGATGAACGTGTAGGCACCGAAGACCAGGACGGAGGCCCCGGTGGCCAGGCCGTCCAGACCGTCCGTCAGGTTCACGCCGTTCGACATGGCGAGGATCATGAACAGCGCCCAGACGACGAACAGCACCGGGCCGATGGTCCAGCCGAAGTCGGTGATGAACGACAGCTTGGTGGAGGCCGGGGTGTTGCCGCGGTTGTCCGCGAACTGCAGGGCGAGCACCGCGAAGGCGATACCGACGATCAGCTGGCCGGACATCTTCGCCTTGGCCCGCAGGCCCAGCGAACGCCGCTTGACGATCTTGATGTAGTCGTCCAGGAAGCCGACGATGCCCATGCCCACCATCAGGCCGAGCACCAGCAGGCCCGAGAAGGTCGGCGACGCGTCGGCCTCCGGGTCCAGGGAGACCGTGATCACCTTGGCCAGGAAGTACGCGGCGACCGTCGCCAGGATGAAGGCGATACCGCCCATCGTCGGCGTACCGCGCTTGCTGGCGTGCTCGCGCGGGCCGTCGTCCCGGATGTACTGCCCGTACCCCTTGCGCGCGAGCAGCTTGATCAGCAGCGGGGTGCCGACCAGCGTCAGGAAGAGGCCAATGACTCCTGCGAACAGGATCTGCTTCATCATCGGGCGACGACCTCGCCCTCGGTTGCGGTCGCGAGCAGCGCCTGCGCCACGCTCTCGAGACCGACCGAACGGGACGCCTTCACGAGAACGACGTCTCCCTGGCGCAATTCACTGCGCAACAGGTCGACCGCCGCCTGTGCGTCGGACACGTGCACCGACTCCTCACCCCACGAACCCTCGTTATATGCGCCCAGTTGCAGCCAGGCGGCTTCCCTGCCCCCGACCGCGACGAGCTTGCTGACGTTGAGCCGGACGGCGAGCCGTCCGACCGCGTCGTGCTCGGCGAGCGCCTCGTCCCCGAGCTCGGCCATCTTGCCGAGCACCGCCCACGTACGGCGTCCCGTGCCCATGGCCGCGAGCGCGCGCAGGGCGGCTCGCATGGACTCGGGGTTCGCGTTGTAGGCGTCGTTGACGACCGTCACGCCGTCCGGGCGCTCGGTGACCTCCATCCGCCAGCGGGAGAGGGAGCCCGCTTCGGAGAGCGCGAGTGCGATCTCGTCTGCGGACATGCCCAACTCGTGGGCGACGGCGGCCGCGGCGAGCGCGTTCGACACGTGGTGCTCACCGTACAGGCGCATGGTCACATCGCTTGCACCGGAGGGTGTGTGAAGCCTGAACGAGGGCTGTCCGCTGTCCGTGAGTCGCACGTTCTCGGCCCGAACGTCCGCTTCGTCACTCTCCCCGAAGAGGAGCACCCCCGCCTTCGTGCGGGACGCCATGGCCCGTACCAGCGGGTCGTCCGCGTTGAGGACCGCGGTGCCGTCCTCGGGGAGCGCCTCGACGAGTTCGCCCTTGGCCCGGGCGATCTGCTCCCGGCCGCCGAACTCGCCGATGTGCGCGCTGCCCACGTTGAGCACCAGGCCGATCTTCGGCGGGGTGAGGCCGGTGAGGTAGCGGATGTGCCCGATTCCGCGGGCGCCCATCTCCAGCACGAGGAACCGGGTTTCCCCGGTGGCGGTGAGCGCGGTCAGCGGCAGCCCGATCTCGTTGTTGAGGGAGCCGGGGGTGAAGACGGTCGGTGCCTTGCGCCGCAGCACCTGCGCGATGAGGTCCTTGGTGCTGGTCTTGCCGGCCGAGCCGGTCAGTGCGACGAGGGTGGCGCCCAGACTCCGTACGACGTGCCGGGCGAGGGCGCCCAGCGCGCTCTGGACGTCCTCGACGACGATCGCGGGCACCCCCACGGGCCGGGAGGCGAGCACGGCGGCCGCACCGGCCCGGGCGGCCGCGGCCGCGTAGTCGTGGCCGTCCACGCGCTCACCGGCGAAGGCGACGAACAGGCTGCCCGGCACCACCTCCCGTGAGTCCCGGACCACCGGCCCGGTGACCGGGGCGGACGGATCCGGTATGTCGTACGTCTGTCCGCCGACGACTTCTGCGATCTCGGCGAGGGAGAGGGCGATCACAAGTTCATCCCTGGGTCTGCTGGATAGCTTCGCGAAGTACCTGGCGGTCGTCGAAGGGACGCACCACCCCGGCGATGTCCTGCCCCTGCTCGTGGCCCTTGCCGGCGACCAGTACGGCGTCGCCGGGCTGCGCACGGGCGACGGCGGCGGCGATCGCCGCGGCCCGGTCCTCGAAGACCTGTACCTCGCCGCGCTCGTGGGCGGGCACGGAGGCCGCGCCCCGGAGCATGGTGGCGAGGATCGCGAGGGGGTCCTCGGAGCGGGGGTTGTCGGAGGTCAGTACGGCGGTGTCGGCGAGCCGGGCCGCCGCGGCGCCCATCGCCGGGCGCTTGGTGACGTCCCGGTCGCCGCCGCAGCCGAGCACCACGTGGACCTTGCCCTCGGTGACCCTGCGCAGGGCGCGCAGCACCGACTCGACGGCGTCGGTCTTGTGGGCGTAGTCGACCACCGCGAGGTACGGCTGGCCGGCGTCCACGCGTTCCAGGCGGCCGGGCACGCCGGGGACGGCGGCGACACCGTCCGCGGCGGCCTGCGGGTCCAGTCCGGCGGCGGCGAGGGCGACGATCGCGGCGAGGGTGTTGGCCACGTTGAAGGGGCCCGGCAGCGGCGACCGGGCGGTGATCCGCTCGTCCCCGGGACCGATCACGGTGAACGTGGAGTCGGTGGGGCCGACCTCGACGTCCTCGGCGCGCCAGTCGGCGTCGGGGTGCCCTTCGGCGGAGTAGGTGACGACGGGGACGCCGGCCTCCTTGGTGAGGCGGCGGCCGTACTCGTCGTCGGCGTTGACCACGGCGAGCCGGCTGCGCAGCGGGGTGAACAGCTGCGCCTTGGCCGCGAAGTAGTCCTCCATGTCGGAGTGGAACTCCATGTGCTCCGGGCTCAGGTTGGTGAAGACGGCGATGTCGAAGACGCAGCCGTCCACCCGGCCCAGGACGAGGGCGTGGCTGGAGACCTCCATGGCGACCGCGTCGGTGCCGCGTTCGCGCATGACGGCGAACAGGGCCTGGAGGTCGGTCGCCTCCGGCGTGGTGCGTTCGGACTTGATGCGCTCGTCGCCGATGCGCATCTCGACGGTGCCGATCAGCCCCGTGCTGCGGACGGTCTTCAGGCCGCCCTCGACGAGGTAGGCGGTGGTGGTCTTGCCGGAGGTACCGGTGATCCCGATCTGGAGCAGGTCGCGGCCCGGGTGGCCGTAGATCGTGGCCGCCAGTTCGCCCATGCCCGCGCGGGGGTCGTCGACCACCAGGGCGGGCAGTCCGGCCGCGGCGACGCGTTGGGCGCCGCTCGGGTCGGTGAGCACGGCGACCGCGCCGAGGCCCGCGGCCTGCTCGACGAACTCGGCGCCGTGCACGCGGGCGCCGGGAAGGGCGGCGTACAGGTCGCCGGGGCGCACCGCGCGCGAGTCGTGGGTGATGCCCGTGACGTCGGCGGTCCGCTGCGGCACGGTGGCACCCAGTTGACCGGCGAGTTCCGCGAGGGGTGTGGCGGTGACCCGCGCCGGCCGGGGCGGCCCGGGGAATGTCACGGGTTGGCCCTTCTGAGTGGTTTGGGACTGATCAGCGTGTGGCACGGCGGTGAGCGTACCGGGCTCACCCGCCGCGGAGCGAAAGAGGGGGCCGCGCGCGGTGCCGCCCGGTGGGGCCGGCGGGGAGGAATGCGGGGCGGCGGGTGCCGGTGCGGGGCGGGGGGTGTCCCGGTTCCCGGGTTCGGGGGAGGTCGTTGTCACGGGCTGTTCCTGGGTGGTTCCGTGCCGGCCGGACGCGAGGGGTTCGCGGCCGGTCAGCGTGTGAAGGTGACCGGGAGGTCGGCGGGTTCGGCGCCGGTCGGCGGCACCTGGAGGGTCTTGAGGGCGAACTCCATGACCTGCTTGTAGACGGGTCCGCAGATCTGGCCGCCGAAGTAACTGCCCTCGGTGGCGTTCTGGATGACGCAGGAGACGGTGACGCGGGGCTGGTCGGCGGGCGCGAATCCGGCGAAGGAGGAGGTGTAGCCGTGGTACTTGCCGGTGGCCGGATCCACACGGTTGGCCGTACCCGTCTTCCCCGCCACCCGGTAGCCGGGGATGCGCGCCTTGGTGCCGGTGCCCTCCTCGTCGTCGACCACCGACTCCAGCATCCGGGCAAGCGTCTTCGCCGTCTTCTGGCTGACGACCCGTGTCTTCTCGGGCTTCGGGACGGGGGTGAAGCTCCCGTCGGGCCCCCTGGTGCCGCGCACCAGTGAGGGTTCGACGCGTACGCCGCCGTTGGCGACGGTGGAGTAGACGGACGCGGCCTGCATGGCGTTGACGGACACGCCCTGGCCGAAAGGAATCGTGTACTGCTGGGAGGTCGACCATGCGTCGGGCGGGGCGAGGATGCCCTTGGTCTCGCCGGGGAAGCCGAGTCCGGTGTGGCTGCCGAGCCCGAACGCGCGCAGGTAGTCGTAGAGCACCTTGTTGGCGGCGGCCTGGGTCCTGCCGAGCTGGCCGGTGGCCAGGATGGTGCCGATGTTGCTGGACTTGGCGAGCACCCCGTTGAGGGTGAGGTACCAGGTCGGGTGGTCGACGTCGTCCTTGAACAGGCGGTCGCCGCGGTGCAGCCGGTTGGGTACGACGACATGCGTCTGCGGGGTGGCCGCCCCCTCTTCCAGTACGGCCGCCATGGACAGGACCTTGGCGGTGGATCCGGGCTCGAAGGCGTCCTGGAGGGCGGCGTTGCCGAGGGCCGCCGGATCGGCCTCGGAGAGGTCGTTCGGATCGAACCCGGGCGCGTTGGCCATGGCGAGGACCTCGCCGGTGCGGGTGTCCTGGACGATGACGTAGCCCCGGTCGGCCTTCGACTTCTCCACCTGCTCGCTGATGGCGTCCTGCGCGGCCCACTGGAGGTCGCGGTCGATGGTGAGTTCGATGTCGCTGCCGGGGACGGCCGGCGTCTCGGTGGAGCCCGCGGTCGGCACCAGACGGCCGCCGGACTGGGCGTAGCGGATCTTGCCGTCCTCGCCGGCGAGCCGCTTGTCCATCTGGAGTTCGATGCCGCCGCCGCCCTCGCCTTCGGCGTTGACCCAGCCCAGTATCCCGGCGGCGAGTTCGTTGTTGGGGTACACCCGCTTGCTGGTGGGCACGGACAGGACACCGGCGAGGACGTTGACGGAGGACGTGTCGGTCTCCGTCTTCTTGGCCAGCGCGGACTTCAGGTCCTTGATCTGCTGCCACACCTGGGGGGTCTGACGGCCGGCGAGCTTGACGTAGCGCAGGGCCTTGTTCTCCGGCCGCAGCTTGTCGACCAGCTGGTCCTGGTCCTGGCCGAGGATCGGGGCGAGGAGGGCGGCGGCCTGTTCGGGGCCGTCGGAGATCTCCAGCTGGTCCGGGGCGAACATCGTGGGGTCGGCGGTGATGTCGTAGGCGTCCTCGCTGGTCGCGAGGGCGATGCCGTTGCGGTCGGTGATCCGGCCGCGCTCGGCGTCCAGCACCTGGCCGACGTAGCGGTTCTGTCCGGCCTTGGCCGCATAGGTGTCGGCCTCGACGGCCTGCACCTGGAGCAGGCGGACCACGAAGACGCTCAGGACCAGTCCCAGCGCCAGGCCCACCAGGCGCAGCCGGGGACGGGGGCTGCCCAGCCTGATGGCCTTCGGGGGCACCGGGCGGGACGGCCGGGGGCGCGGGGCCGGGCGGGGGGTACGGGCCGGCCGGGCACCGGGCCCGGGGCGCCGTCCGGCGCCCGGGCGGGCGGGCCGGCCGGGGCCGGGCACGCGACGGCGGGGCGGTTCCCTGTCGGACACTTCCGTCACCTGCCGGGAGTCGATGCGGGGGTGGACGTGGGTGCGGCGGCCGCGCCCGGTGCCGTGTCCGGGAGCGGGGCCGTCACGGTGGCCAGCGCCTCGGGGGCGAGCACGAGGGGGGCACGGGAGGCGGCTGCGGGGCTGGGGACGCCCTTGACCTCGCCGTCGGGGTTCAGGAAGGCGGGGTCGCCGCCGGGCACCATGCCGAGCTCACGGGCCCGGCGCTGGAGGGCGTCGGGGGCGGAGTAGGCGTCGATGTCCCGCTGGAGGGCCTGTTCCTCGTCGGTGAGGCTCTTCGTCTCCCGCTCGAGGTCGTCGAGCCGGAACGCGCCCTCGCTGAGCGCCGAGTTCAGCACCAGGAGCCCGATCAGGCCGCCGCCCAGGAGAAGGACGACCAGCAGGACGAAGGGGGTGCGGGCCGCCTGGGCCCGTCCCGCGGGAAGGAGCCGCGCGAGACGGGCCGCCCTCCCCCTGAGTTCGGGTTTCCTGCTCACTCACGCTCCCCTGGGTTCGCCCGAAGCCTGCCTTCCGTACCCGCGTGCCCGGCACGTCATCCGAGGTGCTCCCTGATGCGCTCGGCGCCCCGCAGCCGCGCGGGTGCCGCCCGCCGGTTCTCGGCGATCTCCTCCTCGGTGGGAAGTTCGGCACCGCGCGTGAGCAGCTTGAGCCGGGGCTGGTAACGCTCGGGGACCACGGGCAGCCCGGGGGGCGCGGTGGTGGCGGCGCCCGCCGCGAGCACCTGCTTGACCAGCCGGTCCTCCAGGGAGTGGTACGACAGCACGGCGATCCGTCCGCCGACGTCGAGGGCCCCCACCGTGGCCGGGACGGCCCGCTCCAGCACGGAGAGTTCGCCGTTGACCTCGATGCGCAGGGCCTGGAAGGTGCGTTTGGCCGGGTTGCCGCCGGTGCGCTTGGCGGCCTGCGGCAGCGCGTCGCGGATCAGCTCGACCAGGCGCGCGCTGGTGGTGAACGGCTCCTTCTCCCGCTCGCGCACCACCGCGGCCACGATCCGCTTGGCCTGCTTCTCCTCGCCGTAGGCGCGCAGGATGCGGACGAGGTCGCCGGGCGGGTAGGTGTTGAGGACCTCGGCGGCGCCGATGCCGGCCGACTGGTCCATGCGCATGTCGAGCGGGGCGTCCTGGGCGTAGGCGAAGCCGCGGTCGGCCTCGTCGAGCTGCATGGAGGACACGCCCAGGTCGAACAGGACGCCCTGCACGCGCGGGACCCCGAGCCGGGCGAGCACGTCGGGGAGTTCGTCGTAGACGGCGTGGACCAGGGTGGCGCGCTCGCCGAAGGGGGCGAGCCGCTCGCCGGACAGGCGCAGCGCCTCCTTGTCCCGGTCCAGGGCGATCAGCCGGGCCTCGGGGAACCGCGTCAGCAGGGCCTCGCTGTGGCCGCCGAGGCCGAGGGTGCAGTCGACGACCACGGACCCCGGCCGCTCCAGGGCGGGCGCCAGCAGGTCCAGGCACCGCCGGAGCATCACCGGGACGTGCCGGGTCTGCCCGCCCGTGTTCGCATGCGCTTCGCGCCCCATGGGTTCTGGGCCCTCTTCTCACGGTCCGGCGCGGCCGTGACGCACCGCCGGGGCCCCCGCCCCTCCCCCGGTGTGGACGGGGCGGCCTGCCGGCGCCGGAGGCGACAGCCGGCCGGGAACGGGAGGAGGCCGAGCCGTACGTACGCGCAGCGCACGCGGGGAGATCTCCGGGACGCTGCCCGGTTCTCCGGGGAAATCAGTGCAGTGGGAGTCTCGCCTCCCGCTTCGCGTCACTTTAGTCCACGGTGTGGCCCGGTCAATCAACCGGCCTGCGCGGCGCGGCCCTCGGCGCGAGGACAACCGCGTCCCGGGGAAACCACCCGTACGAGGGGCCTCACACCCCCCTTGTGGGTCATCTCACACAAGAGGCGGATGGCATTCTTTGTCCTGTCTCACAGCGAGCCCGGAGGGCGGGTGACCAGTACCGTCATGGTTATGACGACTTCTGCATCGGTTCCCACGGGCTCAGGAAGCGCGACAGCCGGCCAGGGCACGGTCACCGACCGTCTGGTGGGCGCGAACGAGCAGTACGCCAGCGCCTTCACCGATCCCGGAATGGACGCCCGGCCCGTTCTCCGTGTCGCCGTGGTGGCCTGTATGGACGCCCGGCTCGACCTGCACGCCGCGCTCGGTCTCGAGCTCGGCGACTGCCACACCGTCCGCAACGCCGGAGGTGTCGTCACCGACGACGTGATCCGGTCGCTGACCATCAGCCAGCGGGCGCTCGGTACCCGCAGCGTGGTCCTCATCCACCACACCAACTGCGGTCTGGAGTCCCTCACCGAGGAGTTCCGGCACGACCTGGAGATGGAGGTCGGCCAGCGTCCCGCCTGGGCCGTGGAGTCCTTCCGGGACGTGGACCAGGACGTACGGCAGTCGATGCAGCGGGTGCGCACCTCTCCGTTCCTGCTGCACACCGACGACGTGCGCGGGTTCGTCTTCGACGTGAAGACCGGTCTGCTGCGCGAGATCGACCCCGCCTGACCTGCCGGCCCGCTCCGAGGGGGTCCGTGTTCTCGGGTTCTCGGGTTCTCGGGTTCTCGGGTTCTCGGGTTCTCGGGGTTCGCGCGCCCGTTCTCCGGATGTCACGAGGCCGAACGACACTCCATGAAAGTCGTACGACCCGACACATCACCGTCAGTTGTCCACAGGCGAGTGACACGAATCGGTAACGGCGGCAAGAATGCGGAAGTGGTGCCGCGCGGAACTTTTCACGCGCGGTGTCCGTGATTCGGGGTGGGCCGGTCCACACAGCAAGGCGTCGGCCCGGACATTTGGGCCCTCGTTCCTTCGGAGCGGGGGGAAAGGCCGAGGAGGGCCGGGTGACGACCTATGACGATCGAGCGAGCCTCACTGATCTGACCGCCGTGGTCGAGCGCGTGCGGGGTTCGGTGGAGGACGTGATCGAGGGCAAGCCCGAGGTCGTGCGGCTCTCACTGACCGTGCTGCTCGCCGAGGGGCACCTGCTCATCGAGGATGTCCCGGGCGTCGGCAAGACGATGCTGGCCAAGGCGCTGGCGCGGTCCATCGACTGCTCGGTGCAGCGCATCCAGTTCACACCGGACCTGCTGCCGTCGGACATCACCGGTGTGTCCATCTGGGACCAGCAGCGCCGCGACTTCGAGTTCAAGCCGGGTGCCATCTTCGCGCAGGTGGTGATCGGCGACGAGATCAACCGCGCGTCGCCGAAGACGCAGTCCGCGCTGCTGGAGTCGATGGAGGAGCGCCAGGTCACGATCGACGGCACGACCTACGAACTGCCCAGCCCCTTCATGGTCGTGGCGACGCAGAACCCGGTCGAGATGGAGGGCACCTATCCGCTGCCGGAGGCCCAGCGCGACCGGTTCATGGCCCGCGTATCGGTCGGCTACCCGAGCGCCGAGGCCGAACTGCAGATGCTGGACGTGCACGGCGGCGTCTCCCCGCTGGAGGACCTCCAGCCGGTGGCGCACGCGCACGAGATCCTGAAGCTGATCGAAGCGGTGCGTGCCGTCCATGTGGCCGAGCCGGTCCGCCGGTACGTGGTGGAGCTGGTCGCCGCCACCCGCACGCACCCCGAGCTCAGACTCGGCGCCTCCCCGCGCGCGACGCTGCACCTGCTGCGCGCCGCGAAGGCGTCGGCCGCGCTGAACGGCAGGGAGTACGCGCTGCCGGACGACGTGCAGGCGCTCGCCGTGGCCGTCCTGGCGCACCGGCTGCTGCCCACCGCCCAGGCCCAGCTCAACCGCCGCACGGCGGAGCAGGTGGTGCAGGAGATCCTGCAGCGCACGCCGGTGCCGGCCGCCGCCCCCCGGCAGAACGGCATCGGCGTGGGCCGTGGCGGTCCGAGGTACGGCCAGCAGCCGCCACGGAGGCTGTGATGACGACCGCGGGTTCGGTCCGCGCGGAGGGCGACCACGGTGACCGGGGCGGCCTGCGCACCGCTCTGGCCGGGCTGACCACCCGCGGGCGTTCCTTCCTGGCCGCCGGTGCGGCGGCCGCGGTCTGCGCCTATGTGCTCGGGCAGAGCGATCTGCTGCGGGTCGGGCTGCTGCTGGCGGTGCTGCCGCCGGTGTGCGCGGGCGTGCTCTACCGGACCCGCTACCGGGTCGCGGGCAGCCGCCGGCTCTCCCCTTCCCGGGTACCGGCCGGCTCCGAGGCACGGGTGCATCTGCGGATGGACAACGTCTCCCGGATGCCCACGGGCCTGCTCATGCTCCAGGACCGGGTGCCCTACGTGCTCGGGCCGCGGCCCCGGTTCGTGCTGGACCGGGTGGAGGCGGGCGGGCGCCGCGAGGTGTCCTACCGGGTCCGCTCCGACCTGCGCGGCCGCTATCCGCTGGGACCGCTGCAGCTGCGGCTCTCCGACCCGTTCGGGATGTGCGAGCTGACCCGGGCCTTCTCCACGTACGACACGCTGACGGTGATCCCGCGCGTGGAGCCGTTGCCGCCGGTGCGGCTGAGTGGTGAGGCCAAGGGGCACGGTGACGGACGGCAGCGTTCGCTGGCGCTGGCCGGCGAGGACGACCTGATCCCGCGCGGCTACCGCTACGGCGACGATCTGCGCCGGGTGCACTGGCGTTCCACCGCGCGCTACGGCGAGCTGATGGTGCGCCGCGAGGAGCAGCCGCAGCGGGCCCGCTGTTCGGTGCTGCTGGACACCCGTGCCGTCGCCTACGCGGGCGCGGGCCCGGACTCGGCGTTCGAGTGGGCGGTGTCGGGTGCGGCGTCCGTGCTGACGCACATGCTGGAGCGGGGTTTCTCGGTGCGGCTGCTGACCGACACCGGCGCCTCGGTGCCGGGTGAGGGCTCCGACGGGTTCGCGGGCGCGAGCCAGGGGTCGGCCGACACGGCCGGGCTGATGATGGACACCCTCGCGGTGGTCGACCACTCCGACGGGGCGGGCCTGTCCCGGGCGTACGACGTGGTCCGCGGCGGGAGCGAGGGACTGCTCGTGGCCTTCCTCGGTGATCTCGACGAGGAGCAGGCGGCGGTGCTCGCCCGGATGCGGCAGCGCAGCGGGGGCGCGGTCGCCTTCCTTCTGGACAGCGGGACCTGGATGCGGGAACCGGCAAACGCGTCCGGTCCGCCGGACGATGGCGGGAAGTGGTCGCGGATGCTGCGCGAAGCGGGCTGGACGGTGGTGGGTGTGCCGCGGGGCGCCTCCCTGGAGGAACAGTGGCGGCTGGCGGACCGGGAGCGTTCCGGTCTGGCGGCGGCGAGCGGTGGGGAGGGAGCGGGATGAGCGGACGACTGCGGCTGACGCCGGCCGCGTGGGCGGCCACGCTGCTGGCCGCGTGCGCGCTGCTGCCGCTGGTCGAGCCGCCTTCCTGGCTCCTGCAGGCGGCCCTCCTGCTGGCGGTGCAGTCGGGCGTGGGCTCGGTGGCCCGGCGGGTGCCGCTGGCGCGCCCGTTGACGGTGGCGGTCCAGGCGCTTGCCGCGCTGGTGCTGCTGACGCTGGCCTTCGCGCGTGAGCACGCCTTCGTCGGCCTGGTGCCGGGACCGGACGCGTTCCGCTTCTTCGCCGACCTGCTCGACCAGGGCGCCACGGACGTCGGCCGTTACGCGATACCGGCGCCGCTGTCCGAGGGCATCCGGCTGATGCTGATCGGCGGTGTCCTGGTGATCGGGCTGCTGGTGGACACCCTCGCAGTGACCTTCCGCAGTGCGGCACCGGCCGGGCTTCCGCTGCTCGCGCTGTACTCCGTCGCCGCGGGTCTGTCCGACGGCGGGGCCGACTGGCTGTGGTTCCTGCTGGCGGCGGCCGGCTATCTGATGCTGCTGCTGGTGGAGGGCCGTGACCGGCTCTCCCAGTGGGGGCGGGTCTTCGGCGGGGCGTCGCAGGACTCGCCCGGTGAGCCGGGCGGGACCCGCGTGCCGGTGCGCACCGGGCGGCGGATCGGGGTGCTTGTGGTGGGCATAGCCCTGGTGGCGCCGCTCGGTCTGCCCACGATGAACGGCGGCCTGCTGGACCCGACGGGTTCGGGTGTCGGCCCGGGCTCCGGCGGAGGTGGCACGATCTCCGCGGTGAATCCGCTGGTGTCCCTGCGCGACTCGTTGAACATGGACGAGGACCGCCAGGTGATGTCGGTGCGCTCCGAGGCGGAGAACGTCTCGGACCTGTATCTGCGGATCGTGTCCCTGGACGACTTCGACGGCACCACCTGGAAGCCGTCCAAGAGGTCCATCACCACGGTGCCCGACGGCGCCTTCCCGACCCCGGCCGGCCTCGGCCCGGACGTCGAGCGCGAGGAGATCGGCACGACGATCTCGACCGCCGACTGGTACGGGCAGGACTGGCTGCCGATGCCGTATCCGCCGAGCGGCGTGGACATCAGGGGCAACTGGCGCTACGAGCCGGTGGGGATGACGCTGGTCGGCGACCACGGCCAGAACACCCGGGGGCTGACCTACCAGGTGCGCAGCCTGGACGTGCGGCCCACGGCGGAGCAGCTGGCCGACGCGTCGGCGCCGCCGGCCGCCCTGCAGCGGGACTACACGGAGCTGCCCGACTCGCTGCCCGCGGTGGTGTCCCGGACCGCCCGTGACGTCACCGAGGGGGCGACGAACGCGTACGACCGTGCGGTCCTGCTCCAGGAGTACTTCACCCTGACCGGGGGCTTCGAGTACGACACGGAGGTCGACGTCGGCAGCGACTCGGAGGCGATCGCCCGCTTCCTGAGGGACAAGGAGGGCTTCTGCGTCCACTTCTCCTTCGCCATGGCGTCGATGGCCCGGTCCCTGGACATACCCGCCCGGGTCGCGGTGGGCTTCGCGCCGGGCACCCCGCAGGCGGACGGCACGGTGGCGGTGGGGCTGCGGGACGCGCACGCCTGGCCCGAGCTGTACTTCGAGGGCGTGGGCTGGACCCGCTTCGAACCGACCCCCACCCGTGGTTCGGTGCCGGAGTACACCGTGCCGGAGACACCGGACAGCGCGCTGCCCGACCCGGCCCGGCCGTCCGAGGCGGAGCCCTCGGAGCCCTCGGCCGCCCCGTCGGAGAGCGAGAGCTGCTCGGTGCAGCAGCAGCGGCTGGACGACTGCGCGCGCGAGGCGCCCCTGGCGACGCCGCCCACGGGCGGCGACGGACCGAAGTGGTACGTGGTGCCGGCGTGGGTGCTGGGCGCTCTCGCCCTCCTGGTGCTGCCGCTGGCGCCGATGCTGTGGCGGCTGCGGACCCGTTCGGTGCGCCTGGGCGCGCACGGCCGGTCCGGGGCGGGCACGGCGTCGCCCGTCCTGGCCGTCTGGGACGAGCTGACGGACACGGCGTGGGACGTCGGTGTCTCCCCCGACGAGTCGCTGACTCCGCGCAGGGCGGCGGCCCGGATCATCCGGCTCGGCCGACTCGACCCGGATGCCGCGGCCTCGGTGCACCGGGTGGCGGATGCGGTGGAACAGGTCCTCTACGCACCGCGGCCGCGCCCGACGGCGGGCCTCACCGACGAGGCGCGCCGGGCGGCGGCCGGGCTGCGGTCCGGGGCCGGCCGGGGCACACGGCTGCGCGCGCTGTTCCTGCCGCGTTCCACGGTGCGGGTGGTGTGGGAGGTGGCGGCCCGGTGGACCGCCGTCCGGGACCGCGTCCTGGCCCTGCGGCCGGCATGGCGCAGGCCGACGTGGCGCAGGGCCTCGCGGCAGCAGGGGTGACGGGGCGGGCCCGGCCGGGCAGGTGACCGCGGTCGGACGGGTGGACGACGAAAAGGGTGTACGACGAGGGGTGAGGGGCAGGACGACCGAAAATCGTCCTGCCCCTCACCCCTCGTGCGCTGTCCGTCCTGCCTTCCGCCTGCCCCTGCCTGCACCCGGTCGGTGCACGGGCGTGCGCCGAACCGGTGTGCGGCCGTGCGCCGCCCGGGGGCGGAGATGCGTCAGGGGGTGACCACCGGGCCGGTGGTCACCCCCTGTACCCATGTCTTCGCGCAGGTCCTGGAGTGGTGTGGGAAAGCTACTGCCCGCCGCCCTGTTCGTCGCGGCGGCGCTGCCAGCGCTCCTCGATGCGGTTCATCACGGAGCGCCGCTGCCTGGCCTGACGGCCGGACTGCGGCGCGCCGGTGGAACCAGCGGTACCGGCGACGGCATCGGCCGCCTGTTCACCGGGCTTGGGCGCTTTGCGCCAGCCGGTCACGGCGAGAACCGCGCAGCCCAGCATGACGAGGAACCCCACCACACTGAGCCAGACCTGCTGGGCGACCATTCCGGCCATGAGGAGCGCAATACCTACGAGGAAACCCGCGATCGCCTGGTAGACCCGCCGACGGGTGTACGTGCGCAGGCCACTTCCCTCGAGCGCCGACGCGAACTTGGGATCTTCGGCGTACAGCGCTCGCTCCATTTGCTCGAGCATGCGCTGCTCGTGCTCCGAGAGCGGCACGGCGTCCTCCTCATCGTGCAGTCGCCGGGGCGACCCGGGGGGTCCCTTCAGGATAGGCAGGGATTCGCCCCCATGAAACCCGCCCCTCTGCGCCAATCGGTCAACCGGCACCCGTCATGGGCGTCCCGGTCCGCTCGAGGCTTCTCATTCCCCGGCGGCCAGGCCGTCATGCCGGACGGTCTCCCTCGATCATACGGTGCCCAGCCGCCATTCGGGGGGCCTGTGGCGGACTCCCCACGGAGTGCGGCCGACGGCCCGCTCCGCTGATCAGCGACGCGGCGCAGGCGGCTCTCAGACCCCTTCGGCCCCCGGGGCCTCACCGAGCACATGGAGCTGGGTGGCCACGGAGTGGAAGGCGGCGAGTTCGGCTGCCGCGGCCTCCAGCTTCAGCAGCTCGTCCAGGGCTCCGGGCTCGGTGTCCACGAGCACGCCGGGGACGAGGTCGGCGAAGACCCGCACGCCGTGCACGGCGCCGACCCGCAGACCCGCCCCCTCGACCAGACCGGTGAGCTGATCGGCGGTGAAGCGGCGCGGTACGGGGTCGCCCGTGCCCCATCGGCCGTTCGGGTCGTCGAGCGCCTGCCGGGCCTCCTTGAAGTGACCGGCGAGGGCACGGGAGAGCACGGCGCCGCCGAGGCCGGCCGCGAGCAGGCTGAGGACGCCGTCGGGGCGCAGGGCGGCCACCGTGTTGCGCACGCCCTCGGCGGGGTCGTCGACGTACTCCAGCACTCCGTGGCACAGCACCACGTCGTAGCCGCCGCGCTCGGCGACGTCGAAGAGGCCGTGCGCGTCGCCCTGGACGCCGCGGACCCGGTCGGCCACGTCGGCCTCGGCGGCGCGGCGCTCCAGGGCGAACAGCGCGTTGGGGCTGGGGTCGACGACGGTGACCCGGTGGCCGAGGCGGGCCACGGGCACGGCGAAGTTGCCGCTGCCGCCGCCGGTGTCGAGGACGTCCAGCGCGGGCCGTCCCGTGGCCTTGGCCCGGCGCTCCAGGACGTCCTGGAGGACATCCCAGACCACGGCGGTACGGAGAGCGGCGCGGGGGCGCAGGGTGTCCGACACGGCAGTTGACTCCTCGGCGGGCACCGCCTCGTTCACGGCGGAGCGATCGGGCTGCCTCCCCGGCCCGGACAGGGAACGCGGAGGCTTCAGGCGTCTTCCACCCTATGGCCTGCGCCGTACTGCCCGCGCCGCGCTGTCCCGGCCCGCCCCGCTGCCGCCCCACCGGGCGGTGGCGGCAGCGGGGCGGGCCGGTCCGGGGCCGAGGAGGAGTGCTCAGCCCGCGTCGGGCAGCTCGCGGGCCATGCCACCGCCCGGGTCCCGGCCTCCCGGTCTGTGACCGCCCGGGTCGTGCCCGTCCGGGTGGTCGGAGCGGTCGGAGCGGTCGTCCGCGCGGGGCTGCGGGAGAACGGGCTGGAGGACGAGCATCCGCTCGACCAGGCGCAGGAACATCGCGACGTCCCGTATCAGGTCGTCGGCGTCCCGGCCGCTGGCCGCGTCCCGGATGCCCGCCTCGGCACGGGCCCGGCGCCGGGCGCCCGAGGCAAACAGGGCGCTCCATTCGGTGAGCTCGGGCGCGATCTCGGGGAGCACTTCCCAGGCGCTCCGGATCCTGCTCCGGGCCCGGGGCGAGGCCTCGGGCCGTCCCCGCGCGGCGAGCACGGCGGCGGCGGTGCGCAGGGCGGCGAGGTGGGCCGTCGCATAGCGCTCGTTGGGGGTGTCGAGGACGGTGGCCTCGTCGAGTCCGGCACGGGCCTGGGCGAGCAGGTCGAGGGCGGCGGGCGGTGCGGTGGCGCGGCGCAGCACGGGGTGGACGTCGCTCGGCGGTCCGGTCAGTGAGGGGGCAGGGCCGGTGGCGCGGCGCCGACGGGCGGCGGCTGCGGACGAGTGGGCCATGACGAACCTCCTGTCGTCTTCGTGACGGCATCCCCTGCTACGAGGCGCCGTATGCGCTCATCGTGCGGTATACCACTGACAATCCGTTCCGACCTGCGGTTTCATCTCGATCGACTGTTCGATGCCGGGCGGGCCGCTCCCGGGGCCGAGCCTGTGGAGAGGCAGGCCGGCGGTGCTGTGAGAATCAGGGGCATGGAACGCAGCAGCACCACGTCGGCCGGCAGCACCCGCCGCGAGGCCACCCGGCAGAAGCTCTACGAGGCGGCCGTCACGCTCATCGCGGAGCAGGGCTTCTCCGCCACCACCGTGGACGAGATCGCCGAGCGGGCGGGGGTCGCGAAGGGCACGGTCTACTACAACTTCGCGAGCAAGTCGGTCCTCTTCGAGGAACTGCTGCGGCACGGGGTCGGGCTCCTCACCGCCTCTCTGCGGGAGGCGGCGGAGCGGACGGCCGGGGCGGGCGGCAGCAAGGTCGACGCCCTGGACGCGATGGTCCGCGCGGGGCTCGTGTTCATCGACCGCTACCCGGCCTTCACCCAGCTGTACGTGGCCGAGCTGTGGCGTACCAACCGGGCCTGGCAGTCCACACTGCTGGTGGTCCGGCGGCAGGCCGTGGCGGTGGTCGAGGACGTGCTGCGCGAAGGCGTGGACAACGAGGAGTTCAGTGCGGAGATCGACATTCCGCTGACGGCGGCGGCGCTGGTCGGCATGGTGCTGGTGGCCGCGCTGGACTGGCAGGCCTTCCAGCCGGAGCGTTCCCTGGACGACGTGCACGCGGCGCTGTCCCGGCTGCTGCAGGGACGCGTGAGCGGCCACCACTGAGACGGCGGGCGGACGACGACGACGGCGACGACGGTCCTCGACCGGTCCGGGACACGGAGAAGTGCCGGTCCGGCGGTGGCTGCGTCCCCCGCGAGCCACCGCCGGACCGGCGCCTTCCGTGCTCCCCCGTACGTCCCCCCGCACGCCCCCGTTGCGGTCGTCCCCCGGGGCTCCCCCGTACCTCGCTCCCGCCGACGACGCCGGCGGAAGGAGCGGAGCGCGGGCCCCGGCCGTTCCGGCGCCCCGTGTCGCCGGCTCCGGAGCCGTGCCCCTCTCCGTGGTCTCCACTCTCTCGTTTCCGCAGGTCGTGGCGTATCCGTGCGCGTACTCATCCCGGAGGCTGGGTACGGGTACTCAGCCCTGCGCGCCCGCCCCCACCGCGCCGTGCCGCCGGCTGCTCACCACGACGGCGAGCCGGCCGGCGCCCTCGCCGTCGGCCGGGCCCGGCAGCTCGCCGCCCGCCGTCCCTCCTGGCCGTGGCCGCGGGCCGCCGCGGCACCGCACTCGCGGCGGGACGACGGATGCCGGCCGGCGTTCCCGGGCCACCGGCCCCGCCCGACAGCCCCGGAACGCCTGTCGGTGACCGGCGGGTAATGTCTCCGGCATGGCACGGATTGCGGTGATCGGCGCCGGCCTGGGCGCGATGGCGGCCGCCGCCCGGCTGGCCGTCGCGGGCCACCGGGTGGCGGTGTACGAGCGGACGGACACGTACGGCGGCGCGCTGCGCCGGCTGGAGCGGGAGGGCTTCGTCTTCGACACCGGCCCCGGGCTGCTTCCGCTGCCCGCGGTCTACCGCGATCTGTTCCTGAAGACGGGCAAGGAGCCACTGGAGTCCTGCGTCGAGCTGGTCCAGGTCGACCCGTCGTCGGAGCACGTGTTCGCGGACGGGACGCGTGTCCCGCTGCCGAACGCGTCCCGCGCGGGTGTCGTCTCCGCCCTGGACGCGGCCCTCGGGCCTGCCGCCGCCAGACGCTGGGGCGATTTCCTGGTGCGGGCCCGCGAGGCCTGGGACAGGACCCGCAGGCCGCTCCTGGAGGAGCCGCTGTGGCCCAACTGGCAGGTGCTGGCCGAGCGTGAGCCCTACCCGGCCGTCCCCCACAGGAAGCTGCTGCGCACGCGCACGGCGGGCACGCTCGCCGAGGTCGCCGCCTGGGAGCTGCGCGATCCCCGGCTGGCCTCCCTGCTGGAGGGCCACGCGATCGAGCACGGTCTGGATCCCCGGTCCACACCGGCGAGCGCGGCGGTGCTGCCGTACATGGAGCACGCCTTCGGCACCTGGTACGTCCGCGGCGGCATGCGGGAGCTGGCCCGCGCGGTGTACGAGCGGTGCCTGGCCCGCGGGGTGGAGTTCCGTTTCGGCGCCGAGGTCACCGGGGTGCTGGAGAAGGACGGCCGGGCGGGGGGCGTGGAGTTCACCGAGGGCGTCTCCCGGGTCTCCGGCGCCACTGCCGGTGACGGCGGCCGGGGCGGGGCGGTGGCCGAGGCGGACCATGTGATCGCCGGGGTGACCCCCGGCGTGCTGGACCGGCTGACGCGGGAGGCGCGGGTGCGGGGTGACGGGGAGGTTCCGGGCCGCTCCGGAGCGGCGAGCCGTCTGACGGTGCTGCTGGCGCTGCGCGGCGGACGTCCCGAGGGGACGGCGCACCGGACGGTCGTGCACACCCGGGACCGGGGGGCCGAGCTGGCGTCCCTGTTCGGCTCCCCCGCGGGCCTGCCCGCGCACCCCACGGTCACGGTCCTGCGGCCCGACGACCCCGCCCTGGTCCCCGACGCGGACCACGAGGCGGTCACCCTCACCTCCGCGGTGCCCGCGGGATCCGCGGGACCGGCGCTGGACGAGCACGCGCGGAACATGATCGCCGCCGCCGAGCGGGCCGTACCCGGCCTGCGCGACCGTCTCCTGTACAGCGAGGTCCGCACCCCGGACGACGTCGCGCGGGCGACCGGCGCGGAGGGCGGAGCGGTACCGGTCCCGGCGCTGGCCGCGGCGGGCGGGCGGCTGCTGCACCCGTCCAACAGCACCGGCGTACCGGGGCTGCTGACGGTGGGCGGCTGGTCGCACCCCGGCGGGGGCCTCCCGCACGCCGGGATGTCGGGCGCGCTGGTCGCGGGACTGATCGTGGAGGGACCGGAGTTCCGCGGATCCCGGTGAGCGGCCGCGACGGGCCGGGCCGGGTCAGTAGCGGTACTGCTGCTCGTCGTACCCGCTGTCGTTCCCGTTGCCGGGGGTCTGGTCCTGCCGGCCGTTGTCCTGGTACGGGTACGGCTGTTCCTGCGGGAGTTCACCGCCGTACAGGTCGTCGGTACTGCGCTGCTGCGGGACCCACAGGCCGCCCGCCGAGGTCTCGCCGCCGTAGTCGCCGCCGTACTGGTCCTGGCCGCCGTAGCCCTGCTGGCCGTACTGCTGCTGCGGGTCGGCGTATCCGGTGTCGTACGAGGTCCCCTCGTAGGTCGGACTGCCGATGTACGGGTCGGAGTAGGCGGCGTACTGCTGCCGGCCCGTGTCGTAGGCCTGCTGCCGGCCCGTGTCGTAGGCCGGCTGCCGGCCGTAACCGGAGTAGTCGTACGCGTGGTTCTGGCCGGTGTCGTAGCCCTGGTCGGCGCTCTGCGCGGTGGCCCCGTACGGGTCCTGGGCGCTCGCCGCGTACGGGTCGTCCTGGGCCGGGGTGCCGTACCCGCTGTCGTGGTGGACGCCGTACGAGCCGGTGTCGTCGGGCAGGGGCTGCGGCTCGTGGACGGCGGTGGTCCCGGCGGCCGCCTGCTGCTCGCCGCGCACGGGCGTGAACACGTCGTCGCGGTCGTAGTCGTCGTCGGCTCCGTAGGAGCCCCGGTCGCGGCGCCGGCCGGGGTCCTCGTCCCCGTACCCGTCGCCGGCGGCCTCCGGGCCGGAGACCTCCGGTGCCTGATCCTGGTGCCCGCGGTCGCCGCGGCCCCCCTTGACGGCGGACAGCAGCGGGGCGTTGACCGCCCAGCCTTCCGCGAAGCCGCGGCGGAACGACAGCGTGACGTAGGTCTGGCCGATCGCGAAGGCGATCGCGCCCAGTCCGATGACGGGAACGGACGGGATCAGCACGCCGAGCACGACGCCCAGGAAGCCCGCGAAGGCGAGCAGCCGCCAGCGCAGGCGTGCCTTGTACTGCAGCAGCACCTCGCCGAGCAGCCACAACGCGACCACGCCGAACGCGATGTAGAGGACCGTCCAGCCCATGTACGCCCCTCTCCCAGTGGCCGCTACGCAGTGTGTCGTATGTCGGAGCGACCGGTCTAGGCCCGCAGCGGGTGGTGCAGGCCCAGGTTCTCGTAGATTTCCAGCGTCGCCGTGGAGTTGTTGAGCGTGATGAAGTGCAGTCCGGGCACTCCCTCGGCCAGCAGCCGTGCGCAGAACTCCGTGGCGAACTCGATACCGATGGAGCGTACCGCCGCCGGATCGTCCGCCGCTGTGAGGATCCGCTCTTTCAGGGCATCCGGGAACGACGCGTTACTGAGCTTCGGCAACCTCTCCAACATCTTCACACTGGTCACCGGCATGACCTCGGGGATCACCGGTGTCCCGCAACCCGCCGCGTCGACCCGGTCACGCAGACGCAGGTAGGACTCGGGGTGGAAGAACATCTGGGTGATCGCGTAGTCGGCGCCGGCCCGGCACTTGTCGACGAAGTTCGCGACGTCCGTGTCCCAGTCGGACGACCTCGGGTGCATCTCCGGGAAGGCGGCGACACCGACGCAGAAGTCGCCCGACTCCTTGATGAGCCGGACGAGGTCGGCGGCGTAGGTCAGGCCCTGCGGATGCGGGATCCAGTCGGCCATCGGGTCGCCGGGCGGGTCGCCCCGCACGGCGAGCATGTTGCGGATCCCGGCGTCGGCGTACTGGCCGATGATGTTGCGCAGTTCGGCGACGGAGTGGTCGACCGCGGTGAGGTGGGCCACCGGGGTGAGGGTGGTGTCGGCGACGATCTGCTCGGTCTCGTGGACCGTGCCCGCGCGGGTCGATCCTCCGGCCCCGTAGGTGACGGAGACGAAGTCCGGGGCGACCGCCTCGACCCTGCGCAGCGCGCTCCAGAGGTTCCGCTGACCCTTGGGCGTCTTGGGCGCCGAGAACTCGAACGAGTACGTCGTCTTCCCGGCAGCGAGCATGTCACGCACGGTGCGCGCGTGATCAGTCCTGACGGAGGGGGTTCCGAGGGCCATACCGGCAGGTTAGCCAGGGGGCGCCGGTCCCCCCAACAGAACGTGGGGTATGTACCGGAATTGCCGACTTGTCGTCCACTCCTTGGACACCGTCAGGGACGGACGCCCGATGCCGCCTGCCGCGTCCGCCTCGCGAACTCGGCCGCCGCCGCGCCCGGGTCGTCCGCCTCGGTGACGGCCCGTACGACGACGACCCGGCGGGCGCCGGCGTCCAGCACCTGGTCGAGGTTGCCGAGGTCGATGCCGCCGATCGCGAACCAGGGGCGGTCGGTGCCGAGGGCTGCCGCGTACCGGACCAGGCCGAGGCCGGGTGCGTGCCGGCCGGGCTTGGTGGGGGTGGGCCAGCAGGGGCCGGTGCAGAAGTAGTCCACGCCGTCCTGCACGGCGGCCGCGGCGGCCTCGGACTCGGCGTGCGTGGAGCGGCCGATCAGGATGTCCTCGCCGAGGACGGCCCGGGCCGCGGGGACGGGGAGGTCGCCCTGTCCGAGGTGCAGTACGTCGGCGCCGGCGGCGTGGGCGACGTCCGCGCGGTCGTTCACCGCGAGCAGCGTGCCGTGCCGTGCGCAGGCGTCCGCGAGGACCGCCAGGTGCTCCAGCTCCTCGGCGGCCTCCATGCCCTTGTCCCTGAGCTGGACGATGTCGACGCCGCCGGCCAGGACCGCGTCCAGGAACTCCGGGAGGTCCCCCTGCCGCTTGCGGGCGTCGGTGCAGAGGTAGACCAGGGAGTCGGCGAGGCGGGCGCGCGGGGCGGTGCCTGCGGCGGTGTCGGGCATGCGGGAGTCCCCCGTGTGTCGGTGGCGGCCGGGCCCGGCCGGCGCGGGGCGGGCCCGGTGGGTCGTCGGCGGATGCCGCCGGCCCACCCGGGGCCGGCGGCGCACACGCCGCAACGGACCCTATGCCGCCGCCCCGGCGACCGGGAGACCCGGCCGCGGTCGGGCCCCGTCCGGCGCCGCCGCGCCCCCGGTCCCGGCTCCCCGGGCGAGCGGCGCCGGGGGGTGGTCGAGGCGGTGGCGGTTCGCGTCCGGCCACGGGTGCGGGGACGGGCACAGGCCGGGTACGGGCACCGATGTGCGTACCGGCGCACGTGCGGGCCCCGCGTCCCGCCCCGGGGTCAGACGGCGAGCGCCTGGGCCCGGCGCTTCACCTCCGTGCCACGGTTCTCGCTCAGTGCCTGTGCGGGCGTGCCCGGCAGGCTCTCGTCGGGGGTGAAGAGCCAGTCCAGCATCTCTTCGTCCGTGAAGCCGTCGTCCCGCAGGAGCGTCAGGGTCCCGGAGAGGCCCTTGACGACCTTGTCCCCGTCGATGAAGGCCGCGGGGACGTGCAGTGCGCGGTTCTCACCCCGGCGTACGGCGATGAGCTGGCCGTCCTTGACCAGCTGCCGGACACGCGTCACCTCGACGCCGAACATCTCGGCGATGTCGGGCAGGGTGAGCCAGGCGGGGACGAGAGCATCGGTCTTTGCGTCAATCTCGGTCACGGGACAAGCGTGCCACCTGCCACCGACAGCCGGAAGCCGGGCCCCTCCACCTGGGCGGATGTTTCAGCCCGGACGGACGTCCGGGCACCGGGACACGAGGGCGCCGGGGACCCGGCGCTCACGCCGCCCTCGCCGACTTCAGCGGCCTCGTCGGGTCGGCCAGCAGCGTCCCGTCCATCGCCGTGCCCGCCTCGATCAGCCGGCGGCCCTGGGCCAGGTCGCGGGGGCGGCCCACGGCCAGCAGCGCGACCAGTCGGGACCCGCGGAGCCAGCAGACCGTCCACGCCGGGCCCTCCGCCTCCCCGCGCCAGACCGTCCGGTCGGCGTCCGCGTGGTGTCCGGCGTACTGGACGAAGCGTCCGAACTGCTCGGACCAGAAGTACGGCACCGGGTCGTACACCGCCGGGGGCTCACCGGTGGCCGCCCCGACGATGTTCGCCGCGACCGTGCGCGGGCCCTGCAGGGCGTTGTCCCAGTGGTGCACCAGCAGGCGTTCGCCGTACCGCTGCGAGGGGAAGGACGCGCAGTCGCCGACCGCGTACACGTCCGGTACGGAGGTCGTCAGGCCGGCGTCGGCGGCCACCTCGCCGTACCGGCCCAGCTCGATGCCGGAGCCGGCCAGCCAGGCGGTGGCGGGACGGGCGCCGATCCCGACGAGGACGGCGTCCGCGGGCAGCCGTGAGCCGTCGTCCAGCACCACCGCGCCCGGCTCGACGCGCTCCACGCGCGCGTGCGTGCGCAGCTCCACTCCCGCGTCGCCGTACCAGGCGGTCATCGGGGCGGCCACCTCGGCGGGCAGCGCCTCGGCCAGCGGGCGGCCGGCGGCCTCCACGACGGTGACCGCGCAGCCCGCCTCGCGCGCCGCCGTGGCGAACTCCGCGCCGATCCAGCCGGCGCCGACGACCACGACGTCCTGCCGGCGCGCGAGCACGGGCCGCAGCCGTTCGGCGTCGTCCAGGGTGCGCAGCAGGTGGACGCCGGGGACACCTCCGGCGCCCGGCAGCCGGACCGGTTCGGCGCCGGTCGCGACGACCAGGACGTCGTAGGGGACCGGCCCGGTTTCCGTGTCCAGCTCGTGGTCGGCGGGGCGCAGCCCGGACACCTCGCAGCCGAGCCGCAGTTCGATGCCGAGTGCCGCGAAGTCCACGTCGAGGGCGGAGTCCTCCGCCGTGCCGAGCAGGACGGCCTTGGACAACGGCGGCCTGTCGTACGGCTGGTGGGGCTCGGCGCCGATGAGGGTCACGGTGCCGGTGAAGCCCTGCTCGCGGAGGGCGACGGCGGTCTGCACGCCGGCCATCCCGGCTCCCGCCACCACCACGCGCCGCGGCCCGGACCGCTCCCGTTCCTGTGTCTGCTCGCTCACCTGATCACCATAGACACCTGCCCTGCGGCCGGTCAGGACTCGGGGGCCGTGAGCTGCTCCACCACGCTGGTACCGCTGCCCGGCTGCGACTCCCACTCCCAGGTCTCCTCCAGCCGCAGCCGCCCGTCGGGCAGTTCCACGACCGTCGACCGGCAGTGTCCGCCCGAGGTGGTGCCGTCCTGTGTGAGCTGCACGTACCGGAAGTCCAGCCGATCCCCCTCCCTGGTGCCCACCAGGTGTCCGCGGACGACGTCACCGCCCGCGTACTCGGCCCAGATCAGGCCGCCCTGCTCGTGGTAGACGAACCGGGTGCGGGTACCGACCTGCCCCGGCGCCTGGTCGGCGACCGGGGAAAGGACCAGGCCGTCGAGCGAACCGGCCATGTGAGGGCTCCTTGCGCGTTCGTTGTTCCGGCATTGTTCCGGGGCTAGGCTGGCCACCGTAGAACACGCGCGGGAGTCCGGACGCACCGGGCTGAGAGGGAGGCTGGCGGCCTCCGACCGTATGAACCTGATCCGGGTCATGCCGGCGAAGGGAGGGGCTGGACGCCCATGCCGCCCACACGCACCCCGGGTACCCCGGACGCCTCAGGCACCCCGCACCCCCCGGGACGTTCTCCGGACGTCCTCGTCGTCGGGGGCGGGATCATCGGTCTGGTCACGGCCTGGCGGGCCGCGCAGCGCGGGCTGGCCACGACCGTGCTGGACCCCGAGCCGGGCGCCGGCGCCGCCCGGGTGGCCGCCGGGATGCTGGCCGCCGTCACGGAGCTGCACTACGGCGAGCAGACCCTGCTCGGTCTGAATCTCGCCTCCGCGCGCCGCTACCCCGACTTCGCCGCCGAACTCACCGAGGCCACCGGCCACGACCTCGGCTACCGCCGCTGCGGCACGCTCGCGGTCGCGCTGGACGCCGACGACCGCGCGCATCTGCGCGAACTGCACGCCCTGCAGCAGCAGTCGGGACTCGACGCACAGTGGCTGTCCGGGCGGGACTGCCGGCGCCTGGAACCGATGCTCGCACCGGGAGTGCGCGGCGGGCTGCGGGTGGACGGCGACCACCAGATCGACCCCCGGCGCCTGGCGGCCGCGCTGGTGACGGCCTGCGAGCGGGCGGGCGTGGTCCTGCACCGCGCGTGGGCGGAGCGGCTCACCGTCACCGGGGAACGGGCCACGGGTGTGGTCACCGCCGAGGGCACCGGGCTGAGCGCCGGTCAGGTGGTGCTCGCCGGGGGCAGCCTGAGCGGACGGCTCGCGGGGATCCCGCCGGAGGTACTGCCTCCGGTGCGCCCCGTGAAGGGGCAGGTGGTCCGGCTGGCGATGCCCGGCCGGTTCGGTCCTTTCCTGAACCGGACGGTGCGCGCGGTGGTGCGCGGCAGCCATGTGTATCTGGTGCCGCGCGAGAACGGCGAACTGGTGATCGGGGCGACCAGTGAGGAACAGGGCTGGGACACGACCGTCACCGCGGGCGGGGTGTACGAACTGCTGCGCGACGCCCACGAACTCGTCCCCGGGATCACCGAACTGCCGCTCACCGAGACCCGGGCCGGGCTGCGCCCCGGCTCACCCGACAACGCGCCGCTGCTCGGTCCGTCCGCGCTGGCGGGGCTGGTGCTCGCGACCGGGCACCACCGCAACGGCGTGCTGCTCACGCCGGTCACCGGCGACGCCCTGGCCGAGGTCCTGACCACCGGTGACCTCCCGGCGGAGGCCCGCCCCTTCACCCCCCGGCGGTTCACCGCCACCGCACTCACGGAGCAACCCGCATGAACGATCCGGCGAAGGCCGCGGCCGGCCGAACCGACACCGTACCCGTCTCCGTCTCCGTCTCCGTCAACGGGGAGCCGCGCGAGGTGGCTCCGGGTACCGCGCTCGACGCACTGGTCGCCGCCCTGACCTCTGCTCCCTCCGGAGTCGCCGCCGCCCTCAACGAGACCGTCGTCCCGCGCGCGCAGTGGCCGCTCACGTCCCTCTCCGAGGGGGACCGGGTGGAAGTCCTGACCGCCGTCCAAGGAGGCTGACCGTGGCCGACGATCCGTTCGTTCTCGGCGGTACGTCCTTCACGTCCCGGCTGATCATGGGGACCGGCGGGGCGCCCAGCCTCGAGGTGCTGGAGCGGGCGCTGGTGGCGTCGGGGACGGAGCTGACGACCGTCGCGATGCGGCGGGTGAACGCCTCGGTGCACGGCTCGGTCCTGTCGGTGCTGGACAGGCTGGGCATCCGGGTGCTGCCGAACACGGCGGGCTGCTACACCGCCGGTGAAGCGGTGCTCACCGCGCGTCTCGCGCGGGAGGCGCTCGGCACCGATCTGGTCAAACTGGAGGTCATCGCCGACGAGCGCACCCTCCTGCCGGACCCGATCGAGCTGCTGGAGGCGGCGGAGACCCTGGTCGACGACGGGTTCACGGTGCTGCCGTACACCAATGACGATCCGGTGCTGGCACGGAAACTGGAGGACGTCGGCTGTGCGGCGGTCATGCCGCTCGGGTCGCCGATCGGGTCGGGGCTCGGCATCCGCAACCCGCACAACTTCGAGCTGATCACGCAGCACGCGTGCGTGCCGGTGATCCTGGACGCGGGCGCCGGTACGGCCTCGGACGCGGCGCTGGCGATGGAGCTGGGGTGCGCGGGGGTGATGCTCGCCTCGGCGGTGACGCGGGCGCAGGAGCCGGTGCTGATGGCTGCCGCCATGCGGGGCGCGGTCGAGGCGGGGCGGCTGGCGCGGCGGGCGGGGCGGATTCCGCGGCGGCACTTCGCCGAGGCGTCGTCTCCTGCGGAGGGCCTCGCCGCGCTGGATCCGGAGCGGCCGGCGTTCTGAGTGTCCTCCCGCCCGTGCACCACCCGTTTCCGGTCGGTCGCGAGGTGCGCGTTCCCCCGTGGGAGTCGCCGCCGTCGGCGGCCCCCGCCCCGTGGTCCGGGCCGGGCACGCGTCCGTCCCGGGCCGTGTGCGTGGGTTGCGTCACAGGTCCGCTGCAGTCGCGGTGCGATCCGCGACGAAGCGGTGGGGGGTGTCGGCGGCTGCTCGTAGACTCACCTGCGTGGACACGACCCTTCAGGACCCTCTGGTCGGGCAGGTGCTCGACGGCCGGTACCGCGTCGAGGCGCGTATCGCGGTCGGCGGGATGGCCACGGTCTACCGGGCCGTGGACACCCGTCTCGACCGCGTGCTCGCGCTCAAGGTGATGCACCCGGCGCTCGCCGCCGACGGCTCCTTCGTCGACCGGTTCATCCGCGAGGCGAAGTCGGTGGCCCGTCTGGCCCATCCGAACGTGGTGCAGGTCTTCGACCAGGGCACCGACCGGGGGTACGTGTATCTGGCGATGGAGTACATCGCCGGCTGCACCCTGCGGGACGTGCTGCGCGAGCGCGGGGCGCTGCAGCCGCGGGCCGCGCTGGACATCCTGGAGCCGATGCTGGCCGCGCTCGGCGCCGCCCACCGCGCCGGTTTCGTGCACCGGGACATGAAGCCGGAGAACGTGCTGATAGGGGACGACGGCCGGGTCAAGGTCGCCGACTTCGGTCTGGTCCGGGGCGTGGACACGGTGACGAACACCACCGGAACCGTGCTGGGCACGGTCTCGTACCTGGCGCCGGAGCAGATCGAGAACGGTGCCGCCGATCCCCGCGTGGACGTCTACGCGTGCGGCATCCTGCTCTACGAGATGCTCACGGGTGAGCGGCCGCACGAGGGGGACTCCCCCGCGATCGTGCTCTACAAGCACCTGCACGACGACGTGCCGCCGCCGTCGGCCGCCGTGCCCGGCATGGCGTACGCGCTGGACGAGCTGGTCGCGTCGGCGACCGCGCGCAATCCACAGGTCCGCCCGCACGACGCGGTGGCGCTGCTCGCGCAGGTCCGCGAGGCCCGCGGCGGCCTCGACGCGGCGCAGCTGGACGCGACCCCGCCGCAGGCGCTGTCGTCGGAGCACCACAACGCCGAGGACCGTACGAGCGTCATCCCGCGCGCGCTGACGGTGCCCCGCCCGCTGCCCGTCAACGAGGACACGGACCACCGCACCAGCCGGCTCCGGTCCCCGGCTCCGCTGCCGCCCCGGCGCGGTCCGGGGCTGCGGCGCGGCCCGATGGCGGTCGTCGTCGTGGTGCTGCTGGTCCTCGGGGCCGGAGCGGGCGTCTGGTACATCAACTCGGGCCAGTTCACCAAGGTCCCGCCGCTGCTGGCGAAGACCGAGAAGCAGGCCCGGGACCGGCTGGCCCGGGCCGGGCTGGACGTCGGGCAGGTCGGGGAGGCGTACAGCGACTCCGTGCAGCGGGGCACGGTGATCCGTACGGACCCGAAGGCGGGCGAGCGTATCCGCACCACCGACTCGGTCTCGCTGACCCTCTCCAAGGGGCCGGAGACCGTGCAGGTGCCCGATGTGGACGGCGTTGCGCTGGACGAGGCGCGGTCCGCGCTGAGGGACGTGGGCCTGGAGCCCGGCATGGTCACCCGGGAGTTCAGCGAGGACGTGGCCAAGGGCTCCGTGATCTCCACCGGACCGGCCGGGGGCACCGAGGTCCGTACGGGCTCGGCGGTGTCACTCACCGTGAGCAAGGGCAACCCGGTGGACATCCCCGAGGTGACCGGCGAGGACCTCCAGGACGCGCGCGCCGAGCTGGAGGAGGCCGGCCTCGAGGTGGAGATCGCCACCGGGCGGATCACCTCCGAACACGACGCGGGCCGGGTGGCCCGGCAGAGTCCGGGGGCGGGCAGCGAGGCCGTCGAGGGGGACACCGTGACGCTGACGCTGTCCAAGGGCCCCGAGATGATCGAGGTTCCCGACGTGGTCGGTGACGGCGTGGACGAGGCCACCAGGACGCTGGAGGCGGCCGGGTTCCGGGTCGAGGAGGACCGCGGACTGCTCGGCCTGTTCGGCGACACCGTCGACGAGCAGTCCGTGGCGGGCGGGGAGACCGCGCCCGAGGGCTCGACGATCACCCTCAAGATCCGCTGACCCGCTGGTCCGCCGACGGGCCCCGGGCGCACGCATGACACCCTGGAGGGGTGAAGAGTCACCTGTCCGGCCCTGCCCGCAACCCGGTCGGCGGCCATGTCCCCGTGGCCGGCGGTCTGCATTCCGTCGGTCTGTCCTACGCCCGTGAGCTGCGCGCGGAGGCCGTGCAGGTCTTCGTCGCCAACCCGCGCGGCTGGGCGACGCCGGCCGGCAGCCCGAAGCAGGACGAGGCCTTCCGCGAGACGTGCGCGGCCGAGGCGATCCCGGCGTACGTGCACGCCCCGTACCTGATCAACTTCGGGTCCCACACCCGGGCGACCGCCGAACGGTCCGCCGAGTCGCTGCGGCACTCGCTGCGGCGCGGGCGCGAGATCGGGGCGCTGGGCGTGGTGGTCCACACCGGCAGCGCGACCGGCGGACGCGAGCGGCCGGTGGCGCTGGCACAGGTACGGGAGTACCTGCTGCCGCTGCTCGACGAGCTCACCCATGACGACGACCCGTTCCTGCTGCTGGAGTCGACGGCCGGCCAGGGCTCCTCCCTCTGCTCGCGGACCTGGGACTTCGGGCCGTACTTCGAGGTGCTGGACGCCCATCCGAAGCTGGGCGTCTGCCTGGACACCTGCCATGTCTTCGCGGCCGGTCACGATCTGACCGGGCCGGACGGCATGCACCGGACCCTGGATCTGCTGGTGGACACGGTCGGTGAGGGGCGGCTGAAACTGATCCACGCCAATGACTCGATGGACGTGGTCGGTGCACACAAGGACCGTCACGCGAACATCGGCGACGGCCATATCGGCGAGGAGCCGTTCCGCGCGCTGATGACGCACCCCGCGACCGAGGGCGTACCGCTGGTCATCGAGACGCCCGGCGGCAAGGAGGGCCACGCCGCGGACATGGAGCGGCTGAAGAAGCTCCGGGAGCCGTAGTCCCGCCCGGTCCGCCCGTTGTGCGCCCGCGGTCCTGGCGGACGTACGCCGGACCGGTTCAGAGTTCGGGGCCGTCCCCGGGCTCCTCCTGGTACGAGTAGCGCTGTTCCTTCCAGGGGTCTCCGACGTTGTGATAGCCGCGCTCCTCCCAGAAACCGCGGCGGTCGTCGGTCATGTACTCCACTCCGCGGACCCATTTGGGCCCCTTCCAGGCGTACAGGTGGGGAACGACCAGACGGAGCGGGAATCCGTGCTCGGCGGTCAGCAGTTCGCCGTCCTTGTGGGTGGCGAAGAGGGTCCGTTCGGACGAGAAGTCGGCCAGGCGCAGGTTGGAGCTGAATCCGTACTCGGCCCACACCATCACATGGGTGACGTCGGGCGCGGGCGGGGCGAGCTCCAGGAGGGTGCGCGCCGGGATGCCGCCCCATTCGGCGCCGAGCATGCTGAACTTGGTGACGCAGTGCAGGTCGGCCACGACGCTGCGGTACGGCAGGGCCGTGAACTCCTCGTGGTTCCAGCAGTACTTGTCACCCTCGGCGGTGGCGCCGAACACCCTGAAGTCCCAGCGCTCGGACCGGAACCTGGGGACCGGCCCGTAGTGCGTGACCGGCCAGCCCTTCTGCAGTCGCTGTCCCGGCGGAAGCTCGAACCGTGCCCCTTCCTGCGCCGGGCGCTCCTCCGATTCGCGTTCCGCCGGCTGACCCATGCTTCCATCCTGACAGACCCCGCGTGACCCATCGGACCGGGGCCTCATGAAGCCGGGCAATCCGCACCAAAAAGCCGCAAGCATGCCCTTGCTTACTAAGTCGATACTTACTGGACGATCTTCTCCACCGGTGGAATCATGCGGCGCACCTGGCCCGTACATCCGCGTGGAAGGAGCCTCTGCGATGCAGGGCGACCCCGAGGTCATCGAATTCCTCAACGAGCAGCTGACCGCCGAGCTGACCGCGATCAACCAGTACTTCCTGCACTCGAAGCTGCAGGACCACAAGGGCTGGACCAGACTCGCCGAGTACACGCGCGCCGAGTCCTTCGACGAGATGCGGCACGCGGAGGTCCTGACCGACCGCATCCTGCTGCTCGACGGCCTGCCCAACTACCAGCGGCTCTTCCACGTGCGGGTCGGGCAGACGGTGACGGAGATGTTCCAGGCCGACCGGGAGGTCGAGGTCGAGGCCATCGACCGCCTGCGCCGGGGTGTGGAGGTCATGCGCCGCAAGAACGACATCACGTCCGCCAACATCTTCGAGGCGATCCTCGCCGACGAGGAGCACCACATCGACTACCTGGACACCCAGCTGGAACTCATCGAGAAGCTGGGTGAGGCGCTGTACCTGTCGACGGTGATCGAGCAGTCCCAGCCGGATCCCTCGGGCCCGGGGACGGGCGGGTTCTCGACCCGCTGAGCCGACGGCCGACGGGCCTTACGCGGCTTCGGGCAGCTCCGTGGCGAGGGGCGGCCGGCCCTGGTCGGCCACCTGCCGGCGAGAGCAGGCGCCGCGGCCGAGCAGCGCCTGGATGCGCCGCACGCAGCCGCCGCAGTCCGTGCCGGCCTTGCAGGCGGAGGCGATCTGCCGAGGAGTGCAGGCCCCGGCGTCCGCGTGACTCCTCACCTGTTCCTCGGTCACCCCGAAGCAGCTGCAGACGAACACGCGGTGCACCTCCCGACGTAGTACTGAGCCGTGCCGTCCCGACCTCTGATCGGTGAGGCTAACCTAACCTTACCTGTCATCCGGAGGGCAAAAAGCGGGGTGGAGTGCGGATCCTGTGTGATCCGCGCCCCACCCCAGCCGTTTTCGCGGGTGGGCGGTGTTACTGGTCCCGGTACATCTCGGCGACGAGGAACGCCAGGTCCAGCGACTGGCTGCGGTTGAGCCGCGGGTCGCAGGCGGTCTCGTAGCGCTGGTGCAGATCGTCGACGAAGATCTCGTCGCCGCCGCCCACGCACTCGGTGACGTCGTCGCCGGTGAGTTCCACGTGGATGCCGCCGGGGTGGGTGCCCAGCTCCTTGTGGACCTCGAAGAAGCCCTTCACCTCGTCGAGCACGTCGTCGAAGCGGCGGGTCTTGTGGCCGGAGGCCGCCTCGAAGGTGTTGCCGTGCATCGGGTCGGTCACCCAGGCGACGGTGGCACCGGAGGCGGTGACCTTCTCGACCAGCTCGGGCAGCTTGTCGCGGATCCTGTCCGCGCCCATGCGGACGATGAAGGTCAGCCGGCCGGGCTCGCGGTCCGGGTCGAGACGCTCGATGTACTGCAGCGCCTCCTCGGCCGTCGTCGTCGGGCCGAGCTTGACGCCGACGGGGTTGCGGATCCGCGAGGCGAACTCGATGTGCGCGTGGTCCAGCTGCCGGGTGCGCTCGCCGATCCACACCATGTGCGCGGAGACGTCGTACAGCTGCCCGGTGCGCGAGTCGACACGGGTCAGCGCCGACTCGTAGTCCATCAGCAGCGCCTCGTGCGAGGAGAAGAACTCGACGGTCTTGAACTCCTCCGGCTCGACCCCGCAGGCCTGCATGAAGTTCAGCGCGTTGTCGATCTCGCGGGCGAGTTGCTCGTAGCGCTGGCCCGACGGGGACGACCTCACGAAGTCCTGGTTCCAGGCGTGCACCTGGCGCAGGTCGGCGTAACCGCCGGTGGTGAAGGCGCGCACCAGGTTCAGCGTGGAGGCCGAGGCCTGGTACATCCGCTTCAGCCGCTCGGGGTCCGGGACGCGGGCGGCCTCGGTGAAGTCGAAGCCGTTGACGGAGTCGCCCCGGTAGGTGGGCAGCGTCACGCCGTCGCGGGTCTCGGTCGGCTTGGAGCGCGGCTTGGAGTACTGGCCGGCGATCCGGCCCACCTTCACCACGGGCACGGACGCGGCGTACGTCAGTACGGCACCCATCTGGAGCAGGGTCTGGAGTTTGGCCCGGATGTGCTCGGCGGACACCGCGTCGAAGGACTCGGCGCAGTCGCCGCCCTGGAGGAGGAACGCCTCTCCCTTGGCGACGGCCGCCATCCGGGCGCGCAGCTGGTCGCACTCGCCCGCGAAGACGAGCGGCGGATACGACTCGAGGTCCGCGATCACTGCGCGCAGAGCCTCGGTGTCGGGGTACTCGGGCTGCTGCGCCGCGGGCAGGTCTCGCCAGGTGTTGCCAGCGCTCCGGCTGGTCTTAGCGTTCACGGTCACGCCTCAACATTACGGGGTGGGATGGTGCCTTCCGGGCCATGCCCAGCAAGTGAGACGGGGGATACGTTCCGTGGACGGGCGGCGCACCCACCAGGGCCGGGCGCCGAGCATGCGCTAGGGTGCGTCCCATGTCCGCGCTTTCGACCCGGAACGGTTCGGCTCAGAACCCTTCCGCACCGAACTGGTGGTGGCCCGCTTCTCCGGCGGCCCACTGATCCTGTAGCGCGTACGCAAGACTTCGCGAAGGCCGCCCGAGGGGCGGCCTTCGGCGTTCGCGGACAGCGCGGCGCCCGCGGGCCGGCCCTCCCGTCCCGAGGGACCACGACCGATGAACCGATCGATGAACCGCCCGGTGAACCTGCTCGACCTGCTGGACGACTCCCGTCCGTTCGCCCTGCTGCGCCGCCGCACACCCGGCCGCGACGACACCGTGGTGGAGCTGCTGCTCGGCCCCGTCACCTCCCGTGACCGCCTGGCGGACCTGCCCGACGAGGGGCTGGCGCTCATCCCCTTCCGGCAGATCCGGGAGCGCGGTTTCGACGTGCGTGACGACGGCACCCCGCTGCTGGTGCTGACCCCCGAGGAGCGCCACGAGCTCCCGCTCGCCGAGGCCCTGGCGCAGTTGCCCACGCACGACGTGCGGGTGGAGAGCGGCGGCTTCGACGTCGGCGACGAGGAGTACGCCGGGATCGTCGGGCGGGTGCTGCGGGAGGAGATCGGGCGGGGCGAGGGCGCCAACTTCGTGATCCGGCGGACGTACGAGGGGGAGATCCCCGGGTTCGGGCGGGCCGACGCGCTGGCGCTGTTCCGGCGGCTGCTGGCGGGTGAGCGGGGCGCGTACTGGACGTTCGTGGTGCACACCGGACAGGCGGCGGGAGGGCGGACGCTGGTCGGGGCGAGCCCCGAGGTGCATGTGCGCGCGTCCGGCGGGACGGTCGTGATGAACCCGATCAGCGGCACCTACCGCTACCCGGCCGGCGGGCCGGCCCTTGGGCATCTGCTGGAGTTCCTCGCCGACGGCAAGGAGATCGAGGAGCTGTCGATGGTCGTCGACGAGGAACTCAAGATGATGTGCACCGTCGGCGACGGGGGCGGGGTCGTGGTCGGGCCCCGGCTGAAGGAGATGGCGCACCTCGCGCACACCGAGTACGAGCTGCGCGGCCGGTCCTCGCTGGATGTGCGGGAGGTGCTGAAGGAGACCATGTTCGCCGCGACCGTCACGGGGTCGCCGGTGCAGAACGCCTGCCGGGTGATCGAGCGGTACGAGCCCCTCGGGCGGGACGGCGCCGGGCGCGGTTACTACGCGGGCGCGCTGGCGCTGCTCGGCCGGGACGCGGGCGGGGCCCAGACCCTCGACTCCCCCATCCTCATCCGCACCGCCGACATCGACGCGGCCGGGCGGCTGCGGGTACCGGTCGGCGCCACGCTGGTGCGGGGCTCGGACCCGGCGGGCGAGGTCGCCGAGACCCACGCGAAGGCGGCCGGGGTACTGGCCGCGCTGGGGGTGCGTCCCGGGCGCCCGCGCGAGGAGTCCGTACGGCCGCGGCTGGCGGACGACCCCCGGGTGCGGGCGGCGCTGGACGGGCGGCGGGCCTCGCTGGCCCCGTTCTGGCTGCGGATGCGGGAGCCGTCGGCCGCGCTGGAGGGGCATGCCCTGGTCGTCGACGGGGAGGACACCTTCACGGCGATGCTCGCGCATGTGCTGCGCTCGTCGGGGCTCGCGGTCACCGTCCGGCGGTACGACGAACCGGGGCTGCGGGAGGCGGTGCTCGGGCACGAGGGGCCCGTGGTGCTGGGTCCCGGCCCCGGTGACCCGTCCGACACGGCGGACCCGAAGATGCGGTTCCTGCGCGGCCTGACCGCCGCGGTGCTCGGGGACGACCGGCACGGCGTCCTCGGTGTCTGCCTCGGCCACGAGCTGGTCGCGGCCGAGCTGGGCCTGGACACCGTCCGCAAGGAGGTGCCGTACCAGGGGGCGCAGACGGAGATCGACCTGTTCGGGCGGCCGGAGACGGTCGGCTTCTACAACAGCTTCGTCGCGCGCTGCGACGACGGGACGGCGGCGGAGCTGGCGGCGCACGGCGTCGAGGTGAGCCGCGCGGCGGACGGGGAGGTGCACGCGCTGCGCGGACCCCGGTTCGCGTCGCTGCAGTTCCACCCCGAGTCGGTGCTCACCCTGAACGGCGCGGCGATCGTCGCCGAGCTGATGGGTCAGCTGCGCGGGACCAGGACGTTCTCCGAGCGGCGGCCCTCGGTGTAGTCGAGGACGTTGCGCACCGTGGTGTCGATGATCTGGCCGACGGCGTCCACGGTGTAGTACGCCTGGTGGGACGTGACCAGCACGTTCGGGAAGGTGACGAGGCGGGCCAGGGTGTCGTCCTCGATGGCCTCCAGGGACTTGTCGAGGAAGAACAGGCCCGCCTCCGCCTCGTAGACGTCCAGTCCGACCCCGGTGAAGCGGCCCGCCCGCAGTTCGGCGACGAGGGCGGCGGTGTCGACGAGTCCGCCGCGGCTGGAGTTCACCAGGACGGCGTCGTCCCGCATCGTCCGCAGGGCGGCCCCGTCGATCAGGTGGAGGGTCTCCGGCACCAGCGGAACGTGCAGGCTGACCAGGTCGGACTCGGCGAGCAGCTGGTCCTTGGGGACGTAGGTCATGCCGAGGTCCCGGCAGGCGGGGTTCTCGGCGACGTCCCAGCCGAGCAGCCGCATGCCGAAGCCGTGGGCGATCCGGGCGAAGGCCTCGCCGATCCTGCCGGTGCCGATGACGCCGGCGGTGCGGCCGTGCATGTCACGGCCCATCAGCCCGTCGAGCCGGAAGTCGAAGTCGCGGGTGCGGGTGGAGGCGCGGACGATACGCCGGTTGACGGCCATGGCGAGGGCCCAGGCGAACTCGGCGACCGAGTGGGGCGAGTAGGACGACACCCGGGCGACCGTCAGGCCGAGCCGTTCGGCCGTCTTCAGGTCGACGTTGTTGAAGCCGGTGGACCGCTGGGCGATCATCCGGGTGCCGCCGGCCGCCAGGCTCTCCAGGACACCCGCGCCGAGGTCGCAGTTGACGCTGGTGGAGATCGCCTCGTGGCCCGCCGCGATGGGCGCGGTGTCCTCGTTGAGGAAGACGTGCAGGCCGCGCACCTCGTGGTGCCCTTGGAAGGCCCGCTCGATCAGGGGCTTCTCGTCGGCCTGCACACCGAACGCGAGGATCTCCACGGGTCCCTCCGGGGGTCTTGCCTGAAACGCTTCCGTACGCGACGGCTGCCGCACGCGCGAATATACGGGCCCGGGCACGGACGGGCCCGGGCCGGACGGGGCGGGAGCGGCGCGTTTCGGCCCCGGGCACCGGCTCTGGCGGAAAAGGGCCGCCGCTGGACGGTCCAGGGTGTCCGGCCGGTGCTACGCGTCGTCGAGGCCGCGCTCGATGGCGTAGCGGACGAGTTCCACACGGTTGTGCAGCTGGAGCTTGCCGAGGGTGTTCTGGACGTGGTTCTGCACCGTGCGGTGGGAGATGACGAGCCGTTCGGCGATCTGCTTGTAGCTGAGGCCCTTGGCGACCAGGCGCAGCACCTCGGTCTCCCGGTCGGTCAGCCGGGGCGACCCGGACGCGCCGCTCTCCGGGGCGGGTGCCGGGTCGGAGGCCAGCCTGCGGTACTCGCCGAGGACCAGTCCGGCCAGGCCCGGGGTGAACACCGGGTCGCCGACGGCCGTACGGCGCACCGCGTCCTGCAGGTCCTCGGTGGAGGCGGACTTCAGCAGATAGCCGGTGGCCCCGGACTTCACCGCCTCCAGGACGTCGGCGTGTTCGCCGCTCGCCGAGAGCACCAGCACCCGCAGCGCCGGGTTGTCGGCGACGACCTCCTTGCAGACCTGGACGCCGGGCTTGCCGGGCAGGTTCAGGTCGAGGACGAGGACGTCGGGGGCTGCGGCCCTGGCACGGCGCACGGCCTGGTCGCCGTCGCCCGCGGTGGCGACCACCTCGAAGCCGGACTCGGACAGGTCCCGGGCGACGGCGTCGCGCCACATGGGGTGGTCGTCGACCACCATGACCCTCACCGGGCCCTGCCCGCCTCCGGGCTCCCCGCCTGCCGTCGCTCCACCCGCGGTGTCCGTCGTCATCGCTGCTCCGCCTTCCCCCGTGCATCCCGTTCGCCGTCGCTGTCCTTCGGTACCTTCAGCTCGACCTCCGTGCCCTGGCCGGGCACCGAGAGCAGTTCCGCGCTGCCGCCGAGGTCGCGCAGCCGCCCCCGGATCGACAGGGCCACCCCGAGCCGTCCCTCGCCCTCGGCCTGGGCGAGCCGGCCCTCGGGGATGCCGGGCCCGTCGTCACGGACGGTCACGACCACCTCGTCCGGTTCGTCCTCCACCAGGATCCAGGCGCGCGCGTCCGGCCCCGCGTGCCTGCGTACGTTGTCCAGGGCGGCCCCGACGGCTGCGGTGAGTTCCCGCGCGGCGGCCGGGGCGAGCGGCACCGGCGCCCCGGGTTCGGCGAAGCTGACCAGGGCGCCGGCGTACGGGGCGAGCAGGGCACGCAGGTCGACGGGGGCGCCGCCGGTGCCGTCCTGGTCGTCCCGCACCTGGTCCGCGGCCCGTGCCGCCGCTCCCCCCGCCGCGTCCTGCGGCGCCCTGGGGACGGGGACCAGGCCGCCGGAGACCAGGGTGCGCAGCGCCACCTCCTGCTCGCCGGCCATCCGGCCCAGCTCGGCCGCCTCGCCGCCGATCACCGCGCCGCGCCGCTGCACCATCGCGAGCACCTGGAGCACGCCGTCGTGGATGTCCCGCGCGAGCCGCTCCCGCTCCCTGGTCGCGGCCTCGATCTCCAGGGCGCGGGCGAGGGTGCGCTCGGAGGCGCGGGCGACCTCGACGACGTAGCCGATGGCGATGGACGCGACCCAGACGAGGATCACGTTGTGCACGGTGTCGCGGGCGGGGCCGCCGCGTTCGATCAGGTTGGCGACGGCGACCAGGGTGGAGGCGAGGGCGGCCCAGCGCCAGCCGCCCTTGATGGCGAAGGCGAGCACCGCGCCCGCGGTCCATATCGACGGCATGGTCGGACCGCCGGCCGCGACCCGCTCCGGGTCGTCGGCGACGGGGGTGAGCAGGATGCCGGTGAGTGCGACGGTCAGGTCGGCGGCGAGGAAGCGTTTGGTGCAGCCGTCGGCGTTCGCGACCCGGGGCAGGGTGGCCGGCGTCCACACGGCCAGCAGGGCGAAGTAGGCGACGGCGAGCCAGGGGCGCTCGAAGTGCTCGTAGGCGGTGGCGAACAGGCCGACCGCGTACACCATGGCGAGGACCCGGTACCCGGCGAGCGCGCGCCACAGCGGCTGCTCGACCGACATCCTCATGACTCTCTCCTGCCTGGGCATGTCGTCCCCCGTCCTCGCCCCGGGCCCGCCCCCGTCCACACGCCCTAGGGGTCGGACCGCCGCCGCCCGGCAGCCTGTTCCCGCTGTGCTTCCTTCTCCGCCTTCTCCGCGCGGGCGAGTTCGGCCTTCGCGGCCTTCTCCGCGTCCCTCCCGGCCTTCGCGGCCTTCGCGGCCTCCGCGAGCTGCCGCTTCATGGCGGTCGCGTACATGTCCACGTACTCCTGGCCGGAGAGCTTCATGATCTCGTACATGACCTCGTCGGTCAGCGCGCGGAGGACGAAACGGTCGTGTTCCATGCCCTCGTAGCGGCTGAACTCCAGCGGCTTGCCGATGCGTATGCCGGGCCGGACCAGTTTCGGGACGACCTTTCCCGGCGGCTGGACCTTCTCCGTGTCGATCATGGCGACCGGGATCACGGGCGCGCCGCTGGCGAGCGCCACGCGTGCGAGGCCGCCCGGCTTGCCGCGGTAGAGACGTCCGTCGGGCGAGCGCGTGCCCTCGGGGTAGAGGCCGAACAGCTCGCCGCGTTCGAGGACCTCCATGCCGCTCCTGATCGCCGCCTCACCGGCTCCACGCGCGCCGGAGCGGTCCACCGGGAGCTGGCCCGCGCCCCTGAAGAAGGCGGCCGTCAGCCGGCCCTTCACTCCCGGTGTGGTGAAGTACTCGGCCTTGGCTATGAAGGTGATCTTGCGGTCGAGGACGGCCGGCAGGAAGAAGGAGTCGGAGAACGACAGGTGGTTGCTGGCCAGGATGGCGGGACCTTCCGCGGGGACGTGCTCCAGGCCCTCCACCCAGGGTCTGAAGGCAAGCTTCAGCGACCCTCCGACGGTGACCTTCATCGCGCCGTACAACAACCGAGTGCCTTCCTGTGCGTGTGGCACAGACCCTAACCCGGAGCACCGTCAATGGCTCCGACGGCCCTGGTCGGTGTCAGTACGGTCGCGTACGGTGAAGTTCCTGCAACCCGTGTGCGGCCCGTGGACCTCCTCGACCCTCTCCACGACGTCCACGCCCTTGACGACTCTTACGACCGGGAGGCCGAAAGTGCCGCTCCTGACCGGAGCCGAGCCGTATCGCCACGAGGGCGGGGAGGCCGCTGTCCTCCTCTGCCACGGCTTCACCGGTTCGCCTCAGTCACTGCGCCCGTGGGCGGAGCATTTCGCCGCGCACGGCCTGACCGTCTCGCTGCCGCTGCTCCCGGGGCACGGCACCCGCTGGGAGGACCTGCGGGCCACCGGCTGGCAGGACTGGTACGCAGAGGTGGACCGCGCGCTGCGACTGCTGCGGGACCGCTGCTCGCGCGTGTTCGTGGCCGGTCTGTCCATGGGCGGCGCGCTGGCCCTGCGCCTGGCCGCGCGGCACGGCGACGCGGTGAGCGGGGTCGTGGTCGTCAACCCGGCGAACCGGGTGCACGGTGTGGCCGCGCACGCCCTCCCGGTGCTCCGTCATCTCGTTCCGGCGACGAAGGGCATCGCGAGCGACATCGCCAAGCCGTCGGTCGAGGAGTTGGGCTACGACCGGGTGCCGCTGCACGCGGCCCACTCCCTGCGCACCTTCCTGCGCATGCTCGACGGCGAGCTTCCCCAGGTCACCCAGCCGCTGCTGCTGCTGCGCAGTCCGCGGGACCACGTGGTGCCGCCCGCCGACTCGGCCCGGATCCTCGGCCGCGTCTCGTCGCTCGACGTGACGGAGGTCCTGCTGGAACAGAGCTACCACGTGGCGACGTTGGACTACGACGCGGAGCGGATCTTCCGGGAGAGCACCGCGTTCATCGGCCGGCTCGCACCCGGCGCCGTCAAGGAGCCCGGTCTCGGCAAGGAAGGGACGACCACAGGTGGCTGAGCATGACTCGGACCGCGAGGACCGCGAAAGGCGTGAGGACCAGGAGGGGCGCGAGGCGGGCGAGGCACGTGCGGGCCAGGGGCGTGACGGCAGCAGCCCGGCCCGTCGGGACCAGGGCGTTCCCTTGGACGAGGATGCCGCGTGGGAGGCGATCGTCGCCGGGTACGGTGACGAGCCGCCGGACCCGGCGGGTGCCAAGCCGTTCAAGTCGGTCGAGGATCTGGCGCTGCTGGAGTCCGACACCAACACCGACACCCGTACCGGGGCCGCCGACGACGGGGCACCGGCCGAGGCTCCGACGCGGGCCGGGGACGAACCGGTCAAGCCGCTGGGCGGTTCGGTCGCCTTCGCCCCGGGCGTGGGCGGTCCGCGCGACTACAGCGTGTCCGAGCCGTCGGAGGAGGACGTCGACGACGGCGACGAGGGCCACTTCGTCCCGCCGGAGCCCCCGCCGCTGCCCGAGGCCGACGTGACGTCCAGGTTCGCGTGGCTGGGAGTGCTGGGCGGCCCGGTGCTGCTCCTGCTGGCGATCCTGCTCGGCTGGGAGATGACCTGGTGGCTGACCACGCTCTGCATCGGCGGCTTCCTGGGCGGTTTCGCCACGCTGGTGACGCGGATGCGCACCGGCGACGAGGAGGACGACGATCCGGGCCGGGGCGCGGTGGTCTGAGAGCGGACCGCTCGCCCGCGCGCACTACGCGGCCGGTACTCTGAGCGCGGCCAGGACCGGCAGGTGGTCGGTGGCCGCCCTCAGGTCGGCCTCGGTCACCCCCGGCTGGTCGAGCGGGACGCCGCAGCCCAGGACCTCGACGCCCCTGGTGGCGAACAGGGCGTCGATGCGCTGGTGCGGCTCGGCGGGCGTCGAGGTGTACTCGCCGCCCCAGGGCTCGGCGGCCCAGCAGTCCGTGAGGGAGTCGCCCAGCCGCCGGAAGGTGCGGCCGTCCGGCCGCTCGTTGACGTCGCCGCCCGCGACCGCGTGGTCGACGCCCATCCCGGCGAGCCGGTCGAGGAGCATGCCGCCCTGCGCGTACCGCTCGTCCCTCGCCAGCGACAGATGGCAGCTCAGTACCCCGAGCCGGACCCCGCCGAACCGTACGACGGCGGTGGCGAAGCCGCGCCGGTGCAGTCCCGGGGTGCGCGGCAGCAGGAGGTCCTCGGTGCGCTCGACGGTCGCCCGCAGCGAGCACAGGATCGCGGGACCCGCGGCCGTGGCTCCCCCGGAGAGGGTCACCAGTCCGGAGGCGCGGGCCAGCCGGGCCAGTTTCTTGCGCCAGCGGAAGAACCGCGGCGCCTCCTGGACCAGGACCAGGTCGGGGGCGCAGGCGGTGATCACCCGGGCAAGGGCGTCCGTGTCGTCGTACATCGACCGGATGTTGTAGCTCAGGACACGGACCACGGCCGAACCGTCGGGCTCTGTCCGGGAGTCGGGCAGCAGCGGAGTCGTCGCCATGCGGATCAAGATACGCCGACCCGCACGCGCGAAAGCGCCGTACGGGCCGACGCGTACGGGCCGGTCCGGGTGCTCGGCCCGGGCCACCGCCTCCGGGTCCCGCCCCGGGCACGCGCACGGGCGGCCGGCATCACCCGACGGAGCCACCCGGCCGGCGGTGCGAACGTGCCGGACGGTCCGGCTCCGGAGCGGAGCCGGGCGCGGGAACGACGACGCCCGCCGTGGCCCCGGGAGGGGAGCGGGCGGGCGGCGTCGCAGACGGGGGGTGTCACATGATGGGGTCGGGTTCCCGGGCCAGGTCGGCCGCCCCCACCAGGCCGGCCTTGTTCCCGAGCTCGGCGGCCCGGACGTCGGCGACCGGGCGCCAGTTCCCGCCCACCAGCCAGCGCTTGTACGACTTGCGGATCGGGTCGAGGAGCAGTTCCCCCTCGTCGGAGAGACCGCCGCCGACGATGAAGGCGGAGGGGTCGAAGAGGGAGGCCAGGTCGGCGAGGCCGGCGCCGACCCACCGGGCGAGCTCCCGGTAGGAGTCGACGGCCACCGGGTCGCCCTGGCGGGCGGCCATGGAGACGTGCTTGCCCTCGATGCCGTCGGGGGTGCCGTCGCCGAGGGCGAGCAGCGTCTCCGCGTTCTCCGGGGTCGCGTTGGCGCGCTGGGTGGCGTACCGGACGAGGGCGCGGCCGGAGGCGTACTGCTCCCAGCAGCCCTGCGAGCCGCAGCCGCACAGCAGGCCGTCCGGCACCATGCGGATGTGCCCGAACTCGGCGGCCACGCCGAAGTGGCCCCGGCGCAGCTTGTTGCCGATGATGACGCCGCCGCCGAGACCGGTGCCGAGCGTGATGCAGATGACGTTGCGGTGGCCCTTGCCGGCGCCGAACTTGTACTCGCCCCAGGCCGCCGCGTTCGCGTCGTTCTCCACGACGACCGGGAGACCCACGCGGGCCTCGACCTTGTCCTTCAGCGGCTCCTGGCGCCAGTCGATGTTGGGGGCGAAGTACACCGTCGAGCGCTGGCGGTTGACGTATCCGGCCGCACCGATTCCCACGCCGACGATCTCGTTGCCCGTGCGTGCTCCGTCCACCGCGGAGGCGATGGCGTCCACGATGCCGTCGGGCGTGCCCGGGGTCGGCACCTTGTGGACCGAGAGGATGTTGCCGTCCTCATCGACCACGCCGGCCGCGATCTTGGTGCCGCCGATGTCGACGCCGATGGTGAGTCCCATGAATCCCTCAGTTCCGGTCGAGCCCCGCTACCGCCCACGGTACCCGAGGCCCTGGCGCCGGCTTCCCGATATCGGACACCCTCAGTCCAGGTCGATGCGTTCCCCGCCGGGGCCGGGCTCGTCGCCACGGTTGCGGCGGCGGTCGTCGCCCGCGTCGCCGCCGTTGCCGCGGTCGTCTTTCCCGCTCCCGCCTCCGGCGTCCTCGGCGCCGGGGGCGTCCTCGGCCTCGTCCGGGTCCCAGGGGCGGGGGTCGCGGGTGGTCCAGCGGCGTTCCTGGTCCTGGACCGCGGAGCGGTAGGCGGCGAGGAGCTCGTTGCCGGCGGCGGCGAGGTGGTCGAAGACGTCGGGGTTGCGTTCGACGACCGGTTCCACGGCCGCCTTGGCCTGCTGGACGACCTGGCGCACCGCCTGCTGCGCGGCCGGTCCGGCGACCGCGCCGAACAGCGGTGACCGGCCCCCGGTGAGCTGGTCGAACTTCTCGGCGACCACGTCGACGAGCTTGCGCAGCTCCTCGGCGGCCGAGGCGGGCGGCGGTCCGTACCGGGCGCGGCGGCGGGCGCTCTCCGCCTCGAGGTCCTCGGCGCACGCCGTCGCCCAGGCGTCCGCGTCGACGGCCCGTGGGCCGGCGTCCCCGGGCCGTGCGTCGCCGACGGCGGCCGTGCGCGCGTCGGACGCGGAGCCGCCCACGGGCGCGTCCCCGGTGTCGTCGGGCGGGGGGAGCTGTTCGCTCATGACGGACTCCTGACTACGGTCGGCCTCTCCGACGGTACCCGAACGGGCGTACCGGCTTCACGGGGTGCGCGGCCACAGGCGCGGATCAGGCCGGAACCGGATGCGCAGTTCCTCCTCGCGCAGGGCCGCGCCGTCGACGGTGCAGCGGCGCAGCACGGAGGGCAGCGGGACCGTCCGGCGGAACGGTCCCGCGGTGACGGCGAGTGCGTCGCCGTGCCGGATCAGGTCCAGTTCCTCGCGCCGGGCGCCGGGCAGCGGGATGTGCCAGACCAGGACGCCCTCGTCGGCGAGCCGGTCGGTGACGGGCCACCCGGCCGTGGCGGGTCCCGCCTCGACGCCGGGTGCGCGGGGCACCCGGGGCACGCCCGGGACGGCGAGCGCGGTCAGGTCGTCCGGGCCGCGCGGGTCGCGGCCGAGGTGGGCGACGGAGTGGACGTCGTACGTCTGGCGCCACTCGTCCAGCGTCTTGCGCTGCTGGGCGGCCGGGCCGGCGAGCCAGCTGTCGTCGACGCTCTCGGGCAGTACCCGGCCGGCGACCAGCACGTCGGTGCGCAGTCCGCGCAGGGCGAGGCCGAGACCCGCGGTGCGTACGGCGTCGGCGCCCGCGGGACCGGGTTCGGCGACCAGCCGCACGGCGGTGTCCCGGTCGGCGAGGACGGCTTCGACGGCGGCCAGTTCGGTGTCCCACCGGGCGGCCGTGCCGTACAGCCAGTCCGCGGGCATCGGGACCCCGGCGAGGCGGCCGAGCACGGGGCGCAGGGCGCGGGCGGCCTGGCGTTCGGGCGGGAGCAGCCTGCGCATGCCGCGGCGGAGGTCCTCGGGGAGGGCGAACAGGGCGAGGGCCCGCTCGGCGGGCGGCAGGTCGACGACGAGCAGGTCGTACACGTCCGGCAGCGCGGCGTCCCGCAGGGCGCGCAGTACGGCGAGTTCCTCGGCGCCGGGCAGCGGGCCGAACTCCTCGGGGTCGAGCCGGGACGCGCCGAGCAGGTCGAGCGCCGAGGCGGCCCGGTCCTGCAGTGCGGCCAGGTCGGCGCGGAAGTCCTCGCCGGCGTCGACCCGCCGTGCGGTGAGGCCCGGGAGGACCTCGGCGGGCGCGGCGGTGACGGGCGTGCCCAGCACCGTTCCCAACGTGTCCGTCCGGTCGGTGCCGAGCAGCAGGACACGGGCGCCCGCACGGGCGGCGGCGAGCGCGGTGGCCGCCGCGACGGTGGTACGTCCGTTGCCGCCGGGGCCCGTGATCAGGAGGGTGCGCATGGGGATGAACGGTACCGGTGCACGCACCCGCGTCCGGCCGGCGCCGTCGCCCCCGCGGCCGGTGCTACGCGGCGCCCGGCTCCTCGCCGGACTCCACCCGCTTCTTCAGTCCCGCCAGGGCCCGGTCGATGATGACCTTCTCGGCCTTGCGCTTGATCATTCCGAGCATCGGGATCTTGACGTCGACGGTGAGCCGGTAGGTGACCTCGGTGGTGCCCGCACCGGCCGGCCTCAGCAGGTAGGAGCCGTCGAGGGAGCGCAGCATCTGGGACTTCACCAGCGTCCAGGACACCTCGTGCTCGCCGGTCCAGGTGTACCCGAGGGTCTGGTCGTCCTTGATCGCGCCGGCGTCCATGACGAGGCGTACCTGCTCGGCACGGCCCTGGCCGTCGGTCGCGAGGACTTCCGCCTCCTTCACCTCGCCGGTCCAGTCCGGATAGCGGGCGAAGTCGGCGATCACCTCCATGACCTCGGCCGGTTCCGCCTCGATCGTGATGCTCGAGCTGGTGTGTTCCGCCATCGCCGTGGCTCCTCCAGATGCGGGCCGTAGTCGGATCGCCGTGCGCGGCCCACGCGCACGCCCGTGCAGCGGAAGGCTATCGCGCACCCCGCCGGAGCACGTCACCCGACCTGGGGCATCCTCACCATTCGAGCACCCAGGGCCGGCCCCGGCTCGCGAAGTGCCCCACGTTCACGCATTCGGTGGCCCCGACCCGCATGCGCCGCACCAGCGGCTGGTGCACGTGCCCGAACAGCGCGTACCGGGGCCGGGTGCGGTGGATGGCGTCCAGCAGGGCGCGGCTGCCGCGCTCGAAACGGCGCGCGACGGTGTCGTACACCAGCTCCGGAACCTCCGGCGGAATGTGCGTGCACAGCACGTCGACCTCGCCGACGGCCTCGACCTTCGCCGCGTACTCCTCGTCGCCGATCTCGTACGGCGTGCGCATGGGCGTGCGCAGTCCGCCGCCGACGAAGCCGAAGACCCGGCCGCCGATCTCCACCCGCTCGCCGTCGAGGACGGTGGTGCCCGGCCCCGCGTACTCCGGCCACAGGGCCGGGATGTCGACATTGCCGTACGTGGCGTACGTGGGGGCGGGGAAGGCGGCGAACATCTCGGCGTACTGCCCCCGCACCGCCTTGTGGATCGCCGCGGCGCGGTCCGCGCCGATGCCCGCCCACAGCCGGGCCTGGAAGGCGCGCGCCTCCTCGAAGCGCCGCGCGGTGCGCAGTTCCACGATGCGGTCGGCGTTCTCGGTGCCGAACAGGTCGGGGAAGATGCCGCGCGAGTGGTCGGCGTAGTCCAGGAAGAGCACCAGGTCGCCCAGGCAGATCAGGGCGTCGGCGCCCTCGCCGGCCGTGGCCAGGTCGCGGGCGTTGCCGTGGACGTCGCTGACCACGTGAACGCGCGTACGGCGGTTTCCGGCCGGTGTGGATGCCATGGCGATCAAGCGTAGCCAGAGGGCGGCCCCTGTGAACAGTGGCGGCCGGACCTGCGCGTACTGGCTCCCCCTCAGGGGCGTGGACTACTGTGCGCGATGGCAATCAACCCGTTCACCAACTTGTGTGACGCAGCGAACATCTCGTCGGACCCCCCTGTCGTTCCGGCCATACCGGCGGGTAACGTCCGGGCGGTCCAGTCGTGCTCAGGATTTCAACAGGTGAATCTTCGAGCACCCGCCCGAGCCTTGGACCGCACTGTCGTCGCATCGCACACCGTCGTGGCGCCGGCGCCCTAAGAGGAGCAGCAGTCTTGCGCGAGTTCAGCCTTCCGGCTTTGTACGAGGTCCCTGCGGACGGCAATCTGACCGACATAGTCCGCAGAAACGCCGCGCAGCACCCCGAGGTGGCCGTCATCGCCCGCAAGGTCGGTGGCGTGTGGCAGGACGTGACGGCCACCGCCTTCCTCGCCGAGGTAAGGACGGCCGCCAAGGGACTCATCGCCTCCGGGGTCCGGCCCGGAGAGCGGGTCGCCCTGATGTCGCGCACCCGCTACGAGTGGACGCTGCTCGACTTCGCGATCTGGAGCGCCGGCGCGGTCACGGTGCCGGTGTACGAGACGAGCTCACCGGAGCAGGTGGCCTGGATCCTCGGCGACTCCGGCGCCACCGCCTGTGTGGTGGAGTCGGACTCCCACGCGGCCACGGTCGACGCGGTGCGCGACCGGCTGCCGGCGCTGAAGCACGTGTGGCGGATCGACCGCGGCACGGGCGAGGACGGCGAGGGCGGTGCGGTCGAGGAGCTGCGCCGCCTCGGACGGGACGTCACCGACGAGACGGTCGAGGAACGCAGCTCCGTCGCCGGGGCCGACGACCCGGCGACCATCATCTACACCTCCGGCACCACCGGCCGTCCCAAGGGCTGTGTGCTCACCCACCGCAGCTTCTTCGCCGAGTGCGGCAACGTCGTGGAGCGGCTGCGTCCCCTGTTCCGGACCGGCGAATGCTCGGTCCTGCTCTTCCTCCCGCTCGCGCACGTCTTCGGCCGGCTGGTGCAGATCGCGCCGATGATCGCGCCGATCAAGCTGGGCTGCGTCCCCGACATCAAGCAGCTCACCGACGAACTGGCCGCGTTCCGGCCGACGTTGATCCTGGGCGTGCCGCGGGTCTTCGAGAAGGTCTACAACTCGGCGCGCGCCAAGGCCCGGGCCGACGGCAAGGGCCAGATCTTCGACAAGGCGGCGGACACCGCGATCGCGTACAGCAAGGCGCTGGACACGCCGTCGGGGCCGTCCCTCGGCCTGAGGATCAAGCACAAGGTGTTCGACAAACTCGTGTACGGCAAGCTGCGCGCGGTACTCGGCGGGCGCGGCGAGGCCGCCATCTCCGGCGGCGCCCCGCTGGGCGAGCGCCTCGGCCACTTCTTCCGCGGCATCGGTTTCACGGTGCTGGAGGGCTACGGGCTCACCGAGTCGTGTGCGGCCACCACGTTCAACCCCTGGGACCGGCAGAAGATCGGCACGGTCGGGCAGCCGCTGCCCGGGTCGGTGGTCCGCATCGCCGACGACGGCGAGGTGCTGCTGCACGGCGAGCACCTGTTCAAGGAGTACTGGAACAACCCGGCCGCGACCGCGGAGGCGCTCACCGACGGATGGTTCCACACCGGTGACATCGGCACCCTCGACGAGGACGGGTATCTGCGGATCACCGGCCGCAAGAAGGAGATACTCGTCACGGCGGGCGGCAAGAACGTCGCCCCGGCGGTGATCGAGGACCGGATCCGCGCGCACGCGCTGATCGCGGAGTGCATGGTCGTCGGCGACGGACGGCCGTTCGTGGGCGCGCTGGTCACGCTCGACGAGGAGTTCCTGGGGCGCTGGGCGGCGGAGCACGGGAAGCCGGAGGGATCGACGGCGGCGTCGCTGTGCGAGGACCCCGAGCTGCTGGCGGTGATCCAGAATGCCGTCGACGACGGGAACGCGGCGGTTTCCAAGGCCGAGTCGGTGCGGAAGTTCCGGGTGCTGCCCTCGCAGTTCACGGAGGAGTCGGGGCATCTGACTCCGTCGTTGAAGCTGAAGCGGAACGTGGTGGCGAAGGACTTCGCCCACGAGGTCGAGGCGATCTACTCGGCGTAGGGCTCTCCGCACCCACCGCCCCTTCCCCTGCCGAGCCCCGAGGGCTCTGCCCCCGGGCCCCTGCTCCTCCCCCTGGTCCTCCCCGCTCCGCCGCCCCCTCAGACGCCGGAGGGGCCGGTTCCGGGCCGGAGCAGGGTTCTCAGGGTTTCCGCCAGAAGGTCCCAGCGCCATTTCTCCTCGACCCAGGCCCGGCCCCGTTCGCCCATGCGGTGGCGGAGCCCGGGGTCGGCGAGGAGGGCGATGACGCGGTCGGCGGACTCGGCGGGGGTGTCGCCTCGGACGACCCAGCCGGTCTCACCGTCGAGGACCGCGTCGGGGGCACCGCCCGAGTCGCCGGCAACGACGGGCAGGCCGGTCGCGGAGGCCTCCAGGTAGACGATCCCGAGCCCTTCGACGTCCAGTCCCCCGCGCCGGGTCCTGCACGGCATCGCGAAGACGTCGCCGGCGCCGTAGTGGGCGGGCAGTTCGGACCAGGGCACGGCGCCGGTGAAGCGCACGGAGCCGGCCACCCCGGTGTCGTGCGCGAGCCGGCGCAGGTCCTTCCCGTAGGGCCCGCCGCCGACGATCAGCAGAACGGCGTCCGGCTCGGCGGCGAGGATCGCGGGCATCGCCCGGATCAGCGTGTCCTGTCCCTTGCGCGGCACCAGCCGGGAGACGCAGACGACCACCGGACGGTCCGTCAGGCCGAGCCGGGCCCGGACCTCGTCGCCGCCGGAGCCGGGGTGGAAGGTCTTCTCGTCGACCCCGGGCGGCAGCTGCGCCATCCGCGCGGCGGCCTCGGGCGTGAGCGCGCCGGCGATCCGCGCACGCGTGTACTCGCCGAGGTAGGTGATCGTGTCCGTGGACTGCCCGATTCGGCGCAGCAGTTGCCGGGCCGCGGGCAGCTGTGCCCAGCCCGCCTCGTGGCCGTGGGTGGTGGCCACGATCCGCTCGGCGCCCGCCCGGCGCAGCGCCGGTGCCATCAGCCCGAGCGGCGCGGCCGCCCCGAACCAGACCGAGGTGCAGCCGTGTTCACGCAGCAGCCCGGCGGCCTGCCGGGTCGCCTGCGGGGTCGGCAGCAGCAACGGCGTACGGGCGCGTACGACGGCGAAGGGCTGCTCGGCGTCGAAGTCGGCCGTCGCCCGGACGCCCTCCCGGGAGCGTTTCCAGGTCGAGGCGTACACGACGACCTGTGCGGGATCCAGGCGCAGCGCCATGTTGTGCAGGAACGCCTGGATACCGCCCGGCCTGGGCGGGAAGTCGTTGGTCACGATCAACGTCTTGTGCATCGGGGCAGACCTTACCGAACCGGTGCGCCCGGTCCGCGGGCGCGGCGGGCCGCTGTGGCACTCTCACAGGGGCGCGGGACATCATGGCCCCTCAGGACCTCACAGGGACGCGCAGGGACGGGCAGGGACGGGCAGGGATTACGTGGACACGACAGGATGGCGCGGGTCCCCGGCCCGGCCTCCGGTACGCCGGCAGGCCCTGTTGCGGCCTCTGCTGGTGTGGGGACTGACGAGGGCGCTGCTGCTGCTGTTCGTCCTGAAGGTGGTCGTCTTCCCCGGCCCGGACGTCACCAGCGACGTGTCCGTGATCTACCGGGAGTGGTACGACGTCCTGCGCGCCGGAACGTTCCCGCTGGACGACGTCACCTGGCAGTACCCGCCCGCGGCGGCCCTGGCGGTCCTCTCTCCCGGTCTGCTGCCGTTCCTGCAGTACGCGACCGCGTTCTTCGTCCTGGTGTTCCTCGCCGACCTGGCCACCCTGGCCCTGCTGCTGTACGCGGGCGGAAGGCCGGGCCGAACCCGGCTCGGTGCCTGGGTGTGGGTGGCGGGTGTGCCGCTGCTCGGGCCGACGGTCTACGCCCGCTACGACATGATGGTGACCGCGGTGGCGGTGGCCACGCTGCTGGCCGGGACGCGGCGTCCCCGGCTGCTGGGGGCGCTGGCGGCGTTCGGCGCGCTGCTGAAGGTGTGGCCGGCGATGCTGCTGCTCGGTGTGCGCCGGCGTTCCGCGTGGGTGACGGCCGTGGTGACCGGGGCCGGCACGGCGGCCGTGTTCGCGGTGCTGATGCCGGGCGCGTTCGCGTTCCTGGGGTTCCAGCGCGACCGGGGCACGGAGGTGGAGTCGCTGGGCGCGCTGGTCTTCCACGTCGCCCGGCACCACGGCTGGGACGGTGAGGTGCTGCTGAACTACGGCTCGGTGGAGTTCCTCGGCCCGTACGTGGAGTGGGTCAGCGCGGGCGCGATGTTCCTGAGCGGGGCGGCACTGGCCTGGCTGCTGCTGTGGCGGCTGCTGGCCCGGCGTTTCGAGGCGCACACCTTCGTCGACGCCGCGTTCGTGGCGGTGCTGATGTTCACCACCACCAGCCGGGTGATCAGCCCGCAGTACATGGTGTGGCTGGTCGGGCTCGCCGCGGTCTGCCTGTGCCGTCGCGGGAGCCGGATGCGGCCGCCGGTGGCCCTGGTGCTGGTCGCGTCGTTCGTGACGATGCTCGAGTTCCCGTTGTGGTTCGCGCACGTCGTGGCCAGTGACGCGCTCGGCGTCACCCTGCTGTTCGTGCGCAACGGCCTGCTGGTGGCGGCCACGTTCCTCGCCGCCCGCACCCTGTGGCGCTCGACGGTCACCCATGGCCTCCCGGCCGCCCCGGCCTCCACCACGGCGGCGACCCGCACCGCGAAGAACCCGGTCTCTCCCTGACCCCGGTCCCCGCGCCTCAGTCGAACTGCTCGCGCAGGTACTCCTGCCACTGCGCGGTGAACTCCTCCGGCGTGGTGCCGAGGACGCGCCGCGTCGCGTCCTGGACCGCGCCGTCCCGCTGCCCGTGCGCGCCCACCGCCCGGTAGAACGCGCCGAGGCGTTCCTCGCCCCAGCGCTCGGCGACGAGGCGGCAGGCCATCCAGCCGCTCTCGTAGGCGCGGGCGAGGCCGTCGGCGTCGTCGGTGAAGCCGAAGTCGTCGTCGGCCGGCAGTCCGGCGGGCACCTCGCCGCGGCTCACCGCGCGGGCGAGTTCCGGCGCCGCCTCGGCCGGGAGGCGGTCGCCGCCCCGGTGGCCGACCCAGTCGGCGAAGCCCTCCGAGAGCCACAGCGGGGTCGCGGCGGTGGTGTGGGCGCGGGTGGCGACATGGGTGGTCTCGTGGGTGACGACGACCTGCCGGCCCGGGTCACCCAGCATCCCGAAGGCGTCCGGGTTGACGATGACGCGGTCCGCGGGCGCCTGCGCGTCGCTGCCGGTCTCGCCGGTGGTCACGGCCGCGATCCCCCGGTAGGAGGAGGCGGGCGAGCCCAGCAGTCCCGCCATGTCCTCCAGGGACCCCGGGACCAGGACGACGACGCGCCGCGGCCAGTCGGTTCCCCACGCGTCCGACACGGCGGGCACCGCGTGGTCGGCCAGTGCGGCGTGGTCGCGCAGCTCGGCGTCGGGCCGGCCGACACCGAGTACCAGGCTCCGTTCGCCGTGCACGGCGCGCACCGCGCCCTGGTCCCACAGCTGGCGGCCGGACTTCCCGGCGGGCCGGTCGGAGTCGACGGACCACCGGCCGTCCTCGTCCCGGCTCAGTCGGAGGGTGCGGGCGGTGGTGACGGGGGCCCGGTCGTAGCCTTCGACGCGGTACCCGAGGTCGGCGGTGGCGGTGGCGGTGGCGCCGGTGCGGTGCACGTCGGTGACCCGGTAGCTCCAGTCGGCCAGGGGCACCTCGCTCAGGCTGTCGTACCCGGCCCGGGTGCCGGTACGGGCGTAGGCGGCGGCGTCACGGCCGAGGACGGCGTCGGCCCGCCGGTCGAGCAGCGCCTGCACCTCGGCGCGGACGCCGTCGGCGGTCGGCCCCCGGCCGCACGCGACCAGGGCGACGAGCAGGGAGACGAGCAGCAGACACTGCGCCGCCACCGGCACCCCGGGCACCCGCCTTCGACCAGCCACCCTTGTGAGGGTACGGCCGCCGGGCCGCCCGGGGCAGCCCGCCCCGGCCCCCGCCCGTCCCGCTTCAGACCCGCGTGACCGACGAGACGGGCATCATGCCGACCGGGTCGTAGCGCACGGGGGCGCCGGGGTAGGGGGCGTGGATCACTTGGCCGTTGCCCGTGTACATGCCGACGTGGCTGCCGTCGGGCCGGTAGACGACCAGGTCGCCGGGCCGGGCCTGGTCGAGCGGGACCTGTGTGCCGGCGTGGCGCTGGGCCTGCGAGGTGCGCGGGAGGGCGATCCCCGCCTGCGCGTACGACCACTGCATCAGGCCGGAGCAGTCGAAGCCGGAGGGTCCGTTGGCGCCCCAGACGTAGGGCTTGCCGAGAGCGGAGCGGGCGGCGGCGACGGCGGCTGCCGCGCGGCCGGAGGCGGCGGCGCCGTCCGGGACGGGCGGGCCGCCGCGGCCGGAGCGGGCGCTCCGCCCGTGCGCGGCGCGTTCGTCGTCGGGGAGGGTGTCGAGCAGCCGCCGGGCCTGGGCGAGTTTGCGTTCGACGGTCTTCTTGTGGGCGGCGACCGCCTTGCGGCTGCGGTCCAGCTCGCCGAGCTTGCGGGAAGCCTCCGCGCGGTCCTGGTCCAGGGAGCGCACCGCCTCCCGGAGTGCCCTCAGCTCACCGGCCTGGCGGGCGGTGAGACGGTCGAGCACCGAGGCCCGCTCGAGGTAGTCCTCGGGGTCGTCGGAGAACAGCAGCGCGAGGGACGGGTCGAGCCCGCCGGAGCGGTACTGGGCGCCGGCCAGCGAACCGAGCGACTCCCGCATGGTGTTGACGCGCTCCTGCTGCCGGGCGATCTCGTCCCGGACCGCGTTGACCTGACCCCGCAGGGTGTCCGCGCGCTCGTCGGCCTTGTTGTACGCCTCGGTCGCCCGCTCTGCCTCCTCGTAGAGGCGGTCCACCGCGGCCCTCGGGTCTTCGTGCGGGGCGGCCGTGGCCGGTACGGCTCCGAGGGCGGCTGCCGCCGCGGACAGGAGACCGACGGTGACGGTGGTGCCCCGGCCGGGGCCGGGGGACGGTTCAAGGCGGCGATGGGACCCCACGGGGAACCGCGCTCCTTCCGCTGGCGGACAAGAAACGCGGGAGACAGTAGCCGTGGGACGGGCGGGCGACCAACGCCCTCGGCGGCCACGCACGGTGACGCCCCGCCTCCGACGCAGGTCGCAGGCGGGGCGTGGGGCCGGTCGGCGGTGCCGCGATTCCCCCGAACGGGGGCACGCGGCACCGCGTCAGACGCGGACGCCGAACATGAACGGGCCGCCGATGGTGTTCATCGACTCGTAGCGGACGACGGTGCCGCTGCGCGGAGCGTGGATGATCTGGCCGTTGCCCGCGTAGAGACCCACGTGGTGCAGGTCGTTGAAGAAGAAGACCAGGTCGCCGACCTGGAGCTGGCTCTCCGAGTAGATCTTGGTGCCCGCGCCGGTCTGCGCCTCGGAGGTGCGCGGGATGGCGACGCCGGCCTGGGCGTAGGCCCAGGAGGTCAGACCCGAGCAGTCGTAGGAGGACGGGCCGGTGGCGCCGTAGACGTACGGGGAGCCGAGCTTGCTCTGGGCGGCGGCGAAGGCGGCGCCGGCGCGGCCGGATCCGCTGCCGACCGGGGCGGAGCTGCCGGTGTCGGTGCTGGTGGCCTTGAGGACCTCCCGCTCGCTGGCGCGGGTGGCGCGCTCCTCCTCCTCGGCGAGCTGCGCCTTCTCCTCGGCGGTGAGGGTGTTGAGCAGCTTCTGCGCGGCGCCGAGCTTGCTCTGGACCTCGGTCTTCTTCTTGCCCAGTTCGGTGCGGGTGGAGGCGAGGTCCTCGAGCTTCCCGGAGGCTTCGGAGCGCTGCTGGGCGAGCTCGCGCTGCTTCTCCTGGATCTCCTTCAGCGCGTCGACCTGCTGGGTGCTCAACTGGTCGAGGGCGGACGCCTTGTCGAGGTAGTCGTCCGGGTCGGCGGAGAGGAAGAGCTGGATCGAGGGGTCCATGCCGCCGCTGCGGTACTGGGCGCTGGCCATCGAACCGAGCCCGTCACGCAGCTCGTTGAGCTCCTGCTGGCCCTTGGCGACGTTGTCCTGGATCGTGGAGATCTCCTTCTGGAGCTTCTCCTGCTTCTCCTTGGCGCCGTTGTACTTCTCGGTGGCCTGCTCAGCCTGCTCGTAGAGCTTGTCGACCTTGGCCTTCACCTCGTCCTTGCTCGGCTTCTCGCTGGGGGCCGCGTTGGCGGCCTGCGAGCTCAGGACGACGGCAGCTGCGGCAGCGGTGGTGAGCACAGTGACACGTGCCCGGTTCGGCTGCTTGGGACGACGGTGGGACGCCACGGAGGCGAGCTCCTTCTTCCTCCAGCCGCCTACCGACACGCCGGTGGGCGGGGCCTCCGCCGTCGCCACCCCATGTGAACGATCAACCGAGCGGAGGTTCGAGGACTGACCCTAGTGATTCTCTTGTGATCACTTCAAATCCCCGGACGTGAATTCTCGGCCACATCGGGTTTCTTTGCCATCAACTCACCTGCGGTGATGCCGCACTGACGCTGCGTTGCGCCGTTATCGCGCCAATCCGGGCAATCGACAGGTACGTTGCGGTTGGGGTATACGTTCCCGATGGGGCGTACCGCGCTTTGCGGCCTACGCCCGGGAGAAGCGCCTCAGCAGGACCGCGGACGCGACCGGGCGGGCGCCCGCCCTGGCCACTCCGTCGGCGACCTCGCGGTCGGTGGAGACGACGATGACGGGCCGCCCCGGCGGCTCGGCGCGGACCAGCTGGCGGATCAGCTCGTCGGCGGTGACCCCCGGCTTGGAGAACAGCACGCGCACCCCGCGCGGCGGCGCGAGTAGGACGGGGGCGGCCAGTTCGGCCCCGTCGAAGACGCAGGTGACCTCGGCACCGGTCTGCGCGGCGAGCTGGGCGAGCTGGCCCAGGAGCCGCAGGCGCTGCTTCTCCAGGGGCATCTGGGGATAGCCGGTCTTGGTGACGTTGTAGCCGTCGACGACGAGATGCGCCTGCGGCAGCGCCAGCAGCTGGTCGAGGACGGCCGGGTCGTCCTCGGACAGCGCGCGGGCGGCGATGTCCTTGGGCGTCATGCTGCCGGGCTCGACGGCGTCCACGGTCTCGGCGGGCCGGACGGACACCGGGGGCAGCGCGAGCTCGCGGCGGAGCCCCTGGGCGGCGTCCAGCACGGTGTCCAGGAGCAGCCGCACCCGCATGTCCTCGACGCTGCGGCCCTCACGGGCGGCCCGGCGGGCGGCCTCGAGGGCGGCCTCGGACTCGCCGAGGCGCGCCTTGAGCCGCCGGGACTCGCTCTCGGCGGCGGACAGCTGGACCTGCCCGTCGGCGCGGACGGCGTCCATCTCGCCCTGCAGTTTGCGCAGTGCCGCCGCACCGCGCTTGACGTCGCTGAGCGCGGACCGCAGCTTGCGGTGCAGGGAGTCCGCTTCCTTCCTGGCCGCTTCCAGGTCGGTGCGCAGCCGCTCGGTCTCGGCCCTGGTGTGCTCGCGGGCGCGGGCGAGTTCGCCGCGCAGCCGCTCCAGCTCGGCGCGGGTCTCGTCGTCGGCGCGCTCGGCGTCGGCACGCTGGGCCTCCTCGCCGGCGGCGGTCACCAGTTTCGCCCAGCCGGGCGGCCGCATGACGTAGGCCGCGGCCGCCACGTCCAGCGGGTCCGCGGCCGGGGGCGGGGAGCCTGATTCGAGGACGCCGGCCAGTTCCGGCTGGGCCTCTCTCAGCTGCTCCCCGATGCGCCGGCGGAACAGCGGGTCGGTCTCCAGGGCGGCCGCCATCGCGTTGCCGGCGAACTTGGCGCGGCGGCTCGGGGTGAACCGGACGTACTGCCTGAGCTGGGCGGGCAGCTCGGAGACGGTCAGTCGACCGAAGCCGTCGGAGACGATCCGGACCACCCGGCGGCGCACGCCCTCGGGCAGCGGACGGTCGAACACCTCGGCGGTGCCGTCCTCCGGCCCTCCGCCCGCGGTCTCCACCATCCGTCACACCCCCATGCCTGTGTCCGACCCCGCGCACGGGGTCCCCTGGGCGGGGCCCGCTCCCCTCAGGAGCCGGCGCCCGGCCTGTCGACGAGTTCCACCTGGTCCACGGCGTTGCACCAGCGGCAGCGCACCGACTCGATCGTCTCACCGAGGACCTCGCGCTCCTCCACCTTCGGCTCCCCGGCGAGATCGAGGTGGACGTACTCCACGACCTTGGACGAGCGGGTCACGTCGAAACGGGTGAGGTTGCCGCAGAGGGTGCAGCGCCACCGTGTCGAGGCAGTCGGCAGGGGAACCGTCATCGTGGCTGTTCGCCTTCCTTCCAGTGTCCGTGACGCGCCGGGCACCCGGCGCGTGTGGCACGTAACCCTACGGCCTGGCAGGTCTTCGCCGCCCGCCCGTCCACGGCGGCGAGGCGGTCTGTATGGTTGCGTCCGGTTACGCCATGCTCTGTGTCCATGATCCGCAACTGGGGCGCGACGGTTTCCGGGGCACTGAAACGCCCCTCGGCGCCGGTGACCCACACCCTCATCGCCGCATGCTGCCTGGTCTTCCTGATCGGTCCGGCCTCGGGGCTCGATCCGGGGTACGGGACCGGGGACGAGCTGCTCGCCGCGCAGCGCGGCTACTTCCGCCACTGGGGCGTGATCCCCGCAGACGTGTTCGAGGGATCCCTCTGGAGCGTTCTCACTCCCGCCACGGCCCTGTTCGTCCACGGCAGCTGGGTACATCTGCTCGGCAACATGCTCTTCCTCCACGTCTTCGGGACGATGACCGAGGCACGGATGGGCCACCTGCGGTTCTTCCTGTTCTACGCCGGCTGCGGCTACCTCGCCCTGCTCGGGTACGCCGCCGCCAACGCGGACGCGACGCAGTCCCTGGTCGGCGCCTCGGGGGCGATCTCGGGGGTCCTCGGCGCGTTCCTCTTCCTGTTCCCCCGGGCGCGGGTGACCAGTCTGCTGCCGTTCCTGTTCTTCCTGCCGGTGCGCTTCCCCGCCTGGGTGGTGCTGCCGTTCTGGGCGGCACTGCAGTGGCTGGCGGCGGGACGGGCCTCCGACGGGCCGGGGGTGGCGTACCTGGCCCACCTGGTGGGCTTCGTGCTGGGCTTCTGCTGGGCGTGGGTGCGGTCCACGGCGGCGACTACAGTGAGGACGACCCCAGCTCCGGCCCCCGAGGGAGAGAACCAGCAGTGATCACCGCGATCGTCCTCATCAAGACCAGCGTGGACCGGATCCCCGAGATCGCGGAGCGGATCGCCGCGCTGGACAGTGTCAGCGAGGTCTTCTCCGTCACCGGCACCTACGACCTGATCGCCATGGTCCGGGTCAGGGAGCACGAGGACCTGGCGGAGGTCATCCCGGGCCGGATCAACAAGATCCCGGGCGTGGAGGGCACGGACACGCACGTGGCGTTCCGTACGTACTCGCAGCACGACCTGCAGGCCGCGTTCGCGATCGGTCTGGACAGCTGAGCGGGCCGGCCCGAGGCGCCCGGGCCGCCCGGTACGGCAGAGGGGGCCGCGGGGGGACGCACGGACCGGGGCGGGCGGCCGGGGCTCAGGCGGAGGTGTCCGGCACGCGGCGGCCGTCGGCCTCGCGGTAGCTCCAGCGGGCGCCGCCGCGCACGAGCTCGCGGACGGCGCGGACGAAGCGCTCCACGTGTTCGTCCGGTGTGCCCGCGCCGAAGCTGACGCGGACCGCGTGGAGAGACGTCTCGCCGGGCGCCGTCCCGGGGGCGCCGCACTCGCCCTGGTCCTGCGGATCGCCGCCGAGCAGGACGCGCAGCAGCGGGTGGGCGCAGAACAGTCCGTCCCGTACGCCGATGCCGTACTCGGCGGAGAGGGCCTCGGCGAAGTGGGAGCTGTTCCAGCCGTCGACGACGAAGGAGAGCACGCCGACGCGCGGCGCGCCGTCCCCGAACAGCGAAAGGAACCGCACCTCGGGCACGTCCGCGAGCCCGTCCCGTACGGTGCGGATCAGCCGCTCCTCGTGGGCGGCCAGCGCGCCGAACCCGGCCTCGCCGAGCGCCTTGCAGGCCGAGGCGACGGCGTGGGCGCCGATGACGTTGGGCGAGCCGGCCTCGTGGCGGGCGGCGCCGTCGTGCCACTGGACGTCCACTCCCCCGTCAGCGCGCCGGGCCACCCTGCGGCTGGCGCCGCCGCCCGCGAGGTAGGGCTCGGCCCGGCGCAGCCAGTCGGCGCGGCCGGCCAGGACGCCGGTGCCGAACGGGGCGTACAGCTTGTGCCCGGAGAAGGCGACCCAGTCGACGTCCAGCTCGCGCAGGCTCACCGCGCGGTGCGGGGCGAGCTGGGCGGCGTCCAGGACGATCCGGGCGCCGTGCGCGTGGGCGGCGGCGGCCAGTTCCCGTACGGGCCACAGCTCGCCGGTGACGTTGGAGGCGCCGGTGACGCAGACCAGGGCGGGGCCGTGGGGGTCACGGGCGGCGAGGGCGTGCTCCAGGGTCCTTACGGCCTGCTGCGGGCTGCCCGGGGCGTCGAGGAGGGTGACGCGGGCGCCGCGCCAGGGCAGCAGGGCGGCGTGGTGCTCGGTCTCGAAGACGAAGACCCGGCAGTCGTCGGGGAGCGCGGCGGCGAGCAGGTTGAGCGAGTCGGTGGTGGACCGGGTGAAGACCACCTGGTCCTGCTCGCGGCAGTCGAGGAATCCGGCGACGGTCCTGCGGGCGTTCTCGAACAGCTCGGTGGAGAGCTGGGAGAGGTGGCCGGCGCCGCGGTGGACGCTGCCGTAGTACGGCGCGTACGCGGCCACGTCGTCCCACACGCGCTGGAGCGCCGGGGCGCTGGCGGCGTAGTCGAGCGCGGCGTAGGTGACCTCCCCGCCGGTGACGAGCGGAACGGTGACGTCCCGGCCGAGCACGGGCAGCGGGGCACAGCCGGACGGGGCGTCGGCGTCGGCGTCGGCGTCGGCGTCGGCGTCGGGAACGGCGGAGAGGGGGGAAAGCGTGGAAACAGACATGGCTGGACTCCCGTGGCAGCAGGCGGAATCACCACGCGGGCACACACGGCTCGAGCGTGGGAGAAGACGAGGAGGAATCTGCGGAGGCGGGGCTCTGCGGCCTGGAAAGGCCCGTCAGAAGCGCCCTAACGCATTCGCTTGCTCAACGGAAGGCTCCCTCGAACGACCAGGACCCCTGGTGTCTCACTCGATCGAGTGCGAGGGGTCCGCGCTTGCCGCGAGCCCTGCTGCTCACGGCCTGGTCCTCACCCGGGGCACCCCGCCACGGACGGAGGGTTGCCGGACAGCCGGCCGGGGCCTGATGGCTGTCGCTCATGACCTGGTCCCACATCTTGCCACACGGGCCTGCGGCACGCGCAAGGCGCGGTCCGGCTCCTGGACGGACCGGACCGCGCCCTCACACCTGCCGTACCGCTCGTACGCGGCTCGTCACGCGTTGCTGGCCAGCACCCAGCGCTCCAGAACCCGCCGGGCGGCGCCCGAGTCGACCGATGCGGCGGCCTTGGCCATCCCGGCCCGGATCTGCTCCGCCAGCGTCCCCGTGCCCGGCTCGAGCGCCACCAGCGCCGCCGCCGAGTTCAGCAGCACCGCGTCCCGCACCGGGCCGCGCTCGCCGTCCAGGACCCGCCGGGCGACCTCCGCGTTGTACGAGGCGTCGGCGCCGCGCAGGGCCTCCAGGGGCACGGGCTCGATGCCGACGTCGCGCGGGTCGAAGCGCTCCTCGGTCACCTCGCCGTCCCGGACCACCCACACGGTCGAGGGGCCGGTGGTGGTCAGCTCGTCGAGGCCGTCGTCGCCGCGGAACACCAGCGAGGAGTGGCCGCGCCCGGCGAACACGCCGGCCATGATCGGAGCCATCCTCCGGTCGGCGACCCCGACGGCCTGGGCCCTGACCCGGGCCGGGTTGGCCAGCGGGCCGAGGAAGTTGAACACCGTCCGGATGCCCAGCTGTCCTCGCGCGGCGGCCACATGGCGCAGCGCCGGGTGGAACTTCACCGCGAAGCAGAAGGTGATCCCGGCCTCCTCGGCGACCTCGGCGACCCGCTGCGGGGTCAGCTCCAGGTTGACGCCGAGCTTCTCGAGGACATCGGAGGCGCCGGACGCGGAGGAGGCGGCCCGGTTGCCGTGCTTGACGACCTTCGCCCCGGTGCCGGCGACGACGACGGAGGACATCGTGGAGATGTTCACCGTCCTGGCGCCGTCGCCGCCGGTGCCGACGATGTCGACGGTCTCGCCGGGCACCTCGATGCCGATGGCGTGGTCGTACATCGCCCGGACGCAGCCGGTGATCTCCTCGACCGTCTCGCCCTTGGCCCGCAGGGAGACGGCGAACCCGGCGATCTGCGCGTCGGTGGCCTCACCACGCATGATCAGGTCCATCGCCCAGGCGGTGTCGTCGGCGGACAGGTCGTGGCCGTCGAGCAGACCGTTCAGCAGGGCGGGCCAGGAGCGGCCCGCCGCGGTGTTGCCTCCTGCGGGGGTCACAGCGCTCATCGGCCGCTCCTGGGTCCTCGACGTCCTCGGCAGACAGATGGGTCTTCGACGGACGGATGGCTGGGGTTCCGCCACCACCCTATCGACCCCGGGGCACGGCGAAGGGCCCCCGTCCGGTCCTCGGACGGGGGCCCTTCGCAGTCGTGTGGCGACTTGGCCGCCTGCCGCCTGGGAAGGCGGTTGAGGCGGTGAGGGGATCAGTGGTGGCCGTGGCCGCTCGTGATCTCCTTGTACTCCTCGACGGTCGGCTTCGGGATCTGGGACTCCTCGCCGTAGTAGCCCTTGCTGAGCTTGGCGCGCAGCTTCTCCAGCGGCTTCACCTTGCGCTCGACTCCGTTCTCGTCGACGAGCGGGCCGAGCTCGGCCGGCTGGTACTGCTCGTGCGCCGTGAGGGTGTGCAGCTGCTCCTGGCTGAGCGGCTCGTGGACCTCGATGAACTCACCGTGCGGCAGGCGCTTGATGATGCCCGACTCGCGGCCGTGCAGCACCTTGTCCCGGTCCCGGCGCTGGAGGCCGAGGCAGATCCGCTTGGTGACGATGAACGCGACGACCGGCGCGACGAAGAAGGCGATACGCACGAACCAGGTGATCGCGTTGATCGACAGGTTGAAGTGCGTGGCCCACAGGTCGTTGCCACCACCGACGAGGAGCACGAAATACCAGGTGATCCACGCGACACCGAAGGCGGTGCGCGTCGGGGCGTTGCGCGGGCGGTCCAGGATGTGGTGCTCGCGCTTGTCGCCGGTGACCCAGGACTCGATGAACGGGTAGACCGCGATGGCCACCAGCACCAGCGGGAAGATCATCAGCGGGACGAACACACCCAGGACGAGCGTGTGACCCCAGAAGTTGATCTCCCAGCCCGGCATCACACGGATCAGGCCCTCGGAGAAGCCCATGTACCAGTCGGGCTGGGCTCCGGTGGAGACCATGTCCGGCCGGTAGGGGCCGATGTTCCAGATCGGGTTGATCGTCGCGATCGCCGAGACGGCGGCCAGCACGCCGAAGACCAGGAAGAAGAAGCCTCCGGCCTTCGCCATGTACACCGGCAGCAGCGGCATGCCGACGACGTTGTTGTTGGTCTTGCCGGGACCCGCGAACTGCGTGTGCTTGTGGTAGAAGACCAGGATCAGGTGCGCCACCACGAGGCCGAGCATGATGCCCGGCAGCAGCAGGATGTGGACCGAGTAGAACCGGGCGATGAAGTCGTCCCCCGGGAACTCCCCGCCGAACAGGAAGAACGCGATGTACGTGCCGACGATCGGCACGGACAGGATCGCGCCCTCCATGAAGCGGATGCCGGTGCCGGAGAGCAGGTCGTCCGGCAGGGAGTAGCCGGTGAAGCCGGTGAACATGCCGAGGACGAACAGCAGGAAGCCGAACAGCCAGTTGATCTCACGCGGCTTGCGGAACGCTCCGGTGAAGAAGACGCGCATCATGTGCACGAACATGCCGGCCAGGAACACCAGCGCGGCCCAGTGGTGGATCTGCCGGATCAGCAGACCGCCGCGGACGTCGAAGCTGATGTCGAGCGTCGACTTGTAGGCCTCGCTCATCAGCTGGCCCTGCATCGGGATGTAGCTGCCGTGGTACTCCACCTCGTTCATCGACGGGTGGAAGAACAGCGTCAGGTACACACCCGTGAGGATGATGACGAGGAAGCTGTAGAGGCAGATCTCACCCAGCATGAACGACCAGTGGTCGGGGAAGATCTTGCGCATGTTGGCCTTGGCCAGGGAATAGATCCCCAGCCGGCCGTCGGCCCAGTCGGCGACCCGTTCGCCGGCCGGGGCCTTCCCGCGGGAGCGGCCCGGCCCGTCGGCGCCGGACGGATTCGTGGTGCTGGTCGTGGTACTCATCCGCGCTCCCAGAATGCAGGACCGACGGGCTCCTCGAAGTCGCCGAGCGCCTCGAGATAGCCCTCGTCGTTCACACCGATGCGCAGCTGCGGCAGGGCGTGACCGGCGGGACCGAAGATGACCCGGGCCCCGTCGGAGAGGTCGAAGGTGGACTGGTGGCAGGGGCACAGCGCGTGGTGCGTCTGCTGCTCGTACAGGGAGATCGGGCAGCCGACGTGGGTGCAGATCTTCGAGTACGCGACGATGCCCTCGTGCGACCACTCGAGCTCGCGCTTGTCCTTGATGTCCTCCGGCTGGATACGGACGATCATCAGGGCGGCCTTGGCGATCTCGTTCAGGAACCCGTGCTCGTGCTCGTCCAGGCCCTCGGGCTTGGCGAAGGTCAGCGAGCCCACGATGATGTCGGACGGCCGCATGGGCTCGTTCGTGTTCATGTTGATGAGCAGCTTGCCCTTGGCCCACAGGGTGTGACGGAGCGAGGTGCCGGGCAGCGGCCCGAGGTCGCGCAGCAGGACCACTCCGGAGAGCGGGAACAGGGCCAGCGCGCCGAACATCGTGTTGCGGATCAGCTTGCGCCGTCCGAGCACCGACTCCTTCGCGCCCTGGCGGAAGTCGTCCATGACCTGCTCACGGACCTCCGGCGACGCGGAGACCGGGTGCCGCTCGTCGGCGATCTCGTGGTCCGACATCAGCGTGCGGGCCCAGTGGACCGCGCCGGCGCCGATGGCGAACAGGGCGACGCCGAGGGTCATGCCGAGCGCGAAGTTCAGCGCGCTGATGTGACCGAGCGGGAAGATGTAGACGGACGCGTCGACCGGGATCGTCACGAACGAGGCGATGAAGCCGACGGTGGCCAGCATCGACAGCGTGAACAGGAGGGCGACCGTACGCTCGGACCGCTTGGCGGCCCGCTCGTCGATGTCCTGGACACGCGGCTCGTGGGGCGGCAGCCCCGGGTCGGCGAACGGGTTCTTCTCGTCCGCGACGCGCACCGCGCCGTACGCGGTGTCCTGCCCTGCGGGCAGCTTCTCTTCGGGAGTCTCTTGGCTACTCATGACTTCCTGGCCTTTGCGGTCCGAGCTGCGACCCAGACGGCGACCGCGATCAGCGCGCCGAGGCCGAAGACCCACGCGAACAGGCCCTCGGAGACAGGACCGAGCCCGCCCAGCGACAGCCCGCCGGGGTTCACGCTGTCATCGCTGTTGACCGTCTTGACGTAGGCGATGACGTCCTTCTTGTTCTGCTCCGACAGCGAACCGTCGGGGAAGGAAGGCATGTTCTGCGGGCCGGTCAGCATGGCCTGGTAGATGTGCTTGGGGTCCACGTCCTCGAGGTTCGGGGCGTACTTCCCGTGCGTGAGCGCACCGCCCTTGCCGGTGAAGTTGTGGCACTGCGCGCAGTTGTTGCGGAACAGCTCACCGCCCTTGGCGATGTCGGCGCCCTCGGGGCCGTACTGCTCCTCGGTGGGGACGGCCGGGCCTGCGCCCAGGGAGGCGATGTACGCCGCCAGCTGGTCGATCTCGGCCTGGGTGTAGACGGCCTTCTTCTTCGGAAGCTGCGCGGCCTGCGAGGTGGCGGCCGGCATACGGCCGGTGGCCACCTGGAAGTCGACGGCCGCCGCGCCCACGCCCACCAGGCTGGGGCCGTCGCTGGTGCCCTGCCCACCGGTGCCGTGGCAGCTGGCACAGCCGACCGCGTAGAGCTTCTTGCCCTCCTCGATGGTGAGGGATTGGGCGGTTTCGTCGGCCTGCGCCTTGCTCGCGGGTGCGAACACGGCGTACAGCCCCCCGGTACATGCCAGCGCGAGGAGCAGAACGACGAGCGCCGCCAACGGGTGGCGTCGTCGTGCGGAGAGCTTTTTCACGGATTACCCCGGTGTCAGGATCTTCTGCGTCGATGCTTCTGGTGGGTGCGCTTCTTCGAGCGCGCGGATTCGGGTCCGCCTACTTGATCATGTAGATCGTGGCGAAGAGGCCGATCCAGACGACATCGACGAAATGCCAGTAGTAGGACACGACGATGGCCGCCGTCGCCTGGTCATGGGTGAACCTCCGAGCCGCGTAGGTCCGGCCCAGGACGAGCAGGAAGGCGAAGAGACCGCCCAGCACGTGCAGGCCGTGGAAGCCGGTGGTCAGGTAGAAGACCGAGCCGTAGGGGTCGGAGGAGAGGGACAGGCCCTCGTGCTTGACCAGCTCGGTGTACTCGATGACCTGACCGCCGATGAAGACCGCGCCCATGATGAACGTGACGATGAACCACGCCCGGAGCTTCTTCACGTCACCGCGCTCGGCGGCGAAGACGCCGAGCTGGCAGGTGAGGGAGGAGAGCACCAGGATCGTGGTGTTCGTCAACGCGAACGGGAAGTTCAGCGTGTCGGCCTTCTCCGACCAGAAGTCGGGGCCGGTCACCGATCGCAGGGTGAAGTACATCGCGAAGAGGGCCGCGAAGAACATCAGCTCGGAACTCAGCCAGATGATGGTTCCGACGCTGGTGAGGTTCGGTCGATTGACCGACGGGTGCGCGTGCCCGGTGTCTACTGTCGTTGCTGTCGCCACGCCGACATTATGTCGGTCGCTTATCCCGCCCTCACCCCGGGGGGTGCTGTTCGGAGTGTCCGCCCCTCCTGTACTGCCCGGATGGCCCATCGAAGCGGTGTCCGAACCAGTGTTGACAAGCTGCCGGAAGGGGTAGCATCCGCGCCATCGGCACCACTGGTGCCCGACGATGCCGTGCCCCCTCACAAGCGTGGAGGAACAATGCAGGCGACCGCCACGGTGCTGGTCTACAGCGACAATTCCGGCACCCGGGAGCAGGTGCGGCTCGCCACCGGCCGGCGGCCCGCCCCGGACGTGCCCGTCGTGGAGTTCGTGGAGTGCGCGACCCTCCCGGCCGTCCTCAAGGAGCTGGAGCGGGGCGGGATCGACGTCTGCGTCCTGGACGGCGAGTCGACTCCCGTGGGCGGCATGGGCGTGTGCCGGCAGATCAAGGACGAGATCTTCCGGTGCCCGCCGGTGCTGCTGCTCATCGGCCGTCCCCAGGACGCCTGGCTGGCCACCTGGAGCCGCGCGGAGGCCGCCGTGACGCTGCCGGTGGAGCCGGTGGAGTTCGCCTCGGCCCTCGCCTCCCTGCTGCGCGAGAAGCACGCCCTGAACGCTTAGGGCCTGTCCTGGAGCCTGCCGGCCGGTGCTCACACCGACTGGGGGCGCAGGCGTGCCTTCTCCTCGGAGGTGGAAGCGGTCCCGGTGCCGCCCGTCAGGGCGCTGCCCTCGCGCCACTGGTCCCAGCTGAGGTTCCAGTCGCCGAAGCCGTTGCCGAACGGTTCCATGGTGTCGCCGTCCGAGTTGACGACCTCGACGAGGTCGCCCTGGCCGAACGTGTCGAAGAACCACTCGGCGTCGCCGGTGCTCATGCCCACGCAGCCGTGGCTGACGTTGGCGTAGCCCTGGGAGCCGACGGACCAGGGGGCGGCGTGCACGTACTCGCCGCTCCAGGTCACCCTGGTGGCGAAGTGGACCGGCATGTCGTACGACTCGGAGGAGCCCTCGGCGATGCCTATGCTGGTGCTGCGCATCCGTACGAGGCGTTCCTTGGCGAGGACGACCTTGACGCCGTTGCGGGTCTCGAAGCCGGGCTTGCCGGCGGTGACGGGGATCGTCCTGATCTCCTCGCCGCTCTTGTAGACCTTCAGCCGGTGTGCCGCGACGTCGGCGACGGCTATGACCCGGTCGCCGGTTCTGAGGGTCAGTGACGCGGTCCTGGTGCCCCTCAGCCGGTCGCCGATCCGGATGCCCTCCAGGTTGCTGCGCATCCTGACGGTGGCGTTCTCGGGCCAGTAGTCCTTCGGGCGGAAGTGGAGCAGCTTGTCGTCCACCCAGTGCCAGGCGCCGTCCGCCGCGGGCGTGGAGGACACCTTCAGGCCGCGTTCCACGACGGCGCGCTGGGCGGGGTCCCGGACCGGCGCGGTCAGCTCGGCGGTGAGCGGCTGGCCGACGCCGTAGGTGCCCCTTCCGGGGCCGAAGGTGACCCCGAGGCTCTTGGCGGCGGCGGGCTTGCCGGTGGTGAAGGTGAGGACCTTGCGGCCCCGCGCCCCGTCCTCGTCCTCGGTGCTGACCCGGACCGTGTAGTCGGCGTCGGCGGCGAGCGGGGAGGTGCTGTGCCAGCGGCTGCCGTCGGCGGCGAGTTCGCCCGCCACGTGGCGGCCCGCGGCGTCCACGGCCGTGACGTCGGTGATGTGCTCGTCGGAGTCCTCGGCGCCGAGCTCCAGGGGCTTGTCGGGGTCGGCCTTCTTCCCTTCGGAGGGGCCGCTGAAGCTGATCCGGTCCGTCGCGTCATAGGGCTCGGCGGACAGCGGATCGCCGCCGGAGGAGCAGCCGGTGGCGCCCGCGCCCAGGGCGATCACCAGCAGCGCGCAGCCGACGGCAGTGCGGTTTCGCGGATCACGTCTCATGAGCTCACGCTAGGAAGACTCGTCAACTGCGGCGCGCTGGAGGACTCGAACGAGTGACACGTATTGCGGCAGACGCGGCAGACACGACGCAGGGCCCGGACCCTCCTGAAGGAGGGTCCGGGCCCTGCGTCGTGTCTGCCCCACGTCCTGCGGGTGCGTACCGCCGGCGCGTACTACTGGGTGCGGTTCTCACCGCGGTAGTACTCGAAGACCCAGCCCCAGAGGCCGAGCAGGATCAGCGGTGCCGCGAAGTACATCAGCCACCAGCCGACGGCGACGGACAGGAAGGCGATCGCGCCGCCCAGGCCGAGACCGAGCGGCTGCCAGCTGTGCGGGCTGAAGAACCCGACCTCGCCGGCGTCGTCGGCGACGTCCGCCTCCTTGTCGTCCTGGGGGCCCACGTCGACCCGCCGGGCGGTGAAGCCCAGGTAGAAGCCGATCATGATGCTCAGGCCGAAGGCCAGGAAGAGGGCCGTGGTGCCGACCGGCTCCTTCGCCCACACGCCGTAGACGACTGCCACGGCGAGCAGGAAAGCGCTCAGCCAGATGAACATCTTGCCCTGGATCTTCACTTGCCGGCCTCCTTGCCACCGGAGAGGACCTTCTCACCGTGACCGGTGTTCTCGAGCTGGTCGAGCGCGGCGATCTCCGGGTGGTGCAGGTCGAACGCCGGGGATTCGCTGCGGATCCGCGGCAGAGAGGTGAAGTTGTGCCGCGGCGGCGGGCACGACGTCGCCCATTCGAGCGAACGGCCGTAGCCCCACGGGTCGTCGACCTCGACCTTCCTGCCGTACTTGGCCGTCTTCCAGATGTTGTAGAGGAACGGCAGCATCGACATGCCGAGCAGGAACGAGGCGATGGTGGAGACCGTGTTCAGCGCGGTGAAGCCGTCGGCGGCCAGGTAGTCCGAGTAGCGGCGCGGCATGCCCTCGGCACCCAGCCAGTGCTGGACCAGGAACGTGCCGTGGAAGCCGGCGAACAGCGTCCAGAAGGTGATCTTGCCGAGCCGTTCGTCGAGCATCTTGCCGGTGAACTTCGGCCACCAGAAGTGGAAGCCGGCGAACATCGCGAAGACGACCGTGCCGAACACCACGTAGTGGAAGTGCGCCACCACGAAGTACGAGTCGGTGACGTGGAAGTCCAGCGGCGGCGAGGCCAGGATGACACCCGTCAGACCGCCGAAGAGGAAGGTCACCAGAAATCCGGCGACCCAGAGCATCGGTGTCTCGAAGCTCAGCGACCCCTTCCACATGGTGCCGATCCAGTTGAAGAACTTCACCCCGGTCGGGATCGCGATCAGGAAGGTCATGAACGAGAAGAACGGCAGCAGCACACCCCCGGTGGCGTACATGTGGTGCGCCCACACCGTCACCGACAGGCCCGCGATCGCGATGGTCGCGCCGATCAGACCCAGGTAGCCGAAGATCGGCTTGCGGGAGAAGACCGGGATGATCTCGGAGACGATGCCGAAGAACGGCAGCGCGATGATGTACACCTCGGGGTGGCCGAAGAACCAGAACAGGTGCTGCCAGAGCAGCGGACCGCCGTTGGCCGCGTCGAAGACGTGCGCCCCGAACTTGCGGTCCGCCTCCAGGGCCAGCAGCGCCGCGGCGAGCACCGGGAAGGCGAGCAGTACCAGCACACCGGTCAGCAGCACGTTCCAGGTGAAGATCGGCATGCGGAACATCGTCATGCCGGGAGCGCGCATGCAGATGATCGTGGTGATGAAGTTGACCGAACCGAGAATGGTGCCGAACCCCTGGAAGGTCAGACCCATGATCCACAGGTCACCGCCCAGCCCGGGCGTGCGCGCCGAGTCCGTCAGCGGGCTGTAGGCGGTCCAGCCGAAGCTGGCCGCGCCGTTCGGGGTGAGGAAACCACTGAGCGCGATCAGTGAGCCGAACAGGAACAGCCAGTAGGAGAACATGTTCAGCCGCGGGAAGGCGACGTCGGGCGCGCCGATCTGGAGCGGCATGATCCAGTTCGCGAAGCCGATGAACAGCGGGGTCGCGAACATCAGCAGCATGAGCGTGCCGTGCATGGTGAACGCCTGGTTGTACTGCTCGTTCGACACGATCTGTGTACCGGGACGGGCCAGTTCGGCGCGCATGACCAGCGCGAGGATGCCGCCGAAAATGAAGAACGCGAACGACGTCACCAGATACAGCGTGCCGATGGTCTTGTGATCGGTCGTGGTCAGCCATGCGACGACGACCTTGCCGGGGCGCCTGCGCCGGACCGGCAGCTCGTCCTCGTAGGAGCCCGACTCGACCGAGTCCGACGCGCTGTGAACCGCCACTGTTCCGCTCTCCTTCTGTGGGGCCGGATCTCTACCCTCGGGGAGGATCTCGTAAATGCGCCCGCCCGTGTGAGACCCGGACCCGCCCGGCGTGTCACGCTAAGCATTCACTTCATCGCACATTGTGGCGCGGTGGGCGGGGGACTCGCGCGTCCCGGTGGGGCCCTCCGGACGCACCGGGGCCCGTACCCGAGCGGTACGGGCCCGTCGCCCGGCGCGGTGGCCCAGGGGCGGTGGCGCGGTGGGACCACCGGTTGATCGCGAACGGGGAGCCGGGTTCGATCAGCACCTTGCCCTCGGCCGAACCGGTGACGGTGACGTCCGTCGGGGTGGCGCTGCCGCGGGCGCCGCCCATGGCGAGGACGCCGGACCCGTTGGTGGACCTGTCGACCGTGACGTTGCCGATCCGGACGTCCGGCACGGCGCCGCCGGTCTCGAACTGGATGCCGTCGTACGTGGAGCCGTGGATGCCGGTGTCGCGGATCATCACCCCCGGAGTGTCCGGCGCCTGTGCGAACAGGGGGACGGCGCCGAACTCCTGGTCCTCGTCCCGGAAAACCCCACCGGTACGGGCGGCGGGGGCGCCGCCCTCCCGGACGGCGCCCCCGCCCTGCACCGATTCGACGCGGACCCGAAGCCCGCACCCGGTCACCGGTCCGTGTGGCCGACCCCCACCGGGTCGAACGAGATCCGGGTGCGGGATCCGTTGCCGTCCCACACGACCTCGACCGTGTCCCCCTCGTCCACCCGGACTTCCCGGACCGCCTCCGACAAGGGCCGCGGGCCGGGCTCGGCGGTCAGACTCGCCAGGCTGACGTGCACGGACGTGCCGTCGGACCGGCCCGTGAGCCGGGGCACCAGGGCCCAGCGGGTGAAGGCCGTCCCCTGAGGAGCGCGGACCGGGTCCGCGGCGGAAGCGTCCCAGCCGTGCAGACCGTGCAGGGACGAGGACAGCGGCTCGTCGGGGCCGGTGGCCCAGCCTGTGTGCGTGACGAGGGAGTCCGCCGGCGCCCCCACCACCCGGTGCACCCGCAGTTCGTGCCGGCCGAGGGCCACCGTGACGCTCTCCACCCGCAGACCCGGCACCATCGGCGGGCCGTCGGCGAACACCGGCCGGTGCCAGGAGGCCGCCCAGCCCCACCCGTCTCCCTGCCCGGCGCCCAGCGGGTGGACTCGGCAGCGCACACTGGGCCGGCCGCCGACCACCACGGACAGGTGGTTGTCGGCGATGTTCCCGGTCGCGGTCGGGCCGGTGCGGGTCGAGTAGGCCTGGCGCCCGTAGTGCGGGTCGTCCTCGGCCGCCGTCTCCGCCCGGTGCGGGCCCACATGGTGGCTGCCGTGGTTGTGCAGGCGGGCGATTCCGTCGGCACGGGTCGTCTGGAGAAGCAGTCCTGGTGCGGGGAGGGCGAGCACCCGGTCGCCCTCCTCCACCGGCGCGGGCTCCTCGCGGTCCGTCCAGAGGGCGTGGCCGGCGGGAGCGAGCAGCGCGACGAACGCCTTCGACGCCCAGTACGGGGACGCCGGGCCCGAGTAGGTCTGCAGCACGGCGTCGTGCGGACCGTGCCAGCCGGGGCTCAGCAGCCCGTCGCCGGTCAGCGCACCCCGGTCCAGGAAGTGGCGCAGGCTGCCGTCGGCGATACGGCGCGAGGCTCCCGGTGTCAGCGGGCTGTGTCCGGTCACCGCGCCCAGTGCGACGGCCGAGGCGGCCGCGAACCGGTAGGTGAGCGACCGCCCGTAGTGCATCGGAGCCCCGTCCGCTCCGAACATCAGGGCGAATCCCTCGAGATGGGTGCGCAGCCGGGAGCCGTAGTGGGCCAGGGCGTCGGCGTCGCCGCAGAGATGGGCGTCGAGGACCGGGTAGAGGTGCAGGGCCCAGCCGTTGTAGTGGTCGAAGGCCCGCACGTCCCCGTCGGTGTACCAGCCGTCCCCCTGGTACCAGCTCTCGAGGAGGTCCACCGCGCGCCGCCGGGCCGCGGCCGTCTCGCTGTCGCCGCGGCCGACGGACTCCAGGAACCCTGCGACGGTGTACGGGAAGAGGTACCAGTTGTTGGGCGCGGGGGTGCGCCGCAGAGCACCCCGCAGCCACTCCTCGGCGCGGTCCTGCACACCGGGGTCGAGGCTGTTCCACAGCCAGGGAGCGGTCAGGCGCAGCCCGAGGGCGACCGACGCCGACTCGACCATGGGCTGGCCCTGCACCGTGAAGTCGAGGATCAGCGGCCAGGACTCGGTGTCGTCACGGCCCGGGGTGCGGGTGCCGGCGGCGAGTCCGCTCGCGTAGCGCTCGAGCCACCCGTGGGGGTCGTCCCCGTCCGCACCGGCCACACGGAAGGCGGCGGCGAGGAACGTCCTCGCGTACCCCTCGAGGCCGTCGGAGCGCACGCCCGAGCGGGAGGGCCGTCCCGGCAGGTCCAGCAGGGCGTGGCCGGGGGTGCTCCAGCGCCAGGCCGCGGTGAGGAGGCCGTCCGCGGCGGCCTCCCAGTGGGCGCGGGTGTAACCGGTGTACGGGCTCAGGTCGCGGTTCTCCGGGAGCGGTTCGAAGGGGGTGCTCATGCGAGGAAGGCCAGCCTTTCGCGTCGTACGGGATGGAGGAAGCCGTCGCCGGCGGCCCAGCGGGCGATCTCCGCGAGTGCGAGATCGGCCAGGCGGCGCAGCTCGTTGCCCTGGGAGCCGGCGAGGTGGGGGGGTGAGCAGGACGTTCTCGCAACTCCACAAGGGGTGTTCGGGCGGCAGGACTTCGGGTTCGGTGACGTCGAGCACGGCACGGATACGCCCGGCGAGCGCCGCGTCGGTGAGCGCGTCCTGGTCGACGACGGCGCCACGGGCCGTGTTGACGAGCACGGCGCCGGGCCGGTCGGTGAGGTGGTGCACCACGGAGTGGGACAAGTTGCCCGCCCCGCGTAGCCGCCGCCGACGACTGGGATCTCCCGCGTGGGACCTCTGCTCCTCGTCCGTCACCGCCTGGACGGACGAAGGTGGACGGTGGCCGGTTCAGTGCACGGCGGTCACCTCGACGGCGAGGTCGTTGTCGACGGTGTAGTACGGGCGCACGGCGGCTTCGCCGACGGTGAGCGCCGGGTACACGCACACCGTCTTGCGGTCGGCCACGTCGTCGAGGAATCGGCCGATCCGGACCAGTGGGGCGTCGGCCGCGGGCCGCAGGAAGACGTCCCAGACCTGGTCGCGGGGCACCCCGCCGGACAGTTCCCCCAAAGGTGCGGTGAAGGAGAAGGCGCCGCCCTCGGTCCGCAGCGGGAAGGAGCGCGTGGTGCCCCTGTCACTGCGCAGCCGGAGCAACACGGTGGCCCCGTCGGAGAGTTCGGCGCCGTGCAGGCGCGCGTGGACCGTCATCGCGCCGTCCGCGAGGTCGAGGCGGCCTGCCTCGGCGTGGGCGGTGCGCAGCCAGGCCCGCACCGCGAGGAACCCGTCCTTCGTGGCGTAGGGCACCCGGACGGCCACCGGGGACGGCCACACGCGCAGGTTTCCGTCGACGAGGGCGCGCAGGTCCCGCAGGCCGGGGCGCAGCCGTTCCCGCACGGCGTCCGTTTCCCTCATCAGGTACGCGTCCCAGCGGCCCTCGGCGAGGGCGGGCAGCGGTTCGAGCACCGCGCCCAGGTCGCCGTCGTCGCCGTGGGGTTCGAGGTCGAGGAGGTGGGTCGGCTGTTCCGGCGCGTTCTTCTTCGGTCTCGGCACCAGGGCCAGCCGGGGGCGCCCGGCCGGGTGCAGTGCGACGCGGAAGGCCGTCCGGCCGTCGGCGTCGACCGTGCAGTGGGCGCGCGGTGCACCCGTGTCCTGTGCGGCGGTGCTCATCGACGTCCCTTCCGGAGGGTGCGCAGCGCCTCGGAGGCGGCGGCGAGGGCGAGGTCGGCGGCGGCGTGGCCCTGGCCGGACAGGGTCCGGTGGGCCCGGCCCTCCTGCGGTGCGGAGCACCCGCCGGTGCTTCTGGCCGCCACGGCCTGCCCCGCGAGGCGTTCCGCCTGCGCCACGACGGGCCCGGGGGCGTAGCGGCGGGCGTTCTCGAGGGCCGCCCTGCCCATGCGGCGGCGGCGTTCGTCGTCACCGACGAGTTCCAGCAGGGCCGCGCCGAGGGCGTCGGCGTCACCTACGGGCACCAGCCGACCGTCGACGCCGTCCTTGATGATCTCTCCGGGTCCGTAGGGGCAGTCGGTGCTCACCACGGGCAGTCCGCAGCGCATCGCCTCGACGATGGTCATGCCGAACGGCTCGAAGTTGGACGCGGCGACCCCGAGGGAACCCTTGACCCACTCGGCCTCCATCGGGGTCGCCGCGCCCATGAGGAAGACGTTGTTCCACAGGCCGAGCGACTCGATCAGGCGGCGCAGCGCGGCCTGCTCCTCGCCCTTGCCGTAGATGCGCAGCTGCCAGTCGGGGTGGGCGGCGGCGACCCGGGCGAACGCGCGGATGATCAGGTCGTAGCGCTTGACGGGGACCAGCCGGCCGGCCGTGACGACCACCTTGGCGGTGCCGTCGGCGGCGGGCAGGACGGGATCGGGGACGCTGTTCGGCAGGGCCTCCACCCGTACGCCGGGCAGCCGCATCTTGCGCCGGTAGGAGTCGGCGTCCGCCTCGGTGACGGTGGTGAGCACGTCGAGGCGGCGGTAGGCACGGCGCAGCGCGGTGCGCAGCCGGGGCGGGTGGTTGTCCAGGGTGAGGTGCTCCTGGCCGACCCGTGCGACGTGCTCCGGGGCCTGGAGTGCGAGGTGCACGTTGAGTCCCGGCCGGGTTCCGATGACCACGTCGGCGTCGATGGACCCCAGGCACGCGGCGATCCGCTGGTCCGTCAGCTCGCTGTACTGGTGGTAGCGGTACTCGGCCGAGGGGAACACCTTGGCCGGTATCCGGTGCCGGGGGTCGTCCTTCTCCTGCCTGAGATCCACCAGGTGCCGGAGCCTCACATCGGGGTGCGGGGTGAGGTTCGGGTGCTCCCGGTGCCGCAGCACGGAGACGATCTCCACGTCGTGCCGTTCGGCCAGCGCGGCGGCGAGGTTGAACGTGGTGGTGATCGTGCCTCCGATGCCATAGGCGTTGTGGATCAGGAAAGAGATCTTCATGGCGTACTAGACCGCTCACGGCGTTCAGAAGTTGTCTGCTGTTATCACTTTGTTGGCTCGGGTTGCACCTTCTGGACGAAGGATCCGTCTGGTCACTGCTGCTGAGGCCGGCCGGCCGAAGGCGCCGCCGCGCCGGACGGCTTGATCCGCATACCGGGGCGGCGGCGGTGCACGGTCAGGTAGGTCAGTCCCTGGGCGCCGGCGGCGAGTGCGCGCATGGAGCCGTGCGGGAGCCAGGTCAGGACGCCCGCACGCAGGGGCTGCGCGCCGTCGGGCGCGGTCAGTGAGCCCTCACCGGCCAGGACGAGGAGAAGGACGTCGAGGTCGGGCTCACGGTGCGTGTCGACCTGCCGGCCGGGCGGGATGCGGACGACGTTGGCGTCGAGTTGCCGGCCGGACTCCGCCAGCCGCCACAGGGCGCCGGCCGGCCCGTCCTCGAGGGCCGCCAGCGCGGTCGTGTCGCACAGCGTCCGGGGCAGCGGATCGTCGTCACCGTACTCGGGGGTGGGGTCGCCGCCGTCTGCCGTCATCGGGTGTCACCGTCCTGTGCGCGGGAGCCTCTCAAATAGGAATTTAGCATGCATATTTGAGACCCGGCCCTCCGCTCCCGCACGGTCGGGCTGCCTGCAGTGCGGCGAGCCGGTCCGTGAGGATCGGGCCGGTCCCGTCCGGCCGTTCCTGCTGGACCCGAGCATTGTCGGCGTTTCGGCAACAACGCTCATCGGCCGGGTCGCTCGCGCTGGGCGTCTTCGTCCTCGGCAGGCGGGCCCGGCCCCTCGGGATCGTCCGGAGCCGGTGGCTCACCGCCGGCCTCGTTGAACGCGGTGAGCGCCCCGACGAGCGCCACCCGTTCCTCGGGGGCGAGCCGTCCGACGATCCCGGCGATCTCGGCGCGGCGCCGCGCGGTGACGTCCGCGACGATCCGCCGGCCCTCGTCGGTCAGCCGCAGCAGCGTCTCGCGGCGGTTGGCCGGATTGGTCCGCCGTACGGCGAGTCCGGCCGCGATCAGCCGGTCGACCATGCGCATCGCGGTGGACGGGGCGACGTGGAGCAGCTCGGCGAGGGCGACCAGCGTGGTGTCGCCGCGGGTCGACAGCACCACCAGCATGCGGAACTGCGGCTGGGTCACCCGGTCCTCGACCGCGCCCAGGGACCGCGCGGAGACCTCCACGAGCAGACGTGAGGCGGTCAGGACCGCACGGGTGACGGCGTCGACGTCGTCACCCGTCCCGGCGGGAACCCCACGCTCCGGCATGGATCCTTTGTACCTCACCCCCGCCCGGCCCGTACGCCTGCGAGCCGCGGCTCAACCACCGGGCGGGGACGGGTCCCCGTCGTCGTGCCGGTGGTGGCGCAGCAGGAGCATCGCGGCGTCGTCGCCGGGCGGCCCGCCGGCATGCCGGACCAGGTCGGCGCGCAGAGCCTCGAGGGCGCGGCGCGTGTCGGGCTCCTTCAGCAGACGGGTGCGCTCGCCCAGCGGATAGAAGCGTCCGTCCTCGTCGCGCGCCTCGGTGACTCCGTCGGTGTACAGGAGCAGTTGCTCGCCGGGCTCGAACCCGACCCGGAAGAGCTGCGGCCCCTCGGTGCCGTGCGCGGTCAGGCCGAGCGGCAGGGCGTACGACGGCGGCTCCGGGAAGTCGACGCCGCCGTCGCGCCGTACGAGTGCGGGAGGCGGGTGACCGTAGTTGAGGAGGACGAGGTCCCGGCCCACGTCGATCTCGGCGAGGACGGCGGTGACGAACCGCTCGCCCTCCAGTTCCCGGGCCACGCTGCGCTCCACCCGCTCGCCGACCCCGGCCAGGTCCCGCTCGTCGTAGGCGGCCTCCCGGAAGGCACCGAGCACCACGGCGGCCGTCTCCACCGCGGCCAGCCCTTTGCCCTGGACATCGCCGACGATCACCCGCACGCCGTGCGGCGTGGCCACCACCTCGTACAGATCGCCGCCGATACGCGCCTCCGCGACGGCGGACGTGTAGGAGACCGCCACCTGGAACGCCCCCGCGTTCAGCGGCACCGGCCGCAGCAGCACACGCTGCGCGACCTCCGCGATCGACCGCACGCTCGCCAGTTCCGCCTCCCGGCGGGAGCGCATGACCGCGGCCGCGACGCCGACGCCGGTGACCCCGGCCACGGACGCCATGGCGGTGTAGCCGCGGGGCTCCACGAACAGCCCGTTGTACAGGCCCAGTCCCACGCACAGCAGCAGGGCGAGTACACCGATCGCCGCGGTGCGGCGCCAGCCGCCGACGAGTCCGGCGAAGGCGGGGCCGACCGCCACCAGTGGCAGCAGGCCGACGCCCGGTCCGACCACGACGTCCACGACCGCGATCACCAGCATGACCACGACCGGCATCCAGGACAGCGCGGTCTGGCTCGATGACGGCTTCTCGTCGGTCATGACCTGCTCCAGCGGTGGCGAGGCACTCGAGAGCCGTCCGATTCCTCCCTGGGCTCCCCCTCCCCCGCTGATGAGACTATGCAACGGTCGCCGGCGTGTTCCGGCCTCCGCCTCGGACCTTTATGCAATCGAGTCCCACCGGTCCGGACGACCCGCGTCCGGGACGCCGGGCCCCTGGCCCGACGGTTTCGCGCTGTGGGATGATCCTGCCCGGGGTCCTGCCTGGTGCGGGTGAGCTGTGGTGTCGGCGGCGGGCTCCCCACCGGAGAGGAACGGACGTGACCGCGCAGCGACCTGACGGCGAGAAGCCGGAGGACAGGGACGGGACGCCGTCGGTACCCGACGAGGTCTGGCAGCGGTTCCTCACGGACAACGAACGCGCCATCCGCGCCACCGCCCCCGTCGAACCCTCCGCCCTGCAGCGGGCGTCGGGGTGGCAGCCGCGGCCGGCCCGCGGACGCACGGCGGGACCGGGGGCCGACAGCACGGGCGCCGTCGGTGACCTCTGGTACCCCGACGACCCGTGGGAGGGCCCGTCGTGGCGGGACCTCGACAGGCGGGCCAGAGCGCGCCGTGTCTGCCGGGTGATCGGTACGGCTGCCGCGATCGCGCTGGTCCTGGGCGCGTGGTCCCAGCTGTCCACCGGCGCGGGCACCCCGGATCGGGGGCCCGGCGACACGGTGCTGCAGCAGTCGGAGGACGTCCCCACGCAACTGCCCACGGCGACGTCCGGTCCGTCCGGTCTCGCCTCCCCGTCCCCGGCCACGCCGGCGGTGCAGGCCGGCTGACGCACCGCCGGCCCCCGCACACCGCGCGGCGCGGAACCCGTCAGCCGCCCAGCGCCGACAGCACCACCGCCTTGGCCTCCTCCTGCACCCTTCGGAGGTGGCCGGGTCCCTGGAAGGACTCGGCGTAGATCTTGTACACGTCCTCCGTGCCCGAGGGGCGGGCCGCGAACCAGGCGTTGGCCGTGGTCACCTTGATGCCGCCGATGGACGCGCCGTTGCCGGGGGCCTCGGTGAGCACCGCGGTGACCGCCTCCCCGGCGAGGGTGTCGGCGGTGACCTGCGCGGGCGAGAGCTTGGCCAGGCGGGCCTTCTCCTCCCGGGTCGCCGGGGCGTCGATCCGTTCGTAGGCGGGCTCGCCGAAGCGGGCGGTGAGCGCGGCGTAGTGCTCGGAGGGTGTCTTCCCTGTGACCGCGGTGATCTCGGAGGCGAGCAGTGCCAGGAGGATGCCGTCCTTGTCGGTGGTCCACACCGAGCCGTCGCGGCGCAGGAAGGAGGCGCCGGCGGACTCCTCACCGCCGAAGCCGAGGGTGCCGTCCGCCAGCCCGTCGACGAACCACTTGAAGCCGACGGGCACCTCGACCAGTTCGCGCTTCAGGTCGGCGGCGACCCGGTCGATCATCGCGGACGACACCAGTGTCTTGCCCACGCCGGCCGCGGCCGGCCACTGCTCGCGGTGCGCGTAGAGGTACTGGATGGCTGTGGCGAGGTAGTGGTTGGGGTTCATCAGGCCGGCGTCCGGAGTGACGATGCCGTGCCGGTCGGCGTCCGCGTCGTTGCCGGTGGCCAGGTCGAAACGGTCCCGCTGCGCGATGAGGGAGGCCATGGCATGCGGCGACGAGCAGTCCATGCGGATCTTGCCGTCCCAGTCCAGGGTCATGAACCGCCAGGTGGGATCGGTGAGGGGGTTGACCACGGTGAGGTCGATGCCGTACTGCTCGGCGATACGGCCCCAGTAGGCGACGGACGCCCCGCCCAGCGGGTCGGCCCCGATGCGGATGCCGGCCGTGCGGATCGCGTCCAGGTCCAGCACCCCCGGCAGGTCGGCGACATAGGTCCCGAGGAAGTCGTGGCGACCGGTGCCGGGGGCGGCGAGGGCACGGGCGTGGGAAATGCGCCGGACACCCTTGAGACCGTCACGGATCAGGGCGTTCGCACGGTCCTGGATCCAGGTGGTCGCCCCGGAACCGGCGGGGCCGCCGCTGGGCGGGTTGTACTTGAAGCCTCCGTCGGCGGGCGGGTTGTGGGACGGGGTGACGACGACGCCGTCCGCCAGGCCGGTGGTGCGGCCGCGGTTGTGGGTGAGGATCGCGTGCGAGACCGCGGGGGTCGGCGTGTAGCCGTCGGCACTGTCGATGAGCACCGTGACACCGTTGGCGGCGAACACCTCCAGGGCGGTCACCCTGGCCGGCTCGGAGAGCGCGTGGGTGTCGGCACCCAGGTAGAGCGGGCCGTCGGTGCCCTGTTCCGCGCGGTACTCGCAAATGGCCTGGCTGGTCGCGGCGATGTGGTCCTCGTTGAACGCGCCCGCCAGGGACGAGCCACGGTGCCCGGACGTCCCGAACGCGACGCGCTGCCCCGCGTCCTGCGGGTCCGGGTGCACCGCGTAGTACGCCGTGACCAGCCGGGCGACGTCGACGAGATCCTCGGGACCGGCCGGACCGCCCGCTCGCTCGTGCTGCATGTGCCCACTCCTTGGCAGGGATCGATTCTGCGCTTGCGGACACATCTTTCCTCTTCGAGGCCGCACCGCGCGAGTGGAACCGCCCGCCCCGTCCCGCCCCGGGTCAGATGCGTCCGCCGGTCATCCGTGTGAGGGGACCGTGGGCGTGGCGTTCCGTGCGGCGGCCCACCGCGTAGGACGCGGCACTCAGTACGGTCAGGCCGGCTCCGACACCGGCGGCGACGAGCTTGCGGTTCGAGAGGACCGTCCAGGCGGTCACCGCGGTCGCGGCGACCTGACCCGAGGTGGCGACGACCGCCTTACGGCCCGCCTCGACGCCCTTGGCCGCGCTCTGCACGGCGCCGTTCGCCGCTCCGGCCGCGCGCTCGGCGCCCGACTTGGCCACTGACGCCGCGTCACCCACCTTGGTGGCGGCGCCGCCTGCCGCCCGCTCGGCGGGAGCGGTCGCCTTCTCCGCGGCGTTCTGGGCCTTCGCCGCGGCGTTCCGGGGAGAGGTGGTCTTCTGATTCGGGCTCTTGTTCTGTTCACTCATGGACACCGACTTGCCGCTGAGTCCCGCGGCAAACCCGTTCCGTCGCCCGGTTCACGTCGAGCGGGCGTCGCCGGGACGCGTTCCAGGACACCGCCCGCGAACACGTCGTACAACGGCAGCGTCTCGAGGTGGACGTATCCGATGTGACAGTCGCAGCTGGTGAGGGGGCAGGCGCGCGGGGCCAGGGCCTGCCGGTAGCTGCCGTCGTAGAGGTTGCCCAGTTCGGTGCGGACGAAGTGGCAGCGGCGGACCGTGCCTTCGCCGTCGACGGAGATCACGGACTCCCCGGTACGGCAGGGCAGGCCCGCGCTGGCGTGCGGGTGACGGCTGTAGCCGAACAGCGGATCCAGTGCCGTCCACAGGTCCGCCTCGGCGTCGTCGTACATGCGGCCCTCGGCGGCGTTGACCCACAGGTACACCTGCTCCGGCAGCTCGGCGCGCAGCCGCCGGGCCGCCTCCAGGTGTTCGGACAGGCCGACGATGCCGACGCTGAACCGGACACCGAGGCGGGCCAGTTCGTGGCTCTTGGCCAGGAAGCGGTCGTACGGGGTCTGCCCGGGGTGGTAGGTGCACCACAGGGCGAGGGTGCCGAGGTCGGCGTCGGCGAGCCAGTCGGTACGGCAGCTGAGGTTGGTCTGGATGACGACCCGGCGGACGTGCGGCCGGTGGGAGAGGTCGGTCAGGGCGCGCCGGTACCAGGAACGGACCAGGCCCTCGCCCCAGGGGGTGAAGAGGAGGGAGAGGCGGTCGCCGGTCTGCTCGGTGGCCCAGTGGGTGAACCGTTCCAGGGCGGCGCGGTCGGCGCGCAGTTGCTCCCGGCTGTCGCGGCGCTTGGCGAAGGGGCAGTACGGGCAGTCGTAGTCGCACGAGGCGAGCGGACCGCGGTAGAGCACGGTCAGGTCCATGGGGCCGTTCGGCGGGCCGGGCGTGGAGCGGTTCACGGGACGGGTCTCACTTCCGCTCGTAGGCGGCCATGGCGGTCCGGACGGCCGGGGAGAACAGCTCCGGCCCGATGGCGTCGGAGTGGGCGAGTCCTTCCGGGGTCAGCCGCAGCAGCGGGGCGCGCGGGCCGCCGTCCGCCAGCCAGCCGCGGTCGGCGAACCGGGACAGTTCGGTGCCGAAGTCGTCCTGGGGCGTGCTGTCGAACCGGGCCCGGTAGTCGGCGGTGTCGAGGCCGTCCGCCTGGAGCAGTGACTGGATGAGGTGGCGGCGGCGGGCCTCGTCGGTGCCGATCGCCCGGCCGTACTCGGCTCGGGCCAGGTCTGCGGCCGGGCGCCGGACGTAGTCGTCGATGATGCCGCGGATCTCGTGCATGCCGACGGCGTAGTCGAAGGAGTAGTGCAGGCCGGCGGTGTACGAGCGGGCGCCGCAGCCGAGGCCGATCATGCCGTCGGTCTGGCAGGCGTAGTCGTCGGCGCCCTGCGGCGGGGCGTCTGCGCGACGGAACATGCGCATGGACTGCTGGGTGTAGCCGCGGGCCAGGAGGTGGTCGCGGCCCAGCCGGTACAGGCGCAGCCGCTGCTCGTCCCAGGCCGGGTCGGTGTCCGGTGCGCGGCGGCCGAGACCGGTCAGGGGGCGTATGTAGAGCGGGTAGAGGTAGAGCTCCTCGGGCTGCCAGGCCAGGGCGGCGTCCAGGGAAAGCAGCCAGGTCCGCTCGGTCTGGCCGTCGATGCCGTAGATCAGGTCGATGTTGAGGACGGGGATGCGGGCGTCGCGGACGCGGCCGAGGGCCGCCTCGACGTCGGCGCGGCGCTGCGGCCGTACGGCGGCACGGGCCTCGGCGTCGTCGAAGCTCTGGACACCGAGGCTCAGTCGGGTGGTGCCGCGTGCCGAGAGGACCTCGAGCCGGTCGGCGGTGGCCGTGGCGGGCGAGGCCTCCACGGAGAGGGGGACGCCGCGCAGGTCGGCGCCCATGCGGTGTTCGGCGATGTCGCAGAGCCGCTCGAGTTCGGCGGCGGTGAGGAAGGTGGGGGTGCCTCCGCCGAAGGCCGCGGTGGCGAACCGCACGCCGTCCTGCTCGCCCAGGGCCTCGCGCACCGCGGTCGCCTGCCGGTCCAGGGCGTCCAGGTAGGCACCGGTGAATCCGTCGGGGGCTCCGATGCGGGTGAAGAGGTTGCAGAAGCCGCAGCGGACCTCGCAGAACGGGATGTGCAGGTAGAGGGAAAGGGCGTCCTTGGGTTCGGCGGCCCACAGGTCGCGCAGGAGCGGGCGGTCGGAAAGCCGTCGGTAGGCGGTCTTGTGCGGGTAGGCGTAGACGTAGTTCTGGTACGGGCTCGCCGGGTACGTCCCGCCGGTCCGGGGGTGGCGGGGGCTGGTGACAGTGGTCATCGGGCGGCCTCGGCGGGGGTGTGGTCCAGGTGGAAGTGGGCGTAGGGCACGGTCCACACGGACGGGTGGCCGATGCGGTGGCCGGTGTAGCCGTCGTCGCCGTACGCGGTGCCGTGGTCGGAGCAGACGACGGCGAAGCAGGGGCGCCTGCTGCTCGCGGCGGCGAAGAGGCGGCCGATGTGCCGGTCGACGTACTCCAGGGCGGCGGCGTGCGTCGCGCGGGTGTCACCGTCGGCCCGGGTGGCGCCGGGCAGGTAAAACCAGTTCGGCTGGTGCAGGGCGGCCACGTTGACGAAGAGGAACAGGCGTTGCTCGTCGGGAAGTTCCCGTACGACTTCTTCCGCACGGGTTACCTGGGCCTCGAACGAGGTGGGCGAGGCGACGCCGAACTCCGGCTCCCAGTGGGACTCCTGGAACATCCCGGGGAGTACCGAGCCGAGGGGGCCCTGCCGGTCGAAAAAGCCGACACCGCCGATGCACACCGTGCGGTAGCCCTCCTTCGCCAGGCCCGACACCAGGTCCGGGGTCTCGTACACGAAGGTGCCGTCGGCCGTGGTCTCGCTGCCGGCGAAGCGTGCCGCGAACAGGCGGGGGTGCGGGCCGGGAGTGGCCGGCGTCGGCAGGAAGCCGGCGAAGATCGCCTGGTGCGAGGCGTAGGTGAAGCTTCCCGGGGCGTGCCGCTCCTCCCACCGGCCGCCGGGCAGCAGGCGGGCCAGGTTCGGGGTGCGGCCGGTGGCGGCGAGTTCGGCGGCGACGTCGTGGCGGAGGGTGTCGAGCGTGACGAGCAGGATGTCGTGGCTGCCGACGATCTCGCTCATGTCGGGCTCGTGCCGGTCCGGTTGCCGGGGCGCCGGGGGTGTGGTGGGGCCGGCGGCCTGCGGGCCGCGCGGTGCGGGCGCGGGGGGCGTCGGGTCAGGCGCGGGCATGGGTGGGGGTTCCTGTTCTGTATGAATCATGCGGGTGCTGCGCGTGGTGCCGGTGATTCGGATGCTGTGGGGTGTCCGCGGTGCCGGTGCGGTGCAGGACGGCGGCGATCTGTGCCGCGTAGGTGTCGAGGCCCTCCGCTCCGCTGCCCGGCAGGCCCGTGAGGCGGGGCAGCAGATCGCCGAAGGCGTTGACCTCGCCGACCGCGGACCTGCGCCAGCCGACGGCCGGGAGCAGGTCGACGCCCACGCACAGGGTGCGGGGGAAGCAGGCCGCCGTCCGCTCGCACACGGCGAGGACGTCGGACCACCGGCCGCCTCCCGCCCCTACGGCCTCCCGGACCGCGTCCAGGTCGCCGCGGCTTCCGCCGAGGTGGAGGTTGGTCAGTGGTGAGGTGCTGGTGCGCACCACGGCGTGGGTCGCACGGCCGGCCACCACCACGATCCGCAGATCGGTGACGCGTCCCCGCAGCGAGGCCTTGGGCAGCCAGCGTTCGAGATGCAGTCCGTCGGGTGCCAGCGTGTCGACGATCGCGGCGATGTCCCGCTCCCGTTCGTAGCGGCGCAGCTTGAGGGAGTTGAACAGGACTTTGTCCGGTGTGAGTTCGACGGAGGTGGTGGCACGGATGCGGCCGGCGGCCGACGACTCGACGGCGAGAACGCCGGAGGCCGAGGAGCCGTGTGCCGGCTTGACGAAGAGCCTCGGCATCCGGTGTTCGCGCATGAGGGTCCGGACGTCGTCCCAGCCCCGGACAGGTGCCGCGTCCCCTCCGGAGGTGGGTGACCGGGGCACGGGGACGTCCGCCGCTTCGAGGGTCGCGTGGCAGCGCCGCTTGTCGAACAGGACGGCCAGGTCGTCGGTGTCGTCGAGGCGGATGCCGCCCCGCAGCCCCCGCGTCGCGCGGGTGAACCGCGCGTACCAGAGTGCCGAGCCCTCGACCCTCGTGGGGTCCTGGATGTCCCGCAGCAGCCGGTCGACCTCCGGGTTCTCGCCGGGCGAGTCGAGCCGGACGATCTCGTCGGCCGCGAAGTCCGCCCCGCCCGCCCGCAGGACGTCGGCCCAGGGCACGATGCGCGGTGCGGGCAGGCCGGCCGCGCGTACGGCCTCGGCGAAGAGGGCGACCCTGCGGTTCTCCGGGTTGCCCACCACGGCGAAGCGCACGGGCGGGCCGGGCGGCTGGGCCTGCATCACGCGGTCGTCACTCCCCGACGGACACGTAGCGGAGGGCGGTGCCGTCCTCGTCCTCGTCCGCCTCGGCGTCGTCCGGGTCGAGGTCGACCTCGACGCCCGCGGCGGCGAAGGTCTCGCTCAGACGCTGCCGGAGAGGCTCGCTGAGGTAGTTGTGGTGCAGGTCGAGCTTCTTCAGATGCGTCAGCGGCTGACCGCCGAGGAGAGCGACGGCGCCGTCGTCGCCGAGGGTGCCCATGGACAGGTCGAGCACGTCGAGGCGGGCCACCACCGGGGCGGACGCCACGGCGGCGGCGACCTCGTCCTGGATCTCGCTGTTGCGCAGGGCGAGGTGACGCAGGCGCGGGAAGCGGTCACCGGACAGAATCGGCTCCAGGTCGGCGGCCTCGCTGTCCGCGCCGTACCACGAGGTGCCGAGCCACAGGTCGAGGTGCTCCAGCGCGGGCAGTTCACTGGCCCCGACGCCCCGGACGACCTCCACCGGGAGACCGCCGGTCTCCATGGTCAGCGAGCGCAGCGCCTCGTGACGCAGAGCGGGGAACTCCAGTCCCTGGCCTCCCCGCACCCCGAACTCCTCCAGGGCGGGGAAGCCGGCCAGCAGGGGGGTGACGTCGGTCTGGTTGATCCAGGAGATCTCGCACTCCTCGGACGTGATGTCCCCCAGGAAGACCGACCGCAGGGCGGGCAGGCGGTCACGCGCGGCCAGCAGCGCCTGGACGGCCTCGGACGGCGCCGAGTCGTACGCGTCCTCCCAGGCGCCGACGATCAGCGCCCGCACCCTGGTCGTGTCGACCTGGGCGCAGAACCGGGCGAAGGCCGCCTCCCACGCCTCCTCGGCGTCGTACGAGCCGGTGGCGATCCGCCAGGCCACGGCGTCGGGCCCGGGCAGCTCCGCCGTCGTCCCCGACGGTCCGGGGAAGGAGAAGACGGGCAGTCCGTACAGCTTCTCGAGGGTGCCACCGATGATCATGCGGGCCGCTCCTGACGTGTGACGCGGGTGAGGGACGAGCGGGGGGACGAGGTCCGGCGCCGTCACGGAACCCGGGCCGGGAGCGGCCCTTCGACGGTGCGTGCAGCAGTTCTACCAACAGCGACCGACAACGCCCGGCGGCGGGCCTCGCGAAGCCGCACTGGACATCGGTCAGTGGTGGAGCCACGACCACCGGAACCTGCGTACCCCTGTCAATGTCAGTGGTGGCTCGTACGGTCCTCGCATGGACTCCGGAGCACCGTGCGCCGGAGTGGAGGGGAGATCCGTGTACCGGCAGGGAGACGTGCTGATCGTGCCCGTCGTCGAGGAGGCGGTGCCCGCGCACGTCCCGGACGCGCCCAAGGAGCCGCGTGATGTCCGGGGCCGGCTCGTGCTGGCCCTGGGAGAGGTCACCGGGCATGCACACGCGGTCGTCGGCAAGGGAGAACTGGTGAGCGAGCCGGGCCCCTTCGGACCCCTGCTGCTGCATCTGCCCGAGGGCGGCCGGGTGGTGCACGAGGAGCACGCGACGATCCCGTTGCCGAAGGGGTGGTACCGCGTGGTCCGGCAGCGCGAGTACATCCCCGGTTCGGTACGGATCGTCGCCGACTGAGCGGCACGGACGACAGGCACCGGACAAGCACTGCCAGGAAGCACGGACCGGACGAGCGGTGCGGACAGGGGACGTGGGGAATGACGACGACGGAGCAGACGAACGGGGTGGCGGCCGTGACCGGCGGCCTTGCACCGGCGGCGGGCGGGGACCGCGCAAAGGGCGGTCCGGGGCGCTGGCGGGCGTGGGCCGCGAGCGCGGTGCGCGCCGACCGGGCCGCCGCCGAGGAGGGCATCCGGCTGGCCTACCGGCGGGCCGGGCTGCCGCAGCCGGAGCGGGTGGTCTGGGCCGACTCGCCGCGCGAGGGCGTGACGCTGGTGCGACAGGGCACGGACTTCGGGGCGAGCGTGCGCGAGGCGGTGCGCACGGCGCCCTGGGCCGCCGAACGCGCGCGCCTGCACGCCCGGTTGGGCGCGGCGGGCTGGGCACGCCACTGGTCGGCGACCGGCGGTGCCCTCTGGGACTCCACGCAGGCTCTGGTGGACCGGATCCGCACCGGGGTGCTCGACGATCTCGCGGCCGACGACGCGGGCGCCCGTACGGAGATACGGCTGGTCCTGCTGGACGCGCTGCTCGGGCAGCACGACGCGCCGTGGCTGGCCGCTCTGGACGCCGCCGGACCGTCCCCGCTCGACGGTCCGGCCCAGGTGTGCCGCAGCGCCGGCTGGTGGTGGCCGTTCGAGAAGGTGGCGGTGGTGTGCGAGCGGCCGGTCGCCCTGCACCGTGACGAGGCGGGCAGGCTGGACCACGGGGACGGCCCGGCACTGGAGTTCCCCGACGGGTTCGCCCTGTGCGCCTGGCGCGGCATGCCGGTGGGGCGTGCCTTCCTGGAGGAACTGCGCACCCTCACGCCGGAGCGGATCCGGGCCGAGGGGAACGCCGAGCTGCGCCGGGTGATGCTCGAGTACTACGGCTACGACCGCTACCTGGCCGATTCCGGTGCGCAGCCCGTCCACCGGGACGAGACGGGCACCCTCTGGCGGGTCGAACTCGACGGCGACGAGGCGGTCGTGATGGTGGAGGTCGTCAACTCCACCCCGGAGCCCGACGGCACCCACCGTACGTACTGGCTCCGGGTGCCGCCGACGACGCGGACCGCGCGGGAGGGGGTGGCGTGGACGTTCGGGATCGCGCCCGAGGTGTACGAGCCGCTGAAGCAGACGTGAGGTCTCTGCCGCCGTCCGCAGGGCTGACTCCGTCTCCAGGGGGTAGGCGAAGGAAGGAACCGACAAGGACCGACTCAGGACGAAGACGAGCAGGAGACCGACGAGTGATCTCCGGGCGGCCGGCCGGGCCCCCGGAGCGCGGTCCCGTGGAAGGAGTTCTCATGGCCGGCATCGTGGAGCGCATCAAGCGGTTCGCCCAGAGCCCTCAGGGGCGGCGTGCGACCGAGCAGGCGCGGCGTGCCGCGTCCGATCCCCGGCGCCGGGCGCAGGCCCAGCGGCTGCTGGGCAAGTTCCGCGGCGGTCGCCGCTGACCGGCTCCGCCGCCCTTCGGCGCGGTCCGGTGTCCGGGAAGGTCCGGGCCGCGTCGGTGTGATCAGAAAGGACCCTCATGGACGGATCGTCGGTGCGCGCGGTGGGCTGGGCGCGTACCCTCCCGATGGGCGGTGAGGTGAAGGCGGCGCGCGACTGGGCCCGCGACTACCTCGATGCCCTGGGCTGGACCACCACGGCTCCCGGGACGGCGGACGCCGTGCTGCTGACCGTGTCGGAACTGGTCACCAACGCACACCGGCATGCCCACAGCAACGCCCAGTTGACCCTGTCCCGCGACGACCGTTGTCTGCACATCTCCGTCCACGACACCTCGGCGGAGCTGCCGGCCCGTCGCAGCCCGGGGACGGAGGGCACCGGCGGACGCGGCATGCTTCTCGTCGATGCCCTGGCCGACGAGTGGGAGACCCGTCGCTGCCCGCACGGCAAGTCCGTCACCGCCTGCTTCCGGGGGCCACGGCCGACGGAGGCACCGGGGACGGAAACGGAGCGCTGACCGGGCCTCCTGCGGGCGGGGCGGTCGCCCCTGGCATACGATCGGCCGACCCCGATCCGCTCGAGGAGTTCCGCCCGGTGACCGCCGTCCTCCCGCCGCCCCGCACCTCCGTCGGACTGCTGTGCCCGCGCCGCCTGACCCGTGTCGAGGACGGCGTACCGCTGCACGCCCTGTTGTGGATTCCCGGGCCGGGCATGCGGATGATCAGCAGTGCGGTCCAGGGCGGTAGCATCGGCGAGCGGTCCTGGGTCCTCAACGCGCAGGTCCCCCACGGGTACCGCCGCACCGACCCCGCCCGGCACCTCGCCGACCTCGCCACCGGTGCGGGCGCGTTCGGTCCGGGGGTCGGTCTGATGACGGCCGCCGACGTCGCGTCGTACGCCCACGCGCACGACGGGGGCGCGGAGGTCATCGTCACGTCGGGCGTCGACGTACGGGGCTGGGCGGCGGTCCCCGAGGCCGCGAAGACGGCCGGGGAGGGCGGCACGGACTGCGCACACGCGCCGGGCACGATCAACATCGTCGTGGCCCTGCCGGTGCCCCTCACCGACGCCGCCCTGGTCAACGCGGTGGCCACCGCGACGGAGGCAAAGGTGCAGGCTCTGCTGGAGGCCGGCCACGACTGTTCGGGCACTCCCACCGACGCGGTGTGCGTCGCAGTCCGCGCCCCCTGTCCCGGTGAGACGCCGCACGCCTTCGCCGGGCCCCGTTCCCCGTGGGGCGCACGACTGGCACGCGCTGTCCGCCGCGCTGTGCACGACGCCACACCGTCGCCGCCGTCGCCCCCGCCGTCGCTCTGAGCGGTGGCGGCCCGGCAGCTCGGGGGCCGGGCCCCGCTCTCCGGCCCGGCCGGCCGAAGCACCGGAACGTCCGGACGCCAGGGGCGTCCCGGGCTCAGGCGCGGGTGCCGTCGCGGCCGGGCTCGGACGCGACGACCTGGCCGAGTGGGCGGCGGCGTTCCCACTCGGCGGCGTCGGCCTCGCAGACCTCCGCCAGCCTGGCGAGCAGGGCGCCGTGGCGGATCCGGGCCAATGCCCTCACGGCCGCGCGGCGCAGCCGGCCGTCGGCGCCCCGCAGGGGATGCTCGTCGACGGTCACCAGGCACTCGTTCCCCCAGGGCCGCAGCCGGACGGCGATCCGCGCCGTGCCGAGCGGGCCCTCCCGTGCTTCGAATTCCAGGGCCTCGCCACGCTCGCAGCGACGGACGACCGTCTCACCGGCCAGGCGAAGGGGCCCGATCCGGGTCTCGTAGTGGATCGCGGACCCGAGCCGTGGCCACTGCCCCCGCACGGGCTCGGACGACGGGGTTCCCACCAGCCAGTCCGCATGACGACTGCCGTCCGCGAGGACCTCCCAGACGGTCCGCGCAGGCGTTCTGACCAGACGATGACGAACCGCCACGACGACCTCCCGGGTCCAACAGCCGCACGAGTGCGCCGGACGTGTGAGCCCGCCTCACACCGGCCAGCACTGGGTGCCCACGGTCGGGCATGTCAACCGGCAGTGCCCTGCCCCGGTCCCGGCAGTCGGTCCTCCTGCCCACGCCGTGCACGCTCGCCGGGCGCCAGGGCCCAGCGGATGACGGCGGTGACGGCGGTGCCGAGCGGGCGGACGAACACGTCCTCGGCGAGCGGTGCCCGGGGCAGCCACAGGGCGCGCGAGGCCCAGACCGGCAGCAGGGACACCGCGCCCGCCGCGAGGGCGCCGTAGGGCAGCCGCGCGAGGACGGGCACGGGCGGGTTGAGCAGCAGGAAGCGCGCCGTACTGCGTGCCTCGGGGGTCGCGCGCAGTTCGCTCCGGTAGGCGGCCAGCCGATCGGTGAGCTCGGCACGGTTCGTCGGTGGGTCGGGCACGCCGAGGGCGGTGGCGATGCGCGCCATGTCCTCGACGTACGCGTCGCAGCCGGCGGCGTCCAGCGGCCGGGCGCCGAAGCGCTGGTGGGCACGGAGGAAGGAGTCGACCTCCGCAATGTGCACCCAGCACAGCAGATGGGGGTCGGCGGCACTGTACTCCTGACCGTCGGGGGTGGTGCCGTGCACGGTCTCGTGCACGGCACGTACCCGGTCGACGGCCCGCTGGACGCTGTCGGCCGGACCGTAGGTGGTCATGGCGAGGAAGGTGCTGGTCCGCTGGAGGCGCCCCCAGGGGTCGCCGCGGAACCCCGAGTGCCCCGCGACGGCGGCCATGGCCAGGGGGTGGAGCGACTGGAGCAGCAGGGCCGACAGCCCGCCGGTGAACATCGAGGCGTCCGCGTGCACCTGCCGGACCGGGCGCTCGGGACCGAACCAGCGCGGGCCGGGCGCGTCGTGGATGCGGGCCCGGTTCTCGGGTCCGTCCGGTCCCGCCACCCGGGAGAAGATCGCATCGCCGATCCGGTCACGCAGCACGCGGCCGTTGTCCAGGAGAAGTCCCATGGCTCGTACCGCCTCCCTGCGCCCGCGACCGCCGGCCGGCCGGCCGGTGCACGAACGGCCGGCGCTCCACGACGTCGCCTGCCTTACGCCTGCCTCGCTCCCCGTCCAGTACCCGCGAGCCAGGAAGTTACGGCGCACGCCTCATGCCTTTCTTCCGCACCCCGCACCTCACGGAACGTCCCCCTTCCAATCGAACACACTTCCGTCCCCGACGCGGGGCACGTACAGGGCACGGCCGCCCGCGCCGTAGCGGCCCATCTCGGTGGGCAGCCCGACACCGCCGCGCAGTTCCGCCTCGGAACGGTCGGTGATGTCCAGCAGCAGACCGTCCAGCGGTCCGCCGGCCAGTTCCACGTACAAGCGCCCGTCGCGCGGTCCCGGATCGTCGTGGTCCGCCCCGTAGACCCGGCCGCGCATGAACTCCAGCTCGTCCATACCGGCAGGGTGGCATCGACCACTGACAATCGCCGCCCGCACCGGAGCGGAGGCATGGCTTCCGAGCCTGCCGCGCGTCCGCTCCGGCCGGGCGGTTCGGTGACTCAGCGGGCACCCGTCCAGCTGTGGGCGACGTCGATGACGAGACGGTCCTGGAGCTGCAGCACCCGGAACGGCAGCCGGGCGCGCACACCGAGCCCCATCTGGGTGTCGCCCTCGAAGCTGGCGGCGAACCGGGTGTCCCTGAAGGTGCGGTACCCGGTCGGGTCCACGCCCGGCAGCGGCTGTCCCGCGCGTGCCGGATAGGTGGGCCCGCCGGTCTCGGGGTCGTAGGACGGGGCGGCAACCCGCACCTCGAGGATGGCGCCGCCGGCGACCGGGACGTGGGTACCGGAGCCGTCCTGGTGGAGCCGGTCGACGTACCGGACCGTGTACCCGACGGCGTCGGCGCTGCCACTGCCGCCCGCGCCCGGCAGGTCGACGACCATCCGGTCGTAGCAGTCGTGGCGGCCGGTCCTGACATCGCGCACCGGTGTGGTCGTGGCGGTGCCGGCCGTGTCGCTCTTGGCCTGGCTGCCCCAGCCGGTGGGGCACGCCGCGGACGGGACCGTCGCCGTCCGAGCTGCGGCCGGGGCGGCGACGGCGGGGACCGCCGCCGCACTCAGCGTGGCACCCACGAGCGCCAGGGTCACGTAGATCGTTCTGTTTTGCATTATTTCATGCCCCCAGGGGTTGCATCCTGCTGATATCAGGTGAGACGGCCTGGTTCACCCAAAGGTTGCGCTCCGGTGGGCGGATCCCGTTCACGCCCGGAGCGCGTCCACAGCGTGTCCGGTTCCTGCCGGGCACCCTGGGAGCGGGCCCGGGGCCGTTCCCGCCGCGCCGGAGCACCGGGCATGGCACATCCTGGTGGGGAGCGAATGATGTCCTGTGCGTCCGCACCGGGAGGACGCGAGATGGAAGAGGCAGCCGCCGTACCGGCCGGAGAGCGGCCGGGAGACCGGCCCGGCACCGGTCCGGCACCGGGCGGGGCCGACGACGCGGAGCGGATCGAGGACGTGCTCGCGCGGCCCGTGGTGGCGGCGGTCGAGGCCCTCGGTGGGTACGGGGGCCTGGTGTACCTGCGGTCGCACGACCGGCGTTCGCTGGTGCTGTGCGTGGTGGCCGGGGTGCCCCGGTCCCTGCTGAAGCCGTGGTGGCGGATTCCGGTGGGTGGCGCGCTGCCGGTGGCCGAGGCGTACCGCTCGGGCGGGCGGCTGTGGCTGCCTGACGAGCGGGCGACGATGCTGCGCTTCCCGCAGTTCACCGCCGCGCTGCCCTACTCGTTCGCCTCCGCCTACCAGCCGGTGACGGTGGGCGGCGAGACCGTCGGCGTCCTGGTCGTGCTGCGGTCGGCGACCCGGGAACCCATGGGCGCGGCGACGGTGGCCCGCGTGCTGCACGACGCGGGACGGAGCATGGAGGAGCGCCTGACCGGGTTCGTCCGGCGTGCCCCCGTTCCCGCCGACTCTCCCGCACCCGCCCCGACGGACACGGACACCGGCACGCCGGCGGTCGCGGAAGCCGTGGCGTACCGGACCGAGTACGACGACCAGCCGGTCAGCGTGCGGCTGCCCACCCAGCCGACCCACACCCTGCGGCTCGGCATGGTCGAGTGGGATCTGGACAGTGACCGGTGGTGGGCGGACGACGAGGCGCTGGCGCTGCTCGGGCTGGCCCGGAAGGACTTCGGCGGCACCATGGCGGACATCGAGGCCCGGGTGTCCCCGGACGACGTGCACGAACTGAGGACGTGCCGGAGCGACGCGAGGGCGGGTCTGCGGATCGGGTACCGGCGCCTCCGGGTACTGGACGAGCGCGCGGAGGACGGTCGGCCCCGCTACCGGCCGGTGGAGCTGTGGGGGCATGTCGTACGGGCGGGGTCGGCGGGCAGGCTCCTGGTGGGAGCGCTCGTCGACGCGGCGGGCGGGGTCACCGCGTCGGAGGCCGCCGAACGGCTGCCCGACGGGCTGTTCTCGCTCGACCAGGACGGCCGGGTCACCTATGCCAACCAGCGCTGTGTGGAGCTGCTGGGCTGCGGGCGGGACGAATTGCTCGGCCACTACCCCTGGCAGGTGATCACCTGGCTGCACGATCCGGACTACGAGGACCGTTACCGTGCGGCGATGCTGTCGCAGGAGCCGGTGTCCTATCCGGTACGGGACCCGAACGGCGCCTGGCTGGGCTTCGTGCTCTATCCCGGGGTGCACGGTCTGACGGGCCGTGTCTTCCGCACCGGCCCGCCCGCCGGAGCCGTGGCCGGACCGGTGTCCGAAGCCGGAGCGGCGCCCGGGACAGCCCCGGGAACGGCCTTCGGCGGCGGCACGGCGGGAACAGCCCCGCGCGGTACGGATCTCGCCGCGCCGCCGCCGGCGGAGGTCGCCGCACCCCGCACGGGGGCGCTGTACCACGTCGTGCAGATGGCCAGTGCGCTCACCGAGGCCGCCACCGTCATGGACGTGTGCCGGGCGGTGTCCGAACAGTTGCTGCCCGCGTTCGGTGCCCGCGAGCTGGCCCTGTACGCGGTCCGCGACGAGCGGATGCACCTGCTGTGGGAGTCCGGCTACCCGGAGGGCTTCCTCGCCCCGTTCGAGGGCACCCCTCTGGACTCGGAGCTGCCCGGCGTGCACGCGTTGACCACGCGGCTCCCGCTGTTCTACGAGTCGCCGGAGGAACTGACCGGCGCGTATCCGGGGATCACCCTGGACCGGATGCGGGCCTGGGCGTTCCTGCCGCTGATCGCGTCGGGCCGTCCGGTCGGCTCCTGCATCCTCGGCTGGGAGGTCCTCCGCCGGTTCACTCCCGACGAGCGTTCCGCGCTGATCGCGCTGAGCGGACTGGCCGCCCAGGCGCTGGAGCGGGCCCGGCTGTACGACGCCGAGTCCGCCGTCGCGCGCGGCCTGCAGGAGGGGCTGCTGCCGCACCGGCTGCCCGCGATCGAAGGGCTGGTCAGCACCGGCCGCTATCTGCCGGGAACCCAGGGCATGGCCATCGGCGGCGACTGGTACGACGTGATCAGGACCGAGCGCGGGGTGGCGCTGGTGATCGGTGACGTGGAGGGGCACAGCGTCCAGGCCGCGGCCGTCATGGGGCAGCTGCGCAGCGCCGTGCACGCCTTCGCGGCCAGCGGGCACCCGCCGCAGGAGGTCATCACGCACACCAACCGGCTGCTGGCCGATCTGGAGGCGGACGCCTTCGCCACCTGCTGCTACGTCGAACTCGATCCGGACACCGGCCGTGCTTTCGCCGTCCGGGCCGGCCATCCGCCGCCGCTGCTGCGCCACCCCGACGGCCGCACCGAGACCCTGGACCTCGCCGGCGGCGTGATGCTGGGCGTCGAGGCGGACGCCTTCTACCCGGTCACCGCACTCACCCTGGCGCCCGGCAGTGTCCTCGCCCTGTACACCGACGGGCTGGTCGAGCAGCCCGGCAGCGACATCGAGACCGGGATCGAGGCGGTTCGCCGCACGCTCGCGCACAGCGGTGCGGACTCGGTGGAGGAGCTCGCCGACCAGTTGGTCAGGACAGCCCGCAGGGTCGATGACCGGCCGGACGACGTGGCGCTGCTGCTCACGGCATACCGCCGGGCGCCGGGGGACTGACCTCTCCTGCGCCGGAGTCCCGGCTGTTCGCACCCTCTCCTCCGGGGAGGGCTCCGGGTCCTGGTCCGTCGCGTGGAGGAGGCGGTCGATGAGCCGGGGCAGGTCCTGGCGGCACACACCGCGGTCACGGGTAGGCGGCTGGTCACGGCCGTGCAATAGCCGTCCTCGTGGACCGGGTCGTCCAGCCGGGGCAGTACCTGCCAGGACCGCGTGCCGACGAGCTGTTCGGGACGGCGGCCCCGCAGGCGGACCGCGGTGGTGGTGAGGAAGGCGGTCCGGCCCTCGATGCCGAGAGGCACTGCATCTCGGGCAGCCGTTCGATGCACGGGGTGCCGGACGGCCGGCACGGCGGCGACCGGCCCGGGGCGACCGGGCTCGGTGCCGGTACGCCCCGGCACCTCCCGTACGAACCCCGGCGGCGGGCCCCGCCCTCCGTCCCCACCTTCTCCGACCTGCCCGCCCGTCCCTGAGTCCGCTCGCCCCGGCCCACCGCTCTCGGCTCCGGGATGCCTGGGTGATCCATCCCGCATGTAATGGAGGCGAGGCCGGGAACGGCTCGGCCTCGGTGGATGACCGGGGCGAAGGAGATCACGTCCATGCCTTCGAATCGCGGCGGGGGCGAGGGGGCGGGCAGTCCGAGAGCGGGCGGGCGGAGGGCGGGGGTGCTGCGGCGGCTGGGCGAGTGGTGCGCCCGGCACTTCGTGATCGTCGTCGTGGCCTGGCTGGTGGTCCTGGTGGCACTCCAGATGGCGAGCCGCTCCGTCGGCGGCACGTACTCGGACAACTTCACGCTGCCGGACTCCCAGTCCCAGCAGGGCGTCGAGGTCCTCCAGCGGCATGATCCCCAGGCCGGTGGCTACAGCAGCCAGATCGTGCTGTACGACGGGCAGCAGCAACTGACCGCCTACGGCTCGCAGATGTCCACCGCGGTGGCCGATCTGGAGAAGCTGCCGCACGTGCTGTCGGCACAGAACCCGCTGTCAGCCACCGGGGCGTCCTCCTCGGCCACGGGATCCGGCTCCTCGCAGCCGGATGTCGGCCCACTGTCCTCCGACGGGAAGACGGGGTACATCACGGTCCGTTTCGACGTCCAGCCCTCCACCCTGGGCGACGGCTACCTCGACGGGGTGGACGACGCCGTGCAGCCGCTGCGGGCGGCCGGGGCGCAGGTCGAGTACGGCGGGCCGCTCGGTGAGCTGGCCAGGCCGGCGCCCAACGACCGGCTGAGCGAACTGATCGGCTTCGCCGTGGCGATCGTCGTCCTGCTGATCGGTTTCGGCAGCGTGATCGCCGCGGTCGTTCCCCTGCTGACCGCGTTGCTCGCGGTCGTCGGCGGTCTCGCCCTCCTCGGCCTGCTGGCGGCGGCGTTCACCTTCGCCACGGTCTCCCCGACCCTGGCCACGATGATCGGTCTCGGCGTGGGCATCGACTACGCGCTCTTCCTGATCACCCGTTACCGGCAGGACGTCATGGACGGCCGGGATCCGGTGTCGGCCGCCGGCCGCGCCACCTCCACCAGCGGACGGGCCGTCGTCGTCTCCGGCTGCACGGTGATCATCGCGCTCGCCGGCCTGTCCGCGTCGGGTGTCTCCTTCATCTCGAAGCTGGGGCTCGCCGCGGCCGTCACGGTCGTCTCCGCCGTCGTCGGCGCCCTGACCCTGGTGCCCGCTCTGCTGGGGCTGATCGGCCGCTACCGGGTGCGCCGTCCCGTGGCCGAGACCGACGCCGAGCCGGGCGCCGAACCGCAGGGCGTCTGGCACCGGTACGCACGGCGGGTGGAGCGCCGTCCCTGGTGGTTCCTGGCCGCGGGCGCCGCCACGATCGCCGTTCTCGCGGTCCCGGTGTTCTCGATCCAGCTGGGCCACATCGGTGACGGCGCCGACCCCACCTCCTTCACCGACCGTCGGGCCTACGACCTGATGACCGACGCGTTCGGGCCCGGCTCCAACGGCCCGCTCACCGTTGTCATCGACCAGACCTCGGTGCCGGATACCGACCGGTCCGACCTCGCCTCGCAGGCCCAGAAGGCCCTGGACGGAGTCGGTGACACGGCGGCGGTCACGCCGCTGACGGCCACGCAGGACGGCGACGTGCTGGTCGGCACGGTGTACTCGGCCACCTCCCCGCAGAGCGTCACGACGACGGACCTGACCGACCGCCTGGTGCACGACACCCTGCCGGACGCCGTGCGGGGCACGGACGCCGACACGTACGTCACCGGCACGACGGCGGCGCAGATCGACTTCCGTGACATCGTCGCCGAGCGGCTGCCGCTGATCATCGGTGTGGTGGTCGCGCTGGCCTTCCTGATCATCCTGGCCGTGTTCCGCGGACCGCTCGTCGCCTTCAAGGCGGCCGTCCTCAACGTCCTGTCTATCACCGCCTCCTACGGCGTCGTCGTCGCCGTCTTCCAGTGGGGCTGGGGCGGGCCGGCGCTGGGCGTGTCCGGCAGGGTGCCGATCGAGAGCTACGTGCCGATGATGATGTTCGCGATCATCTTCGGCCTCAGCATGGACTACGAGATCTTCCTGCTCTCCCGCGTCCACGAGGCCTGGCTGCGCACCGGCGACGCCAGGGCCTCGGTCGCCCACGCCCTGGAGATCACCGCGCGGGTCATCACCTGCGCCGCGCTGATCATGGTGAGCGTGTTCGCGGCGTTCGTCGTGAGCGACAACATCGTGGTCAAGATGCTCGGTCTGGGGCTCGCCGTCAGCGTGCTCATCGACGCCACCGTCGTACGCCTGCTGCTGGTCCCGGCCGTCATGACGCTGCTCGGGAACCATGCCTGGTGGACACCCCGGTGGCTGGACCGGATCCTGCCGCACATCGACACGGAGGGCGGGGACGCGCCGGCGCCGTCCCGGACGCCCGGCTAGCTCCGTACTTCGCGGGTAAGCCGTTCAGGTCTCTGGCCAGCGGGGATGTGTGGGTTTCCAGGCCGAGGAGGTCGAGCAGGTGGAGTTGCACGCCCCGGCTGATGACGACGGTGGGTGGGTCGGTGGCTCCGCTGACCCGCAGGCGGAGTCCGGAGAGGTGGTAGAGGATCATCCGGCCGGTCGGTCGGATCATCTGGTTTCCCGGGTAGAGGCCGCGCATCTTCTGCCCGGGCCCCAGAGACCGGCGGACCTGGCGCTCGATCAGGCAGAACAGCAGCAGCGCCAGGCAGATCACCGTGATCAGGGCGGCAAGGCGCTTGTTGTCCTGCACGAAGATCGGGGTGACGGCCAGGGGGCCCTTGAAGTCGCTGTAGCGGCGCTCGACGGCGCCCTGGCCCTTGTAGCGGCGCAGGACCTCGGCGGGCGAGGCCTGCTCGGAGGTGAGGGTGGTCAGCAGCGCGTACCAGCCATCGACCTGTTCCTCGGCGCGCAGGACTTCCTCGGCGAAGTGCCAGGCCAGAGCCGGGCGGCCCGCGTCATCGGCGGTGATCTCGGTCCGCAGACAGGAGGCGACACGGCGGGTCTTGGTGATCACACCGATGCGTGCGGCGACCTTCGCCGCGGTGTTGTAGTACCGCCCGCCGGCCCCCCGTTGCAGCTTGTCGAGCTCCTCGCGGGCCTTGGCCAGGCGTTTTTCGCGGGCCCGGGCCTGGCCTCGGGCGTTGCCGGTGGAATGCACCAGGATCCGGCGCACTGTGTGCCGCGGATCCCGTTTGCGCGGTCCGGACAGGACATGGACGTCCTCCAGTACCCGATACGTCTCACGCTTCTCGGCCGGAAGGTTCTCGTCCGGGACGGGGACGTAGTCCACGACCGCTGCCTCCTCCAGGTCGAGCGCGGCATAGACGGTGTCGTCGGCCTTGGAGGCGGGGGCCGGGGCGATGAAATCGACGCCCGCCGCGATCAGCGCGCCCACGTTGCCGTAGGAGACGAGCTTGGAGTCGCCGACCAGCAGGAAGTCCTTCGGCCCGGCCATCGTGCGCAGGTTGTTCATGGTGCCGGTGATCTGCGAGACCTCCGCCGCGCTGCCGTCCAGGACGCGGGAGAGCACGGGGATCGCGCCGTCGGCGCTGACCGCGAGTCCGGTCTGGATCTGTTTGAGATCGAACCTGCGGTCCTTGGGATGCCCGTGCTTGACCTGCGGATACTCCTCATCCTGGTCATCGGCCGGGTAGGCGCCGTGCAGCGACATGGATGTCATGTCCCAGTGCATGGTCGCCACATCGATGCCGAACTCGCCGATCGCGCGGGCACCGATACTGTCGGTGATCTCCTGCAGGTGCGGGGCGATCGCGTCCAGGGCCCGGCCGAGCCGGTCGTCATCGAGCAACTCCGCCTCGATACCGAAGACTTCCTCCACGGCCCACTCCCGGGCCCAGTCATCCACCCGCCACAACGGGGCCGGCGCGGTCAGCCTGTTGGCCACCAGTACCTCGATGACCTGGCCGTGCGTCACGTGAGCGATCTCCCGCCCCGGACACAAGCGATCGACGATCCCGGCCATATCCAGCCGACGCGAGACGTCGGCAGCGACAGGCAGAGCGCCCAGACGCTTCTCCACCACAGCACTGACCACGCATTCCATACGTGGCCGCTGTGTCCGTGGCCGCGGAGACCGGGAAGATTTCGTCACACCCACTCAACGCGACCACCCCCGCCACGGACACCGGCAGGTGCGCGAAGTGACCTGGATCAACGACCCGCGAAGTACGGAGCTAGCGGGTGGGCCCGGGTGGCACGGACGCCGGGGTACCCGGGCATGCGACGGCGGCAGGTCCCCGGGGACCTGCCGCCGTCGCACCGCACCCGCAGCTCACCCTGCGGGACGTCCGGGTTCGGCCCTGCCGTGCCGGATCGGCCGAGCCCTGGTGCGGGTGATCAGGTACGTCGTACGCGACGCAGGAGCACGACGCCCGCGACGAGCAGGACCGCACCCACCGCCGCCGGCCAGAGCTGGGCTCCGGTGTCGGCCAGACCACCGTTCACGGCCTGCGGCTCGGTGGAGTCCGCGGCAGCGGCCTGCTGTCCGCCGTCGTTGGTCGCCGTGCCGACACCCGGCGTCGCCTGGCCGGCTCCGTCGTCGTTCCGACCAGCGCCTGCCACGTCGTCGGCGTTGGCCGAGGCCCGGACCTCGGGCTGCTCGTCACCGGACGGCGCAGTGGCTTCGTCACCCGCGGGCTCCTCGGTGGCCGGGGCGTCGGCCGGGGGCTCCGAGGGGTTCTCCTGCTGGTCGTCGCCGTTGCCGCCATTGCCGCCGTTGCCGTTGTCACCCGGTTGCTCGGCACCGTCGTCACCGCCGTTGCCGTTGCCTCCGTTGTCGTTACCGCCCTCGTCGGGGGCCTCGGGCGCCTCGGTGGGCTCCTCCTCCGGATTCTCACCCGGCTGCTCACCGTCGCCGGCACCGGCACCGCAGGTGCGACCGCTGTTGATGCAGTCGACCATCTCCTGCATCAGGTCCTCTTCGAAGACGTTGATGAAGTCGCCGTGGTCGGTGCCCGGCTTGTGCAGCTGCTCCGGGAAGGAGTCCACGGCGAACAGCGGGGTGGTCGCGCCGCCGTCGTCCAGGCTCGGCGCGTCGACGTCGTAGACGATGCGCTGGACCAGTTGCGGCACGGGCGTGAAGCCGGAGGGGCAGTTGCCCTGGGCGTCCACGAACGCCATGTGCGTGCGGTGGTTGGCGCTGTCGATGTTGCGGCCGTCCCAGCAGCTCTGGAAGTCGAAGGTGCGGACCACGTCACTGCCCTGGGGACACAGCGGGTACTTGTCCGCCAGCTGCCGGTCCTCGAAGCCGGTGCAGCTCCAGGACGCGTTGGCGTTGGCGGGGCCGTTGACGAAGGACTTGGCGTCACCGGTGATGATGCGCAGCAGCCTCGGCATGGCCGTGACCTCGCCCTGCGGGTTGCCGACGAAGGTCAGCGTGACCTCCTTGGGGGTCACGATCTCACCGACGTTGCCCTCGATGCCGCCGCCGGGGGAATTGGCGTCCTGTTCCTCGGTGCCGTTCTGCAGTCGCAGCACGGGCCAGTAGTACGACGACTTGTCGCCCTGGTTCTCGCAGGTGGTGTCGGCCGCCGCCAGCTCCTCGTCGCTGGAGAAGGCGTTGGTGGCCTGGTTGCCGATGTAGTCGTGGAAGTGGTGTGCGCCGTTGGTGACACCCGGGGCGGCGATCACGTTGTCCGAGTTGAACAGGCCGTTCTCGTTGACGCCGCAGCTGCTGACGAAGGTGCCCTTCGAGGCGTCGGCCGAGTCGGCGGGCTTGGCCGCGTTGGGCTGGACGCTCTGGATGTCCACGAAGTCCGCGGCGACGGGCCCGTTGCCCGCCTGACCGCCGTTTCCGCCGCCCTGCTCCTGGCCGGCGCCCTCGTCGCCGCCCTGTTCGTCTTCCGCGCCCTCTTCTCCCTGTCCGCCCTCCTGACCGTTCCCGTCCTGGCCCTCACCGGGCTGGGCGGAGGCGTTGCCGGAGTCGACCACGGAGCAGTCGGCGAGTTCACCGAGGCCCTCGGGGCGGTCGCCCTCCTGCTCCATGGCGACCGAGATGCGGCCGAGGGTCGCGGTGCGCTCCGCCTCGAGCGGCCCCACCACCTTCTCGTCGGCGACGCCGGGGTCCTGCCGAATGGCCGGGGCGGACTCCGCCAGGCGCTGGTAGGCCTGGGCGATCTGCTCGTCCAGCGCCGCGAGTTCCTTGTCGACGGCCGGCCGCGCTTTCTCGGGGACCGTGGTCAGGTTGGTCCCCACGTCGGGGCAGTCGATGGTGGCCCCACCGAGAACCCGCGCCCGACCGGCTCCGTCGGTGTCGTCCTCCGTCGCGGAAGCGTAGACATTGGCCGCCATCAACCCCCCTCCGCCCAGGATCAGCGCGACCGCCGCGAAGGTCGCGCGCTGTGGCCCTCGGGGGCGTCTGCGTGTGTTGCGTGGCAAGGCAGTACTCCTACGCTTCGGTCGCGGGGGTGGGCATGAAATTCTCACGCCTCATACGTAGGTGCTTCGCAGTGCGTTCAAGTGCCTCACGGTTTCTTCGAAGAATCTCAGGAATCCTCAGGCACGCCCGAGCCCCCGGATCCCGCCCGGCTCAGCGTGCACGGCGGGGCCTCCGGGGGCCGGGCATCTCAAGGAACAGCTGGTCAGCCGAAGTTCACGTCACTGCACAGGAAGTACGTCTGATCCATGTGCGAGGCCTGCCAGATCGTGTAGACGACATGGCGGCCGCTGTAGCCGGAAGTACTCACCGGGATCGAGTAGTTCCGGCTCGGGCCGTACGAGCCGGTGGAGGCCGCCAGTTCGAGGTCGTCCCAGGTCAGCGGCTGGGTGATGGGGTCGAAGCCCTGCCGGGTGACATAGACGAGGAAGTAGTCCGCACCGTGGCTCGCCTGGTCGTACAACTGGACGGTGAAGTCGCTGTCCACGTCCTCGGCCTGCCAGTCGCCCACCGTGTCCATGGAGTTGTAGCGACCGCCCTCGGCGCGTCCGCCGCTGCACAGCTGCCCGCCCGGGACCGCGGATTCGAAGTCACCGGCGGAACCGTTCCGGTAGAGGCCGTTCCAGTTCCACATGGCGTTGGGGTTGTCCTGCCACGCCTGCCAGCACATGGGGTCCTCGTCCGCCATGGCCGGATTCCAAAAGTCGCTTCCCCAGCGCAGCTGGCAGGCGCAGTTGCGGGACGCCGGGTCGACGACCGAGCCGTGCGCGGCCGCGGTACCGCTCCAGGGGACCAGGCACAGCAGCGTGGCGACGAGGACGCTCAGGACGAGCGACGGACGCGACGCGATACGCAGGTCATGACCATGCCAATTCATGATCTCCTTCTTCCGGGTGGGGGGATGCAGGGACGTCGGAGCGCCGCATACGGAGGGCGAAGGTACGGACGCGTGGGGGCGTACGCGCCGGAGCACATACGGGAACATCCCTGGGAGCGCTCCCAGGATCACAGGTTGCGCCTCATGAAACGGAGCGGCAACACCCGTTTGCGCCACTTCCGCAGCGGCCGTGGCGTCTTCGACGCGCGGAGCGGGTCGCGGCCGCCCGAAGCCGGCCGCGACCCGTCCGTCACAGCCGGCCGAGGTCCCGGGTGGAGCGCCCGAGGCAGGTGACGGAATCGCCGACGTGCGCCTCGATCTCATGGAAGCCCATCCGGTCGTAGAACGCCCTGGCGGGCTTGTTGGCCTTCACCATGACGAGGTGGACCGCCGGCACCCCACGGTCGTCCAGCGCCTCGAGGAGCGTCCGCATCAGCTCCCGGCCGTGACCGAGGCCCTGCCGGTCGGGGAGCAGGTCGATGTGCAGATGGGCCGGATAGTCGGCCAGTCCGGGGACGGACATCCGCTCGGGGTGGTGCAGGAGCCGGGCCATCTCCTCGTCCGAAGCGGTTGGCGGCCCGGACGGCTCGGGGTAGCGGTCGGCGACCAGGGGCAGCCACTCGGTCCGGAATCGCCGGGCGAAGCGCTCCGTGTCGGCGACCCCGAGGATGTAGCCGACCGCACGCCCCTGCCCGTCGTCCAGGACGAAGGCCAGTTCGGGCTCCAGATGCACGTAGGGGGCGGCGAAGACGGCGGGGAGAATGCTCGGGTCCCGGTAGAAGGGGCGGCTGTCCTGCCCGTTGTGCGCGGTGCGGACGCAGATGTCGTCGAGGGCCGGCCGGTCCTCGTGGCGGTACGGCCGAATCGAGGGAGACGAGGTCATGACCGGCATCCTGCATCGAGTGGGAGCGCTCCTACAACTCTGCCGCCGGTCTCCGCCCACTCCGTGCGCGGTATGCGGGGCGGGGAGCCCCGGTGCGGTCCGGACGTCAGTCCATGAGGCCGGCGGCAAGGGTGGCGCCCAGTTCCCAGCACCGCTCGACGGCGGCCCTGCCGGGTTCGCCCGTGACGGTCACGGCGTCCGCGACGCGCTGCCAGCCGAGGCCCTTCGTGACGGATTCGATGCCCCGCACCGCGCCGGTGACGTCGTTGCCGCCGTGCACGTAGTAGCCGAAGGGCCGGCCCCGGGTGGTGTCCAGGCACGGGTAGTAGACTTGGTCGAAGAAGTGCTTGAGCGCCCCCGACATGTAGCCGAGGTTCGCCGGGGTGCCGAGAAGATAGCCGTCGGCTTCCAGGACGTCGCCGGCGGTGGCGGACAGGGCCGCCCGCCGTACCACGCGGACGTCCTCGATCTCCGGGGCCGTGGCACCGGAGAGAACCGCTTCGAACATCGCCTGGCAGTGCGGAGAGGGGGTGTGATGAACGATCAGCAGAGTCGGCACACCCCGACCCTGCCGTGCCGGCCGGCACCCCCGCAAGCCGGCCCCGCGCACCGGGAGGGGGAACGGCGAACGGTTGTGGAAGCCCGTCGGGAATGGCACGATGCACGGCATCGGCACACGGAGACGGGGTGCGTCGTGACCGACGAGAATCGCAGGCCACCAGCAGCGGTGGTGTTCGACGCGCTGGGCAGCGAGTACGAGAAGGCGTTCGCCGCCTCCGAGACGCACGGGGCCTCCCTGGAGTGGCTGCTGGAACGGCTCCCGCCCGCCGGCCGGGTACTGGACGTCGGCAGCGGGACGGGCCGGCCCACGGCCTCGACACTCGCCGCGGCCGGTCACCGGGTACTGGGGGTCGACGTGTCACCGGTGATGGTGGAGATCGCGGCCCGGCAGGTGCCCGACGCCGAGTTCCGCTGCGGCGACATCCGCGGACTGCCTCTCGAAGAGGGTTCGTTCGACGCCGTGTGCCTGTACTTCACCCTGCTCCAGATGTCGCGTGCCGAGCAGTCCGACCTGCTGCGGCGGCTGACCCGGCTGCTGCGGCCCAAAGGCCTGTTCGCGCTGGCGACCGTGCCCCTGGATGTGGAGGGCTTCGACGGTGTCTTCATGGGGCAGAACGTGCGGGTCACCAGCTTCGCCGCCCAGGACGTGATCGGTCTGGTGCGCGATGCGGGGCTGACGGTGCTGTCCGAGAGAAGCGTGATGTTCACCCCGGCCCACCCCGACGCCGCGCCGGAACCCCACCTCTTCCTGCACTGCGGGCGCGAGGACGGCGGGGAGCCCGGGGCCCCGTAAGGCACGGCCCCGGCGAGCCGGCGCCGCCCTCCGCCGACCCACGGCAGCGCACCTCGCCCGCCGGCCGTCACCCCGTCATCCGCTTGCGCCAGGTCGGCTCGACCAGCCGCCACTCGGCCTCCCACTCCTGCGCGCGCCGCTGCTGTGTCCGGGACCGGACGAACCATCCGCCGAGCACGACCGTTCCCCCGGTGGCCGCGGCGACCGTGAGGCCGGCCATGACGGTCTGGAACCGCGCGTCCGCTCCGCCGGGCGGCTCGGAGACGAGGCGCCCCGCGTCGTTCGTCCACACGGTGACCACGCTGCCCGCCCTGTCCCCGGGTTCGGTTTCGGCACGGCCCGTGCGGCTGGTGCCGTCGGGGGCCGTCCACCGCACCTTCACCCATACGCGGCCGTCCCCGCTGCCGTCCTCGGTCACCGGGGACGGCAGCGTGCCGGCCGCGTCCTCGACGAGTACGGCGGGGACGGTGCGGGACTGTGCGCGGCGCTCCGCGAGGGACCGGTCCACCGCTCCCGCCGTCGCCAGGCCGGTGACCGCCCCGGCGAACAGGGTGAGGAGGAGGCCGGCGAGCAGCAGCCAGGCTTCGACCAGATCGCTGCGGCGCCGCAGCGGGTTGCTCCGCCAGCGCCACAGCCACACCCTGCGGGGCCGTGGACCACGCGTCCTCCCCATGGGGCGTCACCTCCTCGCACGCCACCTCTCCAGGGTCCGCCACCCGGCCGCCAGGCGCATGGGGTGAACGGTCCCGGCACAAGGTCCAGGACGGCCGAGGACCACGGCGGCCGGTCGGGCACCACCCCTGACGTCGGCCGTCGGACCGCGTGGGCCGGGACGACCGCGCGCCGCTCACCGCCGGGGACGGCCTCGAGGGCACCGGTTCCGGCGGGCTTCGACGCCGGGACCACCTGGGTCCGGCTGCGGCGGCCGTGGCTCCGTGGAGGGGCCGGGCGGCCCTGCTCCTCCAGTCCGAGCGCACCGGAGGGATCCGCGCGGGCCGCCGGTGCACTCCGGCTGCCCGGTCCGACGGTGCCGAGGTCGCTCCGGTGGGCCGGTGGGCCGGTGGGCCGGTGGGCCGGTGGGCCGGTGGGCCGGTGGGCCGGTGGGCCGGTGGGCCGGTGGCTGCAGGGTCTATGCCACCACCGGTCGTGCGATCCCGCTGTGCAGCAGCCTTCGGGCCTGCCGGGCAGCGGCGTTCAGGTGCGGGGCGAGCCGGGACAGCAGCTCGTACAGGCGTCGGACCGCGGCCAGGCGTTCCAGCCGCGGCGCCAGGGCCGACAGGACGATGGCCAGGGCCACGCCCGTCCACGCCACTGGCCCCAGCGGGGTGCAGCCGAAGAAGTGGCTGACGCCGGGGGTCTGGACGAGGGCGGCGAGCACGGCGGCGGATCCCAGGGCCGTCGTCCACACCAGCGGGCTGTGCCGGCGGCCGGCCAGCGTCTGCACGAGCTGTGCGCCGACGACGCCGCACAGGGCCATGGTGGTGGAGCGCCGTTCGGTGCCGGGGGTCAGGCGGCCGAACAGGTAGGCGGCGACAGCGCCGAGGCAGGTCGTCACACCCCGGCGGCGGATGGCGCGCAGCAGGGGTGCGCCGAGGACGTCGAGGCTCATCGGGCCGGTCTCGGCGAGGGCCGCCGTCGAGGGATCGCCGCTCGGCGTCACCGCCACCGCCATGGCCGGACGGCCGTCCGGCGACCGCGCGGGGACACCGCGCCGATCACGTCCGGCGCGCCACCGGCGGCCCTGCCCGCATGACCCGCGCCCGGCAGACGGCGCAGTCCCGAGGCGACGGCCCGCAAGGGCTGCGGGAGCTCCGACGAACGGGACACGTCCTGGTTCATGCAGTCCTCCACGGGCGCATCCTCGGGGGCGCCGACGAACACCCCTGCCTTTGCCCCGGTCTCATGTGGAAACCGCCGAGCTGCTTCTCCTGTGCGCCAGGGGTGGTTCCGTTCACCCCAGGGGCCTTCGGCTGTCCGCCCCGGGCCGGCCCGAACCGGTCGGCCGCTCCCCGTCCGGCCCCCGGGCGCGTCCGACCATGCCAGGTGTCCGCCGTCGCGCCCGGGTACTGCACATGGCGTTCGCGGACTCACCAAAGCGCGAAAGTGTGCCGCTCCTGACATCGCGTCGGACGTCACGGGCAAGGCCTATGGCCTGTCCGGCGATTCGATCCGGTTCGGCCCGCGTGTCCGGTGCCCCCGGTCACGCAAAGGAGGAGCGTCCTCGTACGGGAGGGCGTACCGGGCATGCCCGGTACCGCCGTGAAGTGCGGTGCCCGGCGCCCCGGGACCGGTGGAAGCAGACGGACAGGACCTCAGACTCACGGCAGCTCAGACTCACGGCAGCTCAGCCTCACGGCAGCTTCGCCGACCCCGACGAAGGAGACGTACCGAATGGTCCTCAGACATGCCCGGACCGCACGCCGAACGGCCCTGGCCGCACTCGGCGGTCTCGTCCTGACCGTCCTCCCCTCCGCTGCGGTGGCCGGCTCCGCGCCCCCTTCGGAGCCCGCGTCCGGTGCGGCCCGGGCCCTCGGCACCGACCGTGCCTCGGCGCCGGTGCTCGACGCCCTCCAGCGTGACCTGGGCCTGAGCCCGGCGCAGGCGTCCGAGCGGCTGGCCAACGAGGCGGAGGCGGGCACTCGCGCGGGCATCCTGCGCAACGCCCTGGGTGACCGGTTCGCCGGCGCATGGGTGCGCGGGGCGGTCTCCGGCGAACTCAGCGTCGCGACCACCGACGCCGAGGACGTGGCCGCCATCGAGGCACAGGGCGCCGAGGCCGTCGTCGTCACCCGCCCGCTGGCCGACCTCAGAGCCGCCAAGGACAGGCTGGACGCGGCGGCCGCCACCCGCGACACCGCCGGTACGCCGCTGTGGTACGTGGACGTACCGGCGAACCGGCTCGTGGTCCAGGCGCGGACGGTGTCGGCCGGTGCCGCCTTCGTCGACGCCGCCGGGATCGACGACCAGGACGTGACCATCCACGTGTCCGCGGTCCGGCCGCGGCTGCTGCAGGACATCACCGGCGGCGACGCCTACTACGTCAACGGCACCGCCCGCTGTTCGGTCGGCTTCTCCGTGACCAGGGACGCGCAGCAGGGCTTCGCCACCACCGGTCACTGCGGCGACCGGGGTGACACGACCACCGGGTTCGACCGGAGTGCTCAGGGCACCTTCCAGGACTCCGTCTTCCCCGGCAGGGACATGGCGTGGGTGGGCACCAACGACGCGTGGACGGCCACCCCGGGCGTCAGGGCGCGGGACGGGCAGGAGGTGCAGGTCACCGGCTCGGTGGAGGCGCTCGTCGGAGCGGCGGTGTGCCGGTCCGGCTCGACCACCGGATGGCACTGCGGGACCGTCCAGCAGCACGAGACCAGCGTCAGCTACGCCGAGGGCACGGTCGACGGAGTGACCCGGACGACGGTCTGCGCCGAGCCGGGCGACTCCGGCGGCCCCTTCGTCGCGGGATCCCAGGCGCAGGGCGTCACCTCCGGCGGCTCCGGTGACTGCAGGCGCGGCGGGACCACGTTCTACCAGCCGGTCAACCCGATCCTCGCCGACTTCGGCCTGACCCTGACCACGGATCCCGGGCAGACCGCGACGCCGGACCCGCAGGACGGCGCCGAGGGCCCGTGGACCGCGGGCCGCGTCTATCCGGCCGGGGCCACGGTGACCCGCGACGGCGTACGCTACCGGTGCCTGCAGACGCACCAGGCCCAGAGCGCGTGGGCGCCCGCCGGCACGCCGGCCTTGTGGCAGCGTCTCTGAGACCCTGCCCCGCGTCGCCCGCCCGGTGCCGGCCCGGCGCCGGGCGGGCCCGGGGGCTTCACCAGAAGCGGGTGGTGAGCGCCGGCCGGTGCACCGCCTGGGCGGCGTCGCGCAGGCTCAGGGCAACGCTGATGGTGGCGCGCAGCGCCGAGGGCCGTACCGTCTGTGCCGTTTCGGTGGCCAGCACGAGCAGGCAGGCCGCGGCCTGTTCCACCACGGCCACGGGGAAGGTGTAGTCGCTGTCGGCCGCCGCGCGGAACGCCTTCAACGGGATCCCGGCCCCGTCGACGGTCCGCTTGGCGGCCTGCTCCAGGTGCTGTGCGGCCTGGTCGCACACGGAGGCGGGCAGGGTGAGGGTGCGGGAGAACGATGCACTGGTCATGACCCGAGTGGTCCCCCGCCACCAGCCCTTTCGATCGGTGGACGGGGCGTTTTCACCGTCCCGCGTGACGAGTCGGGGCACATGCCGGGGCTCAGGGGAGGGCGCACCGGGACGGCAGTCACGAGGCCGGGCCGCTCGCCGACGGCAGACGGGAACACACCGGCGTGCACCAGCGCGTTCCGTCACTGGTGCACGCCGTACCGCAGTACCGCCTGGCCCAAGGGACGCTCAGCGGTTCACCACGTGCCGTTCGTTCGGGACGCAGTGGGTCATGGTGAGTCCCCGCACGTCGCGCGGCGGGTTGTCGCCCAGGGTGGCGAGCCGCTCGCGGTCCTCGTCGGTGAGGTCCTGGCCCGCGAGGGGTTTCAGGCCGGCGACGTCCTCCGGGGCGATGCCGAGCCCGTCGCCGACCCTGCGGCCGAGGTCGTTCTCGACGAGCAGGAAGTGCCACACCATGCGCTCCTGCACCGCCCGGTCGCACTGGGAGATCAGGTCGACGAAGTTCTTCACCAGGTCGTCGCGCTCCCAGTCCTCGAGGAGCAGATAACGCTGGCCCGCCTGCTGGTAGTCGTTGGCGCGCGGGATGCGCTTGCGGGTGAGCCAGCCCCGGATCTCCGGTCCCTGCTCGTCGTGCGACGGCTCCAGCGCCTCGCGCAGGCCCCCGGTGATCGACGGTTCGTAGTTGACCTCGGGGTTCTCGCCGGCCGCGTCCACGTGGTAGGTCATCTGACCGTCCCGCTGGTTGGTGCGTACCTCGGCGGCCTTGGCCCGGTTGACGGGCAACTGGAGGTAGTTCGGGCCCACGCGGTGGCGCTGTGTGTCGCTGTAGGAGAAGGTCCGGCCGACGAGCATCTTGTCGTCGGAGAAGTCCAGGCCGTCGACGAGGACACCGGTGCCGAAGGAGATCTGCTCGTTCTCGGCGAAGTAGTTCTCCGGCATCCGGTCGAGCACCATCCTGCCGACCGGCTTCGGCGGGAAGTCCTGCTCGGGCCAGGTCTTGGTGTCGTCGAGCGGGTCGAAGTCCAGCTCCGGGTGCTCGTGGTCGTCCATCATCTGGACGAGCAGCTCCCACTCGGGGTGCTCGCCGCGCCCCACCGCCTCGTAGAGGTCCTTGGTGGCGTGGCCGAGGGAGTCGGCCTGGATGTTCGCGGCGTCCTCCTCGGTCATGGAGCGGACGCCCTGTTTCGGCATCCAGTGGTACTTGACCAGTTTGGTCCCGCCCTCGGCGTTGACCCACTTGTACGTGTTCACGCCGAAGCCCTGCATGTGCCGGTAGTCCGCCGGGATCCCCCGCGGACTGAACAGGTTGACCAGCATGTGCATGCTCTCGGGCGTCTGTGACATGAAGTCGAAGATGCGCCGCGGCTGCTGCTCGAAGGTGACCGGGTCGGGCTTGAGCGCGTGGATGACGTCCGGGAACTTGATCGCGTCCCGGATGAAGAAGACGCCCAGGTTGTTGCCGACGAGGTCCCAGTTGCCTTCCTCGGTGTAGAACTTCACGGCGAAGCCACGCGGGTCGCGGGCCGTTTCGGCGGAGTCGCGGCCACCGATGACGGTGGAGAACCGGACGGCCAGGTCCGTGCGTTTGCCACGCTCCTGGAACAGCTTGGCGCGGGTGTAGCGGCTGATCGGCTCGTCGCCCCAGGTCCCGTACGCCTCGAAGTGGCCGAACGCGGTCACCCCGCGGGCGTGCACCACGCGCTCGGGAATACGTTCCCGGTCGAAGTGGCTGATCTTCTCCAGGAACTGGTAGTTCTCCAGTGTGGCGGGTCCGCGGGCGCCGACCGTGCGCTGGTTCTGGTTGTCGTGGACCGGATGGCCCTGCCGGTTGGTGAGTACCTTGCGGTCGTCGCCCGGAGCGGAAGCCCGGTTCGAAACGTCCGTCATGATCATGGACTCCTTCGGCTGCTCATGACTGGTGGCGGGCCGGGGCACGGGGGCGCGCGGCCGCGGGCCGGTCACCGTGGACGGCGCGGTGCTCCGGCGTCCCGGCAGCCCGTCTCCCGTCCCGGTGTCCCCGGTTTCCCGGAAAGCGCGTGGTCGCTCACGCGTCGGTGGCCCGCTCACTGAAACGTCCGCCGCCGGACGGCGGGGCTGTGCACCTCGCCCACCTCCCGCCGCAGCATGCGTACGAGGGCCATGCTGCCGTGCATCACCCGGACCGGCGACTCGGAGCAGCGACTCGGAGCGGCGGAGCCGGTCCGGCAGGCGCCGTGGGCGTACGCGACGCACGGGAGCCCGACCGGTCCCCCGTTCCGGTCGTGCTCCCGCGGCACCACGAACCTATGTGAATGGCGACGCGGCTGTGTATAGCACCGGTGCCCGCTGCGACGGCTGCGGGACTCAGCCGTGCACAACTCGGTCCGATACACCCCTTTTCACCCCGTGCGAGGCGGCCGCAACAGGGGTGGCTGGACGTCGTTCACCCTGGTGGGGGCGTGGACACGAACCCCGCGAACACCGGTGTCTCCAGGTCTCCCAGAGCCAGATGGGCGAGCACGACCTCGTACAGGTCGGTGCCGGCGGCCAGCAGCTGGCGCTCCAGGACCGGCTCGGCGCTGCGCACGTGTTCACGAACGGTCTGCGCGTGGACGCCCAGGAGCTGCGCGGCCCGCTCGGCATTGCCACCGGCGGCGATCCAGGTGCGCAGGGTGCGGCGCAGGGGGCGGGTGTCCCGGTCCAGGCGTTCCAGCAGTTCCCCCGCCCAGGCACGGACGGCGGGCCCGGACACCAGGGGTGCGAGTACGGGGGCGGACGACGCCTCGGAGGCACTGCCCACCTGTATGTCCTGGAGGTTGAACTGGGTGTGCAGCGCCAGATGCACGACGGCACGGACGGTGACGTCGTCGAAGTCGGTGCCCAGCATGTTCTCGACGCGTTCCATGCGGGCCCGCACCGTGTTGCGGCTCACCCCGAGGATCTTCGCCGTGTTGACAGCGGTGAACTCCAGACCGAGGCGGGTGGTGACGAGGAGCTCGGCACGGGTGTGGTGCGGCACGGTGTCCAGGGGCCCCAGCAGCCGGGCCGTCCAGCCGCGGAGCGCCGTCGGGTCCATCAGCCGCTCGGGGTGGGTGCGTTCGGCGTACACCGCCGTCTTGTCCGGACGGAAGTGCGCCACGGCGAGGGCGCTGACGGCCTGCCCGTACGCGGTGGCGGTCCGGGCGAGGCTCTGCCGGACGCTGCCGCCGAGGAAGGTGTCCGGATGCCGTTCGACCAGGGACTTCAGATCACCGGCGGTGGTCTCGCGAGGGCTGACGACGATCACGTGCCCGTCCATCGCCGGGCACCGCACGACCAGCGCCCCCTCCTTGGTGGTGTCCAGGCACTCCTCGGCGAGGCGGTCACGTCGGGCGGGTTCGGACTCCACGACGTAGACGCACGCGGTGTCCGCCTCGAGCAGGCCCGGCCAGAGCCCCCCGGCCACCCTGCGGGCGGCGACGGTGTCCTCGACCATGAGCAGTTGGAGGATCGCCAGCCGCAGGTCGGCGCTGGCGCGGCGCAGCCGCTGCCCGGCCGCGGTGTTCTCGCCCGCGGTCAGCAGCAGCTCGATCACCTGGACGGTGTGGGTGACGACATCGGCGCTGCGCCGGTCGAACGGGGCGTTCCGGGAGACGGCCAGTGCCCAGGTCCGGGCGGGGTGCCCGACCTTCACCAGGCGCAGGTGCCGCCCGCCGTCCTCCCAGGCGGCGGAGGCGATCCGGCCGGAGGTGACGTCGGTGACGAGGTTCTCGTCCACTGCCGGCCCGGTCCCGGCGACGAGCGTGCCGGTGTCGTCCCAGAGCGCCACCGCCCCGTGCACGGTGCCGGCGAGCCAGTCGACGACCCTGCGGACGTCGCGTCCCGCCGGCCGCAGGTGTTCCAGCAGTTCCTGCGCCCACTCGGGCTGTTCCCCGGCCACCGCCACCGGCTCCGGGATTCCGTCCTTGCGGGCTGCCACCTCGGCCTTCCCCTCGTGCGCCTGGTCTCTTCGGCCCGGTCCCGGACGTTACCCCACGGATGCGGCAAGCTCACCCCGGCGGACGGGGCGAAGGGGAAGCCCTGCACGGCGTCGACGCACCGCGGACACACCGCCCCCGCCCCCGCCCCTGCCCCGCCCACGGCCGGGGCGGGGCCGGGGCACGGTGGCCCCGGCCGGGCATGCGCGGTCCTGCCGTGCGGGCGGCATAAGCTCGGTGAATGGCGAAGTACTTCGACGTGCACCCCGACAACCCCCAGCCGCGTACCATCTCCCAGGTCGCCGCGAGCATCCGCGACGACGCCCTGATCGCATACCCCACGGATTCCTGTTACGCGCTCGGCTGCCGGCTCGGCAGCCGGGAGGGCATCGCCCGGATCCGCACCATCCGCAAGCTGGACGACCGGCACCACTTCACCCTGGTGTGCCGGGACTTCGCCCAGCTCGGTCAGTTCGTACACATCGACAACGACGTGTTCCGCGCGGTCAAGGCGTCCACGCCGGGCAGGTACACGTTCATCCTGCCCGCGACCAAGGAGGTGCCGCGCATGCTCCAGCATCCGAAGAAGAAGACGGTCGGCGTGCGCATCCCCGAGCACGTGGTCACCCAGGCACTGCTCGCGGAGCTGGGCGAGCCCCTGTTGTCCAGCACCCTGCTGCTGCCCGGCGAGGACGAGCCGATGACCCAGGGCTGGGAGATCAAAGACAGGCTCGACCACGTGGTGGACGCGGTGCTCGACTCCGGGGACTGCGGCACCGAGCCGACCACGGTGATCGACTTCTCGGGCGGCGAGGCCGAAATCGTACGGCGGGGCGCGGGCGACACCTCGCGGTTCGAGTGACAGTGACACGGTGACCTGCCCCGATACGGGCCGCGAGGGTCCGCGGGAGCGGTGACGCACGCACAGGGGCAGACGCAGAATGCCCCAAAGAGGCCCCCTGCACCGCGTGGGACCGGACAGGACCGAAGTGCCGGGTCCGGGGCATGTCACGATGGGCATGATCCGCCCCGCCCGCCGCGGGTGCGGATCCCCCTTCGACATCCCGCAGAGAGGCGCCCGTCGGCCATGACCGCGGTACGGGGAAGCACCGTTGACATCACGACCGAGGACGGCACCGCCGACGCGTATCTGACACGTCCCGCCGACGGGGGTCCCCGGCCGGCGGTGCTGTTCTACATGGACGTCTTCGGACTGCGGCCGCGGCTGCGGACCATGGCCGACCGGCTGGCGGAGGCCGGGTACACGGTCCTGGTGCCGAACGTGTTCTACCGTCATGGCCGCAGTCCGGTGGTCGAACTGCCCGAGTTCATCGGTCCGGGAGCGCGGCCGGAGGTCTTCGGACGCCTGGAGCCGATCATGCGGGAAGTGACGCCGGAACTCGCCGTGCGCGACGCCGGCGCGTAGCTGCGGTGGCTGGCCGGCCATCCCGCGGCGACCGGCGGTCCCGTGGCGGTGACCGGCTGCTGCATGGGCGCGGTGCTCTCCCTCCACACGGCGGGCACGTATCCGGACCGGGTGGCGGCCGCGGCCGGATTCCACGGGGCCCGGCTGGCGCCCGGGACGCCGGACAGCCCTCATCTGCTGGTGGACAGGATCACCGCGGAGCTGTACTTCGCTCACGCGGACCAGGACCCGTCGACGCCCGAGGAGCAGACCGAGCGGCTGGAGCGGGCGCTCACCACGGCCGGGGTCCGGCACCGCTGCGAGGTGTACACCGGGGCACGGCACGGTTGCACCCGGGCGGACACCGCCGTGTACGACGAGGAGGCGGACGAGTGTCACTGGGCCGCGCTGCTGGACCTGCTGCACCGCACCTTCTGACGGCCCTGCCGCGCCGCGCCTTCCGAGAGTCCTGTCGCGGGGGTCCTGTGGGGGCGCGCCGTGGGAGCGGCGCCTTCAATGCCGCACGGTACGCATCCACTTCGGCGCGCCCCTGGCCGCACCCGTGGCCCGTACCCGCTCTCCTGCCGCCCACGGGACCGTTGTTACGGTGCTCCGATGTCAGACTCTTCACGCGACACGGCCGAGGGCGCCGGCTGGGGCACGGGGCAACGGGGCGATTACCGGCGGCTGTTGCCGTCCGGGGCCGAGAAGATCTCCTGGTTCGACCCGCGCATGCTGTGGGCCGCCCGCAACGGCGTCCTGGCCTCCTGGTTCGGGGACCCGACGGGCCGCACCCGCAGCCGGTGGGTGGCCCAGCGGGCGGCGGCCGGCGCGCCCTCCGACAAGGTGATCCGGCACGACGTCCCGGACCGGTTCTCCTTCCTCGTCGTCGGCGACACCGGCGAGGGCGGCGAGCCCCAGTACGCCGTCGTGCCCGGACTGTTGAAGGAGGGCCGGGACAGCGCGTTCACCGTGCTGGCCAGCGACGTGATCTATCCCGTCGGCAGCACCGACGACTACGGCGACAAGTTCTTCCGCCCGTACCGGGACTACAAGGCGCCCCTCTACGCGATACCCGGCAACCACGACTGGTACGAGGATCTCGGCGGGTTCATGCGCGTCTTCTGCGACAACGCCCCTCCCCTGCCGCCCGGGCCCGCACCGCGCCCCCTCACCAGGGCCTGGCTGCGCTCCCTGCTGTGGCACCGGCCGCGGCCCGCTGACGACCAGCGCCTCGCCGAGGCGAGGGCGTTGCGGTCCGACCCGGAGCAGCAGGCGGTGCAGCCGGGCCCGTACTGGGCGATCGACGCGGGGCCGGTGCGGATCATAGGCATCGACACCGGCCTGCTGGGAACCGTCGACGCCGAGCAGGGGGCCTGGCTGCGTGAGGTGTCCCGGGGGCCGCGCCCGAAGATCCTCGTGACCGGCTCGCCGCTGTACGTGGACGGCGCGCACCATCCCTGTCCCGTCGAGGGCGGGGGAACGGTCGACGACATCGTCCGTGACCCGGACCACCGCTACGTGGCCGCGATCGGCGGTGACATCCACAACTACCAGCGCTATCCGGTCCGCCTGGACGACGGCCGCACCCTCCAGTACGTGGTGGCGGGCGGTGGCGGCGCCTTCACGCACGCCACCCACACCATCCCGCGCGTCCATGTCGCCGGCGTCACCGAGCGGGACTTCCGCTGCTACCCGCTGCGCGGCGACTCCCTCGCCTTCTACAGCGCGCTCTACGGGCGCCGGACGCGGCTGCGCCGCTTCTTCACCCTGACCGAGGCCGAGGCGACAGCCGTGATCGCCGAACGTCTCGGCATCGGTCCCACCCGCCCGCCGGGCTCGCGGGCCCGGGTCACCCGGCGCGTGCGACTGGTCGCCGGGCTGCTCGGGACCGGCCGCCGGCCCGAGCGGGGCAGGCGGTTCAGGCTGCCCGTGCGCAAGGCCTACACGCAGTTGCTCTCGCCCGGCTCGGCCACCTACACGCCGCCGTTCTTCAAGTGCTTCCTGCGGCTGGACGTGGGCCCGGACGCGATCCGGTTGCGCTGCCACGCCGCCACCGGCAACCTCGCTCAGGAAGTCGCCCCGCCGGTCGAGGACGAGGTGATCATCCCGCTGACGTGACCGGTCCCCGGGCGCGAGCTGCCGGTCGGTCACCAGCGTCCGGGGGCGGTCCCGGTGATCGGCTCCGAGGGGCGGCCGTCGGTTCCGACCGGTACGTCACCGGCGAGCATCACCCGGTGCATGATCCGCGGGTGGTCGAGGTGGGCGGTGTCACCGGGGGCGAGGTGAATGGTGGCGCGGTTGTCCCAGAACGCCACGCTGCCCGGCTCCCACCGGAAACGCACCGTGTACTCGGGCCGGGACAGTCCGGTGATCTGCTCGACGTAGTAGCCGTTGACGAAGAGCACCCGCTCCCCCGTCTCCGGGTGGACCCGCACCAGAGGGTGCTCGGTGGCGGTCTGGTGGTCCAGCAGGTGGCGCACATAGGCGTCGTCTCCGGACCTGGGCTGGTAGCCGGTGCTCGGCGCGCAGCCGGTCGGCGGACTCCCTGACCGGGGCGGACAGTCCGGTGTAGGCGGCGGCCAGGTTCGACCAGGTGGTGTCGCCGCCGTAGGGTGGCACGGCCTCCGCGCGCAGGATCGTCGCGGCGGGCGGGTCGGTCCGGGCGCCGTGGTCGCAGTGCCAGCCGCGCAGCAGGGTGTGGCGGCGGCGACGCAGCCATTCGTCGCGCTCCATGCCGAACCGCCCGCCGAGCTCCAGCCGGTCGGCGGTCGTCTCGACCTCCGGGAAGCCGGGCGGCGACGCCTTGCCCCGCCGGGGCAGGACGACCGGCTCGCCGAACCGCCGGGCCAGTGCCACGTGCCCGGCGTGATCCAGGCGCTGTCCGCGGAAGAACACCACCTTCCAGCGCAGTACCGCCGCCCGGATGGTGGCGATCACGGCGTCGCCGGGCCCGTCCGCGAGGTCGACACCGGTGATCTCGGCGCCGGTGTGCCCGGCGACCGGACGCACCTCGACGCCCGTACCCGTGTCCTGTCCGAGGCCCTTCGTGCCGTCCATGCCGCTCCCGCCCGTCGTCATGTGTGCCCCCTCCGTCGGTCCGTCCCCGGCCTGCGCCGGTTCGGGTGCGTCCGTCTCGTCCGTCCGGCCCGCCCGTCGGGTTGATCGTCGACCGCCCGGTCGGTGAGGCTGGAGGAGGACGACACTGTCGAACGGGAAGGTCCCCTCGTGATCAGCATCCCGAACCACACGCTCAACGACGGCACGACGCTCCCCGCCCTCGGTCTCGGCACCTGGCCGATGGACGACGCGCAGGCCGAGCGGTCCGTGGCCGCGGCCCTGGAGATGGGCTACCGCCTTGTCGACACGGCGACGAACTACCGCAACGAGACGGGTGTCGGCCGTGCCGTGGCCCGCGCCGGTGTCCCGCGCGAGGAGGTCGTCGTGACGACGAAGCTCCCCGGCCGCCATCACGGGTACGAGGAGACCCTCGCCTCCTTCGAGGAGTCCCGCGCGCGTCTCGGCCTGGAGTACGTCGATCTGTATCTGATCCACTGGCCGCTCCCCCGGGTCGACCGGTACGTCGACTCCTGGAAGGCCATGATCAAACTGCGCGAGGAGGGTCTCGTGCGGTCGATCGGCGTCTCCAACTTCACGCCGGCCCACATCGAGCGGCTGGAGAAGGAGACCGGGGTGCTGCCCTCGGTCAACCAGGTCGAGCTGCACCCGTTCCTCCCCCAGGAGGAGCTGCGCTCCCACCACGCGGGCAAGGGTGTGCTCGTCGAGAGCTGGAGCCCGCTGGGCCGGGGTTCGCAGCTCCTGGACGACCTGGCCGTGGCCGCCGTCGCCGAGGCCCACGGGGTCACCCCGGCCCAGGCTGTGCTGCGCTGGCACATCCAGCTCGGGGCGCTGCCCGTGCCCAAGTCCGCCGACCCCGGGCGGCAGCGCGCCAACCTCGACGTCTTCGGTTTCACGCTGGACGACGCCCAGATGCACACCATCGCGGACCGGGCGCACCGGCGGATCGGCGGGGACCCGGAGGTCCACGAGGAGTTCTGACCACCGCCCTCCGACGGGCGCACGGCCCACGACCGGACCACGCGTGCGGTCGTGGGCCGTGTGTCCGTCGCCCGTCGGATGCGGTTCATGCCCGGTGGTCGCGGAGTGCGGCGAGCGCCCGGTCGGCGTGCACGTTCATCCGCAGCTCGCTGCGGACGACCTCGAGGACGGTGCGGTCCTGCCCGATGACGAAGGTGGCACGCTTGGTCGGCGCCAGGGAGAGGCCCCGCTTCACCCCGAACCGCTCGCGGACGGCACCGTCGGCGTCGGACAGCAGGGGCATGCCGAGCGAGTGCCGCCCGGCGAACTCCGCCTGCCGTTCCACGGCGTCGCCGCTGATGCCCACCGGCCGTGCGCCGGCCGCGGCGAACTCCGCGGCCAGGTCACGGAAGTGGCAGGCCTGCGCGGTGCAGCCGACGCTCAGTGCGGCCGGATAGAAGAACAGCACCACGGGCCCCCCGGCCAGCAGCTCCGACAGTTCGCGGACGGTGCCCGTCCCGTCCGGCAGGGCGAAGTCCTCGACCGTGTCGCCCTTGTCCGGGCGCCCGCTCACGACGTGCCCTCCGCGCCCTTGGCGACGCCCCGCGCCCACAGCACCAGCGGCAGCTGCAGGGGCAGCCGCCCCCAGGCGGCGGCCCGCTGCGGCGCGGGGCGGCGGCGCCAGTCGACGGCCATCTTCACGTTGGCGGGGAACACCCCGACGAAGAAGGCGGCCGTGGCCAGTGCGGCGACCCTGCGGGTCTGCGGCAGCGCCACCCCGGCGGCCAGCGCGAGCTCGGCGGCGCCGCTGGCACGGGTCCAGGTCCGGGCCGAGCCCGGCAGGGAGCGCGGCACGATGTGGTCGAACTGGCGCGGGGCGGCGAAATGCGCGGTGCCCGCGGCGGCCAGCAGGCCGGCGAGCAGCAGGGGTGAGCGATCGGACCGTGACACGGTTCCTCCTCCAGTGGCCTGCCACGCGACATTACCGGACGGTAAGTACGGGGAGCCACCGGGACGAAGACGCGTCAGGCGGCTCCGGCGGGGGTGCCGCCGCGCGGTTCCGCCTCCTCTTCGGCGGCATGGGCGAGGAAGTCGTCGACCATGCGGTGGAAGAGCGTGGCGAGCTGACGCAGTTCCGCCGGAGACCAGTCCGACAGGGCCACCTGCATGGCCTGCGCCCCGACCGCACGGATGCGGGTGATGGCCTCCCGGCCCGTCTCGGTGAGTTCGACGCGGTGGGCGCGGCGGTCGTCGGGGTCCGGGACCCGGGTGACGTGGCCGGACTTCTGCAGTTGCTGCACGGTGCGGGTGACGTGTGACGCCTCCACGCCCAGGCGGGCGGCCAGCTCGCCCGGCCGCAGCGGTTCGGTGTCGGCCGCCTGCCGCAGCAGCGCGACGGCCGCCCGGTCCAGGGGGACGCCCGCCAGGGCCATCAGACGTTCGTGCTGGCGGGCGCGGGAGCCCAGATAGGTGATGCGCATGAGCGCCCGTTCGATCTCGGCCACTTCCGGCGAGGCGGGGACGTCGGGGACCGGGGATGCGCGCATGCGCCCACTTTACCATCTCGTTGCGTAATTCAATCAATCCACGGGCGCACGGAACGTACCGCTCCGCCCACCCTCCGGCGGTTGCCGTTCGGGGGTAACCGCGGACCACGGGGCGCACGGGCGCCGCGCTCCGGACGGCCTGGAGCGACCGGACGGCGGCCTCACGAGTGTTGGGCAGCACTTCACCATCAGTACGCTCCTGCAGTCTTGGCATGGACGTGCTCAACCGCGATGCTGAACGCCTTTGCTCCCCACAGCAGTTGGGATGCACCCGCATTCCGAGGAGGAAGCCGTGTCGCCGAGTACGTTCCGAACACACCGCAGGAGATGGCTGACCGGCATCGCCGGCGCCTTCGCATGCGTCATCGCCTTCCCCGCCACCGCCTTCGCCGCACCGCCGCCGGCCCTGCCGGCCGACGCCGACTCCCTCGACCGGACGTTCCAGCCCGCCTACGACTACGACACCGACGGGTGCTACCCCACACCCGCGATCGGCCCGGACGGCGCGGTCAACCCCGGGCTCAACCCGACGGGCGCCCTCAACGGCAACTGCCGTGACGCCCCGGACCTGGACAGCACCAACGGCTACTCGCGCTCCAAGTGCAACAACGGCTGGTGCGCCATCGTCTACGCCCTGTACTTCGAGAAGGACCAGGCGCTGCCGGGCGTCAGCCTCGGCGGCCACCGCCACGACTGGGAGCATGTCGTGGTGTGGGTGCAGAACGGCACGGCCCAGTACGTCTCGACCTCCAACCACGGCTCGTTCTCGGTCCACGCCAGGTCGGCGGTCCGTTTCGACGGGACGCACCCGAAGATCGTGTACCACAAGGACGGCATCAGCACGCACTGCTTCCGGCTCGCGAGCGCGGGCGACGAACCGCCGGAGAACCACAAGCGCACCTGGCAGTACCCGCCGCTGGTCGGCTGGAACGGTTATCCGGCCGGGCTGCGCGACAAGCTCGTCCAGCACAACTTCGGCAGTGCCCACTTCGGTCTCAAGGACGGGAGTTTCGCCTCCCATCTCGCCGCGGCGAAGCCTTCGGGCATCCCGTTCGACCCGAACGCCTGAGCCCGGAACCCCTCCGGGCCCGAACGCCTGATCACGCGTCATCCGGCCATGTCCCCAAGGGAGTCCGGACGCATTCGTCGCCCCGGACTCCCGAACCGGCCCGCCCTGCGCCGGCACTCGGGCCGAAGGGTCTATCGTGTCGCCATGTCCGTCCCCGAACTGATCCGTATCGTCTCCCGCGACTCGCCCATGGCGCTCGCCCAGGTGGAGCGCGTCCGGGTCGAGTTGGCCGACGCCCTGCCCGGCGTGCGCACCGAGGTCGTCCCCGTGCGGACCACCGGCGACAAGTGGCTGGGCGACCTGTCCCAGGTGGAGGGCAAGGGAGCGTTCACCAAGGAGGTCGACGCCGCGCTGCTGGCCGGCGAGGCGGACCTCGCGGTGCACTGCGTCAAGGACGTGCCCGCCGACCGCCCGCTCCCCGCTGGCACCGTGTTCGCCGCGTTCCTGGAGCGGGACGACGTCCGTGACGCCCTCGTGCACCTGGACGGACTCACCCTGGACGAGCTGCCGGAGGGGGCCCGGATCGGTACCTCCTCGGTGCGCCGCGTCGCGCAGCTGGCCGCATCCCATCCGCACCTCGAGTGCGTACCGTTCCGCGGCAACGCCAACCGGCGGCTGGCGAAGCTCGCCGCCGGCGAGGCGGACGCGCTGCTGCTCGCGGTCTCCGGCCTGCAGCGCATCGACCGCCGCGACGTGATCAGCGAGGTCCTCTCCCCCGAGACGATGATGCCGCCCATCGGCGCGGGCATCCTCGCCCTCCAGTGCCGTGAGGACGACACGCCCCTCATCGACGCGGTCAGCGCCCTCGGCCATCCGGACACACATCGGGAGGCCACCACCGAGCGCATGTTCCTGCACGTACTGCAGGGACACTGCAACAGCCCGATCGCCGGGTACGCGCAGGTCGAACGGAGCGGCGAACTGTCGCTGCGGGCCTGTGTCTTCACCCCGGACGGCAAGGTGCGGCTGAACGCCCACGAGTGGGCCGGCCGGCTGGATCCGGCGACACTCGGCACCTCGGTCGCCGTCGCCCTGCTGCGTCAGGGCGCCCGCGAGATCATCGACGGCATCCCGCACTGACACCGTCAGACGCTGCCCTCCTCGGCCTGCTCCTGGAGGAACACGCCGATCTGCTGCGCAAGACCTTCCCGGACCCCGCCCGACGGGGTCCCGGCGGGTCCCTCGTGCGCGCCGATGCCGCCGGACCACAGGCGACGACCGGTCCACTCCTCGTCGACCCGCAGCTGTACCTGGACGTCGACGTGGCTCAGGGACGCCTCGGGTCCGGCCGCGTAGAGCACGGCGGTGGCGCGGCGCAGCGGATAGACGTCGAATCCCTCGATGAACTGCGAGTTGCGCCAGTCGAGGAGGGCACCCTCCCCCTCGGGACCGATCCGCACGTCGATCTGGCCGTCCTCGAGGTGAATTCCGACGTTCCGCCCGCCGCGGTTCTCGACGGTCACGCGGACGCTGAAGTACGTCAGCCCTGCGGCGGCGTCGTCCCGTCCCCGGGGCGGCTCGCCCGGCTCCAGACGGTGGACACGGACCCGCAGACCGGGATGTTCGTCGTACTCCTGCCAGTCCCCGACCACGTTCGGCTCGTACACGGTGCACCCTCTCGACTTCTGTCGCTGCTTCCTATCTGTGGGCTCGGCGCGCTGTCAAATGAGCGGAATGCGCCGTGGTCAGGCACTTCGTCCCCGCCGCCCGCCGATCAAGCGCTGCGCTGGCACGATCCGCCGGACCGGCCGCCCCGGCCCGCGCGGCGCGTGCCGCACATCACGTCGTCCACGGTGATCGCCGCACCCGGCCCGGCGATCACCGGACCGGGGCGTGCGCGAACCGTACCGCCGGAACGCGGCACGTCCCCAGCGGCGTAGCGCCCCGGTCGCCCTCCGCAATTCGGCATGCCGAATTCCCCCGGTTTCACAGCGCGCGATTCCCGAAATCCTCGCACTGTTCCCCGCGCCGAATTCGGGAAACCGTTTCACCACGGCGGCGAGGGGGAATGAGAGGTCCAGTGCTTCGGACCGGAGGCACGACCGTGGGAACCGGCTCGCCGCCCCCGGGTCTCCTCCGTGTGGTCCGAGCTCGCGCTCCCACGGTGCCCGTCCACCCGGCACCTGCTCAGGGAGGTGCGCGACATGCGTATCGCCGGCAGCACCACGAAGCCGCACCCTCACCACGACGCACCGGACACCGCCCAGGACTTCGTCCGCCTCGCCCGGCTCCCGGAGGGCCCCGAGCGCAAGGCACTGCGGGACGGACTCGTCCGTTCCTGGCTGCCCATGGCCGAGCGGATCGCCGTACGCTTCCGCGGGCGCGGCGAGGCGCTGGAGGACCTGTACCAGGTGGCGGCCCTGGGCCTGGTCAAGGCAGTCGACCACTACGACCCGGCGCGCGGCACCGCCTTCGAGGCGTACGCCGTCCCGACCGTCACCGGGGAGGTCAAGCGCCACTTCCGTGACCACATGTGGACCCTGCACGTGCCGCGCCGCGTCCAGGACCTGCGCAACCGGGTGCGGCACGCCGCCAAGGAGCTGGCACAGACCACTCCCGGCCGGGCCCCGACGACCGCCGAGATCGCCGCGTACGCGCAGCTGACCGAGGACGAGGTGCGCACCGGCACGGAAGCCCTGGAGTGCTTCACCGCACTGTCGCTGGAGGCGGAGATGCCGGGCACGGACGGGTACGCGCTCGGGGACTCGCTCGGCGGCCCGGACCCCGCCTACGACACGGTCGTCGACCGGGTGGCGGTCCGCCCCTGCCTCGAGGCGCTTCCGGAGCGCGAGCGGCTCATCCTCTATCTGCGGTTCTTCCGGGGCATGACGCAGAGCAGCATCGCGGAACTGCTCGGCATCTCGCAGATGCATGTGTCCCGGCTGCTCAGCAGCTGTTTCGCCCAGGTGCGCGAGGAGCTGCGGACGGAGGCCGGCTGAACCGGTCCAGGGTCTTCTCCAGCTCCGCCCGGATTCCGGGCGGCAGCACACCGGTGCGCCCCCAGGCCACGATCGTCCCGGCGATGTCGCGGAGCTTGACGTTGGTGTGCTGGGAGACCTCCCTCAGCACCGTCCACCCCTGGTCGGGCGACACCCGCCCGAGGACGACGACCACGCCGATCGCCTGGTCCACCACCGCGTGCGAGACGACCGCCTCCTTCAGCTGCTGCACCTCTTCCTCCAGCTGAAGGATCCGGTCCGCTTCCCCGTCCGTGGGCATGGTCACCTCCGGGTCCGGTGTACCGCTCCCGGGCCGCCCGCACCTGTGTCCGGGTGCCTTCGGCGGGTGTCCGGCTCCTCCATCGTCGTCACTCGTGCCATCCTGTGCCACCGGGGGTGTTCGCGGGTCCCCTCCGTGCCGGTCCGGGCACCATCACCGGGGTACTCGGCAGGCGCCCTGAGCCCTACAGGCCGGACACTGGAGTCCACGGATGCCTGCCAGGCCGACGAGAACAGCGATCGGGACGCGACTGTGACGAACCACGACATGCCCTCCCCCTCCGGTGCGACGGACGTCTTCTCGACGCACTCCGTGTACGGGACGCCCTGCTGGGTGAGTCTGACCAGCCGCGACCTCGGCACGACCGAGGAGTTCTACGGGGCCGTCCTCGGCTGGCGGTGGCGCCCGGCCCGCCTGGGCGAGCGGTTCCGGCTCGCCCTGAAGGACGGCACGCCGGTGGCGGGCGTCGCCGCGGTCGCCGACATGTGGCGGATGGCGGTGGCCTGGACCCCGTACTTCGCCGCCCGCAGTGCGGACGAGGCGGTGTCGCGGGTGCAGGAACGCGGCGGCACGCTGGCGGTCGGCCCGATCTCGCTGCCCCCCGGGCGCGCGGCGCTGCTGGCCGACCGGGACGGCGCGACCTTCGGGGTGTGGGAGGGCGAGCTGTCCACCGGCTGGCTCAGCTGGCAGCGCTCCCAGCCCTCCTTCATCAGGCTGCACACCCGGGACGCCCTGGACGCCGCCATCTTCTACGGCGAGGTCTTCGACTGGGGGGCGACGGGGGACGGCCGCACGGAGGTCGTCTACGAGGGCGACGAGGTGGTGCTGCGCGGGGACGGGCAGGTACTCGCCTGCATCCAGTCGGGGGCGCTGGGATCGGCGCCCGATCCGACGATCCGGCCGCACTGGCAGGTGCACTTCACCGTGACGGACGTCGAGGTCTGTGCCGACGCCGCCGAGCGGCACGGAGGCAGTGTGGTGGCCCTGCGCGACGACGAGGCCGTGCTGCGCGACAACGAGGGCGCCCTGTTCACGGTGACCGCGCGCCGCGGCCGCTGATCCCGGCGGCCGGACGCCCGCGGTCCTTTCGGGCACCTCTCCCCGAGAGGACCGCGGTCCCTCACTTCCCGGTCTGCGACGGCCGGGACAGCAGCACCAGGCTGCGCGAGTCCACGGTCAGCCCGGTACCGGCCTTGTGCTCGGATTCGTCGGGGACGCCGTCCGGGTCGGCGGTGTCGATCAGCGCCGTCCAGCGCTCGCCGTAGGCAGCGGCCGGAAGGCGGAAGTCCACCGGCTCCCCATGGCTGTTGAGCAGCAGCAGGAAGGAGTCGTCGACCAGGCGCCGGCCCCGCGGGTCCGGTTCGGCGATGGCGTCGCCGTTGAGGAAGACGCCGACGCTGTGCGCGTCCGGGCGCCGCCAGTCGACGTCGGTCATCTCCTCGGCGTCCGGCAGCAGCCACACCAGGTCGGGCAGGCCCCGGCCCGCACGGGAGGCCGGCCCGCCGTGGAAGAAGCGGCGGCGCCGCAGCACGGGGTGGGCGATCCGCAGGGAGATGACCCGCCGGGTGAAGTCCAGCAGGGCTCGCTGCTCCACGGTCGGCTTCCAGTCTATCCAGGAGATCTCGTTGTCCTGGCAGTAGGCGTTGTTGTTGCCGTGCTGGCTGCGGCCCACTTCGTCGCCGTGCGAGAGCATCGGGATGCCCTGGGAAAGGAGCAGCGTGGCAAGGAAGTTCCGCTGTCGGCGGGCTCGCAGTTCGAGTACGGACGGGTCGTCGGTGTCGCCCTCCGCCCCGCTGTTCCAGGACCGGTTGTGGCTCTCGCCGTCCCGGTTGCCCTCACCGTTGGCCGTGTTGTGCTTGTCGTTGTACGAGACGAGGTCGCGCAGGGTGAAACCGTCGTGCGCGGTGACGAAGTTGACGCTGGCACGGGGCAGTCGCCTGCTGTGCGCGTACAGGTCGGAGGAACCGGTGAGGCGGGAGGCGAACTCACCGAGCGTGTGCGGCTCGGTGCGCCAGAAGTCCCTTACGGCATCCCTGTACTTGCCGTTCCACTCCGACCACAGCTGCGGGAAGTTGCCCACCTGGTAGCCGCCTTCGCCGACGTCCCACGGTTCGGCGATGAGCTTGACGCGGCTGATCACGGGGTCCTGCTGAATGAGGTCGAAGAACGCGGAGAGCCGGTCCACCTCGTGGAACTGCCGGGCCAGTGTGGCCGCGAGGTCGAAGCGGAAGCCGTCGACATGCATCTCGGTGACCCAGTACCGCAGCGAGTCCATGATCAGCTGGAGTACGTAGGGGTGGCGCATCAGCAGGCTGTTGCCGGTACCGGTGGTGTCGTAGTAGTGCGACCAGTCGCCGTCCACCAGCCGGTAGTACGCGGAGTTGTCGATGCCGCGGAAGGAGAGGGTGGGACCCTTCTCGTTGCCCTCGGCGGTGTGGTTGTAGACGACGTCCAGGATGACCTCCAGCCCTGCCGCGTGCAGGGTCCGGACCATCGTCCTGAACTCGGTGACCTGCTGTCCGCGGGTGCCGTGGGCGGCGTAGGCGTTGTGCGGGGCGAAGTAGCCGATGGTGTTGTAGCCCCAGTAGTTGGCCAGGCCCCGGCTCTGCAGCACACCGTCCTGGACGAACTGGTGCACCGGCATCAGCTCCACCGCGGTGACGCCCAGCGAGGTCAGATGGTCGACCACCGCCGGGTGCGCCAGTCCGGCGTAGGTGCCGCGCAGTTCGGCGGGAACGTCCGGGTGGGTGCGGGTCATGCCCTTGACGTGGGCCTCGTAGATCACCGTGTCGGCGTAGGGACGGCCGGGGCCGTTGTCCTCGCCCCAGTCGAACGCCGGGTCGGTCACCACGCCCAGCATGGTGTGTCCGGCACTGTCGGCCGGGTCGGGGCCGTCGGGCCGGCGCTCGTAGAGCGAGGGGTGGTTGTCGATCTGCCCGTCGACGGCCGTGGCGTACGGGTCGAGGAGCAGCTTCGCCGGGTTGCAGCGGTGCCCGGCGGCCGGTGCCCACGGCCCGTGCACCCGGTAGCCGTAACGCTGGCCCGGGCCGACGCCGGGCAGGTAGCCGTGCCACACGAAGCCGTCGGCCTCGGTCAGCGGGACGGTGGTGTGGCGGCCGGAGTCGTCCACCAGGACGAGTTCGACGCCTTCGGCGACCTCGCTGAACAGCGCGAAGTTGGTGCCCCCGGCGTCATGGACCGCACCCAGCGGATAGGGGCGCCCGCTCCACGCGGGCGCCCCTCGTCCGGGGTTCCTCCGGGTCACCGGGCTGCCTCCAGAAGGCCGGCGGAGGCACGCACCAGGCCGGCCAGCTGGGCGACGGTGACCACGCGGGGCAGGTCCAGGCCCTCGCTCACCCTCGAGTCCGGCGTGGTCGGCACGAGCGGGACGCGTTCGTCGGCGCGGGCCCGCTGCGAGAACCAGATGACCCTGCTGCCGGTCGCGGTGGCGCAGCAGCCCCAGCCGTCGCTGCTGGCGGCGATGTGCTCCAGGCAGCCGCGCAGTTCCTGGTCGGGGCGCAGAGCGCGGTCGTGGTCCCCGATGGCGGTGATGAGGTGCTGTCCGTTCCACCACATCTCGATCGACGTGTTCTTGTCGGTGGCGTGCTCGTCGATGGCGCGCAGCAGCATCTCGGTGCCGCGACAGACGGGCTCCATCAGGTTCTCCAGGTCCCAGTGCCGGAGGTGGGCGGCCAGAATGCGGCTGACCTGCTCCACGCGCTCCGGGCTGACTTCCACGTCGAGGTGGTAGTAGCAGGGCACTGCGGTCTTCATCGTCGTTGGCTCCTCACCGCGAAGCTCCCGATTTCCCCTCGTCCCTGCGGACGAGCCCCGAACACGAAATGTGAGCGGTTGGCGCTCCTGAGTCACCATCAGCGTGACCGGGTTGGTCCATCCGTGCAACACGAGCACACGGCCGGGGTGGCCGATGCGCCGGACGGGCGCGGTTCACGCCGGCCCCGGACACCGCCCGGCCCGCCGCACCGGACCACGGCCCAACAGGACGCACGGTTACCGATCATGCACCATGTGTGAAAGCCCCTCGGTCGCCGTCACGGGACCGTGCCCTCCGCGCACACGGCCGCCGTCCGACCACCGGAGGAAACGTCTCCCCAACGAGCCACGGAAAGGTGAACGGCGCCATGCTGCTACCTGCCAGAGCCGAAGTCGCCCGGCAGTTGCGTCGCTACCGGGCCTGGGAACGCGTGATGCTCGCCACCCCCACCGACCGCACGGTACGGACGACGTTCGAGGACTCGGGCCACACCCTCTGTGTGCTGATGGGCAAGCGCTGCGCGCGGGAGGCGGCCGAGGCTGCCGAACGGTACCTGCGCGCCGGTCCCTCCACTCACCTGCGGGAACAGAACGACCGGCCCCGTTCGGCCACCGCGGTCAGGTGGGGTCCGCCGGCGGTCGAGCGGCGGTCCCCGGCGGGAAGGTAAAGGGCCTTCCCGCCTCCATCTCGTCCCACGACCGGGCGTGGCCCGGTGTCGAGCACGGCGGAGGTACAGACCCATGAAGGCGACCAGGACCATCGGACGCATCCCCGTGCGGGATGTCCGGCCGGCCGTCGAATGCGGCAGACGGCCGGCGAAGGCGGTCGTCGGGGAGTCGTTCGAGGTGTCGGCGACCGTGTTCCGTGAGGGGCACGACGCGGTGGCCGCCCGGGTCGTCCTCAGGGATCCGGAGGGCCGACGGGGGCCGTTCACGCCGATGCGTGAACGGGCGCCGGGCACCGACCGGTGGGGCGCGGAGATCGCCCTGGACGCGGTGGGCCGATGGACGTACACCGTGGAGGCCTGGAGCGATCCGGTCACCACCTGGCGGCGCCACGCGCGGGTCAAGGTGCCGGCGGGGATCGACACGGGTCTGGTGCTGGAGGAGGGTGGCGACCTGTTCGAGCGGGCCGCCGCCGGAGTACCCGAGGGCGACGGCCGCTCCCTCGTGCTCGCGGCGGCGAAGACGCTCCGGGACGACTGCCTGCCCGACGACATCCGGCTGGCGGCGGGGCTGACGCCGGAGGTGGACGCGGTGCTGGCCCGCCACCCGCTGCGGGACCTGGTCACCAGCAGCGACCCGATGCCGCTGCTGGTGGAGCGCGAGCGTGCCCTGTTCGGGTCCTGGTACGAGTTCTTCCCCCGCTCCGAGGGCACCGCGGACGAACCGCACGGCACCTTCCGCACCGCCGCCCGCCGACTGCCCGCCATCGCCGCGATGGGCTTCGACGTCGTCTACCTCCCCCCGATCCACCCCATCGGCACCACCTTCCGCAAGGGCCCCGACAACACCCTGGACGCCGGCCCCGACGACGTCGGCGTCCCCTGGGCCATCGGCTCCCCCGAGGGCGGCCACGACACCGTCCACCCCCGGCTGGGCACCCTCGAGGACTTCACCTGGTTCGTCGGCCGGGCGGCCCACCACGGACTGGAGATCGCCCTGGACCTCGCCCTCCAGTGCTCCCCCGACCACCCCTGGGTCCACCAGCACCCCCAGTGGTTCCA
>NZ_BBNN01000019.1:116952-302954 GCF_000829695.1 Streptomyces sp. NBRC 110035 | reverse complement strand
GGGCGGATTCAATCGGTCGTCGCAACACCTCCATGACCTGGGAGGTTGTTGTGGCACAGGGACGAGCTCGTGCAGCACTTCGGGCAGGCCGTCCACCGTTGCGGTCGCCGGGGCGCCCACCGGTGAACCGGACGCGCGAGAAGCGGCAGTTCTGGCGAAGGATCGCCGAGGGGCTGTCCAGCGAGGACGCCGCCGTCGTCTGCGGAGTGTCGCAGCCGCTTGGGCCGCGGTGGTTTCGTGAGGGTGGCGGTATGCCGCCGATCAACCTGGACGAGCCCTCGGGCCGCTACCTGTCGTTTGCCGAGCGTGAAGAGATCGCGTTGTTGTGCGCGAAGGACCACGGGGTGCGGGAGATCGCGCGGGAGCTGGGGCGCTCGCCGTCGACGATCTCGCGTGGGCTGCGGCGCAATGCCGCCACCCGTGGCGGGAGGCTGGACTATCGTGCCTCGGTCGCCCAGTGGCACGCGGACCGGCAGGCTCGCCGCCCCAAGCCCTGCAAGCTCAAGGAGAATCCGCGGTTGCGGGAGTGGGTGCAGGACCGGCTGGCCGGGACAGTGCGTACGGAGGACGGCAGCGAGGTGGCCGGCCCGGAAGTACCGTGGAAGAAGCGGCGGCACGGCCGCAGGGCGGACCGGCGGTGGGGGACGGCATGGAGCCCCGAGCAGATCGCCCGCCGCCTGCCGCTCGACTTCCCCGAGGACGACACGATGCGTATCTCGCACGAGGCCATCTACCAGGCGCTGTTCATCCAGGGCCGGGGCGGGCTGCGGCGCGAGCTGTCCGCCTGCCTGCGCACCGGACGCGCCCTGCGGGTTCCCCGGGCCCGCACCCAGGGACGGGGCAAGAAGTTCGTCACCGACGAGGTGAAGATCAGCGAGCGGCCGGCCGAGGTGGAGGACCGGGCGGTCCCCGGACACTGGGAGGGCGACTTGATCATCGGGCTGAACAGCTCGGCGATCGGCACGCTGGTCGAACGCACTACCCGGTTCACGATGCTGCTGCACCTGCCCCCGATGCCCGGCCACGGCGGGCCCCGGGAGAAGAACGGCCCGGCACTGGCCGGACACGGGGCCACAGCGGTCCGGGATGCCATCGCCACCACAATCACCTCACTGCCCGAGCAGCTGCGCAGGACACTCACGTGGGACCAGGGCTCGGAGATGGCCGAGCACGCTCAACTGTGCATCGACAGCGGGCTGGAGATCTACTTCGCCAACCCGCACAGCCCCTGGCAGCGCGGCACGAACGAGAACACTAACGGACTGCTGCGGCAGTACTTCCCCAAGGGAACCGACCTCTCACGCTACGACCGCCGCGAGCTCGACGCCGTCGCCGCCACCCTCAACGGCCGACCACGCAAGACCCTCGGCTGGAAGACCCCGGCCGAAGCCCTCAACGAGCAGCTACAGTCGATCCAACAAGCCGGCGTTGCGACGACTGGTTGAACCTGAGCCGGCTGCCGGCATCGGAGTGGTGGATCAGCTGCCCTGGAGTGTGCGGGCGGTCCTCGCGGTCGCGCTGCCACAGCGCCATCTCCACTGCGTCCAGGACGAGTTGGGTCTCCTTGGAGGTGGAGGCGGACCAGCCGACGATGCGCCGGGAGAAGGTGTCCACGACGAAGGCGACGTAGACGACCCCGCTCCAGGCGGCGACGTGCGTGAAGTCGGCGACCCAGCAGCGGTTCGGGGCACTGGCGACGAAGTCGCGGTCGACAAGGTCCGGGGCTCGACCGGCGGCCGGGTCGGTGATCGTCGTGATCACCCTCTTGCCGCGGACGGCGCCGGTGATGCCAAGTTCGCGCATGAGGCGCTCGACGGTGCAGCGGGCCACGGCATGCCCCTGCCGGTTCAGCTCGCGCCAGATCTTCCGGGCCCCGTAGACGCGGTAGTTGGACGTATAGACCCCCTGGATCCGCTCTTTGAGTTCCTCGTCGCGCACGGAACGGGCGGAGGGAGTTCCGAGGCGTTTCTTCGCCGCGTAGTAGGTGGAGGGGGCGATCTTGCAGTCGTGCCCGGTGAGGGTTCTGCAGATCGGCTCGACGCCGCCGAAGCGGTCCCGGTGCTCGTCGACGAACGCTACGAGCGTGTGTGTGGCCGGTCGAGCTCGGCCGCGAAGAAACTTGCCGCGGCCTTCAGGATCTCGTTGGCCCGCTTGAGTTCGGCGTTCTCCCTCTTCAACGCCTTGAGCTGGGCGGACTCCTCCGTCGTCGTCCCCGGACGCGTCCCCGCGTCGATCTCGTGCTGCTTCACCCGGTTCCGCAGCGTCTCGCGGGAGCCGATGTCGAGCTTCTCTGCCACCGCCTGCAGGGCGGCCGTCTCGTCCGAGTGGCCGTCGCGCACCTCGGCGACCATGCGCACCGCACGACGGCGGAGCTCAAGCGGGTAACGGGAAGGTCGTGCCATGACTCGATCCTTTCATGAAATCGAGTCTCCATTCGAGCCGGGGCGGTTCATGCGGGGTGCACCGACCCTTGCCGGGCAAAGGACCGTGCACACCACGGCGGTGGCCGAAACGCCGAGCGTGCCTCCCGCCCGAGAGCCCCGACCCTTCCGCGGGCCACGGGGAACGGCCGGGACCCGCCCCCATGCCCGTGTGCTCACAGGGCCGGGCCGTCGTCGGCGACGCGTCGGCACGGCGTCTGCGCCCGTCCGGCGGGAGCAGACGGGAACGCCCCGTGCACCTCGGGTGCACGGGGCGTTCCACGGCCCGGCCGGACATGCTCCGCGGCCGAGTCCGGGCCGAAGCGGGAGCGTCCGGGACGGTGGGCGTCCCGGACCGCGGCCTCGGGGTCAGCTGCTGCGCAGCCGGGTCAGCGTCGCGTCCAGGTCGGCCTTGCGGGGCCGGTTGTGGGGGAGCCTGGCGAGCAGGGCGGCCATGCCGCAGGTGTTGGTCACCGCGGAGAAGACCAGGCCGCCGGCGATACCGGCGGACAGCAGCCGGAAGGCCGGGTGGACGGACTCGCCCAGGGCCAGGCCCAGCAGGACGACCGAACCGGCGGTCAGGCGGACCTGGCGCTCCATGCCCCAGGTCGCCCTGGTGCTCCCCTGAGGGCGGTCGAGGTCGTGGCCCTCGGCGGCCCAGGCACCGGTGCCTCCGGAGAGGGTGGCGGTGTGGACGCCGTTCTCGGCGAGCATCCGGCAGGCGTTCTCGGAACGGGCGCCGGAGGCGCAGACGACGAGGACCTCACCGCGATCGGCGGCGGAACGGATGTCCGGCAGGGCGCGGTCCAGCTGGTCGAGGGGGATGTTGAGGGCGCCGGGGATGTGGCCGCCGGCGTACTCGCCGGGGGTACGGACGTCGATGACGGTGAGCTCGTGGAGACGGGAGCGGGCCTGGCGGGGGTCGACGGTGGTGGGAGCGGTCATGGTCGATGTCGTCCTTCGTGTCGGTGCTGTTCCGCGAGGGGAGGGGGTGTGCCCGTGCCTCGCGGGACGTCTGTGAGGGGTGGTGGTCGTGGGAATCGGTGGTGCGGGCGCGCAGCCGCGATCGGTGCCCGGCCGTGCGGACACGGTCACCGGAGCGCGTCGACGAGCATGAGGGCGGCGACGGCGAGCAGCAGATGGGCGAAGAGGCGCTGCAGCGTCCTGCCCCGGACCTTCGCGGACAGCCGTTTCCCGTCCCAGGCGCCCAGGACCGCCGCCGCGGTGAACGGCGCGATGACCGTCCAGTCCAGGTGCATTCCGGTGCCGGCCCGGGCGCCGAGCGCGGCCAGCGAGTTGATCATGATGACCAGCAGGCTGGTGCCGACGGCCCGGCGCATGGGCAGGTTCAGCACACCCACCAGGGCCGGCACGGCGAGGAAGCCGCCCCCCACGCCCAGGAATCCGGTCACCGTGCCGAGCCCGGCGCCCGCGGCACCGGCCCTGCCGGGACGCACCCTGCCGGAGGTCCCGGCGTGGGTGGGACGCAGCATGCGCAGGGCGGCCAGCGCCGCGATGACGGCGAAGGAGACGGTCAGTACCGTCTGGGGGAGGTGCCCGGCGGCGGCCCCGGCGATCACCGCGGGCACGATGCCCGCCGCCGCGAACAGCAGCCCCGTCCGCCAGGCCACGTTGCCGTCCCGGGCGTGCCCCGCGAGCGCCGTGACCGTGGTCAGGACGACGATGATCAGGCTGGTCGTGGCCGCATCAGCCGGGGTGAAACCGAGCAGGTAGATCAGGGCGGGCACCGCCAGGACACTGCCGCCACCGCCCAGCCCGCCGAGGGCCAGGCCGACGACCGCACCGGCGACGAGCGCGAGAATCAGGGACGTCATGCCACCGAGCCGCTGTTCCCGCGTGCGTCGACGACCGGATGCCCGGCGGCGGCCCACGCGGTCATGCCGCCCTTGACGTCCACCGCCTCCGCGCCGCGTCCGGCCAGCAGGGAGGCGGCCCGCTGCGAGCGGTTCCCGCTGCGGCAGATCACCACCAGCGGCCGTTCCCGGGCCGCGCTCGGCAGGGCCGCTCCCGCCGCGAGGCGGGACAGCGGCGCGTGGACCGCGCCGGGCGCGTGTCCGGCGTCCCACTCGGTCTGCTCGCGCACGTCCAGCAGGACGGCCGGGGCGTCGGCGCCCCGGGTGCGCCGGTGGGCCTCGTCCACGGTGACGCGGTTCTCACCGCGACGGAAGAGGGACATCGCACAACCTCTCGAGAAGTCGTAGGGGGGAGGGACGGGCGGGCCCGCTCAGTCGGTGACCAGGGTCAGTCCGGCCTCGGCGGCGGCGTCGAAGCCGTCGTCCACGGCCACCACGTCACGGCCCGCGGCGTCCAGCAGCGAGGCGGCGATCGCGGCCCGCATGCCGCCGGCGCAGTGCACCCACACCGTGCCCGCCGGGACCTCGCCGAGCCGCTTGTGCAACTCGTGGATCGGAAGGTGCACGGAGCCCTCGAGGTATCCGGCGGCCCGCTCCGAGTCGCGTCGCACGTCCAGCACGACGATCCCGTCCGCGTCCTGTTCGGCCAGTCCGGCGAACGTGGACCGGGGGAAGGAGGCGGGGGAGCCGCCCTTGGCCACCCACTCCCGCGGCGTGCCGGTCGCGGCGGCCGCGGGCCGGTCGATGCCGACCCTGACCAGCTCCCGCTGGGCCGCGGCCAGCTGCTCCGGGGACTCGGCGAGCAGGGTCACCGGCTTGCCCCACGGAATCATCCACGCGAGGTACGTGGCGATCTTCCCGTCCGCCTCGAAGTTGAACGATCCGGCGACGTGCCCCTCGGCGAACGCGACCCGGTTGCGCAGGTCCACGACCCACTCACCGGCCGCGAGGCGGGCGGCGATCTCCTCGGCGTCCGCGACGGCCGGAGGCGTCAGGTCCACCGGAGCCGGACCGGCGGCGTTGGCCGGGCCCATGTGCGCGTAGTAGGCGGGGACGTCGTCGAGATCGGCCAGCAGCCGGGCGACGAAGGAGTCCACGTCCGTGGTGAGCGCCGTGTTGACGGTCTTCTCCTTGCCGATCGTCGTGGCGTCCCCCTCGGCCTGCGCCGAGGAGCAGAAGCTGCCGAAGCCGTGTGTCGGCAGCACGGACGTCTCGTCCGGCAGCTCGGCCGCCAGACGGTGCGCGGAGGCGTGCTGGGCACGGGCCAGCCGCTCGGTCAGGCGGGGCTCCACCAGGTCCGGGCGGCCCACCGTGCCGATCAGCAGCGAACCGCCGGTGAACGCGGCCACCGGCTGTCCCTGCTCCCGCAGCACGTAGGAGGTGTGGTGCGGGGTGTGGCCCGGGGTGGCGACGGCCCGCAGTTCGAGTCCGTCATCGACGGTGACGGTGTCGCCGTCGGCCACCGGGATCCGGGCGAAGGACACCCGCGCGCCGGCCGGTACCAGATAGGCGGCGCCCGTCGCCCGCGCCAGGTCCAGGCCACCGGTGACGTAGTCGTTGTGGACGTGGGTCTCCACCACGTGTGTGATCCGCACCCCGCGCCGGGCTGCCGCCACCAGCACCTGGTCGAAGTCGCGCGGCGGGTCCACCGCCACGGCCGTCTGCCGGCCACCGGCCAGGTAGTGGCGGTTGCCGAGGCCCTCGATCTCGATGGTGTCGATGAAGAACACGAAGATCTCCCTTCCGTGAAATTACCCCACCGGGTATGTGTGTCACCGTAACACGAGTACCCCCAGGGGTATTCCGGGCGTGTCTGTCGGTACCTTCTCGCGCGACTGGGGCAGGGCTGTGCCGGGGCCCGTGTGCGGCGCGGGAATTCGGTGCGAGTGTGCGAGGTCCGTCACGGGACGCAGGGGCCGTGCGGCAGGCGGGGTCGCTGACGCGGGTGGGGGGCCGGTGTGCGACGGTTCGGCCCGGCTTTCGGCATGGCGGGGCGACCGACCCGGCGGGGCGACCGGTCCGGCCGCCGGGTGGCCGGCTGCGGGCTCGATGCTGATCCGACCGCGTGCGGCCGGGTCAGGTGCGGGTGGTCAGCGAGGCGAGGGCGGCGTCGAGGCGCCGGGTGGCTTCCTCGGCGACCGGGCGCAGGGCGTCGAGTTCGGTGAGGGCGACCATCGTGCCCGGGTCGAGGGCCTGTACGGCGGTGCGCCCGCCCTCGGTGCGGACGACGACGTTGCAGGGCAGCAGCAGGCCGACGGAGCGGTCGGTGTCCAGGGCGCGGTGGGCGAGGGAGGGGTTGCAGGCGCCGAGGATGACGTAGTCCTCCATGTCGTGGTCGAGCTTGGCCTTGAGGGTGGAGGTGACGTCGATCTCGGTGAGGACGCCGAAGCCCTGGGCGGCGAGGGCTTCGCGCACCCGGTCCACGGTGGTGGCGAAGTCGGTGTCGAGGTGCACGGTGCGGGCGTAGTGCATGGTCTCGCCTTTCAGTCGTTCCCGATGCCGGAGCGGGTATCCGGGTGGCTGTGGGCCACTCGTGCGCTGCGGCGCGGCCGCCCGGACGTGCGGGTGCCGGACCGGGCGTCCCCCGCGGTTCTCACGCCAGCGACAGGAAGAGCTTCTCCAGTCGGCCGCGCATCTGCTCGGTGTCCTCACTGTTCTTCCGCCCGGTTTCGATGTCGGTCACGCACTGCTGCAGACCGGTCGCGATGATGGCGAAACCCGCCCGGTCCAGGGCGCGGGACGCGGCGGCGAGCTGCGTGACGACGTCCTCGCAGTCGCGGCCCTCCTCGATCATCCTGATGACGCCGGAGATCTGGCCCTGCGCGCGGCGCAGCCGGTTCAGTACGGACTTGAGGTCCGCGCCCTCGAGTTCCAGTTCCACGGTTACTCCTTGATGATACCCCTAGGGGTATTGTGTGTTCCGATCCGGTCCGCGCCGGCCGGCCGCCGAGGTGGGCTCACCTGCCGCCTGTGGTGCCCGCAGGGTTTTCGTGTCGTCGCAGGTCGCCCGGGAGCCGACCGGTGCGACGGCGGGGCCGGTGGCGATCTCCTCGGGGTCGTCCTTTGCGGGTTCGGTGGCGGCGCGCTCCCCCTCTTCTCCCTCATACCCGGTAGGGTATATCGGCACAACCGGCCGAGAGGCGGATTTGTTCCGGAGGGGCGTAGTCGCGCAGCGCGGACAAGCGCGTCGTGGACGGCGCATGCCCGAGACCGGAAAAGCCATCACGTCATCCGTCACGTCCGTGGGGCCGCCCACCGGCATCGGTCGTCGGGCAGCCGTGAAACGACCTCCCTCTCCGCCCCCGACCGGCCCAGGCGACCGCACCTGATTCTCGCCGGTTCAAGGACGGGGAAGGGCGGGTGTGCGTGCTTCTCCGCTACCGGGAACACCGGACTCACCCACTTCGGGAGAGGAGTGCGGCACGGGAGGCCGAGGACCGGACAGCGCGCTGAGCGGTGGAAGGCTGGGCGATCGGGCGGTAAGGAGGTAACCAACGGATCGTGCTACGCGGCGTTGGCCGCCGTACCCCCCCGGAAGGGGCACCACCATCATGTCCGCTCACCGCCACGCCGCCCCCACAGCAGGCCGGACCGGAGTGCAGCAGGCTGCCCTCGCCGTCGGTGCGGTGTTCCTCCTGATCGGCGTTCTCGGCTTCGTTCCCGGTGTCACGACCGACTACGACACCATGAAGTTCGCCGAGCACCACTCCGAGGCCAAGCTCCTGGGCGTCTTCCGGGTGTCGATCCTGCACAACATCGTCCATCTGCTGTTCGGTGTCGTCGGCATCGCTGCGGCCCGCGCGGCTGCCACTGCTCGAGCCTTCCTCATCGGCGGCGGCGCGATCTACCTGGTTCTGTGGATTTACGGGCTGGTCATCGACCAGGACAGTGCCGCGAACTTCGTTCCGGTCAACACGGCCGACAACTGGCTGCACTTCGTCCTGGGTGTCGGCATGATCACTCCGGGTGTCCTGCTCACCCGCCGCACCGCACCGAGCACCCGCTGAATCCAGCGGCCGGAGCCTGGTCGCGAGGGTGGCTGCGAAGGACGACGAGCCCTCGCGCTCTCCTCTCCACGCCGCACGGGCCGCAGGGGAGGGCCTGCATCGGTGCGGGCCGCGGAGAGGGACTCGAGGGCCCTCTCCTGTGGGCAGTGGTGTTCGCCCCGACAGCGGTGTCGCCGACGGTGGACCTACCGGCCCGCCGCACCGCACACGTGCTCTTCGCGCCGGTCGCCGGGAATCCGAGCCGGTTTCCGGTCCCCGTCCGCAGGACTCGCCCGGCGGACGGGGGCGGCGTCCAGCCACGTCGTGGTCGCGGCCTCCTCACCGCCCCGCGGACGTACCCGGGCGAGCGGGGGCCGACAGCCCCCACTCGGCCGTCGCCACCGCGTGCCGCCCTCCCGCCTTCGGGCGGCGAGCCGTCCGGCCGGATACGGCAAGGCGTGCCCGGGACAGGTCGATCGACGACCGGCAGGCGAACGCACAAAGCTTCTGGCGACGACGGTCGGTCCTGATCGAAACCCCGGCCACCAGAGGCTTCGCCGATGCGCGGACTGGTCCAACTCACGGTCACCACTGCCGGACCGAAAGGCCCACGGCGTCCATGTGCCGGTGGCTGTGGGCCACGGTTCGTGGAGCGGTTCAGCCGAGACCGGTGAGCAGGCCGTTGCACGCCTGCTCGCAGCGGCGGCAGGCCTCGGCGCAGACACGGCAGTGCTCGTGCATGTCCGCGTGGGAGGTGCACTGGTCACCGCAGGCCTTGCAGACGGTGGCGCAGGCCTCGATGACGGCGCGAGTGATGTTGGCGTCGTAGCCGGTGTGACGGGAGAGGACCGCGGCGGTGGCGGCGCAGTCCATGGTGGTGCGGATGCATGGGGTCAACTCGCCGCCCGTCTCCTCGGCCAGGCAGGCGTCCGCGCAGGCGGTACACGCCTGGGCTCAGGTGACGCATTCCTCGATGCAGCGGGCCGTCGCATCCCTGTCCACCCCGCCCGGATCGGCGGGGTAGGTCTCCAGCATGTCCTGCACAGCAGTGGCCATCGCTTGACCGCTCCTTCGCTCTCGTAGGAGCCGGCCGTTCGCCGGCGCCTTGTCGTTCGGTGCGGTGTCCGGGTGGCACCCGAGCCGGTGCGGTAAAAGCGTGTCTGCCGGTGCACGGCCTCGGCCGGCTCCGAGCGCCGTCACGGCAGGGTGGGTGTGAGGCCGATGCGGTTCCTCCTCGTCCCGGGCGGAACGCCGGCTGGGGAGCGGTGCCGGACGACTGATCGGGTGACCGGCAGGAGGACCGACGGCCTGAAAGGGCATATCCCGTTCAGAACCGGGCAACCGGACGGGCATGCTGAACGTCCTGCTGGCGGTGGTCGGTGCCCTGGCACTGGTGGTGGCGACGCTTTCCGGGCCGCTTCGGCGCGCGCCGCTGAGCGCTCCGCTCCTGGCCCTGCTGACAGGGGTGGTCTTCGGCCCGGAGGTGCTGGGGGCTGTGGACCTGCCCACAGTGGTGGAGGGGAACGAGGAACTGCACGAGGCCTCCCGTCTGCTGCTGGCGGTCTCGGTCATGTCCGTGGCCCTGCGCTATCCGTTCCGTGACGTGCGGGCGCGGGGGAGACCACTGCTCGTCCTGCTGATCGTGGCCATGGCCGGGATGGCACTGCTCACCACGGTGGTGTCGGCTGTCGTACTCGGTCTCGGCCTCGGTGCGGCGGCGCTGCTGGGAGCGGCTCTGTGCCCGACCGACCCCGTACTCGCCTCCGGTGTCGTCACCGGCGAGCCCGCCGAGAAGGGGATCGCCGCCCGGACCCGGCAGTTGCTCTCCCTGGAGTCGGGCGCCAACGACGGGCTCGCTCTGCCCTTGGTGCTCGCCGCTGTGGCGATCGCCGGGCCGCTGACGGGAACGCGAGCGTTTACGGAGTCCCTGTGGCAGGTACTGGGGGCCGTCGGCCTCGGAGCGGCAGCAGGCTGGCTGGGCGGAAAAGTGCTGCGCACAGCGGAGAGCGGCGGAAGCATTTCCTCCGGCCCTCTGCTGGTGTACACCCTGCTGCTGGCCCTCTTCGTGCTGGGCGTCTCCGGGCTTCTGCGCATCGACGGCGTTCTGGCCGTCTTCATCAGCGGCCTGGCCTTCAACGCGGTCACCTCGATGGATGAACGAGCGAGTGAGAACATGATCGACGAAGCGATCAACCGCTTCCTCGTCCTGCCGCTGTTCGTGCTTCTCGGAGCTGCGATCCCCTGGCGTGAGTGGGGCGATCTGGGCTGGTGGCGCAGCATCCTGCTGGTGCTCGGTGTACTGCTGATGCGCCGTCTGCCGATCCTGCTCGCCCTCAAACGCCCTCTGTCCCTGCCCTGGCGGGACGCCGTCTTTCTGGGCTGGTTCGGTCCCATCGGCGTCTCGGCCCTGTTCTACCTGACCATGGAGGCCCGCCGGCTCGACATCGACCCCAGGGTCCTGGCAGCCGGAACGCTGGTCGTCGCGGCCAGCACCGCTGTGCACGGCATCACCGCGGCCCCCGGCCTGACCCTCTACCGCCGAGCGGTCGCCCGGAGCGCCGGGGGAACCGTGGAACGAGCCCGCCGGTGACGGTCCCGGGACGTGCCCGTGGTGCCCGCCCTCGCCGATTCGGTGCCCACCGCGTTGTCCGTGGCGACGGCCACCGGCCCAGCGGCCGGGGCAGTGCGGGGGGCGCTGGGCCGGTGGCCGGGCCCGGTGTGCGGCAGATCGCTGGAACGCCCCGGAACCCGCACGCTCCTGACGGTACTGGTGCGGGCCGGATGGCGGATGGTGTGCACCGCCCGTGAGCCGGCCGCAGGCCGGGGCGGGGGAGCGGGGCGCGTGCCCCGGTCTGGCACGAGGGCGGTCGGGGACCGGCCGGAGGACCTCGAGGAAGGCAGTCACCGACCTGCGGGATCGGCCACCGGGCCGTGCTCCTTGTGGGAGAAACCCTCGCGCGGGGTACCGGTGGAACCGTGTTCTTCGATTCCTGGAACGAACTCGTCCGCGTACTCGTCGTGGCGGGGCCGGCCTACCTGATCCTCATCGCCGCGGTCCGCACGTCGGGCAAGCGGACACTGTCGAAGATGAACGCCTTCGACCTGGTGGTCACGGTCGCGCTGGGATCGACCCTGGCCACCATCCTGCTCAACCGGCAGGTGGCCCTCTGGGAAGGGGCCCTGGCGTTCGGCTCACTGGTGGTGCTGCAGTTCGTCACCGCCTGGGCCTCGGTCCGCTTCCGGGGTGTTCGCCGGCTGGTGAAGGCCGAGCCGACCTTGCTGCTGCGCGAGGGCCGCATGCTCCATGAGGCGATGCGACGTCAACGGGTCACACCCGACGAAGTGCGGCAGGCGATCCGTGCCCAGGGAACCGGGGCACTGGAGCTGGTACGCGCGGTGGTGCTGGAGACGGACGGCAGCTTCAGCGTGATCTCCCGTTCGCAATACGGCTCGGGAAGCGCCATGGACAACGTGCCGCAGTGGCACACGCCTCACCACGACGACGCCGACCAGTCCTGAGGGTTTCTCCGACTCGTCTGCGGACCGAAGACGAGTCGGGCATGCGGGACCCGGTCGTGTGCGGGGACATGGTGTACGCGGTCGAGGGGGCGGCCTCTCGACGGGACCGGGAGCGCCGTTCCCTGTCACCGGCCCACGGGATCGCCGTCGGCGCCGTCGCTCCGGGTACGCAGCATCAGGTGGCCGCCGTGGTGCAGCGGTGTGCCCAGCCGCAGACGGTTCGCCTCGCGGCCCGTCCGCGCGTCGACGACGTGCACTTCGCCGTGGCCGCCGCGGGTGACGGCGACCCAGTCGGAACCCGGTGAGGCGGCCACCGCGCGGCGCTGGACTCCCTCCCAGGGAGTGCCGCCGCGACGCGGAGCGCCCTCCATGGCGGGCAGGGCGAAGCGCCGGACGCCGTCGTGGGCGTCCAGGAGGATCAGTTCGTCACCGTCGGGGTGGACGCGGGTGAAGGCGGTGTGGCGCCGGGTGAGGGCCAGCCGGAAGACCAGGCCGTGGCCGAGGTCCGTGAGGAGCGTACGGCCCGTCCCCAGTTCGTGGCGCCATGCCTGGTTGGTCCACTCCGGCCACCTCAGCGGGTCCGGGACACCACCGCGCAGCGTGGTCCACAGCGCCTGCCGGCGGGTGTCGAGGCGCAGGTACCAGCCCCGGGCGGGTGACTCCCACGGGATCACCGCCTCGGCCACGAGCGTGTCGCCCTCCCTCCGCGCCCGGTGGACGCCCTCGCTCGTGGCCGCGAACACATGGCCCGAGCCGGGTGCCTGGGCGTCCCCGTGTCCGTCGTCCGGCAGCGGCAGGAGTGCGTGAGGCGTGACCGCCGGGCAGCCGGGCGGAGCCGCGAGGAGGTCCGCGAACCGGTGGACGGCCAGTGCCCCGGGTTCCCGGTGCCGCAGTACGACCAGCGGATCGACGTCGCCCAGCACCGTCACGCCCGGTTCGCCGGCACGCGTGCGCACCCGTGCGGTTCCCCCGGTGTCCAGGTCGACGACCGTCAGCAGGTCCGACCACGGCTCGGTGTTCCTGCCCAAACCGGTCGTGACTGCCAGCCGGCGACCGGGCGGGTCGCAGGCGAGGTGCTCGGCCGGCACGGCGACCGGGACCGCGGACTCCACGAGCTCCTCGCCGAAGGGGTCGAGCACCAGGAGTTCCCCCCGCCGGTCGTCGACACAGGCCACCCGCCCTCCCGGCAGCGCCAGGAACCCGGCGTGTTCGGAGAGGTGGCGACCCGTCAGGCGTCCCGTGCACGTGCCGTCCGGCACGGTCAGCACGTGCACGGAGCCGTCCACGTGGTCGGAGACGAGCAGTACGGCGGCGGCAGCGCGCATGGGTTCCTCCAGAAAACCGGTCTTGTGAAAACGATTATCATGTATCTTCGGTGCGTTCCCGGTCCCTGAGAAGAAGCGAGGGCGTCGATGCTGCGCTCACCGTCGAGATTCGTCCGCAGTTGGATCACCGCAGCGGTGGTGGGTTCCGTCCTGGTCGGCTGCGGAGCGTCGTCCGGCGAACCCGCGGGCGACCGGGCCAGGACCGCCGCGAGGACCGAGGTCACCGTCGAACCCATCAAGGCGACGACGGAGCTGACCGACACGAACGGCGTCGACATCTCCCTGGACGGAAAGCCGGAGCGGATCGTCTGCCTGTTCGCGCTCTGCGACGACATCCTGACCGAACTGGGCATCGTCCCGACGGCCACCAACAGCGCGTTGCTCGCCCACCCGGGCTTCCTCGGGGAGGAGAAGGCGAAGGAGGCCGACGTCATACCCGGCGGGTTCATCGCCCCGGAGGTGGAGGCGATCCTCTCCCACAAGCCGGATCTGGTGATCGGCCTGGGGGACACCCACGGCAAACTCGCCCCGGCGCTGAAGGGTGCCACCACGTTCTGGGCCATGCAGCCCGAGACGTGGCAGGACAGCGTGGGGTACCTGCGCGACCTCGCCGCGCTCACCGGCCGCACCGCCGAGGGGGAGAAGGCCGAGAGGACCTTCCGGACCAGGCTCGCCGGGGCCGAGAAGGCCCCGAGCGAGAAGACCGCCCTCATCATCTACGGCAGTGACGAGAACTTCGGCGTCGCGACCCCGGAGGGCGACGTGGCCGCCAGCCTGTTCCCCAAGATCGCTGACTACCCGTGGAAGTCCCGTGGTGTGGAAGGAAGTTACAGCCTCGAGGAGATCCTCGCCCAAGGCGTGGACGTGCTGTTCGTCGAGACGATGAGCTTCGGCGACGCGGACGGCGAACTGTCGGAGAAGCTGGCCGGGAACCCTCTCTGGAGCAAGATCCCGGCCGTGCGGAACGGCGACGTCCACGAGGTGAACCCAGAGGTGTGGGCCAAGGGGCGTGGCACCCGCTCCCTGGGCATCGTCCTCGACGAGGCCACGGCCGCGCTGCGGTGAGGGTGCCCCTCTCGGCGCCCGCCGCGGCGGACCGCACGGCGGCACGGGCCCGGTGGCCCTCGCCCCGCGCGCGGGGGTGGCAACCACTCCTCGTGACCGTGCTGTTGACGGTCTCGTCGATGTGCGCACTGAGCCTCGGCACCCCCTACGTCCCACCGCACCGGCTTGCCGGTGCGGTGCTGGACGGGGACACCACGCTCGCCGGGATCGTCGTCACCGAACTGCGCGTACCCCGACTGGTGCTGGCGCTGATCGCCGGAGCCTGTCTGGGCGCGGCGGGGCTCGTGCTCCAGGAGGCGCTGCGCAACCCCCTGGCGGTGCCGGAGATGCTGGGTGTCTCGTCCGGGGCCGCGCTGGGGGTGGCCGCGCCGCTGGTGCTGGCCCTGTCACTGCCCGCCGCCGTCCAGCCCCTGCTGGCCATCGGCGGAGCCGCGCTCGGCGGCGGGCTCACACTGCTCGCCGCCGGGCTGGGGCGCAGCCCGTCCGCGGTGCTGCTGACCGGCGCCGCGGTCGCTGCCGCCCTGCAGGCCGCACTGCTCGTCCTGATGGTCATGGCCGACCAGCTCGACCTCCAGCTCGTCTACCGCTACCTGCTGGGCTCCCTCTCCGCCCGGACCTGGGAGGACGTGAGCGGACTGTGGCCGTGGCTGCTCGTCGCGGCCCCCGCCCTCGTGCTGTGCGCGCCGGTGCTCTCGGTGATGCGGCTGGGCGACGAGGACGCGGCGGCCCTGGGCGTGCGCGCCCAGCGGGCGCGGCTGGCCGCGCTGGCCATCGCCGTCGTGCTGATCGCGCCCGTCACGGCCGTGTGCGGACCCGTCGCGTGGGTGGGATTCCTCGCCCCGCACCTGGCCCGACGGTTCAACCCCGCGGCGGGAGCGGTGCGCTGGCTTCCGTGGTCCGCCGTGTGGGGTGCCGTCGTCGTGACGGTCGCCGATGTCCCGGCCCGGCTGGCGCTGGCGCCCGTGGAGACGCCGGCCGGTGCCTGGACGGCCTTGCTGGGGGTGCCGGCCGGGGTCGCCCTGATGCGGTCGGGTGGCCGCGGCCGGACGCCCCGGCGCCGGCCGGCCGCTTCCGCCGCCGTGCGCACGCTGCTGCACGGACCGCGGGCCGTGACCTCCGGCGCGGCGGACCGAACCCCTTGCACCGGGGCGCAGAAGAACGCCCACCGGGACGGACCCGGCGGTGCCCTCCCCCTCTCCTCCGGGACGAGGGGGACGACGGGAACGGAGGACACACCATGAGCCGGCGTTTCGCGGCGCTCGCGGCACTGGCTGTCGTATCCGCCGGGGTGGAACTGCTGGCCGGGCGCGGCATGTCCCCGGGCGCGGTCTGGGACGTCCTGGGGGGCGGGGGTGACGCGACGGAACGTCACATTCTCTTCCAGCTGCGCCTGCCCAGAATGCTGGTGGCCCTCGGCGCGGGCGCGTGCCTCGCCGTGGCCGGACTGGTCCTGCAGTCCGCGCTGCGCAACCCCCTCGCCGGGCCCGAGGTGACGGGCGTGACGCCGGGGGCGGTCCTCGGGGCCGTCACCGCGACAGCCCTGGGCCTCGCCGGATGGGACTCGCCCCTGGCCGTGGTGCTCGCCGCGTGCGCGGGCGGATGCGGCGGAGCGGCGCTGCTGTGGCTGCTCGCCGGCCGTGGCCGTGGCGACCCCGCGCAGATCGCCGTGCACGGGGTGCTGGTGTCGGCGGTGCTCGGCGGGCTCACCGCCATGGTGCTGCTCGTGGAGCCGGGTGAGCTCGGCAGTGTCGTCCAGTGGCTGGTGGGCACCACGGAGGGCCGGGTGTGGCAGCACTGGCACCTGCTGTGGCCGTGGGCGCTCGTCTGGGGGGCCGCGGCCTGGCTGCTGGCCGGCCCGCTGACCCTGCTGCGCTGCGGGGACGACATCGCCCTCGCCGTCGGCCTTTCCGCCCGGCGGGCCCGCACCCTCGCGCTGCTGTGCGCGGTGGCGCTGACGGCGGGCGCGGTGGCCGCCGTCGGGGCGCTGGGCTTCGTGGGGCTGCTCGTCCCGCACCTGGCCGTGTCCGTCTTCGGCGCGGACCTGCGGGTGAGCCTGCCCGGCGCCGCCCTGACGGGCGCGGTCGTGGTGTGCGGGGCGGACGCGGCGGCGCAGCTGTCCTCGCGGCTGCTGGCGGTGGCACTGGACGCCGGACGGCTCACGCTGCCGGTCGGGGCGCTCACCGCCTGCTTCGGCGCCGCGCTGCTGCTGGTCGTCGTGCGCCGCACGCCGGGCCGTACGTTCTGAAGTCGACGTAAGGACAGAGCATGACCGAGTCCGTGGGGATCCACGTCGAGGGGGTCCACTTCGGCTACCCCGCACGAGCTGTGCTGCGGGGTGTCGACATGACCGTCGGGCCGGGCGAACTGACCGCCCTCATCGGCCTGAACGGCTGCGGCAAGTCGACCCTGCTGCGGCTGGCCGCCGGGCTGCTGCGGCCGGACCGGGGGCGCGTGCGGCTCGGCGGGGACGACCTCGCCGCGCTCTCCCGGCGCACCACGGCCCGAAGGGTGGCCCTGCTGCACCAGTCCGCGCCTGCCGTACCGGGGATGACGGTGCGTCATCTGGTGCGGCAGGGGCGGTACGCGGCACGCGGCCCGCTGGGCATGCTGCGCGAGGGCGACGACCCCGTCGTGCGCCGGGCGCTGCGCGACGTCGGTGTGGAGCGGTGGGCCGACCGTGACGTCGACGCGCTGTCCGGGGGCGAACGGCAGCGGGTACGGCTCGCGATGGCGCTCGCCCAGGACACCCGTGTCCTGCTGCTCGACGAGCCGACCACCTACCTGGACCTGCACCACCAGCTCGACGTGCTGCAGACGGTGGTCCGCCTGCGCGAAGAACGCGGGCTCACCGTGGTGATGGTGCTGCACGACCTGGCCCACGCGGCCCGGTTCGCCGAACGCGTCGTCGCCCTGCGCGACGGCCGCGTGGCGGCCGACGGGACACCGAGGGAGGTGGTGACGCCGGGGTTGCTGGCGGACGTGCTGAAGGTGGCCGGCCGGGTCGGCCGGGATCCCGAGGGAGGCTGGCCGGTGTGTTACCCAGATCACCCCCTCTCGAGTGTGGAATATGAAAATCAGATTCATTAGAGTGCCGTTACGGCGTTCGCCCGAACGCCGTATCTCCCTTATGCATAAGGAGAGTTCATGGACAACGAGCAGGTCTTCGCGCCCATCGCCGACCCGGGTCAGCTGGCCCACGACTCGGCCTCCCACTCCAACGCGCTCGTCGAGAACCCCTTCGAGGACACCGAGGAGTAAGCGAGGGCCCCACCGCCCTCGACCGTGGGCCCGCCCGATGCCTTCCGGGCGGGCCCACGCCCACCCCAGGCCCCCGTCGTCAGGAGAACCGCCGTGTCCCGCAGCCGGCTCGTCCCCGGTGTCGAGATCGTCGCCGTGCCCGGGCGGGGTCTCGCCGTCCGTACCACCGAAGGGGAGTTCCTCGGCGTCAGGACGCGGGACGCGGACGAGGGCGCCCTGCTCTCCCTGCTCTCCGGCGCTGCCGCGGTCCCGGCGGACGAGGAAGTGAACCGTGTCGTGCGGGCCTTCGAGGAGGCCGGCTACCTCACGGACGGGCCGCAGCGGCCGAAGTGGCCCGCCGCCCGCCGGGACGTCCGGCTGCTGGGCGACCCGGCGCTGACCGGACCACTGGCCGCGCACCTGACCGCCCTGGGCGCCGAGCCGCGCACGACGTCGCCCGTGACCGCTCCCGGCACGTGGCCGGCAGGGCTCGAGGGCCTGCTCGACGAGAACCCCGCCGCCGTCGTGTGGTGCCTCGACGGACCCGTACCCGACGGACTGTGGGACGCCGCCGACCGGCTGCCCGAGCACGGGGTCGCCTGGCTGCGCTGCCACCGCGAGGGCTGGCAGGCGTACGTCGAGCCCCTCGCCGCCACCCCCGGAGACGTCACCGCGGCCCACGTCCGGGCCCGCCGGCTCGCCGCCACCCCCGCCCACCGCGAACTGGCCGCCTACTGGAGTGGTCCCCGTACCTGCGGGGTACCGGTCCGGCTCACCGTTCCGGCCGCCGTGCTGCTCGCGGCTCTGCTGGCCGACGACCTCAGCCGGTGGGCCACCGGCGCCCCCGACACGGCCGGCCTCCCGGCACGGCGCCGGCTCCGGTGCGTCGACCTGCGCACCCTGACCGTCACCGAGCGCCCCGTCCTTCCGGTGCCCGACGTCGCACCGATGCCGAAGAAGGACGGATGACGCCTTTCGGCGCGAGGGTCGAAGGCCTCGCCACGGACGTCCTCCTCCCCGACGGCGACGGTCCCTTCCCCGCCGTCCTCATCCGCACTCCCTACGACCGCGGCCGGTACCGGGCCGAGGCGCGCGGCTGGGCACGCCGGGGCTTCGCCGCCGTCGTCCAGGACGTACGGGGCCGGTTCGCGTCGGCGGGGAAGTGGCACCCGTACGAGAACGAGGCAGCCGACGGGGCGGCGACGGCCCGGTGGACCAGGCGACAGCCGTGGAGCGACGGGCGGCTCGTCGCCGCCGGCGCCTCCTACGCCGCCCACTGCGCTCTCGTCCTCGCCCTCGAGGCGTCCGGCGAGGCCCGGCCGGACGCCGTCATCGCCGCCGTACCCGCCCTCGGCGCCGCCGAGACGGCGCGCGAGCCCTCGGGCGTGGAACGGCTGCTGGCCCGCGCCGGATGGTGGGCCGCCCACGGCGACCGGCGGGACTCCGACGAAGGCGCGCTGGACAGGGCCCTCGCCGCGACCCCGGACCTGCTCACCCACCTGCCGCTCACCGGCCTGCCCGAGCGGCTGGGACGAGCTCTGCCCTCCTGGGCCGGCCTGTGGCGCCACCGCGGACGCGGCCGGCTCGCGGCGCGGGCGGTGCACGCCGGCATGCCCCTGCTCGCGGTCGGTGGCCACCACGACCACTTCACCGAGGACACCGTCGCGCTGTGGCGCGCCTGGGGCGGGCCCTCGGCACGACTGCTGCTGGGCCCGTGGGGGCACGGCCTGACCACCGCGGCCGGACCCGACGCCGGACCCGCCCACCGGGTGAATCTCGGCGACCTGTACGTGCGTTGGGCCCGCCGCGCCCTGACCGGCGAGCTCGCCCCCGGCCGCCACGGCGCACTGGCGCTCGGCGGCGCCGACCTGTGGCTGCCCTCCGGCACCGACGGCGAGCCCCGCGCCCAGCGGCTGCGGCCGGTGCACGGCTGCGCCTTCACCGCGGACCCCGACCGCCCCGTCCGCTCCGACGACCTCGCCGTCCCCACCGGCGGACCGCCCGACCGCTGCCTGCTGCTCACCCCGCCGCTGCCGCGTCCGCTCGACGTGGTCGGACCCGTGCGCGTACGGCTGCGGGCCACCGCCCACACACGCTCCGCCGACTGGGCCGCCCGGCTCGTCGCCCTCACACCGGAAGGGACCGCCGGGCGGCTCGCCGTCGGTGTCCTCAGGCGCGGGGAACCGGCGGGCCGGGAAACCGGGCTCACCCTCGAACTCGGCCGGCTCGCCCGTCGGCTGCGGGCCGGCACCCGGCTCCGCCTGGAGATCGCCGGGCACCACTTTCCGATGCACGCCCGCAACCCCCACACCGGGGAGGACCCGGTCACGGCCGGCCGGCTGCTCGCCTCCCGGCGGGAGGTCGACCCCCGGAGCGTGGCACTGATGCTGCCCGTGCTCCCGTCCCGTCCCACGCCCACCGATCCCGCCAAGGAGATCCTGCGATGACGCCGCTGCCGCTGGAAGCTCTCGTCGACCCCGTCTGCGGCATCGTCCGCAAGGTCAAGCCCGTCGAGCACCCCGCGGGCGCTCCGCCCCGCTACACCGCGCTCACCGCCGAGATCTCCGACGCCCGCAGACTCGGCCTGTGGCCCGCCGACCGGGTCTCCCTCGGCACCACCTTCGGCGACCCCGGGCAAGCCCGGGTCGCCGCGATAGCCGAGGGGATGGAGCGGTACTGCGGCAACCGCGTGCCGCCGCCCGGCCACCCCGACGCCCCGCTGCGCGCCACCGCCGCCGAGCTGGCGGGAAAGGGCCTGCGGCTCTACGGCCCCGACGACCTGCCCGCCTACGCGCCGTGGCAGTACGCCCGGGAGAAGTTCCCCTACCGCCCCCTCACCGACGACACCCCGGCCCTGTGGACACGCGGCACCGAGCGGCTGCCCGGCGGACGAACGGCAGAGGTCTGGGCACCTGTCGCCCTCACCCACCTCAACTGGCGCCAGGGCGACCTGCGTGAGCTGCCCCGGACCCACCACCTCAACTACGCGGGCATCGCCACCGGGCAGGGCCTCGACGACGCCGTCGAACGCGCCCTGCTGGAGATCGTCGAACGCGACGCCCTCGAACTGTGGTGGCACCTCGACGGGCCGGCCCGCGGCATCGACCCGGCCAGTGTGCCCGGCCTCACCGACGACCTCGCCGGATCCGCGCTCGACGTCCACCTCGTGGAGATGCCCTCGGAGTTCGCCCCCTGCATGGCCGCGCTCGTCCACGACCCGCGGCTCGGCCTGTACGCCGCCGGGTTCGCGTGCAAGGACGACCCGGCCGAGGCCGCCCGCAAGGCGGTTCTCGAAGCGGTCCACACCTGGGTGTTCACCCAGGGCCTCACCGACTCCGACGGCTGGGTCTTCCAGGCCGTCGAGGCAGGGCTGCTCGCCCGCGGGCTGTACCTGGAGCACCGTGCCGACGGCCGCTATCTCGACGTGTGCGGCGAACAGTTCGAGCACGTGCGGGACCTGGGGGCGCATGTGCAGGTGTGGCTGGACGAACGGATGGCGGCCGAGGCCCGGCGCTTCACCGCACCGGCCCACGGCACCGTGTCCGTCGACGCTGTCGAGCCCGGCGGGCGGGAGCGGCTGGAGCGCGCGCTGCACGCGGGCGGCCACCGCGTCATGACGTTCGACCTCACCACCGAGGACGTGGCCGAGACGTCCCTGCGCGTCGCCCGGGTCCTCGTTTCCGGGCTGCTCCCCAACGCCCCCGCCGCCTTCGGCTACTTCGGCTGCCCGCGCCTCGCCGAAGCGGCCGTCCGGCGCGGCTGGCGTACGACCGCGCCGGGCGCGCCGGAGGACTTCACGCTGGCGCCCCCGCCGCACATGTGAGGGCCGCTGCCGTGGAACACGCCCATGGGGACCACCCGGTGGACCTCGCCGCCGCGCTGGCCCGCGCCCGCTCCCCGGAGCGTCCCGCTCCCGACACGTCCGCCGGGCCCGCCGTCCGGGCCTGGCCGGGACCGTCGCACCCGATCCCGGCGGCCGGCCCGGCGGACCTCGACCTCCAGGCCCTGCTGCGCCTTTCCCTGGCAGCCTCGGACGACTCCGGGCGGCTGCGGCCCGCGTCCTCGGCCGGAGCCCTGCACCCGGTGGACACCGAACTGGTCGTGGGCACCGGCTGCCCCCTGCCACCCGGCCGGTACGGCTACGACCCGCTGCGCCACCGCGTCCACCGCCTCGGCCGGCAACCCGACGGCACACCACCGGGCGTGAGTGCCGAACTCTCCGTCACCGCACGGCGCACGGTCTCCCACTACGGCCACCGCGCCTGGCCCCTGCTGCTGCTGGACACCGGGCACGCCGCCGCGGCACTCCTCCTCGCGGCCCGCGCACTGGGCGCGGACGAGCCCGAGGTACGGCTGGACGGGCCCGCCGGGAACCCACTGGCCGTGGTGCGCGTCGTCCCGCCCGGCGGGCAGGGCCCGGTACGCCCGCCGGACGGCACCCACCGCCCGCAGCCGGCGAGCGCGCCCACTCCCGGCGAACTGCTGGCCCGCCGCAGCACACCGCCGCCGCTTGCCGGCGCCCCGCCCCCGGACGCGCTGCGGGCGGTTCTCTGCACCGCCGAACGGGCGGGCACCGGCGACCTGCGCTGGTCCGCCGCCGTCGGACCACCGCGCCCCGGTCTGGTCGGGGCGGCGGCCGACGGCACCACACTGCGACGGCGCGCCTCGGGGGAGACCCGCCGCACACTCGCGGCCTGGGCCGCGGGCCAGGCGTGGATCGCGGACGCGGGCGCCGTCCTGCTCGCCCACGGCTGCCCCGCGGACGCCACTGCGCCCCACATCCGCCGCACCCACCTGCGGGCCGGCTTCGCCGTCCACCTCGCCCACGTCACCGCCCTGCGCCACGGGCTGGCCGCCCGGCCCGTCGGCTCCTGGCAGCAGGCGGACCTCGGTGCCGCGCTCGGTGCCGCACCGGCCCGTGACTGGATCGTCCACGCCCTGGCCCTCGGCACCCGCCACGCCGACGAGGAGAACACCACATGATCGTCCACCCCGAGCTGCGCCGCGCCGCCCGGCGCGCCCGGCGCCCCCTGCTCACGGCCACCCTCCTGCAGGGCGCCGTCACCCTCACCCACCTGGCGCAGGCCGCCCTGCTGGCCGCCACGCTCGCCGGTCTGGCCCGCGGCGACACCGGCAGGCTCCCGTGGCTGCTCGCCGCGGTCCTCGCCGTCGTCGCCGCCCGCGCCGGGCTCGCCACCCGGCAGCGGCGCACCGCCACCCGCGCCGGAGCCCAGGTCCGGGTGGCCCTGCGGGACGAACTCCTCGCCCACCTCGGGCGCCTGGGACCCGCCCACCTGACCACCGCGCGGGCCGGGGCCGTACGCACCACCCTCGTCGACGGGGTGGAGGGTGTCGACGCGTACGTCTCGCGCTACCTTCCCCAGCTCCTGATCACCCTCACCGTGCCGCCCCTGGTACTCGCCGTCCTGGCCGCCGTGGAACCGGTGGCCCTCCTCGGTCTCGTCCCCGCCCTGCTGCTGGCCCTGTGCGGCCCGCGCGCCTGGGACCGGCTCCTCGCCGCCCGCGGCAAGGAGCACTGGGACACCTACGAAGGGCTGGGCGCCGACTACCTGGAGGCACTGCAGGGCATGCCCGCCCTGCGGGCCGCCGGCGCGGTCGGCCGCACCCGCGCACGCCTGGAGGAGCGCTCGGCGGCGCTGCACCGGGCGACCGTGGCGAAACTGCGCGTCTCCCTGGTCGACACCGGCATCACCGACCTCGCCGTCCAGGGCGGCACCGCCGCCGCCGCACTCCTCGCGTGCTGGTCGGCCGGCACCGGATCCACCACGGCGACCGGCACCTACCTGGCGCTGCTGCTGGCCTCCGAGTGCTTCCGTCCCGTCCGGGACCTCGCGCGCGAGTGGCACGCCGGATACCTGGGGGCCTCGGCCGCGGACGGGCTCGCGGCGCTGCGCACCGCCGAGCCCGCCGTCCGCGACACCGGGACGGCGCCCGCCCACTGGCCGGGGCCGCCCGAACTGCGCTTCGAGAACGTCGGCTTCACCTACGGCGACGCACGGGCGCCCGCCCTCCGGGGTGTCTCCTTCACCGCACCGGCGGGACGCACGACCGCGCTCGTCGGCCCGTCCGGCGCGGGCAAGTCCACGCTCGTCGCCCTGCTCCTGCGCCACCACGACCCGCAGGAGGGCCGGATCACCCTCGACGGGTGCTGCACGACCCGCTACGCCCTCGACTCGCTGCGCCGGGGCATCGCCGTGGTCTCCCAGGAGACGTACCTCTTCCCCACCACCATCGCCGACAACCTGCGCCTGGCCCGGCCGGACGCGACAGACGGCGAACTGACGGCCGCGGCACGGGCCGCCGGCGTCCACGACGAGATCGACGCCCTCCCCGACGGCTACGCCACCGTCCTCGGCGAACGCGGCGCCACCCTGTCCGGCGGCCAGCGCCAGCGGCTCGCCCTCGCCCGGGCCCTGCTCGCCGACGCCCCGGTGCTCGTCCTCGACGAGGCCACGAGTTCGGTCGACGAACGCCGCGAGGCGGACATCGTCCGTGAACTGCTGACCGCCGCCGGCGGCCGCACCGTCCTGGTGGTCGCCCACCGGCTCGCGGCCGTCCGGCACGCCGACCGCATCGTCGTCCTCGACGAGGGGCGGGTCGACGCCGTCGGTGGGCACACCGACCTGACCGAGGCCGGGGGCGTCTACGCGCGACTGGTCGAGGCCGGCCACGCCCACCGGGGAGAACTCGCCGCATGAGCAGCGCCACCGACCTCGCCGCCACCGGAGCGGACGTGCCCGCGCGGGGCTCACTGCGCGCCATGCTCCCCGCCCTCGCCGAACACCGGGCCATGACGGCCCGCACCTGCGCCGCCGCACTCCTCGAACAGGGTTCCCTCGTCGCCCTGCTGACGCTGGCCGCGCACACCGTGGGAACGGCCGCCGTCGAGGGACGCGCCCCCTCGGCCGCCACCGTCACCGCACTCGTCGCCCTCGTCCTCGTACGCGCCCTGATGACCTGGCGCGAGATGGACCTCTCGCACGACCTCGCCTACCGGGTGCTGGCCGCACTGCGGGTACGCGTCTTCGACGGACTCGCCCGCAGCGCGCCCGCCCGTGTCGCGGGCCGGCGCAGCGGAGACCTCGCCGCCACGGCCATGGCGGACGTGGAGGCCCTGGAGTTCTTCTACGCCCACACCACCGCCCAGCTCCTGGCGTCGGGGGCGGTCCTCACCGGCTCCACCGCGGTCCTCGCCACGGTGGAACCGTGGCTGCCGGCGGCCGTGCTGCCGGTCGCGGCGCTGCTCGCGGTGGCTCCCTTCGCCGACGCGCGCGGACGCACGGCACGCGGGAGCCGTACCCGGACGGCCGTCGCGAGGCTGTCGGCCGACACGGTGGAGACCGTCGACGGGCTGCGCGAGCTGCTCGCCTTCGGCGCCCTGGCCGAACGGCGCCGCCGACTGGCCGAACGCGGGCGGCAGGTGGGCGACGCCCAGCGTGCCGAGGCCGCCCGGGAGGCCGTCGCCGCCGCGGTCCGGGACCTCCTCGTCGTGGTCGCGGTCCTCGGTGTGGTGACCGCGGCTGCGCAGTCCGTGACCGCCGGACGGCTGCACGGGGCGTGGGCCCCGGCGGCGATGACGCTGGCCCTGTCGGTACTCGGTCCGGTCGCCGAGTCGGCCCGTGCCCTGAGCCGGGCCGTGGAACTGCGCGCCGCCGCCGCCCGGGTCGACGCGGCCGTCAAGGCCCCCGCTCTCGCCCCGCCGCCCGCCGCACCCCGCCCGCTGCCCCCCGGCCCGCTGGGCGTCCGGCTGCACCGGGTGAGGTTCGGCTACGGCAACGGGCCCGTGCTGGACGGCATCGAGCTGACCGTCCCCGCCGGGCAGACGCTCGCACTGGTCGGGGCCTCGGGGGCCGGCAAGTCGACCTGCGCCCACCTGCTGGCCCGGTTCTGGGACCCGTCCGAGGGAGCGGTCCAGCTGATACCCGCCGACGGTGAGCCCGTCGACGTGCGGAACGTGAGCGACACGGAACTGCGGCGCGCCGTCGCCGTGGTGGGCCAGGACACCCCCCTCTTCCACGGCACGCTCGCCGAGAACCTGCGGCTCGCCGCGCCCGAGGCGGACGACGGCCTGCTCACGGCGACGGCGCGTCTGTGCGGTGTCGACCGGATCGCCCCGATGGACACCCCGGTCGGCGAGCGCGGCTCCACCCTCTCCGGAGGCCAGCGGGCCCGCATCGCCCTCGCCCGCGCGCTGCTGGTACGGCCGCGAGTGCTCGTGCTGGACGAGTCCACCGCCCACCTGGACAACGCCGGCGACGCCCAACTGGCCACCGCACTCCGCGAGGAGGGACGCACCACGATCGTCATCGCACACCGCCGGGCCACCATCCGCCGGGCCGACCGCATCGCCGTCCTGGAAGCCGGCCGCATCACCGAGGAAGGTACCTGGGAGGAGCTCACCGGCCGCCCCGGCAGCGCACTCGACCGGAGCCTTGCACGCACCCCCTCCTGAGGGCCGGGCGCACCGGCCGCGCCGGCGGTGCCCCCCGACGGCGCCGACCCGGCCACACCCCGGTGAGGCTTAGCGGCGGGTGTAGCGGGAAACGACTACTCCCGAACGATTGCCGCAGCGATGGCCGATCGACACGGGGAGGGGCCTTACGTGGACACGCCCTTGTACCTGAGGCCGAGGGCGGATCCGCCGCTCGCCTCACTCCTGGAGGACCAGACGTTCCTGCACGCGCTCGTCGACGCCCTTGGCTCTCCGCTCAACGTCCTGCTCCCCGAGGCCGTCGCCGGGAACGCGGCACGTTTTCGTGCCGTCTACCGCCGCCACCACCTCGCCGGACGGGTGTACTTCGCGCACAAGGCGAACCGGTCCAGCGCGCTGGTGCGGAGACTGGCGGCGGAGGACGTGGCCGCCGTCGGTGTCGACGTCGCCTCTCTGGAGGAGCTACGACACGCTTTGAGCTGCGGATTCACCGGGAGCCGGATCATGGCCACCGGCCCCAAGGACGCCGAGTTCCTCTGGCTGGCGGCGCGTGTGGGTGCGACGGTGAACCTGGACTCGCCCGGCGAGCTGGAACAGCTCGCCGGCCTGGTGCGCCGGCACGGTCCGGGCCGGGTCGACGTGCTGGTGCGTCTGTCGGGGTTCGAGTCGGCCTCCGGCCACGGGGGAGCGGGCACCCGGATGCTCTCGCGGCGCAGCCGCTTCGGCACCCCGCTGCGCGAGGCGCAGACACTCCTGTCGGCTCTCCACCATCACGCGGACGTCGTGGAGCTGACCGGTGTCGCCTACCACCTGGACACCACCGGCGTGGAGGAGAAGGCGCGGGCGCTGGAGCAGTGCGTGCTCTTCATGGACGACTGCCGGGCGCGGGGGCTCGCACCGCGCGCCGTCGACATCGGAGGCGGATTCGGCGTCGGCTACCTCGCCGAGGCCGGGGAGTGGGAGCGGTGGACCACCGCGCTGAGCGAGGCGGTGCTCGGCGGCCGCCCGCCGCTGACCTGGCGCGGTCACGGCTACGGGCTGCGCAACGAGGGCGGTACGGTGCGCGGAACCGCCGCGCTGTACCCCGCCCACCGTCCCACCGCCGGCCCCGGCTACCTCGACGAACTGCTCTCGCTGCCCGCACCGGTGCTGGGCCGGCCGACGGCCACCCTCCTGCTGGAGCACCTCCACGACCTCCACATCGAACCCGGTCGCTCCCTGGTCGACCAGTGCGGGCTGTCGCTCGCGCGCGTACTCGACGTACGGCCCGCGGACCCGGAGTCCGGACAGTATCTGGTGCGCCTCGGCATGAACGCGGGAGACATGAGCCTCGAGGAACACGGAGTCCTGGTGGACCCCGTGCTGCTTTCGCGCGGTGAGCCGGAGAAGGGCGACGGGGAACCGGTCGGCGTCTTCCTCACCGGCAATCTCTGCCTGGAGGCAGATCTCATCACCCGCCGTCTGGTCCACCTTCCCCGGCTGCCGCGCGTGGGCGATCTGCTGGCCTTCGTCAACACCGCCGGATACGCCATGGACTTCCACGCACACCGCGCGCAGCGGCAGCCGCTCGCCAGAACGGTCGCGGTGGAGCGGCGGGGGGAGTCCTGGCAATGGTGCCTGGACGAGGACTACTGGCCGATCACACCCCCGGGGGGAACACCCGCATGAGGTACGACAGCATCACGGACGCCATCGGCAACACACCGCTGGTGCGCATCGACCCCGCCGTGCACGGGCTGCGCAACATCGATCTCTACGCCAAGCTGGAGATGCTCAACCCGTTCGGGTCCGTCAAGGACCGGCCCGCCTGGCACATGGCCCGGCCCCACCTGGAGGCCGCGGCCGACGGCGAGGGGACGGTCGTGGAACTCTCCAGCGGCAACACCGCCAAGGCCCTCGCCCTGCTGGCTGGCATGCACGGACTGAGGTTCAAGAGCGTCACCAACCGCATGCGCGTCCCCGAGATCAAGGAACTGCTCCTGCTCCTCGGCGCCGAGATAGAGGAACTTCCCGGGCGCAGCGAGTGTCTCGACCCGACCGACACCGACGACCCGCTGACCCACTTCCACCAGGCGCTCTCCGACCCCGGCAGCACCTATCTGCACACCGACCAGTACTTCAACCCGCGCAACGTCGAGGCGCACGCGGCGGGCACCGGGCCCGAGATAGTCAAGGACCTGGACGGGCGGGTGCCGGACTGGTTCGTCGCCTGTGTCGGCACGGCCGGTTCGTCGACCGGCGTCGCCAGGGTTCTGCGCGAGCACGACCCGCGGGTACGGGTCCTCGGCCTGGTCGCCCACAAGTCGGACTTCATACCCGGCATCCGCACCATCGACGAGGTGCACCAGGTCGGCCTCTTCGACCCGTCGACGTACGACACCATCGAGTCGGTGACCTCCGGCGAGGCCCTCGACGGGATGCTCACCCTGATCCGGCGCTGCGGACTGCTGTCGGGGCCGACCGGAGGCGCCGCCTACCAGGGAGCGGTCCGGCACCTGCGGCACGCCGACGCCGGGCTGGACGACACGGGGGAGCGCCGGACGGCGGTCTTCATCGTGTGCGACCGGGCCGAGAGCTACCTCAGCTACGTGCGGCAGCGCCGCCCGGAGCTCCTGGGCCGGGCGGCGGGCCGGGGGCACGCCGCCTCGGACCTCACCGACGCCGAAGCCCGCGCGGAGGCCCGCGTCGTCGACGTCGACGACGCCCGGCGCTGGACCGTCGAGGGCGATCCCCGTCCGCTCGTCGTGGACCTGCGCAGCCCGCACGCCTACGCAGCCCTGCACATCGAGGGCTCGATCAACATCGTCGACGAACTGTTCGAGGAACTGCTCCGCGGCGGGCTCCCGTTCAGCAGACGCACTTCCGTGCTGCTGGCCTGCCCCGTCGGCGAGAAGTCGCTGCGCCACGCCGCCGCGCTGACCCGGATGGGCCACCCGGACGTCCGCAGCCTGGCCGGCGGGATCGTCGCCTGGCGGGACGCGGGCGCACCGCTGGTGCGCGGGTGAGCGCCGCGCAGCCGCCTCCCGGGCCGGACGGGGAGAAGGACTTGCTGTGGCAGCGGGAGCTGAGGGAACAGTTCCCCATCGTCACCGGCCATCCCGAGCTGGCGTATCTCGACAGCGCGGCGACGTCCCAGAAGCCGCGCGCCGTACTGGAGGCCGTGCAGACCTACCTCACGACGTCGAACGCCAACGCGGGCCGCGGCACCTACCCCTGGGCCAACCGGACCACGGAGCTGGTGGAGTCGACCCGGGAGCGGGTCAAGGAGTTCCTCCACGATCCCGCACCGGGCCGATCCGGCGTCCACTTCACCAGCGGCACCACCGAGGGCCTGCGCACCGTCGCCCGCGACTGGCTCGTCCCGTACCTCGGCGACGGGGACGAGATCCTCGTCCCGTTCGCCGACCACCGGGCCCACCTGGACCCCTGGCTCGAGGCCCAGCGGCTGCTGGCCGGGCGAGGCGTCGACGTCCGCGTGCGCGCACTGCCGTACCAGACGGTCTCGGGGGACTACGACCACCGGGCCCTCGACGGGGTGGTCGGTCCGCGGACCCGTTTCGTGGCCGCCACCCACGTCCACCACGTCTACGGCGGCGACATGAACGTGCACCGCATCCGCGCGGCGGTCGGTCCGGACGTGCCGATCTGCCTCGACGCGGCCCAGAGCGTCGGCCACCTGCCCGTCCGCCTCGACGATCCGGCGCTGGACGTCGACTTCGTGGTCTTCTCCGGGCACAAGGCGATGGCCCTGCCCGGGACGGGAGCGGTCTGGGCGCGCAACACACGCGGCCCCGTGTTCCGGCCGGACGGCTGGCGGGGCACCCCCAACACGGTGGGCATCGCCTCGCTGCGGGCCGCGCTCGACTGGCTCGACGCGGCCGGCCCCGACCGGATCGCGCGCTGGACGGCAGGTCTCACGACCCGGCTGACCGACCGGCTGCGGCACATCGGCCCGTACGAGCTCCTCGGCTGCCCCGCCAGCCTGGCGGCCGACTCCGCGCTCGCGGCCTCGCAGCGCCGGCACGGCATCGTGACCTTCCGGCACCGGGACATCCCGTCCGACGACCTCGGGTTCATCCTCTTCAGCCACGGCTTCATGGTGCGGGCCGACAGCCTCTGCCAGGCCGGCGCGGACCCGCGGGAGGGATCGGTACGGGTGAGCCTGCACGTGTACAACACGGTGGAGGAGATCGACCGCCTGCTGACCGTCCTCGCGTCCTTGGCGTGAATGGCAACTGATAACCGTTTCCACCTGTAGATTCGTCACCGTCCAGAACACGTGAGAGACGGATGAGGTGGCGCGCGCGATGGGCGTGAGCATGGCGACGGCCGGAGAATGGGTGGAGCGCTGGGAACGGCAGCAGGAACGGTACGCGGTGGACCGCGAGGAGCGGTTCACCGTGATCGCGGACGTCGTCGAGCACACCACCGCCGGCCTCCCCCGGCCTCTCCTGCTCGACCTGGGCTGCGGCCCCGGCTCCCTGGCCGCCAGGCTCGCCGCCCGCTTCCCGGCCGCGGAGATCGTCGCCGCCGACATGGACCCCCTGCTGCTGGAACTGGGGCGCACGCACTATGCCGACGCCGCCCGCTACGTCGACACCGTCATCGGCGAAGAGGGCTGGACCGACGCCCTCGGGCTGGACCGTCCCCTGGACGCCGCCGTCTCGACGACCGCACTGCACTACCTGCCGGAACCGGTCCTGCTGCGCACCTACCGCGGCCTCGCGTCCCTGCTCCGCCCCGGTGGTGTCCTCGTCAACGGCGACCACTTCCCGCCGGACACGTCACCGTGCTCGGACCTCACCGCCCATGTGGGCCGTCGCCGGTCGGAGCGCACGGGCGGGCGCCCCCGGGAGGACTGGCGGTCCTGGTGGGAGGCGGCGGCCAGGGACCCGGAACTGGCCGACCTGTTCACGGAGCGCGGGCGGCGCCGGCCGGCCCACGGTGAAAGCGGTGGGCAGATGACACTGTGCCGCCACGCCGAGCTGCTGCGCCGGTCCGGCTTCGCGCACGTCGCGCCGGTCTGGCAGTTCGGCGACAGCGCTGTACTGGTGGCGGTCACGGGCGGCGCGACCGGGGCCGGGTCCCCGGTCGCGGCAGGGGCCGCAGGGGAGGGGTGAGCGGCTTCAGAGGGCCAGACTCATCAGGATCTCGTCCCGGTCGTCACCGGGCGCCACCCGCAGCGCGCCCGGCCATCTCCCGACCTCGGTCCAGCCCGCCTTGCGGTAGAAGTCCTCGAGCCCCAGGCCCGACCGCACGGTGAGCCGCAGCCGTTCAAGGCCCATCCCGTCGCGTGCGACGGCCGCCACGTGCCGCATCAGCGCGGCGCCGACGCCCCTGTTCCGGAAGCGCACATGTGTCTGGACGTGGTTGACCGTGCCGCAGTGCGCCTCGAGAGGATGCTGCGCGCGGCGCAGGACCGTCCAGCCCGCGAGCGTGCCGTCCACGCTCGCCAGGAGGAGTCGGCTCCGGTCCGAGGAGAGTTCCCGAACGATCCTCTCGACCGCCGGCCGGAGGGCCGCCGGGGCCACCGGAGGGAGGGGGCAGTCCACGGGGACGACGGCACCGCCGGCGTTGATGACCCCTGCCCAGCATTCGGCGAGGTCCCGCCCGGCGGCCGCGGTGACGTCCTGGGAACGGCTGATCTGTGTGATCACGGGAGCGCGCACTGTCTCATGGGTTGTCACAGCCCAGAGCCTGCCAGCCGTGCGGTACCCCGGGTACCGCACGTCGCTCCTCCGCGTGCGCGGTCGCAGGCGTCGTCCTATGGTGGTCCGGTAGCGCGACAGCGGCCGTCGCACAGACGGCCGCCCGTTCGTTTCGCACCGGGAGCACGTCATGACGTCCGCCGCCGAGCACCGCACCCACGAGGTCCACGACCACCGGCACGGGGAAGGCTGCGGGCACGTCGCCGTTCCGCACGCCGACCACGTCGACTACGTGCACGACGGACACATCCACCGCACGCACGACGGTCACGTGGACGAGTGCACGAGCGCGGGCCACACCCGGCACGAGGGGCACGAACACCAGCACGGAACCGGCTGCGGGCACGTCGCCGTTCCGCACGCCGACCACGTCGACTACGTGCACGACGGACACATCCACCGCACGCACGACGGTCACGTGGACGAGTGCACGAGCGCGGGCCACACCCGGCACGAGGGGCACGAACACCAGCACGGAACCGGCTGCGGGCACGTCGCCGTTCCGCACGCCGACCACGTCGACTACGTGCACGACGGGCACCGGCACGCCGCCCACGAGGGGCACTGGGACGACCACTGAGCCACCCGGCCGCCCGTGTCCGCCGCCGCACCTGCCGGCGGCGGACACGGGCGGCCGTGCCCGCCGGGACCGGCGAACGCGCCGTGCACCCGCCGGGACCGGCGAACGCGCCGTGCACCCGCCGGGCGGCGCGCGCGGCGGGGCCGGTGCGCGGCTGCGCGGCAATCGCCGTCAGCGGTCACCGGTCCCCTGGACGATCACGTGCCGGTGCGGTTCACCAGCTGCTCTTGGTGACGCCCGGGAGCTCGCCCGCGTGGGCCATCTCGCGCAGGCGGATGCGGGACAGGCCGAAGGCGCGCAGGTGGCCGCGGGGGCGGCCGTCCACGGAGTCGCGGTTGCGCAGACGGGTGGCGCTCGCGTCGCGGGGCTGCCGGCGCAGCTCGCGCCGGGCGGCGGCGCGTTCCTCGTCGGACGCCCGGGGGGACGCGATGATCCCCTTCAGTTCGGCGCGGCGCGCGGCGTGGCGGGCCACCACGAGGCGGCGCTGCTCATTCTTCGCGATCTTGCTCTTCTTCGCCATCAGACCTTCCCTCCCCGGGCGCGGATGCGGGCCACCGCGGCCTCGATGCCGATCGTGTCGACCGTCTTGATGCCCTTGGCGGAGAGGGTGAGCCGGACATGACGCCCCTCGCTCGCCAGCCAGTAGCGCTTGCGCTGCACGTTCGGGTCGAACCGGCGCTTGCTCCGCCGGTGGGAGTGGGAGATGTGATGACCGAAGCCGGGCTGTCGGCCGGTGAGTTGGCAGTGGGCGGACATGGTTCCTCCTCGATGGCGGGCAGGGGCGGCACACTAGCAGCTTAATGAAAATGAAAACCAATAGCGTGTACAGTGTGGCCCATGGCCCGTAACGAACTCCGTCCGATCATCAAGCTGAGGTCCACCGCCGGTACCGGCTACACCTACGTGACCCGCAAGAACCGCCGCAACGACCCCGACCGGCTGACGTTGCGCAAGTACGACCCGGTCGCCGGCCGGCACGTCGACTTCCGTGAGGAGCGCTGAAAGCCTTGAAGCCCGGAATCCACCCCGAGTACCGTCCGGTCGTCTTCCGCGACCGGGCCGCCGACTTCACCTCCCTGACCCGCTCGACGGCCACGAGCGACAAGACCGTCGAGTGGGAGGACGGAGCCACCTATCCGGTCGTCGACGTCGAGATCTCCTCGGCGAGCCACCCCTTCTGCACCGGCACCCAGCGGGTCCTGGGCACCGCGGGACGGGTCGAGCGCTTCGAGCGGCGCTACGGACACGGGCGGAGCGACCGGTGAGCGGGGACCGGACGCTGCTGCCGGTCGCGATCGTCGCCGGGCTGCACGCCGACGCCCGCCGGGCCGCCGTCGACGAGATCCTGCGCACGGTCCCCGGCTCCGTCGCGCTGCACCACGACCTGACGTCCGCCGTCGCCGGCGCGGTGCACCGGACCGTACGCGACGCCGGCGGCCCGCTGGACAGCGGCGACGCGCCCCTGGTCAACGACTGCGCGTGCTGCGCGCTGCGCGAGGACCTCGTTCCCGAACTGCTGCGGCTCGCGGAGCAGGGCGGCCACCGGCTGGCCGTCGTGGAGCTGTGGGACTCCGTCGAGCCCCAGGGCATGGCCGCGGTCATCGCCGCCGAGGGCGCCCCGCTGACGCTGACAGGGGTGGCCACCGTGGTCGACCCGGCACTCGTCCTGCCGTGTCTCTCCAACGGCGACGACCTGGCCGACACCGGCCTCGCCGCCGCCCCGGCCGACCGGCGCACGGTGGCCGACACCTTCGCCAGGCAACTGGAGTACCCCACGGTGATCGCCCTCGTCGAGGACGGCCCTCCCGGGGAGGACGGCGAGGACGCCGACGAGGGCGACCGCGCGCTGCTCGCCCAGCTCACACCGGGCGCGCGCAAGGTGGCCGCGAGGGGCGGAGCCCTCGGGGTCGCACTGCTGGCGGGCTTCGACGTCGAAGCGGCCGCCGCCCGTGTGCATCCCGCGTGCGCGCTGCTGCCGCAGGAGTGTGACGAGCACGGTGTGCGCACCTTCGTCTGGCGGCGCGAGCGGCCCTTCCACCCGCAGCGCCTCTACGCGGCGCTGGAGGACCTGACCTGCGCCGCCGCCCGCAGTCGTGGACGGTTCTGGCTGGCGGACCGCCCCGACACCCTGCTGTCGTGGGACGCCGCGGGCGGCGCGCTGTGCGTGGAGCCGGCCGGCCCCTGGCTGGCCGCCCTGCCCGAAGCCGCCTGGGAGATGGTGCCCGTCGAACGCCGCCTCGCCGCCTCCGTGGACTGGCACCCCGAACACGGCGACCGCTGCCAGTACCTCACCTTCACCGCACCCGGCCTGGACCGCGAGGGCCTGCTCACCCTGCTCGACTCGTGCCTGCTCACCGACGACGAGTACGCGGCGGGCAGGGACCGCTGGGAGCACCTCCCGCACGCCTTCGACGACCTGCTCGACCCGGTGACCTGACGGCGCGTCCCATCCGGCGTCCCGCCGTGTCGCCCGTTCATGCACCGCACCCCGTCCGAAGAGAAGAAAGGAATGACCTCACCGTGCCCCGACGCACAAGCACCGACCGGCGCACCGCGACGCGTCAGCGCGTCAACCCGCTGGACGCCGCCGGTATCACCTACGTCGACTACAAGGACACCGATCTGCTGCGCAGGTTCATCTCCGACCGGGGGAAGATCCGCAGCCGCCGGGTGACCCACGTGACGCGTCAGCAACAGCGGCGGATAGCGCAGGCCGTCAAGAACGCGCGGGAGATGGCCCTGCTCCCCTACGGCTCCCGACAGCGTTAGGTCTTCCGTTTGGATCAGGCCGGATCAGGGAGAGGGGATCGGTGTGTGCGCCCCGCCTTGCGGGCGGGGCGCACACACCGATCCCCTCGCTCGCTTCTAGTAATGAAATTCATTTCTGATTACTGTACGGGGGTGAGCGTCGCGCGACGTGGTCCGGAAGCGGGCCCCGGCGGCCGTCGGGAACTCTCGCGGTGTCCGCGTCGGCGGACCGTGGCACCCACGTGCGCGTCCGCTCTTCGACGAACCGTGTGGCACCGAGTTTCTGGAGCAGTGATGAGTGACCCCTACGAGCGGTCCGCCGAGTACCTCGACATCATGATCGCCGAGTCGTGGGGGCCGCTGGCTCCGGCCCTGGCGGACGTCCTGTCGCACGTCCGGGCCGGAGCCGGGGCCGTGATGGACCTCGGGGCCGGGTCCGGCCGGGGCGTGCGGGTCATCTGCGAGGCGCTCCCGCAGGTGCCGGTCCTCGCCGTCGAGCCCTCCGCGGCGATGCGGGCCGTCCTGCTCGCCCGGGTCCACGAGGACGACGCGCTGCGCAAGCGCGTCACGGTGGTTCCCGGCGACTGCGAGAGCGCCGACTGGCCCGACGGCGTGCGCGCGGTGGTGGCCCTGAACATGATCGGCCATCTGTCGCCCGGGCAGAGGCGCGCCCTGTGGAGCCGTGCGGCGCGGCGACTCGCCCCGGGCGGAGCGCTGGTGTTCAACATCACCCCGCCGTTCGCCCCGGTGGAGGTCGAGCGGGTGCGGATGGCCCGGGTCGTCGTCGGTGAACTGGAGTACGAGGGCTGGGCGAGCGCGTGCCCCACGGGGGTGGACGAGATCACCTGGCGCATGGAGTACGCCGTCCTGCGCCAGGGCCGGCCGTTGGCCGGGACGTCGGTCGAGTACCGCTGGTGGGTCGCCCCGGAGGGCGTGCTGGCGGCCGAGGCCGCCGAGGCGGGGCTCGCGCTGCGCCGGGCGGGTGATCCCGGGCTGGGGCTGTGTGTTCTGGAGCGCGCGGGCGATCTGCCCTCCCGTGCTAGTTGATCTGATAATCATTTTCATCTAGGTTCATCGGTGTTCCGCTTCCCCCGCGCCCTCCGGGCGGGGGAAGCGCTCTCTTGCCAGCCTCTGCGACGGAGACCGGATGAACCAGCCTGTGCCGAGTGACGACATCCTTGCCCGCGTCATCGACTGCATCGCCGAAGTCCTCGGCACACCACCGCGGGAGGTCGCACGGACGACTCCGCTCGCGGCCCTGGGGCTCGAATCGTTCACCGCGGTGCGGCTGAGGCGGCGGATCCGCGAACGCACCGGCCAGGACCTGCCGTTGACCGCCTTCCTCGGTGACGGTGCGACGGCCCGCGCGGTGGCGGACCGCCTGTCCGCCGGTCGCACGCCGCAGGAGGTCCCTGATTCCGGGCTTCCCGGTGCCGAGCAGCAGGAGGGGACGTCACCCCAGGACGCACGGCACGGCGGACAAACGGAGGGGGAGGACTTTCCCCTGACGCCCATTCAGGCCTCGTACCTCGCAGGGCGGGCCGAGGGCATGCCGCTGGGCGGGGTGGCCACCTTCTACTACCACGAGTACGACCGCACCCCCGGCGACCCGGACCCGTTCGTGGACGTGGCCCGGCTGGAGACCGCCTGGAACCGGCTGGTCGAACACCACCCGATGCTGCGCATGACGGTGGACGACCGGGGCCGCCAGCGCATCGCCGCCTCTCCCGGCCCCTACCGGATCGGCGTCACCGACCTGCGCCGCGAGTCCGCGGAACAGATGAGGGAAACGTTGTCCGCCCAGCGGCGAGAACGTTCCCACCAGAACCGGCCCACCCGTTCCTGGCCGCTCTTCGACATCCACACCACGCTGCTGCCGGACGGACGGACCCGGCTGCACGTCGGCGTGGACGTGCTCCTGACCGACCTCGCCGGCTGGATGCTGCTGATGCGCCAGTGGGGCCGTCTCGTCGAGGACCCGGCCCACCGGCTTCCCGAGCCGAAGGCCCGGTTCGCCGACCTGCAGCGCGCCCGCTCCGAGGACCCTCGGTGGTCGGCCCGGCGCGCCCGCGACCGCGCCTACTGGGCCGAACGCGCCCCCGGACTGCCGCCGTCGCCGCGGCTGCCCCTGCTGCGCGACCCCGCCGACACCACCCCGCCCCGCTTCGTCCGTTCCGCCGCCGAACTCGACGCCACGACCTGGGCGGAACTGCGCGCCCGGTGCGCCGAGTACGGGGTCACGCCGACCGCCGCCCTGCTCGCGGCCTTCGCCCTCGTCCTCGGCCGGTGGGGCGCCGGGGAGCGGGTCTGCCTCAACACCACCCTGTTCGACCGCCCGGAGGACGAGGACGGAGCCGAAGGCGTGGTCGGTGACTTCACCACCACCGCCCTGGTCGGCACGCCCCGCTTCGCCCCCGCCGACTGGAAGGGCTTCGCCGACTACGCCGCCGCCGTCAACCACCGCTTCTGGGAGGACCTGGACCACCGGTCCGTGTCCGGCGTCGAAGTGCTCAGACAGATGCGGGCGCAGAACCCGCCGTCGGTGGGAGCCCCCGGCCACCCGGTGGTCTTCACCAGCGGGGTGGGTCTCGCGGGCGACGGGGAGCCCCCGGCCGCCTGGATCGGCCAGGAGGTGTACGGCATCTCCCAGACCCCGCAGGTCCTGCTCGACCACATCGTGTGGGACGAGGGCGGACGCCTCCGCCTGGCCTGGGACGCCGTCGACGGGGCGTTCCCCGACGGCTGGACACCGGCCCTGCTCGACGCCCACGTACGCCTGCTCCACACCTTGACGCACCCCGACGCCTGGCACGACACCTCCCTGGGCTGGGACCCCTCCTTCCGTCCCGAAGAGCCCCTGGACGCCGTGCCCTTCCCGACCGCGGGCCCCCTGCTGCACGATCCGGCCGCCGACGCGGCCCGGCGGCATCCGCGGCGGCCCGCCCTGCACACCCCCGCCGCCACCGTCACCCACGGCCGCCTCGCGGACAACGCCGCCGCCACCGCGGCACTCCTGGCCGCCCACGGGGCGCGGCCCGGCGACATGGTCGCCGTCGCCTGCGAGAAGGGCACCGCGCAGATCACCGCCGTACTCGGCGTCAGCCTGAGCGGCGCGGGCTACCTGCCGGTGGAGCCCTCCTGGCCGGCCGCGCGGATCGCCGCGGTCTGCGAGCGGGCCGGTGTCCGGCACGCGCTGGTCGGCCGGGGAGTGAGGACCGACTGGCCCGACGGCGTCACCGTTCACCGCCTGACCGCCGCGGGGCGCCCCGCACGCACCGCCGCGGGCCCCACCGGACCCGCGGCACCGCTCGCGGTCCCGCGCCCCGAGGACATCGCCTACACCATCTTCACCTCGGGTTCCACCGGCAGCCCCAAGGGCGTGGAGATCGAGCACCGGGCCGCGCGCACGACCATCGACGACATCGTCGACCGGTTCGCCCTCGGCCCCGACGACCGCGTGCTGGCGCTGTCGGCGCTCAGCTTCGACCTGTCCGTGTTCGACGTCTACGGCGTCCTCGGCGCCGGCGGTGCTCTGGTGCTGCCCGACCCCGCCCGGCAGCGCGACCCGCAGCACTGGCTCGAACAGGCGGGCCGACACGGCGTCACCGTGTGGAACACCGCGCCCGCTCTGCTGGAAATGCTGGTCGAGTACGCGGAGATGGAACCGCAGGAGGCGGCCGGGGCGCTGCGCTCCCTGCGCCTGGTGATGCTCTCGGGCGACTGGATCCCCCTGACCCTGCCCGACCGGCTGCGACGGCTCGCGCCCCGGGCGAAGGTGATGAGCCTGGGCGGAGCCACCGAGGCGTCCATCTGGTCCATCACCCATCCGGTGGAACGCACCGACCCGAACTGGCGCAGCATCCCCTACGGCAGGGCGCTGCGCGGCCAGAGCTTCCTCGTTCTCGACGAGGACGGCGCGCCCTGCCCGGTGGGTGAGGCGGGGGAACTGTTCATCGGCGGTGACGGGCTGGCCCGCGGCTACACCGCCGATCCGGTCCAGACGGCCGAGAGGTTCGCCGTCCACCCCGTGCTGGGCCGCCGCCTGTACCGCACCGGCGACCTCGGCCGGTGGACCGCCGGCGGCACCATCGAGTTCCTCGGCCGCGTCGACCGGCAGGTCAAGATCCGCGGGCACCGCATCGAACTGGGCGAGGTCGAGGCGGTGCTGGCCCGCCATCCGGCGGTCCGCCAGTGCGTGGTGTCGTCGGTGCGGGGCCCCGACGGGCGGCCCCGGCTGGTGGCGCACCTCTCGCCCCGGGGCACGAGCGAGCCGCCGACCGCCCGGGAACTCGCGGACGCGCTGCGCGAACGGCTGCCCGACTACATGGTGCCCGGCCGGTTCGTCATCCTGGACCAGCTGCCGGTCACGGCGAACGGCAAGATCGACCACGCGGCGCTGACCGCCGCACCCACCGACGACCGGCCCGCCACCGCCGACGGACCGGACCCGGCCGCCGTGCAGCCGGGCCCGGCCGCCGCGGCGGCCAACGGGCCCTCCGCTGCACCGCGCACGGCTCCGGCCGGGTCCGACGCCGACCCCGCCTCCGCGTCCGCCGCCGCCCCGGGCGGGGACTGGATCGCCGCGGCACTGGCCGAGGCGGCTGCCCTGGGCCTGGAGGCCGCCGTCGTGGTCCGGCCCGGACGGCTCCTGCCGGACCAGGCACTGGAGGCGTCCGCCCGATGGCTCCGGCACGTGGCGCGGACCGCCGACGGCAGCGCCGCAGCGCCGCGCCTGGGCCCCGGAGGACTGGTGGAGGTGGTCTGTCACCCCCAGCCCGCGGACCCCGCGGACCTCCCGGCACCCGTGGCCCCCGTGGTCCCCCCGGCGCCACCGGCGCCCGTGGACTCCCCGGCGCCCTCCCCGGCGCCCTCCCCGTCCGGGCCGGCGTCCGGCGCTCCGGCCCCGGACCCGTACGGCACCGGATCCGGTCAGGTGCCCCGACCCCGAGGACAGGGCGGGGCCACGCCCGTGGCCCCGGCCGTACTGGAGGCTCTGACCGGCATCCTGGCCGACTTCACGGACGTGCCGGTGACGCCCGACAGCACCTTCGGGGAGCTGGGAGCCACCTCCCTCACCCTGGTCCTCACCCACCGCAGGCTCCGCGAGAGCATCGCGCCCCGCCTCGCACTGGCGGACATGTTCGAGCACCCCACCGTCGTGGCCCTGGCAGCCCGCATCACCGCCCAGAGCACCCCGGGCACCGACCGGGGCGCCGCTGCCGCCGGTACCGGCGCCGTTCCGCCGTCCGTTCCGCCGTCCGTTCCGCCGTCCGACCCGCCGTCCGACCCGCCGTCCGAACGGCCCACGCGCAGAACGTCCCGCGTCGCCGCACGCGCCCTGGCCGAGGAGACCACGCGATGACCGAACAGGCTTCCCCCCGAGGAGGCGGGGTGGACACCCCCCGGCCCGAGCACGAGGCCGGTGACGACCTGATCGCGGTCACCGCCCTGGACTGCCGGTTCCCCGGCGCCCCCGACACGGCGTCCTACTGGGACCTGCTCGCGGGCGGCCGCAGCGGACTGACCCGGCAGAGCGAGCGGGAACCGGCCGAACGCGGCATCCCGGCACGGCTGTCGGCCAACCCCGCCCACATACCCGTCAGCGGGATCATCGACGGCCAGGACCGGTTCGACCCCGAGCCGTTCGGCCTGACCGACGCCGAAGCGGCCGTGATGGACCCTCAGCAGAGGCTCTTCCTCGAAGCGTGCCGGCGCGCCCTGGAGAGCGCCGGGCACGGCGGCGGCGCGGGAGCGGGCGCCGTCGGCGTCTTCGCCGGCGCCGCCCACAGCGACTACCTCGCCCGCAACCTCGCCGACCGGTACGCCGCCTCCGCCACCGACCCCGTCGGCAGCCTCCAGGCGGCCCTCGCGGGAGTGGCCGACTACCTTCCCCTGCACGTCGCGCACCGCCTCGCGCTCACCGGGCCCGCCGTCGCGGTCGGTACCGCCTGCTCGACGTCCCTGGTCGCCGTGCACCTGGCCGCCCAGTCCCTGCTGGCGGGGGAGTGCGACACCGCCCTCGCAGGCGGCGCCTCCCTGATCGTTCCGCAGGGCAGGGGCTACCTCCACGTCCCCGACGGGATCTTCTCCGCCGACGGACACGTCCGCACCTTCTCCGCCGAGGGCACCGGCATCGTGCACACCCAGGGCGTCGGCGTGGCCGTACTGCGACGGCTGCGCGACGCCCTCGCCGACGGCGACCCGGTCCTGGCAGTCCTGCACGGCTCCGCCGTGAACAACGACGGCGGCGACCGCACCGGTTTCACCGCCCCCTCGCCGCGCGGACAGGCCCGGGTCGTCTCCGAGGCGCTCGCCGTGGCCGGTCTCACGCCCAGGGACATCACCTACGTCGAGGCCCACGGCACCGCCACCCGCCTCGGCGACGTCGTCGAGGTCGCCGCACTGCGCCGCGTCTTCGGCGACACCGGACCGGCCTGGTGCGCCCTGGGCTCGGTCAAGAGCAACATCGGGCACGCCAACTCGGCCGCCGGCATCGCCGGTTTCGCCAAGACCGTGCTCGCCCTGCACCACGGCGTCCTGCCGCCCACCCTGGACGCCCTGCCCCTCAACCCCGACCTCCGGCTGGACGACTCGCCCTTCACCGTCGTCCACGAGGCCACCGACTGGACCGGGCCCCGGTACGCGGGCGTCAGCTCCTTCGGCATCGGCGGCACCAACTGCCACGTCGTCCTGGGCAGCGCCCCCGTCCGCCCCGAACCCCCCGCCGATCCGCGCCCGCAGCTCGCCCTGCTCAGCGCGCACCGCGACGACGCCCTCACCCGCCTCGCCGAGGCCACCGCGACCGCCCTGCGCACCACGGCGGTCACGCCCGCCGACGCGGCCCACACCCTGCACACCGGCCGCGCCCCACTGCCGCACCGTGCCGCCGCGGTGATCACCGGGGCGGCGGAGGCCGACAGCCGCGCCCTGCGCACCGCCCCACGGCGCCGACCCGGCCCCACCGCGCCCCGGGTCGTGCTGGCCTTCCCCGGAGGGGGAGCGCAGTACGCGGGCATGGGACGCGAACTGTGCGCCGAGGAGGAGGAGTTCGACCGCACCGTGCGCGAGTGCGCCGGCCTCTTCGACGACGGGACCGGCACCGGCCTCACCGCGCTGATCACCGCAGCCCCGTCCGACGAGCACGCGCGCCGGCTGCTGCGCGACCCCGCCCACGGACTGCCCGCCCTGTTCACCGTCTCCCTGGCCGCCGCACGCACGCTGCGCTCCTGGGGCGTCGAACCGGACGCGGTGGTGGGCCACAGCCTCGGCGAGTACGTGGCCGCCGTGCTGTCCGGAGCCCTGTCCCTGCCCGACGCCGCGACGCTGGTGGCGGTCCGCTCACGCGGCATGTCCCGGGCGGCCGGCGGCGGGGCGATGCTGACGGTCCCGCTGACCGAGCGGCAGACCCTCACCCTGCTCGCCGAGCACCCCGGGCTGGACCTGGCCGCCGTCAACGGCCCGCGGTCCTGTGTGGTGTCCGGACCCGCGCAGGCCGTGGCCGAAGCGGAACGGGCCCTGACCGCACGCGGTGAACGCACCGTGCGGCTCTCCCTCGACGCGGCCGCCCACTCGCGCCTGGTCGACCCGGTCCTGCCCGAACTGCGCGCGGCCGCCGAAACCGTCCGGCCGCGTGTCCCGGGCATCCCGCTCGCCACGACCCTCACCGGGAAACTGCTGGACACCGCTCCCGGCGCCGGCCACTGGGTGGCGCACCTGCGCTCCACGGTGCGCTTCTCCGACGCACTGGCCACCGCCCTGGGCGACGGGCCGGCCGTCCTCGTCCAGGCGGGACCGGGCGGCGCACTGCTCCAGCTGGCCCGTCAGCAGGGGGACCGGGGGCCCCTGGCCACCCTGGCCACCTTCCCCGACCGCGACGAGCCCCGCGGGGGACGCGCCGCGCTGCTCGCGGCCGCCGGAGAGCTGTGGACGCACGGAGTCCCCCTGGACGCCGCGGCCCTGCACCGTCCGGGGCGACGCCGTGTCCTCCTGCCGGGCCTGCCCCTGGAGCGCCGCAGACTGTGGATCGATCCGCCGGACACCACCGCACCGACCGGTGCGGCAGCCGGCCGGGACCACCGTGCCGGGCCGGCCGCCCCGGACGAGTCCGAGCCCTTCCAGCTGCCCGTCTGGCGGCGCACGCCTCCCGTGGAGGCGGACCGGCCGGTGCTGCGGGGCCGCTGGCTCGTGGCCGCCCCGCCCGGTTCACCGCCGGCCGAGCGGGTGCGCGCCGCGCTCGCCGCGGCCGGGGCCCGCACCGTCACCCTCGACGAGGCGGCCCGGGACCCCGGTACTCCGTGCGAGGGCGTCGTCGTGATCGGCCCGTACGGTGACACCGGCGACGACCCGGCCGGAACCGTCGGCGCGTCGGTTCTGCACTACGCGGAGGTGGCGCGGGCCGCCGCGTCCTGGGCGCACCGCACGTGCCTGCTGCACCTCAGCCACAACGCCCAGCAGGTGGAGAGCGCCGACCGGCCCACGGCCCACGCCGCCGCCACCCTCGCCGTTCCCCGCGTCCTCGCCCAGGAGTTCCCCGGCCTGCGCTGGCGCTCGGTGGACCTGCCGGCCGGACCGCCGGACGCCGACGACGTCCGGGCCGTGCCGGCGGAGGCCGCCGACCTGCTGTCGGGAGGCCCGAACGGCATCGAGTGCGCTCTGCGCGGCGGACACCGCTGGACGCGCGGCATCGCCCCCTGGCGGCCGTCCGCCCCCGCGCCGGACCCGGACGGCCCGTCCGCCACCGACGACCGGGCGGGCACGGCGGTGGTCCTCGGCGGACTCGGAGACGTGGGCCTGGCCCTGGCCGGACACCTGGCCCGCTCCGGACGACGGGTCGTGGTGACCGGCCGCACCGGGCTCCCCCCGGACCCCGAACCCGGCAGCAGCGAAGCCGGACGGGCGGAGACGATCCGTCTCCTGCGGGACTCCGGCGCCGACATCGAGATCCGTGCCGCGGACGCCGCGGACACCGCCGCCACGACGGAACTGCTGCGGGAACTGACCGACCGCGACGGCCCGCTGGACCTGGTCGTGCACGCCGCCGGCGTGGTCGCCTCCGCCGCCGTCGCCCCCCTGCGCGCCACCGGGGAGCAGGCCGTGCACGCGCACGCGCACGCCAAGGTCACCGCGGCCCTCGCGCTGCGCAGCGCCGTGCACGGCCTCCCGCCCGGCCGCCGCCCGGCCACCGTCCTGCTGATGTCCTCGGCCACGGCGTTCGTCGGCGGCCTCGGACTCGCCCCGTACGCCGCCGTCAACCGGTACCTGGACGCCCTCGCCGAGCACGAGCACACCACCGGCACCGGGACGCCCCGCTGGATCAGCGTGGCCTGGGACGGCTGGCGGGTGGGCCCCGGCCGCAGCGAACGCACCGTCGCCTCACGGCACTCGATCGGTCTGGCGGACGGCATGCGCACCGTGGACCGGCTGCTGGCGCTCGCGGCCCGGGGCCGTGCCCCGGCCTCCGTCGCCGTCTCGCCGGCCGACCTCGCGCCCCGCACCGCGGGCACGCCCACCGCCGTACCCGCCCCGGTCGTACCGGCTCCCGGCGCGCCCGCGGCGAAGCCGCAGACCGGTGCGGGATCCACCACCGGCACGGAGACCCTCCTGGCCGAGGTCTGGTCGGACCTGCTGGGCTTCCCCGTCACCGACCGCGACGCCGACTTCTTCGCGCTCGGCGGGCACTCCCTGCTGGCCACCCGGATGCTCGCCCGGCTGCGCGACGACCACGGCGCCGACCTGCGGCTGCAGGACCTGCTCGCCCGGCCCACCATCGCGGCCCTGGCCCCGATGCTGCCCGGCGGGGAACCCCACAACGCCCCCGCCGGGCCGAAGGACACGGGCGGCCCCTCTCCCCACCCCGGTGACGGTCCGCGGGAGTTCCCCCTCACCCGGGTGCAGCACGCCTACTGGGTCGGCGGGTCGGGCGGCTACCGCCTCGGCGACGTCCCCTGCTCCTTCCACCTGGAGTACGACTGCCCCGGACTGGACACCGACCGCTACGAGGCGGCCTGGAACGCGGTCGTCGCCCGCCACCCGATGCTGCGCGCGGTCGTCTCGCCGGAGGGACGCAACCGGGTGCTCGACAAGGTGCCCCCCTACCGGATCCGGGTCCAGGACCTGACGAAGGACGACGCCACCGAGCGGACCCGGAAGCTGGAGCGCGTCCGCGAGCGCATGGTGCGCCGCGAACCCCGCCCGGGCCGCTGGCCCCTGGTCGACATCCGGGCCGCCCGGCTGCCCGGCGACATCGTGCGCCTGTTCGTCAACGTCGACGTGCTGGTGTGCGACACCGCCAGCTACCTGGTCTGGGACCGCGAACTGCGCACCCTCTACCACGACCCCGCCGCCCGACTGCCGCCGCTGGAGACCACCTTCGCGGACTGTGTGGCCGCGCTCCGGCGCCGCGCCGAGAGCCCCGAGTACACACGGGCCGCCGCCTACTGGCGCGCCAGGCTGGACGACCTGCCCGGCGCGCCCGCGCTGCCCGTCCAGCCGGGGAACCCCGGTGACCGGCCCCGTTTCGCACGCCGCACCGCCCGTCTGGAGCCGGACCGCTGGGACGCCCTCAGGGCCGAGGCCGCCCGCCGCGGGCTGACCCCCACGGCCGTCCTGCTGGCGGCCTACGGCGAGGCACTCGCCGACTGGTCCGGGCAGGACCGGTTCGCCGTCACCCTCACCCTCTTCGACCGGCCCGCGCAGCTCCCCGGGGCGGACGCCGTGGTCGGCGACTTCACCTCGCTGATGCTGCACGAGGTGGACCGCTCGGACACCCGCCGCTTCGCCGACGCGGCCGTACGGGCCCAGCGCACCCTCTTCGAGGACCTGGACCACCGGGAGTTCTCCGCGCTCGACCTGCTGGCCGAGAAGTCCTCGCGCACCGGCCGCTCCGAGTCCGTTCCCGTGGTCTTCACCAGCGCCCTGGGCCTGTCCGGACCGCTCGGCGGCGGACACGACCTGGACTGGGCGGGCACACCGGTGTACGGCGTGAGCAACACCCCGCAGACCTGGCTGGACCACCAGGTGATCGAGCAGCACGGGGCACTGCTGCTCCAGTGGGACGTGCTGGAGAACGCCCTGCCCGCCGACGCGGCGGACGCGGCGTTCACCGCCTACACCGAGCGGGTGCGCCGACTGGCCGACGCACCGTGGGCGTGGGACCTCGACGAGCCCCGCACCGCGCCCTCCGCCCCGGTCCGCGCACCGCGACGGGCGGCCCCCGCCGACGCCGCCCGGGCACGGAAACCGGCCGGCCGCGTCCCGGGCCCCGACACCGACGCGGCCGTGCTGCTGCGCGACGGCGACGGCGACCGCCCCCTGTTCCTCATGCACCCCTCCGGCGGGGACGTGCTGTGCTACGGCGAACTCGCCCGGCTCCTCACCGACGGCCGGCCCGTCGTGGCCCTCACCGACCCCGTCCTGACCGGCGGCACCGGGCCGCGGACCATCGCCGGGATGACCGACCGCTACCTCGCCGCGCTGCGCGCCCACCAGCCGCAGGGCCCCTACCTGCTGGGCGGCTGGTCGATGGGCGGCACGGTCGCCCACCAGATGGCCGTGGAACTCCAGCGACGCGGTGAACGGACCGACCTGCTGGTCCTGATCGACTCCAACACCCCCGACCGCATCCGGGCGCTGGGCGGTACCGACCGCGCCCAGGACACCGCCTTCGCGGCCGTCCGCTACCTGCGTTCGCTGGAGGCGTTCCTCGACCTCGACCTGGGCCTCGGTCCGGACGCGGAGACGGTCCGCACGGCTTCGGACCCGGCGGCGGTACGCCGGACCGTCACCGAACGGCTGCGGCAGGCCGGCCTGCTCGGCCCGCGGGACACCGCCGACACCCGCCTGGAGGTCTTCGAACGCCACCTGCGGGCGCTGGCGGACCACCGGGCCGGACACCTCACCGACCCGGCCACCCGCCTGCTGCTGATCGCCGCGTCCCGGCCCTCGCCGCACAACGCCGGCGTCGGCATGGGCGTGGACGACGCCGGAGACCTGCCCTCCCTGGGCTGGCTGCCGCACGTCAACGGCCCGGTGGACGCCCACACGGTCGACGGCCACCACTACTCCCTGCTGCACGACCCCGCGGTCCGGCGGACCGCCGCCCTGATCGACCGGGCCCTGGCCGCCGTACCCACCGGCCGGTGAACCCCGGCCGCCCACCCCGACATCCGAACCTCTCGCGGAAAGCACCCATGCACCAGCACCCGTCGCCCCGTACCCCCCTGTCCCGCAGATCCGCCCTCACCGCCCTCGCGGCGGTCGGCACCCTGCTGCTGAGCGCCTGCTCCGACACCTCCGACACCTCCGCCACCGACACCCCTGCATCCGCCACGGGCGCCCCCGTCGACGGCGGCACCCTGCGCTACGCCGTCGCCGGATCACCCGCCACCGCCGGCGACGACCCGCACGGCGGCCTCGGCAACGAGTCCGACGTCCTGCGCTTCGCCCTGACCTACGACGTCCTGACCGTCCCCGGCGAGGACGGGAGGACCCGACCGCGCCTCGCGACGTCGTGGAAGCCCAACGACGCCATGGACCGCTGGACCCTCACCCTGCGCGAGGACGCCCGCTTCACCGACGGCGAGCCGGTGAGCGCCGCCGACGTGCTCTACTCCCTGCGGCGCATCGGCGGGAAGGCCGCCGAGAACTACGGCCGGCTCGCCGACTTCGACATGGCGAAGTCCACCGCCCCCGACGAGCACACCGTCGTCCTGGCCACCCGCGCCCCGATGGCCGACGCGCCCCGGGCCCTGGAATCCGTCACCTTCGTCGTCCCGGAGGGCACCAAGGACTTCTCCCGCCCCGTCACCGGCTCGGGTCCGTACCGGGTGGAGCGGACCGGCGCCCAGAGCACCGTCCTGACCCGCAACGAGAAGTGGTGGGGCGAGCGCCCGCACCTGGACAGGATCGAGATCCAGGCCGTCGCCGACCCCCAGGCACGTGCCGACGCCGTCGCCTCCGGGCAGGCCGACGTCGCCGGCAGCGTCAGCCCCGCCGCGGTCAAGAGCGCCGGCTCCTCGGCGAAGACCCGGGTCGTCCGGCGCGACGGAGTCACCGAGTACCCGTTCGTCATGCGCCTGGACACCGAGCCGTTCGACGATCCCAGGGTCCGTGAGGCGTTCCGCCTCGCCGCCGACCGCAAGGCCCTCGTCGACACCGTGTTCCTCGGCTACGGCAAGGTCGCCAACGACCTCCCCACCCCCTACGACCCCTCGGCCCCCGACGACCTGCCGCAGCGCGCCCGCGACGTGACGAAGGCCAGGAAGCTGCTGGCCGAGGCGGGTCACGCCGACGGACTGTCCGTCACCCTGCACACCACCACCTCCTACCCCGGCATGGACACCGCCGCCACCCTCTACGCCCAGCAGCTCGCCGACATCGGGGTCGACGCCGAGGTGAAGGTCGAGCCGGCGGACACCTACTGGACCGCCGTCTACGCCAAAAAGGCGTTCTACACCGGCTACTACGGCGGCATCTCCTTCCCCGACCTGGTCCGCGTCGGGCTGCTGTCCGACTCCCCGACCAACGAGACCGCCTGGCGCAGCAAGGCCTTCGACGACGGCTTCGCCCGGGCCATGTCGACCGCGGACGAGGCACGGCGCGAGGAACTGCTCTCCGGCATCCAGCGGGAACTGTGGAAGGACGGCGGCTACGTCGTCTGGGGCACCGGCGACGGCCTGGACCTCGCCGCGCCCGGCGTGCGCGGACTGCCCGACGGGCCCGGCTTCCAGCGCATGTTCATCGACCAGGTGTGGATGGCCAAGTGACGCTGCGCGCTGTCGGCCGTGCCCTGCGCCCGGTCTGCCGGGCCGTGGTCCTGGCCGTCGCCGCCACGGCCGTGGTCTTCACGGCCACCGAACTGCTCCCCGGCGACGCCGGGGAGCTGAGGACGACGGGCAGGGCCACCCGCGAGGACGTCGCGGCGGAGCGGGAGCGTCTCGGGCTGGACCGGCCGGCCGCGGTGCGCTACCTCGACTGGCTGTACGGCCTGGCCCGGGGGGACCTGGGACGCTCACTGGCGGGCGGCAGGCCGGTGGCGACGCTGTTCGCCGAGCGGCTGCCCGCCACCGCCGCCCTGGTCGCGGTGGCGCTGGCGCTCACCGTGCTGCTGACCGCGACCGCCCTGACCGTCACGTACCTGCGCGGCGGCCGGGGCGGCTCGGCCGCCACCGGGCTGGCCGCCGTGCCACAGCCGGTCCACGCGGCGGTGCTCGGCGCGGTCCTGGCGGGGCTGCTGGGCTGGCTGCCCCCCGTGTCCCTGCTGCCGCCGGGCGGCTCGCTCCTGGCGGACCCCCGGCTCCTGGTGCTGCCCGCCCTCACCCTGGCACTGCCCTCGGCCGCGTTCGCCACCGCCCTGCTGCGCGGGGCGCTGGGCGACGCCCTGCGCCGCCCGCACGTCGCCGACGCACGCCTGCGCGGACTGCCCGCCCCGCTCGTGCTGCACCGGCACGTCCTGCCCTTCCTGTACGCGCCGGCGCTCCAGGTGACGGCCCTGCTGACCGGAGGCCTCGTGGCGGGAACCGCCCTGGCGGAGACCCTGTTCGGCTATCCGGGCACCGGGCAGCTGCTGGTGTCCGCCGTCGCGGTGCGCGACGTGCCCGTCATCCAGGCCGCGGCCCTCCTCCCGGCCCTCGTCCTGCTGCTGGGCATGCTCCTGGCCGACCTGGCCGACCGCCGCACCGCGGTGCCGGGCCCCGCGGGGAACACCGGCCCGTCGGTGCCGGATGCGGGGAGGACCGTGTGACCGCCAGGTCCTTGCCGCTCCTGTCCGGAGCCGTCCGCCCCCCGGTGTCCGTGACCGCGGCCCTCACGCTGCTGGTGTGCGTGCCGCTCGGCCGGTACGCCGCCGCGCACCCACCGGAGCGAACGGTCGCCGCCCCGTGGACACCGCCCGGCGGACGCCATCCGCTCGGCACCGACGTCCTGGGACGCGACGTGCTGTCCCGTGTCCTGGCCGGGGGCACCCAGCTCCTGACGGTGTCCCTGCTCGCCGCGGTCGCCGCCGTCGTCTGCGGCACGGGCCTCGGTCTGGCCGCGGGCTGGTCGGGCGGCCGCACCGCCCGCACCGTACGGGCCCTGTGCGACGTGCTGCTGGCCGTCCCCGCCCTGGTCCTGGCGCTGGTCCTGGCCACCGCCCTGCCGGGGGCGACGGCGGTCGTCGTGGCGTCGGTACTCGCGGGAGCCCCGCTCACCGCGCGGGTCGTCGGCACGCAGTGCGCGCAGCTGCGTGACAGCGGGCACGTGCACGCCGCCGTCGAGCGCGGCGAGCGCGCACCCGCCGTCCTCTTCCACGAGGTACTGCCCGCCCTGCGCCGCCTGGTCGCCGCCGACGCCGGACTCCGGCTCGTCACGGCACTGCAGATCGCCGCGGCCCTCGCCGTGCTCGGCCTGGGGCCCCAGCCCCCGGACCCCGACTGGGCCCTGATGCTCAGCGAGAACCTGCCCGGCGCCGTGCTCAACCCCTGGGCGCTGCTGGCGCCCGCGCTTCCCCTGGCGGGCTGCGCCTGGGTGTTCGCCGCGGCGGCCCGGACGGCCGCCCGGGCTCCGGGGGAGGCGGCATGACGGTCCGCGTCCCCGACGAGTCCGTTCCTCCCGGTGCCCCGCTGCTGGCGGCCGAGGGCCTGACCGTTCGCCGTGCCCCGGACCGGGCCACCGTCCTGCCGTCGGTCGACCTCCGCGTCGGCCCGGGGGAGGTGCTGGCCGTCACCGGCGCGTCCGGTGCCGGCAAGTCCACGCTGCTGCGGGCCCTGCTCGACGTCCTCCCGGACGGACTGCACCGCGCGGCGGGCACCGTGCGCTGGCGCGGTGCGACGGTGCCGCAGGGCCGGGCGGCCAGGCGGTGGCGGCGTGCCCGGTGCGGCTGGCTGGCGCAGGACCCCGGCGCGGCCCTCCATCCGCTGTGGCGCGTGGACCGGCTGATCGGCGAGGAGTTCACCGGTGACGCCGCCGCCCGCGCCCGGCGGGTCGAGGCCCTGATGGACCGACTGGGCCTCGACCCGGGGCTCGCCTCCCGGCGGGCGGGGGAACTCTCCGGCGGACAGGCCCAACGGGTCGCCCTGGCCCGAGCCCTGTGTGCCGAGCCGGAGCTGCTGGTCCTGGACGAACCGACCTCGGCGCTGGACCGCGCGACGGCCGGGCTGGTGACCGAGGCGGTGCACTCCCTCCGTGGGGTCCCCGGCCGGTGCGTCGTCCTGGTCACGCACGATGCCCGGCTGGCCGCGGAACTGGCCGACCGGACACTGGTGCTCGCCGCCGACGCGGGTACGGCGGCCTCCCGCGCGGACGCCGCCGCGCGGCACACGCCGCATGCGACCGCCGTACGCGGACGGACGACGCGCACCCCCCGGAAGGAGCCGCTCCGCCCGTCCACCGATCCCGCGCCACCACGGGCCGGGCGTCCGCCCCGCACGGCGGGACCCGCCCCGTCTGCGGCCCCCGTGCTGTCGGCGCGGGGCCTGACCCTGCTCACTCCGGACGGCACACCGCTGCTCGACGCCGGCGACCTGGACCTTCCGGCGGGCGGCTGGCTGGCCGTCACGGGGCCGTCGGGCAGCGGCAAGACGACCCTGCTGCACGCCCTCGCGGGCCGCCGCCCACCGGCGGACGGACAACTGCTCCTGCACGGACACCCGCTGCCCGCCGGGACCCGCTCGCGTGACCGGCGGACGCTGCGCGCCGTCCAACTGGCCGGACAGGACGCGGTGGCGGAACTCAACCCGGCGCACACCGCCGGCCGGGCGGTGGCCCGGCCGCTGAAGGTGTTCCACGGCACGACCGCGGCGGCCGGGCGGGAACGCGTACGGGAACTCCTCGAAGCCGTGGGTCTGCCCGCCGGGCTGGCCGGCCGCAGACCGGTGGCGCTCTCCGGCGGCCAGCGCCGCCGGGTCGTCCTCGCCCGGGCGCTCGCCGCCGAGCCCGACGTGCTGCTGCTGGACGAACCCACCGCGGGCCTGGACCCGGACTCGGCACGACGCGTCCTCGACCTGCTGGACCGGCTGCGGGAGAACGGCCTTGCCGTCCTGACCGTCACGCACGACGCGGACACGGCCGCCCGCGCCGACCGCGTCCTCCACCTGACCGGGCGCCGCCTGGCCCCCGGCCGCCCCTGCCCCGCGCCCCTGCCTTCCGGGCATCCCCCCGACGAGAGAACGGAGTACTCCGGTGTCCCACGACACGACGGCTGAACACACCAGCCGGATCGCGGACCTGCTGGCCGCCCACCCCTGGGTGGCCCGGGCACGCCCCGCACCCGACGGCGGCGTCCGGGCCGTCCCGCATCCGGACGCCGTGGCCGCCTCACCCGAGCCGGGCCCCCTGCTGCGCGAGCACCTCGAACAGTGGGCCGAGGTCTACGAGTGGGTGTACGAGACGGCCGAGGGGCGGCACACCGACGACCTGGACCTGTCCGGGTGGCGGGCGTCCGACACCGGAGCGCCGCTGCCCGAGGCCCACATGCGCGACTGGGTGGACCGCACGGTGGACCTCGTCCTGGCCCAGCGCCCGACGCGGCTGCTGGAACTCGGCTGCGGCACCGGTCTGCTCGCCCACCGCCTGCACCCGCACCTGGACGGATACGTCGGCACCGACGTCGCCCAGGTCGCGGTGGACCGCCTCACCGGCGCCGGCCTGCCCCGCACCGCGTTCGTCCGGGCCGCCGCCCACGAGGCGGCGGCCTCCCGGGTGCGGGAGACCATGGACGCCGTCTTCGGCCCCGACGCGCTCCCCGACTGCCTGCTGCTCAACTCGGTCACCCAGTGCTTCCCCGACCTGGCCTACCTGACGGCCGTGCTGCACGGGGCACTGTCCGTCGTCGAGGACGGCGGCACCGTGATCGTCGGGGACATCCGGCACTCCGGCCTGCTGCTCGACCACTTCGGGCGGCTGGAACGGGCCCGTGACCCCGAGGCGGACGACACGACGGTCGCCGCCAGGGCCGCGGCCGCCGCCGAGGCGGACGAGGAACTGTCCTTCACCCCCGCGGCCGTCGCCGCGGCGGTCGCGGCCCAGCCGCGGCCGGTCCGCATGAGTGTGCACGCCCGCACCATGGCCGAGGACACCGAACTCACCCGCTACCGCTACGACGTCGTCCTGCGCGTCGGCCCGCCCACCGGAGGCCCGGACACCCGGCAGGTGCGCCGCGCGTCCTGGGGCGGACACCGGGGGAGCGGCGTCCGGGAAGCGCTGTGCGACGCGCTCGGCGAAGGTCCCGTCGTCGTCCACGGGATCCCCAACGCGCTTCTCCGCGACGCGCCCGGGGCGGTGACCCCGTACGCCCTGCGCGAGGCCCTGGAGGGAGAGGACGCCGCCGTGCTGCTCGACGTTGCCGACCCGCGCATGCTGGCCGTGGCGGCTCCCGCGGACTGCGCCCCCGCCGCCGCGGACGCCCCGGCGCCCCCCGGTCCGACCGCCCACGAGCCGTTCCCCCTGTTCGTGCGGCGCCGCCTGCCCGAGGTCCTGCGCGACCACCTGCGCCGGATCGAGCCGGACACGACACCGCCGGCGATCACCGTGGTGGACGTCGTCGAGGACGGCCACGCGTGAACGGGGCCCTCACCGACGAGATCCTCACCGGGCTGCCGGGCGTGACGGACTGGCACCTGGTGCGCGACGGCGGGCAGGACACCCTGCTGGTGGCGGGCCCGCCACCGGACACGCGGCCGCCGACCGGCCCCCGCCGCGACGACGCCCGCGCCGCGGGCCGGGCCGCGGACGCCGGTGACACCGCCGTACGCGGTACCGATCCGGCCGACCTCCCCGCGCTGATGCGGCAGCTCGACGAGACGGCGCTGCTGACGACGGCCCGCGTGCTCGACCGGACCCGGCTGTTCCGCGACGGCGGCCGGCGCGGCACCGACGAGATCCTCGAAGCCCTGGCGGTCGCACCCCGGCACGCGTGGATCGTACGGCGCTGGCTGGCCACCCTGACCGCGGAGGGCCGGCTCCGGCTGGACGCGGCGACGGGCCGCTACCACTCCCTCACGGTGCCGGACCGCCGCGACCACGCCCGGGCGCTGCGCGAGCTGGACGGCGCCTGCCGGGGCCTGGGCTACCCGGCGGCCATGACCCGCTTCTTCCGGGCCGCGGCCGAACGGCTCACGCTGCTGCTCCAGGACCGCACGTCACTGCAGGAGGTCCTCTTCCCCGACGGGGAGACGAGCACCGCGCAGGGCAACTACCGCGACAGCGTCCCCAGCCGGTGGGCCAACCACGCCGCGGCGTCCCTGATCGGCGATGAGGCCGGCCGCCGGACGACACCGGCCCCCCTGCGTGTCCTGGAGGCGGGCGCCGGCGTGGGCGGCACCACCGGCACCGTCCTGGAGGCGCTCGGCGGCACGCCCGTCGACTACCTGTTCACGGATGTCTCCCCGTTCTTCCTGCGGACGGCCAGGGACGTCTTCGGCGACCGCCCCGGCCTGCGCCACGCCCTGTTCGACATCCAGGCCGACCCGCTCGAGCAGGGCCTGGAGCCGGGATCCCGGGACGTCGTCCTGGCGGCGAACGTCCTGCACAACGCACGGCACGCCGGACGCTGTCTGGCGGCCCTGCGGGAACTGCTGGCGCCCGACGGGCTGCTGGTCCTGGTCGAGTCGTGCCAGGAGCACTACCAGGCGCTCACCTCCATGTACCTGCTGATGTCACCCGCGCCCGGTGAACAGGGCTGGTTCACGGACCTGCGAGCCGGCCAGGACCGGGTCTTCCTCACCGCCGGGGAGTGGACGCGGCAACTGGACGCGGCGGGCTTCGACCCCCTGCCCGTCCTGCCGCACGAGGGGCATCCCCTCGCCGCGGCCGCGGGCCAGCGTGTCATCGCGGGCCGGGTCAGGTCCCACGGTGCCCGCCCGGATCCCGCCCGCGTCCGCGCCGCACTCGCCGACCGCCTGTCCCCTTCCCTCCCCCCGCCACGGATCCATGCCGTGGACGACGTCATCCGCCCCACCACCCCGACTGGAGAACCCTGTTGACCTCAGCACCCGCCCCCGGGCACACCGCCGCCGTCCAGCCGGCCCCCGCCGATCTGGTCGACGCCGTCCGCGCCGTGTGGGCCGACGCCCTGGAGACCGACCTGGCCGCCGTACCGGCGGACGCCAGCTTCCTGAGCCTGGGAGGCGACTCCGTCCTGGCCGTCCGGATGGCCGCGATGCTCCGCAAACGGCTGGGCACACCGCTGGCGCTGGCGGACGTCCGCGTCGAGCAGAGCGCGGCCCAGCTCGCCGCCCTCGTCCACGAACGCAGCACCGGGTCGGCAGCGGGCGCACTGCGCCCGCTGCCCCTGGACCTGCGCCGGCGCGAGGACCCGGAGGCCCCGTTCCCGCTCCTCCCGCTCCAGCAGGGCTACTTCGTGGGCCAGCAGGACGCCTGGGAGCTGTCCTACCGCTCCGCACACCACTACGTGGACATCGGGCTGGAGGACATCGACGCCGACGAGGCCCCCGAGGCGCTGCAGGACGCCCTGGAACGCCTGGCCGAGCACCAGGCCGTCCTGCGGGCCCGGGTCCTGCCCGACGGCCGGCAGCGCATCCTGCCCCTGGACGATCCGCAGGCGGTCCCGCAGCTCCGGGTCACCGACCTGCGCGACGCCGACGAGGGGACGGCCGCGGCCCGGCTCGCGGAGATACGCCACGAGATGAGCACCGAGGGTCCCGACCCGTCCCGGGGCTGCGGTCTGGACATGCGCCTGACGCTGATGCCCGGCGACCGCGCCCGGCTGCACTCCTCGACCAGTCTGCTGATCATCGACGGCTGGTCCTCGGGCGTCTTCTACCGCGACCTGTTCGCCCTGGTCTCCGACTACAACGCCGTTCTCGCGCCGCTGGACATCGACTACGGCGACTACGTGACGACCCTGCGGGACCTGCCCGGCACCGAGGCGTGGCAGCAGGACCGCGACTGGTGGTGGGACCGCCTCGACGGCTTCCCGCTGCCGCCCGCGCTGCCGCTGGTGGCCGACGCCGGGGAGGTGCGCCCCACGCTGATGGGCACCCGGCAGGCGGTGCTCGATCCGGAGCGCTGGTCGCGGCTGCGCCGCTTGTGCACCGGGCACGGTGTGACCCCGTCCGCCGCGATGTTCGCCGCGTTCACGGCCGCCGTCGCCCGGGCCTGCGGTCACCGCCGTTTCCTGCTCAACACCCTGCAGTTGAACCGTCTTCCGCTCCACCCCGACGTGTCCCGCCTGGTGGGGGCCTTCTCCTCCACCATGCTCCTGCCGGTCGACCTGCCGGCGGCCCCCGTCTTCGCCGACCTCGCCGGCCGTGCCCAGCAGGACATCGGTGACGCCCTCGCCCACAACCTGATCACCGGCGTGGAGGTCTCCCGCGAACTGGGCCGCCGCCGGGGCACCCACCGTCCGGTGGCGCCGGTCGTCTTCCAGTCCACCCTGGGCGTGGACGCGGCGCTGGGCAGTGAGGTGCCCCAGGAGGCCGGACCGCTGGGCGTGATCGACCTGCTGAGCCACCACCAGCAGCTGCGGACTCCCCAGGTGGCCCTGGAGGTACGGCTGTTCGAGCTGCGCGGTGAGCTGGTGGTCGTCTTCTCGCTGGTGGAGGAGCTGTTCGCGGCAGAGGACGTCGACCGGATGTTCGGCGATCTCATGGCCACCGTGGAATCACTGGTCGAGCCGGACGGCTGGTCCGCCGTGGTCGAACTGCCCGACGCGGTCGACGGCGAGCAGGCGGAGCCGGCCCGGCGGGCACCCGGCCGGCGCCTGTCCGTCCCCGCGGCGGCGGTCGGCGCGGTGGAGCCGGGACCGCCCGGGGACGACACGGAACGAGCCGTCGCGGCGCACTGGCAGAAGCTGCTGGACTGCCCGGTCGACGAGCGCACCGCCGACTTCTTCGCGCTCGGTGGCGACTCGCTGCTCGCGATGCGGATGCTCGGGTCGCTCGCGCGGGAGGGACTGGGGCGGGTGGCGCCCCGCCGTTTCCTCCGGCAGCCCACGGTGGCCGGACTCGCCGCCGCCCTGCGTGAGCCGGACGACCGGTGACGAAGGTGCGGCGGGGGCGGATCCGCCCCCGCCGCACCCCGGTGTCAGCCGCCCAGTTCGGCGTCCTCGCGGAAGAGCTCCTGGTCGAGCCAGACCGCGGCACGGGCGCCGTCGGCGGCACCGGTGATCACGAAGGTGAGGGCGTCCGGCAGCGCCTCCAGCCGGGCGGTGTCGCCGGCCGCGTACACACCGGGCACGGACGTGCGCTGGAACCCGTCCACCCGCACGCAGCCGTCCGGCAGTATCCGGCACCCCAACTCCTCGGCCAGCGGGGAGTGCTGGCGGGTGGGCGCCCGATGGTAGACGCCCTGCCGCTCGAGCACCCGCCCGTCGGCGAGGACCAGGCGGACGGCGCCCTCCTCGCCCTCGACGCGGGCCACGGCCGTCTCCTCCACGGCGATCCCGGCGTCGGCGAGCCTGCCCGCGGCCTGCTCGGGCACCGGATGCCCGTTGGTGCACACGATCACGTCGGGACTGAAGCGGTCGGCGAGGTACAGGGCCTGCATGACCTGCGGCAGTTCGTGCCCCAGGACGGCCAGGCTCATCCCGCTGGTCTCCCAGCCGTGGCAGAACGGGCAGTGGTACACCCCCCGGCCGAACAACGCGGGCAGTCCCTCCACCTGCTCGTCGAGCACGTCGACCTGCCCCGTGGCGAGGACCAGTTTCCGGGTCCGCTCCACGGTGCCGTCGGCCAGCGTCAGGGCGAACCCCTGCGGCTCGGGCGCGGCGGCGGTGACGGTGGCCTCACGTACGGTCACGTTCGGGTAGGCGGTGAGCTGTTCCCGGCCTATGCGGCGCAGTTCGGCGGGCGGGAAGCCGTCACGGCTGAGGAACATGTGCATCCGGGCCGCGGCCGCGTTGCGGGGGCGGCCCGAGTCCAGCAGGAGGACCTGCCTGCGCTGCCGCCCGGACACCAGCGCCGCGTTGAGACCGGCGGGTCCCGCGCCCACCACGATCACGTCGAACATCGTCGTCACTTCCTTCTCGGCACAGTAAATAATGACTACGATAATAATTATCATTTTCATCAAGAGGATCGGTGGGACATGGCGGGAATACCGGCGCGACACCTGGCGGCCGTCGGCGTCATAGGCGGTTACGGAGCAGTCGGCAGCGCGGTCGTACGACGGCTCCACCGGGCTGGTGTCCACCCGCTGCTGGTGGCCGGCCGCGATCGGGGCCGGGCGGAAGCGCTGATCGCCGGCCTCCCGGAGGACGGCCCGGACGTGAGCGCGCTGGCCGTCGACCTGACCGACCCCCGTTCGCTGGACCGCTTCGCGGCGGGCTGCCGGCTCGTCGTCAACTGCGCGGGCCCCTCGTACCGTGTCCTCGACACGGTCGCGCGGGCCGCGCTGCGGGGCGGCGCGGACTACGTCGACGCGGCCGGTGACGACCCGGTCCACCACCTGCTGTCGGCCGACGGGGGCACCGGGCGGTGGGCGGCGGCCGGACGCGCGGCCGTGCTGTCCGCCGGCGCGCTGCCGGGCCTGTCGTCGCTGCTGCCCCGCGCACTGGCCGCCCGCGCCACCGGCGCCGTCGCGCTGGACGCCTACGTCGGGGGTGTCGCGCCGCTCACCCCGGCCGCCGCCGGTGACGTGCTGCTCGGCCGGGGACCGGAGCACGGCACGCCGGCGGCCGCCTGGCAGGAGGGCCGGCCGCGGGAGCGCGCGCTGGCGCCCCGCCGGGGCGTGCGGCTCGACGCCTTCCCCGCAGCCGTCGACGCCTTCCCCTTCCTGTCCACCGAGGCCGTCCGGCTGGCCCGCGCCACGGGCATCGGCCGGGTGCGCTGGTACACCGTCTTCGGCGGCGGGCGCCTGGCCGAGGAACTGGCCATGGCATGGGCGCTGGACAGCACGGAGACCGCCGACCTGGTCGCGGCGGCCGACGAGGACGTGCGGCGCCACGGGGCCTGGTACGGACAGGAGTTCCACCTCTGGGACGGAGTGGCGGACGGCCCGCCCACCACGAGGCTCGTCCTGCGCGCCGAGGACTCCTACGAGCTGAGCGGGTTCCTCGCCGCCGCGGCCGCTCTCCGGGCGCTCGACGGCGAGATCGCTCCCGGTGTGCACTTCGCCGCGGACGTGCTCGACCCCCTGCGCGTCGCCGAGGACCTGGCGGCCGACGGCGCGGCGGAACTCACGACACGGTGAGGGGCCGTCGGCGCGCCCCCGGCCGGTGGACGGACCGGGGGCGCGCCGACGGGCAGGCGGTTCCGCGGATCACCCGTGCACCACCGGCCGGTCAGGAGCCGGTCCTGCGCTCGCCGGCCCGGGGCGGCAACCGCCGCACACCCCCGTGAGTTCGACCGTGTGGTCCACCGCGTGGAACCCGATGTCACGGGCGACCCTCGCCACCCACTGCTCGACCTCCTCGGAGTCGACCGCCAGGCTGAGCCCGCACTCCCGGCAGACGAGGTAGTGGCGGTGGCCGTCGTCCGGCCTGGGCCGGTAGAGGCGTTCGCCGTCACTGTCACGCACCACGTCGACGTGTCCGGCCGCCTCCAGTAACCGGAGCGTGCGGTAGACGGTGCTCAGCCCCACCGCCGCGCCGTCCGTGACCAGGGCGGCGTGCAGGGTCTGCGCCGAGACGAAAACGTCACCGGCGCGCAGGGCCCCGAGGACCGCGGCCCGTTGCGGGGTGGTGCGCCACTCACCGGGGACCGTTCCGTGCACGAGTGCGTCTCCCGTCGCGTCTGGGGGCCGTCCGGGCGCACTCCGAGTGCCCGGACGGCCCGGTTGATCCGGCCGGGGTCCTCGCGGCCGTGGCGCCTGCCGCGCTGCGCCCGGCGTGCGTCCCCCGCCGCACCGCCCGAAGGCCCGGGTGCGTCCGGTGCGAGGACTTCCGGGCGTACCCGGGTGCCCGCCCTCCCGAACTCACGGCTTCGCGCGACCAGGGGGACCCCACGACGGCGTGCGGCAGCCCTCCGGGCGACGACGCCGTTTTCGCCACAGGCGTCAGAGGGCCGCTGCCCGGTCCCTGTGGTCGTGCTCGAGCTCGCAGATCCCTCCGGTGTCCCACGCGGGAAAGGGGTCGTCGGCGGGCACCTGTTCGCCGTCGGCCGTCAGGCATGCGGCGAGGGCGGCGCGCAGCCCCGGCTCCCGCAGGCCGACCCCGATGAACACCAGCTCCTGGGCGTGGGGCGCGTCCGCGTCCCTGACCCCGGACGGCTCGAAGCGGGCCACGGTCCCGGCCTGCGACCACAGGCCGGTCACACCCTCGCGGCCGGCGAGTGTGAAGAAGCCCTTGGAACGCAGCACCTGACCGTACGCTCCGCTGTCCAGGTCCTCGGTGACGAAGGTCCACAGGCGTCCGGGATGGAACGGGGCGGAGGACCGGAAGACCAGGGAGGAGATGCCGTACTCCTCGGTCTCCGGAACGTGGTCGCCGTTGAGCTCCTGGACCCAGCCCGGCGCCTGCTGCGCGCGCTCCAGGTCGAACCGTCCGGTGTCCAGCACGTCGTGGACACCGACCCGGCCGTGCACCGCGGGAATCAGACGGGCCGTCGGGTTCAGCCGCGCCAGCACCCCGCGCACCCGGTCGGCGTCGGCTTCGCCGACCAGGTCCAGCTTGTTGAGCACGAGCACGTCGGCGAACTCGACCTGGTCGATCAGCAGGTCGCTCACGGTGCGCTCGTCGTCCTCGTAGGGGGCGAGCCCCCGTTCGGCGAGGTCGTCCCCGGTCCCCAGTTCGGCGAGGAAGGTGGCGGCGTCCACGACGGTGACCATGGTGTCCAGCCGGGCCACATCGTCCAGGGTGGCTCCGTCGTCGCGGGCGAAGGCGAAGGTGGCCGCCACGGGCATCGGCTCGGAGATGCCGCTCGATTCGATGAGCAGGTAGTCGAAGCGGCCCTCCCGGGCGAGCCGGGCGACCTCCTCCAGCAGGTCGTCCCGCAGCGTGCAGCAGATGCAGCCGTTGGTCATCTCCACCAGGCGTTCCTCGGTGCGGGAGAGCGCCGCCTCGCCCCCGCGCACGAGGGCGGCGTCGATGTTGACCTCGCTCATGTCGTTGACGATCACGGCGACGCGCAGGCCCTCGCGGTTGGTGAGGACGTGGTTGAGGAGCGTCGTCTTGCCGGCGCCGAGGAAGCCCGACAGCACGGTGACGGGCAGGTGCCGCGTGGGCATCGGTGTCAGTCCTCCGGACGCAGCAGGCCGCGCCGGTAGGCGGGCACGAGGTGCTGGGGTACCCGGTGGGTCGCACCGTCCACCGTGACCGGCACCAGATTCGGGGTGCTCGCCTTCCACTGGGCGCGGCGGTGACGGGTGTTGCTGCGGGACATCTTGCGCTTGGGCACGGCCACGAGCGGTTCCTCTCGGTCGGGACGGTCGTACGGCGCGCTGCGCGCCGCCGACGGGCAGGGGGGACTGGCTCGACCGGGTCGGAGGTCGTCGGCCACGACACCGCACCGGGGAGGCACCGACAGCATACGACAACGGTTTTCATGTGTGATAGTCGTCCGCCTCCGGAGGGCCGTGCGCCTCCCTCGCGCCGAGGCACCCCGTCCCGCCCCCGGCGCGGCAGGAGGCGGGCAGCCGGTCGCGCACCGGCGGCTGCCCGGTGCTCCGTCGGGAGGCGAACTCCCGCTCGGGAAGAGCGTGCTCCCTCGAGGCGTGCGGCCCCGCCGGTGAGGGATCCCGCCGGTCGTGACGGCGAGTACCGGCTGCTTCCCGGCTTGTCCGGGCACGGCTGTCGCGGTCGAGGGCGGGGTCGTTTGCGGCCCACGGGCCCGCAACGAGCTGCCCGCGTCCGGTGCCGGTGCGGAACCGGACCCGCGGGCTCCAGGCCGGACGCGGACGCGGCAGCGCGCTCGTCAGGGTCCGCCGGGGGCCCGCGCTCAGGCCGAGGCCCTCCGGGCCAGGACCGCGGGGTGACCACGGAGGCGGTCACCGGGCCGGCCGTCAGGGCGCCCCGGCTCTCACCCGCCCGACCGAACGGATCCTTGCTTGAAGTATTGACCGCCCGTTGCCGCGAGCCTACGTTGACCGCGTCCTGAGAGCGCTCTCAGAAAGGTCGCCCATGAGATTCCGTAGACGTCTGGCGCTACTGTCGGCGGCCGCCCTGGCCGCCACGGGGCTGGCGGCCACCGTCGGCGGCGGTGTAGCCTCCGCCGCCACCATCGAGGTGGGCAAGGGGAGCTACAGCGACGGGCGTCCGGCCGGGAGCAAGGGCCCGACCAACAGCGACGGCCGGCCCGTCGAGCCCAAGGTCACGCCCGCCATGGCGGACAAGCCGGTACCGACCAACGACTGGTGGTCCTCGCTGGTCTTCCAGCGGTTCGCCGGCAACCCCTGGTCGGAGAACATGTACGGACACCCCCTCACCTACAAGGCGGTGTCCGGCGGTCTGGAGGTCGGCTACCCGACCACCCACCGGATCGTGGGCGACGGCCGCCAGTACGAGCTGCCGCACCAGGCCGACCTGACCCTCGGCCTGGCGGGCCTCGACTCCCCGGACGCCAAGGCGGACGGGTGGAGCGACTGGACCGTCACCCCGTACTGGAACGACGGCGCGCGCACCCTGCGGGCGACCATCGGCCACGGCCTGCCGTACGTGTACGCGGAGGGCACCGGCGGCGCGGCACAGATCAGCGCCGCGGCCCCGCCGACCGTCTTCGCCGACCGGGGCGACGTCCTCGGCGTCACCATCTCGGGCCACCACTACGCGCTGTTCGCCCCGAGCGGCAGCGACTGGACCGTCTCCGGCAACGAGATCCGTGCCGACCTCGGGGCCGAGGACTACTTCTCCCTGGCGGTCCTCCCCGACCGGGAGGCGCTCGCCGACTACGAGAAGTACGCCTTCAGCTTCGTGACCGGCTCCGAGGTGGACTGGGACTACCGGGAGGGCGAGGGCGAGGTCGAGGCGACCTACACGCTGACCACCGAGGCGAAGCAGGGCGAGGAGACCGGCACCCTCCAGGCGCTCTACCGCCACCAGTGGCTGCACACCTCCGACCCGCTGACCGACCACAGGTACGTCTCGTCGCGCGGCGAGATGAAGGTCCGCGAGGGCACGTCGTTCACCACCACGCAGAAGGTGAACGGGGTCCTGCCGGGGCTGCCGGGCGCCCCGGGCGTCGACGAGGCGAAGCTCAGGACCTACATCGACGCCGTACTGGCGCAGGACGATCCGTTCAGCGGTGCCACCGACACCTACTGGACCGGCAAGGCGCTGGGCAAGCTCGCCCAGCTCGTGCCGATCGCCGAGCAGATCGGTGAGACGGCGAGCCGCGACAGGCTCCTCCAGCTCATCAAGGCCCGCATGGAGGAGTGGTTCACCGTCGGCGGCCCGTCCGAGTTCTCCTACGACAAGGACTGGCGCACCCTCATCGGCTACCCGGCCTCCTACGGCAGCGACCAGGAGCTGAACGACCACCACTTCCACTACTCGTACTACGTGATGGCGGCGGCGACCGTGGCGCAGTACGACCCGCGGTGGGCCGCCGACTCCGAGTGGGGCGGCATGGTCGAAGAACTCATCAAGGACGCCGCCAACCCGGCCAGGGACGACACCGAGTACCCGTTCCTGCGCGGCTTCGACGTCTACGCCGGCCACAGCTGGGCCGCCGGCCACGAGGCCTTCGCCGCCGGCAACAACCAGGAGTCGTCCTCGGAGTCGATCAACCTGAGCGCCGGCCTGATCATGTGGGGCTCGGCCATGGGGGACGAGGCGCTGCGCGACCAGGGCGTCTACATGATGATGACCGAGTCGGAGTCGATCGCGCAGTACTGGTTCGACGCCGACCAGCAGGTCTACCCGGAGGACTTCACCCACGACGTCGTCGGCATGGTCTGGGGCAGCGGCGGCGCCTACTCCACCTGGTGGACCGCCAACCCCGAGGAGATCCACGGCATCAACTTCCTCCCCGTGACCGGTGGTTCGCTGCACCTGGCCAGGGAGAAGGACATGCTCCGCCGCAGCGTGGCCGAGATGCAGAGGGAGAACGGCGGTCCGGCCGTCGAGTGGCGCGACATCTTCTGGCAGGTCCAGGCGCTGTACGACCCGGCCGGGGCCATGGCGGCCTGGGACCGGGAGAACGGCGGCTACGTCCCCGAGGAGGGCGAGACGAAGGCCCACACCTACCACTGGGTCTCCACGATGAACTCCATCGGTGCGCCGGACATGACCGTCACGGCCAACACGCCCACGGCCGTCGCCTTCGACAAGAACGGCACCACGACGTACGCCGCGCACAACTACGGAGCCGAGCGGTGCTCGGTGCTGTTCTCCGACGGCGGCGTGCTGAACGTCCCGGCGAAGTCGGCCGCGTCCGGAGCGGGCGACGACACCCGGCTCGGGACGCTCTGCGGCGCCGCGGACGGCGGCGGGCAGGAGCCGCCCCCGGCCGACGACAGGCCCACCGCGCCCGGCACCCCGGTCGCGAGCGACGTCACCGACACCTCCGTCAAGCTGACCTGGGACGCGGCGACCGACGACAAGGGCGTCAAGGACTACGACGTCCTCCGCGACGGCACGAAGGTCGCCACGGTCACCGGGACCACGCACACCGACACCGGGCTGGCCCCCGGCACCGAGCACACCTACGGCGTCAAGGCCCGCGACACCGCGGGCCAGGTCGGTCCGGCGAGCGGCACCGTGACCGTCACCACCACAGGTGACGCTCCTCCGCCGCAGGTCACGGGCGACACCTTCTACCTGCGGTCGGGCGGCGAACTCGCCACCCGGGCGGCCACGACGGGCTCCTTCGACACCGTCCCGTCCGCCGGCGGCACGAACAACGACGGAACGCCGAAGAACCCGCTCGTCTACGAGGTGAAGAACGTCAAGGGCACCCTGAAGCCGGGCTCCGGCACGGCCTTCACCCTCAAGACGGACGCCGGCACCTTTGTCGGGCACGCCCAGCAGGCCCGGGTGTCGTACGACCTGACCGGTGACGGCACGTTCGACCGCGTCGAAACGTTCCGCTACTTCGCCACCGATCCGGTCCCCGGCTGGGAGGAGTACTCCTCCGCCCGGCAGGGGCTGCACTCCGCCTCGGGCACCCCGGGCGACCTGAACGGCGGCACCGTCCGCGTGGAGGTCTGGAACGCGCTGGGCAACGGTCCGTCCACCCTCCGGGTGGGCACGGACTCCGTCCTCACCATCCCGTTCACCTGATCAGGTGCCCGGCCCCGCTCCGGTGGGACCTCCCACCGGAGCGGGGCCGGGCACCGAACACCCGACACCCGGCCCCGCGCCGTGCTCCCGCAGGCCCGTCCCCGGGGTGACGCAGAGCCTGCCGTACACCCGGCCGGAACGCGCCCCGACGGCACGGACCGAAACCGTGAGGCCACCGGGGGCCAGGAGGCCTGAGCACCACGGCCCCGGGCGTGGCAGGTCAGATCCGGTCCCGCCCTTGGCCGCCGATGCCGACAGCGGCGACGAATCCGGACGGGGCCTGCCCCTCGTCGCCCCGCTCGCCGGCGCCTGGGGCTGCGAGCCCCGCCGCCCGGGCGGCAAGACGGTGTGGGCGGAGTGCGCCCGGCGGACTGCCCGGACAGGGCGGTGGGCAGGGCAAGGGCACTCTGCCGCCAGTGCCCCGCCCGCGCTGCTCACTACGGCCCGGCCGTCGGCCGGCCCACCCCCAGGACGTGCCCCGGACCTCCCGGCGGTCCCGGAGACACCTCGGCGTCTCGGCGAGCGACTCCCGGTTGTGTTTCTTCTCCAGCAGGAACAACCGGATGCCCGGCGACCGCCGCCACGTCCGCTCCGACGTCCTCGCCGCGTTCTTCCGCACGACGAAGGGGGAACGGGGCCGCATCCTGCGCTGCGCAAGGCGGGCGGGTTCTTCCTGCCCGACGACACCACCGCAGGGCGCCCGGCGGTCGCGCCCCGTGAGGTGCCGTCGACGGCCGGTGCCCGGGCGCCGTACGGTCGGCGGTGGCCACACCGGGCCGGCCGGGCGCCCGACCCCGGCCACAGGAAAGGAGGGCGGGAAACGCCGATGGAGGACAAGGACCCCTGGATCAGGCCACTGCGCGGCGCCGTGCCACCTCGCGCGCGCGTGCTCTTCTTTCCGCACGCCGGTGGTGCCGCCTCGTTCTACGCGCCGTTCGCGCGGCGGTTCCCCGCGGGGTACGACGTCGCGGCCGTTCAGTACCCCGGGCGGCAGGAACGCTTCGGCGAGCCGTTCGTGGCGACGGTGGAAGGGCTCGCCGACCGGCTGGCGCCCTCCCTGCGGCGATGGACGGCGGAGCCCGTGCCGCTCGTACTCGTCGGCCACAGCATGGGGGCGTCCGTCGCCTTCGAGTCGGTGCTCCGGCTCGGACGCGACCGGTTGACGGCGCGCTGTCGTCTCGTCGTTTCCGGCCGGTCCGCCCCGTCGGCACCGCGCGAGGTCCCCGCTCCCGACTCCGACCAGGAGATCCTCGACCACCTTGCCGGCCTCGGCGGCACCGACCCGGCGATCGTCCGCAACCCGGACCTCATGGACCTGTTCCTGCCCGTCCTGCGCAATGACTACCGGGCGGTCGCCCGGTACCGGCCGGTTCCCGACGCCGTGGTGGACACGCCCGTCCTCTGTCTGACCGGGGACCGGGACCCGCAGGTCGCGCCGGAGCAGGCCGCGGCCTGGAAAAGTCACACCACGGGCGGTTTCCGGCTGGAAATCCTCCCCGGGGAACACTTCTTCCTGACGGACCATCCGGACACGGTCGTGCGGCTCGTCACCCGGTGCGCCGGCGCCGACGGGCCGTGACGGGCCGCTCGTTCGCGGGGCGCGGGGGCTCGCGGTACTGCTGCGACCTCGTGGGTGTACGCCCGCGCACACATGGTGACCGTCAGTGCCGGTCGCTCCCCCCGCGCGCCGGATCGTCCCCCGTACCGTGCGCCGGCCAAGAGGGCCGATCCGAACCGCCGTTCGGACGTGCCGTCGCCGGATCTGGCCGAAACCCACGGGCGGGCGTCCGCGCGTCCGGGGCGGACGGTGCAGGTGGCCGCGGTCGTGGCCCAAGCGCCGAGAGGAAAGCCAATTCTCCTTTCACGCAAGGGGTTTGAGTGCGCAGCGAGGGGACACCCGCCCTTGACGCTGAGTTACTTGCCAGCCATCTCCCCCTCAGTTTCGGGGGGTTGCCATCCGGTGACACGACGTGAAAACTGTGAGCGCGTTCGTCCCGGACGGATCGTGCCGAAGCGCCTTTTGGGCGTGCAAAGCGCTCAATCATGGGGCAGGAGAGCTCTGCGCGGAGCCGCTGCGCAGGAAAATCACTGGGGGATGTAGTGATGTCTGCTTTGTGTCCGAGGCGTGTGCCATCCGGCCGCCGGCGCGTGGGCCCGCCGGCCGTACGGCGGGCGTCCGCACCGCTCGGAACCTCCGCCCCGGCGTACGGAACCCGTCCCCGCGTCTGCTGACGTCCCCGGCGGCCACGCGCATTCCGTGAGAAGGGGCTGCCGCACGGTGCCCCGCCCCGTGGCCACGCTCGTGGCGGCCACGGCCGACGGGCCACGGCCGCCCGCCCGGAGAACCCACAGCGCCGTCGGCGACCCACCGCCGGACCGGCGCGTCCTCACCCAAGGAGGAACGGTGACCAGCGCACAACCGTCCGGGGCCGAAAGCGCCTTCGGCGCGCCACCGGCCCGGCTGACAGCGCAGGCCGCACCGCATATGCCGATGGAACGTTTCCCCGTCCTCGCGGTCCCCACCCGTGACGACGTCGCGTACCAGAACCCGGCCGTCATTGCCGGCGTACACCACCCGCCGACCGCCGTCACCGGAGTGTGACGCGCGTCGACGCGCGCAGCTCCCGCACCGCTCACCCGCGGGCCGGCCGCGTTCTCTCCCCGCACCCGCTCTCACCAGGAGTCCCCTTCTCATGCCGTACCCCACCGCCGCTCCGGCCGCCGGCCGGCCGTCGTCCCCGCTGCGCCAGGAGGTGCAGAGCCGCCTCGACTCCCTCGCGCGCGCCCACCGCGTGCCCGGCGCCCAACTGGCCGTCCACACCGGCACGTACACCCTCAGCGTGCGCACCGGCACGGCCGACGCCCTGACGGGCGCGCCGTTCACCGCGGACACGGCCGTACCCCTGGGCTCCGTCACCAAGCCCGGCACGGCCGCCGCCGTGCTGCTCCTCGCCGACGACGGAGACCTCGACCTCGACGAGCCCGCCGCCCGACTGCTGCCCGAACTGAGGTTATGGCCCCAGGTGACCGTGCGTCACCTGCTCAGTCACACCGCCGGCCTGCCCACCGGCCCCGACTCCGACAGCGCCGCCGGCACCACCGCCACGCGCTACCTCTCGGCGGTCTGCACCGCGCAGAACGCCCTGTTCCCGCCGGGAACCGGTTTCTCCTATTCCAACGCCGGCTACGTCGCCGCCGGCCGGCTCGTGTCCGAAGTGACGGGCATGACCTGGCAGGAAGCGCTGCGAGCGCTCCTCCTCGAACCCCTGGGCATTGTCCCCGCCTTTCTCGGCGACACCACCCCCGAGCGGCCGGTCGCCACCGGTCACGCCCTCAACACGGCCACGGGTCTGGTGCGCCCGGCCCACCAGAACCTCGCCCCGGTGGAGGCTCCGGCCGGAGCCCTGCTGGCGAGCGCCGAGGACCTGGTGGCCCTGGGGAGGGCCGTCACCGGCCGGTCCACCGCCCTGCCCGCCTCCGTCGCCGCCCGGATGCGCCGTCCCGAACCGGCCGCCGACCCCGGCGCCCTGGCGGACTCCTGGGGCCTGGGCCTCGCCCTCTTCCAGCAGGACGGTCGCGTGTGGTGCGGCCACGACGGGAACGCCCAGGGCACCTCCTGCCATCTGAGGGCCGAGCCGGACAGCGGCGTCGTCGTCGCCTTCACCGGAAACGCCGGCGGTGCCACCGCCCTGTGGCGGGACCTCGCCGCCGACCTCGACCGGATCACCGGCATACGCGTGCCGGCCGCCCCGGCCACCGCCCGTCGCGGCCTTGCCGTACCGCTGCCGGAATGCGCCGGCACCTACCGCAACGGCGGCACCGAGTACGCCGTCAAGCTCGACGGGGACGGCGCGCCGACCCTGTCCGTCGACGGCGACTGCCCCATCCCGCTGGTGTGCTACCCGGACCTGGCCTGCGATCTGGTGGATCCGGCCACCGGCCGGCACGAGCCCGGCGGCCGCTTCCACCGCGACCCCGCCACCGGGGCCATCGACCGCCTGCAGATATCCGGACGCACCGCGCGCCGCACCGGCACCGTCTGACCGCGCCCGCGTCACGCACCCGCCCCGTACGCATGGACCCCCGCACCGCTCAGGTGTGCCCGCAGGCTGCCCGAGACCGGCAGGCCGGGTCCGCGCGCCGCCCCGCGCCCGAAGGACTTCACCCCGATGACGGACCCGCACGCCCAGCACCCCGCCGCGCCCGCCTCCGCCGCGCCCGCCTCCGCCGCGCCTGCCTCCGCCGCGCCTGCCTCCGCACCGGCCGGCACCACCCCGCCGGCCCGCACGGACCATGCCACCCGCCACGTTCCGCTCGGTGAGCTGTTCGCAGGACAGGTGAGGCGCGACCCGCACGCCCCCGCGGTGACCGACGGCCGGCGCACCTGGTCGTACGGCGAACTCGCGCGGCGCACCGGCCGCCTCGCCGCCCACCTCGTCGGCAGCGGCGCCGGACCGGAGCGGACGGTGGCGCTGGTCCTGCCGCGCTCGATGGAACTGATCGCCGCCGAACTGGCCGTGGCCCTGTCCGGTGCCGCCTTCCTCCCCGTGGACCCCGCCTATCCGGCCGAACGGCGTGCGCTGATGCTCGCCGACGCCGCACCGGCCGTCGTCCTCGACGACCCGGAGCGGGTCCGCGCGCTGATGGACGCCGGGGACCGGGAGGCGGACCCGCCCGGCAGCCGGGTGCTCCCCGACCACGCGGCGTACGTCATCTTCACCTCCGGCTCCACCGGCACCCCCAAGGGCGTCACCGTCACCCACCGCGGCATCGGCGCCTTCGCCGCGGCCGCCGCCGAGCGGTACGCGGTGGGCCCGGGCGACCGCGTGCTGCAGTTCTCCTCATCCAGCTTCGACGCCTCCGTACTGGAGCTGTGCATCTCCGTCCTGTCCGGCGCCCTGCTGGTCGTACCGCCGGACGGGCCCTGGCTGGGCGACGAACTGGCCGCCGTCCTGGACGAGCACCGCATCACCCACGCCCTCATACCGCCCGCCGCCCTCGCCACCCTGCCCGACCCGGCGGACACCGGCGGCGCGCCGCACCCGCGCACCCTGATCGTCGGGGCCGAGGCATGCCCGGCCGCGCTCGTCGACCGGTGGGCGCCCGGCCGCCGCATGATCAACTCCTATGGTCCGACCGAGGCCACCGTCGTCGCCACCTGGACCGGACCGCTGACCGCCGGCACCGGGACACCGGCCATCGGCAGCCCGCTGCCCGGCACCGAGGCCCACCTCCTGGACACGGCGATGCGCCCGGTGCCGCCCGGCACCGAGGGCGAGCTGTACGTGGGCGGTGACGGGCTGGCCCGCGGCTACCTCGGCCGCCCCGGCCTGACCTCGACCCGGTTCGTCGCCCACCCCTTCGGACCGCCCGGCGCCCGCCTCTACCGCACCGGCGACCGGGCGCGCCGCAGGGCGGACGGCGAGCTGGAGTACCTCGGCCGGGCCGACCGGCAGGTCAAGGTGCGCGGCTTCCGCATCGAACCCGGCGAGATCGAGGCCGCCCTCACCCGCGAACCCGGCGTCCGTGAGGCCGTCGTCGTGGTCCGCGACGAGGAACCCGCCCGCGGCCGGCTCGTCGGCTACGTCACGCCCGCCGACCCGGCCCGCACCCCCGAACCCGCCCGGCTGCGCGCCGCCCTCGACGCCGCCCTGCCGGCCCACATGGTGCCCTCTGCCGTCGTCGTCCTGGACGCGCTGCCGCTCACCCCGCAGCACAAGACCGACCTGCGGGCCCTGCCCGCCCCCGGCGGCGCGCGGACCGAGGAGCACGTCGAGCCGCGCACCGACGACGAGCGGGCCCTCGCCGCGATCTGGGCCGACGTCCTCGGCGTCGACGCCGTCGGCGTCACCGACGACTTCTTCGACCTGGGCGGCGATTCGATCCTCGCCGCCCGCATTTTGACGCGGATCCGGGACGTCCTCGGCGTCCGGCTCTCCCTGCGCGACGTGTTCACCGCGCGGACCGTCGCCGCGCTCGCCCCGCCGGCCGCCGAGCCGTCCGCCGCCGCGCCGCCGGACCCGATACCCCGCGCCCCGCGCGGAGAGCCCGTCCCGCTCTCCAGCGCCCAACGACGCCTGTGGTTCCTCGACGACCTCACCGACGGCGGAAGCGAGTACCACACCGGCGTGGCGCTGCGGCTGCGCGGTCCGCTCGACACGCCGGCCCTGCGACGCGCCCTGGAGCGGCTCGCCGCCCGCCACGACTCCCTGCGCACCACCTTCGCCACCGTCGACGGCCAGGGCGTCCAGCTGGTCGCCCCCGAGGCCGTCCTCCCCCTGCGCACCGCCGACGCCGCTCACCTGCCCGCCGACCGTCGGGGCGACGCCGTCGAGCGCCTGCTGACCGAGGAACTGCGCCGCCCCCACGACCTGACGACCGGGCCCCTGACCCGGGCGCTGCTCGTCCGCCGCGCACCAGAGGACCACGTCCTGCTGCTGGCCCAGCACCACATCGTCACCGACGGCTGGTCGGTAGGAGTCCTGACCCGGGACCTGGCGGCGCTCTACCGTGCGGAGGCCTGCGGCGAACCGGACGGCCTCGCCCGGCCGGGCGTGCAGTACCCGGACTTCGCGCTGTGGGAGCGCGAACGGCGCACCGGCGACGCGGACGCCGACGACCTCGGCTACTGGAAGCGCCACCTGGCCGGCATGCAGCAACTCGACCTGCCCACCGACCGGCCCCGGCCGGCGGTGCGCACCACCGCGGGCGCGGCACACCGCCACGACCTCCCGGAACACCTGGTGGACCGGTTGCGGCAGCTGGCCCAGGGCCGCGGCACGACCGTCTTCACCCTGTTCGCCGGGGCGGCGGCCGTGCTGTTCTCCCGCTGCTCCGGGCAGCGGGACGTGGCGTTCGGCACCGTCACCAACGGGCGGGGCCGCCGCGAACTGGAGGACGTGACGGGCTTCTTCGCCAACACCGTCGTGCTGCGCGCGGAGGTCGACGACGCCGTCACGGTCGACCGGTTCGTGGAGTCCGTGCGCGCGAGCGTGCTGGACGCCTTCGCGCACGACGGCGTGCCGTTCGACCGGGTGGTCGAGGAACTGGCCCCGCAGAGGGACCCCAGCCGCACCCCGCTGGTACAGGTGCTGGTGGTGCAGCAGACGGCGCCCGCCCGGCCGCCGCTGGCAGCCGGGGTGCGGATCGAGGAACATCCGCTGCCCCGCCCGGCCGCCCGCTTCGACCTCGTGCTGGAGTTCGCGCCGCGCGCCGACGGCGGCTGCGAGCTGACGGTCGAGTACAACACCGACCTGTTCGAGGCGGCGACCGCGGCCCGGATGAGCCGGCAGCTGCACCGCCTGCTGGAAGGCATGGCGGACGGCCCGCACCGGACGCTGGCCGAACTGCCGCTGCTGTCGGACGACGAGCGGCGCACGCTCCTCGACTCCTGGAACCCGCCCGCGCCGGCCGGCGAGCATGCCGACGGCGCCACGCTCCCGGCACTGTTCGAGGCACAGGCGGCCCGGACCCCCGACCGGACCGCCGTGACCTGCGACGGGGCCCGGCTGGACTACGCCGGGCTGAACCGGCGTGCCAACCGGCTCGCCCGGCTGCTGACGGCGCACGGCGCGGGACCGGAGTCCCTGGTGGCGCTGTGCCTGCCGCGCTCCGCCGACCTGCTGCCGGTGCTGTGGGCGGTCCTGAAGTCGGGCGCCGGATACCTGCCCCTCGATCCCGGCTACCCGGCCGAGCGGATCCGCTTCATGCTCGCCGACGCGGCCCCCGCCCTCGTCGTCGCCACCCGCGGGACCGCCCATGCGCTCCCCGACGACTGCGAGCCGCTGTTCCTGGAGGACGCCGAGCCCCTCGACGCCGGTGCCCCGGACCCGGCCGGTGCCGACCTGACCGACGCCGACCGGCCCCGGCCGCTCGACCCGTCCCACCCCGCCTACGTCATCTACACCTCCGGATCCACCGGCCGCCCCAAGGGCGTGGTCGTCACCCACCGCAGCGTGGCCGCGCTGGCCGCCTGGGCCGGGGAGACGTTCGGCCCGCGCGGGCTGGCGCACGTCGTCGCGTCCACCTCCCTCAACTTCGACGTGTCCGTCTTCGAGCTGCTGTGCCCCCTGTTGGCCGGCGGCGGCGTCGAGCTGGTCGCCGATCTCCCGGCCCTCGCCGACAGCCCCGGCCCGCGCCGGGCCGGGCTCCTCAGCGGCGTCCCGTCCGTGCTCTCCCGCGTGCTCGGCGGCGGCAGCGCCGTCGAGGCGGACACCGTCGTCCTGGCCGGCGAGGCCCTGCCCGCCCGGACCGTGCGGGAGATCAGGGACGTCATGCCCTCGGCCGAGGTGGCGAACCTCTACGGCCCGACCGAGGCCACCGTCTACGCCACCGCCTGGTTCGCCGGCGGCACCGTCCCCGACCAGGCCCCGCCCATCGGCCGTCCCGTCGCCCGCACCCGCGTCTACGTGCTGGACCGCCTCCTGCGCCCCCAGCCCCCGGGTGTCACGGGTGAGCTGTACCTCGGTGGCGGTGGACTGGCCCGCGGCTACCTGCGACGCCCCGGTCTGACCGCCGCGCGCTTCGTCGCCGACCCCTTCGGGGCCCCCGGCGACCGCATGTACCGCACGGGCGACCTGGTGCGCTGGAACGCCGACGGCCGGCTCGAGTACCTCGGCCGCATCGACCAGCAGGTCAAGGTGCGCGGCTTCCGCATCGAACTGGGCGAGGTCGAGGAGGCCCTGCGCCGCTGCGCGGGCGTCGCCGAGGCGGCCGCGACGGTCCGCGACGACGACGGCCACCGACGCCTGGCCGGATACGTCGTCCCCGCCCCCGGCGCCCGCGTGGAACCGGAGGCGGTGCGCCGCGAACTCGGTCGCACCCTGCCCGACCACATGGTCCCCCCGGCCGTCGTCGTGCTGCCCGCCCTGCCGCTCAACCCCAACGGCAAACTGGACCGCGGCCGGCTCCCCGACCCGGCGCCGGCCGAACCCGTGACACGCCACGTCACCCCCCGCACCCCCACCGAACGGACCCTCGCCGCCATCTGGGCCGACGTCCTGCACGTGGAGCGGGTCGGAGCGGACGACAACTTCTTCGCGCTGGGCGGCGACTCCATCCTCAGCATCCAGGTCGTCGCCCGGGCCCGGCAGGCGGACCTCACGATCACCTCGCGGGACGTCTACCGGCACCAGACGGTCGCCGCCCTGGCCCGCTGCGCCGACGAGGCGGGCAGCCGGCGGCCCGCCGCCGCGTCCGCACCCGTCGAGGCGACCGGCACCGCGCCGCCGACCCCCATCCAGCACTGGCTCTTCGGCAGTGCCGCCGAACGAGCCGGGCACTTCGGCCAGACACTCTCGGTGGAACTGCGCGCCGGCGTCGACGCGGCCGCACTCGAGGACGCCCTCGACGACGTGACCGCCCACCACGACGCCCTGCGCTCCCGCTTCCTCACCGACGACACGGGCGTGCGGTGGCTGATCGACGGTCCGGCCGCCCGCTGCCGCCTCGCGCGCCACACCGGCCCGGACACCGACACCCCGCACCTCGGCCCCCACGACCTGCGCCACGGCCCGCTGCTGCGTGCCGTACTGCACGACCGGGGCCCCGGACTGCCGCACGTGCTGCACCTGGCCGTCCACCACCTCGTCGTCGACGGAGTCTCCTGGCACCTGCTGCTCGAGGACCTCGACCGGGCCTACCGTGCCCGCCGCGCCGGCGGGGACGGAGCGGCGGCGCTGCCCCGGAAGTCGTCCCCGCTGCGGCAGTGGGCCGAGCGCCTCGCCGCGCACGCCGACGCCGGCGGTTTCGACGACGAGAAGGCCTACTGGGCGCGGGCGGCCGAGGGAGCCCGGGCCGACCTGCCGTCGGACCGGACGGGCACCAACACCTACGCCTCCCAACGCTCGGTGACGGTACGCCTCGGCGCGCAGGACACCGAAGCGCTCCTGCGGACCCTGCCCGAGACCTACCGGACCCGCGCCAACGACGCCCTGCTCGCCGCCCTCGGCCGGGTGCTGTGCGGCTGGACGGGGCACGACCGGGTGCTGGTGGACGTCGAGGGCCACGGCCGCGAGGAACTGTTCGCCGACGTCGACACCAGCCGCACCGTCGGCTGGTTCACCACCCGTCACCCCGTCGCCCTCGCCGTTTCGCCCGGGGCGCACTGGGACGCCGTGCTCAAGCAGGTCAAGGAGCAGCTGCGCGCGGTGCCCCGGCACGGCCTCGGCCACGGGGTCCTGACCCTGCCGGGCCGCGACGCCGCACCGCTCCCGGCGACCACCGCGCAGATCAGCTTCAACTACCTGGGCCGCTTCGGGCCGTCCGGGACCTCCGAGGGGCTGTACGGCGGGCTGTTCCGTCCGCTGGAGCTGGACGCCGATCCCTCGGCGTCACGCCCGCACGCCCTGGAGGTGGTGGGGCGGCTGGACGGCGACAGTCTGGAGTTCACCTGGTTCTACTCGGACGAGCTGCACCGACGGGACACCGTCGCGGACCTCGCCGGACGGTTCGCCGACGCGCTGGCCGGCCTCGCCCGCCACGCGGCCCGGCCCGGCGCCGCCGGACGCACCCCCTCGGACTTCCCACTGGCCCGGCTCGACCAGACGCACGTCGAGCGCATCGTGGGGGAGGACCCCGCCGGCGTGGAGGACGTCCACCCCCTCACGCCCACCCAGGCCGGCATGCTCTTCCACCGGCTCTCGCAGGACGACCGCGGCGTGTACTTCCAGCAGCTGACGTTCGTCCTGGACGGCGTGGAGGACCCGGCCGTTCTGGCGGACGCCTGGCAGCGGGTCACGGACCGTACGCCGGTGCTGCGCGCCCGCGTGGTGTGGCAGGACGTGCCCGAGCCGCTTCTCGTGGTGCAGCGCCGGGCAGCCGTCCCGGTGGAGCGGGCGGACTGGCGCGGCCTGTCCGACACCGGGCGGGACGAGCGGCTGCGCGAACTGCTCGAGGGCGACCGCGCCCGCGGTGTCGACCTGACGCGCGCGCCGCTCCAGCGCCTGGCGCTGGCCCGGGTCGGGGACCGCGCGGTCCGTGTCGTGTGGTCCTTCGACCACCTGATCCTGGACGGCTGGAGCCTGTTCCAGGTCCTCGCCGACGTCTTCGCGTGCCACGCCGGCCTGTCCGGCGCCGGGGACGTCCCGCTGCCCGACCGCCGCCCCTTCCGCGACTACGTCGCCTGGCTGCTCGGCCGCGCCGACCGGGCCGAGGCGGAACGGCACTGGCGGACCCGCCTGAGCGGCCTGGAGGGGGCCACCGCGCTGCCCTTCGACCGCGAACCCCGCGAGAGCCACCGCGCGGAGTCGACGCGGGCGGTACGCGTCACGGTGTCCAGGACCACCACCCGGGCACTGGAGGGCGTGGCCAGGACGGCGGGCCTGACCATGAACACCCTCGTGCAGGGCGCCTGGGCGCTGCTGCTGAGCCGCCAGGCGGCCCGCGACGAGGTGGTCTTCGGCACCACCGTCTCCGGGCGGCCGCCCGAGCTGCCCGGGGCCGACGCCATGACCGGCCTGTTCATCGCGACCCTGCCCACCCGCGTGACCGTGCCGCGGGACGAGACGCTGCTCACCTGGCTGGGCCGGCTCCAGCAGGAGCAGAGCGAGGACCGCCGCCACGACCACGTGCCGCTGCACCGGATGAGGGCGTTCACCGAACTGCCCGAACGCGTCGCCCTGTTCGACAGCATCGTGGTGTTCGAGAACTATCCGGTCGACGACGCTCCCGCCGCCGCGCACGGGCTGCGGCTCAGCGGCCTGGAGGGCATCGAGACCACCAACTACCCGCTCGGCCTGGTCGCCTACCCCGGCACGGAGCTCGTCCTGCGCCTCGGCTACGACCCGGACCTCTTCGACGCCGCCACCGTCGAGCGGATGGCCGAGTACCTCACCGTCCTGCTGGAGGGCTTCGCCACCGAGCCGCAGAGCGTGCCCGCCCGCCTGCCCCTGCTGACGGCCGCCCGGCGCGAGCAGGTGCTCCACGCGTGGAACGACACCGCCACCCACGCCCCCGCGGCGACCACCGCGGACCTGTTCGCCGCGCAGGTGCGGCGCACCCCCGACGCCGTCGCGCTGCTGGCGGGCGACGAGCGGCTCACCTACCGCGAACTCGACGACCGGGCCGCACAACTGGCCGGCCGGCTGGCCGCGCTCGGGGTCCGCCCGGAGGTTCCCGTCGGCGTCCTGATGGACCGCTCCGCCGGCCTCGTCGTCACCCAGGTCGCCCTCGCCCGCCTCGGCGGCGTGTACGTCCCGCTCGACGCCAGGGCACCGCGGGAGCGGCTGCGCACGATGCTCGGGGAAGCCGGTGCCGGCCTGCTGCTCACGGACGGGGCCTGGCAGGAGACGGCCGCGGCCCTCCTCCCGGAGGGCCGCGTACTGCGGCCGGAGGACGACACCGCCGTGGCCCCGCGGCCCGCGGCCGTGCCGCGCGTGCACCCGGACCACGTCCAGTACCTCGTGTTCACGTCCGGTTCCACCGGCAACCCCAAGGGCGTGGCGGCACGGCAGCGGGACGTCGCGGCCCTCGCCCTCGACCGCGCCTTCGCCGGCCACGACCGGGTCCTCGTGCACTCCCCGCACGCCTTCGACGCCTCCACCTACGAGCTGTGGGTACCGCTGCTGCGCGGCGGCACGGCCGTGCTCGCCCCGCCGGGCGACCTCGAAGCCGCCACCGTCCGCCACGCGATCACCGGGCAGGGGGTGAGCTGCCTCTTCCTGACGACAGGTCTGTTCCGTCTCCTCGCCCAGGAGGACCCCGCCTGCCTGCGCGGCGCGCGCGAGGTGTGGACCGGCGGCGAGGCCGTGCCCGGCCCCGCCGTACGGCGCGTACTGGACGTCTGCCCGGACCTCACCGTCGTCGACGTCTACGGCCCGACCGAGACCACCGCCTTCGCCACCCGGCGGGCCTTCCGCGCCGGTGACGCGCTGCCCGCGACGCTGCCCATCGGCCGCCCCCTGGACGACACCCGCGCCTACGTCCTCGACGACGCGCTCCAGCCTCAACCACCGGGAATACCTGGGGAGTTGTACCTCGCGGGCGCCGGTCTCGCCCGTGGCTACACCGGGCGCCCCGGTGCGACGGCGGCCCGCTACACGGCCGACCCGTTCGGCCCGCCCGGCACCCGGATGTACCGCACCGGCGACATCGTGCGCTGGAGCGCCGACGGCGAACTGCACTTCGTGGGACGCGCCGACGACCAGATCAAGATCCGGGGCTTCCGCGTCGAACCCGCCGAGATCGAGGCCCGGCTCACCGCGCACCCGGCGGTCGCCGAGGCGGTGGTGTCCCTGTCGCGGCACGCGGGCCGCACACGCCTGGTCGCCCACCTGGTACCCGCCCCCGGCGCGGCCGCGCCGCCGGCGGCCGAACTGCGCGAGCACCTGTCCGGCGGACTGCCCGACTACATGGTCCCGGCCGCGTTCGTCACCGTGGCGGAGCTGCCCCTGACCGCGAACGGCAAGGTCGACCGGCGACGCCTGCCCGAACCCGGCCCGTCGGCGGCGGCCGACACCGCCCACCGCGCGCCGCGCACCGACGCCGAGCGGGTGCTCGCCGGTATCTGGGCCGAACTCCTCGGTGTGGAACGGGTCGGCGTCGACGACAACTTCTTCACGCTGGGCGGCGACTCGATCGTCAGCATCCAGGTCGTCTCCCGCGCCCGCACCGCCGGGCTCGCGCTGACCCCGAGGGACCTGTTCCGGCACCCCACGCTCACCGCCCTGGCCACCGCCGCGACCGGCGCCGCCCCGACCGTCGCGGGCACCGGCCCGGTGACCGGGGAGGTCGGGCTCACCCCGATCCAGCGCTGGTTCCTCGACGCCGAGCCGCCGCGCCCGGAGTACTTCAACCAGTCGGTGGTGGTCGAGACGGCCGAGGACGTGGACGCCGACGCGCTGAGTACCGCCCTGGCCGCGCTGTGGGCCCGCCACGACGCCCTGCGCGCCCGCTTCACCCGCGCCGCGGACGGAACCTGGCACCAGGAGTACGCCGCCCCGGACACCGGGGTCCCCCTGCTGCTGCGGGTGCACGACCTGAACGGTCTCGACGGGCGGGCCGCCGCACAGGCCGAGGCCCGCTTCTCGCAGGAGGCGCACACCGGATTCCGGCTGGACACCGGCCCGCTGATCGCCGCCCGGCTGTTCACCGCGGAGAACCGGGCCGCCCGCCTGCTGCTGACCGCCCACCACCTGGTCGTCGACGGCGTCTCCTGGCGCGTCCTGCTGGAGGACCTGGAGACCGCCTACCGGCAGGCCCGGGCCGGCGAGCGGATACGGCTGCCGCAGCGCACGACGTCCGTGCGGGAATGGGTGCGGCGGCTCACCGGGCGCACCGGCGAGGGAGACCTCGTCGCGCAGCGCGCCCACTGGGAGAGCGTGTCGCGGTACTGCGCCGACCCGCTGCCGGTGGACCTCGACGGCGGCGACACCGTCGCCGACCTGCGCGCGGTGACCGTACGCCTGGACCGCCACCGGACCGACGCCCTCCTGCGCAGGGTTCCCGGCGTCTACCGCACCCGCATCGACGACGTCCTGCTGACCGCCCTCGGCCGGGTACTGGCCGACTGGACCGGCCGCGGTACCGTCGCCGTCGCACTGGAGGGACACGGCCGCGAGGACCGGCTCTTCGACGACCTCGACCTGTCCCGCACGGTCGGCTGGTTCACCAGCCTCTTCCCGGTCGCCCTCGAACTGCCCGAGGGGGACTGGGGCGCCGCGCTGAAGTCCGTGAAGGAACAGCTGCGGGCCGTACCCGACCGGGGCCTCGGCTACGGCGCCCTGCGCCACCTGGCGGGCGACGAACGGCTCGCCGCCGCGCCGCTGCCCGGCATCAGCTTCAACTACCTGGGCCGGTTCGACTGGTCGGCCGACGGCGGCGCGCTGGTCCGGGCGGTCCCCGGCGGCCTGGACGGCGCAGAGGACCCCGGGGCGCCGCGTCCGCACCTGCTGGACGTGGTGGCCCGCGTCGAGGGCGACGAACTGGAGATCACCTGGCACTACAGCGGCGGACGCCACCGCGAGGAGACGGTGGCCGCGCTCGCCGGGGGCATGCTGCGGTCACTGGAGGAGATCGTCGCGCACTGCGCCGCCCCGGACGCCGGCGGCCGCACACCCTCGGACTTCCCGCTGGCCCGGCTCGACCAGGCCGCCGTCGACCGGGTGGCGGGGGACGGGCGCACGGTCGAGGACGTGTACCCGCTGACGCCGATGCAGTCGGGCATGCTCTTCCACAGCCTCATGGACCCCCGGGGCCGCACCTACGTGAACCAGGTGCAGGTGGTGCTGCGCGGCGTCACCGACCCGCACGCGCTCGCCGGGGCGTGGCAGCGCACGGCGGACGCGAACCCGATCCTGCGCACCCGCCTGGTGTGGCAGGAGACCGCCGAACCCCTCCAGGTGGTGGAGCGGCGGGCCGTCGTACCCGTCACCCACCACGACTGGTCCGGGTGGTCCGCCGGGCGGTGCGCGCGGGAGACGGAGTCACTGCTGGACGCGGACCGGCGGGCCGGGATCGACCTCGGCGCGGCCCCGCTCATGCGGCTCGCGCTGATCCGTCTGGCACCGGACCGGGTGCGCATGGTGTGGACCTTCCACCACGTCCTGCTCGACGGCTGGAGCGCGGCCCAGGTGTTCGACGAGGTGTGCGAGCGGTACGCGGCCCTGACCGCCGGACACCGCCCGCAGACCCCCGACCGGGTCCCCTTCGCCGGCTACCTGCGGTGGCTGGCCGCCCAGGACACCGGCCGTGCGGAACGCCACTGGCGCGAGACCCTCGCCGGGTTCGCCGTCCCCACCGCACTGCCGTGCGACCGGCGCCCCGCCGGGGCGCACCGCGCGTCCTCCTCGGGAACGGTCCGGGTGGCCCTCGGGCAGGAGGTGTCGGCGCGGCTGAAGGACACCGCGCAGCGGGCCGGCCTGACCGTCAACACGGTGCTCCAGGGCGCCTGGGGGCTGCTGCTGCACCACTACGGCGGCGGTGACGACGTCGTCTTCGGCACGACCGTGTCCGGCCGCCCGGCCGAACTGCCCGGCGTGACCTCCATGGTGGGCCTGTTCATCAACACCCTGCCCACCCGGCTGCGGATCGACGGCAGCCGCCCCCTGCTGGAGTGGCTGCGCGAGGTGCAGGCCACCCAGTCGGAGGCCCGGCGCCACGACTTCGTCTCCCTCGCCCAGCTGCAGACCTGGAGCGAGGTGCCCGGCGGCACCGGCCTGTTCGACAGCATCGTCGTCTTCGAGAACTACCCGTTCGACGAAGGCGCCCTGGCCCGGCACGGACTCGCCGTCGAGCAGGAACGCGACCTGGAGCCGACCAACTACCCGCTCAGCGTGGTCGTCGCCCCCGGCGACGACGTGACGGTGTCCCTGGACTACGACCCGGCGGCCTTCGACGCCGCCACCGTCGAAGGGCTCGGCGCGAGCCTGCGCACGCTGCTGACGCGGATCGCCGCCGACGCCGACCGCCACCTGGCCGACCTGCCGCCGCTCGAACCGGCCGACGGACGCCGCCTGCTGGAACGGCTCGCGGGGCCGGTGGCGACGCTGCCGCGCCGCACCCTCCCGGAGGTCTTCGCGGCACAGGCCGCCCGCACCCCCGACGCCCCGGCCGTGACCGCGTGCGCCGAGCACCTCACGTACCGGCAGCTCGACGAACGCGCCAACCGGCTGGCCCGCCTCCTGATCGGGGCCGGAGCCGGACCGGAGCGGTTCGTCGCCCTGGCCCTGCCCCGCACCGCCGACCTGATCGTCGCGCTCCTCGCCGTCCTCAAGAGCGGCGCCGCCTACCTCCCGGTCGACCCCGGCCATCCGGCCGAACGCATCGCGTTCCTCCTCGACGACGTGCGGCCCGACGCGGTGATCACCTGTGCGGAGACCTCCGCGCGGCTGCCGGACGGCCCGTACCCGCGGATCGTCCTGGACGACCCGGCCTGCGCCGGCCGCCTGGCCGCCGCGTCCGCGGCCGGCGTCGGTGACGGCGAGCGGCACGGCGGGCTGCTGCCGGAGCACCCCGCCTACGTCATCCACACCTCCGGCTCCACCGGCCGGCCCAAGGGCGTCGTCGTCCCCCACGCCTCGGTGGTGGCGCTGACCGACTGGGCCGCCGCCGAGTTCACCGGCCGTGGACTCGCCCACATGATGGCCTCCACCTCGCTCACCTTCGACGTGTCGGTGTTCGAGATCCTCTCGCCCCTGCTGTCCGGTGGCCACGTGGAGGTCGTCCGCGACCTGCTCGCCCTGGCCGAGCGGTCCGAGCCGTGGCGTGCGGGACTGCTCAGCGCGGTGCCCTCCGCGCTGGGCCGGCTGCTGGCCGAGGACGCCGTCCGGGTCACGGCCGACACCGTGGTCCTGGCCGGAGAGGCGCTGCCCGCCCGTGCCGTCCGCCAGGTGCGGGAGGCGATACCGGGCTGCCGCGTCATGAACATCTACGGCCCCACCGAGGCCACCGTCTACGCCACCGCCTCCACCTGCGACCCGGCGGACCCCGACCGGGTCCCGCCCATCGGCCGGCCCGTCGGCGGTGCCCGCGCCTACGTCCTCGACGCCCGCAGGCGCCCCGTGCCCGTCGGGGCGCCCGGCGAGCTGTACCTCGCCGGAACCGGTGTGGCCCGCGGCTACTTGAACCGGCCCGGCCTGACCGCGTCCCGCTTCACCGCCGACCCGTTCGGACCGCCCGGCAGCCGCATGTACCGCACCGGCGACCTGGTCCGCTGGACGGCCGACGGCGACCTGCTGTACCTCGGCCGGACCGACGACCAGGTGAAGGTGCGGGGCTTCCGCATCGAACTCGGCGAGGTGGAGGCCGCACTGGCCCGGCACCCGCAGGTGGCCGCCGCCGCCGCACGCGTCGTGGAACACGACGGCCACAAGCGCCTCGTGGGCTACGCCGTCCCCCGCGACGGCGACGCCCCGGCACCGGCAGGCCTGCGCGCCTTCCTCGCCCGGACGCTGCCCGACCACCTGGTGCCGGCGGCCGTGGTGCCGCTGGAGCGGCTGCCGCTGGGCGCCACCGGCAAGCTGGACCGGCGGGCCCTGCCCGAACCGGTGTGGTCCGCGGCCACCACCACGGAGGGCACCCGGCCGCCGCGCACCACCACCGAGCGGACGCTCGCCGCGATCTGGTCCGAGGTGCTGGGCGTACCCGAAGTGGGCGCGGCGGACAACTACTTCGCACTCGGCGGCGACTCCATCCTCGGCATCCGGATCGTCTCCGCCGCCCGCCGGGCCGGACTCGCGCTGACCCCCCGGCACCTCTTCCAGCACCAGACGGTCGCCGAACTGGCCACCGCCGTGGAGGAGTTCCCGGCCGCGCCGACGGCGGCCGCCGAACAGGGGCCGGTCGTGGGCGACGCCCCGCTGACCCCCGTACAGCACTGGCTGTTCGACACCCTCACCGGCGACCCGGCCCGCTTCACCCAGACGGTCTCCTTCCAACTCGCCTCCGACACCGACGAGACACTGCTGCGTGCCGCCCTCGCGAAGGTGCTGGAGCAGCACGACGCGCTGCGCATGCGCTACGAACCGGTCGGCGACGGACGGTGGCGCCAGTACGGCACCCCGCCCGGCGCGGCGCCGCACCTCGAGGTGCACGACACCCCCGAAACCCCGGACGCCGTGGCCGCCGGCCTGTGCTCCGGGTTCGACCTCGCCGGAGGCCCGCTGCTCAAGGCCGCCCTGTGCAGGCCGGGCGAGGACCGGCCGCCCGTTCTGCTGCTGGCCGCCCACCACCTGGTCGTGGACGCCGTGTCCTGGCGGGTGGTCCTGGAGGACCTCGACACCGCCTACCGGGCCCTGCGCACCGGCGGCACCCCGGACCTGGGCCCGAAGACGACCTCCTTCCGGGAATGGGCCGGGCGCCTGGCCGCCCACACCGCGGCGGGCGGCTTCGACGAGGAGACGGCCCACTGGAGCGCCCTGCGCCCCGGCCCCCTGCCGACCGATCTCGCCGGCGGGAACACCGCCGCCGACGAACAGACGGTGACGGTGGGCCTCGGCAGCGAGGACACCCGGCGGCTGCTCCAGGACGTCCCCGACGTCTACCGCACCCGCGTCAACGACGTCCTGCTGTGCGCCCTCGGCCGCGTCCTGGCCCGCTGGACGGGGCAGGACCGCGTGGTGGTCGCGCTGGAGGGGCACGGCCGCGAGGACCTGTTCGACGACGTCGACCCGGCCCGCACCGTCGGCTGGTTCACCACCATGTTCCCCGTCGGCCTCGACGTGCCCCCCGACGCGGACCCCGGGACCGCCCTGAAGTCCGTCAAGGAGAACCTGCGGGCCGTGCCGCGCGGGGGAGTGGGCTACGGCGCGCTGCGCCACCTGCACCCCACGGCGGGACGCGAGCTGCCCGGCCTGCCCCAGGTGGGCTTCAACTACCTGGGCCGGCAGGACTGGAACGCCGCCCCGGGCGGCCTGCTGCACGCGCCCCACGGCGGACTGAGCGGCGGCATGGACCGCTCGGCGGACCGGCCGCACCTCATCGACGTCCTCGGCCGGGTCACCGACAAGCGGCTGGAGTTCACCTGGTCGTACTCGCGGAACGTGCACCGGCACGAGACCGTCGCCCGGCTGGCGGCCGAGACGGCCGAGGAACTGCGGGAGATCGTCCGGCACTGCGCCGAGCCCGGCGCGGGCGGCCGCACCCCCTCGGACTTCCCGCTCGCCGGGCTGGACCAGGAGGCCGTCGACCGGCTCGCCGGCACCGGGTGCGACGTGGCGGACGTCTACCCCCTCACCCCCACCCAGACCGGCATGGTCGTGCACGGCATGGACGAGCCCGGCGGGGGCCTGTACACCGAGCAGATCACCTTCGTCGCGGACGGCGTGCGCGAGCCCCGGCTGCTGGCGGCCGCCTGGCAGCACGTCGTCGACCGCACGCCCGTGCTGCGGACCGCCGTGGCGCTCGGCGGGGTGCCCGTCCCGCTCCAGACCGTGCACCGCCACGTCACGCTGCCCGTCACCGAACTCGACTGGAGCGCCCTGACACCGGCGGAGCGGGAGACCGGGCTGCGGCGGCTGCTCGACGAGGACCGCGCCCGCGGCATCGCCCTCGACCGGCCCCCGCTGCTGCGCGTCACCCTGATCCGGCTCGGCCCGGACGAGGTGCGCGTCGTGTGGACCTTCCACCACGTCCTGCTCGACGGATGGAGCGTCTTCCACGTGCTGGGCGACGTGATGGCCGCGCACGCCGCGCTCACTGCCGGCACCGGGCCCCGCCTGCCGGAACGCCGGCCCTTCGCGGACTACGCCGCCTGGCTCGCCGGCCGTGACACCGCAGCCGCCGGGGAACACTGGAAGACGGCCCTCGCGGGCTACGCCGCGCCCACCCCGCTGCCGTACGACCGCAGGCCCGCCCCCGGCGCCACCGCCCGCTCGGGCACCTGGCTGTCGCGGCGGCTCGGCGCGGACGGCACGGCCCGGCTGACGGAGTTCGCCCGCCGGCACCGCCTCACCCTCAACACGCTGGTGCAGGGCGCGTGGGCGCTGCTGCTGGCGCGCCTCAGCGGCGAGCGGGAGGTGTGCTTCGGCACCACCGTCTCCGGGCGGCCCGCCGACCTGCCGGGCGCCGACACCATCACCGGCCTGTTCATCACCACGCTGCCCGCCCGGGTCACCGTGGACGAGGACGCGCCCCGCGCCGTGTGGCTGCGCGAGGTGCAGGCCGCGCGGGCGGAGGACCGGCGCTTCGACCACGTCCCGCTGTCCGAACTGCACCGGTGGAGCGAACTGCCGCCCGGTACAGCCCTGTTCGACAGCCTGCTGGTCTTCGAGAACTATCCCGTGGGCGACGCCACTGCCGGCGCCCACGGCGTCCGGATCCGGGACCTCGACGCCCGGGAGGCCACCAACTACCCGCTCACCGTGGTGATCTCACCCGGCGACGAACTGAGCGTCGAACTCGGCTACGACCCGCGCTACTTCGAGGAGTCCACCGCCGACGCCCTGGCCGGCCGGCTGCTGCACGCCCTGACCGCCCTCGCCGGCTCCGGCGACCCGGCCCCCCTGCACGCGGTGGACGTGCTGCCGCCCGGCGAACGGGACCGGCTGCTGCACGGCCCCGCACGCCCGCAGCTGCCGCCGGTGCCCCCGGCCACGCTGCCCGCGCTGATCGAGACCGCGGCCGACCGGTGGCCGGACCGGCCGGCCCTGGCCGCACCGGAGTCGACGCTGACCTTCGCCGAGGCCGAGGACCACGCCAACCGGCTCGCACACCGGCTCATCGCGCGCGGAGCCGGGCCGGGCGACATCGTCGCCCTGGTCCTGCCGCGCTCGGCGGACATGGTCCTCGCCCAGCTCGCCGTGGCCAAGGCGGGCGCGGCCTTCCTCCCGGTGGACCCCGGCTACCCGGCCGAGCGGGTCGCGCTGATGCTGCGCGACGCGGACCCCGCCGTCACCCTCACCGCCGAGGAGGTCGCCGGCCTGCTCGCCGCGCCGCCCGACGGCACGCCCGGCCACCGGCCCGCCGACACCGACCGTGTCCGCCCCCTGGACCTCGACGACCCGGCGTACGTCATCCACACCTCCGGCTCCACCGGCACCCCCAAGGGCGTCGTCGTCACCCACCGCGGGCTGGCCTGCTTCGCCGCCGCCGAGGCCGCGCACTACCGGGTCCGCCCCGAGGACCGGGTCCTGGCCTTCGCCACGCCCAGTTTCGACGCCTCCGTGCTCGAGCTGTGCATGTCCCTGCCGAGCGGCGCGGCCCTCGTGGTACCGCCGCCCGGCCCGCTGCTCGGCGCCGAACTGGCCGGCGTACTGCGCACCTCGCGCATCACCCACACCCTGCTGCCGCCCGCCGCGCTCGCCACCCTCCCGCCGGACACCCCCGGCTCCCTGCCGGACCTGCGCACCCTGGTGGTCGGCGCGGACGCCTGCCGGGCCGAACTGGTCGCCCGCTGGGCACCGCACCACCGTATGATCAACTCCTACGGGCCCACCGAGGCGACCGTCGTCGCCACCTGGTCCGGCCCGCTGGAACCGGACGGCTCCGCGCCGCCCATCGGCCGCGCGCTGCCCGCCACCGGCGCCTACGTCCTGGACGCGCGACTGCGCCCCGTCCCCGACGGCGTGCCCGGCGAACTGTGGCTCGCCGGACCGGCCCTGGCCCGCGGCTACCTGGGCCGCCCCGGTCTGACCGCGACCCGCTTCACCGCCGACCCGTTCGGACCGTCCGGCACCCGCATGTACCGCACCGGCGACCTGGTCCGGCGCGACACCCACGGCGAACTGCACTACCTCGGACGCACCGACCACCAGCTCAAGCTGCGCGGCCACCGCATCGAGGCCGGCGAGGTGGAGGCGGCCCTGGTACGCCACCCGGCGGTGCTGGACGCCGTGGTGAGCGTGCGGGAGGACGAACCGGGGCTGCCGCGCCTGGTGGCCCACCTGCTCGCCGCGCCCGGCGCCGAACCGCCCGCCGGCGCGGACCTGCGGGCCTTCGCCGCCCGCACCCTGCCCGGCCCCATGGTGCCCTCGGCGTTCGTGACGCTGGAGCGGTTCCCGCTCACGGAGAACGGCAAGACCGACCGGGCCGCGCTGCCCGCGCCCGGCCCGCAGACGGAGCCGCCGGCCACCGGGCACGTGCCGCCCCGCACCCCCACCGAGGAGGCCGTCGCCGCCCTGTGGGAGGAGGCCCTGCAGACCACCGTGGGCGCCGAGGACGACTTCTTCGCCCTGGGCGGCGACTCCCTGCGCGCCCTGCTCATCTCCTCCCGCGCCGGCGAGGCCTTCGGCGTGACCCTGACGCCGCGGGACGTCCTGGTCACCCGCACCGTCGCCGCCCTGGCGGAGCTGGTGGAGGAGCAGGTGCTGAGCGAACTCGAAGGCGCCGTACGCGGCGACAGCGACCACGACGAACGGTGAGGACCGGAACCCCATGACGTCTTCGAAGCGAAACCGCGCCGAGGCCCTGCCGCAGGACCTCCAGGAAGAGCTCCGCCGCCGGCTGGCCGGCCGGGCCGCCTCCACCGCCCGCCGGGCCCTCCCGCGCGCGGACCGCACCCGGCCGCTGCCGCTGTCCTTCGCCCAGCAGCGGCTGTGGTTCCTGGACCGGCTGCGGCCCGGCGACCCCCGCTACAACAGTGCGGTCGCGCTCCGGCTCACCGGAGCGCCGGACCACACCGCCCTGACCGCCGCGCTGGAGCTGGTGGTGGGCCGGCACGAGGCGCTGCGCACCACGTTCGACGAGACCGACGGCAGACCCGCGCAGACCGTGCGGCCGGCCGGCCCGCTCCCGCTGCCGGTCCGGGACCTCACCGCTCCCGGGGACGGAAAGGCTCTGGAAGCGGCCCTGCTGGCCGAGTACGAGCGCCCCTTCGACCTGCGCACCGGGCCGCTGCTGCGGGCCCTGCTGCTGCGCGAGTCGCCCGACGCGCACGTACTGCTGCTGACGGCCCACCACATCGTCACCGACGGCTGGTCGATGGGGGTGCTCCTGGAGGAGCTGTGCACGGCCTACGACGCCCTCGCCCAGGGCGCGGAGCCCGTGCTGGAGCCGGTGGCCGCACAGTACCCGGACTTCGCCGTCTGGCAGCGCGAGCAGCTCTCCGGCCCCCGCCTGGAACGCGAACTGGCGCACTGGAAGGAGCGGCTGGCGGGCGCGGTGGCGCCCGAGCTGCCGCTGGACCGCCCGCGCCGCGGCGAGGAGTCCGGCGCGGGCGCGGTGCACACCTTCACCGTCCCCGCCGCCACCACCGCCCGGCTGAAGCAGCTCGCGGCCGAGCGGCACACCACCCTGTTCACCGCCCTGACCGCCGCCTGCCAGGCTCTGCTGGCCCGCTGGTCGGGACAGGACGACATCACCGTCGGCTCACTGACCCCGGGGCGCGGCCGCACCGACCTCGAACGGGCCGTCGGTTTCTTCGTCAACACCGTGGTGCTGCGTACCCGCGTCGAGACCGCCGGATCCTTCCGCGACCTGCTCACGGCCGCGGCCGACACGGTCAACCACGCCTTCGCGCACGGCGACACGCCGTTCGAGCGGCTCGTGGAGGCCGTCGGCGCGACCCGTGAGGCGGGCCGCAACCCCCTGTTCGACGTGATGGTCCTGCTGCACCCGGCGCCGCCCGCCGCCCCCGATCCGCACGGCCTGGCCACCGCCCCGGTCGCCGTGCCCCGACGGGCCGCCACCTTCGACCTGAGCGTGGAGTTCCTCCCGGACGGAGACGGTCTCACCGGTCTGCTGGAGTACCGCACCGACCTGTTCGACGCGGACACGGCCACCCGCATGGCCGGCCAGCTGCTGCGCCTGCTGGACGCCGCCGCCGCGCAGCCGGACCGGCCGCTGGGCACCCTGCCGCTGCTCTCGCCGCAGCAGCTGGAGCAGGTCACCCGGGACTGGAACGCGACCGCCCTGCCCGTCCCCGAGGACACCCTGCCCGAGCTGTTCGCGCGGCAGGCCGCCCGCACCCCGCACGCCACCGCCCTGGTCGCCGGGGACGTACGCCTGGACTACGCGACGCTCGACGCCCGCGCCGACCGCCTCGCCCGCCACCTGGTCGCGCGCGGTGCGGGCCCCGAGCGCCTGGTCGCCCTCGGGCTGCCCCGCACCGCCGACATGATCGTGGCGATCCTCGCCGTCTGGAAGGCCGGCGCCGGCTATCTGCCGCTGGACCCCGCACTGCCCGAGGAGCGGGTACGGTTCCTGCTCGACGACGCCCGGCCGGCCCTCGTCCTGGACGAGGCCGCGCTGCGGGACCTGCCCGGCGCCGGACCCGCCGACGCGGGCCCGCTCGCGCCGCCGGACCCGGACACCACCGCCTACGTCCTCTACACCTCCGGCTCCACCGGCCGCCCCAAGGGCGTGGCCGTGGCGCACCGGTCCGCGGCGAACCTGCTGGCGGGCCACCGCGAGGGCTTCGTCGCCGAGGCGGGCGGCGGGCCGCTGCGGGTGGCGCTGACGGCGTCGTTCTCCTTCGACACCTCACTGGAGGGCGTGCTGCTGATGGCCGACGGCCACCCGCTGCACCTGGTCGACGAGACGACCCGGCTGGACGCCGCCGCGCTGGTCGAGTACGTCGTCGAGCACCGCATCGACTTCCTGGACCTGACCCCCACCTACCTGCGCCAGCTGCTGCCCGCCGGACTGCTCACCGACCCGCGCCACCACCCCCGGGTGCTGATGCTCGGCGGCGAGCCGGTCGGGCCCGGCCTGTGGCGGGAGCTGGCCGCGCGGCGGGACGTGGCCGCGTACAACTTCTACGGGCCCACCGAGTGCACGGTCGACGCCCTGGCCTGCCGCATCGAGGGCGACGGCCGTCCGAGCGTCGGCAGGCCGCTCGCCAACGTGCGCGCCCACGTCCTCGACGACCGGCTCCGGCCCGTGCCGCCCGGAGTCGGCGGCGAGCTGTACCTGTCCGGCGTGCAACTGGCGCGCGGCTACGCGGGCCGGCCGGGGCTCACCGCCGCACGGTTCCTGCCCGACCCGTTCGGACCGCCCGGCACCCGCATGTACCGCACCGGCGACCTGGCCCGCCGGACCGCCGACGGACGCCTGGACCACCTGGGGCGCGCCGACGACCAGGTCAAGGTGCGCGGCCACCGCATCGAGCCCGGCGAGGTCGAGGCGGCCCTGACCGACCTGCCCGAGGTCGCCGCCGCCGCGGTCGTCGCCGTCACCGACCCGCACGGCCACACCCGGCTCGCCGCCTACCTGGTGCCCCGGCAGGCGGCGTCCGCCCCGTCGCGACGCCCGGCACACGCCCCCGGACTCTCGGCTCCGCCCGGGCAGGAAGAGGCCCCCCTCGACGCACCGGCCGAAGGCCCGGACCCGTCCCGCACGCGTACATCCGGCACGAGGACCTCCGGCCGGCCCACCGGGAACACGCACCGGCCGCCGCTCCTCGACGGGCCGGTGTCGCCTGCCGGGACACCGGCCCCCGCCGGCCGCGACGCGCGGCTCGTCGTGGCCGACGTGCGGGCGGCCTGCCGGCGCGTGCTGCCCGACCACATGGTGCCGTCCTCCTTCACCGTGCTCGACGGCCTGCCGATGACCGTCAGCGGCAAGGTCGACCGGCGTGCCCTGCCCGCCCCCGACCTCGACGGCGGAGGGCGCGACAAGGAGTTCGTCGCCCCGCGCACCCCCGAGGAGGAGACCCTCGCCCGCATCTGGGCCGAGGTGCTGGGCGCGCGCCGGGTCGGTGTGACGGACAACTTCTTCGAGCTGGGCGGCGACTCCATCCTCAGCATCCAGGCCGTCTCCCGCGCCCGGGCGGCGGGCCTCGACCTCACCTCGCGGGACGTCTTCCGCCACCAGACCGTCGCCGACCTCGCCGCCGCCGCGTCCCCGCGCACCACCGCCGCGTCCGCCCCCCGGCCACCGCGCGAGGAGGGCCCGGCGCCGCTGACGCCGGTCCAGGAGTGGTTCTTCGCCACGCACGGCCCGCTGCGGCACTTCAGCATGTCGATGCTGCTGGACCTGCCGCACGACCTGGACGAACCGGCCCTGGAGCGCGCCCTGGAGGCACTGGCCGCCCACCACCCCGCGCTGCGCACCCGCTTCGTCCGCGCGGCGGACACCTGGGAACAGCACCCCGGCGACGGCCCGGCCGCCGGCCTGCTCACCCGCCACGACCTCGCCCGCGCCGACGACGCGACGGCTGCCCGCGAGGAGGCCGCCGAGTCCGCCCGCGCCGCCCTCGACCCGGCCACCGGCGCCCTGCTGCGCGCCGCCCTGCTGCTGCCCCCTCCCGGCGAACGCCCCCAGCTCTTCGTCACCGCCCACCACCTGGCGGTGGACAGCGTCTCCTGGCGCGTCCTGCTCGCCGACCTCGCACAGGCCTACCGGCAGGCGGCCCAGGGCGACCCGGTCCGACTCGAGCCCGTCCCCACGCCGTTCGCCGACTGGGCCGCACACCTGGCCCGCCGCGTACGCGCCGGCGACCTCGACGCCGACCTGCCGCACTGGACGGCCGAGGCCGCCGAACCCCGTACCCCGCTGCCCGTGGACCGCCCCGGCACCCCGCTCGCCGGCTCGGTCCGCACCCTGCGCACCCGCGTGGACCGCGCCACCACCGGGGCGCTCCTGCGCCAGGTGCCCGCGGTCTACCGCACCCAGGTCAACGACGTGCTGCTCAGCGCGCTGAGCCGGGTCCTCGCCGACTGGACGGGCACCGAGCGGGTGACCGTCACCCTGGAGGGCCACGGCCGCGAGGACGACACGCTGGACCTGTCGCGCACGGTGGGCTGGTTCACCACCCAGTACCCCGTCACCCTCGCCCCCGCCGGACCGGCCGGCGCCCCCGACTGGGGCACGACCCTCAAGACGGTCAAGGAGCGCCTGCGGGCCGTCCCCCGCAACGGCCTCGGCCACGAGGCCCTGGCCCGCCTCGGCTCGCCCGACCCGGCCGCCCGCGCCCTGCGGGACCTGCCGCTGCCGCAGGTCTGCTTCAACTACCACGGCCAGTGGGAGGCCGGCGACGGACGGGACTTCGCCCCGGCGGACGAGGTGCCCGGCCGTGACGTCGCCGCCGACCAGCCGCCGGCCCACCTGCTGGACGTCTCCGCCGTGGTCGCCGGCGGCGAACTGGAGATCACCTGGCACTACAGCGACCAGGTGCACGACGAGGACACCGTCCGCACCCTCGCCGACGGCATGACCCGCGCGCTCGCCGCGATCACCGAGCACTGCGCCGGCCCCGGCGCGGGCGGCCGCACCCCGTCCGACTTCCCGCTGGCCCGCCTCGGCCAGGACCGCCTGGACCGGCTGGTCGGCGACGGGCGGGACGTGGAGGACGTCCTGCCGCTGACCCCGCTCCAGGAGGGCATGCTCTTCCACCGACTGGTCGGCGGCCCCGACGACGTCTACGTCGACCAGGCGGCACTCCTGCTGGAGGGCGTCGCCGACCCGCACGCCCTCGCCGCGGCCTGGCAGCGCGTCACCGAGCGCACCCCCGCCCTGCGCACCTGCGTCGTCTGGGAGGACGTCCCGGTGCCGCTCCAGGTCGTGCGCCGGGACGTGCGGGTGCCGGTGACCCACCTCGACTGGCGGGACCTGGACGAGGCCGGGCACGCCGAGCGCCTCGCCCGGCTGCGGGCCGACGACCTGGCCCGCGGCGTCGACCTCGCCGCCGCGCCGCTGATGCGGCTGACCCTGGTCCGGCTGCCCGACGCGCGGCTGCACCTGCTGTGGACCTCCCACCACCTGATCCTGGACGGCTGGAGCCTGGCCCAGGTGCTGACCGAGGTGTGCGAGGAGTACGCGGCACTCACCGCCGGCGCCGAGTCCCGGCCGCCGGTACGGCGTCCCTTCGGCGACTACGTACGCCGGCTCGCCGAGCAGGACCCGGGCGCCGCCCGCGCGTACTGGCGGGGCGTCCTCGCCGGCTTCACCGACCCCACCCCGCTGCCCGCCGACCGCCCCCTGCGCGAGGCCCACTCGGCCCGCTCCGCCGACGTCCATGCGGCCGGCCTGGACGACGAGGCGTCGGCCCGGCTGGCACGCACCGCACGCGACGCGGGACTCACCCTCAACACGGTCGTGCAGGGCGCCTGGGCGCTGCTGCTGGCCCGGTACGGCGCCGAGGACGACGTGGTGTTCGGCACCACCGTCTCCGGCCGGCCCGACGACCTGCCCGGCGTCGAGTCGATGGTGGGCATGTTCATCAACACCGTGCCCACCCGAATACGCGTCGACCCCGGACGCACGGCCGGCGCGTGGCTGCGGGACCTGCAGGACGCCCAGGCCGAGTCGAGGCGGTTCGCGGCCGTGTCGCTGGCCGAGCTGACCCGGCTCAGCGACGTGCCGTCCGGCAGCCCGCTCTTCCACAGCATGGTCGCCTTCGAGAACTACCCCTTCGACGAGGCCCGCACGGCCGGCTCCGGGGTGCGGCTGGCCCAGGTGACCTCCCGCGACGCCACCAACTACCCGCTCGTGCTGCGCGCCCACCACGGCGAACGCCTCGGCTTCGACCTCGCCTACGACCCCGCCCTGTTCGACGCGGCGACCGTCCGTTCGCTCGCCGGCCGGCTGTGCCTGCTGCTCACCGAGCTGGCCGACGGTCCCGACCGGCCGCTGCGCGACCTGGCCCGGCCGACGGCCGGGGAACGGCGGCGGATGCTCACCGACTGGAACGGCACCGAACGGGGCCGCCCCGGCCAGACCCTGGTGGACCTGTTCGAGATACAGGCCGCCCGCACACCCGGCGCCACCGCCGTCACCTGCGGCACCGAGCGTCTGGACTACGCGACGCTCGACGCCCGCGCCGGCCGGCTCGCCCACCGGCTCGCCGGGCTCGGCGCCGCGCCCGAGAAGTTCGTCGCCCTCGCCCTGCCCCGCTCCTGCGACCAGGTCGTCGCGGTCCTCGCCGTGCTGAAGACCGGCGCGGCCTACCTGCCGATCGACCCGGCCTCGCCCGCCGACCGCATCGGCCACCTCCTCGCCGACGCCGACCCGGTGACCCTGGTGACCACGACCGGCACGGTGGCCCGGGTCGACGGCACCGACGTACCCCTGCTGCTCCTCGACGACCCGCGGGTCGAGGCCGACCTCGCCCGCCGCCCGGCCACCGGACCCGCCCCCGCCCGCCGGCCGCTGCCGGAGAGCCCCGCCTACGCCATCCACACCTCCGGCTCCACCGGCCGCCCCAAGGGCGTGGTGATCCCGCACGCCAACGTGGTGCGGCTGTTCACCCGCACCCGTGACCGGTTCGGCTTCGGCGCGGACGACGTGTGGACGATGTTCCACTCCTACGCGTTCGACTTCTCGGTGTGGGAGATGTGGGGCCCGCTGCTGCACGGCGGCCGTCTCGTCGTCGTGCCCGACGAGACGGCCCGCTCCCCGGAGGACTTCCTGCGCCTGCTGGCGGACGAGCGGGTCACCGTCCTCAGCCAGACGCCGTCCGCGTTCTACCCGCTGATCCGCGCGGACGCCGAACACCCGGAGACCGGCGCCCGCCTCGCGCTGCGCACGGTGGTCTTCGGCGGAGAGGCCCTGGACGTCGGCCGGCTCGCCGACTGGTGGACGCGCCACCCGGCCTCCGCCCCGCGGCTGGTCAACATGTACGGCATCACCGAGACCACCGTGCACGTCACCCACGCCCCGCTCGACCCCGCCACCGCCCCCGACGGCCCCGCCAGTCCCATCGGCACGGCCATCGACGACCTGCGGGTGTACGTGCTCGACGCGGACCTGGCGCCCGTGCCGCCCGGCGCGACCGGCGAGCTGTACGTGGCGGGCGAGGGCCTGGCCCGCGGCTACCTGGGCCGCCCCGGCCTCACCGCCACGCGCTTCCTCGCCGACCCCTTCGGCATGTCGGGGGAGCGGATGTACCGCACGGGCGACCGGGCGAAGTGGCGGGCCGACGGCACCCTGGAGTACCTGGGCCGCGCGGACGCCCAGGTGAAGATCCGCGGCTACCGCATCGAGCCCGGCGAGATCGAGGCGGCCCTGCACACCCACCCCGGCGTCGCCGAGGCCGCGGTCGGCGTGTTCGAGGACGCCTCCGGAACCCGCCGGCTCGTGGCGCACGTCGTCGGCTCCGGCGGCCCGGCCCCCTCGGCGGCCGTGCTGCGCGCCCACCTGGAGCGCCTGCTGCCCGCCCACATGGTGCCCGCCGCCCACGTGCCGGTGGACGCCCTGCCGCTCACCGTCAACGGCAAGCTCGACCGGCGCGCACTTCCCGCACCGGGACCGGACGGCTACGCCGCCGGCACCGACCGGACACCACCGCGCACCCCCGCCGAGCGACTGGTCGCCGCCGCCTGGGCCGACGTGCTGGGAGTCGGGGAGGTGCACGCCGGCGACGACTTCTTCGCGCTCGGCGGCGACTCCATCCTCGCCGTCCGCGTCACCGCCCGGCTGCGCGCCGCGTTCGGTCCCGACGTCTCCCCGAGACTGCTGTTCACCCGTCCCACGGTGGCCGTCCTGGCCGCCGGGCTCGGCGAACCGGCCGACGGCGCGCCCGCCCCGCAGGCCGACGCGATACCGGCGACCGCCCCGCAGACCCCGGCGCCCCTGTCGTACGCCCAGCAACGCCTGTGGTTCCTCGACCGGTTCGAGCCCGGCAGCACCGAGTACACGACGCTCTCCGTGCTCCGCCTGCGCGGACCCCTCGACGTGAGCGCCCTGCGCACCGCGCTGGACGGCCTGGTCGCCCGGCACGAGGCGCTGCGCACCACGTTCGTCGAACAGGGCGGACAGGCCCGGCAGCTGGTGCACCCGCCGCACCGGGTCGACCTGCCCGTGGACGACCTCACCACGGCCCCGGACGCGCGGGCGGCGCTGGACGCGCTGCTGGAGCGCGAGGCCGCCACGCCCTTCGACCTGGCGGCCGGGCCGCTCCTGCGCGCCCGGCTGGCCCGCCCGGCCGACGGCGAGCACGTCCTCGTACTGGCCGTCCACCACATCGTCACCGACGGCTGGTCGCTCGGCGTCCTCGGCCGGGACCTGGGCGAGCTGTACGCGGCGGCACACGAGGGCCGCCGCCCCGAACTGCCCGCACTGCCCGTCCGCTACGCCGACCACGCCGCCTGGCAGCGTGCCCGCACCGACCGCGTCGAGCGTCGACTCGCCCACTGGCGGCAGGTGCTGGACGGAGTACCTCCGCTGGAGCCGCCGACCGACCGGCCGCGTCCCGCCGTACGGACCCGGGACGGCGCGCTGGTGACCTTCACCCTGCCCGCCGGACTGACCGACCGGCTGCGCGAGCGGGGCCGGGAGTCCGACGCCACCCTGTACATGACGCTGCTGACCGCCTGCACGGCCCTGCTGTCCCGCTGGGCCGACCAGGACGACTTCGCCGTCGGCACCGTCACCGCGGGCCGTGAGCGCCCCGAACTGCACGACGTGGTCGGCATGTTCGTGAACACGCTGGTGCTGCGCAACCGGGTGCGCCCCGGCACGTCGTTCCGCGCGCTGCTGGAGCAGGTGCGCGACACCGTCCTTGAGGCGTTCGCCCACCAGGACGTGCCCTTCGAGCGGCTGGTGGACGCCCTCCGGCCCGAGCGGGACACCAGCCGCACCCCCCTGTTCCAGGTCATGGTCGCCCTGCACAACCTGGGCGCCGAGGCCCCCGCGCTCCTGGACCTGGACGTCGAGCCGCTCACCCCGCCGGTCCGGCACGCCACGTTCGACCTGGCCTTCGACTTCGTGGAGGGCGACGGCGGCGTCACCGGCCACCTGGAGTACGACACCGCCCTGTTCGACGAGGACACCGTCCGGCGCCTGGCCGCCCGCCTGCGGCTGCTCCTGGAGGCCGCCGCGCAGGACCCCGGCCGGGACGTGCGGGCGCTGGAGCTGATGACCCCCGCCGAGCGGCGCCACGTGCTCCACGACTGGCAGGGGCCGCGGCTCGCGGTCCCCGACACCACCTTCCCCGCCCTGTTCGAGGCACAGGCCGCCCGCACCCCGCACGACACCGCCCTGGTGGCACGGGACGCCACGCTCGACTTCGCCGCCCTCAACGAGCGCGCCAACCGGCTCGCCCACCACCTCCTCGCCCGGGGCGTCGCCCCCGAGCGGGTGGTCGCCGTACGACTGCCGCGCACCTCCGGCCTGGTGGCTGCGGTGCTCGCCGTCGCCAAGGCGGGCGGCACCCTGCTCTGCCTCGACCCCGATCTGCCCGCCGGACGCGTCACCCACCTCCTCGCGGACGCCGCCCCGCACACCGTGCTCACCGAGGACGCCCTGCGCGAGGTGCCGTGGGACCGGCTGCCCGCCCACGACCCCACCGACCGCGACCGACCGGCCCCGCTGCGCCCGGACCACGCCGCCTACATCGTCTACACCTCCGGTTCCACCGGCCGCCCCAAGGGCGTCGTCGTCGAACACCGCCACCTGGTCAACCTCTGCCACGACCACCGCGAAGGGCTCGTCGCACCGCACACCGCGGACGGGCGGCGGCTGCGCGCCGCGCTGAGCGCCTCGTTCTCCTTCGACACCTCCTGGGAGGGGCCGCTGCTGCTCGCCCTCGGGCAGGAGGTCCACCTCGTCGACGAGGACGTGCGACTGGATCCGGACGCGTTCTGCGCACAGGTCGCCGCACGCGGCCTGGACCTGGTGAACGTCACCCCGTCCTTCCTGCGCGAACTCACCGCCGCCGGACTCCTCGCACCCGGCCGCCACCACCCGCGCGTCCTGCTGGTCGGCGGCGAGGCGACGGGCCCCGACACCTGGCGGGAACTGGATGCCGCCGCCGGCCTCGGCGTCACCGCGTACAACATGTACGGACCCACCGAGTGCACCGTCGACGCCACCTACGGGCGTGTCACCGACCACCCGGACCGGCCGGTCATCGGGCGCCCCGGCCGCAACCTGCGCGCCCACGTCCTCGACGGCGCCCTGCGCCCGGTGCCGCCCGGCGTGCCCGGCGAGCTGTACCTCGCCGGCGCACAGGTGGCCCGCGGCTACCTGGGCCGCCCCGGCCCGACCGCGTCGCGTTTTGTCGCCGACCCGTTCGGCGCGCCGGGGGAGCGGATGTACCGCACCGGCGACCGCGCCCGCTGGAACGAGCGAGGGCTGCTGGAGTTCCTGGGCCGCGCCGACGAGCAGATCAAGATCCGCGGGTTCCGTGTCGAACCCGGCGAGGTCGAGGCCGCGCTGCTCGCCCACCCGGACGTGTCCGAGGCCGTGGTGACGGCACGTGAGCACGCGGGCCGGCTCATGCTCGTGGCCCACCTGGTGCCCGCCGGGGACACCGCCCCGACCGCCGACGAACTGCGCCTCGCGCTCCGGCGCACCCTGCCGGACCACATGGTGCCGGCGGCGTTCGTCCCGCTGGCGCGGATCCCGCGCACCAGCAGCGGCAAGACCGACCGGCGCGCCCTGCCCGCCCCGCCCGCGCAGCCCGACCCCGCCACGACCTACGTGGCACCGCGCCCCGGCACCGAGGAGACGCTGGCCGCGATCTGGGCGGACGTCCTGCGGGTCGAACGGGTGGGCGCGCGGGACAACTTCTTCGCGCTCGGCGGCGACTCCATCCTCAGCATCCAGATCGTCTCCCGGGCCCGCCGGGCCGGACTGGCGCTGACCACCAAGGACGTCTTCCGCCACCAGACCGTCGCCGAACTCGCCCTGCGCGTCACCGAGGCGGCCCCCGCCGCGGCGGACGCGGCCGTGCCCGCCGACGCACCGCTCACCCCGATCCAGCGCTGGTACCTCGACGGCCGCCGCCCCGGAGACCCGCTGCGCTTCACCATGTCGCAGCGGATCGAACTGGCCCCCGGCACCGGCATGTCCGCCCTGCGTCCCGCCGTGGACGCCCTCGTGGGCCACCACCCGGCCCTGCGCACCCGCTTCCGCCGCACCGACGACGGCCGGCGCCAGGAGGTCCTGCCGGACGTCCCGGACGGCATCCTCACCCACCACGACGTGACCGGCCTGGACGGCCCCGCGCTGGAGGCCGAGGTGCGGCGCGCGGCGGACGCGGCCCGGGCGTCCCTCGACCCGGCCGAGGGCCGGATGGTGCGCGTCCTGCTCCTCGACCGCGGCCCGGACCTGCCCGCGCAACTCCTCGTCATCGTCCACCACCTGGCCGTCGACGGCGTCTCCTGGCGGATCCTGCTGGCCGATCTGGAGACCGCCCACCGCTGCGTCGCGGACGGACGCCCCGTCGAGCTGCCCCCGGCCGGAACCCCGTTCGGCCACTGGGCGGCCCGACTGGAGGCGCACACCCGGTCCGGCGCCCTGGACGGCGACCTCGCCCACTGGGAGCGCACCGCGGCGGCCCCCGCCGGCCTGCCCGCGGGCCGGCCCGGCCCGCACACCCACGGCACCGCCGCCACGGTCACCGTGGAGCTCGAGCCGGAGACGACCGAGGCCCTGCTGCGCCGGGTCCCGGAGGTCTACCGCACCCAGGTCAACGACGTCCTGCTCAGCGCCCTCGGCCGCACCCTGGCCCGCTGGTGCGGGCGCGACACCGTGCTGGTCGGCGTGGAGGGCCACGGCCGCGAGGACCTCTTCGACGACGTGGACCTCTCCCGGACGGTCGGCTGGTTCACCGCCGAGTTCCCCCTCGCGCTGAGCGTCGACCCCGACGCCGGCTGGCACGACACCCTGCGCTCGGTCAAGGAGCAGCTGCGCGCGGTGCCGCTGCACGGCCTGAGCCACGGCGCGCTGCGCCACCTGCTGCCCGACAGCCCGCTGGCCGCCGCCCCGGCACCGCGGGTCGGCTTCAACTACCACGGCCGGTGGGACGCCGACGGGAGCCGGAGCGGCCTCTACGGAGCCGCCCTGCCCCCGGCCGGCTCCGACACCGACCCCGACGAACCCCGCCCCTACCTGCTGGACGTCACCGGCGTGGTCCAGGGCGGCCGTCTGGAACTCGGCTGGACCTATCCGCCGGCCGTCTACGACGAGTCCACCGTCCGCGAACTCGCCGAGGGGATGTGCGCGGCGCTGCGCGACATCGCGGCCCACTGCGCCCGCCCGGACGCGGGCGGCCGCACCCCGTCGGACTTCCCGCTCGCCGGGCTCGACCAGAGGGAGCTGGACCGCCTGGTGGGCGACGGCCGGCACGTGGCCGACGTCCTGCCGCTGACACCCCTGCAGGCCGGCATGCTCTTCCACGGTCTGGTCGACACGGCGGGCGCCTACTTCGACCGGACGGCCGTCCGGCTGTCCGGGGTGGCCGACCCGCACGCCTTCGCCGCGGCCTGGCAGCAGGTGGCCGACCGCACCGAGGCCCTGCGCACCAGCGTCCACTGGCAGGGCCTGCCGCACCCGGTCCAGGTCGTCCACCACCGCGTGGAGCTGCCCGTCACCCACCTGGACCGGCGGCACCTGACGCCCGGGCAGCGCGGGAGGGAGACCGGGGAACTGCTGGCCGCCGACCGTGCGGCGGGCATGGATCTCACCACCGCGCCCCTCACCCGCATCACCCTGGCCGCGCTGCCCGGCGACGAGATCCTGCTGCTGTGGTCCTCCCACCACCTGATCCTGGACGGCTGGAGCACCGGGCAGCTGCTCACCGAGGTGTGCGAGCGCTACGCCGCGCTCACCGGCGGCCGCGAAGCCCCCGCGCCGGTCAGGCGCCCGTTCTCCGACTTCCTGCGCTGGCTGCACGACCAGGACGAGGGCGCGGCCGAGGCGTACTGGGCCGGCACCCTCGCCGGCTTCCCGGCCCGCACCCCGCTGCCGTACGACCGCACACCGGCCGAGGCACACCGCGCCCGCGCCGCCGCCACGGCACACCGGCAGCTGGACGAGCGGGTCTCGGCGCGGCTGCGGGAGGCGGCGGCACGGGCCGGGCTGACGGTGAACACCGTGATCGAGGGCGCCTGGACGCTGCTGCTGGCCCGCCACGGCGGATGCGACGACGTCGTGTTCGGCACGACCGTCTCCGGGCGTCCGGCCGAACTGCCCGGCGTGGAGGCGATGACCGGCATGTTCATCAACACCGTGCCCACCCGGATCCGCGTCACGGGCGGGGGAGCGGCCTCCTGGCTGCGGGACGTGCAGGAGCGGCAGAGCGACGCCCGCCGCTTCGACTTCCTTGCGCTGCCCCGCATCCAGGCGCTGAGCGAGGTCCCGGCCGGCGAGGCGCTGTTCGACAGCATGGTGGTGTTCGAGAACTACCCCGTCGACGCGTCCGCCACGGCCCGCACGGGCGTGCGCGTCGAGGAGGTGCGGGCCGACGACGCGCCGACCTTCCCGCTGTGCCTGCGCGCCCACCTCGGCGACCGGCTCGGCATCGACCTCGCCTACGACGCCGACCTGTTCGACGCGGACACGGCCGAACGCCTCGCGGCCAGGCTCGCGGTCGTCCTGACCGCCCTCGCCGACGCCGTCGGGGACGACGCGGACGTCGCCGGCCTCGAGCCGCTGACCGAGGACGACCGCGCCCTGCTCCAGCGGTGGGACGCCACCACCCGGCAGGCGGCACCGCGCAGCCCCGTCGAGCTGTTCGCCGAGCAGGCCCGCCGCACCCCCGACGCGCCCGCCCTGCGCGACGCCGGCACGGAGCTGACGTACCGCCGCCTCGACGACTGGTCCGACGCCGTGGCGTCCCGGCTCCTCGCCGGCGGCCTGCGGGCCGAGGACCGGGTGGCGCTGCTGATGGACCGCTGCCCCGAACTCGTCGTGGCCCAGCTCGCCGTCCTCAAGGCGGGCGGCGCCTACCTGCCGGTGGACGTCCGGGCCCCCGAGGAGCGGCGCCGCACCCTGATCGGGCGGGCGGGCGCGACGGCCCGGCTGACCGCCGCGGACGTCGCCGCCGTACGCACCCCCGCGGCGGGCGCGCCCGCCGCCGTGCCCGCGGACGCGGACCGCCCGGCGTACGTGATGTTCACCTCCGGGTCGACCGGCGAGCCCAAGGCGGTCGCGGTACGCCACCGCGACGTGGCCGCCCTCGCCACCGACAGCCGCTTCACCGGCGGGGTGTGCGACCGGGTGCTGCTGCACTCCCCGGTGGCCTTCGACGCCGCCACCTTCGAGGTGTGGGCGCCCCTGCTGAACGGCGGCTGCGTGGTCGTGGCACCGCCCCGGCCCGTGGACGCGGCGCTGCTGCGGAACCTGGTCCGCGACGGGGGCCTGAGCGCGCTGTGGCTGACCGCCGGCCTCTTCCGGCTGCTGGCGCAGGACGCGCCGGACTGCTTCGCCGGCCTGCGCCAGGTGTGGACCGGCGGCGACGTGGTGCCCGCCGCGGCCGTACGCCGGGTGCTGTCCGCCTGCCCCGGCCTGACCGTCGTGGACGGCTACGGACCCACCGAGGCGACGACGTTCGCGACCTCCTTCGCGCTCACCGACGCGACGGCCGTCCCCGACACCGTGCCCGTCGGCCACCCGCTCGACGACATGCGGGTCCACGTCCTCGACGGCCGTCTGCGGCCCGTGCCGCCGGGCTGCGCCGGCGAGCTGTACCTCGCCGGCGAGGGCGTGGCACGCGGCTACCTGAACCGTCCCGGCGACACCGCCGCCCGCTTCCTCGCCGACCCCGCCGGCCCGCCCGGCACCCGCATGTACCGCACCGGCGACCTGGCCCGCCGCCGCCCCGACGGCACTGTCGAGTTCCTGGGCCGCGCCGACGACCAGGTGAAGATACGCGGCTTCCGCGTCGAGCCCGGCGAGGTGGAGGCGGCCCTCGCGGCGCATCCCGGCGTCGCGGACGTGGCGGTGCTGGCCCGCGAGGACCGGCCCGGCAGCCGGCGCCTGGTGGCCTACCTGGTCGGCCCCGAAGACCTCACGGACGTCCGGGAGTTCGCCCGGCGCTCGCTCCCCGACCACCTCGTGCCCTCGGCGTTCGTCGTCCTGCCCGCGCTGCCGCTCAGCGGCAACGGAAAGGTCGACCGGGCGGCGCTCCCGGCGCCAGAGCCCGCGAGCGGCGACCGGCGGGGCGCGCCGACCGCGCCGCGCACCGACGCCGAGCGGCGCACCGCCGACGTCTTCGCGGAGGTCCTGGCCGTGCGGCGGCCCGGCGTGGAGGACGACTTCTTCCAGCTGGGCGGCGACTCCATCCTCAGTATCCGGCTGGCCGCCCGCCTGTCCGAGGCGTTCGGCACCGACCTGTCACCGCGGGCGGTGTTCACCCACCCCACCCCCGCTGCCCTCGCCGCCCTGCTCACCGAGGAGCCGTCCGGCGACGCCGCGCCCACCGCGATCGTCCCGGTCCCCCGCGACACGCCCGCCCCGATGTCGTACGCCCAGCAACGCCTCTGGTTCCTCGAGGAGTTCGCGCCGGGCAGCGGCGAGTACGTCACCGCGTCGGCCCTGCGCCTGCGCGGCCGGCTCGACGTGCCCGCCCTGACCGCCGCCCTGCGCGCCCTGGTCGAGCGGCACGAGGCGCTGCGCACCACCTTCGACACGGTGGACGGCCACGGCGTGCAGATCGTCCACCCGGCACCGGACGTGCCGCTGCCGCTGCACGACCTGTCGCAGACGGCGGAAACCGACCGCGCGGCCCGGCTGGAGGAGCTGCTGGAGGCCGAGCGTGCCCGCACGTTCGACCTGCGGCGCGGTCCGCTGCTGCACGCGGGGCTGATCAGGCTCTCGGACGACGAGCACGTCCTGACGCTGACCCTGCACCACATCGTCACCGACGGCTGGTCCACCGGAGTGCTCACCGGCGACCTCGCCCACTTCTACCGGGCCGCACGGGGTCGGGGAGCCGGGCAGTTGCCGCCGCTTTCGGTGCAGTACGCCGACTACGCCCACTGGCAGCGCGGCAGCGGCACGGACGAACACCTCGCGTACTGGAAGGAGCACCTGACCGGTCTGGAGACGCTGGACCTGTCCACCGACCGGCCGCGTCCGGCGGTGCGCACCCACGACGGCGCCACCGTGCCCCTCGTCCTGCCGCGCGGCACGGCCCGCCGTCTCGTCCAGGTGGGCCGGGACCGGCAGACCACCCTGTTCACCACGCTGGTCGCCGCCGCACAGACCTACCTGGCCCGCCTGACCGGCGGCCGTGACATCACCGTCGGCACGGTCACCTCCGGCCGCGACCGCGCCGAGACCCAGAACCTCGTCGGGTTCTTCGTCAACACCCTCGTCCTGCGCTCCCGCGTCGAACCCGACCGTCCCTTCCCCGAGTTCCTCACCGAGGTGCGCGCCACCGTACTGGACGCCTTCGCCCACCAGGAGGCGCCGTTCGAGCGGGTGGTGGACGAGGTGCAGCCGGTCCGCGACACCAGCCGCACCCCCCTGTTCCAGGTCATGGTGGTGCTGCAGAACGCCCCGGGCGCCGACCTCGACCTGCCCGGCATCGAGGTCACCGACGTCGACACGGAACTGCGGCACGCGGCGTTCGACCTCACCCTGGAGTTCGCCGAGACCTCCGCCGGAGAACTGCACGGCCTGCTCACCTACAACACCGACCTGTTCGACGCGGCCACCGCCGAACGGATGGCCGACCAGCTCGGCACGCTCCTGACCGCCGTCGCCGACGACCCCGACCGGCCCGTGGGCGCCCTGCCCCTCGCCACCGACGAGACGCTCAAGGCCGTCCTCGACCAGGGACGGGGCACCGCCCGCCCGGTACCGGCGGCGACGCTGCCGGACCTGTTCGAACAGCAGGCGGCCCGCACGCCCGACGCCGTGGCCCTGGCCGACGCCGACGGCCGCGAGCTGACGTACGCGCAGGTCGAGCGCGCCGCCAACCGGCTGGCGCACCGGCTCATCGCCCGGGGCGTGGGACCCGAACGGGTCGTGGCGCTGGCCCTGCCCCGCGGCGCGGAGACGGTGGTGGCCCAGCTCGCCGTGGCCAAGGCCGGCGGTGCCTTCCTGCCCGTCGACCCGGACTACCCCGAGCAGCGGCGGGAGTTCATGCTGCGCGACGCGGACGCCTGGCTCGTGCTGGACGACCCCGCCGCCGTACGGGACGCGGACGGGCCGGACACCGCGCCCACGGACGCCGACCGCACGGCCCCGCTGACCGTCGCCCACCCGGCGTACGTGATCCACACGTCCGGTTCCACCGGCACACCCAAGGGCGTGACGGTGACGCACCGCGGCCTGGCCGCCTTCGCCGCGGCCGCCGCCGACCGCTACGACGCGGGCCCCGGCGACCGGGTCCTGCAGTTCGCCTCGCCCAGCTTCGACGCCTCCGTGCTCGAGCTGTGCGTGTCCCTGCTCGGCGGAGCCACCCTCGTCACCGGGGAGGAAGGCCCCCTCGTCGGCGAGCGGCTCGCCCAGGCCCTCGCCGAGCGGCGCGTCAGCCACACGCTGATCCCGCCCGCCGCCCTGGCCACGGTCGACCCCCGGGCCGCCGGCGCACTGCCGCACCTGCGCACCCTCATCGTCGGCGCCGAGGCGTGCCCGGCCCACCTCGTCGAACGGTGGGCACCCGGCCGACGCATGATCAACTCCTACGGTCCGACCGAGGCCACCGTCGTCGCCACCTGGACCGGCCCCCTCACCCCCGGCACGGGCGCACCGCCGATCGGCCGCCCGGCGGGCGCCACCCGTGTCCACGTCCTCGACGCGGCCCTGCGCCCCGTCCCGCCCGGCGTCACCGGCGACCTGTACGTGGCCGGACCGGGACTGGCCCGCGGCTATCTGAACCGGCCCGGCCCGACCGCCTCGCGTTTCGTCGCCGACCCGTTCGGCGCGCCGGGGGAGCGGATGTACCGCACCGGCGACCTGGCCCGCTGGGACGCGTCCGGCGAACTGCGCTTCGCCGGACGCGCCGACGACCAGGTCAAACTGCGCGGCTTCCGCATCGAACCCGGGGAGATCGAGAGCGCGCTGCGCCGCAGCCCGCGGGTGCGCGACGCGGTGGTCACCGTCCGCGGCGGCGGCAGCGGCCCGGACGGCCGCTCCGGCGGACGGCTGGTGGCGCACGTCGTGCCCGCCGGGGGCGCCACGGGGGAACTGCCGGTGCCCGAGCTGCGCGACCACCTCGCCGGGCTGCTCCCGCCGCACATGGTCCCGTCGGCGTTCGTGCCGCTGGAACGCCTGCCGCTCACCCCGAACGGCAAGACCGACCGTGCCGCCCTGCCCGAACCCGGCCCCGCGCACACCGCCGCCGGGCCGCGCACGGCACCGCGCACCGACACCGAACGCCGCATCGCCCGCATCTGGGCCGACGTCCTCGGCGTGGCGGACGTCGGCGCGCACGACAACTTCTTCCACCTCGGCGGCGACTCCATCCTCAGCATGCAGGTCGTCTCACGGCTGCGGCGGGACGGACTGCACCTGGCCACCCGCGACCTGTTCACCCACCAGACGGTCGCCGAACTGGCCACCGTCGTCACCGACGCTCCCCAGCACTCCGGGGAGGGTCCGGTGAGCGGAGACGTGCCGCTCACCCCCATCCAGGAGTGGTTCCTCAGCAGCCCGCGCGCCCGCCACGGCCACTTCAACCAGTCGCTGCTGCTGGAACTCGGCGCCCCCCTGGACGCCGCCGCCCTGGAAACGGCCCTGAACGCCCTGCTCGACCACCACGACGCCTTGCGCATGCGCTTCACCGAGGACGAAGCCGGCTGGCGTCAGTTCAACCCGCCGCCGTCCGACACCGACCGCACCCGGCTCCTGGACCGCCACGACCTGAGCGGGCTGACTCCCGCCGAGGCCGACGCGGCGATGGCGGAGGCCGCCGACGACCTGCACACCGGCTTCGACCTGGCGCGCGGCCCGCTGCTGCGGGCGGCCCTGTTCACCGGGGACGCCGGCCGGCCCGCCTTCCTCCTCCTGGTCGCGCACCACCTCGTGGTGGACGCCGTGTCCTGGCGCATCCTGCGCGACGACCTGGAAGCCGCCTACCGGCAGGCCGCCCAGGGGGAGCCCGTCACGCCGGGCGAACGCACCACCTCCTTCCGCGACTGGGCCCGAGGCCTCGCCGCACACGTCGCGGCCGGAGCCCTCGACGACGAACTGCCCTACTGGGAGCGGGCGGTCGACGCCGGGTCGCTGCCGGCCGGGACACCGGCCGGGCCACCGACGGGCCTCGTCGACACGCTCACCGTCGAACTGGACGAGGCGGACACCGAGGCACTGCTGCGCGCCGCGCCGACCGCCTACCGCACCCGCGTCAACGACGTGCTGCTCGCAGCCCTCGCCCTGGCCCTGGCCCGCTGGACCGGCCGCGAGGAGGTCCGTCTGGACCTGGAGGGACACGGCCGCGAGGACGTCCTCGACGACGTGGACCTCTCCCGCACGGTCGGCTGGTTCACCACCGTCCACCCCATCGCCCTCCAGGTGCCCGAACCCGCCGGCCCCGGCCCCACCCGGGACTGGCGGACCCTGGTGAAGTCGGTGCGCCGCCAGCTGCGCGCCGTGCCCGGCAACGGCCTGGGCTTCGGCGCGTTGCGCACCTTCGGACCGCCCGAGGTACGCGAGCGGCTCGGACGGGCCGCGCACGGACAGGTCGTCTTCAACTACCTCGGCCAGTGGGACGCCCGCCCGGAGAGCCCCGGCGACGGCCTGGTGCGCGCCGAGCACGGGTCGTTCGGCCGGCACCACGACCCGCGCGACAGCGGCTCCCACCCGCTGGAGGTCGTCGGCGCGGTGCAGGGCGGCCGGCTGTCCTTCACCTGGCACCACCGGCCCGCCCTCCACCCCACGGACACCGTGCGACGTGTCGCGGACGACTTCGCCGAGGCCCTGCGCCACATCGCCCGCCACGCCCAAAACAGCCGGTGAGCCCCCGCCCCGCGATCCGCGCCCCACCGCCGGACACCCCCTCACCAGCCCTTTGCCCGCCACCTGTCCGACCCAAGAGAGCGAGACCGACAGACATGGACGAGAACACCCGCTACCAGGTGCTGCGCAACGACGAGGAGCAGTACTCGCTGTGGCCCGTCGACGTCGAGGTGCCCGCCGGCTGGCAGCCCGTCGGCAAGGAAGGCACGGAGGCGGAGTGCTCCGCCTACGTCGACGAGGTCTGGACCGACATGCGCCCGCGCAGCCTGCGGGAGCGCATGGAGAACGCCGAGGCCTGACGCGTCCCGCGCAGCCGCGCAGGACGGGCCGGGGCGCGTCCGCAACCGCACCCCGGCCCGTGCCCCGCCCGCCCTGCACCCGCCCTGCCTCATCCCGAGGAGCCGTCATGACACCGGTCCTGCACACCGAACGCCTCACGTTCCGGCCCTACCGCCCCGAGGACGAGGACGTCTTCGTGGCCCTGCTGCGCGACGAGGAGGTCTGCCGCTGGATGGGCCAGGAACGCGTGCCGGAGGCCGACCTGCGCACGCTGTTCCGCGCCATCCTCACCGACGTCTACCCGCAGCACAGGTTCGACGTGTGGGGACTGTGGCGCGAGGAGGTCTACGTCGGCCACGCGGAGGTGAAGAAGACCGGCAACGCCGACGGCCACGAACTGATCACCGCTCTCGCCCCCCAGTACTGGGGCCGGGGCCTGGGCACGGAAGTGGTCGGCGGCCTGCTCCGCCACGCCGCCGACAACCTGGGCCTGAAGGAGGCCTACGGCATGGTCGGCGCCGACAACACCGCCAGCCTGGCCATGTGCCGCCGACTGGGCTTCCGGCACGTGCGCGACGTGGTCGGCGACGACGGCACCGTGACCAGGCTGGTGGTGATCCCGACGACGGACCCGGACTGACACCGGGAACCGGTCCGCCCCGTTGAGCCTGCTCGCGGCCCGTCGCCGGTCAGCGGGTGCGGCCGTGTGTCCACCGCCCGGCCAGGGCCTCGTCGACGAGGCCGGTCAGCTCGGTGAGCCGGCCGTACTCGGTGGAGTGGAGGTTCTGGGCGCCGATGGTGGAGCGCAGCAGGGCGAGAGCGGCGACGACGGGCGGGTGCCGGTCGGGTGCGCTGTTCCAGGCGAGTTCACGCAGCAGCATCGCGAGGCGAGCCAGGACGGCGGGCTCGGCGGCGCCGTAGCGCAGGGGCTGGGTCATGGCCAGGTCCAGGAGGTCCTCCAGGCCGGGGCGCCGCAGCACGACTCTGACCTGCCGGCCGTCGTCGCGCAGCAGCCGGGGGCCCAGATCGTGCCGGGCCAGCTCGCACAGCAGCGCGGCGGAGTGGGACAGGGCGTGCACAGCGGTCGTCGGGTCGTTGATCCCGGGGGAGAGCGCCTTGGTGGCGATGTCGGTGAGCTGCCGGAGCCCGAAGGCGATGTCCTGGAGGCCGGTGCGTTCAGGGCCGGTCCTCACCGCTTTGGCGGCTCGTTCGGCCAGACGGGTCCATGCGTCGGGGGAGAACGGCTCCCCGGCGCGCGGCCAGGCGGCTCCCACGGGCGTGGCGGCGATCAGGGAGCTCCCGGGGAGGCGGTCGATGAGCAGGACGGCGTCGGCTTCGACGGCTGCCCTCAGAAGGGCCGCCTCGTCGACGGAGGTGAAGAAGCCGGAAGAGCCGACGCTCAGGGGCAGCGCGCCCGCGGGCGGTTTTGGCGGGGCGTCGGAGGGGTGCGCGCCGCCGGAGTCCCCGCGGTCCGTGTCCTCTTCTTTCGGGAGGAGCCGACCGAGGGAGCGGCCGGCGGCGGAGTGGATGCTGCTCATCATCGTCTCGACCCGGATCTCGCGCGCCAGGTGGGACAGGAACAGGACGAGGGCGAGCAGGCTGGCCAGGGTGAGCAGGAAGGCGACCGTGACCGACAGCTCGGGGACGAACCTGGCCTGCTCGTCCTCGCCGGTGCGTACGGTGCGCAGCACGGTCAGGGCGTAGGTGAACGTCGCGAGGAAGAGCGCCAGGGTCGTCTGGACGTACCGGTCCGAGTTGAAGGTCCGCAGCACACGGGGGGAGAACTGGCTGCTCGCCAGCTGAAGCGTCAGCACGGTGAGCGAGAAGGTCAGCGCCGTGACCGTGATCAGGGAGCCGGCGATGGCTTCCAGCACCGCGCGTGCGGCATCCGAGCTGCCGCCGAAGAAGTAGTCACTCAGCCAGGACGGGAGCTCGTGCTGAAGCCGCTCGTCCAGCCGAGGCAGTGCCACGCCCGCGGCGACGGCGAGTACGACACCCAGCATCGGCACGGGCCACAGCTGGACCCGGAGCGTGTCACGCATCAGCACGAACTCAGACTACATAACGCCGTGAACGGGACAAATTGCAGAACGGTGCCGAGGGTGGATGCGGCATTGGTGCATCGCGGTTGATTTTCTTCATATGTGTTATTCATTTCCTCCAGGGTGGATAGTCGACTCGCATGGGAATGACGGGAATCACCTGCCGGCAAGAGGTCGGACGGGTCTTGAGGCGGCTCGCGGTGGCCCTTTGTGCGCCGGTCGTCGCGTTGTCGCTGCTCGTGGCCTGTGGCCTGTGGCCGGGAGGATCCGCTGAACGAGCCCGCCGAGCGGTTCGAGATGGTCGACATCGACTACGAGCGCGCCATTCGCCTCTCCGCGGCCGAGGTGACCGCCGGTGAACTGGTTGCTCTGGAGCTCAAGGAGCCCGAGTCGAACTCGCCCGTGTGGGAGAGCCGGATCGCGGACCAGGACGGACAGCTCACGACGGTCCGGCTCGGTGCCACCCGGGGCGAGGTGCTGGGGACGAGCCCCGGCCCCGACCTGGCGGACTCCGGGCGCCAGGAGCTGATGCGGCACCTGGACGAGGCTCAGCTCCTGCCGGACGAGGCGGCTCGTGAAGCGGCCGACACGGCGAACGGTGAGCTCGTCACCGCCCTCGAACTGCAGGGGCGTGAAGGCGATCCGGTCTGGTGGGTCGATGCCCTCGGCGTGGCAGACGAGTCGGCGACGCTCCATGTGGTGGACGCGAAGACCGGCGAGATCCTGGAGCGCCGCCCGGCGTGACACGGACAGGAGCCCGGCGCAGGACGGCCGGCGGCCAGTGCTCCGCGGGCCCCGTACGCACGGTGGTGCGCTCACGGCCCGTCTGCTGTGAAGTCCGGTCACGCCGAGCGCATGCCCGTCCAGACGGCCGGGGGGAAGCAGCACCAGCCCGGCGGCCACCACGGTCTCCCGGGCTCCGTACAGGACCGGTCGGACTCCACCCCGACGGTGCGGCGCCCACCCGCACCGTCCGGCCGTCCCCCGACCGCCACCCGATGCCGTACGTCACCAGGTTTCCGAGGTGCCGCCCGGTTCCGCCCCACCCGCGGCCTCACCGCTCTTCCTCCCGTCCCTCCGGCGCGGGACGGGTCAGTGGACGTCACTCATCCGGCGAGGGGGACGTCAGTCCCGGCGCGTCGGTGGCGTCCTCGACGTAGGTGGGGACCTGGGAGTGCACCTGCAGGGCGACTTCGCCCGCTCGTTCGAAACGCAGGGTGATCCACGCGTAGTCTCCGCCGCGGATCTGCTGGCGCAGGTCCCGAAGCAGCAGGTGGACGCGCCCCTCCTCCAGTTCGACCAGTTTCCCGGTGGGTACCTCGACCGGGCCCCAAACGGTGCCGTCCGCGCTCACGACGTCCACGGACCGTGCGACCGTCGTCTCGGCGCCGAGCAGTCTGTCGGCGCTCTGCCCCTGGTTGAACAGCCAGAGATAGAAGGGGGCGTCGTCCCCCGGATCCCACGGGCCGTCGGGGGGTTCGGCGATGTGCGCGTAGCGGATCAGGACCGGTCCGACACGGGCGTTGGCGCCCGGTGGGTTGTACTCGCCCTCGTCGTTGCCGCATCCCGTCGTACCCGCGGCGGCCAGACAGCCTGCCACGAGGAGGGTCACCGCCCTTCGCCACGCCCCCGCCATTCTCGTGTACATCCCTGTGCCGCCTCTCTCCCGGAGTTCCGGCGGACTGCAGGCCGCCGCTGACAGGCATGCCACGCCCACCGCGGTGTGGCACCACTCCTTGGGTCAGGTGGGGGAACTGCCGGAGGTGTTCGGTGGCGTGTGCTCAGGCCGTCCGCTCTCCGGTCGCGGGACGCGGACCGCCGGACGGTCCGGCCCCGGACGTCCGGTCACGTCACCCGTCTCTCGCCCTGCTCCGGCCCCCTCGTCCGGCAAGTGAATGCCGTCCGCGGTGAAGTCCACCTCCACTACTTCCAGGCCGGTCATCCGTTCCACCACGCTGGTGGCATGGGCGCGCACGTCCCCGGCCTCCCCGCCCACCCCCGGGTGACGCCGCCTCCCGGAGGCGTTCGGGTGAATCCCTCCTCCGGATCAACGACTCGGGAAACCGACGACATGCGAAGCGGGCGGGCCGTTCACCCAGGACGGCGCGGCCGGTACGTACGGTGCACATGTGCAATTGCTCCCGGAGCCCGTTCGCCGGCTCGCAGCCTGGTGCGCCGTGATCCTGTTGGCCGTCGGGGTCGGCTATGTCGGGATCCAGGTGTGCGTGGCGCTGCGGCCGGCCGTCGTTCCCGTGCTGCTCGCTCTGCTCGGCACCGCGCTGCTCCTCCCTCTGCACCGGTGGATGGTGAAGGCGAAGGTCAACCGGTCCGTCGCCGCCGGGCTCACCTGCACCGCCGTCCTCGCCGTGGTAGGTGGCGCCGTGTACGTCGTCACGGCCACGCTGGTCGACACCTGGGACCAGATCGTCGCCTCGCTGCGCAAGGGGGTGCGCGGGCTGGCCGACCACTTCGGGGCGGACGGCACCTCGCTGGGGGACCTTGCCGACGACGCCCTGGACCTGCTGGGCAGGTCCGGGGGAACGGCCGCCTCCGGCGTCGTGACCGGGGCCGGTTTCGTCGCGCAGGCCCTGGGCATGGCCGTGCTCGCGCTGCTGCTGGTCTTCTTCTTCCTGCGCGACTCCCCTCATGCCGCCGGCACGCTGCGCTCGCTCGTCCCGCGCGGCAGCGCCGACACCGTCGAGGCGATGGCCCGGCGGGCCTTCGAAGGCGTGGAGGGGTTCATGCGGGGCACCACCGTGGTCGCGCTCACCGACGCCGTCTGCATCACCGCCGGTCTGCTGATCCTGCGCGTGCCGGGTGCCCTCGGGCTCGGGGCGATCGTCTTCATCGGCGCCTACGTCCCCTACATCGGCGCCTTCGTCTCCGGGGCTGCGGCCGTGCTGGTCGCGCTCGCCGACCGGGGGTTCGTCGTCGCGCTGTGGGTGCTCGGGGTGGTGCTCGTGGTGCAGGCGCTGGAGGGGAACGTCTTCCAGCCGATGGTCCAGAGCCGGACCGTGCGGATCCACCCGGCGCTGGTCCTCGTGGCGCTCACCGCGGGCGCGTCCGTGGCCGGGATCGTCGGAGTGCTCCTCGCGGTCCCGGTCACCGCCGCCGCCTTCGGCGTCGTCCGCGAGCTGCGCACGCGTTACGCATGGTCCGGCGTGCCGTCCGCGGACCCGTAGGGTTCAGGCCGAATGCCGAGCACTTGTTCGTCCGTCTCGGCCACCGAGGCTTTGCCCTCGTCGTGGCCGGCGACGCGGTGGCCGAAGTCATTCCCGACGCGCGCGAACCGTCTTCCACGTCGTTCGTCCCTCGCGGCTGTCGAACAGCTCCCGTCGGATGGCGCGACGCTGCGCGGCGGTGGTCGCGCCCCGGATACCGGCGTCCTCGCCCTGCTCGACGGCCCACCGGCGGCAGGCGAGCAGGACGCGGCAGCGACGGCAGACCGCACGGGCGCGAGCAACCTGGGACTCGCTCTCCCGCTCGGTCAGAGGGAAGAACAACTCTGGGTCCTCGCCCGCGCACGCGGCATCGCGGATCCATCCGCGTTCGGCGGGGAACAGGGCGGCGCTGAAAAGAGAAGGCCGACGGTCGTCGGGCACGGCACACCTCCGCCAGATGCCGGCTGAACCGGCAGATGGCTGCGGCACGGGCGTGCCGCAGGATCGGCAGAGGTTGCGCCTTCCACTGTACGCCCGGTACGGCCGGTATGGCTGGGCATCGGACAGCACCAGGGACGCCTCGGCACGGCCACGCACGGGGCAGGCGTGAGCGGGCGCCGCGTGCCACGTGTCGCATCAGGCAGCGGATTCCGGGCACCCGGCCACGACACCACCGGTGCAACGGAAGGAGACAGCAGATGACGGGAGTCCCGCCGGGGAAGGACCCGCGATCCCGCTCCGCCTCGCGCCGGTCGCTCCTGCTGCTGCTCCTGCTTCTCGCGATCTGCTACGCGGTCGCCGCTCTGGGCGGTGTCGCGGCCACGGACGCGGGCAGCACGTACCGCTCACTCGAGCGCCCCGCGTGGGCCCCGCCCTCCTGGCTGTTCGGGCCGGTCTGGACGGTGCTGTACGCGACCATCGCCGTCTCCGCCTGGCTCGTACTGCGCCGCCGGCCCCTGGCGCAGGTGAAGGCGGAGATCGTCTTCTGGGGCGCGCAGCTCGCCTTCAACCTGGCCTGGACGCCGTTGTTCTTCACAGCCGGCCGGTACGGCCTCGCGTTCCTCGACATCTGCCTGCTCCTGGCCGCTCTCGGTGCCACCATGCTGCTCTTCCGGCGCACGAGCCCGGCGGCCTCGCTCGTCCTCGTCCCCTACGCGCTGTGGACGCTGTACGCCGCGGCCCTCAACCTCGCCGTCTGGCAGCTCAACGCCTGACCGTGAGGAGCGGCCGTCGCGCCGCCCGGAGGCCCGACCCTTTGCCCGGTGCGAGCGAAGCCGGCGGGTCCGGCGCACGGCCGGGGCGGCCGTCCCAGCAGCTCCACGCGCGGGCGGCGAGGGGGCCGCAGGCCATGTCTCAAGCCTTCCGCAACCGAGCCGTGCTCTGCCGTACCACCAGGTGCGTCGCCAGTTCGATGCGCTGTGCCGCCGTGCCGGGGGCGTCCGGGCGCAGGAGCATGCGGGTGGCCTCCTCGGCCATGTGCCGCAAGGGCTGGTGGACTGTGGTGAGGGGCGGGCTCGACCACTGGGCCAGTGGTACGTCGTCGTAGCCCACCACCGACAGGTCCTCCGGTACACGCAGGCCCCTGACCCTGGCCGCCTCCAGGACGCCGAGTGCCTGGAGGTCGCTGCCCGCGAAGATCGCCGTCGGCCGGTCGGTGCCGTTCAGCAGGTCCATGGCGTGCTCGAAGCCGCTCTGTACGTGGAAGTCGCCGAAGCGCATCAGGCGCGGGTCGGTCTCCAGGCCCGCCATCGCCATGGCGGAGCGGTAGCCGTCGAGGCGGGCGAGCGAGCAGAGCATGTCCTCGGGACCGGTGATGATCGCGGCCCGCTCGTGACCGAGGTCGGTGAGATGGCGGGTGGCGGCGAGGCCACCGGCCCAGTTCGCGGACCCGACCGAGGGGACGTCGGGGGCGGGGTCGCCCGCCGGGTCGATGACGACGAGGGGGATGGCCGCCGCTCTGAGCTGGCGTTTGATGTCCTCCGGGAGGGTGGAGAAGACCAGCACGACGCCGAGCGGCCTGCGTTGCAGCACGCCCGGGAGCCACTCCGGAGCGGGGGTGTGCCGGGTGCCGCTCTCGGTGAGCGCCACCGTCGCGCGGTTCTCCCTGGCGACGCTCTCCACGCCCCGGATCAGCTCCATCGCCCAGATGCTCTCCAGCTCGTGGAAGACGATCTCGATGAGCGGGGAGCGGGACGCCGGCTGGGCGCGACGGCGGTAACCGTGGACGTCCAGCAGCCGTTCCACCTTGGCGCGGGTCGTGCGGGAGACGTCCGATCGGCCGTTGAGGACCTTCGAAACTGTCGGCATCGAAACGCCGGCCTCCTTCGCCACCGTGGCCAGGGTGATTCTGCCGCTCGTCTCGCCTTCATCGTGCATAGCCGCAGGATACGGCACCGCGTGTCGGTAACGGTTTGAGTGAGTGCCGACTCGACCGTTGACCGAGACTTCCGTCTGACCTACTGTCCCACGGCATGGACTTTCGGCGATGAGGCCGAAACTTTCGAGAGGCGAACGATGAAGACACGTGCGCGCTTGCCCAGACTGGTCGCCGGTGGTGCGACGCTCACCCTGGCGCTGACCCTTTCGGCCTGCGGCGTCGGGGACGGCGGGGCGTCGGCGGACGACGGCAAGATCCATGTCCTGGTCTACGGGGACGCCACCAACAAGGTCGAGAAGAAACTCGTCGACACGTTCAACAAAACGTCCGACGTCAAGGTCGTCCTCGACACCATCCCCGGTGCGGACTACCAGAAGAAACTTCAGACGATCATCAGCACCCCGCAGGCACCGGACGTCTTCTTCAACTGGGGCGGCGGCAGCATCAAGCCGTTCGTCAAGGCCGACCTGCTGATGCCGCTCGACGACTTCATCGAGAAGAACCCGGACCTGGAGGACAAGTTCCTTCCGTCCGTCTTCAACAACGCCGTCGTCGACGGCAAGCCGTACGGCATCCCGATGCGCGGCACCCAGCCGGTCCTGCTCTTCCACAACAAGAAGGTCCTCGACCAGGCGGGCGTCACGCCGCCGAAGACCTGGGACGAACTGCTCGACGCGGTCGGGAAGCTCAAGGACGAGGGCGTGACGCCGATCGCGCTCGGCGGCGGCGACATCTGGCCGACGCAGATGTGGTTCCAGTACCTCTTCGACCGCGTGGCCGGCCCCGGACTGTTCGAGAAGGCCGTGGGCGGCGACAAGAGCGCCTGGGAGAGCGCGGACAGCAAGAAGGCCCTGAGCATGATCAGGGAGCTCGTCGACGCCGGCGCCTTCGGCAAGAACTACGACTCCGTCAAGTACACCAACGGCGGCTCGGTCCAGCTGGTGTCCTCCGGCAAGGCCGGCTTCGAGCTGATGGGCTCCTGGTACTACTCCCAGCAGCTCACGGACCACGAGGCGTTCGCCGAGAAGGACCTCGGCTACACCCCCTTCCCGACCGTCGAGGGCGGCAAGGGCGACCCGGCCAACGTCGCCGGCAACACGAACAACTACTACTCGGTGATGAAGAAGACGAAGCACCCCGAGGCCGTCGCCGAGTTCCTGGAGCTCATGTACTCCGACGACTTCGTCAAGGCGCAGCTGGACATCGGCAACCTGCCGACCACGACCAACACCGACAAGTTCATCGACACCTCGTCCACCCCCGAGTACTCGCGCTTCCAGTACGACCTCGTCGCCGACGCCCCGTCGTTCCAGCTGTCCTGGGACCAGGCGTACCCGCAGAAGGCGAGCTCGTCCATGCACAAGGCCGTCCAGCAGTTCTTCAACGGACAGCTCGACGCGGACGGCTTCATCAAGGCCATGCAGGCCCTCCCGACCGAGTGACGAACGGCTCATGACGACAAAGACCACGAGCGCTCCGTCCGCCTCGTCCGCAACGAAGGTGGGGCGTCCCGGCTTCGCCTGGGCGCTGCCCGCCGCAGTGTTCTTCGCCCTCTTCGCGGTCACCCCGCTGATCATGGTGGCGGTGCTGTCCTTCACGAGCTGGGACGGGATCGGCTCGCCCGAATTCGCCGGCATGGACAACTGGTCGCGCCTGATGGACGACCCGGTGATGCTCAAGAGCGTCTGGCTGACCCTGCTCCTGACCGTGCTCGGCGTGGTCATCCAGACGCCGCTGAGCATCCTGCTCGGCGTCTGGGCCGCCGGCCACCAGCGCAACCGCGCCGTGCTGTCCGTCATCTACTTCGTCCCGCTGCTGCTGTCCGCCACTGCCGTCTCCGTGCTGTGGCGGGCGCTGCTCGACCCGAACTTCGGCATCCCGGCCGAGGCCGCCTGGCTGTTCGGCGACGGCAACCTGTTCGGTGAACAGGCCACCGCCATCGGGGTGCTGGCGTTCGTCAGTACCTGGCAGTTCACCCCGTTCCACACGCTGATCTACCAGGGCGCCGCCCGGGCCGTCCCGCAGGTGCTCTACCAGGCGGCCGAAATCGACGGGGCGGGCCGCTACCGGCAGTTCTTCCACATCACACTGCCGCAGCTGCGCAACTCGATGATCACCTCGATGATCCTGATGATCGTCGGCGGTCTGACCACCTTCGAGACGGTCCTCATCCTGACCCAGGGCGGCCCCGGCACCGACACCACCATCAGCGCCTACTACATGTACGACAAGGCGTTCAAGGGATTCGACTTCGGCGCCGGCTCCGCCATCGCCCTGGCCCTGGTCGTCGCGGCCACCGTCATCTCGCTGGTCGTCGTCCGGGTCTCCGGCTACGACAAGATGCGCAGCACCATGGAGGGTGTGTCATGAGGCGCCGTCCCCACTACCTGGCCGGCGCCGGCTCGATCCTCTGGCTGTTCCTGGTCGGCCTGCCGCTGTACGTGATGCTCGCCGCGACCCTGCGCACCCGACAGGACTACGCCGAGAACGGCCCGGTCTCGATCCCGGACAGCTTCACCCTGGACAACTACACCGGAGCCTTCGACTCGGGCTTCGGCCAGTACTTCTTCAACACGCTCGTCGTCACCGGCTGCGTGATCGGGATCGTGCTGCTGCTGGTCCCGCCACTCGCCTACGCGATCGTGCGCAGCCGGGGCCGGACCACGTCGGCGATCTTCCGGCTGTTCCTGCTCGGTCTCGCCATCCCCGCCCAGGCCGTCATCGTGCCGATGTTCTACCTGATCAGCGAGGCCGGACTGTACGACAACCTGCTGGGCGTCATCCTGCCCACGGCCGCGTTCTGCCTGCCGATGTCGGCGCTGATCCTCAGCGGCGCGATGCGCGACATCTCCACGGAACTGTACGAGGCCATGGCCATGGACGGCGCCTCCCCGCGGCGCATGTTCTTCCAGCTCGTACTGCCGCTGTCGAGGGGCGGACTGTCCACGATCGTGGTCTTCTCCGCGCTCCAGGCATGGAACGGCTTCCTGTTCCCGCTCGTCCTGACCCAGTCCGACTCCAGCAAGGTCGTCACCCTGGGTCTGTACAACTTCCAGACCGAACACGGTATCGACATCCCCGGTCTGCTGGGAGCCGTGGTGCTGTCCATGGTGCCCATCCTGCTCGTCTATCTGTTCGCCCGTCGTGCCCTGGTCCAGGGGCTGATGGGTGCCGGAGGAAAGTGACTGCCGACGTGGCCGTAGAGACCACCCCCGAAATCCCCCTCTGGAACGACCCCGACCGCCCCGTCGCCGACAGGGTCGACGCGCTGATCGGCGCGATGACCCTGGACGAGAAGATCGCCCAGCTGTACGGCGTGTGGGTCGGCGCGTCCGCCGACGGCGGCGAAGTGGCCCCGCACCAGCACGACATGGAGGAGGCCGTCGACCTCGACGCGCTTCTGCCCGCTGGACTGGGCCAGTTGACCCGCCCCTTCGGCACCGCACCCGTCGACCCGGCACTCGGCGCGCTCTCCCTGCTGCGCACCCAGTCCCGTATCACCTCGGCGGGCCGCTTCGGGATTCCCGCCGTCGCGCACGAGGAATGCCTGGCGGGCTTCGCAGCCTGGGGCGCCACCGCCTACCCCGTCCCGCTCTCCTGGGGCGCCACCTTCGACCCGGACGTGGTGCGCCGGATGGCCACCGCCATCGGCCGCGACATGCGGTCCGTCGGTGTCCACCAGGGTCTCGCGCCCGTCCTCGACGTGGTGCGCGACGCCCGCTGGGGCCGGGTGGAGGAGACCATCGGCGAGGACCCCTACCTCGTCGGCACCATCGGCACCGCGTACGTCCAGGGCCTGGAGTCCGCCGGGATCGTCGCCACCCTCAAGCACTTCGTCGGCTACTCGGCCTCCCGCGCCGGACGCAACCTCGCCCCCGCGCCCATGGGCGCCCGCGAACAGGCCGACGTCCTGCTGCCACCGTTCGAGATGGCGATCCGCGAGGGCGGCGCCCGCTCCGTGATGCACTCCTACACGGACACCGACGGCGTCCCCGCCGCGGCCGACGAGAGCCTGCTGACCGGACTGCTCCGCGACACCTGGGGCTTCGACGGCACCGTCGTCGCCGACTACTTCGGCATCGCCTTCCTCAAGACCCTGCACGGCGTCGCGGGCGACTGGGCGCAGGCCGCGGGCGCCGCGCTGAAGGCCGGCGTCGACGTCGAACTGCCCACCGTCAAGACGTTCGGCGCACCGCTCGCCGAGGCCGTCGCCGACGGCCGGGTACCGGAGTCGGTCATCGACCGCGCCCTGCGCCGCGTCCTCGGCCAGAAGGCGATGCTCGGCCTGCTCGATCCGGACTGGAGCCCGGTGCCGCCCGCGCTCGACGGCGCGGACCTGGACGATCCGGACGCCCTGCGCGGCACGATCGACCTGGACCGGCCCGAGAACCGGGAACTGGCCCGCGAGATCGCCGAGAAGGCGATCGTCCTGCTCGCCAACGACGGCACCCTGCCGCTCGCCCGGCCCCGCCGTATCGCCCTGGTCGGCCCCAACGCGGCCGAGGCCACCGCCGTACTGGGCTGCTACTCCTTCCCCCAGCACGTGGGCGTGCGGCACCCGGACGTCCCGGTCGGGATCGACCTGCCCACCCTGCGGGACACCCTGGCCGCGGAGTTTCCCGACGCGGACATCACCGTCGCCCGCGGCACCGGCGTCGACGACGGGGACCTCTCCGGCATCGGCGAAGCGGTCGACGCGGCACGGGACGCGGACGTCGTCATCGCCGTACTCGGTGACCGCGCGGGTCTGTTCGGCCGCGGCACCAGCGGAGAGGGCTGCGACGCGGAGTCCCTGGCCCTGCCCGGCGTCCAGCAGCGTCTGCTGGACGCGCTGCTCGACTCCGGCAGGCCGGTGGTGACCGTCCTGCTCGCCGGGCGGCCGTACGCGCTCGGCCGCGCCGTCGCCGAGTCCGCGGCGATCGTGCAGTCCTTCTTCCCCGGCGTCGCGGGCACCCAGGCGATCGCCGGGGTACTGAGCGGACGTACCAGCCCTTCCGGACGGCTCCCGGTCGGCGTGCCGCGCGGCCCGGGGTCCCAGCCGACCACCTACCTCGGCGCACGGCTCGCCCAGGTCAGCGAGGTGTCCAACATCGACCCGACGCCGGCGTTCGGCTTCGGACACGGCCTGACGTACACGGCGTTCGCCTGGAACGACCTCGCCGTGGACACCGAACAGGTTTCGACGGACGGCGAGTTCATCCTCTCCCTCACCGTCCGCAACACCGGTGAGCGGTCCGGCACCGAAGTCGTCCAGCTCTATCTCCACGACCCGGTCGCCTCCGTCGTCCAGCCGGTGCAGCGGCTCGTCGGTTACACCCGGGTGGAGCTGGAGCCGGGCGAGACACGCAGGATCCACGTCACGGTTCCGGCCGACGTGGCCTCCTTCACCGGCCGCGAGGGCCACCGGATCGTCGAACCCGGCGACCTGCACCTCCGCCTGGCCGCATCGAGCACCGACGCGCGCCTGACGGCGACGGTCACCCTGACCGGCCCGGAACGCCAGGTGGACCACACCCGCCGCTTCCACGCGGCCTTCACCCAGGAGCCGGCGGCGCAGGACTGAACCGTTCTCCGAGACAGCCCCGCCGGTCCGCACCCGCCGGGGCTGTCTCGGCCCCGTCACCTCGGTGGGGCCCTCCGACTACGCCCTCGCCCACCACGGCGACTTCGCCCGGGTGAGCCCGGCCGGCCCGCCCGGGAACGGTGTGGGTGATGCCGGTTGCGCCGGCTTCCCCCGGTTCCGCCGGCTCCGCGGCAGAGCCCCGCACAGAGCAGATCCTGCCGTGGGCCGGCCCGGCGGGAAGCCGACGGCCGACGGTCAGGGCGCGAGCCGCCGGGCCTCGATCAGTACCAGGCTCTCCGGGTGGAGGGTGGGCGCCTGGACGCCGAGGACGGACAGGGCACGGCCCGACAGCGTAATACCCTCCGGTGTCCACCAGGGCAGAGGGCTTGTCGTCGGCCCCCGGAACTCGTCCCCCGGCGGCAGCGGGGCGAGGGCGTAGCGCGCGTCCGGCGCCAGGCCGGGCAGGCGCACGCGGCCCGCCGGAGCCTGCACGCTCGTCGCCGTCTGCACCACGGCGTAGACGGCACGGGACAGGTCGGGAGCCACGACGCCGTGCACCAGCAGCGCGGGATCGTGGTGGTCGGCGTGGACGACCGTCCCGCCGTGCAGCAGCGGCCGGAGGCGCTTGTGGGCCTCGATCCAGTCGGCGAGCCGACGGCGTTCCCCGGGCGTCGCCCGGGTGAGGTCCCACTCGATGCCCATGTGGCCGAAGAGCGCGGTACCGGCGCGGAAGTCGAGACCGTGCGTGCGGCCCGTGGTGTGCGAGACGGGCGCGCCGACGTGTGCGCCCATCAGCTCCGGAGGCAGCAACAGGCCCGTCCAGCACTGGATCTGCTGCCGCTCCAGGGCGTCGATGCAGTCGCTCGTCCACACCCGGTCGCTGCGTTCGAGGATGCCGAGGTCCACCCGGGCGCCGCCCGAGGAGCAGGACTCGATCTCCAGCGCCGGGTGGCGTCGGCGCAGTTCGTCCATCAGCGCGTACACCGAGGTGGTCTGGGCGTGCACCCCGCCGGTGCCCCGCCCACCGCCGCCCGCGTCGACGAGGTCGCGGTTGTGATCCCACTTGAGGTAGTCGACGGCGTACTCGGTGACCAGGGCGTCCAGCCGGTCGAGCACGTACGCGTACGCTTCCGGACGGCCCAGATCGAGCACCTGCTGGTGCCGGGCCTCCGGTGGCATGCGCCCGGCCGCGGACAGGATCCACTCCGGACGGGCCCTGGCCAGGTCCGAGTCCGGGTTGATCATCTCGGGTTCGACCCAGAGGCCGAACTGGAGCCCCCGGGAACGCACGTGTGCGACGAGCGGGTGCAGCCCCTGCGGCCAGACCTCGGGGTCCACGTACCAGTCGCCCAGCCCGGCCCGGTCGTCGCGGCGTCCGCGGAACCAGCCGTCGTCGAGTACGAACCGTTCGGCGCCGACCTCCGCCGCCGCGTCCGCCAGGGCCGTGAGGGTCTCCAGGTCCTGTCGGAAGTAGACCGCCTCCCAGGTGTTGAGCGTGACGGGCCGCGGTGTGGCGGGGTGATGCGGGCGCTGCCGCAGGTGGGCGTGGAAGCGGGCCGCCATGTCGTCCAGGCCCCGGCCGTACGCGCCGTACATCCACGGAGTCCCGTACGTGGCGCCGGGCCCCAGACGGACCTCGCCCGGCAGGAGCAGCTCACCGCCGCCCAGGAGCGAGACGCCGGAGTTCGTCCGCTCGGCGAACGTGCGGTGGTTGCCGCTCCATGCCACGTGCAGACCCCACACCTCACCGCCGCGGAAGCCGAAACCCCGCTCACCCACGGTGTGGACGAGGGTCGCATCGACGCCGGTGCGGCCGCGACGGTTCTCCCGAAGGTGCGTGCCGAGGGTGAACCCGTGCCGCTGCGGAGAACGTTCCCGCAGGTGGCGGCCGGTCAGGTCGAGCACTTCGGCGGCGTGGGCCGGTACCGGCAGGGCGAGCTGCAGCGCCTCCAGCGTGTAGGGGCCCTCACCCCGGTTGGTGAGGAACGCGCGGTGGCGGACGAGACCGGAGGAGGTCAGCTCCAGCTCCCACCGCAGGCCGAGCCGGGCCTGTTCGTCCGTGGCCTCGACCGTCAGCGAGCGGGGGGCCGTCAGCCGCAGCTCGCGGACGGTGAACGCGCAGGAGAAGTCGGCGCCCCCGCGGTGGCCGGACAGTCCCGGCGTGCCCAGCCAGCCGGCCGACTGCTCGGGCAGCACGCTCACGGGGACCGGGACGTCGGGAACGCTGGTGCCCAGCTCGGCGACGCTCGCCGCGGCGAGGGAGGCGAGGTCGTCCGTGCCGCCCGAGGTGCCGTCTCCCAGGTCTCCGAGGTCGGCCCCCCAGTGCAGCACCCGTGGGAGGCGGGGTCCCGAGCAGTCGAGGACCAGGCTCGTGCCCCCGGCACGGAAATGGACGAGACGGGAAGAACGGTCGGCGGTCACGTGCGTACGCTTTCGGTCGGTCCGGGAGGGGAGTGGGCAGGAGCCGCCCGCTGTGAAAGCCGGGTCGGTTCGACCACGGTCAGGTCACCGACGCCGCGTGCCAGCACCTCGCGGCAGTGCCCGTCGACGCCCGAGTCGGTGATGAGTATGTCGGCCGTCTCCAGCGCGACGATGGCCGCCGTGCCGGTCGTGTTCCACTTGGTGTGGTCGGCGAGGACCACGATCCGTCGTGCCGAGCGGCACATCGCCCGGTTCGTCTCCGCCTCCTGCGGGTTCGGCGTGGTGAAGCCGGTCAGCGCGGCCATGCCGTGCACCCCCATGAACAGCACGTCGACGTGGAGCGTCCTCAGCGCGGTGACCGCGACCGGCCCCACCAGCGCGTCGGAGGGGGTGCGCACGCCGCCGGTGAGCACGACCGTCTGCTTCTGCCGCCGGTGGGTGTGCAGGGTCTGCGCCACCCGGACGCTGTTGGTGACCACCGTGATGTCCGGGACGTCGAGCAGGTGCCGGGCGAGCGTCCACGTGGTGGTCCCCGCGGTCAGGCCGACCGCCGAGCCCGGAGCGACGAGCCGGGCGGCCTCGGCCGCGATGGCCTCCTTGGCCGCGGTCTGGAGGGGCCGCTTCTCCGTGAACGCCGGCTCGGCGGTGCCGCCGTGGTCCGGTGTGACCGCGCCGCCGTGGACCTTGTCGAGACGACCCCGGCGCTCGAGGGCCTCCAGATCGCGCCGGATCGTCATGTCGGACACGTCGAACCGCTCGGTCAGCGCGCTCACCCGGATCGAGCCGTGCTGCCGGACGAGCTGGGCTATCTTCTCCTGCCGTTGCCTGGCGAGCATTCCGTCACCGGCCCGGCGTCGGGGCGCCGTGTTCCCGGACCACCACGACGTCACCCGCGCGGACGACGACCTCGCCGTCGGCGGTGGCGCCGCTCAGCAGATCGGTGCCCGAGGCCGGGACGGACACGTCGCTCGGGGAGTGGTTGACCAGGAACAGGTACGTGGCGTCCGGGCCGCGCCTGCGGACCGCCTCGACCCCGGCCGGGACCTCGGCCGCGGCGGTGACCCCCGCCTCCCGGCAGACCCGGGCCAGCAACTCGCGCAGGGTGCCCGAGTCCGGGCGCGTCGCCACGTACCAGGACACACCGTCGCCGTAGTGGTGACGGGTGACCGCGGGGTGCCCCGGGGCCGGGCCGCCGCACGACGGGTCCGCCGCGAACGACAGGACCGTCCCGGCCCCCCGCGGTTCGACGAGTTCGGTCCAGACCGTGGCCTGTGAGCCGTCGGAGAGCCGGACCGTCTCCGCCTCCCGGAGCGGGAAGAACTCGTCGACCCGGATGCCGAGCATGTCCCGGTACGCTCCGGGATGGCCGCCGAGGCGGACGTGGTCGTTCTCGTCCACCACACCGCTGAAGAAACCGACGGCCGCGTGTCCGCCCTGCGCGACGAACCCGTTCAGCGCCGCCGCGTCCGTGTCGCTCGTCAGGCAGAGACTGGGGACGAGGACCAGCCGGTAACCGCTCAGGTCGCTCCCGGGGTGCACGAGGTCGCAGGTGACGCCCAGCGACCACAGGGCCTCGTACCAGGCGCGGACCAGGTCGAGGTAGCGCACGTCCTGCGAGGGGGTGGCCTCCGTCTCGAGGGCCCACCAGGCGTTCCAGTCGAAGAGGAGCGCCACGTCCGACACCACGCGGGTGCCGCGCACCTCCGCCAGTGCCCCCAGATCCCGGCCGAGAGCGGTGACCTCACGCCAGGTCTTGGTGTCCGTGCCGCCGTGCGGCAGCATCGCCGAGTGCCACTTCTCGGCGCCGGCCCTCGACTGGCGCCACTGGAAGTACAGGACGCCGTCGGCGCCGCGCGCCACGTGCGCGAGGCTGTTGCGGCGCATCTGCCCCGGGGTCTTCGCGACGTTGCGGGGCTGCCAGTTCACCGCGGAGGTGGAGTGCTCCATCAGCAGCCACGGCGCGCCGCCGCCCATGCCGCGTGCGAGGTCGGCGTCGAGGGACAGCCCGACGTGCGCCTCGGGGTCCGCGGCCGTGAGGTACTGGTCCACGGAGACGAAGTCGCACTCCTCGGCGAAGGAGAATCCGTCGACCTTCTTCTCGAGCGTGACCAGGAGGTTGGTGGTGAGCGGCACGCCGGGGGAGAGGCTGCGCACGATCCCGGCCTCGCGCCGGTGCAGCCCCAGCAGGGCGTCCGAGGAGAACCGCCAGAAGTCGAGCCGCTGGGTCGGATTCGGCACGGCGGCGGTGGCGCGCGGCGGCACGACCTCCGCCCAGTCGCCGTACCGCTGGCTCCAGAACGCCGTGCCCCAGGCCTCGTTGAGGCCGTCGAGACCGCCGTACCGCTGCCGGAGCCAGCCCCGGAACGCCTCGGCACTGGTGTCGCAGAAGCAGTGCGCGTTGTGGTTGCCCCACTCGTTGTGCAGATGCCACAGCGCGAGCGCGGGGTGGTCGCGGTACCGCTCCACGAGCCGTTCGGCGAGACGGCCGGCCGCCTCGGCGTACGCGGGGCTGCTCGGGCAGAACGTCTGCCGCGAGCCGTGACTCAGCCGGACGCCGTCGGCGGTCACCGGCAGCGCCTCGGGGTGACGCAGTGAGAACCAGGGCGGCGGAGACGCCGTGGCCGTCGCCAGGTCGGCCGCGATGCCGTTGGCGTGCAGCAGGTCCATGACCTCGTCGAGCAGGCCGAACTCGTACGTTCCCGGGCGGGGCTCCAGGAACGCCCAGGAGAAGACGCCGACGGTGACGAGGTTGACGCCGGCCTCGCGCATGAGGCGGACGTCCTCCTCCCACACCTCGCGCGGCCACTGCTCCGGGTTGTAGTCGCCGCCGTAGGCGATGCCGCCGAGCCGGTCGGACAGCTGCTTGAGCGCGTCGTTCACGACTTCACCGCTCCCGCCGCGAGACCGGCCTTCCAGTAGCGCTGGAGCACCAGGAAGGTGATGACGATCGGGACGACCGACACGAGCGACCCGGTGAGGCTGAGGATCTGCAGCGAGGGGTCGCGGCTGACCTGGGACTGCCAGGTGAACAGGCCCAGGGTGACCGGGTAGAGCCGGTCGTCCTGGAGCATCACCAGGGGCAGCAGGAAGTTGTTCCAGATGACCACGAACTGGAACAGGAAGATCGTCACCATGGCGGGCGACATCAGCCTCAGCGCCATGGTGAAGAAGGTCCGCAACTCTCCCGACCCGTCGATGCGGGCCGCCTCCAGGAGTTCGTCGGGCACGGAGGCGGCAGCGAAGATGCGCGAGAGGTAGACGCCGAACGGGCTGACGATGCTCGGCAGGAAGACCGCCCAGAAGGTGTTGGTGGCGCCCACCTTGGCGAAGAGCAGGAACAGCGGCAGCGCGAGCGCCGTGGCCGGGACCAGCACACCGCCGAGCACGACGGAGAACAGGAACTCCCGCCCGCGGAAACGGTACTTGGCCAGGGCGTAGCCGGCCATGGCGGACAGCAGCGTGCCGACGGCCGCGCCCGCACCGGCGTAGAGGAGGCTGTTGAGCAGCCAGGGCAGATAGACCCCGTCCTGCTTGGCGAACAGCGCCCGCAGGTTGTCGATCAGGTGGAAGTCGGAGAACCACAGGCCGAACGAGCCGACCAGGTCTCCCTGGCTCTTGGTGGCCGAGACGACCAGCCAGAACACCGGAAGCAGCATGTAGAGGGCGATCACGGCCAGGAAACCGGTGGCGACGATCACCGAGAGGCGGCTCTCCCGCGGGCCGCGCGGTGTCGTCCCGGAGGCCGGCGCGGGCGCGTGGGCGCCCGCGGTGTCGGTGAGGAGGCTCATGATTCAGCCTTTCGACCCGTGAGCTTGAGGAATCCGAACGACAGGACGAACGTGGCCAGGGCCAGTGTCACCGACATGGCGGCGGCCTCGCTGTAGTTGTCCGACGAGGCGAGCGAGTAGGCCGCCAGGTTCGGTGTGTAGGTGCTGGTGACGCTGGTGGAGATGGAGCGCAGCACCTGTGGTTCGGTGAACAGCTGCAGGGTCCCGATGATCGAGAAGACCCCCGTCAGAATGAGGGCCGGACGCAGGATGGGGACCTTGATGCGCCAGGCGATCGTCGCCTCGCCCGCTCCGTCCATGCGTGCCGCCTCGTAGATGTCGGACGGGATGGCCTGCAGCGCGGCGTAGATGATCAGCATGTTGTACCCGGTGTAGGTCCAGGTCACGATGTTGCCGATGGACCAGAGCATCATCGACGAGCCGAGGAAGTCCGGCGCGGACCCGGCCCTGTCGAGCAGGTCCACGACGGGCGACAGGCGCGGGTCGTACAGGAAGGCCCACATGAGTGCGGCGATCACGCCGGGGATGCCGTACGGCACGAAGTAGGCGATGCGGAAGAAGCGCTTGAGGCGGGCCACCGTGGAGTCCAGCAGCAGCGCGAGCACCAGGGCCAGCAGCAGCATCACCGGGATCTGCACCAGGCCGAAGAGCAGCACCCGGCCGACGCTGCCGAGGAACTCGGCGTCGCCGAACACTTCCCTGTACTGCTCGAGACCGGCGAACACGGTCGTCTTGCGGCCGAAGGTGCCGCCGGTCCGTTCCGTCCTGAGCAGGCTCTGGTAGAAGGCGTAGCCGACCGGCGCCAGGGTGAACAGCACGAACGGTATGAAGAACGGCAGGAGGAAGAAGGCGGGCGCCCAGTTCCGCCTGCGGCGCGGCGGAGCGGGAACTGCGGTGTTTTTCGCTGGCGGCGCCGCTGCCGCGGCTGTCCGGTCGACGGTCATGTCGTGGTCTCTTCCCAGGCTTCCTTGACGAGGGGGGAAAGGACCGGCGGGCGTGTTCCCACGCACCGCCGGTGCCCGTCACTTACTTCGCGACCTCGAGGGACTGCTTCTCCAGGGAGTCCACCGTCTTGGCATCCGTCTGCGCGAGTGCGTCCTCGAGCGTTCCCTTGCCGCCCAGCGCTCCCGCGATGCCGTCACCCATGAAGCGGTAGGTGTCCGTCATCGTCGGACCGAAGGTCCAGTCCGTGGTGACGTTCTTGGAGGCGTCGGCGAAGACGTCGAAGATCTTCTGGCCGTCGTAGAAGTCCACCGGCTGCTGCAGGGCCTCCAGCTCGAGGCCCTCGGTGGCCGCGGGGTAGAGACCGCCCTCACGGTTGAGGATCTCCAGCGCCTTCGGGTCCGTGTTCAGCCACAGCGCGAACTTCGCCGCCTCGTGGGGGTGTTCGCTCTTGCCGAGGACGGCCGTGGTCGAGCCGCCCCAGTTGCCGGCCCTGTCGTCGCCCGCCGACCATTGCGGCATCGGCGCGACGCCCCACTTGCCGGAGGTCGCCTTGGCGTTGTCACGAATGGTGCTGTAGCCCCAGGCGGCGCTGACCCAGGTCGCCACCTCGCCGTTGTTCCACGCCTTGTAGAGCGCCGGGGAGAAGCCCTGCAGATCGGTCGCGACCAGCTCCTCGTCGATCATCTTCTGCCAGTAGTCCGCCACCTCGCCGGCGGCCGGGCTGTCGACGTCGACCTTCCACGCGTCGCCCTCCTGGGCGAACATGTTCGCGCCCTTCTGCCACAGCATGCCGCTGAACCAGTTCGGGTCCGTCTGCGAGAAGTGCGTCATGTACGCCTTCGGGTCGGCCTTCTTCAGCTTCTTGGCCGCCTCGTAGTACTCCTCCCAGGTTCCCGGGACGGATATGCCGTGCTTCTCGAACAGGTCCTTGCGGTAGAAGAGGGCCATCGGGCCCGTGTCCTGCGGCACCGCCCAGACCCCGTCCTCGCCGCCGGACCCGAAGGTCACCTGCGACCAGGTCCACTCGACGAAGTCGTCCTCGGCCTCCTTGACGCCCGCGCACGCGGCGATGTCGGTGAGGCCCTCCTGGAGGCGGAAGTTCGCCAGCGAGTCGTACTCGATCTGGCCGAGGTCGGGGGCGTTGCCCGCCTTCAGGGCGTTGGACATGTTCTGGTACGTGCCGGCGTTGCCGTTCGGGGTCGACTTGACGGACACCTGGACGTCCGGGTTCTGGCGGTTCCACTCGGCCACCGCCTTCTCGACGCCGGGGATCCAGGACCAGTACGTCAGCTTGACCTTGCCCTCGCTCTTCTCGCACGTGCCCTGACCGCCCGAGGCGCTGTCCTCGGTGCCGGAGCCGCCGCCGCACGCCGCCGTGGCGAGCAGGGGAAGGGCGGCAAGGGCCACCAGGGCCCGGCGGAACACGGGGCGTTGGGTCCGCAGTGACATGGCGTCTCCTCAGGTGCGTGCCGCTCTGCTACGTGTCCCGGAGCGGTCGGGGTGCGCACACATTGACTGTTAACGACTCGTAAAGTCAACACAGTCCATCGGGAAATCACGGAACCAAACACAAACCGTTATCGACGTCACAAGGGTGCGGGGCAGCGGTCTCCACCTGCGGGAGTTGGCTTTGCCGATCCTGGGACGGGATTGTCGAACGTTGCCAGAAAACGATTCAGTGAATGTGCGTGAGCGAACGATGTGGTGGGTGGGACGTTCCCGTCGGACCTCTTGGTGCCACCGGCGCACCGTCGGCGGCCCCTTCGGTGCGCCGCCGTCCGGAGAGTTCGTTCGACCGGCTGAACGGGGAAATCGCGCCGCGGAGCGGTGCCCCGGGCCGGTGGAGCGGCCCTCCTGGGCCCGCAGGGGGGAACCGCCGGAAGCGTCACCCCGCGCCTGATGCGGCGTTGCGCTCGTGCATATGTGCTTCCGTACCGCTCGGGCCCCGCTCGCCGCGGCCGCGCCCTCACGGCAGTCGCCCGTGCGGGGCGGTGACCACGTGCGCGTCGATGCAGTGCTTCTTGTGCTCCCCGGAATGGAAGGAGCGGTCGGCGGCGATCCTGTCGGCCGGCGGTGGTGTGCCGTCCAGGGTCACGAACGCCTTGGCGGAGGCGGGCTCCACTGTTTCGGCGAGCGCCGGGGCGAAGGTGGTCAGGACGTCGGCGGCCCCGGTGACGTACCGACGGGCGGTGGTGGTGCCTGTGTCGAACCCGGCAGCGGGCTGGGCGTAGGTGTGACCGCGGCGCGGAAGGGCCGGTACCGGCAGTGGCTGTCGTCCGGCGGGCAGGAGGCGCCCTCGCGTGCCGTGCCCACGGCAACGTGCCGCCAGTCCGGTGGTGGAGGTGGGCGGATCGGCGCCGGCTGGGCGGACAAGCGTGCGGAAGCTCCTGGCGTGACGGTACGGACTCGACACCCCTCCTGCTTCCTCGACGGCCGTGCTCGGCAGACAGGTGGGAAAAACCTCGGTCCCTCCGTCGTGTCGAACAGTGAAAAATGCGACACAAGGTGTCGGGTTTTGGATCGATCATGGTGTCACCGGTCGGCGTCGACGACTGACGTGGGCCGGCTCGTGCAGACAGACAAGGAACTCGATGAGATTCATGCCCGACACATCGGCACCAGACCTCCGCGGAAGGATCACGCTGGTCGCGGGTGCGACACGGGGAGCTGGACGCGGCATCGCCGTCCAGCTCGGTGCGGCAGGTGCGACGGTCTACGTCACCGGCCGCACGACTCGGGAACGGCGCTCGGAGTACGACCGGTCCGAAACGATCGAGGAGACCGCGGAGCTCGTCACCGCGGCGGGCGGAACCGGCATCGCGGTGCCGACCGACCACTTGGTACCCGAGCAGGTCCGTGCGCTGGCCGAGCGCATCGACGCCGAACAGGGGCGGCTCGACGTGCTGGTCAACGACATCTGGGGCGGAGAGCGGCTGTTCGCTTTCGACAAAGCGGTATGGGAACACGACCTCGACAACGGGCTGCGGCTGCTCCGACTCGGCGTGGAGACCCACGCGATCACCAGCCACTTCGTGTTGCCGCTGCTCGTGCGTCGACCGGGCGGACTCGTGGTCGAGATGACCGACGGAACGTCCGCGTACAACGGAACGCGCTACCGCAACTCGTACTTCTACGATCTGGCCAAGAACAGCGTGTTACGCATGGCGTTCGTGCTCGCACACGAGCTGAAGCCGCATGGCGGGACGGCGGTGGCACTCACCCCGGGCTGGATGCGTTCAGAGATGATGCTCGACACGCTCGGCGTCACCGAGGACAACTGGCGCGACGCGCTGACCACGGTGCCGCACTTTTGTATTTCGGAGAGTCCGGCGTACGTCGGACGCGCGGTCGCGGCGTTGGCAGGCGACGCCGACATCGCGCGCTGGAACGGTCGGTCGCTGTCCAGCGGGCAGGTCGCGCAGGAATACGACTTCACTGATCTCGACGGCTCGCGCCCCGACTGCTGGCGTTACCTGGTCGAAGTCGACAACGCCGGCAGACCGGCAGACGCCACCGGGTATCGGTGACGGGCGCCGCTCACGGGCCGGGGTGCTGAAAGGCCGCCCGGTAAGGGGTAGACCTCTCCAGCCGTCCGGCCACACTCATGGCGGCCGGCTGTGGCCCCTGACCCGCCTCACGGGCCCGGCCACCCCGGACGTGGCCGGGCTGAGCCGGCACGGGGGTACCCTGCTTCACGTGATCCGCGGCACCGGGATTCCGCGGCATCCGAGACCCGGGCCTTCATCGGACCGCCGCCGTCCGCGGGACCGCTCCGGCCCACCACTGGACGACCGCCCTGGGCCGGAGCGCGGCTCGTCCTCCCGCACCGTCTCGCCGCTCAATCGGCTGTCAGAGATCGTCGGGGAGCAGCCGGAAGGAGGGTTGCCCGGTCAGTGGCCGCATCATGCGGAAGTGGCCGTCCGTCGTGAAGACGTCGGCCGTCCGGAAGGCCGCCGCCAGGGCAACGTTCATCGCGTCCGCCAGGCCCACTCCCGTGCCACCGTCCGCGTCGACGTGCCCGCGCATCACCGCCTCTGCCGAATCCGAGGAGGGCGGGCTCTCCGCCCGACCCTGCCGCGGCCGCCCCCCGGTCAGGCGATCCCGCCCCCGCTGCCGCCGCTCCGTTCCGTTCGATCGCCGTTCATCAGCAGTGCCGGCTCGACCCGTGAGCGGACGCCCAGCCGGCTGAAGCTGTTGCGCAGGTGGTGGTCCACGGTGCGGGGGCTGAGCGGCAGTCGCGCGGCCGGGCAGGCCGTAGCGGTCGTGGGAGAGGGCCGTCACGACCAGGTCGTGCGGCGACGGGCCGGGGCGGGCGCGTTCAGTACGCCGCTGCCGCGTGGTCCACCAGCACCTCGGCCCCGGTCCGCACCACGATGTCCTCCACTGTGACACCGGGGGCGGTCTCGACCAGTACGAGGCCCTCCGGCCTGACGTCCAGGACGCCGAGGTCGGTGACGACGCGGTGCACGCACCGTTCACCGGTGAGCGGCAGGGTGCACTCCTCGAGGATCTTGGGGCTGCCGTCCTTGGCGGTGTGCTCCATGAGGACGACGACGCGGCGGGCGCCGTGGACGAGGTCCATGGCGCCGCCCATGCCCTTGACCATCTTGCCCGGGACCATCCAGTTGGCCAGGTCGCCGCGGGCGGACACCTGCATGGAACCGAGGACGGCGATGTCGATGTGGCCACCGCGGATCATGCCGAAGGACAGGGCGGAGTCGAAGAAGCTCGCGCCGGGCAGGACGGTGACGCTCTCCTTGCCGGCGTTGATCAGGTCGGGGTCGACCTCGTCCTCCGTCGGACAGGGGCCGGTGCCGAGGATGCCGTTCTCGGAGTGCAGTACGACGTGCACACCGGGCGGCAGGTGACCCGGGATCAGGGTGGGCAGGCCGATGCCGAGGTTGACGTAGGAGCCGTCGGTGAGTTCGGCGGCGGCGCGGGCGGCCATCTGGTCGCGGTTCCAGCTCATGCGCGTACGGTCCTCTTCTCGATCTGCTTGTCCGCGGCTTCCCCGGGGGTGAGCCGTACGACTCGCTGGACGTAGACGCCGGGCAGGTGGATCTCGTCGGGGGACAGCTCACCCGGTTCGACGAGTTCCTCGACCTCGGCGATGGCGACGCGGCCGGCCATGGCGGCCAGGGGGTTGAAGTTGGCGGCCGCGCGGCGGAAGAGCAGGTTGCCGTGGCGGTCGCCGCGCCAGGCGCGGACGAGGGCGAAGTCGGTGGTGATGCCGTGCTCCAGGATGTGCGGGCGGCCCGCGAAGTCGCGGGTCTCCTTCGGCGGTGAGGCGACGGCGACCGTGCCGTCGGGAGCGTAGCGCCAGGGCAGACCGCCCTTCGCGACCTGGGTGCCGACGCCGGCCGGGGTGTAGAAGGCGGGGATGCCGGCGCCGCCCGCGCGCAGGCGTTCGGCGAGCGTGCCCTGGGGGACGAGTTCGACCTCCAGCTCTCCGGACAGGTACTGGCGGGCGAACTCCTTGTTCTCGCCGACGTAGGACCCGGTGACACGGGCGATACGGCCGGCGGCGAGCAGGACGCCGAGGCCGCGGCCGTCGACCCCGCAGTTGTTGGAGACGACCCGCAGGCCGCCCGTCCTTCGGGCGTGCAGAGCACGGATCAGGACCTCGGGCACGCCGCTGAGGCCGAAGCCGCCGACGGCGAGCGAGGCGCCGTCGGGGAGGTCGGCCACGGCCTCGGCGGCGCTGCCGATGACTTTGTCCACGGTGAGGTGTTCCTTTCAGTGTGCCGCGCCGGGCCGGACGGTGGACCGTCCCGCGCCGACGACGTGTATGCCGGTGGCCCTGGGGGCGGGCGGCACCGCCCCCGCGGGCGATGAGCCGCCGGGTCCCGACGGTCTCCCCGTGCAGCGGCCCCCCGCGGGCCACGGGCGCGCCCTCGGCGACGACGGGGCAGCACCCTCTCCGTGTGCGGAGCCGGGGGCCCGGCGGGCAAGGGGGCCGGCCCGGTCCCGGCCGCAGCCGGTTTCCGGGGCGGTCTCGCCTCCGTTCTGCTTCACGGCACTCCCTCGCGCAGGGCGTCGGACATGGACTTCACGCCGCCGTGCGCGGTGAGGCCGCCGTCGACGGGGATCTCGGCGCCCGTGATGAACGACGACTCGTCCGACAGCAGGAAGACCACGAGCGGGGCGACCTCGGCGGCGGTCCCGGTGCGACCCAGCGGGGTTTCCCGGACGTTGGCCTCGCGAAAGGCGGGCGTGACCGAGGCGGTCATGCCGGTCTCGATGTAGCCGGGATGGATGATGTTGACCCGGATGCCACGCGGCCCGAGTTCGAGTGCGGCGGTCCTCGACAGGCCACGCAGGTCCCACTTGCTGGCGGTGTAGGCGACCGGGTAGTGGGCGGTGAGCGCGGCGGAGGAACCGACGTTGACGATCGAGGAGCCCGGAGGCATCAGCGGGGCGAGGTGCTGGATACCGAGCAGGGGGCCGGTGACGTTGACCGCGTGGACCCGGTCGAAGTCCTCCGCCCGTACGCCGCCGAGCCGCGCCCGCCAGGTGACTCCCGCATTGCTGACCAGGCCGTGGACCTGCCCGTACGCCTCCTTCGGTTCGGCGGCGAGGCCGGCCCACTCCGCTTCGCTGGTGACGTCGAGGCGGCGGCAGTCGCCCTCCGGCCGCGCGTCGGTGGCGATCACCCGTGCTCCTTCCAGGGCGAGCGCCTCGGCCTCGGCGGCGCCCTGACCGCGGGCCGCGCCGGTGACGACGACCACCCGGCCCCGCAGTCTCCGGGGGCGGAGTTCGTTCACGGCCGCTTCCGGCTTCGGCGCCGGCCGGTGGGCAGAGGCACCGGATCGGCGCCGGGAACAACGGTGCTCGACACCGTCCCGATGCCCTCCACGGTGAGCGTGACGGTGTCACCGGGCTTCAGCGGCGGCGGGCTCTGCTCGCCGCGCAGGCCCCACAGTTCGGCGAGGCAGCCGCCGTTTCCGCAGGTGCCCGACCCGAGGACGTCACCCGGTACGACCCGGGTGCCGCGCGCGGCGTAGGCGGCCATCTCCTCGAACGTCCAGCTCATGTTGGACAGCAGGTCCCTGCCGACGACCTCGCCGTTGACCTCGGCGGTCAGCGCCAGCCGCAGGAAACCCTCGTTGTCGCGGTACGGCTCCAGTTCGTCGGCGGTGACCAGGTACGGGCCGAGGGTGGTGGCGGTGTCCTTGCCCTTGCAGGGGCCGAGGCCGACCGTCATCTCCGCGGACTGCAGGTCGCGGGCGGACCAGTCGTTGAAGACGGTGTAGCCGACGATGTGGTCGCGGGCCTGCTCGGGGGTGAGGTCACGGCCCTCGCGGCCGATCACCGCGCCGACCTCCAGCTCGAAGTCCAGGACTGCCGAGCCGGGCGGCACCGGGATGTCGTCGCGCGGGCCGTACACGGCGTGCGGGTTGGTGAAGTAGAAGGTCGGGGCGGCATACCACTGCCCGGGTACGCCGGCCGCGCCGTCGACGGACCGTCGTACGCCTTCCACGTGCTCCTCGAAGGTCACGAAGTCCCGTACCGAGGCGGGGCGGAGCGGTGGCAGCAGGCGGACCTCGGAGACGTGCGGGCCGGCCGGGACGCCGAGGGTGGCGGCGCCGAGGTCGAGCAGAGCGGGGAGTCCGGTTCCGTCGGCGAGGACCTCGGTGAGCGAGCGGGTACCGGGCACCGGGTACAGCACACCCTCCTTGTCGACCACCGCGAGGCGGGACCGGTGCCGGTGTTCGTAGGTGGCGAAGCGCATGCGAGGGCTCCTGGCGGGGGTGGTGGGGCCGGGGACGCGGCGGCAGTCGGGGCCTGCCGGGGGAGTGCCGCGCCCCCGGCGCCGGGGGACGGGGGACGGGGAGAGGATCAGACCGGTGGGGCGACGAAGACGCCGCGGTCGGGGTCGTTGAAGGACTCCTTGGCGACGAGCTCGTTCATCGGGTTGGCGGTGCCCCACTGGTCGGTGACCTCGGGCTGGGAGAAGTCGTGGACGTGGGGGTGCCAGGTGTCCTCGTCCAGGCACTCCAGCTCGGTGGTGTACTCGACGGTGTTGCCGTGCGGGTCGAGGAAGTAGGTGAAGGTGTTGTCTCCGGCCATGTGCCGGCCGGGCCCCCAGATCTTCCGGTACCCGGCGCGCATCACGCGGCCGGAGCCGCGCATGTACTCGTCGATGCCGCGCATCTCGAAGGAGACGTGGTGCAGGGAGGTGTGCGGGCCCTTGGCGAGCGCCATGGAGTGGTGCTGGTTGCTGATCCGCATGAAGTGCATGACCTCGCCCATGTGCGGCGAGCTGAGCGTGTCGGACAGCGCGAAGCCGAGGTGGCGTTCGTACCACTCCCGGGTGCGGTCCAGGTCGGGGGAGTTGAGCACGACGTGGGACAGCTTGACCGGGATCGACTCCCTCTCCTCGATCTTGCGGTGCCGGCGCACCTCGACGTCGGCGGAGACCTCCACGGTGCGGCCGTCGACGTCGAAGAAGCGGAAGCCGTAGCCGCCGCCGGGGGTGTCGACCTTGCCCGGCCGGGAGGTCAGCTGCACGCCGCCCGCGAGCAGTCGCTCGGCGAGGGCGTCGACGTCGGCCGGGTTCGCGGCGCCGTAGGAGACGAGGTCCAAGCGCTTCTCGTCGGCCCTGCGCAGCCGGATCACGTACTGCTCGGGGGAGCCTTCGGCGGCGAGGAAGGAGATGCCGGAGTCCTCGGCGACCTTCGTCAGGCCCCAGACACCGGCGTAGAAGTCGAGCTGCTTGTCGTAGTCGGGCACGGCGAGGTCGACGTGCCGGAGGTGGGTGAGCAGACGTGCGCTCATGATCACTCCTTGAAGAGGAGGGCGGTGGCGTTGCCGCCGCGTACGGCGTGGAAGTCGGAGTCGGGCAGCCGGGCCGCGCGCAACGCGCCGACGGGGTCCTCGGTGCCCATGTCGAAGGGGAAGTCGGAGCCGAGCAGCACCCGGTCGGGCCCGGCGACGCGGATCAACTCCCGCAGCACGTGCGGATCGTGGACGAGCGAGTCGAAGTACAGGCGCTTCAGGTAACTGCTGGGCAGGTGGGCGCAGCCCGTGCCGGCGTCGGAGCGGGCGGACCAGGCGTGGTCGGAGCGTCCGATGTGGGTGGGCAGGTAGCCGCCGCCGTGCGCTGCGAGGACCTTCAGCCCGGGGTGGCGGTCGAGCACCCCGGAGAAGATCAGGTGCGACAGCGCGACGGCGTTCTCGGTGGGCTGGCCGACGGTGTTGGACAGGTACCACTGGTCCAGGCGCTCGTCGAGCGTGCACCCGAAGGGATGCAGGAAGACGATCGCGCCCGTCTCCTCGGCCCGCGACCAGAAGGGCTCGTACGCCGGATCGGACAGCTCGCGCCCCGGGGCGTGACTGGAGATCTCCACGCCCAGCAGGCCCTGGTCCAGGGCGTGCCGGAGGGCGTCGACGGCCAGCCCGGGATGGTGCAGGGGAGCCAGCCCCAGCCCCTTCAGCCGGTCCGGGGCGGCCGCACAGTGCGCGGCCGTCGCCTCGCCCGCGAGCCGGTACACCTTCTCGGACGTCTTCGCGCCGGTCCAGTAGTGGTAGTGCGAGGGGGAGGGGCTGACCAGTTGCACGTCCACCCCCTGGGCGTCCATCGCGGCCAGCCGCACGCCGGCGTCGGTCAGCCGCGGGATGCGCTCGCGCACCATCGGGCCGCTGACCGCCGGCGCGGCGGGTCCGTTGCGGCGGGCGTCCAGCGCCTTCGCCTCCGCCAGCCCCGGCAGACCGGCCACCAGGGCGTCGACCTCGGGCAGCAGGACGTGCGCGTGCACGTCCACCGTGGGGGGCGTGGTCACGGCAGCTCCCGCAGCATCGCCATGGTGCGGCCCATCAGCCCGGCCACGTCGGCGTCGCGCACCCCGTCGAGCTGCCACTGCCCGAGCTGCACGGACGCCTCCACCACCGCGCGCACGCGCGGAACGCGGCGTTCGTAGTACGCCTGGAACAGCGCGTCGTCCCACGCCCGGCCGCCGGTGAGCAGCCCGGCCAGCACCCAGGCGTCCTCGATCGACATCGCCGCACCCTGGGCGAGGGTGGGCGGGCAGCAGTGCGCGGCGTCCCCGACGAGGACCACGCGGCCGCGGTGCCACGCCCCCTCCACCAGCAGCCGGTCGAACCAGGTGTAGTTGACCTTCGCCGGGTCGGTGATGTGCCCGGTGATCTCCGGCCAGCAGCCGCCGTAGGCGGAGGCCAGGCGGCGCATCTCGTCCGCGTAGGTCTCCGGCGGGATGGACGCCCGGTCGCGGTTGGCCTCGACGACGTACGCGTAGAGGGTGCTGTCGCTGGTGGGGCAGTAGCCGGCGATGTAGGCGGGGCCGCCGTAGGCGAGGTCGGTACGGGTCACACCGGCGGGCCGCGGGGCGGCGATGCGCCAGATGGCCATGCCGGTCGGCTCCGGCTTGTCGGTGATGCCGATCGCGGCGCGGGTGGCGGAGCCCAGTCCGTCGGCCGCGACCACCAGGTCGTAGCGGCCCTCGGTGCCGTCGCTGAAGCGGACCGTCACCCCGTCGCCGTCCTGGTCGAACGTCTCGGCCCTGGTGCCCAGCCGCACCGCCGCGCCACTCGCGCGGACGGCGTCGGTCAGGGCCCGCTGGAGCTGAGGGCGCTGCATGCCCATGGTGGCGGGCAGGTCGTCGCCGCCGGTGCGGATGTCCCGGGCGACGTGCAGGACAGTGCCGTCGGGGGCGGTGATGCCGACCGAGTCGAAACCGAAGCCGGACTCCTCCACCTGCTCCCACACGCCGAGTTCGCGCAGGACGCGCAGGGCGTTGCCCTGGAGGGTGATCCCGGAGCCGGCGGTGGCGTTCCAGTCGTCCCTGGCCTCGATCAGGTCGACGGCGACACCGGCCCGGCGCAGCAGGACGGTCACGGCGCAGCCGGACGCGCCGCCGCCGACGACGAGGACGGTAGGGGATGTGCTCATGGGGGAACTCCTTCGTTCCGCTGCTTACTTGACGGCGACGGGGTTGACCGGGGAGCCGACGGCGCCGGTGATGGGCAGCGGTGCGGCGGTGAGCCAGAACGCGTACGCGCCGTCGCCCGCGCAGTCCTCGGCGAGGGCCTCCAGGTCCCACATCTCGCCGATCAGCAGACCGATGTGCGGGATCGCCACCTGGTGCAGGGGCTGGAAGGCGTGCTCGAACTCGTTGGGCCGTACCTCGAAGCCCCAGGTGTCGGTGGCGACCGCGGCGATCTCGGTGCGGTGCAGCCAGTCGGCCGTGGTGAACGACAGACCGGGTGCCGGGCCACCCGCGTAGTCGCCCCAGCCGCCGCGGCGGACCCGGGCGAGCTGACCGGTGCGCACCAGGACGATGTCACCCCGGCCGACCTCCACGCCGTGGGCGGCGGCGGTCGCGGTCAGGTGTTTCCCGGTGATCGCGAAGCCGTCCGGCAGCTCACCGTTCCCACCGACGACCCGGCCCACGTCCAACAGCACGCCGCGTCCGGCGACATGGGGCGCCATGTGCTCGATGCCGGTGACCAGGTCGCCGTCGGAGGTGACGACCTTCTCGGCCGCCCTCCCGTTCCAGGCCCTGCCGTGGTCGAAGATGTGACCGAGCCCGTCCCACTGGGTCGAGCACTGCAGCGGCATGCTGATGACGTCGTCGGCGCCGCCGATGCCGTGCGGGAAGCCCTGGTTGCCGAGGGCGGCGTCGGTGCCGGTGTCCAGCATGGTGTGTACGGGGTTGGTCCGGCGCCGCCAGCCCTTCTGCGGGCCGTTCATGTCGAAGCGCTGCGAGAGCGAGAAGCTGACACCGCGCCGCACCAGGGACGCGCCTTCCCGGCGCTTGGCCTCGTCGAGGAAGTTGAGCGTGCCGAGCACGTCGCCCTCGCCCCAACGGCCCCAGTTGGAGCACGTCCTGGCGGCCTCGGCGATCGCGCCCCCGGGGTCGTGCCGGTCGAGGGTCACGACACCTCCGCCGTGCACCGGGTGCGCTGTACACCGAGTCCCGTGATCGAGCCCTCCATGACGTCGCCGTCGCGCAGCAGCCGGCCCCAGTGCATGCCGTTGCCCGCCGGGCTGCCGGTCAGCACCAGGTCGCCGGGCAGGAGCCGTGCGGTCTGGGAGGCGTACGCCACCATGCGGGCGGCGTCGAAGATCATGTCCTGGGTGGACTCGTCCTGCATGGTCTCGCCGTTGAGCTCGAGCGTGACGCGCAGGTCGCCGGGGTTCGCGATCGACTCGGCGGGCACGATCCACGGGCCCAGGGGGGTGAACCCGGGAGCGTTCTTGCTGCGCAGCCAGTCGGTGCCGATGGCCGGCATGTCCCGGCGGAAGACGGTCGCCCGGTCGGTCAGATCATTGGCGATGGTGTACCCCGCGATGCACCGCGCGGCCTCCGCGACGGAGACCCGGTGGGCGGTCCGTCCGATCACGACGGCCAACTCCAGTTCCCAGTCCGGTTTCTCGGCCCAGGCGGGCAGCACGACGTCGTCGTACGGGCCGGTGATCGCGCTCGGCAGGCCGATGAACACGTACGGCAGGTCCTCGGCCGCCCGCCGGTCCATGATCTCCGCCGCCTCGGCCCGCCTCTCCTCCTCGGGCCGGTCGTCGCCGGGGGCGCGGTGGGCCACGTGCAGGTCGATCACGTGCTGCCGGTAGTTCGCGCCCGACTGGAACACCTGGCGCGGCTCGACCGGAGCGTGCACCCGGAAGCCGCCCAGCGGTCGGCGTTCCACATCACCGCCGGCGACCAGGTCCCGCAGTCGAGGCAGGGCCGTGTCCCAGCTCTCCAGAAGCCCTCGCGTCGTCAGCGAGTCGTCGGACAGGGCCGCTCTGAGGTCGGTCACCCGACCGTCGGGAGTCACGAGAGCGGGGAAGGCCGGCCCGTCGGGGGCGGAGAGGGTGGCGAGCGCGAACGGTCCGGCGAACAGTGCGGACGTGGGTTCGGGTTTCACGGACATGTCCTCCTGATGGCGTGCGACTACTCTGAACCCCGCACCAGTGATCGCGGAAATAGATTCTGTGGATGACCGGCATCCACCGTGTTTATCGCGCTGCCGTCGGTGCCGCACCCAAGGGAGTCCCGTGAACCTGGCCCGTCTCGACCTCAACCTCGTCGTCGCGCTGCGCGCCCTGCTCGAGGAGCGCAACGTGACCCGGGCCGGGCAGCGCGTCGGGCTCAGCCAGCCCGCCATGAGCGCCGCCCTGGCCCGGCTGCGCCGGCACTTCGACGACGACCTGCTCGCCCGTGTCGGCGGTCACTACGAACTCACCGCCCTCGGCCAGGTCCTGCTCGACCGCACCGCCACCGCACACGACGTACTGGAACGCCTCTTCGCGAGCCAGGCCGACTTCGACCCGACCAGGGAGAACCGCGAGTTCCGGCTGCTGGCCTCCGACTACGCGGTCGCCGTCTTCGGCGCCGAACTCGCGCGCACCGTGCACGAGGAGGCCCCGGGGATCCGGCTGCGCCTCACCCAGACCCCGCCCAGCGTCACCGACGACACGGCCACCCTGCTGAGCGCCACCGACGGCCTCCTCATGCCGCACGGCGTCATCAGCGACTTCCCCGCCACCGACCTCTACGACGACCGCTGGGTCTTCCTCGTGTCGAAGGACCACCCGAGCGTCGAGGACCGCCTCACCCGGCAGGACCTGGCCCGCCTGCCGTGGGTGATCTACCAGCGCACCTACGACGCGCCCGCCGTGCGCCAGCTCGGCATGCTCGGTATCGAGCCGCGCGTCGAGGTCTCCGTGGACAGCTTCCATCTGCTGCCCCTGATGGTCGCCGGCACGCGCCGGATCGCCCTGGCGCAGGCCCGCCTCGCCCGCTTGATGGCACCCCTGGCCCCCGTCCGGGTGGTGGAGCCGCCGTACGAGGCGGTGCCGCTGCGGGAAGCGCTGTGGTGGCATCCGGTGCACACGCACGACGCGGCCCACATCTGGCTGCGCGAGACCGCCGCCAGGGTCGCCAGGCGCATGACCGGTGCGGACGAGCAGCGACTCCCGTCCTGACACAGCCGGTGTGCCGAGGACCGGCCCGGGCGCGTGTCACCGTCCGGCCCGATATCCAGGCGCTGGATCGGCTGCATCCGGAATGCGGATGGTGGCGGGGGTGTGCAGAACCCGCGTCAGGAACGCATAGTCGTGCCACGCCGACCGCCCACGTGCCGGTTCCCCCCACCGGGGGCCCGCCCGCCGTGCGGCGCCATCCCTCCCCTCTCGCGTCCCGGAGTGCCGCCATGCCCGCTCCCGCCTCCCCGCCCGCCCGCGACCACGTCGGCCCGCCGGCGGGCAGGCTGCCCGCCGTTCTGCTGATGGCCGGCAGCTGCCTGCCCGTCCTCGGCGCCGTGCTGCTCGCCCCGGTGCTGCCCCGCATGCAGGACCACTTCGAGGGCGTCGCCGGCAGCGCGGCGCTGGTCCCCCTCGTACTCACCGTCCCGGCGCTGTCCCTCGCCCTGCTCGCCCCCTTCGCGGGTGCCGTCGTCGACCGGCTCGGCCGCAAGCGCCTGCTGGTCGTGGCGACCGTCCTGTACGCGCTGTTCGGTACGGCCCCGCTGTGGCTCGACTCGCTGCACACCATCCTGGCCAGCCGGGTCCTGGTGGGCGTCGCCGAGGCGGCCGTCATGACCGCTTGCACCACGCTGATCGGCGACTACTACACGGGACGGGTCCGCGACCGGTACCTCGCACTGCAGACGATGTGCGCGTCGGCGTCCGCCACGGTCTTCTTCGTGGTCGGCGGAGCACTGGGGTCGGCGGGCTGGCGCGCCCCCTTCTGGCTCTACGCGGTCGGACTGCTGCTCGCCCTCGCCATGGCCCGGGCCCTGCCGGACCCGCAGCCGTCGGCCGGAGACGGGCAGGCCCGTGCCGGGACGGAGGCCCGTCCGTTCCCCGTGCGCCGGATGGCCGGCATCTGCCTGCTGACCGTGTTCGGCGCCGTCGTCTTCTACACCGTGCCCGTGGAGATGTCCTACCTCCTCGACGACCTGGGCGTCGGCTCCACCGGCGTCATCGGTGCCGCCACGGCGATCGCCAGCGCGGCCACCGTCGCCGGCTCCGTCGTCTTCACCCGGCTCACCGACAGCCCGCGCCGTCGGCTCCCCGCCGTCTTTCTGCTGTGCGGTGCCGGATTCCTCCTGATGGGATTCGCCGACAGCGTCCCCCTGCTGGTCGCCGCCGCCGTGGTCAACTGCGTCGGCACCGGACTGCTGCTGCCGTCCCTGCTGACGCTGGCCATGTCCCGGCTCGACTTCGCCGACCGGGGGCGCGGTACCGGACTGTGGACGTCGGCGTTCTTCCTGGGCCAGTTCCTCTGCCCCCTGGTCCTCCTCGGCGGACAGGGACCGCTCGGCGGTCTGGCCACGGCCGTCGCGGCGCTCGGCCTGGTCACCCTGCTGCTCGCGGGCGTACTGCTGCCGCTGACCCGCCGTCCCCCCGTGGCGCTGCCGCACCCCGCTCCCGAGGGGGCCTGACACGGTGGGACCGGTGCGCCGCCGACGTCCACCCGACGTCGGCGGCGCACCGGTCGGTGTCCGAGCCTTCCCCTCGTGCCGTCGTGCGGCTCGGCTCACGATCCCCGGGGTGACCGGCAGCAGTCATCAGGCCGGCCGTCGTCGCCGAGGCGCCGTAGGCACGCTGGATCCAGGAGGGGAGGTACGCCAGGGCGCCGAACAGGCCGGCGCCGGGCAGCAGGGCGAGCAACGAGCACAGCAGCAGGGGGCGGCGGCGCAGCATGTCCACGGGCAGCACCGGGTTCGCCGCGTGCCGCTCCCACCACAGAGTGGCCACCGTGGCCGGCCTACACGGCGGAGGACTCCACGGGCGAGTGGCTCGATGGCGGTAGGAGTTACACGCTCGCCCTGCCGAGCGGCATCCCGGTGAAGAACTTCTGGGCCGTCAACGCCTACGACCCCCAGCCCCGGTCGCTGCTGCGCACGGAGCACCCCTACCCGAGCGTCAACAGCCAGTCGGAAGGCGTCCGGCACGAGAGCAACGGCGACACCGTCGTCCACTTCGGCCCCACCGCGCCGGAAGGCCAGAAGGCGAACTGGGTCCAGACCGTGCCCGGCAAGGGGTTCTTCGTGATGCTGCGGCTCCACGGCCCGCTCGAAAGCTGGTTCGACAAGAGCTGGCGGCCGGGCGAGATCGAACCGGCGTAGGCAGACGGCCGTGGGTGAGGCGATCGGTCAGGTTCTGTCCTACGGCGTCGCCGTGGCGCTGAGCGCGTTCCCGATCATCGGTGTGGTGCTGATGCTCGCCACCCCCGGGGCGCGTTCCAACGGGCCGGCGTTGCTCCTGGGCCTGGCCCTGGTCGGCACGATCGTGCTGCTGGTCTCCGGCGGCGCCGGCCCGAACGACCAGGGGCAGCCCGCCGACTGGGTCAGCGTGCTCGACCTGGCGCTCGAAGCGCATCCTCGACGGTCTCAAGCTCTGGATGGAGCGGAACAACACGACGATCATGGCCGTGACCTGCCTGCTCTTCGCCGCGAAGCTGATGGGCGATGCCATAAGTGATCTCTCCTCGTGAGGACGGACATGCACTGGCTGTTCCCCTCACTGCGGGGTTACCGGTGGCAGTGGCTGGGGCGGGACGCGTCGGCCGCGATGACCGTGTGGGCGGTTCTCGTGCCCGAGGCGCTCGCCTACGCGACGATCGCCGGCGTCTCGCCCGTCGTCGGCCTCTACGCCGCGCCGGCGGCCCTGATCCTCTACGCCGCCTTCGGCAGCTCCTGACACCTGGTGGTCGGGCCGATGGCGGCCACGGCGGCACTCTCGGCGGCGATCGTCGGTGAGGCCGCGGGCGGTCCCGGCGCGCACTCCGCCGCGCTCACGGCGGCCCTGGCCGTCACGGTGGGCATCGCGGCGCTCCTCGCCGGACTGCTGCGCCTCGGCTTCCTTGCGAATCTCATCTCCGAGCCGGTGCTGAAGGGCTTCATCGTGGGCCTGGCACTGACGATCATCGCGGGCCAGCTGCCGAAGCTCTTCGGTGTCGAGGGCGGGTCCGGGAACTTTTTCGAGAAGATCTGGGCCCTGATCGGAGACCTCGGCGGCACCAGCGGCTTCACCGTCCTGGCCGGCGTCGGCAGCCTCGCCTTGATCCTCGTTCTCAAGCGGGCCGCCCCGGGGGTACCCGGCTCGCTGATCGCGGTGTCGCTGGGAATTGCCGTAGCTGCGGTTTTTGATCTGGAGGACCACGGTGTCGATGTCGTCGGCAGCATCGAGACCGGTCTGCCCTCGTTCGGCTTCCCCGATGTCTCGGTCGACGACCTCGGCGGCCTCGCTGCCGGGAGCGTCGGCGTGACGCTCGTCGCCTTCGCCGAGGGGCTCGGTGCGGCGGAGAACTACGCCGCCCGCGACCACTACGAGGTCGACGCCAACCGCGAGCTGATCGGGCTCGGCGCCGCCGGCCTGTCCAGCGGCATGGTCGTCAACAGCAGCCTCTCGAAGACCGCTGTCAACTGGTCGGCGGGCGCACGCACCCAGCTCTCCGGGATCCTCGTGGCCGCCCTGACCGTGATCACGCTCCTCTTTCTCACCGGCCTCTTCGAACCGCTCCCCGAGGCGGTGCTCGCCGGGGTGGTGATCGCGGCAGTGGTGGAACTGGTCGACTCCCACTCGCTGGTCTCCCTCTACCGCGTCTTCACTCGTAGGCCCGGCCAGGCCTACGGCGTCGCCGCGCGGCCGGATTTCATGGCCGCGGTCGCGGCAATGCTCGGGGTGATGGTCTTCGACACGTTGCCTGGCCTCTTCATCGGCATCGGCGTCTCCCTGCTCCTGCTCCTGTACCGCTCCTCGCGTCCGGTCATCAGCGAACTGGGGCAACTGCCCGGGAACGGACGCTTCGCCGCACTCGACAGACACAGCGAGAGCCGCAGGATTCCCGGAGTGATCGTGCTGCGCGTCGAGGCCGGCATCTACTTCGCCAACGCCGAGCGGATCCGGTCCGAGGCCCGGGGGGCCGCCGCCCGTGAAGGGGTGACGGCGGTCGTGATCGACGCCGAAACAGTTCCCTTCGTCGATGTCAGCGCCGTGCGCATGCTCGACAACCTGGCCGAGGAACTCGAGGATCTCGGAGTCCGGCTCCTGCTCGCCCGCGACGTGGGCCAAGTGAGGGACGTGTTGCGCACTGCCGAAGCCAGGACGGAGCTGAGGCGTGTGTGTCCCACTGTGCGGGCGGCGGTCGACGCGGCCAGGACCGGCATGACTCGACCTTTCGATACGACGCCTGCCGAGCCGTCGGCGGCGGTCCGGGGGGAAACTGAAGCGGCGTGCCTCATGGATGCCGATTGCCTCCTCTGGCAGCTACCGCGACCCCGCCCGTCCCGGTGTCCTTCTCGTCCCCGGCGCCGTGGGCCTCGGCTTCGGCACCGTCGTCATTTACGACACCGAGACCGCAGCCGCAGCCGACTCCACCGCGGCGGCCCTCCACGTGACCTGCGTGCGTCATGATCACCCGCGCCCGAGAGCGGGGCCGGTCCCGGGTCGGCAGGGTGGCCCGTTGCCGCGTCACTGTGGGCTGCACGGGTAGACCATGATGCGCTAAGCGCCCACTGGGTGAGATGTGCGAGGGAGGGGCGGGCGGTGCCCGACCCGTACGTACGACAGGGAGCCCTGTATCCGCCATGCCGCCGCCTCCCAGCAGCGATACTGGATGCATGGACACGACGATCACCGCCCCCCGCGCCGAGGTGCTGCGGGACCGCTACCGCAGCCGACTGCCCGAGCGCTTGCAGGAGCTGGCCGGCCCCGTCGAGGGCAACGTGGACCTGCCGCTCCACATCGTCTGGTCCGGGCGGACGAGCTACAGCCTGGACCGTCCGAAGTCCCGCATGACGCTCTACCGGACCGTCCTCGCCGAAGGACTGCGCGAGGACCTGATGGCCCTCCTGCACCACCGGCTGCTCATCGAGCAGTGGCCCGTGCTGCGGCGCTTGATCAGTCCCTACATCCGCGAGGTCTGGGAGGACGCCTTCCCCGAGCTGCTGCTTTGCACCGCTCCGGCCGGCACGACCGCCGCATGAAGCTCACTCCGCTCCACGAGCGTCTCCTCGCCGACATCCTCGACCTCGGCTCCCCCTACCCTCTGGTCCTCACCGGCGGATACGCCGTGCAGGCCCACGGCCTGGTCGAACGCTTCAGCCGCGACCTCGACGTCGCCACCGAGAACCCCGCTCCGATGCAGGAGATCGTCGCCTCCCTCACAGCCGGCCTCAGCGCGCGCGGATGGCGGACCACGCACGTCCAGACCGATCCGCTCAGCGGCCGGTTCCTCGTCACCGATCCGGACACCGGCGAGGAGTGCGAGGTCGACGTCCTCAAGGAGGCGTTCTGGGCTCCGCCCGCCCAGACCCCCTACGGCCCCGTTCTTTCCCTCGACGACGTGATCGGCACCAAGGTCCGTGCCCTCGCCGACCGCGGTACCGTCCGCGACCTCATCGACGTCCAGGCTGCCTCCCGCCACCGCTCCCTCGCCGACCTCGAATCCCTGGGCCGTCGTCGCGCCCACGACGAGTTCAGCCTCGAAGACCTCCGGGACCGGCTGATCGGCGCTGACTGGTACGAGGATGAGGACTACACCGCGTACGGGCTCACCTCCCGGCAGATCGAAGAACTCAAGGCGTGGGCGCTGGAGTGGGCGGAGGATCTGGGTGCGCGGATCCATGACGAGAACCCCTGAGAGGCGGCCATCGCTGGGCTTGTGCGCGGTCGGGAGGAACGGTCGGACATTCCGGCTTCGCCGAACTGTCGGTGGCGCTCAGCCCATCGCTGGGCCGTGGTGGGTGAAACCTGGAACCGCTCGGCGGCCCGCCGCAACGGCCAGCGGTCCTGGACCACGCAGCGGGCCAGACGCAGGCGTCCGGTCTCGGTCAGGGGTGCATTACGGTGGACCAGAGGGCCTTTCTGGTTGGTGTAGACGTCGCAATCCACACCGAACCGGAAGGCCCTCACCTGTTCAAGATTGGCTCACCGTCCACAACCTCCCCGGACAGAACAGCTAGACCTCGAGTTGCTCATTGGGGCCAGCGCCTGACGGGCGGCGGGACGCGGCCGCTCCGGTTCTGCCCGCACTCCAGCGCCCATGGTCCGCATGAGGACGGTGCGTCATGGGAGCTCCTGCTCGGCCCAGATGATCTTCCCTCCGGGCGTGTACCGGGCACCCCAGCGATGGGAGAGCTGGGCGACGAGGAAGAGGCCGCGGCCGCCCTCGTCCATGCTGCGGGCGTGCCTCAGGCGAGGAGCCGTACTGCTGCCGTCGGTGACCTCGCAGGTCAGGCGAGCGTCACGGAGCAGTCGCAGGCGTACGGGACCCGAGGCGTAGCGGATCGCATCGGTGACGAGTTCGCTGACGATGAGCTCCGTCGTCATGGCCAGTTCCCGGCAGCTCCAGGTCTCGACCTGACGTGTCGCGGCTGCGCGGACGTCACCGACGGCGGCCGGGTCCAGCGGCACGTCCCAGGAGGCGACCTGATCGGGGCCCAGGGCGCGGGCGAGCAGCAGGGCGACGTCGTCGGGCTGCGGCGCGGGAACGAGCCGGCGCACCGCTTTCGCGCACAGAGTTTCCAGGTCGGAGCCGGTCGAGCACAGCAGATGCCCGAGACGGGACATGCCGCCCTCGATGTCGCGGTCGGTCCCCTCGACCAGGCCGTCGGTGTAGAGGCCGAAGATGCTGTACTCGGGGAGTTCGATCTCGGTGGCCTCGAAGGCCATGCTGCCCAGCCCGAGCGGAGGACCGGCGGGAAGCTCCGGGAAGGAGAACTGCCCGTCCGGGGTGACGACGACCGGCGGTGGATGGCCGGCCCGGGCCAGCGTGCACCGCTGTGTCACCGGGTCGTAGACGGCGTACAGGCAGGTCGCTCCGAGGAAGGCGGTGGCGGTCTGGTCGGCGGGGTCGGAGGTCGATTCCTCGCTCAGCCGGAGCACCAGGTCGTCGAGGTGGGCCAGCAGCTCATCGGGGGGCAGGTCCATGTCGGCGAGGGTCTGCACGGCGGTGCGCAGCCGGCCCATGGTCGCCGCCGCGGTGATGCCGTGGCCGACCACGTCACCGACGACCAGACCCACACGGGCACCGGACAGCGGGATCACATCGAACCAGTCGCCGCCGACCCCGCCCGACGCGTCCGCCGGCAGATACTGGGAGGCCACCTCCAGTGCTGTTCCACCGGTCAGGGCGTGGGGGAGCAGGCTGCGCTGCAGCGTGACCGCCGCGGTGTGTTCCCTGGTGTAGCGGCGGGCGTTGTCGACGCACAGCGCCGCCCGCGCCACCAGCTCCCGGGCCGGCAGCACGTCGTCTTGCTGGAACGAGGTGGGGTTCACCGACCGGGCGAAAGTGGCGAGACCGAGGACGGTGTTGCGCACCCGCATCGGCACCGAGATGAGGGAGTGCAGACCGAACTCGCGGATGCTGGCCGTCCTGGCCGGCTGCTCGGTGATCCACAGGGGATCGCTCGGGTCGAGCGCGGGTATGAAGATCGGTTCGCCGTTGACGAGCAGGTTCGCGTCGTGCGGCGGGGGAACGAAGTCGACCTTGTCTCCTGTCCGCGCGACGGCCTCCGGGCAGCCCGGTCGTACGGAGCTCATTCCGGCCCGGCGCATCACCGGCCGGGCCGGCGCCGGCCCGGCGTCGGGCAACCAGGTCCCCTGGCCCTCGCCGCTCAGGACCGGCTCGAGTAGGTCGACGATGACGAAGTCGGCGAAGCGCGGAGCAGCGAAGTCGGCGAGTTCCTGCGCCGTGCGCATCACGTCCAGCGTCCTGCCGATGCTGGTCCCGGCCTCGCTGACCAGCGACAGCAGTCGGCGGGCGTTCCAGCGCTCGGTGACGTCCATGACCATGTAGCACAGCCCGGTGACGGAGTCGTTGGCATCCACCAGCGGGAAAAACGAGGTGGAGTAGGCGCGCTGACGGTGCGGGTCCGCCCAGCTCCATCCCATGTACTCGTAGTCGGTGACCGGCACGCCGGTCGTGAGCACCTTGCGCATCACGCCCTCGAGGGTCTCCCCCTGCAGGCCCGGCAGCAGGTCGCTCAGCCGGCGCCCCAGCCGTTGTTCACGTGGCACACCGCCGAAACGCTCCAGGGTGTCGTTGACCCAGACGTAGCGCATCTCCAGATCCATCACCGCCATGCCGACCGGAGAGCGGGTCAGAAAGCCGTCGAGGACGGACTCGCCCATGGTCCACTGCTGCCGCTCCGGTCGTGCCGAGATCAGAAAACACTCGTCCTCGCCGATGTGGAAGGACCCGGACACGCGCAGGCTGACCTCGACGGGAGCACTGTCGCGCCAGACGGCGACCCGGCCGCTCCAGCCCGTTCCCGCGCGGCATCGTTCCGCGATACGGGCGACGCGTACCGGGCCCCCGGGCATCGCCAGCAGCTCTGCGGCGGGACGCCCGACCACCTGTGCACTGGAGTAGCCGAGGAGTGCTTCGGCCCCCCGCGTCCAGCCGATCACCTTGCCGGCCGCGGACACCAGCGCTACCGCGTCGGCGGACGCATCGAGGAGGTCGTGCGGTCCTACGGGCGGAGGCGCATCGAATCCGTCTCGCACAGGCGCCATGGCTCTCACCTCTACACGCCAGTATGTTCCCGCCCGGGCCCTGATGCGCATGCTCCGGGCGAGGGGTCAGCCCCTTCGGAAACGCGGGGAACGTCGTTTCCATGGCGTTGGCAACCATCGGCATCTCCTCCCAGGCCGGGGGATGCTCGGGCAGACCGTGCGCAGGTCGCTGCAGGGGTCGAGACTTTCTCTCGCGCCTGGGGTCACCTTCCGAGTGCAAGCGCTTTCCGAGTGGGCCGTGCGAGGAGCGCCGCATGTCCGGTCGAGCACCTCCCCCTGACTGCCGTCCAGACCGTCCGCGTGGCGGTGATCGCGGACGTCCTTCGGGGGGTGCTGCGTAGGCTTGGGCCGTTGCCACGGTGGGGCCCGCGAGAGTGGGCGAAGCCCTCCTCCAGTCACCTGACGGGGCGTCAGGAAAGTCGGTGACTGGTCAGTGTGAGGCCTGAAACATCTGGTGACAGCTGACCGAACATGCGAATCGATGTAGCCTCCGAAGACCGCCCTTGACCGGCCATAGTCGGCAGGGAGCAGACGAATCGGGAGTTTCCTCATGTTTCGTACAGTATTAAGATCCAAGATCTAGCGTTTGGGTGTTTTCGCAGGTCAGGGCCCCGATCGCCGCCTCCAGGTCGGCAAACGGTCAGCATCAGGCCGGACGGTGTCCGGCTTGCTGACCTGCACCCGCGGCAGGCATCGGCTGCCCCGCCCGACGCCCTGCTCGGAAGGCTTGATACGTGGCTCGACAGCTCGCCCGTGGGATGGGGTCGTTCTTCAAGGAGTGGGGTTGTTCCAGGCCGACCCGCTGCTCGCACTCGTACACGATTCGGTTCCGGGACCTTCTCAGCAAGCAACGTGAAGAAGCCGACTACGACACGCAGGACGGCGCTGTCGGGCGTCTCACGCAGATCTAGGCGGAGAAGAAGACAACGGCGGCGCCTGGGCGGCTCTCCGGCCGGTCAGTGCCCGCTCGGCGCGAGACCCAGGCCCTTCGCGCCGGTGGGCCGTCGCGGCGTCGTCACGGCTTCCCTCTGCTCTCTGCGATGCCGTCCGCCCCGCCGGTGCGAGTGCCCAGCCGGCTGACGGACCGCGGCCCGCCCGACCGGCCCGGGCGCGTTTGGCAGGGGGCCGCCCCGGAGGGGTGGATGCGGGCAGCCAGGGCGGTGGCCAGCGCCTGCCAGACGTGGGCGGCGAGGCCGACGTGCCTGGACTGCGTGGCCTGTCGTGCGAGCTGTTGGAGCGCGGCGACGCCCTCCTCGACCCGGCCCGCGTGGATCGCCAGCCGGCCGTCGAGGACCGACAGCCGTACCCGGTCACGGTAGGGGAGGCGCAGGTCCTCCTCGGACAGCACGGTCCGACTGAGCAGCGCGGCGTCCTCCAACCGGCCCTGTGCGAAGGCGAGATGAGCCTGGAGGGCGTGCAGTTCCTGGAGCTGCGCAGGCGTGCCGGTCAGATCGGGGACGGAGGCGGCCTCTGTCAGCCACTCCTCCGCGGCGGCCACCCGGGGCGGTGACATCTGCAGGGCCGCAGCGGCGGCGGCGGTCCGCAGCCGGGCCCACGCGGTCAGGTCCTCGCGGCCGTCCTCGAGTAGACCCAGGGCCTTGTTCAGCCGGGCCATGGCGGCCGCGTCGTCGCCCTTGCGGCTGCTGACCACGGCGGCCGTCCACAGGGCCTCGGCTGCCTGTAGGGCAGAGGCCCGGGGTAGCAGATCGCGGTCCAACTCGTCGACGTGCTGCGAGGCCGCCTCCCACCGGCCGAGTTCCGTCTCACTGTTGATCAGCTCCAGCAGGGCGGCCAGGGTGTCGGGCACGCACAGGTGCGCGGTGCGGGCGAGGGAGAGCGCCTCCGTTGCCGCCGATTCCGCCGTGTGCAGGTCGCCGATGGCCCGTGTGCAGCGCGCGTAGCGAACGAGCGAGCGGGTGTGGAGGTCGGGGGCGTCCAACGAGCGTCTCAGCGCCAGGAGTTCCAGCAGCCGTGTGCGCTCCGATTGGTGGTCGCCGTCGCGATCAGCGGCTTGGCTGAGCAGCCACAGGGCCTGCCGGCGGGCAGCGGGGTCCTCGCCGGGGTCGTCCTCGACCGCGCGGCTGAGCGCCGCGGTGCTGTCCGTCCCGGGCGGCGCCGAGGCCACGGCGGCCAGCACTCCGCTCAGGGACCGGCCGTCCTGCGGGCCGGTCAGGGCCGAAGCATCGACGCCGAGTCGCTGGGCGAGGTAGGCCACGGTGCGCTCGGTGGGGCGCCGGTCGCCGGACTCCAGGCGTGACAGGTGTCCCGTCGACATGCCGTCGCCGACGACGTCGGCCTGGCTCAGGCCGCGTGCGGTCCGGAGTCTTTTGAGCCGACGGCCGAACTGCGGCTGGTCGAGCATCTCCCTCCTCGGGTTCGGTGGCCCGGTCGGCACGGTAGCCGTGGTTCCGCTTGCCCGATCGGGCAGGTGAGTTGTCAGCACTTCAGGGAGTGCGGCAAGGGGAGACAAGCCGTTTGACGTGGCGGGTAAGCGCATTCCCGTGGGCAGCGTCCCGGGCGGTCGGGATTGTTGATGACGGGGGTTCGCGGGGCCCGAATTCGGCCCGTTCGCACAAGAGCTGACGCGTTGCCGAGGTCACCTGGCAAACTCTTGTCTCAGGGGTTGTCTCCCTTTAATCTCGAAGGCGGCTTCCCCCGAACGATCCTCTCTTCGTCTCGTGGAGGTTTTCGTGTTTCCCACTGCCCGAACGGGCTTCGCGTCACGGCAGGGCTTATGTGTCGCCCGCCCCGCCCTTGGGCGGCCCGTCGACGGGACCGCACCTCTGGCTCGAACAGCAGTGATGACAACGTTGCCCAACAGACCCGGGTGACGGTCGCCTCGGCACCGTTCCCTCCGCTAACTGACCCGATCTCGGTTCCAGGGCCTGCCGCCGGCCGGGAACGACGCGGAACTCCGGCCCGGCCACCGACGAGGTGGCGCGTGCCGTCACCGGGCGCTCGTCGACACCCAGGTACAGCGCATCGGTCCGCTCCGCGTCCGTGACACCCTTCCCAGCCCCCCACGTGCAGAAAGAAGGACGGTACGTCCGTGGCGACCACGAGTTTCCCCGACGCCTCGCCCAGCAAGAAGAAGGCCGCAGCCACAGCTGTTCCCGACCGCCGAGACCTGATCGCCGCGCAGGACCCCGTGACCCCGGCGGCCACCTGTACGGCCCACCTCTCCCCGCGGGACCTCGCGGTCACGGCCGCGGAACCCGAATTCGCCCGCCAATTCGGCCTGAGCGCCGACGAGATCTGCGGACGCGGACTTCTCGAACTGCTCCGTTCCCCGGCCCCGGGCCAATTGCGGGAACAATTTGCCGCGCTTTCCTCGGGGCGTTGCCGGAGATTCAAGCAGAAGGTGACGGGCCGGGACGGCGACGGCCGCAGTTTCCCTGCCGATATCACTGCCATCGCCGTCAGGCAGCCCTCGGGTGAGATGGTCGGTGTCGTCGTCCTCCTGCGCCGGACGGCGGAAGCGATCACCGGCGGGCCCGTGCTCAGCGCCCTCGACGCGCAGGTTCTGGAGGGTGTGGCGAGTGGCGAATCCACGGTGCAGTTGGCCTCCCGTCTGTATCTGAGCCGCCAGGGCATCGAGTACCGCGTCGGCCAGATGCTGCGTCGTTTCGACGCGCCCAACCGGCCCGCTCTCGTGGCGCGGGCGCACGCCCTCGGGACGTTCGCCGCGGGGCAGTGGCCCCCGCGTGTCCTCCCGGAACGCGTGCGGTAGTGCGGAACGGGGCCTGCCGGGCCCCGCACGGCGGCCGTGGCGGAAACACCGCCACGGCCACCGTCGTAACGGCCCGGCCCCAGCAGGGGCCGGACCGGCCTCACGCCGCCGAGGGCTGCCAGGCTTCCTGGAACCGGCGGCGGGCACGGAAGAGACGGGAACGGACGGTGCCCACGGGCAGGGCGAGCACCTCGGCCATCTCCTCCTCGTTGAGCCCGTAGGCACGCAGGGTGAGGACCTGCCGGTGCGCCTGCGACAGGCGTTCCAGCACGTCGCTGATGTACACCGCGTCCATGGGATTGGTCTCCTGCTGAGCTTCCACCTCGGAGCAGCAGCTCTCCGCGCCGTAGCGCTTGGCGGTGCGGACGGCCTCCCGGACCGTCACGGAGCGCACCCAGCCGTAGAACGCCGCCGGTTCGCGCAGGGATCCCAGGCCGCGGTAGACGGCGAGCAGTGCCTCCTGCGTGGCGTCGGCGCCGTCGTCATGGGTGATGGACCGGCAGATTCGCGCGACGTAGGGAGTGATGGCGGTCAGCAGGTGGTTCATCGCGTGCTCGTCGCCCGCCTGGGCTCGGGGGAGCAGGGTGAGGGGGGAGGGGAGTTCGCTGACGGTCGTCATGACGGACAGATGTTCCTTACGGCCGGGCGGGCGGGGTCGGAGGGGGCGGACGGGCGGTCGTACTCAGCCGGGGGCGGCCAGGGCGTGCCCGGGCTCGGCCGCATCCGCGAAGGCCAGGAGTCCGGCGCGCACGTCGTCGCGGAACGCCCTCATGAAGTCAGGGCTGTAGCAGGCGGTGGAGTGCGGGAACTCGATGCTGAGCCGGCCCTCGAAGGAGACGGCGCAGGCCATGACGGGGCTGCGGCCGGCCTGCGGGAAGTAGTGCTCGCGGCCCGGGACGAGCCGTACGTCGACGGCCCGCAGCCCGCCGGGCAGGCGCGGGCCCGGGACCACGCCCATGTTGGTGGCGATCACCGTGGCCAGTTGCAGGGCGGGGTTGTGGGGGATCTCCGGCGTGATGCGCATCTCGTGCACGTGGTCGCCGCGGGAGAGGAAGTCGCTGAGGCGGGCGTGCACGGCACGGGCCACCTCCAACGGCTGGGAGCCCCCGGGCACCTGAAGGGTCTGCAGGTGGGTGGTGACCGCGGGGACCAGGGCGGAGGCGGGCAGCGGCGGGGACAGCCGCGAGCGCAGGTCGACGGGGGAGAGACAGCCGAGCGTGCGGGCTCCGTCGTCCCCCGGCAGCCGCCGTCTCGCCGTCACCAGAAGGGTCGCGGAGATCAGAGCGTGCACCGAGACGCCCGAGGCGCGCGCCGTCCGGCGCAGCCGTGAGGTGAGATCCGCGTCCAGGGTTATCCTGCGGACCTCGATGTGCCCGCCGGCGTCGGCCCCCTCGCCGGGGGCGGCGTCGTAGGGGACCAGTGCGACCGGGTGGCGCCGTATCTCCTCCAGGCGGCCGTCCAGGTACTTCGCCGTGTCGGCGTCGTCGACGGCGGGCAGCAGCCGGCTCACCGGCTCCGGCCAGCGGGGGCCCTGCGGATCGGAGCTCCCGCCAGTGCTCTGCTCGACCGACTGCCGGTAGCGGTCCCACAGGGCGTTGTGCAGCGCGATGCTGCTGTGGCCGTCGGTGATGGTGTGGTCGATCACCAACACGAAGAGGTGGCTGTCCCCGTCCGGTGCGCTGACCAGGACGGCCCGGCTGAGGGGGCCTCCGAGCGGCAGTGACCTGTTCAGCTCCGCCGCGTAGGCCTCGGCCTCGTCGCCGGTCCGGGTGATCAGCCGGGGCCGCTCGTCGGCATCGAGGACGCGCAACACGTGCTCCGCCCCGTCCTGTTCGATGCGGGAGCGCAGCGGCGGGTTCGCCTCGGTCGTGGCGTCGAACGCGGCCGACAGTGCCGCGACGTCCACCGGTCCACGCAGGGTGCAGGACAGCACGGCCCTGCTTCTCTGGCCCACGTAGAGCGTCTCGACCGGACACAGCGCACGGTGCATGCCGTCAGCCTTCTTTCCGTCGTTCGTTCCGGAAGTCCACGACCCCGGGACGGGGTTGCCGCCGCGGTGGTCCGCGGGGAGGTCGGGGGCTTTTCGAGGGTGCACGGCGGAGCGCGGCGGAATCCAGACCAGAGGCCCCCGGGCGGGGAAGTCGCGTGATTTCCCTAGAAGTTGAGCAGCGTTCCGCACTCCCTGGCCCGGCGGATTTCAGGGAAATCCCTGAATCTCCGGCCGGCGGGCCGGTTCGCCTTGACCCGGCCGGTGCGGGTGCCTCAACGTGCTGTGCCGTGAAACCAGGGCAGACGGCGTGATCGCCCTGACCCCGGTGTGCGGCCTTTGTATCCCCCTGTGGGCCGCGCCCGGTGTGCGGCCGTACGCCGCGCGCGGGCGGCACGGGGGTGGCCGCACCCGTCCGATCCGGCCGGGCCTCGCCGTCCGGGACATCTTCGGCTTGCCACGTGAGGTTTGCGCTATGTCACTCCAGGAGGACGCACGTCGACCGCTGTCCGGAGCCCAGGAGGGCCTCTGGTACGCCGGACGGCTCGCACCGGACAGCGCCGCGTACAACACCGCGGAGGCCGTGGAGATCCACGGACTCCTCGACAGCACCCTGTTCGAGACCGCGTTGCGGCGCGTCGTCGCCGAGGCCGACACCTTCGCCCTGCGGTTCGCCGACACCGACGAGGGTCCGCGCTGCCACCCGGCTCCGGACGCGGACGACTGGAGTCTGAACCGGGCCGACGTCAGCGGCGCCGCCGATCCGGCGGCCACCGCATGGGAGTACGTCCGCGCCGACCTCGCGACCCCGGTGGACCCGGAGAAGGGCCCCCTGTTCGCGCACACCCTGCTCACCCTCGCCGAGGACCGGCACCTGTGGCTGCTGAGGGCCCATCACCTGCTCCTGGACGGCTACAGCTACAAGCTCCTCGGGCGCCGCCTGGCCGAGACGTACAACGCGCTGGCCGAGGACCGCGAACCGGAGCCGTGCGCCTTCGCGCCGGTGCGTCGGCTCCAGGAGGAGGAGGCGGCCTACCTCGCCTCCGAGCGCTTTGCCCGCGACCGTGACCACTGGGCGCAGCGTCTGGCCGGCCTGCCCGAACCCGCCCGGCTCACTGCCCGCACGGCGCCGCCCCCCGCGCCCTTCCTGCGCCGCACCGCCGAATTGACGCCCGCCGAGACCGATGCCCTGGACACCGCGGCCGCCCGCCTCGGTGTCCGGCGCACCGACCTGCTGACCGCCGCGACCGCCGTCTACCTGCACCGGATGACCGGCGCCCACGACCTGGTCCTGGGCATGGCCACGATGAGCCGGCTGGGCAGCGCCGCCCTGCGCACCCCCGGCACCGCCTCGGACGTCCTGCCGCTGCGCGTGGCCGCCGCCCCCGCGACGAGCGTCGCGGAGCTGGCCCGGGCCGTCGCCGACGAACTGCAGGCCCTGCGCCGCCACCAGCGCTACCGCGGCGAGTTCCTCCGCCGCGACCTGGGCCTGCTGGGCACCGGACGCCGACTGTACGGGCCGGTGCTGAACATCGTCCCGTTCGACGAGTCCCCAGTCTTCGGCGGTCACCCCACCACCTGGCACCACCTGTCCGGCGGAGCCGTCGACGACTTGCAGATCTCGGTGCGTCCCGGACAGCGCGGCGGCGCACTGTGGCTGGCCCTCGACGCCAACCCCGCCCTGTACGACGAGGACGAACTCGCGCTGCACCGCGACCGGTTCTGCACGCTGCTGCGCCTGCTGGCCGAGGCCGACCCGGCGACGCCGCTGGGTGATCTGGACATCCTGCTGCCAGGCGAACACCCCCGCGACACACCCGCGCACACGTATCCGGTCGGGCGGACCCTGACGGAGCTGTTCGAAGAGCGGGCCGCGGCCGGGCCCGAGCGCACGGCCGTCAGCCACGGGGACGAGCGGCTCACCTACGCCGGTCTCAACGCCGAGGCCAACCGGATCGCCCGGCTGCTGACCGAGCACGGCGCGGGCCCCGGCCGGGTCGTGGCGCTCGCCCTTGAGCGCGGCATCCGGCTGCTGCCCGCCCTGCTGGCCGTCCTGAAGACCGGCGCCGCCTACCTGCCCCTGGACCCGGGTCAGCCGGCCGGGCGGCTGCGGCTGGTCGTCGAGGACGCGGCCCCCGTCGTCCTCATCACCGAACACGCCCACGCCCACCTCGCCCAGGACGCCGTCCCCACCCTGCTGCTGGACGACCCCCAGGTGGCCGCGGATCTCGCCCGCCGCTCCGGCACCGACCTGACCGACAGCGAACGGCACGGCCCGCTCAGCCCGTCCGACACCGCGTACATCATCCACACCTCCGGCTCCACCGGCCGCCCCAAGGGCGTACCCGTGCCGCACACCAACGTCGTACGTCTCTTCGCCGCCGCGGCCGAGCACTTCGACTTCCGGGCCGACGACGTGTGGACGCTGTTCCACTCCTATGCCTTCGACTTCTCCGTGTGGGAGATCTGGGGCGCCCTGCTGCACGGTGGCCGGATCGTCGTCGTGCCCTACGCCGTCAGCCGCTCGCCGCGCGACTTCCTCGACCTGCTGCACCGCGAGGGCGTGACCGTCCTCAACCAGACGCCGTCCGCGTTCGAGCAACTCATCGACGCCGACCTCGAACACGGCCGTGGCAGTGGGGCGTTGCGCTATGTCGTCTTCGGCGGGGAGGCCCTGCGCCCGGCGCGGCTGCGCCCCTGGGCCGACCGGCACGGCCTCGACCGACCGGCGCTGGTGAACATGTACGGCATCACCGAGACCACCGTGCACGTCACCCACCACCGCCTCACCGAAGCCGACCTGGACGACCCGCGCCGCGTCAGCGTCATCGGCCGGCCGCTCGCCGACCTGCGGGTGCACCTGCTGGACCCCGAGGAACGGCCGGTACCGCCCGGCGCGACAGGGGAGATGTACGTCTCCGGCGCCGGCGTCGCCCCCGGCTACCTCAACCGCCCCGAGCAGACCGCGGAACGTTTCCTCGACGACCCCTACGGCCCGCCCGGCACCCGCATGTACCGCTCGGGCGACCTGGCCCGGCGCCGCCCCGACGGCACCCTCGACTACATCGGCCGCGCCGACGCCCAGGTACAGCTGCGCGGCTTCCGCGTCGAGCCCGGCGAGATCGAGGCGGTCCTCACCGCCCACCCGGGCGTCGCCCGCGCCGCCGTCGTGCCCCGCCGCACCGGCAACGGCGCCCTGCACCTCATCGCCTACACCGTCCCCTCCGGTGACACTCCCACGGACTCCGCCGACCTGCGCACCCACGCCGCCGCGCACCTGCCCGAGCACATGGTCCCGGCCGCCTGCGTCCCCGTCGACGCGCTGCCACTGACCGCGAACGGCAAACTCGACGTGCAGGCCCTGCCCGACCCCGACTTCACCGCCGCCGCGTCCGGCACCCGGCCGGCGACCGCGCACCAGCGCCTGGTGTGCGCCCTCTTCGAGGACCTGCTGGACCTGCCACGCGAGTCCGTGGGCGTGGACGCCCGCTTCTTCGACCTGGGCGGTGACTCCCTGCTCGCCACCCGGCTGCTGGCCCGGCTGCGGCAGCGGACCGGTGCGGAGATCCCCATCACCGCCCTGTTCGAGGCGCCGACCCCGGCCGCGCTCGCCGAACGGCTCGCCGCGGGCACGCAGGGCACCCCGCCCCGGCCGGTCCTCGGCGCCGCCGCTCGCCCGCAGCGGGTGCCGCTGTCCTTCGCCCAGGAACGCATGTGGTTCCTGAACCGGCTCGACGAGGGCGCGGCCACCTACCACATCCCGCTCCTGGTGCCCGTCGGCACCGGCCTGGACGCCGAGGCGCTCCGGGCCGCGCTCGGGGACCTGGCCGACCGGCACGAGAGCCTGCGCACGGTGATCGCCGAGCAGGACGGGACGGCCTCCCAGCGCATCCTGACGCCCGGAGAGCTGCGCCCGGTGCTGCGCTGCGTCGACTGCCCCGCCGCGGAGATCGCCGCCCACGTCCACGCCGCCTCGCGCCGCCGCTTCGACCTGACCGCGGAAAGCCCCCTGGCGGCCTGGCTGTTGGGCACCGGCAGCGACCGGGTCCTGCTGTTCGTACTGCACCACAGCGCCGCCGACGGCTGGTCGCTCGCCCCCTTCGCCGCCGACCTGTCCGCCGCCTACGCCGCCCGCCGGGCTGGCCGGGCACCGGTGTGGACCCCGCTGACGGTGCAGTACGCCGACTACGCGCTGTGGCAGCGCGCTCTGCTCGCGCCCGGTCCCGACGGCCCCGGCCGCCTGGAGCGGCTCACCACCCACTGGCGGGGCGCGCTGGACGGCCTGCCCGAGGAGTGCACCCTGCCCGGCGACCGGCCCCGGCCCACCGCACCGCGGGGCGCGGGCGCGCACGTCGAAGTCGCCGTCGACGCCGACCTGCACCGTGCGTTGCTGCGTCTGGCCGATCGCGAGGGCGCCAGCCTGTTCATGGTGCTGCACGCCGCCGTCAGTGCCCTGCTCACCCGCTGCGGCGCCGGCGAGGACATCGTCCTCGGCACCCCCGTCGCCGGTCGCACCGAGCCCGGCCTCGACCCTTTGATCGGCCTGATCACCAACACCCTGGTGCTGCGCGCCGACACCTCCGGCGACCCCGCCTTCCTCGACCTCCTCGCCCGGCTGCGCACCGCCGACCTGGCCGCCCTGGACCACCAGGACCTGCCCTTCGACCGGCTGGTGGAGGACCTCAACCCGCCCCGCACGCCCGGCCGGCACCCCCTGTTCCAGGTGATGCTGGCCCTGCAGAACAACGCACCCGCCGTCCTCGAACTCGACGGCACCCGTACCCGGTTGCGGCCCACCGCCACCGGCACCGCCAAGTTCGACCTGTTCGTCGACGTCCTTCAGCGCCACGATGCCGCGGGCGCCCCCGACGGCCTGACCCTGCACGTCGAGTACGCCACCGACCTCTACTACGCCCGGACCGCCGAGGCGTTCGTCCGCGCCCTGCACGACGTCCTGCGCACGGTGAGCACCGACCCCGCCGTCCGCCTCGGGCAGCTGCCCGCGCTTCCCGAGCGCACCGCCGTCCCCGCCGCGACCGACACGGCCGAGCTCGCGGACGCGGCCCGGTCCGTGCCCGGCATCCGCGAGGCCCATGTGCCGCCCGGCCACAGCGACGCCCCGGCCCGCCTGTACGTGGTGCCCGGGCGGTCCGACGCCGCCGAACGCGTCGAGGAGCTCCTGGCCCGCGCGGGCAACGGCACGGTCCGTGTCACGGCCGTCAACGCCTTGCCCCGAACCGAGGACGGCGGCGTCGACAGCGCGGCACTGCGGGCCCTGCCCGCCGTCGACACGACCGCGGCCAGGACCTGGCGGCAACGGCTGGCCGATCTGCCCGGCGTCACAGCCGTCGACGTGGCGGTGGAGAACGCCCCCGAGGAACTGGAACGCCGCCACACCGGCCTGCCCGACCACCCCGCCCAGGCCGCCCCCACCACCCGCCCCGAGCCGGCCCGCGCCGTCCCCGCCGTCAGCGAGGGCCCCGCCCTGACCGAACCGTCCGTGCCGAGCTGGGCCGAGGCCCTGCGCCGCGCCGCCGCACGCGAGAAGGGCGACATCGTCCACGTCCACGACGACGGCAGCGAGCACCGGCGCACCTACGCATCCCTGATCCCCGAGGCATCCCGCGTCCTGGCCGGGCTGCGCCGGGCCGGCCTGCGCCCGGGCGACCGGGTCATCCTCCAGTGCGATGTCACCGAGGACTTCCTCGCCGTGCTGTGGGGCTGCGTCCTCGGCGGCTTCGCCGCCGTCCCGCTGACCGTCCCCCCCTCCTACGACACCCCCTCCGCGGCGCTGACCAAGCTGGAGGGCATCTGGCGGATGCTCGGCCGGCCCTGGATCGTCTGCTCCGCCGGGCGCGAGGCCGGGCTGCGCGCGGTTGCCGCCCGGCAGGACGGGCCCGGGCCGCGCATCACCACGGCCGACGCCCTGCGCGCCGCGCCCGAGGACCACGACTGGTACCCCGCCCGGCCCGACGACCTGATGCTGATGCTGATGACGTCCGGCAGCACCGGCCTGCCCAAGGCGGTACGGCTCACCCACCGCAACGTGCTGACCCGCTCGGCCGCCACCGAGCAGCTCAACGGCCTCGGCGCCGACGACGTCTCCCTGAACTGGATCCCGCTCGACCACGTCACCGGCGTGGTCATGTTCCATCTGCGCGACGTGTACCTGGGCTGCCGCCAGATCCACGCCCCCGCCCCCTGGATCCTGCAGGACCCGCTGCGCTGGATGGACCTCGCCGACCGGCACCGGGTCACCGTCACCTGGGCGCCCAACTTCGCCTTCGGGCTCCTGGCCGAACAGTCCCACCGCTTCACCGGCCGTGACTGGGACCTGTCGCCGATGCGGCTGGTGATGAACGCCGGCGAGGTCGTCGTCGCGTCCGCGGCCCGAGGCTTCCTGCACGCGCTGAGGCCCTTCGGCCTGCCGCAGGACGTGATGCACCCCGGCTGGGGCATGTCCGAGACCTGCTCGGTGGTCACCGACGCTGTCCTGCCCGCCGAACCGGTACCGGGCGAGGGCACGTTCGTGAGCTGCGGCCGCCCCTACCCGGGCTTCGCCATGCGAGTCGTCGACGAACAGGGCACTGTCCTGCCCGAGGGCGAGGCGGGCCGCTTCCAGGTCCGCGGCACCTCGGTGACCGGCGGCTACCACGACAATCCGGCCGCCAACGCGGAGGCGTTCTCCGACGACGACTGGTTCGACACCGGCGACCTGGCGTTCCTGCGCGACGGCGAGCTCTACATCACCGGCCGCGCCAAGGACGTCATCATCGTCAACGGCGTCAACCACTACAGCCACGAGATCGAAGCCTGCGTAGAGGAACTGCCGTACGCGGAGCGGAGTTTCACCGCCGCGGTCGCGGTGCGCACCGACCCCGCCTCGCCCACCGACGAACTCGCCCTGTTCCTGCACCTCACCCCCGAGGCCGGCGCCGACCCGGCCCGCGCCCTGCGTGAGATCGCCGGCAAGGTCACCCGGGAGATCGGCGTCAGCCCGGCCTTCCTCATCCCGGTGGCGCGGGACGCCGTCCCCAAGACGGAGATCGGCAAGATCCAGCGCACCAAGCTGCGCAAGAGCTTCGAGGCGGGCGACTTCGACGACGAGGTACGCCGCACCCAGGTGCTGCTGGGCACCGCGGCCACCGTCCCCGACTGGTTCCTGCGCCCGGTGTGGCAGCGGACGCAGCGCCCCGACGCCCCCGCCGTGGCGCCGGGCCGGCACACCCTCGTCCTGGCGGGCGGCGACCCTCGGGTCGGCGCACTCGCCAAGCGGCTCGCCGACGCGCTGCGCTCGGCGGGCGGCCTGTGCACGGTGGTCGAGGAGGCAGCCGCGTACGAGCGGGTGGACGCCGCCCACTACCGGGTCCGGCCCTTGAAGACCGCCGACCACGCCGCATTGCTGGGCCAGTTGGCGGACGACGAGCGGCCCGTCGACGCCGTCCTGTACCTCGACGGGCTCCGCGGCACGGGAGAGCCGCCGGTGGCGCCGGACGACACGACGGGCGTGGAGCGACTGCTGGCGTTCGCCCGGGCCCTCGCCGGCCGGTCCGGCCCGCAGCGTCCCGTGGACCTGCTGTACGTCTCGGCGGGCGCCCAGGCCGTGCGCCCCGGCGACCGGCCCTCACCGGCGCACGCCATGGCCGCGGCCCTGCTGAAGTCGCTGGCCGAGGAGTCCGCCGCGCTGCGGGCCCGCCACCTCGACCTGCCCGCCGACGACACCGCGGACCCGTTGACCGTCCTCGCGGCCGAGGCGGCGCACACCGACGACGGCGCGGACGTCGCCCACCGCGACGGACACCGCTACGTACGCCGCCTCGCCCCCCTGCCCGAAACCCCCTCCCGCGCCGAACCCCCCGCGCACGGCGGCTTCACCCTGATCACCGGCGGCCTCGGTGGTGTCGGGACCGAGATCGCCGCCCACCTGCTGCGCACCCCCGGCACCCGGCTGCTCGTCCTCGGCCGCACCCCTGAAGACGAGGCCCGCGCCCTGCCGGGGCTGCGTGAGCGGGGAGAGGTCCGCTACGCCCGCGCCGACGTCACCGACGAACACCAGGTGCGGGCCGCCGTCGAGGCCGCCGCCGAGACCTGGGGCGTGCCCTTGACGTCAGTGCTGCATCTGGCCGGCACGCTCGTGGAACGCCCCGTGGGCGACCTGGACACCACCACCTGGCGCCGGGCGCTGGAGGCGAAGGTGCGCGGCGCGTGGACGTTGCACCGGCTCACCGCCGACCACCCGCACGTCTCGTTCGTCACCTTCTCCACGGTCAACGGCTTCTTCGGCGGCGCCATGAACGCCGCCTACGCCGCCGCCAACGCCTACCTGGACGCCCTCGCCGAGTACCGCCGCAGCCTCGGCCTACCCGCGCAGTCGCTGGCCTGGAGCATGTGGCGCGACCGCGGCATGAGCCGCGGCTACGGTCTCACCGCCCTCACCGAGGCCCGGGGCTACCGGCTGCTCGACCCGCCCGCCGCGCTGCGCTCGTTCGACTTCGCCCGCACCCTGGACGAACCGCACCTGCTGATCGGCGCCGACCGCACCGCCCCCTGGGTGGGCAGCCACGTCGTGGCACCCGTGCGCCAGACCCGGCGCCTGGCCGCCCGCGTCGGCCTGGAGGACGGCAGCGACCTGGGAGCCCTGTACCGCGCCGCGGCAGCCGGCGCGCAGGCGGCCGGCCTGTCCGACGACGCGTGGACGCTGCGCTCGGCGGGCACCGGCGCCCGCCCGGACAAGCCCGAGACGGAAGAAGACCTGCGGCGCCTGGAGGGCCGGCTGGCCCAGGTGTGGCGCGAGGTCCTGGACCGCGACCGGGTGGGCCTGGACGACAACTTCTTCGACCTGGGCGGCAACTCGCTGCTCCTGGTCACCGCGCAAAGCGCCGTCAACCGTGCCTTCGGCAGCGAGCTGTCCGTCGTCGACCTCTTCGCGCACCCCACCGTCCGGGACCTGGCCCGCCACCTGTCGGCCACCGGTGCGGGCCCGGCGGCCGAAGTCGAAGCGGCCTCCCGGCCGGAGAGCGACGACGGCCTGGACCGCGCCAGGGAACAGGCCCGCCGGCAACGCGCGGCCCGCGCCCGCCGCTCCGCCCGCCAGGGCAAGGACCGCGGCCATGTCTGAGCGGACCGACCGCACCGCGTACACCACCGAACCGGGAGAGGACGAGGCACAGGCCGTGCACGACACCACCGCACCCCACGACGACGACCTGCCCGCCGTCGCCGTCATCGGCATGGCGGGCCGCTTCCCCGGCGCCGACGATCTCGACGCCTTCTGGGACAACCTCGCGGTCGGCCGGGAGTCCGTACGGCCCGTCACCGACGAGGAGTTCCTCGCCGCCGGCGGCGACCCGCGAGACCTCGACGACCCGGCCCTGATCCGCATGGCGTCGGTGGTCGAGGGCATCGACCGCTTCGACTCCGGCTTCTTCGGCTACAGCCCCGCCGAGGCCGCCGTTGTCGACCCCCAGCAGCGGCTGCTGCTGGAGACGGCCTACCACGCCCTGGAGGACGCCGGCTGCCTCGGCGGCGACCGTGCGGGGGAGGCGCTCGGCGTGTACGCGGGGGCCGGCGACAGCCGCTACTACCCCGCCCACGTCCACCCCCGCTACGCCGGACAGCCCGGCTCGGTGGCGCTCGTCCACGCCGCCACCGCCAACTCCCTCGGCACGCTCGCCACCCGCGTCTCCTACGAACTGGGCTTCACCGGGCCCAGCGTGTCCCTGCAGACCGCCTGCTCCACCGCGCTGGTCGCCGTGCACACCGCCTGCCAGGACCTGCTCGACCACCGCTGCGACACCGCGCTCGCCGCCGCCGTCTCCCTCAACCCCTCCGCAGTACTGGGCTACCGCCACGTACCCGACGGGCCCTTCTCGCCCGACGGGCACTGCCGCGCCTTCGCCGCGGACGCCGCCGGCACCTCCTCCGGCGACGGCGTGGGCGCCGTCGTACTCAAGCGGCTCGAGGACGCCCTCGCCGACGGCGACCGCATCCGCGCGGTCATCCGCGGCAGCGCCGTCAACAACGACGGCCGGCGCAAGGTCGGCTTCAGCGCGCCCAGCGCCGCCGGACAGACCGAGGTCATCCTCGCCGCGCAGGCCCAGGCCGAGGTCGAAGCCGCCACCATCGGCCTGATCGAGGCGCACGGCACCGCCACCAAACTCGGCGACCCCATCGAGGTGTCCGCCCTGACGGAAGCCTTCCGGCACAGCACGGATCGCACCAGGTTCTGCGCGCTCGGCTCGGTCAAGACCAACATCGGCCACCTCGGAGCCGCCGCCGGCATCGCCGGACTCATCAAGGCGGTCCTGGCCCTGGAGCACCGGCAGATCCCGCCGAGCCTGCACTTCGACCGGCCCAACCCGCTCATCGACTTCGACGCGAGCCCCTTCCGCGTGCCGACCGCACTGGAGGAGTGGCCCGAGGGCGACCACCCCCGCCGGGCGGCCGTCAGCGCCTTCGGCATCGGCGGCACCAACGCCCACGTCGTCCTGGAGGAAGCCCCCCGCACGCCCCCCGCCCCGCCCCGCCCGCCCCACGACGGTCGCCGTCTCGTGCTGCCGCTGTCGGCGCGCACCGCCGGCGCCCTGCGCGGCCAGGCCACCGCACTCGCCCGGTACCTCGAACGCCGGCCCGACCTGCGCCTGGACGACGTGGCCCACTCCCTGCGCACCGACCGGCCCGCACTGCGCCACCGGCTCACCGTCACGGCGGCCACCCGCGAGGAGGCCCTGGACGCACTGCGCTCCGCGACCCCGGCCACCCCTCCGCTCGCCGACGGCCCGGCCCGCGTGGCGTTCCTGCTGCCCGGCGGCGGCACCCAGTACCCGGGCATGGGCAAGGAGCTGTACCGCGACCAGGCCGTCTACCGCGACACCGTCGACGAGTGCGCCCGCATCCTGCGGCCCGTCCTCGACGCCGACCTGCGCACCGCCCTCTTCGAGGAGCAACGGCCCGACGAGACCTCCGCCTTCCTCGGGCTCGTCGTCACCGAGTACGCCCTGGCCCGTACACTCATGGAGTCGGGCGTGCGCCCCGACGCGCTGATCGGCCACTCGCTCGGCGAGTACACGGCCGCCTGCCTGGCCGGCGTCATCGACCTCGCCGACATGCTGCCCCTGGTCACCGAACGCATCCGGCTCATCAGCTCCGCCGGCGGAGCCACCGTCGGCGTCGCCGCCCCGGCCGAACAGATCCGGCCGCTGCTCGACGCCGACCTGTCCCTCACCGCCGTCAACGGCCCCACCGCCTGCACCGTCGCCGGACACCTCGGCGCCGTTACCTGCTTCGAGGCCGAACTCACCCGGCGCGGCATCCCGTTCCGCCGCCTGCGCATCCCCGTCGCGGCCCACTCGCACGTCCTGGACCCGGTCCTGCCGGCCTACGAGACCCACCTGCGCCAGGTCACCCTGCGCCCGCCGCGCATCCCGTACGTCACCAACGTCACCGGCACCTGGGTCACCGACGCCCAGGCCACCTCCGTCCAGCACTGGCTCGCCCACACCCGCGACACCGTGCGGTTCGCCGACGGCATCACCGCCCTGTGGGACCGGCTGCACCCCGTCCTCGTGGAGATCGGGCCGGGCGACACCCTGAGCAAGCTCGCCGCCGGCCGCCTCACCGACCGGACGCCGGTGACGGTGACCACCATGCGCCACGCCAAGGCCGAGGCGTCCGACGGTTTCGTCCTCGCCGAAGCGCTGGGACGGCTGTGGAGCGCGGGCGTGGACCGCGCGCTGCCCCCGGTGCCGGGCGCGCCCCGGTGGGTGCCGCTGCCCCCGTACGCCTTCGAGCGCCACCGTCACTGGATCGACGCGCCCGGCGCCCGGACGGAGCCCGCCCCCTCCGACGACACCACGACAGCGGCAGGCCCCGGCCTCGCCCCCCGGCCCCGGCTGACGACCGAACACGTACCGCCCCGCGACGACCGCGAACGGGAGGTCACCCGGCTCTGGGAGGAGACCCTCGGCATCGGCGGCATCGGGGTGCACGACAACTTCTTCGACCTCGGTGGCGACTCGATGCGCGCCGTGCTGCTGGCGGGACGGCTGCGCCAGACCGGCGTCCTCGACGTCCCCGCGGCGACCCTGCTGGCCGCGCCCACCGTGGCCGGAGTCCTCGCCGCGGCCGGCCGGCCGGACGGGCAGACCCCGGAGGTCACCTCCTCCGCGCTCGGCCCGCTGCTGCCGCTGCGTGCCGAGGGCAGCGCCGCCCCCCTGTTCTGCGTCCATCCCGGCGCGGGCGTCGCCTGGCGCTACACGGGCCTGCTGCCCCACCTCGGCGGCGACCAGCCGGTGTACGGCATCCAGGCCGCCGGCCTCGACGGCACCCGGCCGCCCGCTCCGGACGCCGCCGCCATGGTCGCCCACTACCTCGACCTGGTACGCCAGGTGCAACCCCGCGGCCCCTACCGGCTGCTGGGCTGGTCCTACGGCGGATTCGTCGCCCACGCCATGGCCTGCGCCCTGCAACGCGACGGCGAGCAGGTCGAACTCCTCGCCATGCTCGACGCACCCCAGCCGCACGGCACTGCACACGACGCCGACGCCACAGAGCGTCAGGTCGCCGCCCTGCTGTCGAGGGTGGCCGGCCTCCCCGCCGACGCACAGGCCCCCGTGGAGGCGGTCCTCGACCAGATCGACGCCCGCGTCGCGGCCGACCCGGCGAGCGTCCCCGTCACCGGCGCCGAGGCCGCCGCCATCGCCGCCGTCATGCGCAACAACCTGCGCATCGCGCCCCAGTTCGCCCCTGGCACCTACCGCGGTGACGTGCTGTTCTTCAGCGCCGCCGAGGAGCAGCACACCGAACACCCGGCGGATTTGGCGGTGCTGCCCGGCAAGGCCGACAGCTGGCGGCCGCACGTCGACGGAACCCTCCACGACCACCGCGTGCCCGGCGGCCACTACGAGATGACCGAACCCGGACCCATCGCCCGCATCGGCGAAGCGGTCGCGAAGGCACTGCGCGCCCTCGGCGACCGCGCCCGCACACCCCTTCCCCGTGAAACCCGCGACGAGGAGAACCAGCGTGCAAGCGACCCAGGACCTCTACGAACTCGGTGACGCCCCCGAGATCGGCACCGCCCCGAAGAAGATGTACGCCTCGCTCATCCGCCGTGAGCGCTACGGACAGCCCGTCGACGCCTTCCGTACCGAGGTGGTCGACGTGCCGCCCGTGGGGCGCGGCCAGGTCCTGGTGAAGGTGATGGCGGCCGGCATCAACTACAACAACGTCTGGGCGGCGCTCGGTTCGCCGCTCGACGTGATCGCCGCACGGCAGAAGGCGGGCGCGACAGAGGACTTCCACATCGGCGGCTCCGACCTGTCCGGGATCGTGTGGGCGGTCGGCGAGGACGTACGCGGGGTGGAGCTCGGCGACGAGGTCGTCGTCCTCGCCAACCGCTGGGACGAGAAGGCCGAGGACATCCGTCTCGGCGGCGACCCCACGTGGTCCGCCGGCCAGCGGGTGTGGGGCTACGAGGAGAACTACGGCTCGTTCGCCCAGTTCGCCGTCGTCGACGACTACATGTGCCACCCCAAGCCCGCGCGGCTGTCCTGGGCGGAGGCCGCGTGCTACATGGCGACCGCCGCCACCGCCTACCGCCAGCTCTTCGGCTGGCCGCCGCACACGGTCCGCCCCGGCGACCCGGTACTGATCTGGGGTGGTGCGGGCGGACTGGGCAGCATCGCCATCCAGCTCGTCCGGCACGTCGGCGGCATCCCCGTCGCGGTCGTCTCCAGCGAGGAACGGGGCGAGTTCTGCCTCAAGCTGGGCGCCGAGGGCTTCATCGACCGGCGGAGGTTCGACCACTGGGGGAGGCTCCCGGACACTTCCGACGAAGCGGCGATGGCACGCTGGCTGTCGGGAGCCAGGGCCTTCGGACGGGCCTTCTGGGAGGTGCTGGGCGAGCGCCGCAGCCCGCGCATCGTGCTGGAACACTCCGGCGCCGACACCATCCCCACCTCCCTGTACCTGTGCGGCAACGGCGGCATGGTCGTGCTGTGCGGCGGCACCACCGGCTACAACGGCGACGTCGACCTGCGGTTCCTGTGGATGCGACAGAAGCGGCTGCAGGGCTCGCACGTCGCCACGGCACGGGAAGCACGTGAGGTCACCCGGCTGATCGACCAGGGGATCATCGATCCGTGCCTGTCCCAGACCTTCGACTTCGACGAGATCGGCCTCGCCCACCAGCTCATCCACGACAACCGGCACCCGGCGGGCAACATGGCGGCCCGGGTCGGCGACCTGGGGTGATTCGCCCGTGGCCTGAGGGGTACCTGCGGCGGGGTACGACGCACGCGACCTCTTGGAGGTACCCCCCATGGGCAAGCTGGGCGACATGATGCACAAGGCCAAGGAGATGGCCAAGGGCCACCCCGACCAGGCGGACAAGGGCGTCTCGGGCGCCGAGCGCATGGCCGACGAGCGCACGGGCAACAAGTACGACGCCCAGACCGACAAGGCGGCCGACGCAGTGCGGCGTTCCTACCGGGACGGCGGCACGACGCCGGAGCGCTGACCCGTCGCCCCGCCCGTCCCCGGCGCACCCGGGGACGGGCGGCTTCCGTCAGCCGGGGATGGCATCCCGGCCGGTCACGTAGCTGAAGACTCCCGCCGCCCCGACGTGCACGACCCGCACCCGCACGGCACGCGCGGGATCCACACGAAGGCAGACACGCAGTTCGTCCCCGCAGGACGAGGCCCGCAAGTCCCGCAGGCCCCCGTCCGCCACGGCGAGGGCCTTCCAGGCAGATTCCTTGGCGGAGAACAACGCGGTCACCGACCAGACCGCGAGCAGCGGCTCCTCGTCCGCACGCAGCACCAGACGGTCCGCTGCGCGGGGGAGGGGCCGCAGCTCCAGGTCACAGCCGAGAGGCAATAACCCGTCGGCACCGCGCGCCACGGCGACGGCGATCCCCGCACTGTGCGAGATCGACGCGGCCCGGCCCGGCGGGAACACCGGCAGGCGCCCCGACCGGGGGATCTCACCGCAGTCCAGCCCCACCGCCCACAGGGCCCGCCGGGCGGCCCGCCGGCCGGCCAGGAACTCCCGCCGCCGCTGCTCCGGCATCGAGGCCGCGGCAGCCGCCTCGGCGGGCCCGGCCGGTTCCGCACCCGGTTCGGATACGGCCGCGACACCGAGCCCGAGCCCGGCCGCGAGAAGGAGCGGACGCAGCGCGGCCAGGTCATCGCGCACCCACGGCAACGGCTTGCCACAGTGCGGCCCCTCTTCAGCCCGGCCAGGCCACAGGGGTCTCCCGCAGCCCTGAACCGCCGGCACAAGCTCCGCACCAGCTCGGGCCGGCCACGGCGTCCGCGTCGTGGCCGGCCCGGTGCGCGTCGGGCGTTCGTTCATCGCCGTCAGCCCTCGCGCGCGCTCATCGGGGTCTTCCTTCGTGGATACCCCGGCCTTCAGGCCGGGGAGGAAACGAAGCTCCTGCGGAGCGGGGCAAGAGGAGTCGGTTCGCCTCCGGGGCGGATCGGCGTCCACCGCCCACCGGCCAACATCCGCCTCTCACAAGGGAGCTGATGGAGTGTGAGATATGGTGGAGCAGGTCAAGCGGGCGTTCAAGTACCGCTTTTACCCCACGGACGAGCAGGCGGCGGAGCTGTCGCGCACGTTCGGCTGCGTCCGCCTCGTCTATAACAAGGCGTTGGAGGAGCGCACCCGGGCCTGGTACGGCGAGCAGCGCCGTATCTCCTACGTGCAGTCCTCCGCCGCGCTCACCCAGTGGAAGAAGACGGAGGAGCTGGCCTTCCTGACGGAGGTGTCCTCCGTTCCACTCCAGCAGGCGCTGCGCCACCTGCAGACGGCGTTCGCCCACTTCTTCGCCAAGCGCGCGCAGTATCCGCGCTTCAAGTCGCGCAAGGAGTCCCGTGCTTCGGCCGAGTACACCCGCAGCGCTTTCACCTGGCGCGACGGGCGACTGACTCTGGCCAAGATGGCGGAGTCCTTGGACGTCCGCTGGTCGCGTCTGCTGCCCGAGGGTGTGGAGCCGACCACGGTGACGGTGTCCCGTGACGCCGCGGGCCGTTGGTTCGTGTCGATGCTCGTCGAGGACGCCATCGCCCCGGCCCCTGCCACGCATGCGGCGGTCGGTCTGGACGCCGGGATCACCTCCCTGGTGACCCTGTCCACCGGGGAGAAGATCGCCAACCCCCGGCACGAACGCCGCGACCGTGCCCGTCTCGCCAGGGCGCAGCGGGAGTTGTCCCGCAAGGCGAAGGGCTCGGCGAACCGGGAGAAAGCCCGTCGTCGTGTTGCCAAGGTCCATGCGCGGATCGCTGACCGGCGCCGCGACTTCCTGCACAAACTGACCTCGCGCATCGTCCACGAGAACCAAGTGGTCGTGATCGAGGATCTCACCGTGCGCAACCTGTTGAAGAACGGCGCGCTCGCGCGCGCCATTTCCGATGCTTCGTGGTCGGGGCTGCGCATGATGCTGGAGTACGAGTGCGTCTGGTACGGGCGCGAACTCGTGGTGATCGACAGCTTCTTCCCCAGCTCGAAGCTGTGCGGAAGCTGCGGCACGGTCGCGGCGAAGCTGCCGCTGAACGTCCGTGAGTGGACGTGCACCTGCGGTGCGGTGCATGACCGCGACGTGAACGCGGCACGCAACATCCTGGCCGCCGGGCTGGCGGCATCTGCCTGTGGAGACGGTGTAAGACCTCAACGGGAGTCCTCCCGGACGGGGCGGTCGTCGGTGAAGCAGGAACCCCAGCGGGCGACCGCTGGAATCCCCCGCCTTTAGGCGGGGGAGGAAGTCAAACCCGCAACAGTTTCTTGATGATCTTGCCGGCGGGATTGCGCGGCACCTGCTCGATGAACTCCACCCGTCGCGGCCGCTTGTACGGCGCGAGCAGCCCCGTCACGTGTGCGAGCAACTCCGCGGTGTTCGGCTCCGCGCCCGCCTCCAGGGACACGTAGGCCAGCGGCACCTCGCCGTAGTCCTCGTCGGGCATGCCGACGACCGCCGCGTCCCGGACCGCCGGGTGGGTCATCAGGGCGCGCTCGATCTCGGAGGGGTAGACGTTCTGACCCGCGCGGATGATCACGTCCTTGGTGCGGTCCACCAGGCTGATGCGGCCCTCGTCGTCCATGAAGCCGAGGTCACCTGTCCTGATCCAGCCGTCGCGGGTGATCTCGTGGGTGGCCTCCGGGTCGTTCCAGTAGCCCTGCATGACGCCCGGCCCGCGCACCACGATCTCGCCGATCTCGCCGGGCGGCAGTTCCCGGCCTGCTTCGTCGACGGCGCGGGCGGACATGCCCGGCACGACCCGTCCGCACGGGATGCGGGCGGTCACGTCCCCGGGCGCGGGGTGCTCGTCGGGACCGAGCGTGACGAACGGGCCCCCCACCTCGGTCATGCCGTACACCTGCCGGAAGCCGCACCCGAGCCGTTCGACCGCGTCGGCGTAGACGTCGAGCGGCATGGGGGCGGCCCCGTACAGCACCTCCCGCAGGGAGGACAGGTCGGTGTGCCCGGACGCCTTCGCCTGGAGCATGAAGCGCAGCATCTGAGGCACCAGCCACATGTGCGTGGCGTGGTGCCGCTCCACCGCCGACAGCGCCCGCTGCGGAGTGAATCCGGGCATCAGCACGATCGTCGCGCCGGCCGCCAGGTAGGTGAGGGACACGACCATGCTGCCGTGGTACAGCGGGCAGCAGTTGACCATGACGATGTCGTCGGTGGGGCGGGCCATCACCAGCCAGCCGAGGGCGATCGCGCGGAAGGACGCGCTGTCGACCGTGCCCCCCTTGGCCTGCCCGGTGGTCGCCGAGGTGTGCAGTACGGCGATGGGGTCGGTGTCGGCGACGTCCGGCAGCTCCCGCTCTTCGGCCAGGGTGCCCAGCGCCGCGAAGGCGGGCTTGTCGAAGGCGACCCGCAGGCGCACCGACTTCGGCAGTTCGGCGTGGCGGTCCAGCAGTTCGGACTCGCCGAGGATGGCCACCGCGCCGACCCGCTCGACGATCCCGGCGACCTCGGGCTCGGTCAGGCTGTGATTGAGCGGCACGAACAGCGCGCCGAGGCGGGCCAGCGCGAAGTAGCTCTCCAGGACCTCGATCCGGTCCTTGGAGAGCACGGCCACCCGGTCACCCCGCCCGATGCCCAACTCAGCTAGGCCGTAGGCCAGTTGCCGTGTACGGCTGTGCAGCTCGGCCCAGGTGACGCTGCGTTCGTCGTCGACCAGCGCGATCCGGCCGGGCCGGCACTGGCGGTTGCGCTCCAGCAGCTGCGTCAGCCACATCACGCACCGCCGCTCGCGCCGGCGCCCGCGCGCTGGGCCACGAAACGCTCGTAGTCACCGATCGTGCGCAGCTCCTCCATGTCCTCGGCGGTGATCTCGACCCCGAGCCGCTGCTCGACCAGCAGGACCAGGCGCACCAGGTCCCCGGAGTCGATGCCGCTGGCGGCCAGGTCGGCGTCGTTGCCGATCCGGTCGGCGTACTCGACGGTGCCGGTGAGTTCGACCAGCAACTCCCTGATGGTGCTCATGGTTTCCCCTTTCGCCTCGGCGTGCCGGCCGCCGCGGTCTACGACTGTCACCTCCTCAAGAGGCCGCCGCGCCCGGCCGCACTCCCCGGACCGCCCCGTGAGCTTTGTCACGCACCCGAACCTCGCGGGCCGGGGATAGCCGGGCCGCGCGCCCGGCCTCTTACCGCAACGAAGCAACCCGCTCCGCCCGGCACCCCGCACGGGCGGTCGTCGAACCGAAGGAGTGATGTGCGTGCCCAGGCAGCCGGTACGGGTCCGGTCCCCGCGACGGTGCCCGCAGCACGACACCGCCGCGACGGTCACCGCACGCCCGGGCGGTGCCCGGGAGCACAGCACCGTGACGATGGCCGCCGCACGTCCGGGCGGTGTCCGGTGACCGCGTCGACCACCGCCACCACCACCGCCACCGCCACCACCACGGCCTCCGCCACCGCGGACGAGGACGACCTGCTCGCCCACTTCGACGCGCTCATCGCCGACGGCGAGGCGATCGAACCGCGCGACTGGATGCCCGACGGCTACCGCCGCATGCTGGTCCGTCAGATCGCCCAGCACGCCCACTCCGAGATCATCGGCATGCAGCCCGAGGGCGCCTGGCTCACCCGAGCCCCGTCCCTGCATCGCAAGTCGGTCCTGCTCGCCAAGGTGCAGGACGAGGCGGGCCACGGCCTGTACCTGTACTCCGCGGCCGAGACACTCGGCGTGGACCGCGCCGACCTGCTGGACGCCCTGCACAAGGGTCGGCAGCGCGCCTCGGCCACCTTCAACCATCCCGCGCTGACCTGGGCGGACACCGGCGCCATCGCCTGGCTGACGGACGGCGCCGCCGTCATCAACCAGGCACCCCTGTGCCGTACGTCCTACGGGCCCTATGCCCGGGCGATGCGCCGTGTCTGCCAGGAGGAGGCCTTCCACGTGCGTCAGGGCTACGACCTGATGCGCGCCCTGTGCGAGGGGACCCCGGAGCAGAAGGAGATTGCGCAGGACGCGGTGAACCGCTGGTGGCTGCCGGCGGTGGCGCTGATGTTCGGACCGCCCGACACGGAGGCGGGCGGCACCGACGCGCGGACCGCCGCGCTGGGGGCCGCGGTCTCCCGCCGCGCGATGGCCTGGGGCATCAAGCGCCACACCAACGACGAGCTGCGCCAGCGTTTCGTCGACACCTGCGTCCCGCAGGCCGAGCGCCTCGGCCTGACGCTGCCCGACCCGGCGATCCGCTGGAACGAGGAGCGCGAGCACTACGACTTCACGCCCGTCGACTGGGACACCTACCGCACGGCCCTGGGCGACGACACCCACTGGGCGCGGCAGCGCATCGCGAGCCGCCTGGCCGCGCACGAGGACGGCGCCTGGGTCAGGGAGGCCGCCGTCGCGTACGCCGCGAGGACGGACGAGCCGCGGGGAGCGGCCGCATGAGCGCGGCACGACAGGGCGCGCCGGCGTCCTGGGAGGTGTTCCTGCGCGCCCGCAGGGGCCTGGCGCACCAGCACGTGGGGTCGGTGCGTGCCGCCGGCCCGGACACGGCACTGGCCGCCGCCCGCGACCTGTACACGCGCCGGGGCGAGCCCCTGTCGCTGTGGGTGGTCCGCTCCGACGCCGTGCACACGGCCTCGCCGGACGAACGCGACCCGTACTTCGCGGGCGCCCGCCACAAGCCGTACCGCTACCCCGAGCACTACGCGCCGCTGACCGAGAAAGGCCCCGAAGGTGAGCACGACGAGTGACATTGTGGCAGTGCGCCCCGGCACCCTGCCGGACGTGCCGCCGTCCGCTGCCGACCCCGATCTGGCCCGGTACGTGACGCGCCTCGGCGACGACGCGCTCATCCTCGGGCAGCGGCTGTGCCAGTGGATCACCCGTGCGCCGACCATCGACGAGGACCTGGCCCTGTCCAACATCGCCCTCGATCTGATCGGCCACGCCCGCGCGCTGCTCACCCGCGCCGGCCGCCTCGACGGAACCGGCCGCACCGAGGACGACTTCGCCTACACTCGCTCGGAGCGCGAGTTCACCAACGCCCTGCTGACCGAGCTGCCCAACGGCGACTTCGCCGTGACCGTGGCCCGGCAACTCGCCTACACCCACTACGCCGTCCTCCACTACGAGAGCCTCGCGCACTGCACCGACCCCGAGCTCGCCGCGTTCGGGGCCCGGGCCGCCAAGGAGGTCGCCTTCCACCGGCTGCACGCCGACCGCTGGACGGTGACGCTGGGACGTGGCACCGCCGAGAGCGCGCGCCGCATGCGACACGCCCTGGAGCGGGTGTGGCCCTACACCGGCGAACTCTTCGAGGAGGACGACCTCCTGCGCCGCCTGGCCGCCTCCGGCGCCGTGCCCTCCCCGGCACCCCTGCGTGACACGTGGCTCGGGCGGGTCACCGGCGTCGTCACCGAGGCGGGCCTCGCCGTGCCCGCTCCCACCTGGTCGGCCACCGGCGGCCGCGCGGGCCTGCACACCGAGGAGTTCGGGCCACTGATCGCCGAACTGCAGTCTGTTCGGCGGCAGTTCCCCGGAGGTACGTGGTGAACGCACCCACCCCCGCACCGGTCACAGCCCGCCGCTCCGCCCAGGAGGTGCGCGAGCGGGTGGCCGCGCTCCCGGACCCGGAACTGCCGGTGATCGGCCTCGGCGACCTCGGCGTGGTGGGCCGTGTCGCCCCCGGCGCCGACGGCGCGCTGGAGGTGGAGATCACGCCCACCTACCTCGGCTGCCCCGCGCTGCCCGAGATCACCGCCGCCGTGCGGGAGGTCCTGACCTCCTGCGGCCACCCGGACGGCCGCGTCCGGCACGTCCTGACGCCTCCCTGGACGACGGACCGCATCACCCCCGAGGGGCGGCGCGCCCTCGCCGCGCACGGCATCGCGCCACCCGTGACACCGGCACCCGACAGTCCGGTCCCCGTCGCGCTGGGCGCCGTGCCCTGCCCGCACTGCGGCTCAAGGGCCACCCGGCCGCACAGCGCCTTCGGCCCGGCCCGCTGTCAGTCGGTGCTGTGGTGCACCGCGTGCCGCGAGCCCTTCCCCCACCTGACCGCGCTGTGAGGCACACCGTGAACACCGCCCCGCCCGCCCTCCTCGACGAGGCACCGGCAGGCCCGCCCCGCCGCTTCGGCTGGCACCCGCTGGACGTTCGCGAGGTCCGTCACCTGAGCGCCGACACGGTCGCCGTCACCCTGCACGTGCCCACCGACCTGCGCGATGTCTTCGCCCACCACCCCGGTCGGCACGTCGTCGTCCGGCACCGGCAGGCCTCCGGCACCGAACTGCGCCGCAGTTACTCGATCTGCCCACCACCGCACGCCCCCTCGGCGCTCCGCCTGGTGATCAAACGCTCCGGCCCGGGCGGCTTCGGCGAGTACGCCACCACCCGGCTCGTACCGGGCGCGCGTCTGGAACTCTCCGCGCCCACCGGCGCCTTCGCCCTGCCGCGGCTGCCGGGCGCCCATCACGTGCTCCTCGCGGGCGGCACCGGCATCACCCCCCTGGCCCCGATGGCCGCCCACGCGCTGCGCCGGGACCCGACCTGCCGCGTCAGTCTGGTCCACTCGGTGCGCACCTCCGCCGACGCCGTGCTGGCCGATGAACTGGCGGAGGTCAAGGACGAGTTCGTCGACCGTTTCACCGTCCTGTACGTGCTGACGCGGGAGGACCGGGGGAGTGGGGGCGGTCCGCTCGCACGGCGGCTGGACGCGTCCGGGGTGCGCCGGCTGCTGGCCGCCGTGGACGCCCGGCCGGGCCCGGACACCACGTTCGCCCTGTGCGGACCGCCCGGCCTCGTCGCCACCGCCCGGCACGCGCTGGCAGGCCTCGGCGCGGATCCCTCGCTCGTCCGCTGGGAGCTGTTCACCGCCGAGGGCAGGCAGCCACCGGAGCCGGAGCCGGCCGGGCAGGCGCCGAGGGCGGGGGAGTACCGGGTCGCCGCCCTGCTCGACGGGCGCCGCCGTGCCGCCACCGTCCTGCCGGACGACCCGGTCCTGCTCGACGCACTGCTGCGCAGCCACCCCGACGTGCCCTACGCCTGCCGGGAGGGCGTCTGCGGCAGCTGCCGCGCGAAGGTCGTATCCGGACAGGTGACGGCGGACGGCCAGCACGCCCTGGACGAACGCGACCGCGCCGCCGGCTACACGCTCGTCTGCCGCGCCAGGCCCCGCACTCCCGAGATCACCCTCGACTTCGACGCCTGATCGGCGATCCCGAGCACGTTCGACTCCACGCCTGATCCGTCAGCGCCACGCCACCCCTCAGCGAAGGAGACCCACGATGACCGCCACCGCCCGCCACACGGGGAAGACCGCCCTGGTCACCGGAGGCAGCCGGGGCATCGGCAGAGCCATCAGTCACCGCCTCGCCCGCGAAGGCGCCCTCGTCGCGGTCCACTACGGCCACGACCTGACGGCAGCCGAACGGACCGTCAAGGAGATCCAGGCCGACGGCGGCCGCGCCTTCCCCGTCCACGCCGAACTCGGCGTCCCCGGCGACGCCGACACCCTGTGGTCCGCCTTCGACGAGGCCCTGGCGCAGCAGGACGCCCCGGCGGGCCTGGACATCCTCGTCAACAACGCGGGCATCACCGTCCCCCGCCCGATCGCCCAGGTGACGGAGGCCGACTACGACCGCGTCTTCGCCATCAACGCCAAGGCGCCGTTCTTCATCATCCAGCGCGGACTGGACCGCCTGCGGGACGGCGGCAGGATCGTCAACATCTCCTCCGTCGCGACCCGCGTCGCCTTCCCGGCGATCGTCTCCTACACCATGACCAAGGCCGCCCTTGACCACCTCACCCTCTCCCTGGCCCAGGAGCTCGGCCCGCGGGGCATCACCGTCAACGCCGTCGCACCCGGTTACACCGAGACGGAGATCAACCCCACCCTCGCCGTCCCGGAGATCCGCCGCCGCTACTCCGAGGCCTCCACGCTCGGCCGGCTCGGCGACCCGGTGGACATCGCGGACGTCGTCTCCTTCGTCGCGAGCGACGACGCCCGCTGGGTGACCGGCCAGTGGATCGACGCCTCCGGCGGCGCCCACCTCGGTGTGTGACCCCTACGCACTCCTGGGAGATGTGATGAACGACCGCACGACCACCCTCGACGCACCGGCCACCGACTCCACCCTGACCTGCCCCTTCGAGGGCGCCAGCCCCTACGACACGTATGTGCGCGCCTCGGTCCTCAACACGCTGCAGCACCCGCTCACCGAGGCCCCGGACGAGATGGGCTTCCTCGTCACCACCCAGGTGATGGAGCTGTGGTTCACCCTGATCGTGCACGAGTGGCGCACCGGCAAGGTCGCCCTCGCCAAGGACGACCTGCCCGCCGCCATGGACGCGCTGGTGCGCAGCCGCCGCGCGCTGACCGCTCTGAGCGGCGCCTGGGAGCCCATCGCCGCCCTGACGCCTGCCCAGTTCAACGGCTTCAGGGCCGCGTTCGGCCGGGCCTCGGGCTTCCAGTCGGCGATGTACCGGCACATGGAGTTCCTCCTCGGCGACAAGTCCGCCGGGCTGCTGCGCGCCCACCGCGGCGACCCGGCCGTCCACGAGGCGCTCGCCGAGACCTACCGCGAACCGTCCCTGTACGACGACGTGCTGGCCCACCTCCACCGCCAGGGACTGCCGGTCCCGGCCCACGTCCGCGAACGGGACGTGACTCGCCCCTACGACGCAGACCCCGGCGTGGTGGAGGCGTGGAGGAACGTCTACGCCGGTCCGCGGCACCACCCCCACCTCGCCCTGGGCGAACTGCTCACCGACATCGCCGAACTCGTCACCCGCTGGCGGTTCGACCACGTCCTGGTGGTCCGCCGCGCCATGGGAGCCAAACCGGGCAGCGCCGGATCCGCCGGGCTCGCCTGGCTCGAACAGCGCGCGGCCCGGCCGGTCTTTCCCGAACTGTGGGAGGTGCGCGGTGACCTCTAGGCCGATCTCCGCCTTCGCGGCCGAGGAGGAGCGACGGGTCCTGAGCCTGAAGCCGGTCCTGGCCCCGGTGCACGGCCGCTACGGCGACCACCCCCACCAGTCCTACGACGCCTGGCCGTCCGAGGACCCGAACGCCCCGCTGGTGATCCTCCTGCACGGCGGCTACTGGCGCTACGACCGGATGCACCTGACCCCCTTCGCGGACTGGCTGTCCACGCAGGGGTTCCATGTGCTGCTCCCGGGCTTCAGACGGTCCGGCGGTGCGGGCGGCTACCCCGAGACCTTCGACGACATCGCCCGCATCGTCGACACGCTGCCCGAAGGCCGCCCCTACGTCCTGGCAGGCCACTGCTCCGGCGGCCACCTGGCCCTGTGGTGCGCCGCCCGGGGCCTGCTGCCGCCCGCCTCCCGCTGGCACACCCGCACCCTGCCGACGAGCGTGCTCGCCCTCGCCCCGATCACCGACCTCACCGCCACCCGCCGCGACCGCCTCAGCGATGACGCCGCCCTGCAACTCCTCGGCGGCGAGGAGCACTTCACGGCCCGCTTGCCCGAGGTCGACCCCCTCACCCTGCTGCGCGGCACGGGGACCACGGGCGTGCCCACCGTGCTCCTGCACGGCTCCGCGGACGAGGAGGTCCCCCTCACGCAGTTCAGCGATTACACGGCCGCGCACCAGGACCTCAGGACGGTCGTCCTGCCCGGCACCGGCCACTACACCCTCGTCGAACCCGGGGCACCCGGCGCCCGCGCGGTCGCCGACACCCTCCGGGACATGGCGGCCGCCCACTTCCCAGCGGACGCCGGCCGCGCGGACGAGGAGGCCGCACATCGATGACCACCGCACTCTCCGCAACCGCCACCCTGCACGAGCAGGCCGCACGGCTGGACGCCGACGACACCCTGGCCGACCTCCGGGCCCGCTTCCTGCTCCCGCCGGACGTCGTGTACCTCGACGGCAACTCCCTGGGCCCGCTGCCCGCAGCCGTGCCGGCGGCCCTGGACGACGTCGTACGGCGCCAGTGGGCGACCGGACTCATCGGCTCCTGGAACGCGGCCGGCTGGTGGGAGGCGCCGCTGCGCGTCGGCGACGCCGTCGGAAGGCTCATCGGGGCGGCGCCGGGGCAGACGATCGCGGGCGACTCCACCAGCGTGCAGCTGTTCACCGCCCTCGACGCCGCCGCCGCCCTCCGCCCGGACCGCCCGCTGCTGGTCACCGACCCCGGGCACTTCCCGACCGACCGCTACCTCGCCGACGCGGTCGCCCGCCGCCGCGACCTGGAGGTCCGGCACGTGCGCCCGGGGGACCTTCCGGACTTCCTCGCCGCCGAGGGTGAACGGGTCGCCGTCGTCAGCTACTCGCCCGTCGACTACCGCACCGGCGAGCTGTACGACATGCGGACGCTGACCCGGGCCGCGCAGGACGCCGGGGCCCTGGCGCTGTGGGATCTGTGCCACGCCGCCGGCGCCCTGCCCCTGGACGTCGACGGCCTGGGCGTGGACCTGGCGGTCGGCTGCGGCTACAAGTTCCTCTCCGGCGGCCCCGGCGCTCCCGCCTTCCTCTACGTCGCCCGACGCCACCACACCACGCTGGAAACCCCGTTGCCGGGCTGGACCGGCCACGCCGATCCCTTCGCCCTGGCCGACTCCTACACGCCTGCCCCCGGCATCGCCCGCGCCCGCATCGGCACCCCGCCGATCCTCTCCCTGCTCGCCCTGGAAGCGGCCCTCACCGCCTTCGACGGCGTCGACCTGGCCCGGCTCCGTACCAAGAGCCTGTCGCTGACGTGCTTCTTCCTGCGCTGCGCGGACGAACTCCTGACCCCTCTGGGCTTCACCCCCGTCACCCCGGCCGAACCCGGCCGCCGCGGCAGCCAGGTCACCCTCCGCCACGCCCACGCCCACGCCCGCGGTCTGGCCGCCGCCCTCGCGGAGGTCGGGGTCATCGCGGACATGCGCGCGCCCGACCTGCTCCGCTTCGGCGTCAACGCCCTCTACACCAGCCACCGGGACATGCTCACCGCCGCAACGCGCCTGCGCGACCTCACCGAACAGGCCGCCTACGATCCGGCACCGCCCACCACGGGCCCGGTGACCTGAACGGGGCGGACCGGACGTGTGGCCAACACCCTCAGCGTCGGCCGCGCAGGAGCGATCCCAGTGCCGGACCGGCGCCCGGACCGACCAGGGCGGTGCAGTTCACCGGACGTGGCGGGAGGGCTGCCGGCGAGTGCCTGCTTCCGCTGCCTCCGCCGACGAACTCCTCACGCCAAACGAGCCCGTCGTCCTTCGGGAAGATGGGGCGGAGGGCCATCAGTGCCGATACCAGGGCTGCCCCGAGCAGTGCGCCCACCAGCGCCACAGCCACGCTGAGCATGCGCGACGAGTTCACCGGTGTGGACAGTGCCGTCCCTGCAGTGATCGCAAGTAGGGCACCGGTTACTCCACTCAGTGCTGTCGCTTTCGTATCCGCGCGCTGTACCTCGACGAACATCCTGCTGTCATCACTCGGGGGGCGCCGGTTGTTGTCGAGACGTGCAGCGGGACGTTCTGCGGCTCGGGTTTTTCCACTTCCTTCTCCTTGTCGTTGCCTTGCGGCTTGGAGTAGCAGTCTGGGCAGGCGGCCGGAACGCAGCTGCCCACCAGGTGGTAGCGATCGCGATCGACCGGTCACGGTCGGGAGCCTGGCATCTGGTCAGCATGAGTCCTCGCACACTCCGAGGCAGGTGCTCGAGCGGCTCCTTGGACGGCGATGGCAAAACAGCCTGATTCTACGCGGAAGCGCAGGTGGAGAACCTTCTTGCCCAGTGGGATCGATGTTCCTCAGAATCTTCGAGTGTGAAGAGTGCCGGTGTACAGTGAGCAACGCCCCTGACCTGCAGAAAGCTGGCGGGGAGCCGTCTTCTAGGAGTCTAAAGTGCTGCGAACTTTGATCAAGTCCAAGATCCACCGCGCCACCGTCACCCAGGCCGACCTGCACTACGTGGGATCCGTGACGATCGACGCCGATCTGCTCGACGCCGCTGATCTGCTGCCCGGTGAGCTCGTGCACATCGTCGACATCACCAACGGGGCCCGGCTGGAGACGTACGTCATCGAGGGGGAGCGCGGCTCGGGTGTCGTCGGGATCAACGGGGCCGCCGCGCATCTCGTCCACCCCGGGGACCTGGTGATCATCATCAGTTACGCTCAGGTGACCGACGCCGAGGCGCGGGCGCTGGAACCCCGGGTGGTGCACGTGGACCGCGACAACCGCATCGTCGCCCTGGGAGCCGACCCGTCCGCACCGGTGCCGGGGTCGGACCAGGAGCGCAGCCCACAGGCCGCCACGGTCTGAGAGACATGACCGGAGCGGGCGGTGGCAGTCGCACGGTGGTACCCGTGACGGACAGCGGCAGGGGCGTGGCGTGTTCATGAGTGACATCGGGATCCGCGACGACAGGGCGGCGGGCCGTCCGGAAGCGGTGGCGGGCGAGGGCGGCGAGGCCGTCGGCCGGATCGTCGAGTACGTCGTCCTCGAATCCCCCGAGCGCGCACTCGTGCCGGCGCACACCGCTGTCGGGCCCGCCCACGAGGGCAAGGGCATCGCGGGTTCCCCGGCGGGCGGGCTGTACGCCATCGCCGCCCACGAGGGCGTCGTGGTCGCCCCGCTCTGCCCGTACGTCCCCCAGTGGGCCGCACGTCACCCAGGCCGGGCCCCGGCCGTCCTCCCGGATCCGATCCGGACGGCGACGCAGTGGCCGGCGGCGCGTCCCGAGCGCTTCTGAGCCGTTGGACGCCCCCGTGCTCGCCCTCCTGCACACCTCGCCTGTCCACGTCCCGGTCTTCGACGCCCTGCGCGACGACACCCGTCCGGAGCTGGAGCTGCGGCACCTCGTCGACGAGGAGCTGCTGGTCCGGGCCCGTGCGGAGGGGCCCGAGGCCGTGGCCCACGACGTACGGGCGAGGCTGCGGGAGGCCGTCGCCGCGGGTGCTCGGGCCGTGCTGTGCACGTGCTCGACCATCGGCTCGGTCGCGGAGGCGTCGGCCGACCGGATCGGTGTGCCGGTGCTGCGGGTCGACCGGCCGATGGCGCGCGCGGCCGTGACCGCCGGGCCGCGTGTGACCGTCCTCGCCGCCCTGGCGAGCACGCTCGGGCCGACGGCCGCACTCGTCGTGGAGGAGGCACACCGCGCCGGCCGCCCCGTCGAGGTACGCACCCTGCTGGTCGAGGGCGCCTGGGCCCGCTTCGAGGCGGGCGACCCAAAGGCGTACGCGCGGCAGGTCGCCGCCACGGCCGACGCCGTCACCGGCGCCGACGTGATCGTGCTCGCCCAGGCCTCGATGGCCCCGGCGGAGCGCCTCACCACGACCACCGTCCCGGTGCTGTCCAGCCCGCGGGCGGGACTCGCGGCGGGCGCGGAGAGGGTGGGGCGCCGGTAGCGCCACCCGGGTCTCCCCCTTCAGGCGGGCGGGTGACTGGGGACGCGGCCATCGGGTAGGCGGGGGAGTAGCCCAGAGCCGACACACCAGAGCCGAGGCCGACCGACTGGCCGGAGGACACCGCCATGACGCAACCCCACCCGGACCCCGCCCCACCCGGACCCGCACCGGATCCGGTTCCGCCGGGACCCGCCCCGGGCCCGGCTCCTCAGCCTCCCCACCCCGACCCGGTCCCGCTCCCGGAGCCGCCCCCCGGCCCGGCACCGACGCCCCCGCCGCCGACGCCGGGCCCGCCGGCCCCGGGGCCGCCCGTTCCCGGTCCGCCGCCGACGCCGGGGCCGCCCGAACCGTCGCCCTCGCCGATTCCGCCGGGCCCGGAACCCGTGCCGAACCCGGAGCCGGGCCCGCCGCTCACCTGACGGCCGGCACTGCACGCGGGCGCCC
>NZ_BBNN01000019.1:0-116369 GCF_000829695.1 Streptomyces sp. NBRC 110035 | reverse complement strand
GCCCGCCGACCACGTCGCCGGGCGCCCGTCAGGGATCCTCCGCCTACGCGGTGACCTCGCTGCGGTCGTCGCCCCACAGCGTGTGGAACGACCCGTCGCGGTCGGTGCGCCGGTAGGTGTGCGCGCCGAAGTAGTCCCGCTGCCCCTGGGTGAGCGCGGCCGGAAGACGCTCCGCGCGCAGGGCGTCGTAATAGGCGAGGGCCGCGGCGAAACCGGGGGTCGGCACGCCCTGGCGGGTCGCGGCGACCAGCACCTCGCGCCAGTCGTCCTGCGCGTCGGCGATCTCCCGCGCGAACGTCTCGTCCGACAGCAGGCTCGGCAGATCGGCACGGGCGTCGTATGCGGCGCGGATACGGTCCAGGAAGGCCGCACGGATGATGCACCCGCCGCGCCAGAGTGCGGAGACCGCGCCGAGGTCGATGTCCCAGCCGTACTCCTCACTGCCCGCGGCGATCTCGTGGAAGCCCTGCGTGTACGACACGATCTTCGACGCGTACAGCGCCTGCTCCACCCGGTCCGCGAACGCCGCGGCCTCTGCCTCGCCGAGCGGCGCGGCCGTCGGACCCGCGAGCCCGCGCGAGGCCTCGCGCAGCGCCGCGTGCCCCGACAGCGAACGCGCGAACACCGCCTCCGCGATCCCCGAGACCGGCACGCCCAGATCGAGCGCGATCTGCACGGTCCAGCGGCCCGTGCCCTTCTGCTCCGCCTGGTCGACGACCACGTCGACGAACGGCTTGCCCGTGGCCGCGTCCACGTGGGAGAGCACCTCGGCCGTGATCTCGATCAGGTACGAGTCCAGCCGGCCGGTGTTCCAGGTACGGAAGATGTCCGCGATCTGCGCCGGCGCGTACCCGGCGACATCGCGCAGCAACTGGTACGCCTCGCCGATCAGCTGCATGTCGGCGTACTCGATGCCGTTGTGCACCATCTTCACGAAGTGCCCGGCGCCGTCGGGACCGACATGGGTCACGCAGGGCGCCCCGTCGGCCGCCTTCGCCGAGATCCTCTCCAGCATCGGACCCAGCGACTCGTACGACTCCTTCGAGCCACCCGGCATGATGCTCGGTCCGTTGAGCGCGCCCTCCTCGCCACCGGAGACGCCCGTGCCGACGAAGTGGATGCCCTGCTCCCGCAGCGCGCGCTCACGGCGCCGGGTGTCGGCGAAGTGGGCGTTGCCACCGTCGATGATCATGTCACCGGGTTCCAGCAGCGGCGCGAACTCCTCGATCACCGCGTCCGTCGGCTCACCGGCCTTCACCATGACGACCAGCCGCCGCGGGCGCTCCAGCGCCGCCACGAACTCCTTCGCCGTCTCGGCCGCCACGAAGCCGCCCTCGTGCCCGAACTCCTCCACCAGGGCGTGCGTACGCGCCGCCGTCCGGTTGTGCACCGCGACCGTGTAGCCGTTGCGGGCGAAGTTGCGCGCGAGGTTGCGGCCCATGACCGCGAGACCCGTGACGCCGATCTGCGCTGAACTGCTCATTGGGTTGACTCCTAGTGACCTTGGTATCGGTACTGCCGGGATGTCGGTGCTGCCGGTCGCTGCCCGGCCGGCCCCCGTCGACCATCCTGACGTGCCGTGACCGTGTCCGCACACGCGGGTCGTACGACATCCCGCCGCCCCATACGGGCGGGAGCCCTCTTCGTACTCATCACTCGTCCGCGCCCGTGTACGTACGCTCCGGGCTCGTCCGGGCCCCTCCGGCACACGCGTACGTGTCCGGCGTACGCGCCGCGCCCGGCCGGAAGCATGCCGGGCGACGGCGCCAAGCGGGGCGCAACGGACGAAAAGTACCGGCCACTTGGCGCATCCGCGCGGCTGATAGCCGTCTTGTCACGGCCAGTTCGCAACGCTTACTTTGGCCACTTCTGACGCGTTGTCGAGGGGGGCTCCATGGCCGTGCGCGGTCGGCATCGCCGGTACCAGCCGAACAGGATCAACCGGGCCTCGCTCACCGTCACCGCGGGTGGTGCCGGAATGGCGCTTCCCCTTCTGGGGACCGGGGTCGCCGAGGCGGCCGACGTGGACACGTGGGACAAGGTCGCCGCGTGCGAGTCCAGCGACGACTGGGACATCAACACGGGCAACGGTTACTACGGCGGACTCCAGTTCACCCAGTCGACCTGGAAGGCCTTCGGCGGCACCCGGTACGCGCCGCGCGCGGACCTGGCCACCAAGGACCAGCAGATCGCCATCGCCGAGAAGGTCCTGGACGGCCAGGGGCCCGGCGCCTGGCCGGCGTGCTCGCAGCGGGCCGGACTGACCCGGGGCGGCGACGCACCCGACATCCGCCCGTCCGCCGGCCGCTCCGGCAGCGCCGACGCGAAGAGCGACGCCAAGCCCGACGCGAAGACCGGCGGCAACAACGGCACGGGCACCGCCACCACCGTCGAGGACGTCAAGCCGCAGAACACCCCCCAGTCCCGCGCGGGCCGCGCCGAGATGTACCTCGTGGTCCACGGCGACACCCTCTCCGGCATCGCGGAGGAGGAGCGGGTCCGCGGCGGCTGGCGCGGGCTGTACGACGCGAACAGCGCGACCGTCGGCACCGACCCCGACCTGATCCTGCCCGGCCAGCGGCTCACCCTGCCCGGCGGGAAGGCCGCACCGGCCCGCCCCGTCCCGAAACCCGCGGACACGGCCGACAAGAACAAGAAATCCAGGAGCAGGACACCGGAGAAGAAGGCGCCCGAAAAGAAGGCGCCGGAGAAGAAAGCCCCCGCGCAGCGCACCGAGGAACGGGCGGACCGCGCCACCCAGAAGAGCGGCACGCACGTGGCCCCGGTCGCCGCCGCCCTGGGCACGCCGTATCACCAGGCAGGTTCCTCCTGGTCGAAGGGCTACCACACCGGTGTCGACTTCCCCGTGCCCACCGGCACGTCCGTCAAGTCGGTCGCGCAGGGCACGGTCGTCAGTGCAGGCTGGGAGGGCTCGTTCGGCTACCAGGTGGTGGTCCGGCACGCCGACGGCCGCTACAGCCAGTACGCGCACCTGTCGGCGATCTCGGTGAGGAGCGGCCAGTCGGTCGCCGCGGGCCAGCGCATCGGCCGGTCCGGCTCGACGGGCAACAGCTCGGGCCCGCATCTGCACTTCGAGGTGCGGACGGGGCCCGGTTTCGGATCGGACATCGACCCGGTCGCCTACCTGAGGGCGGGCGGCGTCAGGATGTGACGCGCGTGCGGTGCCGGTCCGGCACGCGCGTCGGGAGGTACGGGCCGCCGTGGAAGGGCGCGTACGCGAACGCCGGCGGCAACGGCCTCGCGGCCCCGACCGCCGGGGCGCAGCCCGCGGCGGCCGGGGCGGGCACCCGTGCACGTACGTCCCGGGCGAGCTCGGAGTGCAGCAGTCGCTCGACGGAACCGGACAGCGAATCGGCACCCGCCGTCCTCGAGAACTGCCCGTCGGCCGCCATTCCGGCCCTCGCGACCCCCACCGCCGGAGCGACCGGGCCGGCAACCGCACCACCCGCAGCCGCCGGGGCGACCGCAGCGACCAGGGAAGACCTCGAGCCGGCCGGCTCCACCGGGGAGTTCGCCCCGGCGCTCCCCGCCTGCTGCTGCTCGCGGGCCAGCCGCTCCGTCGTCAGCAGGATCAGACCGCCGGCCGCCACCACGCCGCAGCTCAGTGCGAGCGCCGTGCCGGTCGCGCCGTAGCGGAAGGTCTCGCCGAACATCGTGAGGCCGACCGCCGCCGCGACCACCGGGTTCACCACCGTCAGCGTGGCCAGCGGAGCCGCGAGTCCGGCGCCCCGGTAGGAGGCCTGGGAGAGCAGCAGGCCGGCCGTGGCCAGCACACCGATCACCGCGAGGGACGGCACGTCCCCCGCCGAGACGCCGTCGGCCCAGTCCACCGCCACGGTCTTGGTGAAGACGGACGACATGCCGAAGGCGATACCGGAGGCGACGGCGAGCAGGATGCTGCGCACCGCCGGGTGCCGCTGCGCGGTCCGGGCCGCGACCATCAGGGCGACGACCGCGACAGCCGTGGTCAGCGCCACCGCCACCCGCCGGCCGGTGTCGAGGGACTGCGCGTCGGACGCGCCGACCAGGGACAGCAGACCGGCGAGACCGACGGTCGCCATGAGGGCACCGCGCCACGCCGTCGCTCCCGCCCTGCGGCCGACGAACAGCGCCGCCATCGGCAGCGCGAACACGATCGTCAGCGCACCCAGCGGCTGGACCACGCTCAGCGGGCCGTAGGCGAGCGCCACCACGTGCAGCAGACCGCCGAGGCCGTTCAGCGCGACCGCCGCCCACCAGGCCGGCCGGCGCAGCGGCGCGTACTGCTCACCGGGTGAGGAGACCGCGACCCGCTCCTGCACGATCGCTCCGCCCGCGTACGCCACGGCGGAGACGAACGACAGCAGCACGGACAACGCGAGGGCGCTCATCGGCAGCTCCTCTGCGGGAGACCGGGGCGCCGACCCCGGCGCGGCGAACAGTCGGCTTTCATGGACAACACGATGCCTTTTTCCGGTGTTCCCGTCGTCGTCCCTGAGCACCCAATGAGTCCTACTGCCGATGGAGTACGAAGACGCCCCCGTCATCCCCTGGGTGGGTACCCGGGAGGACGACGGGGCGGACGGACCCTGACGGCTTCCCCCGGGGGGCTTCGTGCCGGCATTCCCGCGGTACTCCGGGTACCGCGGAACACTCCGCGGTACCGCCCGGTTCCGTGGTCCCGCCCGGGACGCCCTTCCCCGGGCGCCCCGTCCGGGTGACCATGAGGGCAACGTCCTTTCAGACAGGGGGTCCGCGGGTGCGAGTGGGACTACTGACCCGGGAGTACCCCCCGGACGTGTACGGCGGCGCGGGCGTCCATGCCGAGTTCCTGGCCCGGGAACTGCGCCCCCTGGTGGACCTGGAGGTGCACTGCTGGGGTGAGGGCCGCACCGACGGCGTGCGGCGCCACCGCCCCTGGACCGCCCTCGACGGCGCCAACGACGCGCTGCGCACCTTCTCCGTGGACCTCGCCATGGCGGCGGCGCTCGAGGGCCGCGAACTCGTCCACTCCCACACCTGGTACGCCAACCTCGGCGGCCACCTCGCCAAGGAGCTGTACGGCATTCCGCACGTGATGACCGCCCACTCGCTGGAACCCCTGCGTCCCTGGAAGGCCGAACAGCTCGGCGGAGGTTACGCCCTGTCGGGGTGGGCCGAGCGCACCGCCGTCGAGGCCGCCGACGCGGTGATCGCCGTCTCCGCCGCCATGCGCGAGGACATCCTCGGCTGCTACCCGGCCCTCGACCCGGCCAGGGTGCACGTCGTGCACAACGGGATCGACACCCGGCTGTACCGGCCCGACCCCGGTACCGAAGCGCTGGACCGGATCGGTCTCGACCGGTCCCGGCCGTACGTCCTGTTCGTCGGCCGCATCACCCGGCAGAAGGGCGTGCCCCAACTGCTGCGGGCGGTGCGCGGCATCGATCCGGCCGCGCAGGTCGTGCTCTGCGCGGGCGCCCCCGACACCCCGGAGATCGAGCGGGAGTTCCGCGAGCTGTACGAGGAACTGAGCCGGGTGCGCGCGGGCGTGCACTGGATCCCGCAGATGCTGCCGCGCCCCGAGGTGGTCCAGCTGCTCACCCATGCCGCCGCGTTCGTGTGTCCGTCGGTGTACGAGCCGCTCGGCATCGTCAACCTGGAGGCGATGGCCTGCGGCACCCCCGTGGTCGCCTCGCGGGTCGGCGGCATTCCCGAGGTCGTGGAGGACGGCGTGACCGGAGTGCTCGTCCCCGTGGACGACGCCTTCGAGCAGGGCCTCGCGCGGGCTCTGGACTCCGTCGTCGGCGACCCGGAGGCCGCCCGGCGGATGGGCGGGGCCGGGCGGGAGCGCGCGGTCGGCGAGTTCGGCTGGGACGCGGTGGCCCGCCGTACGGTCCTGCTCTACGAGGAGATCCGCAAACAGGCTTAGCGGCAGCCGCCCGGGGGCATGGATGGGGAAATTCGGCGTGAGGGGAGCGGCCGTGCGTCGTGGTGGTCCTTCGGTCCTGGGAATCGTGCTGGCGGGCGGCGAGGGCAAACGTCTGATGCCCCTGACCGCCGACCGCGCCAAGCCGGCGGTCACCTTCGGCGGCACCTACCGGCTGGTCGACTTCGTCCTGTCCAACCTGGTCAACGGCGACATCCTGCGGATCTGCGTGCTGACCCAGTACAAGTCGCACTCGCTGGACCGGCACATCACCACCACCTGGCGGATGTCCAGCCTGCTCGGCAACTACGTCACCCCCGTCCCCGCCCAGCAGCGGCTCGGCCCGCGCTGGTACCTGGGCAGCGCCGACGCCATCCTCCAGTCGCTGAACCTGGTGTACGACGAGCGGCCGGAGTACGTGGCGGTGTTCGGCGCCGACCACGTCTACCGCATGGACCCGCGCCAGATGCTCGCCCAGCACATCGAAAGCGGTGCCGGCGTCACGGTGGCGGGGATCAGGGTGCCGCGCGCCGAGTCCTCCTCCTTCGGCGTGATCACCCCGGGCCCGGACGGCCGGACCGTGGAGCGTTTCCTGGAGAAGCCCACCGATCCTCCGGGCCTCGAGGGCGACCCCCAGCGCGTCTTCGCCTCCATGGGCAACTACGTCTTCACCACCAAGGCCCTCGTCGAGGCGCTCCAGCGGGACGCCGAGGACGAGCACTCGGTGCACGACATGGGCGGCTCGATCCTGCCCCAGCTCACCGAGCGGGGCGAGGCCTGTCTCTACGACTTCAGCTCCAACCACGTGCCCGGCGAGACCAGCCGCGACCAGGGCTACTGGCGGGACGTCGGCACACTGGACGCCTACTACGAGGCCCACATGGACCTGATCGCCGAGCGCCCCGCCTTCAACCTCTACAACCGGCAGTGGCCCGTCTACACCCACTCCGGCCAGCTCTCGCCGGCCCGGTTCAACGCCGGCGGCATGGCGGGCGAGTCCATCATCAGCGCCGGCTGCCTGATCCGCGGCCAGGTCACCCGGTCCGTGCTGTCACCGGGTGTGGTGATCGACCAGGGGGCCGTGGTCCAGGGCTCGGTACTGCACGACAACGTGCACATCGGACGGGGCGCGGTGGTGCGCGGTGCCGTCCTGGACAAGAACGTGGAGGTACCGCCCGGCGCGACCATCGGCGTCAACCCGGAGCGGGACGCGGAGCTGTACACGGTTTCCAAGAGCGGGGTGATCGCCCTCGGCAAGGGACAACTGGTGCCGTAGCGCCCGCGCCCGCCGGCAGGACGGGCGCGGTGGTGCGGGAGGGGCGGGCCCCGGTCGGTGCGACCACCGGGGCCTTTGTCATGTCCCTGGACGAGCGGCGGAAACCGTGCTGTTATGCCAAGTACTGTTCGTGACAACGTTGTACAGCCACACACAACGCACAGAACAGAACACCGAGCACGCGAACCGAGCACTGAGCACGCGAACCGAGCAGAGAGCCGTCACCTTCCTCACAGACGGAGGATCCGTGCGCATCGGACGACTCAGAGACCGTTTCACCCTGTTCCTGGCCGCCGCGCTGGGAGTCACAGGGCTCACCGCCACCGGCCCGGCCGCGACCGCGGCCGAGGACGACCCGGTGGAGATCCACGGACTGAAGGGCGAGTACTACACGCAGTCCGCCTCCGGCGCCTTCGACTTCCACGAGCTCAAGGCCACCGCCTTCGACCCGCACCTCGACTTCGACAACCTGGAGCCGCGGCTGAACTTCACCACCGGCCGGTCGGACGACGTCAGCGTCCGCTGGACCGGGAAGATCGTGCCGGAGGAGACCGGCGCGCACACCTTCTCGATCATCGGAGACAACGGCTTCCGGCTGTGGGTCGACGGCCGGCTCGCCATCGACCACTGGGTCGACGACTGGGACCGCGAACAGAGTGCCGAGCCGATCGAGCTGACCGCCGGCCGGGCCCACGACATCAAGGTCGAGTACTTCGAGCACTACGGCGGCTCCAACCTCCACCTGCGCTGGACCGAGCCCGGCGGCACCAAGGAAGCCGTACCGCAGTCCGCGTTCCGGCTGCCGGACGGCTTCGACTACGACGGCGCCCTCGCCGCCACCGTCCTCGGATCCGGACGCACCCTGAAGCTCGACTTCCCGCGCCCGCTCGCCGAGCCCCCGGCCGAACTCACCGACCACGTCGACGCGGTCATCGGCGGTGCGCAGTGGCCGCTGACCGGCGCCGAGCGGGACCCGGCCGACCCCAGGGCCCTGCTCGTCACGCTCGGCGAACCCGTCGTCGGCAACAGGACGGGCACCGCGCGCGGAACCGCCGACGTCCGCTACGACGGCCGGGGCGGCCTGGCCACCGCCGACGGCAACCCCGTGGACGTGTTCATGAGCAGCGGGCCCAACCGCTCCACCCACGAACTCGCCACCGAGTGGGCCGAGGAAGTGGGCCCGGACAACGCCCTCCCCGAGTACCCCCGCCCCCAGCTCACCCGCGACCAGTGGCGCAACCTCAACGGGCAGTGGCAGTTCGCCGCCGCCGAGGAGGGAGAGCGGCCGCCCGTCGGGAAGACGCTGGGGGAGCGCATCCTCGTCCCGTACCCGGTGGAGTCCCGGCTCTCCGGCATCCAGCGGCACGAGGACCGCATGTGGTACCGCCGCACCTTCACCGTCCCCCGCGACTGGCGCATCGGCTCCGGCAAGCGGCTGCGGCTGAACTTCGGCGCGGTCGACTGGCGGTCCGAGGTGTACGTCAACGGCACGAAGGTCGCCGCCCACGAGGGCGGGTACGACAAATTCAGCGCCGACGTCACCGACGCGCTGAAGCCCGGCCGCAGCCAGGAACTCATCGTCGGCGTGTACGACCCCACCGACGCCGCGAACGGCGAGAACCCGCCGCTCGGCAAGCAGCGCCTGGACCCCAGCGGCATCTGGTACACGCCCAGCTCGGGCATCTGGCAGACGGTCTGGATGGAGCCGGTCGCCCGTGATCACGTCGACTCCCTGAAGCTGGTGCCCGACGTGCCCGGCGAACGGCTCACCGTGGAGGCGGCGGGCGTCCGCGACGGCGTACCCGTCAGGGCGACCGCCTACGACGGACGGCGCAGGGTCGCCACGGCGACCGGCCGCACCGGGGAGCCGCTGGACCTGAGGATCGCGGACCCGCGGCTGTGGTCCCCCGACGACCCGTTCCTGTACCGGCTCGAGGTTACCGTCGGCGCCGACCGCGTCGGCAGCTACTTCGGGATGCGCTCGATCGCCGTCGAGGAGATCGACGGGGTGCCGCGTACGGTCCTCAACGGCGAACCGGTCTTCCTGATGGCCACCCTCGACCAGGGCTTCTGGCCCGACGGTCTGCACACCGCACCCACCGACGAGGCTCTCGCGTACGACCTGCGCGTGCACAAGGAACTCGGGTTCAACTCCGTGCGCAAACACATCAAGGTCGAGCCGGACCGCTGGTTCTACTGGGCCGACCGGCTGGGACTGATGGTGTGGCAGGACATGCCCTCCATGAGGGCCGGGGTGAACCCCGACGCCTCCTCCCGCGCCCGCTACGAGCGCGAGATGAAGCAGATGATCGACGAGCACCTCAGCAGCCCGTCCGTCGTCATGTGGGTCACCTTCAACGAGGGCTGGGGCCAGTACGACATCGGCCGCATCGCCGAACAGGCCAAGGCCTGGGATCCGTCGCGCCTGGTCAACAACCAGTCGGGACTCAACCTCGGCGCCGACGGCAACGCCGGCGACATCATGGACGAACACGGCTATCCCAGCCCGGCGCTCCCACCGGGCCCGGACGGACGGCGCGCCCTGGTCACCGGTGAGTACGGCGGCCTCGGCCTCGCGGTGCCCGGCCACGCCTGGGCGGTCCAGCAGTCGTACGTCGACGTCGACCCGGAGACCTACACCGAGGACTACCTCACCAAGCTCGACGAGGTACGGGCCCTGGTCTGCCGGGGCAGCAACGGCGCCGTGTACACGCAGATCTCGGACGTGGAGGGCGAGCTGAACGGCCTGCTCACCTACGACCGGCGCGTACTGAAGCCGGACGTCGCCCGGGTGAGGGCCGCCCATGACGCCCTGATCCGGGACGCCTCGCGCGCGCGGCCCGCGGGGTGCCCGGCACAGGGCGCCGCGAGGTGAGCGGTTCCTCCGGCGGCCCGCACCCGTCCGGGTGGCGTTCGTGCCCCGGGTGCCGTTGCGGGTTCCCTCCCGAAGGGCGCGCCGGATGCCGCCCGGTACGGCTTTCCGGGAAAGCCTTCTGACGCTCCGTCGGGAGGTCCCGGCCGGACGGCGGTGACCCCGTCCGCCCCCCGGGCTCCGCCCCTCCCGCCGAACCGGCGGGAGGGGCGGAGACGTAATCTGATGTTAACTGTGTGTGGCGTGATCGTACTTGACCGTAATCGGTCACGGACGGTTGACTGCTGGTCCCCCCGTCGTCGACGCGAGGCAAGCCCGTGAACGCAGACCCGCTCGCTCCTCTCGACCTGGCGTTCTGGAACATCGAGTCCGCCGAGCACCCCATGCATCTCGGGGCCCTCGGGGTCTTCTCGGCCCGTTCGCCCGCCGCGGCCGCCCATGCCGCGGATCTGCTCGCCGCCCGCGCCGCCGCCGTGCCCGGCCTGCGCATGCGCATCCGCGACGTGTGGCGGCCCCTGGCCTGGGGCCCCTCCTCCCCGTCGGTCCTGCGCCGCCCGTCCGCCACCGCGCTCGGCGCCGCCCTCCGCCGGCCGCTCGGCTCCGCGCTGCGCCAGACGCTCGCCTTCGGCGGCGCCGAACGGGAGACCGACCCCGGCTTCGATCCGCTGAACCACGTCCGGCTGCACGCCCCCGCCGCCGACTTCCACGCGGCGGCGGGCCGGCTCATGGGACGCCCCCTGGAGCGCACCCGGCCGCCCTGGGAGGCCCATGTGCTGCCGGGGGAGGGCGGCGTCTCCTTCGCCGTCCTGTTCAAGTTCCACCACGCCCTCGCCGACGGACTGCGGGCCCTCACCCTCGCCGCGGCCCTGATGGACCCGATGGACCTGCCCACCCCCCGGCCGCGCCCCGCCGCGCCCCCGCGCGGACTGCTCCCGGACGTGCGGGACGTGCCCGGCCTCGTCCGCGGAGCCCTGTCCGACGCGGGCCGGGCCCTGGACATCGGCGCCTGTGTCGCCCGCTCCACCCTCGACGTGCGCTCGTCGCCCGCGCTCACCTGCGAACCCAGCGGCACCCGCCGCACCGCCGGGGTGGTCCTCGACCTCGACGACGTGCACCGGATCCGCAAGAGCGTCGGCGGCACCGTCAACGACGTGCTGATCGCCGTCGTCGCCGGCGCCCTGCGCCGCTGGCTCGACGAGCGCGGCGACGGCAGTGAGGGTGTCGCCCCGCGAGCCCTCGTCCCCGTCTCCCGGCGCCGTCCCCGCACCGCGCATCCCCAGGGCAACCGGCTCTCCGGCTACCTGACGAGGCTTCCGGTCGACGAGGCGCGACCGCTCGCCCGTCTCGCCCTGGTGCGCACCGCCATGGACCGCAACAAGGACGCGGGACCGAACCGGGGCGCCGGCGCCGTCGCCCTGCTCGCCGACCACGTTCCGCCGCTCGGCCACCGGCTCGGCGGACCACTGCTCGGCCAGGCGGCCCGGCTCTGGTTCGACGTCCTGGTCACCAGCGTGCCGCTGCCCGGCTTCGGACTGCGGCTCGGCGGCGACCCGCTCGGCTCCGTCTTCCCCTTCGCGCCGCTCGCTCCCGGGCACTCCCTGGCGGTCGCCGTCTCCACCTACCGCGGACACGTCCACTACGGACTGGTCGCCGACGGTACCGCCGTCCCCGACCTCGACCGGCTGGCCGCCGCGGTGACCGAGGAGGTGGAGACGCTCCTCACCGCGTGCGACGCCTGACCGGCCGTCGCCGCGTCCACCATCGCGCCCCTCACCGTCCACCACCGCGCCCCTCACCGTCCGCGACCCCGGCCGCAGGCCGGTACGGGTTTGGCGCTGCGGCCCGGTGCTCCGTAAAATCGCCCGTTCGACAGCGGGCGCGACCGGAGCGCCGCCACGGCAGACCAGGAACGGCAACGGCGATGACGGTGACAGAGGACGGCCCCCGGGCCACGGACACGGCGGCCCACGGGGACACCGTGGCGCGCGAGGACGTGGTGGCGCACGGGCCCGGCATCGACCCGGAGCGGCTGGCCGTGTGCCTCGACGTGCTCGCGGAACTCGACACGATCGACGTCGACCACCCGGACGCGATCACGGTCCGCCGCGCCACCTCGCACATCTACCGCATGGTCAAGCAGCGCCGCCGCCAGGAGCGCCGGGCCGCCAAGACCGCCCACGACAAGGCGGTCACCGAGGCCACCGCCACCGGCTCCGCCGAGCGCATCGACGACGAGACGGAAGGCATCCTGCCCTCGTCCCGCACCGAGGAGGGCACGATCGCGGGGATACTCCAGCGCCCCCGCTCCTGCTACATCTGCAAGCAGCGGTACGTCGAGGTCGACTACTTCTACCACCAGCTCTGCCAGAAGTGCGCCGCCGAGAACCGCAGCCGCCGGGACGCCCGCGCCGACCTCACCGGCAAGCGCGCGCTGCTCACCGGCGGCCGGGCCAAGATCGGCATGTACATCGCGCTGCGGCTGCTGCGCGACGGTGCCCACACCACCATCACGACCCGCTTCCCGAACGACGCCGTTCGCCGCTTCAAGGCGCAGCCCGACAGCGACCAGTGGATCGACCGGCTGAAGATCGTCGGCATCGACCTGCGCGACCCGGCCCAGGTGGTCGCGCTCGCCGAGTCGGTGTCCGCCGCCGGTCCGCTGGACATCCTGATCAACAACGCCGCGCAGACCGTACGGCGCTCCCCGCAGGCCTACGGCGAGCTGGTCGCCGCCGAGTCCGCGCCGCTGCCCGCCGGTGAGCTGCCCGCCGCCGAGGTGATCGGCGGCTTCGGTTCCGGCGCGGTGGCCGAGCTCCCGGTCGCGGGCTCCGGCGCGCTCACCGCGCAGGACGTCACCGGCCTCGCCCTGGTCTCCGGGTCGGCCTCCCCGGAGCGGATCGCGGCGGGCACCGCGATCGACGCGGGCGGTCTGGTTCCGGACCTGCACGACACCAACAGCTGGGTGCAGACGGTCGAGGAGGTCACCCCGGTCGAGCTGCTCGAGGTCCAGCTGTGCAACTCGACGGCGCCGTTCCTGCTCATCAGCAGGCTGCGCCCGGCGATGGCGGCCGCCGCGGCGAAGCGGACGTACATCGTGAACGTCTCCGCCATGGAGGGGGTCTTCGACCGCGGCTACAAGGGCGCGGGCCACCCGCACACCAACATGGCCAAGGCCGCCCTGAACATGCTCACGCGTACCAGCGCCCAGGAGATGTTCGACAACGACCGCATCCTGATGACGGCCGTCGACACCGGCTGGATCACCGACGAGCGCCCCCACCCCGACAAGATCCGCCTCGCGGACGCCGGCTTCCACGCCCCGCTGGACCTGATCGACGGCGCGGCCCGCGTCTACGACCCCATCGTGCGCGGCGAGGCGGGCGAGGACCTGTACGGCGTCTTCCTGAAGGACTACGCGCCCGGCAGGTGGTGACGCGGCCGCCCGGCGTCCGGCGGAGGCGGCGGGGAGTCAGTCCACCGCGCCGAGCCGGGAGGTGCGGGCCGCCAGCAGCTCCAGCACCGTGCGCCAGTCCTCCAGGACCCCGGCGTCGAAGCAGGCGGTACGGGCCTCCTCGTCCGCCGTGCGCAGGGCGAGGAGGTCGTCCTCCTCGCCCCGGAGACCGTGCCGGGGCCGGTGGCGGACCAGTTCCGCCACCCGCCCGCCGAGCAGCGCGCGCACCGCGTCCGCGGCCCGGTCGGAGGGCCCGCCCGGCTGCAGCAGCCGGCCGACCGGCAGGACCAGCCCCGCCGCCTGAAGCTCCTTGTCGGCGGGGCGCCTCCGGCGCAGCAGCGCGGCGGTCCGCAGGGCATGGTCGTACGCGTCGACCGGGGCCCCGCCGGGAACCGGGACGTCCCGGGCGCCCCGGCAGGCGTACAGCAGGTCCATCAGCTCCTCGACACTGCGCAGCTCCATGCGCCGGTCCTCCTGGAAGACAGCCGTTCTGCCGTACGGCAGACCACCATGACGAGCTTGCGTGCCGGCCAACAGGACCTGAACTGCGCCGTGATCGTGCGACCTTCTCGAAAACGTGGACACCCCTGTAGTCCGATCGAGTGATCGGTTGCAGCGGCTCCGATGGTGAAATAGCGGCATATGGGGGTGGAACGAGTACGGTCCGGCAGGAGATCGTTACATCGAGTTTTCAGCCCCATCGAGCAGGGGTCCGCTCATTTGGCTAATCTGAGGCGGACGGGCAGCAGTAAAGGGTCCTACCCACACCCACCGGTCCGTCATGGGACACGCCGCTTCACAGCGGCCTGCTCTCCTACGATCAACCGGCGCCACCGCGTCCGAACGGCTTTCCCCTCATGCCCGGGCGGACGTACGACGCAGGCGCGGCAGGACCGGCGCGGCACGTCCCGAGGGTGACCGACACATAAGGAGTGCGCGGTGACACCGGAGAAGACCAACGCGGAGCAGCCCGTCAAGGAACGCCCCGAGCGAGCGGGCCGTCCGGCCGGCGAGCTCGGCAGCCTCGACGTGTGGGCCAGGTCGGCCCCGATCCGCCTGGCGGGCTACGAGGACGACCTCGCCGAGCCCCATATCCTGCCCAGCGTCGACTGACGCCGGACCCGCCCTCCCCGCCCCGCGTGACCGCCGGGTGCGGGAGCGTGCCAGACTCGCGTCCATGCCGATCAGGGAAGCAGTCGCCGACGACTGGCCACGCATATGGCCGTTCTGGCACCGCATCGTCGCCGCGGGCGAGACGTACACCTGGGACCCGGACACCTCCGAGGAGGCCGCCCGGGTCCTGTGGATGAACCCGGCGAAACAGGTGTACGTCGTCGAGGACGGCGCCGGAGCGGTCGTCGCCTCCGCCTACCTCACCCCGAACTACGGCGGTCCGGCGGCCCGGATCGCCAACGCCGGCTTCATGGTCGACCCCGACCACGCCGGCCGGGGACACGGCCGCGCCCTCGCCGGGCACCTGCTGGACGAGGCCCGCGCGGCCGGCTACCGGGGCATGGTGTTCAACGCCGTCGTCGAGACCAACCCCGCCGTACGGCTGTGGACCTCCCTCGGTTTCACGGTCCTCGGGACGGTCCCCGGGGCGTACGAGCACCCCCGGCACGGACGGGTCGGTCTGCACGTCATGTACCGGGCGCTGTGAGCCGGCCGGCGGCCTGGCTCAGGGGCGGGCGTAGGGCCGGGTCATGATCTCCAGGTTGTGGCCGTCCGGGTCGTCGAAGTAGGCGCCGCGACCGCCGAAGAGGCGGTTGATCCGGCCGGGTTCGGTGTGGTGCGGGTCGGCGTAGTAGGTGACCCCGACCGCCCCCAGGCGGGCGATCATCGTGTCGAACCGGTCCTCGGGGACGAGGAACGCGTAGTGCTGCGACTGTATGGGCTCGTCGCGCTGCTCGTAGTAGTCGAGGGTCACGCCGTTGCCCAGGTCGACGGGCAGGAACGGGCCGAAGGGGGCGCCGACCTCCAGCCCCAGGATCACGGCGAGGAACTCCGCCGACAGGCGGCGGTCGCGGGCGAGGACGACGGTGTGGTCCAACTGGACGGTCGTGGTGGACGTCTCGGGCATGGCTGTCTGGTCTCCGGGGGTCGGTTTCCGTCGGGGACGCCGCGCGGGGCGCGGCGGGGAGCGGGAAAGGAACGCGGAGAGGAGGGCGGGGCGCGGGAGGAGCGCCGTCCTCGGCCGGGCGCGAGCGGGGACACCCCCGCCTGGCTCACGCCGAGGCCGGGAGCGTCTTTCGTGTGTGGCCCAAGGCCGACCCGGCAGTCACCCGGCCGACCATAGTGGTGCGCAGCCGATCACCGCAACAACCGGGCTGCTCAGCCGTCCAGTTGGGAGCGCAGCCACTGCTCGACCTCGCCCACGTGGGCCGCTGCCGCCGCTCGCGCGGCCTCCGGGTCGCGGGCGGCCAGGGCGCGGTGGATCGCGGCGTGCTCGCGACGGGTACGGGCGAAGGCCCCCTCCTCCTGGTAGCCGCGCCAGACCCGGGCCCGGAAGGTGCGGGACGACAGACCGTCCAGGATCGCGGCCAGCGTCCCGTTGCCCGCCGCGGCGGCGATCTCGCGGTGGAAGGCCAGATCGTGGGCGAGGATCTCCTCCGGGTCGTCGGTGGCGTTCATCGCGGCCAGGTGCCCGGCGACCTCGGCCAGCTGGTCCGGTGCGATCCGCGCGGCGGCCAGCGCGGTCGCCGTCGACTCCAGCGCCCGGCGCACCTCGAGGAGCTCGACCAGGCGCGGCCCCCGGGACAGGTCCGCCACGACCCCGAAGGTCTCCAGCAGGTCACCGGCCTCCAGCCGCGTCACGTAGATGCCCGAGCCGTGCCGGGCCTCGAGCACGCCCAGCACCGTGAGTGCGCGGACGGCCTCCCGCATCGAACTGCGGGAGATGCCCAGCCGGACGGCGAGATCGCGCTCGGTGGGCAGCCGCTCGCCCGGCTGCAGCCGCCCCTCGCGGATCATCTCCTTGATCCGCTCGATGGCGCGCTGCGTCACGGTGCCCTTCCGCGGGGCCGGGCCGGTGCCCGTGTCCCCGGTCGCGGTCGCGTCCACGCCCCTCCTCCCGTCGCCGGTGCGCGCAGTCTAGCCCTCATGGTGGTCGGACCACTGAGGGTGCAGAGGGGGAGAAATCGCGCCTCGGAGGTGTCGCATCCGGTAAGTGGTCTGATAAATATGCGCCAGGAACGACCACGTGCCGCTTCTGCCACCCACCGAAAGGCCCTTCGTGCCCCCGACCCCCGCCCGTGTCACCGCCGTCGACACGTACGACGTCCGGTTCCCCACCTCGCGCGAACTCGACGGCTCCGACGCCATGAACCCCGATCCCGACTACTCGGCCGCCTACGTCGTCCTGCGCACCGACGCCGCCGACGGGCACGAGGGGCACGGATTCGCGTTCACCATCGGGCGGGGCAACGACGTACAGGTCGCCGCGATCGAGGCGCTGCGCGGACACCTGGTCGGCCGGCCCGTCGACGAGCTCTGCGCCGACCCCGCCGTCCTGAACCGCGACCTGACCGGCGACAGCCAGCTGCGCTGGCTGGGACCCGAGAAGGGCGTGATGCACATGGCGATCGGCGCGGTCGTCAACGCCGTCTGGGACCTGGCCGCCAAACGCGCGGACAGACCGCTGTGGCGGCTGCTCGCCGAGGCCGAACCCGAATGGCTGGTCCGGCAGATCGACTTCCGCTACCTCACCGACGCCCTCACCCCCGAGGAGGCCCTGACCCTCCTGCGCCGTGGCCGTGAGGGCGCCGGGGAACGCACGGCCCGGCTGCTGGCGCACGGCTACCCCGCGTACACCACCTCACCCGGCTGGCTCGGCTACGACGACGACAAGCTGACCCGGCTCGCCGTCCGCGCGGTCGCCGACGGCTTCCGCCAGATCAAGCTCAAGGTCGGCGCCGACATCGAGGACGACATCCGCCGCTGCAGGGCAGCCCGCGCGGCCGTCGGCCCCGGCATCCGCATCGCGATCGACGCCAACCAGCGCTGGGACGTGGACGAGGCGATCCGCTGGACGAAGGCGCTCGCTGCGTTCGACCCGTACTGGATCGAGGAGCCCACGAGCCCCGACGACGTGCTCGGCCACGCGACGATCCGGCGGGCCGTCGCCCCGGTGAAGGTGGCCACCGGCGAGCACGCCCCCAACCGGATCGTCTTCAAACAGTTCCTCCAGGCCGGCGCCCTCGACATCGTCCAGATCGACGCCGCCCGCGTCGGCGGGGTCCCCGAGAACCTCGCGATCCTGCTGCTCGCCGCCAAGTACGGAGCGCCGGTGTGCCCGCACGCCGGCGGCGTCGGGCTGTGCGAACTCGTGCAGCACCTGTCGATGTTCGACTACGTGGCCCTCTCCGGCACCACCGAGGACCGGGTCATCGAGTACGTCGACCATCTGCACGACCACTTCCTCGACCCCGTGGTGATCCGCCGGGGTCACTACACGGCACCCACCGCACCGGGCTTCTCGGCCGCCATGCGGCCCGAGTCCCTGGCCCGGTACACCTACCCCGACGGTGCCTTCTGGGCCGCCGACCCGGGCACCCGGCCCGGTACGGACCCGTCCGGCACGATGCATGAGAAGGAGCGGGCGGCATGAGCGACTTCGAAGGGCTGACGGCCCTGGTGACCGGCGGCGCCTCCGGCATCGGCCGGGCCACCGCGGACCTCCTCGCCGCGCGCGGCGCCCGGGTGGCCGTCCTCGACCTGGACCCGTCCGGCGTCGCGGCGCCCCTCACCGGACACCGCGCCGACGTCACCGACGACGCCTCGCTGCGCGCGGCGGTGGCCGCCGCCGTCACCGGCCTCGGCGGGCTCGACGTGCTGGTCAACAACGCCGGCATCGGTGCCCGGGGCACCGTCGAGACCAACTCCGACGAGGAGTGGCACCACGTCTTCGACGTCAACGTCCTCGGCATGGTCCGCACCGCCCGCGCCTGCCTGCCGCACCTGCGGGCGTCCGCACACGCGGCGATCGTCAACACCTGCTCCGTCGCCGCCACCGCGGGCCTGCCCCAGCGGGCCCTGTACAGCGCGACCAAGGGCGCCGTCCACTCCCTGACCCTCGCCATGGCCGCCGACCACGTCCACGAGGGCGTCCGCGTCAACTGCGTCACCCCGGGCACCGTCGACACGCCCTGGATCGGCCGCCTGCTCGACGCGGCCGACGACCCCGCCGCCGAACGCGCCGCACTCGAGGCCCGCCAGCCCACCGGCCGCCTCGTGACGGCCACCGAGGTCGCCGCGGCCATCGCCCACCTGGCGAGCCCGCTGTCCGGTGCCACCACCGGAACAGCCCTCGCGGTCGACGGCGGCATGCAGGGCCTGCGGCTGCGCCCGGCCGCCCGGTGAACCGGCTCGGCCGCAGCGGCGTCGAGGTCACCCCCCTGGCCTTCGGCGCCGCCGGAATCGGCAACCTGTACACCGAGGTCGGCGAGGACACGGCGCACGAGGCGGTGCAGGCCGCCTGGCAGCGCGGCATCCGCTTCTTCGACACCGCCCCGCACTACGGCCTCGGCCTGTCCGAACGCCGCCTCGGCGCCGCCCTGCGCGCCCTCCCGTGCAGCCGGTACACGGTGTCCACCAAGGTCGGCCGCCTCCTCGAACCCGCCGGCGCCGGCGGCGACGGGCCTCCACAGGACCTGGCCCACGGATTCGCCGTGCCCGCGACCCACCGCAGGGTCTGGGACTTCAGCGCCGACGGAGTACGGCGCGGTCTGGAGGCCAGTCTGGAGCGCCTCGGCCTCGACCGCGTGGACGTCGTCCACCTCCACGACCCCGACGACCACGCCGAACAGGCCTTCCGTGAGGGCTATCCGGCGCTGGAGAGGCTCCGCTCCGAAGGCGTGGTCGGCGCGATCGGCGCGGGCATGAACCAGACCCGTATGCTCACCCGCTTCGTCCGCGACACCGACGTCGACGTGGTCCTGTGCGCGGGCCGCCACACCCTGCTCGACCAGAGCGCGCTGGGAGACCTGCTGCCCGCCGCGCAGGAACGCGGCGTCTCCGTGGTCATCGGCGGCGCCTTCAACTCCGGCCTGCTCGCCGACCCGAAGCCGGGCGCCACCTACGACTACGGCAGCGCGCCACAGGAGTTGCTGGACCGCGCCCGGCGGCTGCACCGGGCGGCCGAACGCCACGGCACCACCCTGCGCGCCGCCGCCCTGGCCTTCTGCGCCGCCCACCCGGCTGTCGCGAGCGTCCTGGTCGGAGCCCGCTCGGCGGCCGAAGTCCACGACTGCGCCGACCAGTTCACCGCCCCCGTACCCGCCGCCCTGTGGCAGGAGCTGCGCACCACCGGCCTTCTGCCGCCCGAGGCCCCCGTCCCGGCCGAGGAACGGGCGGGGGAGTCGCCGTGACCCCTGCCGACCTGCCTCCCGACGCGGTCGTCGTCGACACGCACCACCACGTCTGGGACCTGTCCGTCCGCGACCAGGACTGGATCGCTGGCCCCCGGCTCCGGTCCCTGCGACGCGACTTCACGATGGACGACCTGCTTCCCGAGGCCCGCGCGGCCGGTGTGCGCCGCACCGTCCTGGTCCAGACCGTCACCGTCGACGAGGAGACCCCGGAACTGCTGGCCCTGGCCGCCGCGCACGACCTGGTCGCCGGGGTCGTCGGCTGGACCGACCTCACCCGCCCCGGCCTCGCCGACGAGCTGGCCCGGCTGCGCGAACAGCCCGGCGGACAGTTCCTGAAGGGCATCAGGCACCAGGTCCAGAGCGAGCCCGATCCCGGCTGGCTGCTGCGGACCGACGTGCAGCGCTCCCTCGCCGCCGTCGCCGACGCGGGCCTGGTCTACGACCTGGTGGTCCAGCCCCACCAGCTCCCCGCCTGCGTCCGCGCGGCGGCCTCGCTGTCCCGGCTCACCTTCGTCCTCGACCACGCCGGCAAGCCGCCCGTCGCCTCGGGCCGGCTCGAACCCTGGGCCCGTGACGTCCGCGCCCTGGCCGCGCTGCCGAACACGGTCTGCAAACTCTCCGGCCTGGTCACCGAGGCCGCCCCGGCCACCTGGAGCGTCGACGAGCTGCGCCCGTACGCCGACGTCGTCCTGGACGCCTTCGGTCCCGGACGGCTGATGTTCGGTTCGGACTGGCCGGTGTGCACCCTCGCCGCGTCCTACGGCGACGTCCTGGCCGCCGCCCGCACACTGACCGCGGACCTCGACGCCACCGGACGAGAGGAGGTCTTCGGCGCCACCGCCACCCGCGTCTACGCTCTGTGAACCGCCCCCGTCAGCCGGGTCGGCGGCAGATACTCGCGCACATGCGTCCGCTCCCAGCACGCCCCCGTCTCCCGCAGCTCGCGCCAGGTCGTGTACCGGTAGCGGAACAGCCGGGCGCGTACGTACCGGGGCGGCGCGTCCGGCGGGAACGGGGAGCCGCGCAGCAGCCGCAGCGTGTCGCGGTCCCCCTCCAGCAGCCGTTCCACCAGCGCGCCGAACCACGGCCCGGCGTAGGACGGCGACAGCGCGGCGAACCACATCATCCAGTCGAGCCGCAGATGGTACGGCGCGAACTGGCGTGGCCAGCGCCGGGGATCACCCGGTTTGCCCCGGAACTCGTACGCCCGCCAGTCCGAGTCCTTCCGGGGTTTGTCGTCCGCGGTGCCCTCGATCACCACCTCGTAGCGGATCCGGCTGACACTGCCGAACGCCCCGTAGCTGTTGACCAGGTGGAGCGGGTCGAAGGACCGGTTCATCACCTGGCGGCGGGAGAGCACGTTGCGCACGGGGTGGTAGCCGAGGGCGAGCAGCAGCGCCGACACCGCCAGGACGACGACCACGTACCACAGCGGGGCGCCGGCCGTGTCCGGCGGGCCGGCGGGGAACACCGACACGGGGAACGCGACCGCCGACAGGGCCAGCGCGATCGTGATCCAGTTCAGCCAGGAGAAGTTGCCCGACAGTACGAGCCACAGCTGCGTGAGGACCATCAGCGCGGCGGCGGCCGTGGCGACCGGCTGCGGAGCGAACAGCAGGAACGGCACGACCAGCTGGGTGACATGGTTCGCGGCCGCCTCGAGTCGGTGCAGCGGCTTCGGCAGATGGTGGAAGAACCAGCTCAGCGGCCCGGGCATCGGCTGGGTCTCATGGTGATGGTCCAGGCAGGTGAGCCTGCGCCAGCAGGCGTCGCCGCGCATCTTGATCAGCCCCGCGCCGAACTCGACCCGGAACAGCACCCACCGCAGCAGGAACAGGACGACCACCGGCGGCGCCACCTCGTCGTTGCCGAGGAACACCGCGAGGAAGCCGACCTCGAGCAGCAGCGACTCCCAGCCGAAGGCGTACCAGGTCTGCCCGACGTTGACGATCGACAGGTACAACGCCCACGGCACCAGCCACAGCAGCATCCCGGCCCCCAGCGGAAGCCAGGAGTCCACCCCCGCGAGGAGCGCCGCCGACACCGCACAGCCCGTCCAGGCGCACCCCGCGAAGAACCGGTCCGAGTAGCGCACCTGGAACAGACCGGGCGCCCGCGCGAACGGGGTCCGCTCCACGAACCGGGGCACCGGCAGCATCCCGCGCTCGCCGATCAGCGCACGGAACTGCAGCACCGCCGTCAGGAAGGCGACCAGGTACAGCCCGGCCAGCGCCCGCTGGAAGACCAGCCGGCTCAGCCAGTAGTCGGACGCGGTGAACCAGTCCACAGGGGCGCGCTCCCTTCCCGCCCATTGTCCGCCCCGCGGGCTCCGGGGCACACCGGTCGAAGAATCGGGCGAATCCTGACAAGGTGGGTCCATGGCTGATCGGGGAGCGAGCGCCCTGTCACTCCCGGAGGACTGGCCGGACGACCCGGATCCGATCCTGGCGCTCAACCACATGGGCAGGTTCGACTGGGACCTGGACACCCGGGTGATGCTGATGGACGCCCAGGCCCGTGACCTCTTCGACCTGCGCCCCGGCGAATCCAACGCCCCCGACGTGCTGGCGACCCGGATCCCGCCCGCCGAGGCCGTGCGCCTGGACACCGCCGTCTCCCAGGCACTGAAGGACGGAAGCGAGAACTGCGGCGTCTACTTCCGGGTCCGCCGCCGCGACGGCACCCTGTCCTGGACCCACGTCCGTGGCTACATCGGCCGGGACGCGACCGGACGGCCCCGCCACATCCTCGGCATCGTCCGGGACGCCACGGAGGAGCTCGGCGACGACGAGGCCAGAAGCGAGGCCGGAGGGCAACGGGCCTCCCAGGAGAGCGCCCTGCGCCGGCAGACCAACATCGTCCAGCTCACCACGGCCGCCCTCGCGCACGCCCGCACCGTGCAGGACGTCATCGACGTCGTCAAGGACACCCACGGCCTCACCCATCTGGGCGCCACCAGCCTCGTCATGGGCCTGGTCGAGGCCGGCCGGATCCGGCTGGTCGCCGAAGGGCCCGCCGGCAGCTTCGTCCCGGGCACCCGCATCACCCGGATCGACGAGCAGTACCCGATGAGCGAGGCCGTACGGACCCTGAGCCCGCGCTTCATCGAGTCGCCGGAGGAGTTCGCCGAACGCTACCCGGTGCTGTGGCCGCACCTCACCGACCTGCACATCACCTCGGCGGCCTACCTGCCGCTCATCGTCCAGACCCGCCCCATCGGCGCCATGGGCCTGCTCTACAACGACCGGCGCGGCTTCACCCCCGAGGAACGCAACATCCTCGTCGCCCTGTGCAGCAGCATCGCCCAGAGCATGCAGCGGGCCATGTTCTACGAGCAGGAGATGGACCTCGCGCAGGGACTCCAGCAGGCCATGCTGCCCCGCACCATCCCCAGCGTGCCCGGCGCCGACGTCGCCGTCCGCTACCGCGCGGCCAGCATCGGCGGCGGCCTCGGCCGGGACATCGGCGGCGACTGGTACGACCTGATCCCGCTGCCCGGGGGCCGGGTCGGCGCCGTGATCGGCGACGTCCAGGGCCACGACACCCACGCCGCCTCCGTCATGGGCCAGCTGCGTATCGTGCTCCGGGCCTACGCCGCCGAAGGGCACCCGCCGGCCACCGTGATGGCCCGCGCCTCCGTCTTCCTGCACGAACTCGACACCGACCGCTCCGCGACCTGCCTGTACGCCGAGGCCGACCTGTCCACCGGTGTCCTCCAGGTGGTCCGGGCCGGCCACATCGACCCGCTCGTCCGGCGTGCCGACGGCGTCTGCCACCGCGTCAACGTGCCGGGCGGGCTGCCGCTCGGCCTGTCCGCCGAGTTCGACCGGCTGGAGTACCCGGTCGGGACGATGGAACTGGACCCCGGCAACGTGCTGCTGCTGTGCACCGACGGCCTGGTCGAGCAGCCCGGCGCCGACCTCGACGACGGCATCAGGACCCTCTCCGCGCTCGTCACCACCGGCCCCGACGACGTACGCGAGCTGGCCGACCGGCTCATCGACGTGGCCGAGGAGCGCGGCGTGGACGACGACGTGGCCCTCCTCCTGCTGCGCCGCCGCCCGCCGGACAGCCCGCGTGCGGGAGGCCGGCTGCAGCAGCACGTGGCCCCCGGTGATCCCGAGGCCCTCGTCGAGGCCCGGCGCATGGTCCGCGCCGGGGTCGGTGCCTGGGGCACCGGGAACCGCGCCGACGAGATCGAACTGGCCGCCGACGAGCTGATCACCAACGCCCTGATGCACACCGAGGGGGCCGCCGTCGTCACCCTCCGGGTGCTCACCGGCGGTGAGCGGCGGCTGCGCGTGGAGGTGGCCGACTCCTCCAGCGCCCTGCCGCGCCGCCGCGAGGCGGGGGAGTCGGGCGTCTCGGGACGGGGCCTGCTCCTGGTCGAGACGCTCGCGGACGAGTGGGGCGTGGAGGCACGCGGCGGAGGCAAATGCGTGTGGTGCGAGTTCTCGGTGACCAGGACCTCCGACCACGACCCCGGTGACGGTGCCCGCGCCGCCGACGCCGACGGCACGGGACGCGGCTCCCGCTGACCGGTCCGGGGCGGCACCCCGGAGGGATGCCGGAGCGTCCCGGGGCCCAGGCGCTGCGGGCCACCCCCGCCGGACGGCCGGGGACCGCGAAGAAGAGCGGACCGAGGGGCCACGGCAGCGCCGGCGGGGCGTGCCCGGTGCGCGGCGACACCGTCCGCGAGATCGCGTCCGGTCCGTGCCGGGGCCGGTGACCGCGGGGGTTCCGGGGATTCCTCCCGGTGTCACCCGGGCTTCAGCGTCACCAGGTGCTCGCCGTCGGAGGAGCGCAGCTCGTAGCGGTCGACCTGCCCGGTGTGCAGGGTGGAGCCGCCCGTCATGGTGTTGGGGCGGGCGTCGTGACGGGGCACGCTCCAACTGGTCACCGTCTCCTCGGAGCCGTCCCGGCCCACCACCACCAGCCGGCAGACCCGGGGCCCCGCGCCGTCCTTGACCTTCAGCTGCAGCCGGCTGCCCCAGTCCTCGTCCGCCGTCGTGATCTCCGCCCACACCCCGGACCGCTCATCGGTCGCCACGATGCTCGCGGGCGCCCGCCCGCCGCCGCCCGACGACAGCACGGCGAGCGCCGGCGCGGTGGTCGCGAGCACCACCGAGGCGGCCAGTGCGAACAGCAGCCGACGGCGCACCGCCCGGTTGCGGACCGCCACCTCGGACAGCAGCCGGTCCAGCATCCGCGGGCCCGGCCTGGGCATCGGGTGCGTCAGCGGCGGGGTGGAGCGCCGATACAGCATCAACTGCCGTGTCGTCGCACCGAATTCGGTCACCTGTGCAGCGCAGCTGGGGCACTCCATGAGGTGGTCCTCGAAGCGGAAGGCCTCCGCCTCGTCCAGCACGCCGAGCGCGTACGCGCCGACGTCGCGATGCCTTTCCAGGGACCTCATGCCGAATCCTCGTGCCGTTGGGTGTGGGTGGGGTTACTCCTTGCTCCCACCGGTACGTACCAGGCAGTCGATTCACTCAAGCCGCATGCCGAATCGTAACCAAAGGGTTCGGAGCCCTCCGGCCCGCGGATTGGTCCGACTCGGCGGAAAACTAAAAAAGGTGGATGGCGAGGTGCCCGAGCGGCAGCCCGAGCTGCCACGCGGGCGTCCACACCTTCGGCCCCTCGTCCTCCCCGGCCCCCGCGAGGCCGCCCGGCACCGCGTTCAGATCGGGTGCCAGCAGCTCCGTCTCCCGCAGCCACCGCCAGGCCGACCGGGCGAGCTCCAGGTCGGGATCCACCGGGGCCCGGACGGCGGCGGTCGCGGTGGCGGCTTCCGCGGTCAGGTCTGCCAGGCGTTCCCCCACCCACTCCTGCCACGGCTGGTCGTACGCGGTCAGCGACAGCCAGGTCTCCAGCCGGGTGATCACCCGGATGCCGGAGAGCTCGCCGTCGGTGTCGGACAGGAAGACGGTCAGCGCCAGCGCCTCCCGTCCGGCCCGGAACTCGAAGGACGTCGGCGGCATCAGATCGCCGCTGCGCAGCAGTTCGTCGGCGATGTACTCGGCGTACAACCAGGCCATGGGGACGGCCAGTTCGCCGTCGCCCGTGCCGTCGGTGCTCTCTTGACCTCTGCGCGGCATCCCTTCCAGCCCTCCTCCGGTACGTGCGCGTCGCCCGAACACGGGCCCCCGGTCCGCAGCACGGATGAGGACAGCCGATTACCCGACGGGGGTGGTCGGCAAGGCACTTTACGGAGGTTTGACCCGGCCGCCGGTTTCACCGCAGGTCGGCAGCGTATCCGGGAAGCACCCGGCGCAGGGCGCGCAGCGCGTAGTACGCGCGGGACTTCACGGTACCGGGCGGTATCCCCAGGGCCGCCGCGGCCTCCGCCACACTCGCCCCCTGGAAGTACACGAGCACCAGGACTTCACGGTGCTCCGGAGTGAGAGTCTTCACAGCCTGGCGGACGTCGAGCGCCGCCGCGGCCCGTTCGGCGTGGTCGGAGATCACCCGCGCGTTCTCCAGCACCGCGTCGCCGACCTCGGGCGGCCGGGCCTGCCGGGCCCGCCGCGCGTCGATGGCGAGCCGCCGGCCCACGGTCATCAGCCAGGGCCGTACGGACTCGAAGTCGTCGGCGCGCAGCGCCTCGGGATGCTGCCAGGCGCGTACCAGCGTCTCCTGGACGAGGTCCTCGGCGCGCTGCCGGTCCCCGTCGCAGAGCCGGAGCAGCAGCGCGAAGAGGGGCCGGCCGTGCTCGCGTTGCAGGGCGGCGAGTTCGTGTTCGGCGGTTGTCCCGTTCATGAGTGTCATTCCGGCCGTCATGGCGGTATGGCAACGTACGGCGCCCGCCGGGGACAGAGAGCGCACAACGGCGTGCGGCGGACGGTCGATCGCGTCGACGAACGGTTCGACGAACGGTCCTGGCGACCGTTCCCGCACGCCGGACGGCCCGAAGGCGGTCACCGTCGTCCTCGCCGCGGGCGCCGCCCGGCGGTCCCGGGAGCACCGACCGCCGGAATCCGGCCGTCCGGGCCCCGGCCGCGCGGGACCGCGGTGTCACCCCGGCCGCCTCAGGGGCGACGAGGGCCGCTCCGCCCGCGGCCTTCACCATGTCGTTGTACGGCTCGCCGCGGAACGTGTGGAACTCCCAGCGGAAGTCGAACCCCCCGCGCCCGCTCGGACGCCTCCCCGACCTGCCTCACCAGGTCCTCGGCGATCCCGCCGGTCGCCTCCGCCACCGGCGCCCCGAGCGCCGCGCCCGCCGCCGGCTGCGCGTACACGACGGCGGGCAGAGCGTGCTGACGCCGGGCCGTGCCGGAGGCGTAGGCCGCCGCCCGGAGGGAGGAACCGGAGCCGTCCACTTCGACCACGATCACCTTCGGGCCGTCCGTACCCCGTTCGAACCGCGTCGAGCGCTTCCCCGTCGCGGCGCCGAGGCTGTCGGACACCCGTACGGCGGCGGTACTGGGCCGGGCGGGTGGAAAGGCCCCGCCGTACCGGTGCTGCGGAGATCCACCCGCCACCGGGCGGGCGACTGATGAGTCATGCAGAAGGATCAGATGCTCACGCGGCGCCGGGCCCTGTTCACCGGCGCCGCCGTCGTGGGGGCGGCCGGCGCGGCCGGACTCCTCATGACGGGTTCCGGCACCGACGCGGCACGTCCCGCCACGCCCGCCGCCGGAGCCCAGGCCGCAGGCCGTCCGCTCAAGCCCTCCGCGTACCGGCTCAGACCCCTCACCGGCCACGGCTCGCACCAGGCCCTGCTCGGCAGAACGCAGGTGCGGAGCGCACCGCTGCTGCGCGTGTCCGGACGGGGCAGCACCATGGTGCTGACCTTCGACGACGGGCCCGACCCCCGCTACACCCCGGACATCCTCGACACGCTCGCCGCGTACGACGTCCGCGCGATGTTCTTCGTGTGCGGGGAAATGGTCTCCCCCCACAAGGACCTGCTCGCCCGCATGGCCGACGAGGGACACGTCGTCGGCAACCACACCTGGTCCCACCCCCTGCTCACCCGGCTGACCCGCGGCAGGATCCGCTTCGAGATGGAACGCACCAGCGACATCATCGAGGAGGGGTACGGCGAGCGACCCCACTGGTTCCGCGCGCCCTACGGAGCCTGGAACCGCGCCACCTTCCAACTCGGCGCAGAACTGGGTATGGAACCGCTCGCCTGGACCGTCGACACCCTCGACTGGACCAGCCCCGGCACCCGCACCATCGTCGACCGGGTGGAGAACGGCGCCGCCCCCGGCGTCGTGGTGCTCTCGCACGACGCCGGGGGCGACCGCTCCCAGAGCGTGCGGGCCCTGCGCGCCTATCTGCCCGAACTGCTCGACTCCGGCTACCGGGTGACGGTGCCCCGCCGGCAGTACGTCTGAGCGCGTACCGTCCCTCCGGTCGGTCCCGTCCGCCCGGCCGGAGGGGGCCGGCCGCTCAGCGGACCCCGGCGAGGCGGGCGAAGACGACGACGTTCCCGTCGTAACCGTCCTGCTGGGTGAAACCACCGCCGCAGGTGATGACCCGCAGTTCCGCCGCGCCCTTCGAGTTGTAGACCCGGTCACCGGGGAAGTCGTTCTTCGCGAAGACCTCGATGCCGTAGATCTCGAACACCGCGGTCTTTCCGTCCTTGCGCTCGATCTCGACGCGGTTGCCCTTCTTCAGGGCCCCGAGCCCGTAGAAGACGGCCGGGCCCAGATGGTTGTCGACGTGGCCGACCACGACCGCCGTGCCCTTCTCGCCGGGAGTGACCCCACCGGTGAACCAGCCCGCCAGATTGGGGTCCTCGGGCGGCGGCGCGTCCACCCACCCCTCCGCGTCCAGCCCCACCGCCATCACCGGCGCGTCCACCTGGATCGCAGGAATCCGGACCTGTCCCGGAACCGAGTACGGCAGCGGCCGCATCGCCGGGGCCGTGGAGGCGCCGGGCACCCGGCTGTCCGTGGCGGCGGCACCGGCGGGTTGCGGCGGTCCCTCGTCGAACTCCCCCGAACCGTTGCGGATGAGCGCGAGACCGGTGAGCAGGACCAGCGCTATCACGCCCCACGGAGCACGCTTTTTCCGCCGCGCCTCCTCTTCGAATTCGGCCGGTTCGAAAGCAGACATTCGCTTTTCCCCTCTCGACACGGCCGTCGCCGTATCAGTCGCGCATGGCAGAAACGCTAGAGGCGGCGCAGGGAACCGGCGACGGGGAAGAGGCGAACGGGTGGCCGCGCGGTGATCGGTGAGCCATCCGGGGTGCCGCCGAACGAAGATCCTCTGACGGTCAGTGACCTGCGGTGATATCCGAAACCACGGAGGTGGGCGGACCATCGCCTCACCGGGACGGACCATCGCCGAAATGCGCGCCGGGACAGGGCAACTGAGGGTCTTCCTGGGAGGCGCTTTCTCGCCGATCGACCGGGGACCGGCCCCGGGGCGCCTTCCGCGGAGGAACACATGCGAAAGTCACGTGCCCTGGCGTCCGCCGGCGCCGCGGTCGCCGTCCTCGGGCTCGCCGCCCCGGCCGCCGTCGCGGACGGCGGCCGGGTCCCCAGCCCGTCCAACATCGTCGCCCTGCCCAGCGTCATCGCCCGTGGCGGCCAGCTGACCATCACCGTCGACGGCTGCCCCAACGGTGGCCACGCCACGTCCAACGCCTTCCCCAGGACCAACCTGACTCCGGTCCACGGCTCCGGCGACACCGCGAAGGGCACCGCCACCATCGACGACGACGCCCGCCCCGGCTCGTACGACATCACGGTGCACTGCTCCGGCCGCAGCCTGACCCGGCCCGCCGCCTTCACCGTCATCGGCGGGGTCCGCGGTGGCCTCGGCGGCAGCAGCACCGACGGTGCGACCCCGACCGACATGGCCATCGGCGGTGGACTGGTGGCCGCCGCGGCCGCCGCCGGCGGTGTCTTCTGGATGCGCCGCCGCGCCGAGAAGCAGTTCTGATCCCAGCCCTTCCCGGCGGCCGTTTCGCACGTGTGACTGGAGGCCGCGCCCCGGATCCCCGACCGGGTCCGGGGCGCAGCCGTGTGGGGCCGTCAGGTGCCGTCCCGTGCACCGTCACGGCGGGTGAAGCGGTACACGGCGTCCACCGGGCCCGTGACGAGTGCGGCGCCGAGCCCGGCCCCGCCCACGGCGAGGCCGGCCGGAGTGCCGCCCTCCCCGGCGTGCACCACCCCCCTCGGGTACCCGGTCGCGCCCCCGGCTTCCACGGGCAGCGGAGAGGGGAGCGGTACGGGGCGGCCACCGGAGACGGCCGGACTGGTGGTGCCGGTGACACCCTCACAGGTGAACGCCACCTGGTGGACCGCGCCGGGCCCGACGTCCCGGTACACCTCCGCCGTCGCCTTCGAGCGCTCCCCCGGGACGGTCACCGTGTCGAAGACCGGCGAGGGGACCGTCCCGTGTCCCTCGCACCCGCCGCCTGCCCGGTCCACCCACAGAGTGACCCGGTCGCCGGGCTCGACGAGGGCGGGCCGGACACCGAAGCCTGACGGTGTGACATCGCCGCCCACGGCGACGGCACCCGGCGCGACGGCGAGGGCCGGGGCGCTGACGCCCAGGGGTGTGGCGGAAGCGACGCGTATCGCGTGCATGGTGAGTCCTCCGGGTCCCGAGGAGCAGCGGCGGACCTGTTCCGCCCGCGCTCAGGAATGCGGCTCGATGTCCGAAACGCTAGGAAACCGCGCCGGGTGGCGCGATCGCAGTCGCGCGAACGGGTCACTCCTGTGGGCCGAAGGAGGGACCACCGGTACTGCGGAAGGGGGACACGTACGGCGTGGCGCACAGCTCTGGACCACCACCGTGGTGCGAAACGGTCAGCTCCCGACGTCGGGGAACAGGAGGCGGAACGGATCGGCCGACGCGGCGAGGCCACGGCTGAACGGCGCGTCGAAATCCCAGATCAGGAAGAGCAGGAAGGCGATCAGAGCCGAGAACAGGCCGGCGAGGACCAGTTCCCGCCGGGTGCGCCGGATCTGCAGCGCGAAGATCATCCCGATGGTGATGACGGCCCCGCCGATCAGCCCGAACCACACCACGCCCGGCATGGTCTCCCCGGTCGACTCCGCACGGGCGGCGCGTGCCTGGTCGGCGGCGGACACCTGGTCGACGAGCGGCTGATAGGCCTGGGCCTCGAAGTCCGTCCGCGGTTCGTAGTCGGTGACGTCCCGGCGGATCCGGTCGAGCAACTCGGTTCCGCGCCCGGTGACCTGTCCGTCGTCGGCCATGGCGCGCCACTCGGTGGTCACGACGTGTCCGACATAGGCGTTGACATCGTCCCGAATGCGGTCGCGGACGTCGGCCGGATAGGTCCGTACCCGCTCCGAGATCTCGTGCAGTGCCACCGCCTCCGCCCGTACGTGGTCCTGGGCGGCGCTGCGTCCCTCCCAGACCCCGGCGATGGCAAGGCCCAGGACGATGGCGTACACCACGCCGATCCACATCGTCATGTACTCGATGACGTCCGGGGTCTCGCTGGGGTCCTCGTCGTCGGGAGCCGTGCGGTGGCGTACGAGGGTGATGACGACCACCACGACGCAGACGGCCAGCATCGCGAGGGTGAGAACGAGCCATTCCGGCAAGAGGTGCCTCCACGGCGGATTGTCGGGTTCGGCGGGGACGGGCGGGCCCGGGGCTCAGCGAGGCCGCAGCGCGGCGATGGCGACGACCGCGGGCGTGATGATGAGCAGGACGAAGGTGAGCGGTGACGTGGCACCACCGGACGGCCGCTCGACCGGACGCGCGGCGCGGTACCGGGGGTAGTGCACGGGCGTCACGGAGGGGCGGGGTGCAGGGGTGGCCGACGGGGTGGATGAGGGGCTCGGTGGCGGCGGGGGAGGTGGGGGAAGGGGCGGGGCCGGACGTGCGGGGGGTGGCGCCGGGCGGGCCTGGCGTGGGGGTGAGGGGGGCGGGGGATCGGGTGCCGTGGTGGTGGGCTCGGACTTCGGTGGCGGGGGAGCGGGTGGTGGCGGGGGCGGAGTGGGTTCGGGCGCGGGTGGCGGAGGAGGTGGTGCGGGCGGGGGCGCGGGTGGCGGAGGGGGTGGTGCGGGCGGGGGTGCGGGGGGTGAACAGGCCGGGGGGAGTGGCCAGGTCAGGTTTCCGACGACCGCCACCGCCTCCGTTCCCTCCGGGCCCGTCGAGGCGTAGGCGCACGCGTCGGCCACCGCCGTGCCCGGCGCGCCGGTGAGCGCCCAGGTCAGCGTCGCCGTCGCCAACGCCCTGGCGACGAGGGCGGATCGGGTCGGTACGAGTCCTTGCACGATGGAGATCATGAGCCGCGCTCCGCCGGGACGCGTGTCAGTTCCGGGTGATTAACCCAATGGAGTTAAATCCGGCAAATCCTGTTTGATCCTGCGCCGATCACTCGATGGGAGAGCGCGAGCGGATGTGTGATGCATGGGACGGACCGGGTGATAAAGGGAGGAACAACGGGCTCCGGAAGAAATATCGACCCGCGTTGAACACGGCAGGTGCGCTCATGCGTACTCCACGTCGAGCGGCGGCGCAGCAGGGCGCTGCAACACCCTTGTGATGATCTGGAGTTTAGATGAAGACCTCCTGGCGGACCGCCTCACTGGTGGTGAGCGCCGCGGCGGTGCTGACGCTGACGACGGCGTGCGGTCAGGACACCCCGCCGCCGGCCGGCAGTCAGAACGTGGGCGCCTCGGCCGCGCCCGGAGACCTCGGAGGCATCGACACCGGGGCCGGCACGGAGGCCTCCGCGAGCCCGGCCGGCGGTGCGGGCAAGCTGGCCGTCGCCAGCAACGCCGAACTCGGCAAGCTGGTGACGGACGAGCTCGGACTCACGCTCTACCGCTTCGACCAGGACACCGCCGAGCCTCCCAAGTCCAACTGCGACGGCGACTGCGCCGAGACCTGGCCGCCGGTGCTCGCCGACGACGCCGCGGCCGGTGAGGGCATCGACGAGTCCCTCCTCGGTGAGGTCACCCGGGCCGACGGCACCAAGCAGCTCACCGTCGACGGCTGGCCCGCCTACCACTACGTCAAGGACGTCAACGCCGGTGACGTCAAGGGCCAGGGCGTGGGCGGCAAGTGGTTCGCGCTGACCCCCGAGGGCAAGAAGGCGCAGGAGGCCGGCGAGCAGCCCGGCCTGTCCACCCGGGAGGATCCCGAACTCGGCGAGATCGTCGTCGACAAGGACGGCAGGACCGTCTACCGCTTCATGAAGGACGAGGCCTGGCCCGACCCGGTCTCCGCCTGTACCGGTGCCTGCCTGGAGAAGTGGCCGGCGGTGGCGCCGGTCGACATCAACGACACCAAGGGCATCCAGAAGAAGAACTACATGACCTTCACCCGCCCCGACAACAAGGCCGAGCAGCAGACGATCAACTGCTGGCCGATCTACACCTTCGCGGGCGACAAGGCCGCCGGTGACACCAACGGCCAGGGCGTCGGCGGGACCTGGTACGCGGTGCGGCCGGACGGAGAGCCCGTCGGCGCGCCGGAGAAGTAGCACCACCTCCCCGGGGCGTCGTTCCCCTCCGGCGCCGTGGCCCCCGGTCCGCCTCTCCGTGTCCCGCGGAGAGGCGGACCGTTTTGCCGTGATTCACCGGAACTCGCGGAATTTCCGGCGCTCTTCACCTTTCCTGCGCCGCTCGCCCTTTTCTCCGTGCGTCGCGCCATTGTGTGCGCCCGGCTTCTTCAGGTGCCGGAACTCTCCGGAATGCCGTGCATGCTTTTCGTAGTGTGCTCACGGTTGCCCATTCGGCACATGCCGTAGGCAGTGACCGGGAACGGATGGTCAATTTCCGTTTGGGGTCGCTCCATTGGCGAGCGATCAGTAGCCTCTGCTCGGACACCGGATCGCCAACGCTGTGGAGAGATAGATGGAGCGTCCCGCCTGGGCCCCGCGGAGCATCGACATCACGGTGCCCAGCGTTTCCCGGATGTACGACTACTACCTGGGCGGTTCGCACAACTTCGAGGTCGACCGGGAAGCGGCCCGCAGGGCCATGGAGTTCATGCCGGGGCTGCCGAAGGTCATGCAGGCGAACAGGGGGTTCCTGCGCCGGGCGGTGCGGTTCGCGGCCGGTGAGGGCGTCACCCAGTTCCTGGACATCGGCTCCGGCATCCCGACGTTCGGCAATGTGCACGAGGTGGCGCAGGCTGCCGCTCCCGGCGCGCGGGTGGTCTACGTCGACCACGACCCGGTGGCCGTCGCGCACAGCCAGGCCGTCCTCGAGGGCAACGAGGACGCGGCCGTTGTCGCCGCGGACCTTCGTAAGCCCCAGGAGATCCTGGGCAGTGACGAGGTCGGACACCTGATCGACCTGAAACGCCCGGTGGCGCTGCTGCTCGTCGCCGTCCTCCACTTCGTGGACGACGCGGAGGACCCGTACGCGGCGGTGGCCCAGCTGCGCGACGCACTCGCGCCCGGCAGTATGCTGATGCTCACCCATGCCTCGTACGAGGGAATTCCGCTGCCGCCGGAGCGGGCCGGTGGCGCGGTGGACGTGTACAAGGACATCCGCAACCCGTTGATCATGCGCTCGCGCGACGAGATCGCGCGGTTCTTCGAGGGGTACGACATGGTGGAACCCGGACTGGTGCCGATGCCGAAGTGGCGGCCGGACACCGCACCGGAGGACGAGGATCCCTACGCCTTCTCCGCTTACGCGGGCGTGGGGCGTACCGCGTGAGCGCGGAGCCGGACGGGCCGGAGGACAGACTGCGCCGGTTCGCGACGATCTGGAGCCGGGCGGTCTTCCCGGTGACCTCGACCTCGTCGACCCGGCCGGAGTTGGAGAAGCAACTGCTCCCGCTGGCGCGGCGGTTGAGCGAGGCGCTACGGGCGAGGGCGTTCGACCCGGACACCGGCAAGGAGGTCGGCGCCGCCCTGGTCCGGGCACACTGCACCGACCCGGAGGCGCTCAGCCGGACCCTGGACTGCGTGGACGCCTACCTCGTCCTGTACTGCGGCGGCGACGGCGACCGCGAGGACCTGCGGGCGCGCAGTGCCAGAGTGCAGCACGCCATGGCCGCCGGATACGCGCAGGCGCTGCGCGAGCGGACGCTGGCCGAGCAGGAGGCCATCGCCCAGGCCGCGCTGCGGGCGCAGGGCGTGGTGGCACAGGCCCTGCACGACACCGAGGCCAGGTTCCGCGCGGTCTTCGAGGGCGCGGCCATAGGCATCGGCATCGCCGACCTCAAGGGCAACATCCTCCAGGTCAACGCCGCCCTGCGGCGCATGTTCGGCCTGTCCGAACAGAGCCTGCGCAGCCGCGGTGTCCCGGAGTGGACGCACCCCGACGACGCCCCGCAGACCTGGGCCCTCTACGACGAGCTGGTACGCGGCGAGCGCGAGCACTACCACCTCGAGAAGGCGTTCTACCGGCCCGACGGCACGGTGCTGTGGACCAACCTCACGGTGTCCCTGCTGCGCGACGCCGACGGTGAACCGCAGTACCAGCTCGCGCTCATGGAGGACACCACCGAGCGGCGGCTGCTCAACCTCCGGCTGCGCTACGAGGCCACCCACGACGCGCTGACCGGTCTGCCCAACCGCACGTTCTTCTTCGAGCGGCTCGAGAAGGCGCTGAACGCGGGCGAGGGACAGCGCTTCGGCCTGTGCTACCTCGACCTGGACGGCTTCAAGACCGTCAACGACAGTCTCGGGCACGCGGCCGGTGACCGGCTGCTCGTCGAGGTCGCCGACCGGCTCCAGTCCTGTGCCACCGCGCCCGGTGAGATGGTCGCCCGGCTCGGCGGCGACGAGTTCGTGGCGCTGACCACGGGCCCCGACACCCAGCACACGGTCCACGAACTCGCCGCCCGCATCATGAACGCGCTGCTCGCCCCCGTCGGCGTCGACGGCAGGGACCTGACCGTGCGCGGCAGCATCGGCGTGGTCGAGGGACCGGCCGGGGAGCGCGGTCCGGCGGAGGTGCTGCGCAGCGCCGACATCACCATGTACCGGGCCAAGTCGGCGGGCGGCAACCGTTTCGAGCTCGCCGACCCGGAGTCCGACGCCCGCGCCATCACCCGGCACGGCCTCACCACGGCGCTGCCCGCGGCGCTGGAACGGGGCGAGTTCTTCATCGAGTACCAGCCGCTGGTCCACCTCGGTGACGGCAGTGTCCGGGGTGCCGAGGCGCTGGTGCGCTGGCTGCACCCGCAGCACGGGGTGCTGTCGCCGGACCGGTTCATCCCGCTCGCCGAGCACACCGGGCTGATCGTCCCGCTGGGCCGCTGGGTGCTCGAGCAGTCCGTGCGGCAGGCCCGCACATGGCAGCAGCGGCACGGCGGCGCGGACACGCTCGGCCCGCTGCGCATCAACGTGAACCTCTCGCCCTGCCAGCTCGCCCACCCCGGCCTGGTCCAGGACACCGTCGACATCCTGGAGCGCACCGGCGTGGAGCCGGACGCGCTGTGCCTGGAGGTGACCGAGTCGGCGCTGATCGGCGCGGACGACGACCTGCTGAAGCCGCTGCGCCGGCTCGCGGAGATGGGCGTCGACATCGCTCTGGACGACTTCGGCACCGGCTACTCCAACCTCGCCAACCTGCGCCGCCTCCCGGTGAGTGTCCTCAAGCTGGACCGTTCCTTCACCCAGAGCATGCAGCAGTTTCCGGCGGACCCGGTCGATCTCAAGATCGTCGAGGGGATCGTCTCCCTGGCCCACAGCCTCGACCTCGCGGTGACGGTGGAGGGTGTCGAGACGGGAGCCCAGGCCGAACAGCTCCGCATCCTCGGCTGCGACACCGCCCAGGGCTGGTACTACGCACGCCCGGGTCCACCGGAGCGGCTGCACGAACTGGCCCTGGTGGACGCGACGGGCTGAATCCCTCACGCCGACGGCCTGGCCGGGGCGGCGCAGTGAGGGTGCCGGCCGCGCAGCGGGTGCAGTACCGGCCGGTGGCCGGCCACCCGGCCACCGGCCGGTGCGGCCGGCGCTCACCGTTCCAGCAGCATCCGCTGGAGCTCCCGGGCCGCCCGTGGCGGAGCCACGTCGCTGCGGTGGGCCAGGGCGATGGTGCGGTCGAGGCCGGGGTGGGCCAGAGGGGTGACCCGCAGTCCCTGACCGGACCGCGCGGCGACCATGCGGGGCACGACGGCGAAGCCCAGGCCCGCCCGGACGAAGCCCAGCACGGCGTCCATCTCCCCGCCCTCCACCGCGAAGTCCGGCTCGAAGCCCTCCGCGCGGCACGCGGCCACCGTCAGCTCCCGCAGGTCGTAGCCGTGCCGGAACATCACCAGACGCTCGCCCTCCAGGTCGGCGACACGCACGGTGCGCCGGCCCCGTCCGGGTTTCGGGGCGTCCGGGGAGGACACCACCACCAGGTCCTCGCGCAGCAGCTCCACCGTGGTGAGCGCTGGGGAGGGGGTCGGCAGGGGCAGCACGACCAGGGCCAGGTCCAGGGCACCGCGGGCCAGCTCGCGCACCAGGTCGTGGGAGCCGCCCTCCTCGATCAGCAGCCGGACGCCCGGATAGCGGTCGTGGAAGGCGCGCAGCACGTCCGGCAGCAGACCGGTGCACAGGCTGGGGGTGGCCCCCAGCCTGACCCGGCCGCTGCGCAGCTGTGCCAGCTCCTGCACCTCGTGCCGGGCCGTGTCCGCGTCGGCGAGGATGCGCCGGGCCAGCGGCAGCAGCGCCTCGCCCGCGTCGGTCAGCGTGATGTTCCCGCGGGCCCGCAGGAACAGATCCGCGCCCAGTTCCCGCTCCAGTGCCCTGATCTGCTGGGAGAGGGACGGCTGCGCCACGTGGACCCTCTCCGCGGCCCGGGTGAAGTGCCGGGTCTCGGAGACCGCCACGAAGTACTGGAGCTGCTGGAACTGCATGGGCCCAGCATAGTCGCCTCATAGGAGATGGCTATGGAAACGAGGTGTTCCATGTCTTGGACCGATGGGGACCTTTGGCCCTAGCGTGCTGTGACATGGCTCTGGCAACGCGGACGGACCGACGGCCGTCCATGGCACGCACCGTGTGGGACTCGACCGTCGGCAAGAAGACAGTGATGGCCGTCAGCGGTCTGATCATGCTGCTCTACCTGGTCGCCCACATGCTCGGCAACCTGAAGATCTACTTCGGCGCGCCCGAGTTCAACGCGTACGCGCACTGGCTGCGCACCATGGGCGAGCCCCTCCTGCACCACGAGTGGGCCCTGTGGGTGGTCCGAGTCGTGCTCGTCGCCGCGGTCGTCGCGCACGCCGTCTCCGCGTACCAGCTCAGCCGCCGCGACATCAGGGCGCGCCCCAGCAAGTACGTCCACAAGAAGGCGCGGGCCGGCTACGCCACGCGCACCATGCGCTGGGGCGGGATCATCCTCGCCCTGTTCATCGTCTGGCACATCCTCGACCTGACCACCGGCCACGTGCACTCCGGCGGCTTCGAGGCGGGCAAGCCCTACCAGAACGTCGTGGACACCTTCTCCACCTGGTACGGCAACGTCATCTACATCGTCGCGGTGCTCGCCGTCGGCCTGCACATCCGGCACGGTTTCTGGAGCGCCGCCCAGACCCTCGGCGTCGGCAGCCGCGCCCGCGACCGCGCCCTGAAGGCCCTGGCGAACGTCCTCGCGCTGCTGCTCACGATCGGTTTCCTCGCCGTTCCCGTGGGCGTCATGACCGGAGTGGTGAGCTGATATGACTACCTATGCCGCGTACCCGACCGGTGAGCCGGTCGTCGACACCAAGGCCCCGTCCGGGCCGATCGAGGAGCGCTGGGACAAGCGCCGCTTCGAGGCCAAGCTGGTCAACCCCGCCAACCGCCGCAAGCAGACCGTCATCGTCGTCGGCACCGGCCTCGCCGGCGGTTCCGCCGGTGCGACGCTGGCCGAACAGGGCTACCGCGTCGTTCAGTTCTGCTACCAGGACTCCCCGCGCCGGGCCCACTCGATCGCCGCCCAGGGCGGCATCAACGCGGCGAAGAACTACCGCAACGACGGCGACTCCGTGCACCGCCTCTTCTACGACACGGTCAAGGGCGGAGACTTCCGCTCGCGCGAGTCCAACGTCCGCCGGCTCGCGCAGATCTCCGTCGAGATCATCGACCAGTGCGTCGCCCAGGGCGTGCCGTTCGCCCGCGAGTACGGCGGCCTGCTCGACACCCGCTCCTTCGGCGGCGTCCAGGTCTCCCGTACCTTCTACGCCCGCGGCCAGACGGGCCAGCAGCTCCTCCTCGGCGCCTACCAGGCGCTCTCGAGGCAGATCGCCGCCGGCAACGTCGAGATGCACCCGCGCACCGAGATGCTCGACCTGGTCGTCATCGACGGCCGGGCCCGCGGCATCGTCGCCCGGGACCTGATCACCGGGAAGACCGACACCTACTTCGCGGACGCCGTCGTCCTCGCCACCGGCGGTTACGGCAACGTCTTCTACCTGTCGACCAACGCCATGAACTCCAACGCGACCGCCGTCTGGCGGGCGCACCGGCGCGGCGCGTACTTCGCCAACCCCTGCTTCACCCAGATCCACCCCACCTGCATCCCGCGCACCGGCGACCACCAGTCCAAGCTGACGCTGATGAGCGAGTCGCTGCGCAACGACGGCCGCATCTGGGTGCCCAGGGCCAAGGGCGACGACCGCCCGCCGAACAAGATTCCCGAGGACGAGCGCGACTACTACCTGGAGCGCGTCTACCCGTCCTTCGGCAACCTGGTGCCCCGCGACATCGCCTCCCGCGCCGCGAAGAACGTCTGCGACGAGGGCCGGGGCGTCGGCCCCGGCGGCCAGGGCGTCTACCTCGACTTCGCCGACGCCATCGAGCGGATGGGCCGCAAGGCCGTCGAGGCCAAGTACGGCAACCTCTTCGACATGTACCAGCGGATCACCGACGAGGACCCCTACCGGGTGCCGATGCGGATCTACCCCGCCGTGCACTACACGATGGGCGGCCTGTGGGTCGACTACGACCTGCAGACCACGGTCCCCGGCCTGTTCGCCATCGGCGAGGCCAACTTCTCCGACCACGGTGCCAACCGGCTCGGCGCCTCCGCGCTGATGCAGGGCCTGGCCGACGGCTACTTCGTCCTCCCGGCCACCATCAACGACTACCTGGCGCGCAACCCGCACAAGGAGGAGGTGGACGCCGGCCACCCGGCGGTGCAGGAAGTACTGGCCGAGACCGAGGACCGGCTGAACCTGCTGCTGTCCGTCGACGGCGACCGCACCCCCGACTCGTTCCACCGAGAACTCGGCGAACTCATGTGGGAGTTCTGCGGCATGGCCCGCACCGACTCCGGCCTGCGCAAGGCGCTGGAGCGCATCCCGCAGATCCGCGAGGAGTTCTGGCGGCGGATCAAGGTGCCCGGCACCGGCGAGGAGTTCAACCAGTCGCTGGAGCGTGCCAACCGCATCGTCGACTACCTCGAGCTCGCCGAGCTGATGTGCCTCGACGCACTGCACCGCGCCGAATCCTGCGGCGGCCACTTCCGCGAGGAGTCCCAGAGCCCCGACGGCGAGGCCGCCCGCCGGGACGAGGAGTTCACCTACGCCGCCGCCTGGGAGTTCACCCGCACCGGCGACGCCCCCGTCCTGCACAAGGAAGACCTCGTCTTCGAGTACGTCCACCCCACCCAGCGGAGCTACGCATGAAGCTCACCCTGCGCGTCTGGCGGCAGAAGAACGCCGACGCCGACGGCGCCATGTCCACGTACGAAGTGGACGGCATCTCGCCCGACATGTCCTTCCTGGAGATGCTCGACACCCTCAACGAGGAGCTCACCCTCGAGGGCGAGGACCCGGTGGCCTTCGACCACGACTGCCGCGAGGGCATCTGCGGCGCCTGCTCGCTGGTCATCAACGGCGACGCCCACGGCCCCGAGCGCACCACCACTTGCCAGCTGCACATGCGGTCCTTCAAGGACGGCGACACCATCGACGTCGAACCGTGGCGGGCGGCTGCCTTCCCGGTGGTGAAGGACCTCGTCGTCGACCGGACGGCCTTCGACCGGATCATCCAGGCCGGCGGCTACGTCAGCGTCCCCACCGGCTCGGCGCCCGAGGCGCACGCCACGCCGGTCCCGAAGCCGGACGCGGACCTCGCCTTCGAGCACGCCGAGTGCATCGGCTGCGGCGCCTGCGTCGCGGCCTGCCCCAACGGCGCCGCGATGCTCTTCACCTCGGCGAAGATCAACCACCTCAACGTGCTGCCGCAGGGCGCGCCCGAGCGCGAGACGCGGGTGCTCGACATGGTGGCGCAGATGGACGACGAGGGCTTCGGCGGCTGCACCCTCGCCGGGGAGTGCGCCACCGCCTGCCCGAAGGGCATCCCGCTGACCTCCATCACCGGGATGAACAGGGAGTGGCTGCGCGCCACGGCCAAGGGGGCCGGCCGGTAACCACCGGTGCGGGCGGCAGGGAAACGTTCGCCAGAGGGCGGACGGGCGGGACCGGGAGTAGTGCTCATCCCCGGTCCCGTCTGCTGTCCGGGGCCGGCCGGCAGCGCCCGGCATTCAGCATTCCCACATCCGCGCTCCCGGCTCAGGTCACGTACACGCCAACCGGTGTCGGCAGAAACAAGGGGAGTCCCCCACCTTCCCCGCTCCGGCGCGTGACCAGGAGAGAGCCATGACCGGCGTCCTGACCGTAGACCACCCCGTGAAGCCCGCGGCACCCACCCGCTACACCGTCACCCTCGCCCGTGACGAGGACGACGTGCGTGCCGCCCAGCGGCTGCGGCACGACGTCTTCGCCGGCGAGCTGGGCGCCCTGCTGTCCACCTCCCGGCCGGGCCTGGACGTCGACCCCTTCGACGCCTACTGCGACCACCTCCTCGTGCGCGAGGAGGTGAGCGGCCAGGTCGTCGGCACCTACCGGCTCCTGCCGCCCGAGCGCGCCGCGGTCGCCGGCCGCCTGTACGCGGAGACCGAGTTCCACATCGCCGCCCTCGACCCGATCCGGCCGGGCCTCGTCGAGGTCGGCCGCTCCTGCGTGCACCCCGACCACCGCGACGGCGCGGTCATCGGCCTCATCTGGGCCGGCATCGCCCGCTACATGACCGACCGGGGCCACGAGTGGCTCGCGGGCTGCTGCTCCATCCCGCTCGCCGACGGCGGCGCGCTCGCCGCCGCCACCTGGGACCGCGTCCGGGGCAAGCACCTCGCCCCCGAGGAGTACCGGGTACGTCCCCTGCGCCCGTGGCGCCCGCCGGCCGCGGCGCCCGCCGCCCGCACCGAGCTGCCCGCCCTGCTGCGCGGCTACCTCCGGCTCGGCGCCTGGGTCTGCGGCGAGCCCGCGCACGACGCGGACTTCGGCGTCGCCGACCTGTACGTGCTGCTGCCGATGAGCCGGGTCGACCAGCGCTATCTGCGGCACTTCCTCTCCCTCGCACCGGCGAAATGAGCGTCTGGCTGCCGGGTGCTCCCTGCACCCCGCACGGCTGCGTGGCGCCGACGGGGGCCACGCGGGCCGTACCGAGGGCGGTGCTGAGACTGGCCGCGGTCCTCGCCCTGGTCCTCGCCGGGGTCCTGCTGGTGCCCGTCGGGCGGCTGGTCCCGGCGGGCCTCGTCGGCCGGTGGTGCCGGTGGATCGTACGGGCCGCCGGGGTCCGGGTCCGCATCACCGGCGGCGCCGCACCCGCCGGCGGGCTGCTGCTCGTCGCCAACCACATCTCCTGGCTGGACATCCCGTTGCTGGGTGGGGTCCGTCCGGCCCGCATGCTGGCGAAGGCGGAGATACGGCGGTGGCCGCTGGCGGGGCTGCTGGTCGAGCGCAGCGGCGTCCTGTTCATCGACCGCGACCGGCTGCGCGCCCTGCCGGACACGGTCGCCCGGATCACCGGGGCGCTCGGCGAGGGCTCGGCCGTCGCGGTCTTCCCCGAGGGCAGCACCTGGTGCGGTCGCGGCCAGGGGCCCTTCCGCCGGGCCGCCTTCCAGGCGGCGCTCGACGCCGGGGTCCCGGTCCAGCCGGTCCGCATCCACTACCGGGACGCCTGCGGAACAGCCGCCACCGCCCCGGCCTTCGTCGGGGACGACACCCTGGTGGCGTCCCTGTGGCGGGTGGTCTCGGCCCGGGGCCTGGTCGCCGAGGCCGAGCTGCGGGCCGCCATCCCGCCGGGCAGCCACCCGGACCGCCGCACCCTGGCCGCCGCCGCGCAGCCGCACGACGGTTCGGCACGGGACCACCGGACCGGTCCGCGAGCCGTGCGGGTGGCGGAGCGGCGGGCCGGACACCAGGGCGGACACGCGGTCGCAGGCCGGGTCGGAGAACCGGTCCGGAAAACCGGCCCGGAACCCTGGCGAGGACTGGCGGTCGCGATCACCGGAAGTGAGCGCTGTCGAAAGTTAAGTACCTTTTGTTCTCTATATGAAGTTTTTACCGCGCTGAGGAGGACAACCGGACGGGAGTGACACCTGAAAGGAGGGTGAGGCCAGATGATCACCCGCGATGAGGTCAGGATCCTCCTGGACCACCCCGTCTACGACGGCGAAGGCAACAAGATCGGTGAGGCCAAGCATGTCTTCTTCGACGACATGAGCGGCCGCCCCGAGTGGGTGAGCGTCAAGACGGGCATGTTCGGCACCAGTGAGTCGTTCATTCCCATCCGTGACGCCGAACTGGTGGAGGACCACCTCGAAGTCCCGTACCTCAAGGACAAGATCAAGGGCGCACCCGAGGTCGACGTCGACTCGCAGGGCCACCTGTCGGAGTCGGAGGAACACCGGCTGTACGACTACTACGGCATCGACTGGGGCGGTGTGCTGCGCGACGACACCAAGGACTCCGGCGAGGTCCGCACCGACAAGAACACCGGCAGGGGCAAGGCCGGGGCCGCGGGTGCCGCCGGCACCGCCCGTGTGCCGGGCAAGGACCGGACGGCGACGAGGACGACCACCACCGCGGGGACGACATCGGCGGCCGCGGCAGGCACGTCGGCGACGACCGGCAAGGCCGGTACCGCGGCGACCGCCGGCCGAACCGGCGTGCGGGCCGGGCAGGGCGCCGAGTCCATGACCCGTATCGAGGAGGAGATGCACGTCCGCGTCGAGCGGCGCGAGACCGGACGGGCCAAGCTGCACAAGTACGTCGTGACGGAGGACGTCGAACAGACCGTGCCCGTGCGCCACGAGGAGGTGCGCGTGGTGCGCGAGCCGATCACGGAGGCCGACCGCGAGGCCGCGATGTCCGGCGCCGAGATCGGTGAGGCCGACTACGAGGTCACGCTGCACGAGGAGCGGCCCGTCGTGGAGACCAGGGCGGTACCCGTCGAGCGGGTGCGGCTGACCACGGAGGAGCGCGTCGAGAACGAGACCGTACGGGGCCGGGTCCGCAAGGAGCGCATCGAGAGCGAGGGCGTACCGGACGACGTCACGCAGCGGGGCGACGCCGCCGGACGGGGCCGCGACGTTCCGCGTCGGGGCCGCCCATGACCGGACGGCACACCGCGAGCGCGCCGGTGGGTCCGCTCACCGGCGCACCGCGCTGCCGTCCTCCGCACCCGTGGGGTCCGCGGGCCCGGTGAGACCGGTCAGCGCGGCGAGCCGCCGGTAGGAGTCCAGCAGGGCCGTACGGTCGTGGGTGCTGGTGGTGACGAGGACCTCCTGGGCCCCCGTCTCCTCGAGCACCGTCTCCAGCTCGTCGGCCACCTGCTCCTTGGTACCGGCGATGTGACCGCCGAGCCCGGACTCGTACAGGCCGCGTTCCTTCGCCGTCATGGCGAGCGACCCGACCCGCTCGGCGGGCGGCAGCGGCGGGAAGGTGCCGCGGGTCCGTGCATGCGCCATCGACCAGGCCTCCGGGATCAGGAGCCGGCGGGCCCGTTCGGCCGTGTCGGCCACGGCGACCGTTCCGGAGATCACCACGTACGGCTCGCCCGCCCAGACGGACGGGCGGAAGTGCTCCCGGTAGTGGTCGATGCCGCGCCGCATCCGGTCGCGGCCACGCAGGTCGCCGATGACCACGGGCAGGCCCGCGCGGGCGGCGATCGCCGCGCCCTCACCCATGGCCAGCACGAACGGCGGCACGGTCAGGCCCTCGGCCGGACGGGCGTGCACGCCGGTGGGGGACGTGCCGCAGAACCAGCCGAGCAGCTCGTCGATCCGGGCGCCGAAGTCCTCGGCGTCCTCCTTGCCGCGGCCCAGCGCCCTGCGCACCCCGTCGGTGAATCCGACCGAGCGGCCCAGGCCCATGTCGATCCGCCCCGGGAAGAGAGACTCCAGCACGCCGAACTGCTCGGCCACGACGAGCGGTTGATGATTGGGCAGCATGACTCCGCCGGTACCGACGCGGATCGTCCGGGTTGCCGCGGCGACGGCGGCGGCCAGCACCGTCGGCGCGGAGCCGGCGACGCCGGGCACGCCGTGGTGCTCCGAGACCCAGAACCGGTGGTAGCCCAACTCCTCCAGCTCCCGCGCCAGGCGCACGGTGTCGCGCAGCGCCTCGGGACCACTGTGCCCCTCACGGGTGCGGGAGCGGTCGAGGACGGAGAAGCGGGTCCGGGAGATCAGCGGGGTCACCTCCGGTTCAACGCCCGGGCGACCACGGCATTCCCTCGGGACACGACGACCGGGAGCGCGCCGCTTGTCCGGGCCGGGCGGCGTGATCCACCGTGACAAGCGGCCGCTCGCCGTGTTCGACCTGGACCACACCCGCGCCGACACCGCGCACCGGCAGCGGCTCCTGGAGCGCAGGCCGCGGGACCGGGACGCCTTCTTCGCCGTCGCGCCCGAGGATCCGCCCCTCGCGGAGGGCCTCGCACCGGTGCGCGGGAGAGCGTGCGGGAGTGCGACGTCGTCCACCTCACCGGGCGTCCCGAGCGCTGCAGGCGCGACACGCTGGAGTGGCCGGCCACCCAGGAGCTGCCCGAGGGGCCGGGGCGCACGCGCGGCGACGCCGGCCGGCGGCCCGCCCGGTACACCGAGCCGGCGGCCCCGCGCCGCCTCGCCCGCACCCGGGAGATCCGGGTGCTCGTGGACGACGACGAACCGGTCCGCGCGGACGCCCGGCGGGCGGGATCCACCGTCGTGCACGCCCGCCGGACGGCCCCGTCGGGGGAGCCGGGGGCGGCGCAGGGGCGGGAGGGGGAGGACCGGGCAACCACCCCTCCCGCCCTCCCGTGGGCACGGAGCGGGTGGCTCAGGCCGGGTCGTCCAGACGGAAGCCGACCTTCAGACCCACCTGCCAGTGCGCGATGCGGCCCTCCTCGAGGTGGCCCCGCACCTGGGTCACCTCGAACCAGTCCAGATTGCGCAGGGTCTGCGAGGCGCGCTCGACGCCGTTGCGGACGGCCTGTTCCACGCCGTCGGGCGAGGTGCCGACGATCTCCGTGACCCGGTAGGTGTGGTTCGACATGCGGGTGCTCCTCTCGTCGGCGGCTCCCACCGGTTCGGGAGCCGCCTCCTGTGTCGCACGTCACTCCACCGTGCCCGAGGCGGTGGCCGGGCGCGAGACGTCGGGCCGTCCCGGGCACCGGATGTCCGGCACTCCTCGACCCGCGCATCGGCCCGTACCAAGGTGCGGTGCACCCGTACGGGCCCCGCGCCCGCCCCGCGCCGGGCCCCCTTCCGGCGGGCGCCGGTGCTGTCCGCAGGCGCCCCGGTCAGCGCGCCACGCTCAGCGACAGTGCGAACCGTCCCTCCTCATCCGTCCACCACCGGGCCAACTCCAGTCCGGCGGAAGCCAGTTCCTCCCGCACGCGCTCCTTGCGGAACTTCGCCGAGATCTCGGTGCGCAGCTCCTCGCCCGCACCGAAGTCGACGGCGAGGTCGAGCGCGGGGATCTTCACGGTCTGCGGGTCGCGTGAGCGCAGCCGCATCTCGATCCACTCGTGCCCGGCGTCCCACGCGGCCACATGGTCGAAGGCGGCCGGATCGAAGTCGGCACCCAGCTCCCGGTTGATGACGGCCAGGACGTTCCTGTTGAACGCGGCCGTCACGCCGGCCGCGTCGTCGTACGCCCGGACCAGCACCTTCTCGTCCTTGACCAGGTCCGTACCGAGGAGCAGCCCGTCCCCCGGGGCGAGCATCGCCCGCACGGAGGCCAGGAACGCGGCCCGCTCGGCGGGCAGCAGATTACCGATCGTGCCGCCGAGGAACGCCACCAGGCGCGGACCCGGGGTGTCGGGCAGCGCCATACGGCCGGTGAAGTCGTCGACCAGGGCGTGCACGTTCAGCCCCGGCCGCTCGGCGACGAGTGCCCGGCCCGCCAGGGTCAGGGCGCTCTCGCTGACGTCGACGGGGACGTAGGTGTGCAGTCCGGCCAGCGCGCCGATCAGGTGACGGGTCTTCTCCGAGGAACCGGAGCCCAGTTCGATGAGGGTGCGGGCACCGGACGCCTCGGCGATCTCACCGGAGCGGGCGAGCAGGATCTCGCGCTCGGCACGCGTCGGGTAGTACTCGGGCAGTCCGGTGATCTCCTCGAACAGCTCACTGCCCCGCGCGTCGTAGAACCACTTCGGCGGCAGCGTTCTGGGGCTGCCGGTCAGGCCCTCGCGGACGTCGGCGCGCAGGGCGGCGCCGGTGGCGTCCTCGGGCAGGGTACGGGTGAGACGGAACGGACTCACGTGCGGTGCTCCTTCGGTGGTGCCGATGCGGGTCGTGCCGGTGTGCCGGTGCCCGCCAGGACGTCGTCCGGCTCCTTGAGCGGCGTGAGCAGCACGTCCGTGCCGCTGGCGGCCAGCAGGGTGCGGTCGGGGACCTCGCGCCAGTGCGGATCGTCGTCGTACGGCTCGGAGGCCACGACGGTGCCGCCGCCCGGCCGGGCGAGGTACCACAGCGTGTCGCCCCACGCGGTCGCGGTGATCGTGTCGCCCTGGGTGAGCAGCAGGTTGAGCCGGGACCCGGGGGCCGCCGCGGCGATCTCCAGCACGGTGTCGGCCAGCGCCTGCCCCTCCGGTTCCCCGGGGTACCCCGCCCGCAGCCGGGCGAGCACGAGGGCCCACACGAGCGCGGAGTCGCTGCGGGCCTCCAGGGACAGGACGTCCTCGGGCGGCAGGGTTGCCACGAGCGGTGCGAGCGTGCCCGGCCAGCCCCGAACGGCGCCGTTGTGGCTGAACAGCCAGGCCCCCGCGGCGAACGGAGCCGCCGCGGCCTCGGCGTCCGCACCCGACAGGGTCGCGTCCCGTACGGCCGCGAGCAGCGCCGGGGTGCGGACGACCCGGGCGAGATCGGCGAACGACAGATCCGCCCAGACCGGTCCCGCCCTGCGGTACCGGGCCGGCACCGGGTCCCCGGGCGCGTACCAGCCCACCCCGAAACCGTCGGCGTTGACCGTCCCGTACCGCTGGTGCCGGGGCGCCCACGACTGGCGGTACAGCCCGTGCGGCGGGTCCACGAGGAGCCTGCCGAGCGGCTCCTCGGGCCCCACATAGGCGATATGACGGCACATCAGATGCTCTCCGAGCGGGCCGTGCGGAACCCGGAGAAGATCTGCCGCCGGACCGGATGGTCCCAGTTGCGGAACGTGCCGCGGCAGGCCACCGCGTCCACCGCGAACGAACCACCGCGCAGCACCTTGTACCTCGGCCCGAAGAACACCTCTGAGTACTCCTTGTAGGGGAACGCCCTGAACCCCGGGTAGGGCAGGAAGTCGCTCGACGTCCACTCCCACACGTCACCGATCAACTGGCGCACCCCGAGCGGTGACTCACCCGCCGGATAGCTGCCCGCGGGCGCGGGCCGCAGGTGGCGCTGGCCGAGGTTGGCGTGGGCCGGGCCGGGTTCGGCGTCGCCCCAGGGGTGACGCGCCGAGCGGTCGCCGGACGGGTCGTGCCGGGCGGCCTTCTCCCACTCGGCCTCGGTGGGCAGCCGGCGTCCGGCCCAGCGGGCGTACGCGTCCGCCTCGTACCAGCACACGTGCAGCACCGGCTCCTCGGGCGGTACGGCCTCGGTGACACCGAAGCGGCGCCGCAGCCACTGCCCGCCGTCCCGGCGCCAGAACAGCGGGGCGGTGACGGAGTTCCGGCGGATGTGGGCCCAGCCCTCCGCGGTCCACCAGCGTGGCTCGTCGTAGCCGCCGTCCTCGATGAACTCCTGGTACGCGGCGTTCGTCACCGGCGTCGTGTCGATGTGGAACGGTGCCACCTCGCGCCGGTGTGCCGGACGTTCGTTGTCCAGCGCCCACGGCTCGTCGGAGGTTCCCATGGTGAACGGGCCCCCCGGGACGAGCACTTCGGACGGACCGGTGAACAGCGGCACCGGCTCCGGGTCCGGGGCCGTCAGGGCCTGCGGGCCGGTGCGCAGCTGATGGGTGATCAGCATCGTCTCGTCGTGCTGTTGTTCGTGCTGCGCGACCATCCCGAAGGCGAACCCCGCTTCGGTCAGCCGCTCGCCGTGGAAGGCGGTGCTCTCCAGCACGTCCAGCGCCCGGACGCGCACCTGCGAGGCGTACCGGCGGGCCTCCTCGGGAGGCAGCAGCGGCAGCTTCGGCCGCTCGGCCCGCGGGTGCTCGAAGGCGTCGTAGATGCTGTCGATCTCGGGCCGGATCGCCTCCTGACCGCCGACGGCCCGCAGCAGCCACTGCTCCTCCTGATTGCCTATGTGAGCCAGGTCCCACACCAGCGGCGACATCAGCGGTGAGTGCTGCGCGGTGAGATCGGGCCCGTCGACACAGCTGGTCAGCAGGGTGGTCCGGTCGCGCGCGGTGACCAGCGAGGCGACCGCGCGCTCGCGCAGGGCTTCGGCGTCGGGGGCGGGGTCGGTCATGAGGAGGTGTCCTTCCCGTGCGGACGCGCTCCGTGCGCGTACGAGGTGGGAGTTCCGGGGGAGTGGGGTGCGGTGCGGGGGTGGGCGCCCGGCGTGCCCCGCGGGTGCGCGGCGACCGCTCCGGCGCGCAGGGCGTCGAGCGTGTCGTCGGCCGGGCAGCGGCCGCGGGCGACATAGCGGTCCTGGTGGGCGGCCACCGCTTCCACGACATCGGTGGTGGCACCGAGCCCGGGCAGGGCGCGCAGCGCCGCCGCGAAGCAGACGGCGGCCACCTCGCGCAGCTCCGGGTCGGCCAGGCCGCCGCGGGCCGCGTCCCGCCACAGCGGGTTGTGCGGCGCGGGCCTGCCGCAGGTCCGTTCGGCCAGCGGCTTCACCGCACGGTAGGCCGTCTCGGCGGCCTCCGGGTCGTCGAACAGCGCCGTCGTCACGGCCAGCGGCACGACCCAGCCGTCGTCACCGGGCTGCGCGTCGATCATCCGCAGCTCCAGGTGGCCACGCGGCCTGACCGGCGGGAACAGCGTACTGACGTGGTAGTCGAGGTCCTCCCGGGTGGGCGCCCGCGGCACCCCGGACCTGGTCCACTCGCGGAAGGTCAGCCCTTCCGGCACGTCCCACGGCCCGCCGTCCTGCCGTACGCACATCACCGGCGCGTCCAGGACGTGCCGGGCCCAGGCGCCGCGCGGATCGGAGTCCAGCACGGGGCCCCCCGCGCGGCCGGCGCCGATCTGCGTCCAGCGCAGCTGCCGCGTGGACAGCCAGCCGGTGGGGCGGTGGCCGGCCAGCGGGGAGTTGGCGAACGCGGCCACGAGTACCGCGCCCAGCTGGTGCGCCAGCCACCAGCGCCGCACATGACCGAGGGGGCCGGGTTCCTCGTACCCGGCGTCCAGGCACACCTGCACGGACGCCGACGCGCACATCATGGCGCGGCCGGCGGGGCCGGTGCGGTCGAGACAGGCCTCCATGGCGTCGTAGCGCGGTTCGCGCAGGAACCGGCGCGGAGTGTGCCAGGGGTCATGGCCGAGGCCGACGAGGCCGAGCCCGTCCTCGCGCAGAACCGCGCGGACGGCGTCGAGGTCGGCGCGGACGGTGCCGACGCACTCCATGAGGGAGGCGGCGGGCTGCGAGCTGAGCTCCAGCTGGCCTCCGGGTTCGACGGTGAGCGCCGAATCCAGGTGTACGGTCCGCAGAGCGGCGTAGGCCGCTTCGAGTCGTTCGGGTGTCACGGGGAGCTGCGGGGTGCGCAGCTCGTGGACGAGCCATTCCACCTCCACACCGAGGCGGCGTGGTGGTCCCGTCTTGAAGCAGATGCCTCGTACGAGGGCCTCCACCTCGGCTTCGGTGACGGCTGGACCTGGCCCGGTACAGCCCTGTGCCGCATCGGACATGGGGAATCCTCCTGAGATGCCATCATGTCGCCCGCCCGGCGTCTTTCGGCCGGTCGGGCACCAACCAGTCCACCCAAAACCCTCCCCGGGCTCAGCACAAGAGCGCCCGACGGGGCGTTCCGGGTCGGTGACCTGTCCGTCCCGTCCGTTCTCGAGGGCTCTTCCAGGGGCCCTTCCACCGCCTCCCCGGACCTTCCGGGGAGGGAAACTCCGTTGTGTCGCCTCCTCAGCATCGCTCACGATGCCCGTATGGGCACGACGGGGAAAAGCCGGCGCACCACCCCACGGGGGAGAGCGCGGGGCACGCGGTCACGGCGCGTACGGGGGGGCGCGGTGTGAGCGCGCGCCTGCGCGGTGTCGCCCGCGCGACCGAGCGGATCGTGGCGGCAGGGCTCTACCGGGCCCCGGCCGACGGCCGCGAGGTGCACCTGGCGGCGGCGATCGGAGCCGCACGGGAGGGTACGCGGACGTACGGGCCGGAGCCGCCGCGGGTGCCGCACTCGGCGTTCCGGCCGGCGGGGGACCGGATCGAGGTCACCGGGGAGAGCAGCCTGGAGGCCGCGCGCCGGCTCGCGGCGGACCGGTACGGCTCGCCCGGCGGGCCCGCCGGGCCGGACTTCGCCTCCGCCCGGAATCCGGGGGAGGACACCTCAAGGGGGCCCAGGCCCAGGAAGAGGCGTTGTGCCGCGCCTCCGCCCTGTACGTCTGCCTGCTGCGGGCGGCCGGGTTCCACGACCACCACCGGAGCCACCGCGACCCGCTCTGCACCGACCGGGTGATCCACTCACCCGCCGTACCCGTCTTCCGCGACGACCGAGGCCGGCTCCTCGACGAGCCGTGCACGGCCGGCTTCCTGACCCCGGCCGCCCCGAACGCCGGCGTGATCCTGCGGACGGCACCGGAACGCGCGGCCGAGCTGCCCCGCGCCCTGGCCGTCCGGGCGGAGCGGGTGCTGGAGACCGCCGTGGCCCACGGCTACCGGCGGCTGGTGCCGGGCGCGTGGGGCTGCGGGGTGTTCCGCAACGACCCGGCGCAGGTGGCGGCCGCGTTCCGGGCGCTCCTGGAGCCGGGCGGACGGTTCACCGGGACGTTCGAGCACGTGGTGTTCGGAATTCTGGACCGCGCGCGAAAGGGAGGTCCGCACGGCGTTCGAGCGGACCTTCACCGGCCCGGCGACGGCCCCGTGAGGAGTCAGTGCCAGCCGTACCGCTCCCGCAGCCGGTGACGCACCAGATTGAACCGCATCCGGTCCAGGGCGCACGCCTCGCGGCGCATGCCGTCCTCGTGCAGCCGCAGCACCCGGTCGACGGCGACCCACGAATCGCGGCCCGAGCGGTCCCACGGCCCGCTGCCGATCGGCACCCAGTCCCGGTCCCCGTCGCGCTGCCTGCTCGACAGCTGCACCGCCAGGAACGTTCCGGCCGGCTCCCGCGCGACGACGAGCACGGGACGGTCCTTGCCCCGGCCGTCGTTCTCCTCGTAGGGCACCCAGGTCCAGACGATCTCCCCGGGGTCGGGATCGCCGTCGTACTCGGGCGAGTACTCCGTGCGCACCCGGCCCACCTGGCCGGGTGCGGCCTCGACGGTGGCGGTGGAGCCGAAGCGTCCCGGGACTTCCTCAGTGCTGTACTCGGTCACAGGCGTACGGTACGGGACGCCCGGGGACCGTGATCAACCGCCGTGCGGCAGCGGTGGCCCCACGCCGTCCGAACCGTTCGGGCCGTTCACGCGGTGCCGCGGACGCGCAGACCCGTGAGTTCCCGTCCCGAGACCATCCCGGCCTCGATCCGCACGAACACCCCGTCCCGCATCGGCATCCAGGTGTCGGGACCGGTCCGCAGCAGCCGCTCGTGCTCGGCGGGATCGGTCACCACGGCCGCCCGGCCCGTGATCACCACACTCCAGCCGGACCGGCGTCCGGGCTGGAAGTCGTCGGCCTCGAAGGCCACCACGACACCGTCGATCGCGCGCACCAGGTCGGAGTCCCGCGAGGTGCACAGCAGCACGGAGTCGTCCGTGTCCAGGGAGAAGTTGACCGGGAGGACGGCGGGCAGGGCCTGCCGGGTGTACACGACGCGACCGACCGGCACCTCGGCCAGCAGGCGCAGGCACTCCTGGCGGTCGAGCGCGCGGAAACCATCGCTGGGAAACATCAGTCCATCGTCGACGGAGCGAACCCGCCGGACTAGGGCCGAACGGCCCTGATGAGGCGTACCGGCGCTTGAAGGCGCTCCCAGCGGGTACCCCGGTTCCGGTGGGGTCCGGCAGGGACGGCCGGGCCCTGCCGCGAGACCCGATCGAGTTCCGTCCGAGAGGGCCCTGCGAGATGGGCAAGACCGCACTGATCGTCATCGACATGATCAACACCTATGATCATGCCGACGCCGAGCTGCTGATACCGGCCGCACGATCGGTGGTCCCCGTCATCTCCGGCCTGTTGCGGCGGGCCCGGGGGCGGGACGTGCCGGTGATCTACGTCAACGACAACTTCGGACAGTGGCGGTCGCACCACGGCGAACTGCTCGACAAGGCCCTCTCGGGACCGCACGCGGATCTCGTCGAACCGCTGCGGCCGACGGATTCCTCCCTCTTCGTGGTCAAGGCCCGCCACTCGATTTTTTTCGAGACCCCGCTGCACCACCTGCTCCACGAGCAGGGCGCCGACCGGCTCGTGCTGTGCGGCCAGGTGACCGAACAGTGCGTGCTGTACTCCTCGCTCGATGCCCACATCCGTGCCATCGAGGTGACCGTCCCCCGTGACGCCGTCGCCCACATCCACGCCGACCTGGCGGACGCCGCCCTGCGGATGATGGAGCGCAACATGAACGCGGACGTGTGCGACAGCGCAGACCTGTGGGCGGACTGACGGCGCCCGCCCGATACCGGCGCGCGCCTCGGCCCTGCGCATCTCCCGCCCCTGCAATTCCGGTGATCCGGCGGCCGATCGGGGGAGACGCAGTGGAAACGATCATTGTCCAGTTGCCGGAACCCGCGCGGCCGCCGGAGCACGGGCCGGGCCCGGCGGGCCGTTCCGGCAAGCCCGGACTGCTCCACCTCGGACCGGGCGACGTCGTCGACCTCGGGCGGGGGCCGGCCGTCGGCGGGGGATCGTCCATCACGCTGGACGATCCCGGAATCTCCCGCCGGGCCGGACAGCTGGAGGCGGCCGGTGACCACTGGCGGCTGTCCAACTTCAGCCGCAGCGTGTCCTACGTGGTGGAGAACCTGGAGGGCGCCGGCGAGTACATCACCGTGGCCCCGGGCCGGCTCGGCGCACCCGTGCTCTTCGAGTTCTCCCGGGTGGTGCTGCCCGCCCTGACCAAGACCGCCGCCTCCAAGGTGTTCGCCCCCCAGCACGCCTACCTCGGCGAGCGGTCCGCGCAGGGCCTCGGCGAACAGACGGTCCACCCCTTCGCGCTGGATCCGACGGCGAAGTACTACCTCGTCCTCGTCGCCCTCTGCGAACCGCTGCTGCGCGATCCGTCCGACGCGGCGCTGCCCGGTGCCGGGGAGATCGCCCAGGGGCTGCGCCCCCTGGAGTCCTGCCGTGATCTGACCCGCTCCGCGGTGAACTGTCACATCGGCTACCCGGCCTTCGCCAAGCTGCGGCTCGACCTCGGCGAGGACACCGGAACCCCGGCGGACGGCGGCCGCACCGGGGCCAAGCGCGCCCGCCTGGACCCGGTCGCCCTGCGCTTCGGTCGCGGCAAGCGCGGTGGCGGTGCGGCGCGTCAGGTTCTTCATTCCGTCCCCGGACATGCGACGGTGCGGGTTGTTCGCGCGGCCCGGATCAGAGGTCGGCCGACGCGGTCCGTGCTCGGCACCCTGGGGAGAAGCACGGTCGACGGGCCCCTGACAGATGTCGGGACGGTGCCGACGGGGCGACGGCCCGCCGCCCTCGTGGAAAACGCCTCGACGACCCCGGCGCAGGTGACTACCATGCCGGTGCGGCATCGCGTGTCGGTCACCGGTCGGGTGAGGCATGGAGGCGCCGCGGATGCCCGTGGAGGCATTGAAACAGTGTCAGTCGAGTTCAACCACACCATCGTTCTCACCCGCGACCGGGAGAAGTCCGCCCGTTTCCTCGCCCGGATCCTGAGCCTGGAGGTCGGCGAGCCGGCCGGGATGTTCCTTCCGGTGACGACGGCCAACGGCGTCACCCTGGACTTCGCGACCATCGACGCCGACATCCCCATGCAGCACTACGCGTTCCTCGTCTCCGAGGACGAGTTCGGCCCCGTCCTCGCCCGGCTCGTGGACGACGGGATCCCCATCCAGGCCGATCCGCACGGCCGTCACCCGCGGCGCGTCAACCGCAACGACGGCGGCCACGGCGTGTACTTCCCCGATCCGGCGGGCCATGGCCTGGAAGTCATCACCCGCCCCTACGGCACCGACCCCGACTCCCCCCTCAACGGCGTCACGGAGGAAGTCCCCGGGGCGGTCTGATCCGTCCGGAGCCGGGCGGCTGAGCGGGCCGGACGGCCCGGCCCGCTCAGCCGCGTGTCCCGCACGTCCGGGCCGGCGGGATGCCGGCGGGCGGCCTGCTGCGGGTGACGACGCGGGTGCCGCGGCCGTCGACGGCACGGACCTGGAGCGAGCCGCAGCCGCAACGGGTCCACACGGTGCTGCCGTCGGCGGTGCCGTGCCGTGAGACCAGCTGGAACGGCTCGGCGTCGTCCGGCCATCCGCAGTAGGGGCAGACGACGCCTGTCGTGCCGGTGGTTTTGTGCGCGCTGGTCATGGTGGCTCCTCGGCTTCCCAAGTGCTCGGCTCCCGGGACGGCATGGCCCGGTGGGCCGTCGTGACACGGACCAGGGTGCGTCGCATTCTCCGTACACGTCCAGGTTGACTTTGTGGATCCGACCGTTAAGCCTGAGCTACATGATTGACCTCCGCCGGCTGCATGTCCTCAGGGCGGTCGCCCACTACGGCACGGTCACCGCGGCCGCCCGCGCCCTGCACTTCACCCCGTCCGCCGCCTCGCAGCAGATCCGCCAGCTCGCCCGCGACCTGGGCGTCGACCTGCTGGAACCGCAGGGGCGCGGTGTACGGCTCTCCCCGGCCGCCGAGAGCCTGCTCGCGCACGCCGACGCCATCGAGGCCCGCTGGGAACAGGCGGAGCTGGACCTGCGGGCCGACCATGGCGCCCCCACCGGACTGCTGCGGGTCACCGGGTTCCCGGTGGCGATCTCGGTCCTGCTGGCCCCGGTGGCGGCCCGGCTGGGCGCCCGCCACCCGCGGCTGACGGTACGGATTCTGGAGACGGAGGTACCGAAGAGCTTCGACCTGCTCTTCGAGGGGGCCACCGATCTGGCGATCGTCGAGGCCACCCCGCACAACCCGCCGCTGAGCGACGCGCGCTTCGACCAACAACCGCTGCTGGACGACCCGTTCGACCTGGTGGTTCCCGAAGGGCATCCGCTGGCAGGCCGGGAGCGGGCCGGCCTCGAGGAGGCGGCGCGTGAACCGTGGATCGTGCCGGTGCCGGAGAGCCCCTGCCGGCAGCATGTGATGTCGGCCTGCGGTGCCGCCGGGTTCACCCCGGACGTCGTCCACCACGCCCTCGACTGGAACGTCACCGCTCATCTCGTCGCGCACGGGCTCGGCGTCGCCCTGATCCCGCGGCTGGCCCAGCTGTCCCCGCACCTGCCGGTCACCCGCGTACGCTGCGCGGGCGACCCGCACCGCAAACTGCTGACCTGCACCCGAGGGGGCGGCCACGCCCGCCCTGCGGTCGAGGCCGCGCTGCGGGAACTGCGGGAGCTCGCGCCGACGGCCGTCGCCTGAGGCCGGTACTCCTGCGCGGTGCCGGCCTCGGCGCGTGCGTGCAGGTGAGGGTGAGGGTGAGGGGTGTGCGGGTGCGGGACATGCGCTGCGGGCGCATGCCCCGCACCGGGGCGGGACCCCAGGACGGCCCCTGGCCCTTCGCCGAAGGCGTCAGGCCTTGTCCTGCATGGAGCTCCGGGCCGGGTTGGCCTGTGCGGCGGCCTTGGGGTCCTTCTCGTCCGCCTTCGCGCGCACGCCCCGGGCAATGCGGTCGCCGATGGTCTTGTCGATGTTCGACCAGTACTCGAAGGCCCGCTGGAGTACGGGCTCGCTCACGCCGTTGAGGAGGTGGCCGACGACGTTGTCCACCAGCCGGTCGCGTGCGGCGTCGTCCATGACCTCGCGCACCAGGGTGCCGGGCTGTCCCCAGTCGTCGTCCTCCGCGTGGCTGACATAGGCGGTGCGGGTGATGGCCCCGTCGGTCTCCCAGCTGGGCGGGGTGCCGTAGTTCCCGGTATCGGCGGCGGGACCGCCCTTGGAGTTCGGCGCGTAGACCGGATCGGTCGTCTTCCGGTAGGCCATCGCGCCGTCCTTGGAGTAGGTGTGGACGTCGACGACCGGGGCGTTGACGGGGAGCTGCTGGTAGTTGGCGCCGATCCGGTGACGGTGGGCGTCGGCGTAGGAGAAGAGCCGCGCCAGCAGCATGCGGTCCGGGCTCGGGCCGATGCCCGGGACCAGGTTGTTGGGCTGGAAGGCGGCCTGTTCGATCTCGGCGTGGTTGTCGGTCGGGTTGCGGTCGAGTGTCATGCGGCCGACCGGGACGAGGGGGTAGTCGCCGTGCGGCCACACCTTGGTCAGGTCGAACGGGTTGAACCGGTAACCCGCGGCTTCCTCGTACGGCATGACCTGCACATACAGGGTCCAGCTCGGGTACTCGCCGTCACGGATGTGCTCGAAGAGGTCCCGCATGTGGTAGTCGGTGTCGGCGGATGCCATCTGGTCGGCCTCGTGCTGGGTGAAGCACTCGATGCCCTGGTCCGTCTTGAAGTGGTACTTCACCCAGAACCGCTGACCGTCGGCGTTGATCCACATGTAGGTGTGGGAGGTGTAGCCGTTCATGTGGCGCCAGGTGCGCGGGATGCCGCGGTCCCCCATGAGCCAGGTGACCTGATGGGCGGATTCCGGTGAGAGGGTCCAGAAGTCCCACTGCATGTCGTGGTCGCGCAGGTTGTTGTCCGCCCGGCGCTTCTGCGACCGGATGAAGTGCTGGAACTTCATCGGATCCTTGACGAAGAACACCGGCGTGTTGTTGCCGACCATGTCGTAGTTGCCCTGGCTGGTGTAGAACTTCACCGCGAAGCCGCGCGGGTCGCGCCAGGTGTCCGGGCTGCCACGCTCGCCCGCGACGGTCGAGAAGCGGATGAGCAGGTCGGTGCGGGTGCCCGGCTGGAAGACGGCCGCCTTCGTGTAGGCGCTCACGTCGTGGGTCACCTCGAAATAGCCGAAAGCGCCGCTTCCCTTCGCATGCGGCTGGCGTTCGGGGATCCGCTCCCGGTTGAACTGGGCCATCTGCTCGATCAGGTAGGCGTCCTGCAGCAGTACCGGACCTCCCGCGCCCGCGGTGAGCGAGTGCTCGTCACTCTCCGCCGGGGCACCGGAGTCCGTCGTGGTGGCAGGCGAGGTGTCCGTCATGGGTCTGCCTTTCGTCGTTCGGTTGTGACGTGCCGGGCTCCGCACGACACGGACCCGGAGACCCGGAGCACCGGCTCCGGACCGCCCGGCCCCGGTAGGTCGCGTGCCCCGGAGCCGCTGAGCCAATCCGGCCCGGCGGAGTCCCGGGGCAACCCGTGTATCCCGGTCGGGCGGGAGCAATCACGGTGGACCGCGGCCGGGTCCTGGGCGGCCGCCGTGCGGGCACGGCGTGGGGGAGCGGGGCCGAGGTCCTTCGTGGAGGCGCCCGCACCGTGCCCCGCGGACCCCGCGGGAGTGCCGTGGCCTGCCGTCCATCTCAGCCGCAGGCCGAAGAACCCGCAATGCGAGAGGGGCCGTGAGGGGAACGGGGCATCTCCCGCGGCGCAGCCGACTGTCTCCAGGACCTCCCGCAGGCCGCCGGGACGAGGGCGGTGCCGACGAGGGCGGCGGTCATGTCGGCGGGGCCGATACGCGAACCGGGCCGTACTCCCGGCCGGAGCACCCGCCACGCGCACAGCCTCCGGCCGTCACGTCGCGCAGAGGGCCTCCGGTCCCGCCGTCACCGGCTGTCCGCGCCTACCGCCGTCCGGGCGCCCCGGCGCGCAGCCCGTCCATGACGATGTCCAGCACCCGGGTGGCGCTCGGCTGCCAGTCCGCGGTGGGATCCAGCTGCCAGAGGCCGCCGATCGCGAGCAGCATGTCGTCCACGGTCACTCCGGGCCGGATGGTTCCCGCCTCCTCGCAGGCGCGCAGCAGAAGGCCGGCCGCCTCGATCACGGGGCTGGGTCCCGGCTTCGCCGGGCCGCCCGGCGCGCCGGTGGCCTGCCTGATGGCGTCGGCCAGCCCGGCCTTGGTCATCGCGAACCGGGCGAGCCGGTCCATCCACTCGCGCAGGGCATGGTCGGGCTCCCGGGTCTCCAGCAGCCGGGCAGCGCTGTCGGCGACCTGGCGCATCTCGTGGCGGTAGATCTCCAGGACGAGGTCCTCCCGGCTGGGGAAGTTCCGGTAGAGCGTGCCCTGGCCGACGCCCGCCCTCTTGGCGATCACGCTCAGCGGGGTGTCGGCCGACCGGGTCAGCTCGACCAGGGCGACCTCCAGAATGCGCTCGCGGTTGCGCTGCGCGTCCGACCGCAGGGGCGCCTGCGCGCGCGGGGGTACGGGCTTGTCCTGAGGCTTGTCCTCGCCGCCCGGCGTCTGCCCCGTGTCCTGACCCATTCGTCCGTCCTCCTTCCGGGCGTGGCCGAAACCCGTCCTTGCTAAGCGGACAGCTGTCCACTAAATTTCCGGTAACGGACAACCGTCCGCTTCGGCACATCGTATCGGTGACCGCGGACGGTGCGGGAGAGCGGGCAGGTGTGCCCGCGGACGGCCGGCGCCGGCGCTCCCGGTCCGTGTGCAAGATCCCCCTGCCGACCTTCTGACCGATTCCTTTCCGTCCGCCTCCCGAGGGCCCCGCAGGCCTGCACGGATCCGCGAAAGAAGGCTGTTCATGCCCCCCTCGACGTCCAGCAGCGTCACCCTGAACATCAACGGCGAGAAGCACGTGCTGTCCGTCGACCCCCGCACCACCCTGCTCGACGCCCTGCGTGAGCGCCTCGATCTGACCGGCACCAAGAAGGGCTGTGACCAGGGGCAGTGCGGCGCCTGCACGGTCCTGGTCGACGGCCGTCGGACCCTCTCCTGCCTGCAACTGGCCGTGGCGGCGGAGGACCGGGAGATCACCACTGTGGAAGGCCTCGCCGAGGGGGAGCGGCTGCACCCCGTGCAGCAGGCCTTCCTCGACCTGGACGGCCTCCAGTGCGGCTACTGCACACCCGGCCAGATCTGTTCCGCCGTCGCCGTCATCGAGGAGCACGCAGCGGGCTGGCCCAGCGCCGTCACCGACGACGTACGGCCCGAAGCGGGACCGCCGCCGCTGACCCCGCAGGAGATCCGCGAACGCATGAGCGGCAACCTGTGCCGCTGCGGCGCCTACGTCTCGATCGTCGAGGCCGTCGCCCGCGCCGCTGCCGAAAGCCCCGGGGGCGCCGGCGCCCCCGAAGACGTCACAACCGCCGGAGCCACCGAGGAGGCTGCCGCATGAGGGAGTTCGACTACCGGCGCGCCGAGGACGTCCCCGGCGCGGTCGCCCTGCTCGACGCCGACCCCGACGCCCGCTACCTCGGTGGCGGAACCAACCTCGTCGACCTGATGAAGACCGGCGTCGAACGCCCCGCGCGGCTCGTCGACATACGTCGGCTCCCCCTGGACCACATCGAGTCGACCGGTGACGGCGGACTGCGCATCGGTGCCACCGTGACCAACAGCGATCTCGCCGCCCACCCCGAGGTCCGCCGACGCTACCCGGCGCTGGCCCAGGCGGTGCTCGCCGGAGCCTCCGGGCAACTGCGCAACATGGCCACCGTCGGCGGGAACCTGCTTCAGCGCACCCGCTGCGGATACTTCGCCGACGTGACCAGGCCCTGCAACAAGCGCCTCCCCGGCAGTGGTTGCCCCGCCGTCGAGGGCGAGCACCACAACCACGCCGTCCTGGGCGCCTCCGAGCACTGCGTCGCCGTCCATCCCTCCGACATGGGGGTGGCACTGGCCGCGTTCGACGCCGTCGTCTCGTATCGGACCGCCGACGGAGCAGGCGAGGTGCCTCTCGCCGACTTCTACCTGCCCGTCGGCGACACCCCGCACCGGGAGACCGCCCTGCCGCCGGGCGCGCTCATCACCGGCGTCACGCTGCCGCCCGTGCCGTCGGCCTCCCGCTCCCGCTACCGCAAGGTGCGCGAACGCGCCTCGTACGCCTTCGCGATCGGCTCCGTCGCCGCCGCCCTCGACATCAGCGACGGTGTCGTGCGCGAGGCGCGGCTCGCCTTCGGCGCGGTCGCGTCCCGGCCGTGGCGGGCGTACGCGGCCGAACACGTGCTGAACGGGGCCCCGGCGTCCGCCGACCGCTTCGCCGCGGCCGCCGACGCCGAACTGGCCGGGGCCCGGACGCTGCCCGGCAACGCGTACAAGGTGACCCTCATGCGCAACCTCGCGGTGGCCGTCCTGTCCGAACTCGCCGAGGAGACCGCCCGATGACCGCCACCACAACCGACCGGGCCACCCCCACGGGCGCGGTGGGCACCGCACACACCCGCGTGGAGGGCCGTGACAAGGTGACCGGAGCCGCCCGCTACGCGGGCGAGATCCCCTTCACCGGCCTCGCCCACGGCTGGCTGGTGCTGTCCACCGTGGCCCGCGGCCGGATCGGCTCCGTCGAGACCGCCCCCGTGCTCGCGATGCCCGGTGTGCTCACCGTGCTGCACCACGGCAACGCCCCGCGCCTCCACCTCGACTACGTCGGCCTGCTGGGCGTCCCGCCGGACCCCACCGCCGCCGTCTTCCAGAACGACCGGATCCCGCACGCCGGCTGGCCCGTCGCGCTCGTCGTCGCCGAGACCTCCGAGCAGGCCCGCGAGGCCGCCGAGGCGCTCGTCGTGACGTACGAACAGGAGCCGCACGACATCGAGTTCCACGGGGAGCGCCCCGAGGCGTATCCGGTGGACGGCCACATGCCCGGGGTGACGGAGAAGGGCGACCTGGAAGCCGAACTCGCCGCGTCCACCCATGTCGTGGACGTCGAGTACACCACCCCCGAAGAGCACCACAGCATGATGGAACCGCACGCGGCGACCGCCCTGTGGGACGGCGGGCGGCTCGAGGTCGTCGACTCCAACCAGGGCACCACCTGGGTCGCCGACGAACTCTCCCGGATGTTCTCCCTCGACCCGTCCGCCGTGCGGGTGCGCTCCGAGCACATCGGCGGCGGCTTCGGCAGCAAGGGCCTGCGCGCCCACCAGGTGTCCGCGGTGATGGCCACCACCGCGCTGCGGCGCCCGGTCCGCGTTGTCCTGACCCGTCGTCAGATGTTCTCGCTCACCGGCTACCGCAGCCCCACCGCCCAGCGGATCAGGCTCGGCGCCGGCGCCGACGGCCGGCTGCGCGCCCTGGAGCACCGCTCGCTCAGCCAGACGTCGACGGTCTGGGAGTTCGTCGAGCCCAGCGCCGGCGTGGCACGGGTGATGTACGACGCCCCCGCCCACCGCACCGCGAACGAGGCACTGCGGCTGAACGTGCCGTCACCGACCTGGATGCGGGCGCCGGGCGAGGCCCCGGGAGCCTTCGCGCTGGAGGCGGCGCTCGACGAACTTGCCGAGCGGTGCGGCGTCGACCCGATCGAGCTGCGCCTGCGCAACGAACCCGACCGGGGCCCGGTCTCCGGGATGCCGTTCAGCGGCCGCAACCTCGACGCCTGCTTCCGGGAGGGCGCCCGCCGCTTCGGCTGGGCCGACCGCGACCCGCGACCCGGCCTGCGCCGGGAGGGGAACCTGCTGATCGGCACCGGCACGGCCGCAGCTTCCTTCCCCGCGGGCGCCGGCCCCTCCACGGCCGCGGTGACGGCAGAGGCGGACGGCACCTTCACCGTGCGGATCGCGGCGGCCGACATCGGCACCGGGGCCCGTACCGCGCTCACCCTGGTCGCCGCCGACGTGCTCCGGGTGGCGCCCGCGCGGATCCGGATGCGGATCGGTGACAGCGACTTCGGTCCCGCGATGATCGCCGGCGGTTCCACGGGAACCCGCTCCTGGGCCTGGGCGATCACCGTCGCCGCCGACGAACTGCGGGAACGCCTCGCGCCGGGGACAGGCATTCCCCCGGAGGGCATCCCGCCGGAGGGCATCACCGTACGCTCCGACACCACCGCGGCCCTCGGTGCCCTGGCGCAGGTGGAACGGCACTCCTTCGGGGCGCAGTTCGCCGAGGTCGCCGTGGACGTCACCACCGGCGAGGTGCGGGTGCGCCGCTTGCTCGGAGTCTTCGCCGCCGGGCGGATCGTCAACCCCCTCACCGCGCGTGGCCAGCTCGTCGGCGGAATGATCTGGGGCATCTCCATGGCCCTGCACGAGGAAGGGATCCGCGACCGGGTCTCGGGCTCCCACTACTGCGGTGACCTCGCGGGCTACCACATCGCCAGTCACGCCGACGTACCGCTCGTCGAGGCGTACTGGGTGGACGACCCGGACCCCGACGACCCGGTCGGCATCAAGGGCATCGGCGAGATCGGCATCGTCGGGGTCGCGGCGGCCGTCGCCAACGCCGTCTGGCACGCGACCGGAGTGCGGCACCGGACCCTGCCCATCCGGCCGGACCGGATCCTCACCGCGGGCGGGCCGCATGTTTGACATCGCCGACGAGCTGCGGCGATGGCTCGCCGAGGGAAGGGAGTTCGCCGTCGCCACCGTCGTCTCCGTGAGCGGCAGCGCACCGCGAGGGCCCGGCGCGGCGCTCGCCGTCGACGATGAGGGAACGGTGATCGGCTCGGTCTCCGGCGGCTGCGTCGAGGGAGCGGTGTACGAGCTGTGCGCGGAGGCGCTCGCGGACGGCGGGACGCGGGTCCAGCGGTTCGGGTACAGCGACGAGGACGCCTTCGCGGTCGGTCTGACCTGCGGCGGGATCATCGACATCATGGTCACCCCGGTCGGCGCGCACGCCCCCGCCCGCGAGGTGCTCTCCTCGGCTCTGTCCGCGGTGGCCGACGGCGGGCCCACGGCGCTCGCCCGGGTCGTCCGCGGCCCGGCCGAACTGCTCGGCGGCGTGCTGCTCGTCCGCCCCGACGGGTCGTACGAGGGCGGCCTCGCCGGACATCCGGAGCTGGACCGTACGGCGGTGGCCGAGGCACGGGCCCTGCTGGACGGCGGACGCACCGGCACCGTCGGCCTCTCGGCGGACGGATCGCACTGCCCCGGCGGGGTGACCCTGTTCGTGGAGTCGGCGCAGCCGCCGCCCCGCATGATCGTCTTCGGTGCGGTCGACTTCGCGGCGGCGCTGGTGCGGGCCGGCAAGTTCCTCGGCTACCGCGTGACCCTCTGCGACGCCCGGCCGGTGTTCGCCACCCGGGCACGTTTCCCGGAGGCGGACGAGATCGTCGTCGACTGGCCGCACCGCTACCTGCGTACCACCGTCACCGACGGGCGCACGGTGCTGTGCGTGCTCACCCACGACGCCAGGTTCGACGTGCCGCTGCTGGCGCTGGCGCTGGCGCTGCCGGTGGCGTTCGTCGGGGCGATGGGGTCGCGCCGTACCCACGTGGACCGGGAACGGCGCCTGCGCGAGGCGGGTGTGAGCGAGCGGGAGCTGGCCCGGCTCAGGTCGCCGATCGGCCTCGATCTCGGGGCGCGCACGCCGGAGGAGACCGCCGTGTCCATCGCGGCGGAGATCGTCGCGGCCCGCCGGGGCGGCACGGGCGCGCCGCTGACCGGCACGCGGACACCGATCCACCGCGAGGAACGTGCGGCGGTGGTGGTCTGAACCGAGGCGCCGGACAGGACGCACGCCCACAGAGGGGCCGGAGCCGCGGTCCCACGGCTCCGGCCCCTCCGGCCCCTCCGGGCGCCTCGGGCACGGTCACGCCGGGTCCCGTCAGGCGGCGGTCGCCGCGGTGGCGTGGCTGTTCAGGCGGACGACGACCTCGGTGAGCCGGCCTGCCACCTCGGAGTCGTCGGCGGGGTGGATCCCGGCGAAACGGGTCATGGAGCCGGGAATGGAGAGCTTGATGTCCTCGATCACCTTCCCGCCCGCGATACCGAGGGCCTTGCGGGCCTCGTCCTGCGCCCAGACACCGCCGTACTGGCCGAAGGCGGTGCCGACCACGGCGACCGGCTTCTGGCCGAGGGCGGAGGCGCCGAACGGGCGGGACAGCCAGTCGATCGCGTTCTTCAGGACGGCCGGGATCGTGCCGTTGTACTCGGGAGTGAAGAACAGCAGGGCGTCGGCGCCCGCCACGGCCTCGCGCAGCCGGGCGGCGGCGGCCGGGACGGTGCCCTCGACGTCGATGTCCTCGTTGTAGAACGGGATCTCCCCAAGTCCCTCGTGGAGCACGATCTCGGAGCCCTCGGGCGCGAACTTGACCGCGGCCTCCGCGAGCTGACGGTTGTGCGAACCGGAACGAAGGCTGCCTACGAGAGCAAGGATGCGAACAGACATACGAAACTCCTGGGGGTGTGAAGGTGTGGCACGGGGGACGGCGGGCAGGGTGAATCACCGGGTGGAACGCAGGGCGAGGCCGCCGGCGAAACATTGCCGCAATCATCCGGACCGGGGTCCGGTTACGTTTCTAGCACTCCAAGCGGACCGCGGTCCAATTTCTTCCCGATGCTTTACGCTGGCCTCATGTCCCCTGTCCCGCCGCCCGCCCCGATGCCGCAGGAGCCAGTCCGACCGCAGGAGTTGCTGCAACTCGGTGTCGAGCCCGACGAGCCCTGCCTGCGGGCCGACGCCGCGCGCAACCGTGCCCGGCTCCTGGAGGCCGCCGCTCTGCTGGTCGCCGAGCGCGGCGCGGACGGTCTCACCATGGAGGCGGTGGCCGCGGCGGCGCAGGTGGGCAAGGGGACGGTCTTCCGTCGCTTCGGCGACCGCACCGGACTGCTGACGGCCCTGCTCGACCACTCCGAGAAGAAGTTCCAGGCAGCCTTCCTCAGCGGCCCCCCGCCGCTGGGCCCCGGCGCGCCGCCCGCCGAGCGGCTGCGGGCCTTCGGCGCCGCCATGCTGCGCCGCACGGCCGACGAGCTGGATCTTCAGCTCGCCGCCCAGCCCTGCGCCGACCGCCGCTTCACCAACCCGCCCTATCGTGTGCTGCACCGGCACGTGACGCTGCTGCTGCGCGCGGCGGTCCCTGATGCGGACTGCGACCTCCTCGCCCACACCCTGATGGCCCAGCTCGACCCCGCGCTGGTGCACCACCTGACCCGGCAGTGCGGGATGCCGCTGCCGCGGCTGGAAACCGCGTGGGTGGACGTCGTCGACCGTCTGACGGCGCCCGCCGCGGCCGCCCGCTGACCCGGGGCCGGGCATCCGCGTCCGCCCGGCCGCCGGACCGGCAAGACCGTCCTGAACTGCGGCGGACGCGGTGCGTCACGCACTCAACTCCCCCGGGCGAAGGGCCCGTTCACGCTTCTGCAAGGATGCGTTACGTCATGGTGCAGATACCGAACCCGCCCGCGCCCGCATCCACCGCACCGACGTGCTCCGTGCCCGCAGGTGCCGTGCCCGCGCAACCCGTGCCCGCCCGCCCCCTGCCGGGCGCGGTGCCCACGAGCGCCGACGTGGCCCGCCTGGCGGGCGTGTCGCGCGCGACCGTCTCCTACGTCCTGAACAACGCCGACGCCGTCCGGATCAGTGAGCCCACCCGCCGCCGTGTCCGCGAGGCCGCCAGGGAACTCGGGTACGTGCCGCACGCGGCGGCCCGCAGCTTACGCGCCGGGCACAGCCGCATGGTGCTGATGCCTGCCCCGGCCTTCCCGGTCGGCCCGGTCTACAGCCAGTTCATCAACGACCTCCAGGTGGCGCTCGGCCGCCTCGACTACACCGTCGTGCAGTACGGCACCGTCGGCGTCCACGACGACGAGGCCGCCCGCGCCTGGGCCGAGCTGCGTCCCGTGGCCGTGCTGGTCCCCGGTTCAGGACTCGGCCCCCGGGGCGTCGCCGTCCTCAAACGCTCCGGCGCGCGGGCCGTGGTCACCCTCGGACCGGAAACCGTCGAGGGTGCGCACGCCCTGCTGATGGACCACGACGTCGTCGGCCACGGCGCCGGAGCCCACCTGTTCGACCGGGGCCGGCGCCGCATCGGCGTCGTCGTCCCGCGCGAGCCCGGCCTGGAGGCGTTCTCCGCGCCCCGGCTCGCGGGAGTGCGGGCCGCCCTGCACGGCACCGACGCCACGGTCACCGAACTGCCCCTCGCCCACGACGAGGGCGCCGCCACACGGCTCGCCGCCCGCTGGCGCGCCCTCGGCCTCGACGCGGTGTTCACGTACAACGACGAGTACGCGATGCTGCTGATGCGGGCCCTGCAGGACGCCGGCGTCCGCGTCCCCGAGGAAACGGCCGTGGTCGGTGCCGACAACCTCATGCTGGGCCGGCTGCTGCGGCCCCGGCTGACCACCGTCCACCTCGAGGTGCCGTCCGGCACCGAGCTCGCCGAACTCGTCGACCGCGCGGTGCGCGATCCGGCCGCCGCCCCCGAGTCGCACAAGGTGCTGGGCGCATCGGTGATCCAGCGGGAGTCCGGCTGACACGGGGCGGCGCGGGCCGGTGCGGGGCCGGTGGGCATGCGGTGCGCGATCACCTCGTCGCATGATGGGGGGAAGCCGGCCCGTCCCGGTGGACGGGAGCCCACCTCCGTACCGGGGCATGGGCCGGACGTCCTGCGCCCCGGATGCGGCGTGACCGGGATGGTGTGTGCTCAACCACGTGGTAGGTGCAAGGACAACCGGGCTCGCGCTCGCGCGGGGCCCCGGCGACCGATCGGAGAGCCGTCATATGCCGTTGCTCGACCCCACGACCTGGCAGGCCCGCCCCCTCTCGGGACCCGACCGCATCGTCACCGAACCCGCCACCGGCGAACAGCTGGCCACCGTCACCCTCGCCACCGGTGACGATGTGGGGGCCGCCGCCGAAGCGGGCCGCGCCGCACAGACCGAGTGGGCCGGGGCCCCGCACTTCGTGCGTGCCGCGGTGCTCCGCAAGGCCGGCGACCTGTTCGCCGCGCACGCCGACGAGCTGCGGGAATGGCTGGTCCGCGAGTCCGGCAGCATCCCCGGCAAGGCGGACTTCGAACTGCACGTCGCCGCCCAGGAGTGCTACGAGGCCGCGGCCCTGGCCTCCCGCCCGGTCGGACAGGTGCTGCCCACCGAGGGGCCCCGGCTGTCCTACACGCGGCGGGTGCCGGTCGGTGTGGTGGGCGTCATCGCCCCGTTCAACGCACCGCTGATCCTGTCCATCCGCTCCGTCGCACCGGCCCTCGCGCTCGGCAACGCGGTCGTCCTGAAGCCGGACCCGCGCACCGCGGTCTGCGGCGGACTCGCGCTCGCCGCGGTGTTCACCGAAGCGGGGCTGCCCGAAGGACTGCTGCACGTCCTGCCGGGCGGCACCGAAACCGGCCAGGCACTCGTCGCCGACCCACGGATCCCCGTCATCTCGTTCACCGGCTCCACCGGCGCGGGCCGGCACGTCGGCGAGGCCGCAGGCCGTCACCTCAAGCGGGCCCACCTGGAACTCGGCGGAAACTCCGCGCTGGTCGTGCTCGAGGACGCCGACATAGAGGCGGTGATCTCCACGGCCGCCTGGGGATCGTTCTTCCACCAGGGCCAGATCTGCATGACGACCGGACGCCACCTGGTGCACGCCTCGCTCTACGACGAGTACGTGGAGCGGCTGGCCGCCAAGGCGAACTCGCTCGCCGTCGGCGACCCGCACCGCGACCGGGTCCATCTCGGCCCGCTCATCGACCAGGGGCAGCTCGACAAGGTGCACGCCCTCGTCGAGTCCAGCACGGCCGGCGGCGCGACACTCGCCGCGGGCGGCGCCCACGACCGGCTCTTCTACCGGCCCACCGTCCTCGCGGACACCCACGACGACACACCCGCCTACGCGGAGGAGGTCTTCGGCCCCGTCGCACCCGTACGGCCCTTCGGCAGTGCCGACGAGGCCGCCGCCCTGGCCGCCGCGAGCCCCTACGGACTCTCGCTGGGCATCGTCACCCGGGACGCGGCCCGCGGCCTGGACCTGGCGGAGCGCATTCCTACGGGGATCGTGCACATCAACGACCAGACCGTGAACGACGAGGCCGTTGCCCCGTTCGGCGGCGTCGCCGCCTCCGGCACCGGTTCCCGCTTCGGAGGAGACGCCAACATCGAGGCGTTCACCGAGGTGCGCTGGACCACCGTGCGCGGGGACGTCGCCCGGTACCCGTTCTAGTCGCAAAACCGGGGCGGTCGCCCGCCCCGGTTCTAGGTGTCCGCCTTGCCGTCGCCCTGCGCCGCCTGCTGCTCGGCGATGGACTTGCGGACCTCGTCCATGTCCAGCTTCCGGGCCTGGCCGATGACGTCCGTCAGCGCGGCCTCCGGCAGCGCGCCCGGCTGCGCGAACACGGCCACCTGATCGCGGACGATCATCAGCGTCGGGATCGACTGGATGTCGAAGGCCGCGGCCAGCTCCGGCTGCGCCTCCGTGTCCACCTTTCCGAACACCAGGTCCGGGTTCTCCTCCGCCGCCTTGTCGTACACCGGCGCGAACTGACGGCACGGTCCGCACCAGGACGCCCAGAAGTCGATCAGAACGAACTCGTTCTCCGTGACCAACTGGTCGAAGTTCTCCTTGGTGAGCTCCACGGTCCTGCTCATTGCGTATGTCCCTCTTCCTGATGTCGGGGCGGGATGCCGGTACAACCACGGCCGTCGGGTCACGTATTCCGCGCCCCTACCCATGTGGCCACCGGCCACACCACCCACCAGACTGGCGTCATGACACAGACGCAATCGCAATCGCCGGAGTCGGAGACCCTCCACTACGACGTCGTCGTGCTCGGTGCCGGGCCCGTGGGGGAGAACGTCGCCGACCGCACGCGCGCGGCGGGGCTGACCACCGCGATCGTGGAGAGCGAACTGGTGGGCGGCGAGTGCTCCTACTGGGCGTGCATGCCCAGCAAGGCCCTGCTGCGCCCCGTCCTCGCGCGCGCCGACGCCCGCCGCCTTCCCGGCCTGAGCGCGTCGGTGCAGGGGGCGCTCGACGCGGGCGCGGTCCTGGCCCGCCGCAACGAGTACACCTCCCAGTGGAAGGACGACGGCCAGGTGCAGTGGCTGGAGTCCGTCGGTGCCGACCTCCACCGCGGCGTCGGGCGGCTCACCGGCCCGCGCACGGTGGCCGTCACCGCCGCCGACGGAACACGGCGCGTCCTCACCGCCCGGCACGCCGTCGCCGTCTGCACCGGCAGCCGTGCGCTGCTGCCCGGCATGCCCGGACTCGACGAGGTCGCGCCCTGGACCAGCAGGGAGGCCACCAGCGCCCAGGCCGTGCCCGGCAGACTGGTCGTGGTCGGTGGCGGTGTCGTCGCCACCGAGATGGCCACGGCGTGGCAGGGGCTCGGCTCCCGGGTCACACTCCTGGTACGCGGCAAGGGCCTGCTGCCCCGTATGGAGCCCTTCGCCGGGGAACTGGTCGCCGAGGCGCTCACCGAAGCCGGCGTGGACCTCCGTACCGGCACCTCCGCCACCTCGGTGACCAGGGAGAACGGTGTCGTCGTGGTCGTCACCGACACGGGGGAGCGGATCGAGGCCGACGAGATCCTCTTCGCCACCGGCCGTGCCCCGCGCACCGACGACATCGGCCTGGAGACCGTCGGCCTGGAACCCGGCTCCTGGCTCACCGTGGACGACAGCCTCCGAGTGACCGGTCAGGACTGGCTCTACGCGGTCGGTGACGTCAACAAGCGTGCCCTGCTCACCCATCAGGGCAAGTACCAGGCACGTGTCGCGGGCGCCGCCATCGCCGCCAGGGCAGCGGGGGAGCCGGTGGCCGGCCAGGCGTGGGGCGCGCACACCGCCACCGCCGACCACGACGCCGTCCCCCAGGTGGTCTTCACCGATCCGGAGGCGGCCTCGGTGGGCCTCTCCCTGGCCGAGGCGGAGGAGGCGGGGCACCGGGTCCGCGCCGTCGACGTCGACCTGGCCTCGGTCGCGGGCGCCGGTCTGTACGGCGAGGGCTACAAGGGCCGCGCCCGCATGGTCGTCGACCTCGAGAGCGAGACTCTGCGCGGCGTCACCTTCGTCGGCCCCGGCGTGGGTGAACTCGTCCACTCGGCCACCGTCGCGGTCGCCGCCCAGGTGCCGGTCGCCCGTCTGTGGCACGCGGTCCCGTCCTATCCGACGATCAGTGAGGTGTGGCTCCGTCTGCTGGAGGCGTACCGGGACGCCTGAGGGACCGGGCCGGGCCCGGGCGGGCTCTCCTGCCCCGCCCCGGGCCCGGCCCGGGGCCCCACCCTCTCCCCGAGCCCGAGCCCGAGCCCGCTCACGGGAGTTCGAAACCCAGTGCCCGCGCGGCATCCGCCGGGGTGGGCTGCGTCCAGCGCTCCGCAACCGCCTGATGGGACGACAGCGAGCGCGGCTCGGCCCGGTCGAGGTAGAGCGTGCCGTCGAGGTGATCCGTCTCGTGCTGCACGATCCGGGCGGGCCAGCCGCCGAACACCTCGTCCACCGACCGCCCGTGCTCGTCCTGCCCGGTCAGCCTCACCTCGGCGTGCCGCGTCACCACCGCCTGGTACCCGGGCACGCTGAGGCACCCCTCGAAGAACGCCGCCCGTCCGCTGCCGACCGGTGTGCAGACCGGATTGACCAGCACCCGGAACGGCTGGGGCACCCGAGCGCGCGCCACCGCCACCTCCTCGGGGACGGGCGCCGGATCCTCGATCACCGCGATCCGCAGCCCCACCCCGACCTGCGGCGCGGCCAGCCCGACCCCCGGCGCGGCGCGCATGGTGACCCGCAGCGCCTGCACGAACCGGGCCAGCAGCGCGGAGTCCAACTGGCCGTCGAAGGGGTCGGACACCCGCCGCAGCACCGGGTCCCCGGCCGCGACGAGGGGCAACGGCCCGTCACCGGCGACGAGTCGCTCGACCCGGTCGGCCAGGGGCACACGATCGTTCGGAGTTCCCATCGCGCCAGGATGCCATGGGCCGGCCGGACGGCCGCCGTCATGAGTGGCGCAGGTCACACGCCCCTCCGGGAACCGGGTGTCCCGTCGCTCCGACCACTGGAGCAGCATCACGGCCGTCAAGTCGCCCCCCCGGGAGAAGCCCACCGATGACCACCACTCCCTCGACCACCACGGACGAGGCACTCCGGCCCCCCGCCCCCGCACGGCAGGGAACCGGTTGGAGCACCCTGCGCCCCCTGATTCTGCGCCTGCACTTCTACGCGGGCGTGGTGGTGGCCCCGTTCCTGCTCGTCGCCGCCCTCACCGGCCTGCTGTACGCCGTGTCCTTCCAGGCCGAGAAGATCGTCTACGACTATGAGCTGACCGTCCCCGTCGGCGACCGCGAACTGCCGATCTCCGAACAGGTCGCCGCCGCCCGCAAGGCCCACCCCGAGGGCACGGTCTCCGCCGTACGTCCCTCGCCCGAGGCGGGCGCGACGACCAGGGTGATGCTGTCCGGCATCGCGGGCGTGGACCCGAACCACACCCTCGCCGTGTTCGTCGATCCGTACACCGGGGAGGTGCGCGGTGCGCTCGAGCAGTACGGTTCCAGCGGCGCGCTGCCGTTGCGCACCTGGATCGACGAGTTCCACCGCGACCTGCACCTCGGCGAAACGGGCCGCCTCTACAGCGAGTTCGCGGCCAGCTGGCTGTGGGTGATCGCCGGCGGCGGCCTGGTGCTGTGGTTCTCCCGCCGCCGCGCCCTGCGCAGGATCCGCGGGACCAGCGGCCGACGGCGCACGCTGGGTCTGCACGGCGGCATCGGTGCCTGGGTCGCGGTCGGCTTCCTCTTCCTCTCCGCGACCGGGCTGACCTGGTCCACGTACACCGGCGCCAACATCGCCGACCTGCGCACCTCGCTCGGCCAGGAAACGCCCGCGGTGTCGGCGGCGGCGGGCGGCGAACACGCGGAGCACGACACGGCCGGCGGCACCGGGGGCGACGCGGCGCACGGGGTCGGCCTCGACCGGGTCCTCGCGGCGGCACGGGCCGAGCGGCTCGACAACCCGGTGGAGATCGTCCCGCCCGCCGACGCGGACTCCGCGTACGTCGTCAAGCAGATCCAGCGCAGCTGGCCCGAGAAGCAGGACGCCGTCGCAGTCGACCCGGCCACCGGGCAGGTCACCGACGTCGTACGGTGGGCCGACTTCCCGGTGCTCGCCAAGCTCAGCCGCTGGGGCATCGACCTGCACACCGGCAGCCTCTTCGGCCTGCCCAACCAGATCGCGCTGATGCTGCTCGCCGCCTCGCTGATCCTGCTGATCCTGTGGGGCTACCGGATGTGGTGGCAGCGCGGCCGGGGCTCGTCCTTCGGCCGGCCGATCCCGCGCGGCGCCTGGCAGCAGGTCCCGCCGTACATCCTCGTCCCCCTCATGGCGTCGACCGCCGCAGTCGGCTACTTCGTCCCGCTGCTCGGCCTTCCGCTGGCCGCCTTCCTCGCCGTCGACATCGTCCTCGGAGAGCTCGCGCACCGGAGGGGCCGGAGAAAGGCGGGGGCCGGGGGAGCAGGGGAAGCCGGAAAGGCCGGGGGAGTCGAGGGCGGCGAACCGGCCGGGGCGACGCGGACGCAGTAGCCGGAGCGCACATCCTGGCGAACCGTATGTCCGGGCGAACCGGCGCGCGCCGGTGCCCGGCCTCCCCCGGTGGGGAAGGACCGGGCACCGGCGCGCGTGACCTCACTGCACAAGGCCGGTCCGTGCACGGGCCCGCTGCCTACGCGGGGTCGAACTCGAGGTCGACGCCGCCGGAGTCGTCGTCGAAGTCGCCCGCCAGGGCGGCGGCGATCCGCAGGTGGGAATTCGCCTCCTCGCTCAGCCCCTGCCGCTCCAGGGTGCGGCCGAGCATCAGCCGGGCGTAGTGCTCCACCGGATCGCGCTCCACGATGACGCGCAACTCGGCCTCGGCGCGGCGCAGTTGGGCCGAGTGGTAGTAGGAGCGCGCCAACAGCAGCCGCGGTCCGGTCTGCTCCTGCACCTCCTCGACCAGGCCGCTCAGGACGCGCGCCGCGGCGGTGTAGTCCTTGGCATCGAAGAACAGCCCGGCACGCTCCCAGCGCTCGGCCGGGGTCCCGTGGTCGTAGTAGTACGTGGTGTCCACTGGTGACCTCCTTCGCCGCCGACAACGGACGGGGTTGCTTGAATATTCCACTAATGGCCCGGGGTGGCGGCCTCGGCGGTCGGCTCCCGGCTGACCCGCCCCGTGAGGAGCGCCGGCCCCCGTCCGACGGCAACGAGTTCATCGGACGGAATGCCGGCGTAGACCCTGGCGGCGATCGCCTTGGTCTCGGCGTCCGTCGTGTCGTACCGTTTCCTGCCGGCATCCGTGATCCGCACCGGAGAGCCCTCGTCCGGGGCCGGCGGTTCCGCGCCGATCAGCCCGTCGATCACGCCGCCGGCCTCCGGGCGGCCGGCCCTCAGGGCGCCGTTGGTGTCCCCGGCCGGACGGGCGCGGTCGACCGGCCCCCTCGGTCACGGCGACGAGCCGGAGGGTCACCGGCTGCCGCAACGCCTCCCGCCGCCTTCCACGTGGCGCGGCGCCTGATGGACGCATTGGCCCGCAGGGCTAAGTTGTGCGGCATGAGCAATCTCGAGCGGGAGGCCGTTCCCTCCCTGTGCGGTGGGCGCGGCTTCGTGGTGGCAGAGCCGGTGCGTGAACTCCTCAGTCCCCGAAAGGTCGGGCTCGGGGAGTCCAGTGAGGTCCGGCGGCTGCTGCCGAACCTGGGGCGGCGCATGGTCGGCGCCTGGTGCTTCGTCGACCACTACGGTCCCGACGACATCGCCGGCGAGCCCGGCATGCAGGTGGCCCCGCACCCGCACATGGGTCTGCAGACGGTGAGCTGGCTGCACGAGGGCGAGGTCCTGCACCGCGACTCCACGGGCAGCCTCCAGATGATCCGCCCGCGCGAACTGGGTCTGATGACGTCCGGCAGGGCGATCAGCCACTCCGAGGAGAGCCCTCGCCCGCACGCCCGCTTCCTGCACGGCGCCCAGCTCTGGGTCGCCCTCCCGGACGGCCACCGTCACACCGACCCCCACTTCGAACACCACGCCGACCTGCCGGTCGTCACGGCGCCGGGGGCCGACGCCACACTCGTTCTCGGCAGTCTCGACGGCGCCACCTCGCCCGGCACGGCGTACACCCCGATCGTCGGTGCCGACCTGTCCCTGTCCGACGGTGCGGACGTCCGCCTGCCGCTGGAGCGCGACTTCGAGTACGCCGTCCTCGCGATGTCCGGCGAGGTCCATGTGGACGGCGTACCGGTACTGCCGGGTTCGATGCTCTACCTCGGCTGCGGCCGCGACGCACTGCCCCTGCGCGCCGAGTCCGACGCGTCCGTGATGCTCCTGGGCGGCGAGCCGTTCGAGGAGGAACTGATCATGTTCTGGAACTGGATCGGCCGGACCCAGGAAGAGATCGAACAGGCCCGCCGGGACTGGACGGAAGGCACCCGCTTCGGCGAGGTGAAGGGGTACGACGGCGCCCCGCTGCCGGCCCCCGAACTGCCGCCGGTGCCACTGAAACCGCGAGGGAGAATCCGCTGACCTTGCGGGAATGTTTGACTTCTGGTCGTCGGTGGGCTGGAGGTGGTCGGGCGTCGCCGGAGCGACCGTCCGTGAGTGGCCGTGCCCGTACTCTTGCCGGCCTGACGCCGACTTGCCTGACGCCTCGTCGGCTGTGATGGGCGCACTCCTTTCGCAGCTTCGTCGCGAGCGGCGGTCTTCGGGGGCTCGGTGATCAGAAGGGCGTGGTCCGGGTCCCGCGGTGACGGCTGAACGCGATGGGTCTCCCGAGATGCTGATGTGCCGATGCGTGACTAGGCTCACTGAGTGAATGCCGTAAGCACGGCACGCCCGACCGGCCGACTGGTTCCCGAACCGAGCGGACCAAGGCCACAGTAATCGCCCGCGTGTACCGACGGGCGCCCTGGAGGCATCGGCGGTCGAGCCCGTGCACCGGATCGGCATGCAGTGACGTGCAAAGCCCCTGTCGCAACTTTTGTTTGCGGCTGCGGCCATCCATTCCCGTACTCCCTTTCGGAACGAGGGAGACGATGGAGCGAAAGGTATTTCCCATGCGAACACAACGCGCGAGGCGCCTCGCCGCGGCGTCAGCCGCAGGGCTGCTGATGGCCGGCGGTGTCGCCGTCGGCACAGCAGGCACCGCTTCGGCCTCCTCTCAGGGCTACAGTCACAGCCAGTACTGCGAGGACGACCGCTCCGGGTGGGACAACGACTGCGACGACGGCAACGGTCGTGGCGGTAACGGTGATCACGACGATCGCGACGGCAACGGTCGTGGCGGTAACGGTGATCACGACGATCGCGACGGCAACGGTCGTGGCGGTAACGGTGATCACAACGATCACGACGGCAACGGTCGTGGCGGTAACGGCGATCACAACGGCTACAACGACAAGGACTGATAACACACCGGCCACAACGCGATGTGCGACCCCTGGGGGTCGCACATCGCGCCGCCCTGGTTTGAATCGGCAGAGAAATACGACGGAGCCCCCCTGCCTGCTCCCGAGCTGCCGGCCGGTACCGCTGAAACCGCGAGGAAGACTCCGCTGAACCGTCAACCGCCTGAGTGCCGGCGGTGGCGGGCGGGGGAGTCCGGCGTTCTCCCCGTCGCCTTGCGAAGAGGCGGCAGGGTGCGAGCGGGGCGGCGCACCGTCGGTCCCCTCCATCAGTCCACCCCGGCACCTCCTCAACCCGGCAGGCTCGATTGCCTCACCGTCGAACACGCGGAAATCTGCATCGGTGGGAGTAGACATTGGGTGGTGGTGTGGCTATGGTTTCTCTCGTAGTCGAGATCGGCAAGGCCCGGCAGACATGAACTGGCGGGAGCAGTGCACGCAGTTGCCGTACGCAGGACGGTGCGGTGGTGGAGTTCCGAAGCCAGAGCGGTTGCAGGACGGCGACGGGGCTGACGACCGGACCGGGTGGCCCGCGGTGATCAGGGGCCGCCGTGAGCAGTACCCAGCAGCGAAGTCAGTGAGCAGTACCTCGGTGAAGGCGTCGGCTGCGGACGCGCGCACCGGGAAGTTCGGCAGTGGGTTTCCAGGCCGGAGCAGTTCGCACCACCAGCAGTACGTAGGAAAGCAGTACCGGCAACAGGTAAGTGATCGATCCCAGAGGGAAGAAACGGAGGAGCCAGGCGCCATCAGGATCGCCCGGGCGGAAGTCCGAGCCCGGGTACCGCAGGACATCGATAGTGAGGTGGTCTCCGGTCGAGCAACCGCGATCCCCGCACCCCCGGCAGCGCTCAGGTCGGGTCCGCGGAAACAGAAGGCCGGCGCAGTACCAGGGCCGGCAGATGGTGTAGCAGTTCCTTCGGGGCCCTGGTGCCATTGGCACCAGGGCCCCTCCATGCATTCCACAGAGAGGTGCGATGACAGCAGACGACTCGTTCGGCCGTCTCGATGACGACGACTACCCCGCCTACACGATGGGCCGGGCCGCCGACATACTCGGCACCACCCCGGGCTTCCTCCGCGCCGTCGGAGAAGCCCGGCTGATCACCCCGCTCCGCTCTCCGGGCGGCCATCGCCGCTACTCCCGCTACCAACTGCGCGTCGCCGCCCGTGCCCGGGAACTCGTCGACCGGGGCACCCCCGTCGAGGCCGCCTGCCGCATCGTCATCCTCGAGGACCAGCTCGAAGAAGCCCAGCGCATCAACGCCGAACACCGACGCGCCGCCGAATCGGCGAACCCCACGGCAGCGGCCTGAGACGGCTGCGACCCGCGATCCTCCCGGCGGCTTCGTCGCTGCCGCGCACGCACATCACCCGAAACACTCCAGCGGTTCTCGAACGCCTGGACCGTCACGGTGCCGACCTGCCTCGCCGACACGGCACCGCCGGAGGCGGACCGCAAGCCAGCAGGGCCTTGAACAGGGACGGGCCGGCACCACGTGAGTCCCTCGTGTGGTGCCGGTGATGCGCCGGCGGGCAGCCATCCGCTGCCTCCGCCCGGCCCACCACGCCACGAACGGCATGAACGTCGCCGTCCCCACCTGGGCGCAGGGCCCCCGCCACCGCGCCCGAGCGGCAGTCCCCCGGTCAGCCTGACTCGCAGTCAGCGCAACCCGGGACGGCAGCCTGTCGCGCCGCCCCCGGTCGGAGCGCCTGAGCGGGCGCGGTGACGCCGGGTGCCGGCCTCGCGGCCGGTAGGCGGGTCTCCGCCTCCCGCATCCAGGACGCCCCGCACACTCACCGGGAAGCGGTAGGTGCCGGGGGAGGCGCGCAGCTTCCGGCCCGGCCGGATTTCCGACCTGTCCGCCTGCTCACGTTCCCGACCAGGGCCGGGTGGCATCCGGTTGCTGCCGGCATGCAACGAAGCAGGGCGGGCAGACGGAGGTTCGGAACGGGAGGAAACATGAGCCTGGCGGTGGAGTCGACCGATCGGCCGGAAGCGGAGACCGGCCGATGCGGTGGGTGCGGCGATCACGCCACCTCTCCGGGGGACGAGGCGTCGGAGACCCCACGTGAGCGCGTCAATCGCCGGTGGAACGAGATCATGCAGGAGACACGCGTCGCGCAGACGGGAGTCCAGATCCTCTTCGGCTTCCTGCTCAGCGTCGCCTTCACGCCCCTGTTCCACGACTTGGGCACGTTCGACCACATCGTCTACGTCATCACGGTGGTGTCGGGCGCGGCGGCGACCGCATCCCTGATAGCACCGGTGTCGATCCACCGCTTCCTGGCCGGGCAGCGCATGAAGGACGAGATGGTGGAGGTGGCGCACCGGCTCATGATGTGCGGCATGGCTCTCCTGGCCGTGACGATCGGCTGCACCCTGCTGCTGATCCTGCACGTCGTCCTGCCGGGCCTCATGGCGAAGCTGCTTGTCGGCGCGGTGATGCTGTGGTTCGCGCTGTCCTGGTACGTCCTCCCCCTGTGGCTGCGCCGTCGCTCGACCCGCCGAGCAGCACAGCAGGACCCTTCCTGACGGATGCTCCGCAGGCATCGCTCCGACCGCCTGTCCGTCGACGTTTTCCGGGCCACCGTCCACCACGCACGAGCCGGTCGGAGTCCAGGCTGTGACGGACCGTCGCCGAAACAGCCGGCGGTCCGGGAGCGGCAGGTCGGTCCGGGTGGCCACGGCGTGATCGTGGAACACCGCGGCCGGCGGTCCCACTGGACGGTAGGGGCGGCCGGGACCCCTCACGGCTCGGCCGGTCAGCGGCTCGGCGTCGGCGGGCCGGGCTCCGCAGTTGACGTCGGGCCGGGGGAGCACCGGCGCCCGGGACCCCGGCGCGGTGGTCTTCGCCGCAGGCGGACCTCGACAGGAGCCGGATGTCGTCATCAGCGGGTACGACCGGGGGGCCGGCACTGTCCGTCGGCGATCTCCGCCAACGGCACGCGCACAGGCCCACGCCTTCTTCTGCCACGAACGGGCCGGCGGCAGGCGGTACGGAAGCGGGGTGGTGCCCGGCCGGCTTCGGCGGTCGTCGGCCGACCGCACTCAGCCGTAATAGGCGCTGCGCATGATTCCCTGCATGTCGTCCAGCATCGGCATGCGGGGGTTGGCCGGTGCGCACTGATCCTCGTAGGCGTTGAGCGCCTGCTGCGGCAGAGCGTCCAGGAAGGTCCGCTCGTCGACTCCCAGCGCTTCGAACGTCGGCTCGATGCCGACGGCGTCGCGCAGGCGCTCGACGGCCACGGCCAGGGACTCCACGCCCTCGGCCGGGGTGGCGGCCGGCAGTCCGAGGGTGCGGGCGATGTCCTGGAAGCGCTCGGGGGCACGGTAGTTCTCGTACTTGGGCCAGCCGGTGAGCTTCGTCGGGACGGTGCCGTTGTAGCGGATGACGCGCGGGAGCAGCACGGCATTGGTGCGGCCGTGCGCGATGTGGAAGGTCGCGCCGAGGGTGTGGGACATGGCGTGGACGATGCCGAGGAAGGCGTTGCCGAAGGCCATGCCCGCGATGGTGCCGGCGTTGTGCATCTTCTCGCGTGCTTCCGGTGACCCGTCGCGGTCGTTGACGGCCGCTTCCAGGTGCTCGAAGACCAGGCGGATCGCGTGCAGCGCGAGGCCGTCGGTGAAGTCGTTGGCGTAGACGGACACGTACGACTCGATGGCGTGGGTGAGGGCGTCGAAGCCGCTGTCGGCGGCCAGCGCCCGGGGCAGGGCGGCGGTGAGAGCGGGGTCGACGATCGCCACGCTGGGGGTGAGCGCGTAGTCGGCCAGCGGGTATTTCTTACCCGTGGCGGGGTCGGAGATGACGGCGAATGGGGTGACCTCGGCGCCGGTTCCGGAAGTGGTGGGCACGCACACCAGGCGGGCCAGCCTGCCCAGGGTCGGGAAGCGGAAGGCGCGCTTGCGGATGTCGGAGAACTTCTGCCGCATGTCGGCGAAGTCGATGTCGGGCTGCTCGTACAGCAGCCACATCACCTTCGCCGCGTCCATGGGCGATCCGCCACCCAGTGCGATGATCGTGTCGGGGCGGAAGTCCCGCATCAGGCCGGTACCGCGCTGCACGGAGTCGATGCTGGGCTCGGGTTCGACGTTGTCGATGATCTGTACGGTCACCGGCTCACGACGCCGCTGCAGCACCCGCGTGATCCGGTCGACGAAGCCGAGGCGGGTCATGGTCGCGTCGGTGACGATCGTGACGCGGTGGACGTCCGGCATGGAGGTCAGGTAGCGGATGGCCTGCGGCTCGAAGTAGATCTTCGGCGGGACCTTGAACCACTGCAGGTTGTTGCGGCGGGTACCGACCCGCTTGACGTTGAGGAGCTGGGCGGCGGAGACGTTGTTCGACACCGATGTGCTCCCCCAGGAGCCGCAGCCGAGGGTCAGCGACGGCAGCAGGCCGTTGTAGATGCCGCCGATCGCGCCCTGCGAGGAAGGGGCGTTGACGATGATCCGCACGGTCTTCATGCGCGTGCCGTACGCCTCCGCCAGGGCGCGGTCCTCGGTGTGGATGACGGCGCTGTGGCCCTGGCCGTGGAAGGCGACCATGTCCGCGGCCAGGCCGAAGCCCTGCTGCTCGTCCCCGGCCCGGAGCACGGCCAGGACGGGACAGAGCTTCTCCCTGGTCAGCGGCTCGTCCGGGCCGACGCGTTCCGTCTCGACCAGGATGACCGAGGTCTCCTCCGGTACGGAGAATCCGGCCTGCTCGGCGATCCAGGCCGGGCTCTGGCCGACGGCCGTGGCGTTGACCTTGGGTTCGCAGCCCGCGCCCGAGCCGCCGGTGGCGGGGAACAGGAAGGACTCCAGCTTCGCCTTCTCCTGCGGGGTGGCCAGGTGGGCGTGGAGGGTGCGGAACTCGGCGAGTGCCGCGTCGTAGATGTCGGTGTCCAGGATGACGGCCTGCTCGGAGGCGCAGATCATGCCGTTGTCGAACGACTTCGACAGCACCAGGTCGTTGACGGCCCGGCGCAGCTTCGCGCTCTTGTGGACGTAGGCGGGGACATTGCCGGCACCCACACCGAGGGCGGGCTTGCCGGCCGAGTAGGCGGCCTTGACCATGGCGTTGCCTCCGGTGGCGAGGACGAGCGAGACGCCCGGGTGCCGCATCAGCATGCGGGTGGCCTCGACCGACGGCTGCTCGACCCACTGCACGCAGTGCTCCGGCGCTCCCGCGGCGACGGCCGCGTCACGTACGACCCGGGCGGCTTCGGCGCTGCACCGCTGGGCGGAGGGGTGGAAGGCGAACACGACCGGGTTACGGGTCTTCAGGGCCATCAGCGCCTTGAATACCGTCGTGGAGGTCGGGTTGGTGACGGGAGTGATCGCGCACACCACGCCCACCGGTTCCGCGATCTCGACCATGTCCTCGATGTCGTCGCGGGCGATGACCCCGACGGTCTTCATGCGGCCCATGCTGTGCGTGACGTGCTCACACGCGAACATGTTCTTGGCCGCCTTGTCCTCGAACACCCCCCGCCCGGTCTCGTCCACCGCCAGGCGGGCCAGCGCGGTGTGCTGGTCCAGGGCGGCGACCGACGCCTTCTTCACGATGTGGTCGACCTGCTCCTGGGTGAGGCTCTCGTAGTCGGCGAGTGCCTTGAGGCCTGCCGTGACCAGACGGTCCACGGCGACCGCGGTGTCGGACGGGGCCTCGATGCCGGTCGTGGCCGCGGTCCGCGAGCCCTGTCGGGTCATGGTGGTCTGCCTCCGGTGTCGGATGGCGCCGTGCACATGCGGCGGCGTCGGGACGGGAGGGGCACCGCAGGGGACCGGTGCCCCTCCCTGACTCCACTGTCCTGTGGAACCCGGTGCCGCCGCAGGCGCCGAAGGTCCCCTTCCGAGCCCGTCCGGCCCGGGCCGGCAGGGCCTGTCGGCCCGGACCTCGCACAGGCCCGCATGCCCGTCGGCCGAGTCGGTCACGGGACTTCGGTGCCACCGGCCCCGGCGGGCGGTGCGCAGTCGTCGACGCGGAACGTCAGAGCGTTCATCACTTCGACGACGCCCTCCAGCCGCCATGCGGCGTGGACGGCTTCGGGGACCTGGCTGCGCAGCTCCACCCGGCCGTCGAGGGTGACGACACCGTCGCGGACAAAGACGCGGACGGCTTCGGCCGGCAGTCCCAGGACACCGACGAGGACCTCCTCGGTCACCTGGTGGCGGATGTCGTCGTCCGTGCGCAGGAAGACCCGGAGCAGGTCCCGGCGGGTGGCGATGCCGATGAGCCGGTCCTCCTCGTCGACCACGTGCAGCCGCTCGACGCCACGGCGCTCCATCAGCCGGGCCGCGTCCGGGACGGTCTGCTCCGGGTGCACGGTGACCGCGGGACTCGACATCACGTCCGCCGCCGTGACGGCGCGCACCGGCCCGGAACCCGCCCGGTGCGCCTGTGCGCGCACCAGGTCGGTTCCGGAGACCACTCCGAGAACCTTGTCGTCGGCGTCGAGCACCGGCACTCCGCTGATCCGGTGGTGGTCGAGCAGCCGGACGACTTCCTTGAACGGTGTCGTCCGGCGTGCCTGCACGACGTTCCTGGTCATCACTTCACCGATGGTGCGAGTGGGCACGGTGGTTCCTCCTTCACGAGCACGGCGGGGAGGGGGCCGTGACGGCCCTGACTCCCCGCCAGGTCGGGCGCCCGAGGCGCCTATTGCTCCGGACCGCCGCGCCACGGGGGCGGCGTGGCCGTCCTGCGGGTGGCGTCCCCGTGGTGTGTGGCACGGTCCGTGTTGCTGCGCAGCCGGTCCTGCAACCGGTCGGCGAGTTCCCGGGCGCTCGCCTCGCGGGCATGGACGACCACGAGGTGGTGTCCCACCCGGATCTCCGCGCCGGCGGACCAGGGCAGCTCGACGTGGTGGGCCGTGGCTCTGACGACGCGCACTTCGCCGCTGGCGGGCGGCAGGCCGGGACGGCCCAGAGCGGCGCCGACCTTCTCCCGGACGTAGGCGAGGGACTCCTCGTCCACGTCGCCTTCGGCGCGCACCCGGACGGTGGCGTCGAGGCCACGGACACCGATGCCCTTGGCAGTCATGCGATCCACTCCTCGTGATCGTTCCGGCACGCCTCAAGCCTGCCGCGTGCCGTGTCCCGGCCCCAGGGGCGGCCGGCCCCGGAACCGGGGCCGAGAGCCCCGCTCACCTGCTGTCGCTCGCATCGGTCCGTTCCAGCGCCGCCCGCCCGGCCTCCAGCCGTGCCACCGGGACCCGGAAGGGGGAACAGGAGACGTAGTCGAGTCCGGCGGTGTGGAAGAAGTGCACCGAGTCGGGATCCCCCCCGTGCTCGCCGCAGACGCCGATCTTCAGGTCCGGCCGGGTGGCGCGGCCTTCCGCGACGGCGATCCGGACCAGTCGGCCCACGCCGTCCCGGTCGAGCGTCTCGAACGGGGAGGCGGGGAAGACGCCCTTGTCGAGGTAGGCGGGGAAGAACTCGGCCTCGACGTCGTCACGGGAGAACCCCCAGGTGGTCTGGGTGAGATCGTTGGTGCCGAAGGAGAAGAACTCCGCCTCCTCGGCGATCCGGCCTGCCGTCAGCGCCGCCCTGGGCAGCTCGATCATGGTGCCGACGGGGCATGTGACCGGCACCCCCGACGTCTCGGAGACCTCGGTCAGTACTCGCTGTACCTCGTCCCGGACGATCCGCAGTTCTCGGACGTCCCCGACCAGCGGGACCATGATCTCCGCCCGGGGAGTGCCACCGGCGAGAAGACGGTGCGCGACGGCCTCACCGATCGCCCGGACCTGCATGGCGACCAGGCCGGGGACCACCAGGCCGAGGCGCACGCCCCGCAGCCCGAGCATCGGGTTCTCCTCGCGCATGCGGTTCACCGCGGTCAGCAGCTCGACGTCGTGTGCGTCCGGCAGGCCGCCCCGGGCCTCGGCGGCGGCGATCCGCACCGCCAGTTCGGTGCGGTCCGGCAGGAACTCGTGCAGCGGCGGGTCCAGCAGACGGATGGTGACCGGCAGACCGTCCATCGCCTCCAGGATGCCCGTGAAGTCCTCCCTCTGGAGCGGCAGAAGGGCTGCCAGCGCCCGGTCGCGCCGGGCGTCCGTGTCGGCCAGGATCATCTCCTCGACCAGTTTGCGGCGTTCGCCGAGGAACATGTGCTCGGTGCGGCACAGGCCGATGCCCTGCGCGCCGAACCGGCGTGCGCGGGCGGCGTCCTCAGGGGTGTCGGCGTTGGCCCGCACCTCCAGCCGCCGCACGGTGTCGGCCCTGGCCAGGGCACGGGCCACCGCGTCGACCACACCGGTCGTCCCCCGGTCGCCCGCACCGGCCTCCAGGAAACGCATGACGGCCGAGTCCACCAGCGGAACGGATCCCGGGTACACGGCACCCGTGGTGCCGTCCACGGACAGGACCGTGCCTTCCTCGACGACGGTGCCGTCCGGTGCGGTGAAGCGCCGAGCCCCGAGGTCCACGGAGAGCTCCTCGGCACCGCAGACGCAGACCTTGCCCATACCGCGCGCCACGACGGCGGCGTGGCTCGTCTTGCCGCCGCGACTGGTGAGCACCGCCTGCGCGGCGATCATGCCGGGCAGGTCGTCGGGGGTGGTCTCCTGACGGACGAGGACCACCCTCTCGCCGGCGGCGGCACGTCGAACCGCCTCGGCGGAGTCGAAGACCGCGACGCCGACCGCGGCACCGGGCGAGGCCGGGAGACCACGGGCGAGTGGATCACCGGTCGCCGAGGCGTCGAACCGCGGGAACATCACCCGGGCGAGTCCCTCACCGCTCACCCGGGTGAGGCCCTCGTCCGCAGTGATGAGTTCCTCGTCGGCCAGTTCGGCGGCGAGGGCGAAAGCCGCCTCGGCGGTGCGCTTGCCCACCCGGGTCTGCAGCATCCACAGGGTGCCGCGCTCGATGGTGAACTCGATGTCGCACAGGTCGCGGTAGTGCCGCTCCAGGGTCTCCATGTGCGCACGCAACCGGCCGTAGGACCCGGGATCCAGGCGCTCCAGCTCGGTCAGGGGCGCGGTGCTGCGGATCCCGGCGACGACGTCTTCGCCCTGGGCGTCGGGCAGGTAGTCGCCGTACAGGCCGGGGCGCCCGGTGGCCGGGTCGCGGGTGAAGGCGACACCGCTGCCGGAGTCCGGCCCGAGGTTGCCGAACACCATGCGCTGCACGTTCACGGCGGTGCCCAGATCGTCGGCGATGTGCTCGCGCCGCCGGTACAGCCGGGCGCGTTCGCCGTTCCAGGACTCGAAGACCGCCAGGACCGCCCGGCGCAGCTGCTCGGCGGGCGACTGCGGGAAGTACTCGCCGGTTTCCAGATGGATGAGGTTCTTGTACGTCTCCACGAGCTGGGTGAGATCACCGGCGTCCAGGTGCACGTCGTCCGGGACCCCGCGCAGGTCCTTGAGCAGGGTGATGGCCCGCTCGAACCGGGAGGGGGCGACGCCCATGACGGTGCTGCCGAACATCTGCACGAGACGGCGGTAGGAGTCCCAGGCGAAGCGCTCGCTGCCGGAGACCTCGGCCAGCCCGAGAACGGACTCGTCGTTGAGCCCGATGTCGAGGATCGTCTCCATCATGCCGGGCATGGAGAACCTGGCGCCGGAGCGGACGGACAGCAGCAGCGGGTCGTCCGGTTGACCGAGCAGCTTTCCCGCGGCGGTCTCGACAGCCCTCAGGTGCTCGGAGATCTCCTCCCACATGCCCAAAGGCTCGCCGCCGGTGGCCAGGAAGGCCCGGCACGCCTCGGTGGTGACGGTGAACCCCGGCGGCACCGGCAGTCCGAGCCGGGTCATCTCGGCCAGGTTCGAACCCTTGCCACCGAGCAGGTCGACCATGTCACGGCCGCCCTCGGTGAAGTCGTACACGTAACGAGCCATGACGCTGCGCTCCTCGGCTGTGGGGCGTGGTCCTTCCAGCGTCGAACACCGGCATGCTCCGCGCGAGGTACCGGCAGTCCCGACCGGGGGCCGACCGGCCCCGGTGCCGCCCTCTGCCCCGCAGGGGCGAAAGGACTCACAGCAGGGCTGTGCGGCCCCTCGGCCTTCGCGGAGAGGAAGCACGAAGACGTCCGAAGGCGGCCGATCGGGGAGGAGAGCCCTGCGCCGCGGTGCGCGGCCCGGGGCCGAAGGTCCCGGCGGCCCCGGGCCGGACGGGGCCCGCCCCGTGCCCTGTCCGGCACTGCCCGCCGTCGGCCCGGACGGCGAGCATCGTCGGTGAGAAGACCGTTCGTTCGACGAGAGGACCTGTGATGACCGCGACGGTGACAGCCGGCCCCCGGACCGCCGACGCCTGGCGTCGGTTCGCCGGAAGAGGTTGGCGTGAGCGCATCGACGTGCGCGACTTCATCCAGGCCAACTACACACCCTACGAAGGCGAAGCCTCCTTCCTGACCGGCCCCACGGACCGCACGCGCGCGGTCTGGGAGAAGGTCAGCGCCCTGTTCCCCGAGGAGCGGCGCAGGGGCATCCTCGACGTGGACGCCGCCACCCCGTCCACGATCACCTCGCACGCTCCCGGCTTCATCGACCGTGACCGTGAGCTGATCGTCGGTCTGCAGACCGACGCCCCGCTGAAGCGGGCGATCATGCCGAACGGCGGTCTGCGTATGGTGGAGAACGGTCTGAAGGCCTACGGCCACGAGGCCGACCCCTTCGTGTCGAAGGTCTTCGGGACCTACCGCAAGACCCACAACGACGGCGTCTTCGACGCCTACACGCCCACGATGCGCGCCGCCCGCAAGGTCGGCATCATCACCGGCCTGCCGGACGCCTACGGCCGCGGGCGGATCATCGGCGACTACCGGCGCGTCGCGCTCTACGGCACGGACCGGCTCGTCGAGGCCAAGCGCGCCGAACGCGTCCTGCTGGACGCCCGGCCGTCCACCGCGGACGTCATCCGCGACCGCGAGGAACTGGCCGAGCAGATCCGGGCACTGGGCGAGCTGACCCGCATGGCGGCGACGTACGGCTGTGACGTCTCCCGGCCCGCGGCCACCGCGCACGAGGCGGTCCAGTGGCTCTACCTCGGTTTCCTCGCCGCGGTGAAGGAACAGAACGGTGCGGCGATGTCGCTGGGCCGCACCTCCACCTTCCTGGACGTCTACCTCCAGCGGGACCTGGACGAGGGGCTCCTCGACGAGAGGCGCGCCCAGGAGCTGATCGACGACTTCGTCATCAAGCTCCGCATCGTGCGGTTCCTGCGCACCCCCGAGTACGACACGCTGTTCTCCGGCGACCCGACGTGGGTGACGGAGTCCATCGGCGGCCTCGGCGCCGACGGCCGGCCCCTGGTCACCCGCACCTCCTTCCGCTTCCTGCAGACCCTGTACAACCTCGGCCCGGCCCCCGAGCCCAACCTGACCGTGCTCTGGTCGCCCCGGCTGCCCGACGGCTTCAAGGAGTTCTGCGCCCAGGTCTCGATCGACACCAGCGCCGTCCAGTACGAGTCGGACGACCTGATGCGCCCGCGCACCGGCGACGACACCGCCATCGCCTGCTGTGTCTCCGCCATGGCGGTCGGGAAGCAGATGCAGTTCTTCGGGGCCCGTGTCAACCTCGCCAAGGCCCTGCTCTACGCCGTCAACGGCGGCCGGGACGAGATGACCGGCGACCAGATCGCCCCCAGGACGCCGCCGCTGACCGGTGAGTACCTCGACTACGACGAGCTGTCGGCCGCGTACGACCGGATCCTGGACTGGCTCGCGCAGACATACGTCGACGCGCTCAACGTCATCCACTACATGCACGACAAGTACGCCTACGAGCGCATTGAGATGGCCCTGCACGACTATCCGGTCCACCGCTTCATGGCCTGCGGCATCGCCGGTCTCTCCGTCGCCGTGGACAGTCTGTCCGCCGTCAAGCACGCGCGGGTCAAGGTGTTCCGCGACGCGACGGGACTGGCCGTGGACTTCGCGACCGAGGGCGAGTTCCCGGCGTACGGCAACAACGACGACCGTGTCGACGCGCTCGCCGTCGACCTGGTGGAGTCGTTCATGGCGAAGGTCCGCAAGCACCCCGCCCACCGCGACGCCGAGCACACCCAGTCCGTGCTGACCATCACCTCCAACGTCGTCTACGGCAAGCACACCGGCAACACCCCCGACGGCCGCCGTGCCGGAGAGCCCTTCGCACCCGGCGCCAACCCGATGAACGGCCGCGACCGGCACGGGGTGGCCGCCTCGGCCCTGTCGGTGGCCAAGCTGCCGTACGAGGAGGCGCGCGACGGCATTTCCCTGACCATCACCATCACCCCCGAAGGGCTGGGACACGTCCCCGAGGAACGCGCCGGCCACCTGGTCGGCATCCTCGACGCCTACACGTCCTCGGGCGGCTTCCACATGAACGTCAACGTCCTGAACCGGGCCGTGCTGGAGGACGCCATGGAGCACCCGGAGAAGTACCCGGAGCTGACGATCAGGGTCTCCGGGTACGCCGTCAACTTCGTCCGCCTGAACCGTGAGCAGCAGCTCGACGTGATCAGCCGCACCTTCCACGGATCACTGTGAGAGCCATGACCACGGGACCGGTCACCGGCCGGATCCACTCCTGGGACCTGTCCACCGGCGTGGACGGTCCCGGGACCCGGTTCGTCCTCTTCGTCAGCGGCTGCCCCCTGCGCTGCCTGTACTGCGCCAACCCCGACACCTGGCACATGCGCGACGGCCGGCGGGCCACCGTCGACGAGGTGATGGCCGAGATCGACAAGTACCGGGCCTTCATCACCACCGCCGGAGGAGGGGTGACCCTCACCGGCGGGGAACCCCTGCTCCAGCCCGCGCTCACCGGCGCCGTCCTGCGCCGCTGCAAGGAGGCAGGACTGCACACCGCGCTCGACACCTCCGGCTTCCTCGGCGCCCGCGCCACGGACGAACTCCTCGCCGACACCGACCTGGTGCTGCTGGACATCAAGTCCTTCGACGTCACGACCCACCGGAAGCTGACCGGCGGCGAACTCGGCCCCACCCTGAACTTCGCCACCCGCCTCGACCGGCTGGGCAAGCGCATGTGGGTCAGGTACGTGCTGGTGCCCGGCTGGACCGACGACCCGGAGGCGATCGACGGACTCGCCGCCTTCCTCGCGGGCCTCGGCAGCGTCGAACGGATCGACATCCTGCCGTTCCACAAGCTCGGCGCCGCCAAGTACGACGCCCTGAACGTCCCCTTCCCCCTGCGGGACACCCCGGCCCCCGACGCGGCACTGGTGGACCGGGTCCGCGGCCAGTTCCGGGAACACGGTCTGGTGGTCCACTGACCGGGGCAAAAGGCCCGGGTGCGGTCCCGTGCACCCCACCGGGACAGCTGCTCCGGGAAGGGGAGCAGCGGTTCCCGGAAGCCCTCACCGGCCGGTGCCGACGGAGTGGGAGTCTGGTCGCGACGGTGTGAACGGCGTCGTGCGCAGCCCGTGTCCACCGCTGTCGTCCGCCGGACGACAGCTGATGCGGAGGATCCGGTGGCCACCGGCCCGGCACCTGTCGGACGGCTCCCCGAGCAGGCCGGCGAACCCGTTCGCCGTCCACCACCTGGTCCACCCGTGCTGCTCGTCGTCCTCGCCGTCACCTCCGCCGGCGGTACCCCCGGCCCGGGACGGCTGTGGGTTTGGCTCCCGTTCGTCCGCGGCAGCGGAGGGCCGCGCCGAACGTCACCGCAGCGGTGTGCCGATGGGGCCGGTCGGCCCCCGCCGGGGACCAGCGGCCCCTGCCCCGAGAGCCCGCCGGACAAGATGCTGAGAACAGACCACCCGACACAGGAGGAGGACCCCATGGCCCGCACGATCACCGTAGGGCTCGACGGCTCCGCCGAGAGCCGGGCCGCCGCCGAATGGGCGGCCCGCGAGGCGAAGCTGCGCGGCCTGCCGGTCAGGCTGGTCCACGTGTGGCAGCCGGTGCCGGAAGCCATGGCGCAAGCCCCGGTCCCGGGTGCCGAGGCCCACCAGCACTGGACCGAGCGCATCCCCCGCGAGTCCGCCGAGAACCTGCGGCTGAGCCACCCCGGAGTCGAGGTGAGCACCGAGCAACGCGCCGGTACGCCCTCCGACGTCCTCGTGGAAGCCGCCCGCGACGCCGAACTGCTGGCCCTCGGTTCCCGCGCGCTGAGCGGGCTCGGTGGTTTCCTGGTCGGGTCCGTCGGGCAGTCCGTGGTCGCCCGCACCGAGGTGCCCGTGGTCCTCGTGCGCACCGGGGAACAGGCCGCCGACGAGCACGTCGTGGGCCCCGCCGGCGTTCCGTCCGCCGCCACCGCCTTCCGGCCCGTCGTCCTCGGCCTCGACACCGGCAGCCCCGACGACACCGTCATCGCCTTCGCCTTCCAGGAGGCACAGCGCCGCACCACCGGGCTGCACGTCGTGCAGGGCTGGAACACGTCGCCCTATGCCGTCTACACCAGGGGATCGGGCTTCGAGCCCCACGAGGAGTTCGCCCGCGAGAGGGCCGGCGTACTCGCCGAGGCGTTGCGTCCCTGGCGGCAGAAGTACCCGGACGTCGAGGTCGTGGAAGTGTCCCGCCCGGGCAGCGCCGCCGACCTCCTGATCGACGCCTCCCGGGACGCCTCCCTCGTCGTCGTCGGCCGGCGCGTGCGCCGCAACCCCGCCGGCGTCCACATCGGTGCCGTCACCCACGCGGTGCTGCACCACTCCACTGCGCCCGTCGCCGTTGTCGCACACGGCTGAGGCACTCTCACCCCGAAAGAGAAGCGAGGACATCATGAAGGCAGCGGTCGTACGGGAATTCGGTAAGCCCCTGGTCATCGAGGAGCGTCCCGACCCCGAGCCCGGCCCCGGGCAGATCCGCGTCCGCGTCGAGGCGTCCGGGCTGTGCCACACCGACATCCACGCCGCGCACGGCGACTGGCCCGTCAAGCCCACCCCGCCCTTCGTACCCGGCCACGAAGGCGTCGGCCTCGTCGAGGAGCTCGGCGAGGGCGTCACCCACCTCGCCGTCGGTCAGCGGGTCGCCGTGCCGTGGCTCGGCAGCGCGTGCGGAAGGTGCGAGCACTGCCTGTCCGGCTGGGAGACGCTGTGCGAGAGTCAGGTCAACACCGGCTACGGCTGTGACGGTGGGTACGCCGAGAAGATGCTGGCCCGGGCCGATTTCGCCCAGCCCGTGCCCGAGGGCGTCAGCGCCGTCGACGCCGCCCCGCTGACCTGCGCGGGCGTCACCACCTACAAGGCCCTGAAGGTCGCCGGTGTCCGGCCCGCCCAGCTCGTCGCCATCTCCGGCGTCGGCGGACTGGGCCACCTGGCGGTGCAGTACGCGAAGATCGCCGGCGCCACCGTCGCCGCCATCGACGTCACCGACGACAAGCTCGAACTCGCCCGGGAGCTGGGCGCCGACATCCTCATCGACGCCCGCACCCAGGACGTCGGCGCGGAGCTGAAGCGGCACGGCGGCGCCCACGCCGCCCTCGCCCTCGCCGTGAACCCGGCCGCCTTCGAAGCCGTCAACTCCGGCCTGCGACGCGGCGGAAAGCTCGTCATGGTCGCCCTGCCCGCCCACGGCACCATCCAGGTCCCGATCTTCGACACCGTGCTCAACGGCACCTCCGTGATCGGCTCCATCGTCGGTACCCGCCAGGACCTCGCCGAGGTCTTCCAGCTCCACGCGGCCGACCGGACGAAGGTCATCCAGGAGACCCGCCCGCTCACCGCCGTCAACGAATCCATCGACGAGGTCCTGCGCGGTCATGTCAAGGCCCGCATCGTCTTCGACCTCGGCACGGGAGACTGAGAGGGCGTTTGATCTAGATGAATTGCCCTTTATCTCCTAGTAGGCTCCTCGCCAGGTGGGTGTGACTTCGCCCGTTATACGCTTGACGAGGTTGTCGATCGAGGCGATGTGGATCATGGCTTTGGAGCTGGAGGGCAGCGTCTCGTAGTCGCGGGCAAGGCGGCGGTGCATCATGATCCATCCGATGCTTCGCTCCACTACCCAGCGCCTTTTTGACTACGTGAAATCCGCGAACGCCTGGGTTTCTGTTGACGACTTCGACGTCGATTCCGAGGCCGGCTCCGTGCTCGATGACGGCGTTCTTGAAGCCGGTGTCGACCCAGCTTTTGGAGATGGTCGGATAGGCCTCCTTGGCCCGGTCGAGAAGGCGAATTCCTACAGCGTTCTCGGAGAGGCTCGCGGCGGTGACGGTCACGGCGAGGAGGAGCCCGATCGTGTCGGTGAGGATGCCTCGCTCCCTGCCGACGATCTTCTTCGCCGCATCCGTTCCCTGGCTGGTCACAGGCACGTTGGAGGAGGTCTTCACGCTCTGGGTGTCGATCACGGAGGCCGTCGGTTCGGGCTTGCGCCCATCCTTCACCCGGGCGAGGCCGACGAGGTCGTAGTTGAGCTGTTCGAATATTCCCTCGTCGCGCCAGGCGGCGTAGTAGAAGTAGGCGGTGCCGTGGCTCGGGAAGTCGTGGGGGAGGTATTTCCAGGGGATTCCGGTGCGGTTCGCGTAGAGGATCGCGTTGAACACATCGCGCAGTTCGACTTTGGCCGGCGCACCCGTGGGCCGGCGGTCGAGCCGGGCCTGTCGCCAGGCCGTCAAGGTCGGCTCGATCAAGGCCCATCGGGCGTCGGACAGGTCGCTGGGGTACGGCTTGCGCTGACTCACGCCCAAGATCGATCACATCGATGCTCGGAAGGCAGCGTTCCGCCGATCGTTGGGAGAGTCCGGGGCATTCTCAAATCAGACGTACTTCCAAGCATGGAAGCGGATGAGATGGATACCGCTCCTCCCTGTCGGATGCAGTGTAAATGTTGCGCACGCGATCAAAGGCCCCAAATTAGGGCAGCAATGAAAGCCGCATTCAGGAGAAAATCTGGATGAACGCCCTCTGAGGACGGGGTGACCCGCCCCCGGTCGCCGGCGCCGACGGCTCCGAGTCCGGCCTGCGAGCCATCGACCGGGCGGCCACCGGGCGGTGGGAGCACGGCCGCCGCGCCGAAGCCGGTGGTCGTGGTCAGGCCAGGCCCGGCCGGCGACACGTCCGGGTCGTCCACCGGGCGCGGTCCGCGGGCGCCGAGCAGGGGCAGCCGCCCCGTGGAGAAGGCCACGGCGCACGTCAGCAGCGCGGTCATGTCCGCGTCCGTCCTCGCCGAGCGGCTTTCGTCCGTAGCCCGGACCCCACTCCGCCGCCGGCCTCCCTCCCCGGCGACGCTTCGTCCCGGCGGCGCTTCCCGGGCCCTCAGCAGGAGGCGGCAGGAACGACCCGTGAGGTCCGGCCGGTCGCTGTGGCCTGTGTCACGGTGACCGGGTTGAGTCGGGACCCGGGGGCCTTTGCGTACCTTCTCGTGACGCGTGAGACCCGGACTGCGAGGATGAGGCCGCCATGACTGCTGGGGGTGTTCTCGCGCGCTCAGGGCCGCCGTGTTCGCGGCCGTCTGCGTGCTGCTCACCTCCCTGGGCCACGTCATGATGTCGAAGACCGCGGTGCCCTGGTGGGCCATGGCCGTGGGGGCGGCGGCCACCGGCGGCAAGGCCTGGCGGCCGGCCGGGAGCGCGGGCCGGCCCTGGTCGGGTCCCTCACGGTCGCCGCACAGGCCGTACTCCACGCGTGGTTCTCGCTCACGCAGGCAGCCGTCCATCCGGAAACGTCCCGTGGCGGAACGCTCGTCCGGCGGTGGCTGGACCACCTGGTGGGCGGTTCGCACGGGGGGCCGGGCGCGGAGCGCGAGACGATGCCGGCCTCCATGGGACCCACGCAGCACCCGACGGGTGCCCTGCACTCCATGGCGTCGGCGGACCACACGGGGGCGGCGCACTTTCCGGACCACGGCACGGGCGGCATGTCCTCGACCGGCATGCTCGCCGCCCACCTGCTGGCCGCGCTGCTGTGCGGCCTGTGGCTCGCCCACGGCGAGCGTGCCGCCTTCCGCATCCTGCGGGTGCTCGCGGGCCGGCTCGTCGCGCCGCTGCGCCTGATCCTGCGGCTGCCCGAGCCGCCGCACCGGCCGCGCGTCCGCGCCCGCCGGGGCCGCTCGGGCCACGCGCCGCGACGGCTCCTCCTCACCCACGTGATCATTTCCCGGGGACCGCCCGTGGAGACCGCTGTCGCCTGATGACAGCCGGCTTCCCGAGGCCGTCCACGAGGACGACGAGCCGTCGGCTCCCGCCTCGGGCATCGGCCGCGCACTCCCGCGCCCGGCCGTCCACCCCTTCACCGGATTGCACCGTGCCGCCCGCTGTTCCGCGCGCCGGTACGGACGCCGGTCCCCGGATCCCCGAGAAGGAGAGACACCAGGTGATCACACCTGCCCTGTCTTCAGCACGCGAAGAATCAGGAGAAGTGCCGAGAGACGACTCGATCACCGCATGGGCGCTCGCCGCCCGCAGCGGCGACCCCGACGCTGTCGAACGCTTCGTCCGCGCCCTGCACCGGGACGTCCGCCACTACGTGACGTTCCTCGGCGCCGACCCCCAAAGCGCCGACGATCTGGCCCAGGACACGTTCCTGCGGGCCCTGGGCGGCCTGCACCGCTTCGAGGGCCGCTCCTCGGCCCGCACCTGGCTGCTGTCCATCGCCCGCCGTGCGGTGGTCGACAGCATTCGCCACGCGTCCTCCCGGCCGCGCCTGGCGGACACGGACGACTGGCAGTCGGCCGCCGAACGCACCCAGCCGCGCGGCCTGCCCGGCTTCGACGACGGCATCGCCCTCGTCGAACTCCTGGAAACGCTTCCGGACGACCGCCGGGAGGCATTCGTCCTCACCCAGGTGGTGGGCCTTCCCTACGCGGAGGCGGCGAGTGTCAGCGACTGCCCCATCGGCACGGTGCGCTCACGCGTCGCCCGCGCCCGCACCTCGCTGATCGAGTGGCTGGACGACGCCGAGCGCTGCACGCCGGCGGCCGCCGCGGCCTGACCGACCCCACCACGCCGCCGCCCGGTTCGTCCTTCGGGCGGCGGCGTGGTGCGGTCCGTCGCTTCGGCGCCGCAGCTCGTCTCACGCGGGTGAGGTGCCCCGTCGTCCGTCGATCCGTGAACGGGCGTGGTCCGTGACCGTGGGCCGGTCCCGGCGTCAGACGGGTCGGCCTTCCGGCACCCGTCCGGCCCGACGAGGGGAGGCGCCCGCGCCGGTGCCGGCAGGATCCGTTCCCCGCCTCCGCGTGGAGCGTGGCCGTCCGAGCAGGGTGGACGTCGCCGCCCTCGTCGTCGCACCGGCACACCTGCGGTGCCGGGCGGACGAACGGGCCGGCGGCCCGGCTGAGCCCTCCTCCGGAAGCTCACGGGCGGCCTGGCGACGCCTTGAACGCCGGCACCACCGCGGCCCGACCGGCTGGTGCGACGGACACGGCTGGGACGGGCGCCGGTGGGCGGGACACCGAGGACGACGCGGTGGTCCTCGCGTCATTCGCCGATGCCGATGAGGAGCAGGGCGATGTCGTCGTCAGGGCTGGGAGCATGCCGCATGAGGGCATCGGCCATGGCGTCGAGGTCGGTGGGATCGGTGTCTTCCAGGAGCCCGGCGAGGGCCGCGGTCGCGTCGTCGAGGTCGACGCCGGGGGCCTCGACGAGCCCGTCGGTGTACAGGGCGAGCACACAGCCGGGCGGCAGGGGGAACTCCCGTGTCGGGTAAAGGACGTCGGGGGCGATGCCGAGCAGGAGGCCCGGGGGGACGTCGATGAGTTCGGTGCGTCCGTCGGCGTGGCGCAGAAGGGGAGGCGGGTGGCCGGCGGTGGCCAGGCCCGCACGGTGGGTGGCGAGGTCGAGGTGCACGTAGACACAGCTCGTAACAGGCCGGGGTCCAGGTCGGTGAGCAGACGGTTGGCGCCGGCCAGCACGTGGTCGGGGGAGGCGCCCACGGTGGCGTGGGCGTGGACGGCGGTGCGGACCTGCCCCATGAGCGCCGCGGCGTCCACGTTGTGACCCTGCACGTCGCCGATGGTGGCGCCGGCGGTGTGCGCGTCGAGGCGGATCAGGTCGTAGAAGTCGCCGCCGATGCCCAGGCCCCGGGCAGCGGGCAGATAGCGGGCGGCGACCTTCAGACCGGCGACCCGGGGCAGCGCGCGGCAGCAGGTCGGACTGCAGGCGGCGGGCGAGCCGGTGTTTGGCGTCGTAGAGCCTGGCACGGTCCAGGGCCTGCCCCACCAGACCGGCCAGTGAGGTGAGAACGGCGCGCTCGGCGGGCGGGAAGAGACGGGGCCGGCTGTAGGCGAGGAGGAGGGAGCCGATGGGACGGCCGGACGCGATCAGCGGCAAAAAGGCCCAGGAGGCCATCCCGTCCTCGTGCACGGTGAGCGGGTAGGCGCGCCGCAGGCCGGCGAAGTCCGCGAAGAAATCCGGGACACCGGTGGTCAGAACCTTGCTGCCGGGAATGTCCGAGCTCAGCGGAACGGCATCGAAACGGTCCACGAGCCGGGCGCGGTAGCCCCGGTGACCGAGGACCCTCAGGCGGCCGTCCTCGGCAGCCATCAGCACCATGCCCTGCGCGCCCAGAGCGGGCAGCAACTGGTCGGCGGTCTGCTCGACCACATCCTGCACGCCCGCCGCCTCGGTGAGGGTGGCGGCCAGATGCATCAGGTGGTACAGCACGCTGGCACGACTGGGACCGGCGGCGGCCACGGACCGCGGCGGGGGAGCATCGCCGGACGGGTCACCGCGAGCGATGCGGACGCTGATGCCGGAAGCGTCCGGGTACAGCTCGAAGTCCAGCCACACATCCGGCGGGCGCAGGACGGTGAACGCCTGTGGCCGACGGCTGACCAGGGCCGCCCGGTAGCGGTCCTCGACCTGGGGGACGTCCGTCCACGGCAACACCTCCCAGGGCAGGGAACCCACCAGGTCGGCCCGGTCGGCACCGACGAGGTCGGCCCCGGCCCGGGTGATGAAGGTGATGCGGCCGTTGATGTCCAGTCCGCAGGATCCGCCCGGCAGACGGTCGGCGAAGGCCGAGGCCGCTGCCTCCTCGGCGGAGGAGGCAGCGGGCCCGGCCGGCGGCGGGAGTGTCCGCGGCCGGCCGGCGGACAGGAGCGGATCGTCGCGGTCCGCCGCCTGTTGCAGGAGGGTGCCCAAGCGGCGGCAGCCCGTCTCGATGATGTCGCGCTCCTGAGTGCTGGGCTGCGGTGGGCGCTCCCCGGGCAACAGCAGTACCAGTCCGCCTTGAAGCGCCGTGCCGGAAGCGACCGGGGCGGCCGACAGTGTGAAGTCGTACGGCAGTACGAGCGCCGGCCGCGGGTATCGGCGGGTCATGTCCTCCTGACCGGCGATCCACACCAGGCGCCGCTCGTGCACGGCGTCCGCCACCGGCATCGGATCGGTCAGCGCGACCCGCCTCCACGGAGCCGCGAACTCCTGCGGAATCCCGGCCACCATCACCAGCCACAGAGCATCTCCGCCCGGTGGCAGCACGTACAGCAGCCCCCCGAACGCGCCACTGTCCCCGAGCAGGGCGGCCATCGCGGCATCCATCGGAGGTTCACCCACCACACAGGGGGGGGAGGAGGCCGGCCCGCTTCCGCCCGCACAGCCGAGGAGAGCCCGGTCCTCCGCTGGGTGACGGCCGTGCTTCGCCGCGCGCCCTCGGCGGCCTGCCGCCGGTGCGCCACACCCAACATCACTCATATGCGGACAGCACGCCCAACCGGCGGCGACGGCACGTCGCTCCCGGGACGATCACGCTACAGGGGCCATGGGCCGGGTACTCGCTGTCCCTGACGGAAGCGTGAACCGATCACGGGCGGAAGGCGAACATGAGCGATCAGAACATGGCGGACGACGTCCACCAGCCCACCGGCGGCAATGAGGAGCAGGAGGACGCGTCCCCGCTGGACCTGCAGAACGCCGTGGGCGAGCGGACCTACGACGACATGCTGGACGAGGGCTACTCCCCGCCGGAAGGACCGCTGGGTGTCACCAAAACCGGCACCACGGCGTCCGAGCAGTACGAGGGTGAATCCCTTGACGAGAAGATACGGCAGGAGGTTCCCGACGTGGGAGGACCGGCCGGGGACGGCACCGGCGAACGGCCCGACGAGGGCACACGAGCGGACGGTACCGGCGAACCCGTCGCCGATGACCGGGGCGTCGACGCCGGGGGAACCTGAGGGCCGGCCGCCGGACCGTCCCGGAACGCCGCGGCCGCTCACGCCGGGCCGGCCCGCGGCACACGTCTGACCCGGGCGGAAACCACCCCGTGCGGTGAGGAGGGGCGGCGTCGATCGGGTGGGGGAGGCGAGAAAAAGGTGTGCTCTCCGCCGGGCCTGGGCAGACGCCGCTTTGATGAGCATTCCCCATCCGAGCGCGGCGTACGGGGCCACGGAGCGGAGCCAGGGCACGCGAGCGTCGCCGGCCCGCGTTCCCTCGTCGGCGGAGCGGCGAGGAGGCGGCGGGCGGGGTTTTCCGTCGGCACCGCGGGGCGGGCGGGTGGCAGGGCTGGACGGGTTGCGGGCGGTCGCGGTGGTGTTGGTGATCGTCTATCACGTGGAGCCGGGCGCGGTGCCCGGAGGCGCGGTGGCCGTGGACGTCTTCTTCACGCTCAGCGGCTTTGTCATCACCCGGCTGCTGGTGGCCGAGTACGCGCGAACCGGTCGCATCGGCCTGCGGTCCTTCTACCGTCGGCGCTGGCTGCGACTGGGGCCGGCACTGCTGGTGGTGTGCGCGGTCACCGCTCTGCTGTCGGTGGCGTTCCCCCTGCCGTTGTTCGACGGGGCGTGGACGGCGGCCGTGCTGGCCGCGGCCTCGGTGGTCAATCTCGTCCGGGCCGGGGAACCCGGGCCGTACTCGGACCTCACCGCGGCGCTCAGCCACACCTGGTCCCTGGGGGTGGAGGAACAGTTCTATCTGGTCTGGCCGCTCCTGCTGCTGGTGCTGCTGCGGCGCACCGGGGCGCGGACGGTGCTGGGCTGGGTCGCGGTGCTGTGCGTCCTGCCGGTGCTCTGGCGGACGGTGCTCTGGGATCCCACGGCGGCGCACCGCATCTACAACGGCCCCGACACCCGCGTCGACCAGCTCCTCGTCGGTGCCCTGCTGGCCCTGGTCCTGGCCCGGCTGCGCGCAGACGATCCCCGGCTGGCGCTGTTGCGCCGATGGGCGGGGCGGCTGTGCTGGCCCGCGCTCGCGCTGCTGGGGCTGATCGCCTGGCAGGTCCCGATCACCGGGGCGAGCGCGTGGAACCCCGTGTGGTACACGGTCGGATTCCTGGCCGCCGCCGTTCTGACGGCCGGTGTGGTGGCAGCCATGGAACTGTGTCCCCGGTCGTGGCCCTCCCGTCTGCTGTCGGTCTCCGCGCCGGCATGGGTGGGACGCAACCTCAGCTACGGGATGTACCTGTGGCACTACCCCGTCATCCGGCTGCTCCACGACCTCGGGGTGGAGGGCGGCCGGCTGCTCCCGGCGGGCTTCGCGGTGACGGTCGCGGCGGCCCTCGCCTCGTACCTCCTCGTCGAACGGCCCTTGCTGCGACGTGACCGGCTCCGCGGGAGAGGGCCGAAGCCGGTTGTCGCCGTGGACCGTCCCGCTCGGGACCCCGGGGGGCAGGTGCCCGTGGGTCCCTCTCCCTCCCCCGTGGGCCATGGGCAGCACCGCACTTCCCGTCCCGGCGACCGCCCGCCCCCCAAGCCCTGCCCAGCCCGTTCGGACGGGTGACCGGTCCGTCGGCCCCGGCGCTCGTTCACGCACGAGGTGCTGCGCCTGGAGCGCCCCAGGGGTCCTGGGAGAGGCCCGGGAAGGCCCTGTTCGAGGTCTGCGCCGGGGTGGGCGTCGAGAACGCCGGAGAGGCGGCGTACACCGACGCGGTGTCGGAGTACGCCGCCCCCGGGCAGGTGGGACGAACCGCGGGAGGCCGTCCGCGCGGTCACTTCGGGTCGCGGCCGAACACCGCCTTCGACCAGCGGTGACCGAGGACGGACAGGCCGACGCACCAGGCGATCGCGATCCAGCCGTTGTTGCCGATCTGGGTGCCGAGCAGCAGTCCGCGCAGGGTCTCGATGGCCGGGGTGAAGGGCTGGTACTCGGCGACGGGCCGGAACCAGCACGGCATCGCGCCGACCGGGACGAAGGCGCTGGAGACGAGCGGCAGGAAGATCAGCGGCATCGCGTTGTTGCTGGCTGCCTCGGCGTTCGGGCCGACCAGGCCCATGCCGACCGCGATCCAGGTGAACGCCAGGGCGAACAGCGCGAGCAGCCCGAACGCCGCCAGCCACTCCAGGGCCGTGGCGTCGGTGGACCGGAAGCCGATGGCCACGCCGACGGCACCGACGAGGACCACGCCGACGACCGCCTGCAGCACGCTGCCGGCGACGCGCCCGACGAGCACGGAACCGCGGTGGACCGCCATGGTGCGGAAGCGGGCGACGAGGCCCTCGGTCATGTCCATGGAGATGTACACCGCGGCCCCGATGACGGTGCTGCCGATGGTCATCAGCAGGATGCCCGGGACGATGTAGGCGATGTACTCGGAGCGGTCGGCGCCGCCGCCGATGCCCGCGCTCATCACGCCGCCGAAGACGTAGACGAAGAGCAGCAGCATGATCGGCGTGAGCAGCAGGTTCAGGGTCATGGACGGGTAGCGGCGCGCGTGCAGCAGGTTGCGGCGCAGCATCGTGTTCGAGTCGCGGAGGGCGAGGGAGAGGGTGCTCGTCGGACGTTCTCCTTGGGCTGGTCGGTGACGTCGGCCGGGCCGGTCAGGGCGAAGAACACGTCGTCGAGGTCGGGGGTGTGCACGGTCAGCTCGTCCGCCTCGATGCCGGCCGGGTCCAGCCGGTCGAGGACGGAGCGCAGCTCGCGCTGGCTGCCGCTGCTGGAGATCCGCAGGGCCAGCGCCTCGTCGTCCCGTGTGGCCTCGCGCAGGGCGACGGCGGCCGACCGGTACGCGGCCGGGTCGGTGAAACCGTGCCGCAGGCCACTTCGCCCACGCGCAAGGTGCCGTGGGCGGTGGTGGCGGTGACCGAGTCCTCGGCGCGCCGGATCTCGATGTCGCCGTTGGCGCCCCTCACCCGCAGTTCGCCGGTCGCGGCGCCGACGGTCGTGGTGCCGTGCGAGTTCTTCAGGACGGCGGGGCCGTCGACCGGGCCGACGCGCAGGCTGCCGGAGCTGGTGGTGATCTCGGCCGTGCCCTCGACCCGCTCCACGGTGATCGAGCCGTGCGACGCGGTCAGCTGCAGCGGCCCGGTCGTGTCGAGGCGGACGTCGCCGGACGAGACCTTCACACGGACCTCGCCGAGCCGGCCCTCGCCGAGCACCTGGGCCCAGGCGCCGGTCATGTCGACGCGCGAGCCCGCGGGCAGTTCGACCGTCACGTCGACGGTGCCGGTACGGCCGAGCAGGTTGGGCTTGGGGGGTCCTGACGGTCAGTACGCCGCTCGCGTACGTGACCTCGGTCTGGTCGGCCGCCCGGACGTCCTGGTCCGTTTCGGGGCGCGGGGGTGCACCTCGACGACGGTGTCCGCTCGGTCGCCCGCGGTGAACCGGATGGAACCGGCCTCCACGCGCGCCGTGGCCGAGATCGGTTCGGAAGTGTCGAAAGAAGGCATGGCTGTCCCGTCCTCTTGGGTCTTCGGACCGTCCCCGCTGATGGGGTGGAGTGGCGCGGTGGGGTGGTGCGGGTGGGGCGCAGTCAGCGCACCCAGCCCGTGAAGCTCTGCCCGACGGTCCTGGTCGTCTCCGTCGTGCGTGGCCGGGTGCCGCCGTCGACCGCGGCCGACACGGCGCGCACCAGCCACGCGTTGACCGACAGGCCCTCGTGGGCCGCGGCCTCCTCTGCACGGGCCTTGAGGTGGGCCGGCAGGCGGAGGTTGACGCGGGCGGTGCCGCCCTCGTCGCCGTCGGCCGGGGCCGGTGCCCTGGGCGGTTCCACGGGCGCGGCCGGCTCCGCGGGGGCGCCGTCGTCGGTGGGCGGCGGTGTCACCACGAAGTCGGGGTCGAGCCCGCGCAGCCGTACGTCGACCGAGCCGGGAGCGAGTTCACGGGTGATCTCGTCCATCGCGGCGGAGAGCACGTTGAGCAGGGTCAGTCGGGCCGCCGACCCCAGGGGAGCGGTGAGCCTCTCGGCCAGCTCGCGGGCTTCGTCGCCGCCGGCCTCGGCGGCCACCGCGAGTTCGCGGCGGATGGTGTCGACGTACGGGGTGAGATCCATGGCGTCGTCGTGACATCACGATGGCGCCACACGCAAGCCCGGGTGGCGCTTTGCGGGACGGAGGGTCCGAGTCTGGTGTTCCTGCCTGCGGAAACGTGAAGAGGATGACTCGGTTCGTGGGGGCGCCCTGCCTGCTCGTGAAGCCTTGGAGGCCATGGAGTGGTGCCGGACGGTGTCAAGTGGCGCCATGTGGCGGTTCAGCGCAGGAGCAGTTGGACGATGGCGACGGTACCGACCACGAGGACGAAGGTCCGCAGGATGCGCGGGGAAAGCCGGCGCCCCACCTTCGCGCCGACCTGGCCGCCGATCGCCGAGCCCACGGCGATGAGCAGGACGGCGGTCCACTCGAAGTCGGCGACGAACAGGAAGAACAGGGCCGCGATGCTGTTCACGACGGCGGAGAGGACGTTCTTGACGGCGTTCAGACGCTGGAGGGTGTCGTCGAGCAGCATGCCCATCAGGGAGAGGTAGATGATCCCCTGGGCCGCCGTGAAGTAGCCGCCGTAGACGCTGGCGAGCAGGAGCCCGCCGAAGAGGACGGGGCCGCCGTCGGCCTTGGCGGCCGTGCCCGTGCGCGCACGGCGGCGCTGGACGCGGGCGGAGATACGGGGCTGGAGCACGACGAGGACCAGCGCGAGCGCGACCAGCACGGGGACGATCGTCTCGAAGGCGGTCGCGGGGAGCGTGAGCAGCAGCATCGCCCCGGCGAGTCCGCCGACCACCGAGGCCGCGCCGAGCCGCAGGACGAGACGGCGCCGGCCCCTGAGTTCCGCCCGGTAGCCTATGGCGCCGCTGACCGAACCGGGGATCAGCCCGAGGGCGTTGGACACGGTGGCGGTCACCGGGGGCAGCCCGGTGGCGAGCAGGACGGGAAACGTGATCAGCGTGCCCGAGCCGACGATGGTGTTGATGGTGCCGGCGCCGATTCCGGCGGCGAAGACCGCCAGCGCCTCCCAGAGGGACAAGGCCATCTCCTTCGAGGTCCGGTGGGTCGCCTCCCCGTCATGAAGGTCGAGGGGCTGGCACCGATCATGCACGAAGAGGGTGAAGGCCCGGACAGCCGGGGGCGTCACCCGGTCACGTCGTCCGGTCCCGGGTCAGAGCCCGGCCGTGTGGTCCGGGACGTACGTCTGGAGGTCGCGGGGCGGGCGCTGGTAGCCGGTGGACGGCGGACGCTCCGGCAGCTCGATGACCGGCGGCTCCACCTCCTGGTAGGGCACCGTGCCCAGCAGGTGGGCGATCATGTTCAGTCGCGCGCGGCGCTTGTCGTCGCTCTCCACGATGTACCACGGCACCTCGGCGATGTCGGTGTGCACCAGCATCGCGTCCTTGGCCCGGGAGTACGCCTCCCAGCGGTTGATCGACTCGAGGTCCATCGGCGACAGCTTCCAGCGGCGCAGCGGATCCTCCAGCCGCTTGCGGAACCGTGCCTCCTGCTCGGTGTCGCTCACCGAGAACCAGTACTTGCGCAGCAGGATCCCGTCCTCCACCAGCATCCGCTCGAAGATCGGGCACTGGCGCAGAAAGCGCTGGTACTCCTCCTTCGTGCAGAAGTCCATGACCCGCTCGACGCCGGCGCGGTTGTACCAGGAGCGGTCGAACAGCACGATCTCGCCGGCGGCCGGCAGGTGCTCGACATAGCGCTGGAAGTACCACTGGGTGCGCTGGCGCTCGGTCGGCCTGGGCAGGGCCGCGATGCGTGCCACGCGCGGGTTGAGGTGCTCCGTGACCCGCTTGATGGTGCCGCCCTTGCCCGCGGCGTCCCGGCCCTCGAAGACGACGACCAGCCGGGCCCCCTCCGCCCGCACCCACTCCTGGAGCTTCACCAGCTCCGTCTGCAGCCGCAGCAGCTCGCTCTCGTACGCCGCACGGGACAGCTTCGTCACCTTCTTGCCGGCCATGCCGCCGCCTCCACCACCCGGTGACCCGCGCCATCGGCGGTCGGGCCACTCTCTCCAGGGTCTCCAAGGTCGAACACCCGGACGTCACCGTACTGATCGGCGGGGATCCGCGCATCCGGCCCGGTGACGGACCGGGGGAGTCCGAGCACTACGGCAAGGTGCTCCGGTACGGCCGGAAGCGGGTGGGGACGAGTACGGCGACCACGCCGTACCAGGCGCCCGGCAGCATCCGGTGCGTGTCCCGGACGACCTCCCGCACCAGCCGGGGCGCCGGGACGAGGCCCCGGTCCAGGCAGTGCACGGCGACGTACCGGAACAGGGCGATGGTGACGACCCAGGCCACGGCACAGGAGGGACGGAGCTTGTCGAGTTCGTGCAGTGACTGAGCGGTCGGCCAGTGGACGAAGACCACGCCGGCCGCCGCCCCGGTGCCCCGCGCGAGCCACCGTGCCCGGTGGAAGCGGGTGCCGGTGAGGGCGGCGACGCCCAGGGCGGCCACGGCGGCGAACGCGCCCCGTCCGAGCAGCATGACGGGAAAGCCGAACAGGCTCTTCTGCGGACCGGACATGACACTGCCGCAGCCGACGACCGGGCTGATGCCGCACGCCGGCACGTACGACGGATCCGTCGGCGTCCGCCAGTCGTCCACGGTGAGCCGGAACGAGGCGGGCCGGCCGACGGTCCCGGTGACCGGCATGTCCCCGCTGGCCCGCCGGCCCGCGCCGGTCGGGCGGGCCGGGCCGGCGGACACCGCCGGAGGAGCGGTGTCCGGTTCGCGGCTCACGCCGCACGCCCGGAGGGGCGGGTACGGGACCGCCGCCGGGTGCCCGGCGCGGCGGCGGCAACCGGGCGGCCGGTGCGGCGGCGGTAGACCACGTACGGGCGGATGAGGTAGCCGATCGGCGCGCTCCACACGTGCACCAGGCGGGTGAACGGCCAGGCCGCGAAGAGCAGGCAGGCGGTCAGGGCGTGCAGCTGGAAGAGCAGCGGGGCGCCGGAGATCGCCTCGGGCTTCGGGGTGAGAGCGAACAGGCCGCGGAACCAGACGGAGAGGGTGGAGCGGTAGTCGTAGCCCTCTCCGAGGACGTTGTGCGCGGCGGTGGCGGCGATGCCGAGCAGGACGGTCGCCGCGAGCAGCGGGAAGAGAACCTTGTCACTGCGGTCGGTGGTGGGGCGGATCCGCGGGGCCAGCAACCGCCGGGCGGACAGCATGCCCAGCCCGACGACCATGGCGACGCCGGCCACCGAACCCGCCCACACGGCGACGTTGTGGTAGGTGTGCTCGTCGATGCCGACGGCCTCGGTCCACGACGCCGGGACGGCGAGCCCCACGACGTGCCCGCCGATCACCATGAACGCGCCGAGGTGGAAGAGCGGGCTGCCCCAGCGCAGCCAGCGGTGCTCCAGGAGCTGGCTGGTGCGCGAGGTCCAGCCGAACTGGTCCTGCCGGTAGCGCCAGACGTGGCCGACGGCGAACACGGCGAAGCAGACGTAGGGGACGGCGACCCACAGGAGGAGGTCGGCTGCGGAGGCGTTCATCGCGAACCTTCGGGACGGCGGGGCGGGACGGGCGGGACCTGGACGGGCGGCGACGGCACCGGCGGCACGAACGTGGGGTCGGCCTGCGCGGGCGGGACGAGCGCGTCCGGCGGCGCGAACTCCCCGGCCCCGTAAGGGTCGAGGCCCACGTCCTCGTCGGGTGGGCCCTGGGCGGCGAGTTCGGCCACCGCCCGCAGGTCGGCCCCGGTGGGCGGCGGGAGCAGGGTGAGCAGCGCGGCCAGCACGTGCCGGTAGGGCGAGTCCGAGTCGGTCAGCGCGTGGTGGATCAGTTCCAGGCCGCGGCGGTGCTGCCGCAGCGGTGCCTCGCCGGCACCCGGCCCGGCGAGCGAGGCGAACTCCAGGACGACGGGGAGGTGGTCGGGGAGTTCGCCGCCGTCGGTGTCCCAGCCCGCCGCACGGAACCGCTGGGCCAGCGTCAGCAGGGCCATGCCCCGGCGGCGGGTGTCGCCGTGCAGGTAGTAGGTGAGATAGAGGCTGCTCCTGCGGCGCAGGTCGAAGGTCTCGACGTAGTGCCGCTGGAGAGCGTCCGGCTCCTGGCCGGTGAACCAGGCGGTGAACTCGGCCAGGCGCTCGGCGGCGGGCGACGGCTCCAGCGCCTCGACGGTGGCGGCGAGCACCCGCCGGGCGGCGGCGAGCTCGGCGTCCGGGTACTGCAGCAGCAGCGACACCAGCCGCAGCAGCAGGGCTCGTTGCTCCGTCTCCTCGGGCGTCATCGGCGCGGGGCGGCGGCGGGCGGAGGGACGGATCAGGGCGCGCAGCGGGGTCACGGACGGCCTCCGGCGGGAGCATCGGTGGTGCGGCGTCGCAGGGAGGGGATACCGAGCATGACGCGGCGGCCTTCACCGGCCTTTGCCTCGCCCGGGGTCTCCACGGGGCAGCGGTCCTCCACGGCGGAGATCGCCGCCGCGTCCTCCTTGTGGGCGGCGGGAACGACGTAGCGGTCCCCGTACTTGGCGACGGCCAGCAGCCGGTGCAGGTCCTGTGCCTCCCGTGCGGTGAGTCCCACGGCCTTCAGCGCACCCTCGTCGCCCTCCTCACCGAGGGTGCGCTCACGCATGTACGAGCGCAGCGCGGTGAGCTTCATCAGCACCCCGGCGACGACATCGGTGTCCCCGGCGGTGAACAGTTCCGCCAGATACTCCAGCGGGATGCGCAGCCGGGTGACGGCGGCGAAGACGTGGTCGGGGTCGTCCTGGTTGCCGCCGGCCGCGTCGACCGCGTCGAGCACGGGAGAGAGCGGAGGCACGTACCAGACCATCGGCAGGGTGCGGTACTCCGGGTGCAGCGGCAGCGCCACCCTGTACTTCGACACCAGCGCGTGCACCGGGGAGCGCCGGGCCGCGTCCAGCCAGTCCTCGGGGATGCCGGACGCGCGGGCTGCCGCGATCACCCCGGGGTCGGACGGGTCGAGGAAGACGTCGCGCTGGGCATCCAGCAGGTCCCTCCCGTCCGGGGTGGCCGCCGCCTCACCGACACGGTCGGCGTCGTACAGGACCAGGCCGAGGTAGCGCAGCCGGCCGACGCAGGTCTCGGAGCAGACGGTGGGCTGGCCGGCCTCGATGCGCGGGAAGCAGAAGGTGCACTTCTCGGCCTTGCCGGTGGCGTGGTTGACGTACACCTTCTTGTACGGGCACGCCGTCACGCACATCCGCCAGCCGCGGCACTTGTCCTGGTCGACCAGGACGATGCCGTCCTCCACCCGCTTGTACATGGCGCCCGACGGGCAGGCGGAGACGCAGGCGGGGTTGAGGCAGTGCTCGCACAGCCGGGGCAGGTGGAAGAGGAAGGTCTGCTCGAACTCGAACTTGACCTTCTCGGCCCACTCGCCCGACAGGTTGGGGTCGGCGCCGGCGTTCTGAGGGGCACCGCCGAGTCCGTCCTCCCAGTTGGCCCCCCAGGTGATCTCGGTGGGCTTGCCGGTGAGGACCGAGCGGGGCCGGGCGACGGGCATGTCGGGCCCGGCGGGGGCGGTGATCAGGTTGTCGTAGTCGTAGGTGACCGGCTCGTAGTAGTCCTCGATGGACGGCAGGTCGGGGTTGGAGAACAGCGACAGCAGCCGCTTGACCCGGCCGCCGGAGCGCAGCACCAGCCGACCGCGCCTGTCGAGCATCCAGCCGCCCTTCCACTGCTCCTGGTCCTCGTAGCGGCGGGGGTAACCGACACCGGGCTTGGTCTCGACGTTGTTGAACCAGGCGTACTCGACGCCGGTGCGGTTGGTCCACGTCTGCTTGCAGGTGACCGAGCAGGTGTGGCACCCGATGCACTTGTCGAGGTTCATCACCATCGCGACCTGGGCCATCACTCGTCCGACGGTGGCTTCGCCACGGGGCATGTCAGTACTCCACTTGCTGGCTGCGGCGGCGAATGACGGTGACCTCGTCGCGCTGGTTTCCGGTCGGGCCGTAGTAGTTGAAGGCGTAGGTGAACTGCGCGTAGCCGCCGGCGAGATGGGTCGGCTTGAGCAGCAGCCGGGTCAAGGAGTTGTGGATGCCGCCGCGCTTGCCGCTGACCTCGGTCCTGGGCACGTTCACGTTGCGGTCCTGGGCGTGGTACATGTACACGGTGCCCTCGGGCATCCGGTGGGTGACCACGGCCCGGCAGGCGACGACGCCGTTGCGGTTGTACGCCTCGATCCACTCGTTGTCCTTGACGCCGATCTTCTCGGCGTCCTGGAGGGACATCCAGATCGTGGGGCCGCCGCGGGACAGGTCGAGCATGTACTTGTTGTCCTGGTAGTTGGAGTGGATGGACCACTTCGAGTGCGGGGTCAGGTAGCGGACCGTGACCTCGGCCCGGCCGTCCTGGCGCAGGTGCTCGTCGCCGTAGTGCCGCGGTGTGTTCAGGGGGGGCCGGTAGACGGGCAGTTGCTCGCCGAGTTCGGTCATCCAGTCGTGCTGGACGAAGAAGTGCTGGCGTCCGGTGAGGGTGTGCCAGGGCTTCTTGTGCTCGGTGTTGATGACGAAGGGGGAGTAGCGGCGTCCGCCGGTCTCCGAGCCCGACCACTCGTACGAGGTGATGACGGAGCGCGGCTGGGTGCGGGTGTCGGCGAAGGTGATCCGCTCGGCCTCGCGCTCGGCGGACAGCTCCACCAGGCCCGTGCTGCCGGTCTGCCGCTCCAGTTCGCGGAAGCCCACGGTGGCCAGACGCCCGTTGGTGGTGCCGGACAGGGCCAGGATGGCCTCGCACATGTCGGAGGCGGTGGCCAGCGACGGCCGACCGGCGGCCACTCCGTCACGGACGGTGCCGCAGCGGCGGCGCAGCTCGTCGACCTCCTGGTCGGGGTGGACGGTGACCCCCTTGGTGGTGGTACCCAGGGTGTCGAGCAGCGGGCCGACGGCGCGCATCTTCTGCGCGATCGCGGTGTAGTCCCGCTCGACGACGGCCAGCTTGGGCATGGTGCGGCCGGGGACCGGTTCGCACTCCCCGGCCCTCCAGTCCCGGACCACCCCGCCGGGCTGGGCCAGTTCGTCGGGGGTGTCGTGCAGCAGCGGCACCGGCAGGACGTCGGTGCGGGTGCCGAGGTGTTCGGCGGCCAGGTCGCTGAACCGGTCGGCGAGGGTGAGGAAGCTGTCGTAGTCGGTGCGGGCCTGCCAGGGCGGCGCGATGGCCGGGGTGAAGGCGTGCACGAAGGGATGCATGTCCGTGCTGGACAGGTCGTCCTTCTCGTACCAGGTGGCGGCCGGCAGGACCACGTCGGAGAGCAGGCCGGTGGAGGTCATCCGGAAGTCCATGGTGACCAGGAGGTCGAGCTTGCCCTCGGGTGCCTCGTCGTGCCACACCACCTCCTTCGGACGCCCCTCGGGCGGGGTCTCCTCGGAGCGGACGGCCGCGTCCGTGCCCAGCAGGTGGCGCAGGAAGTACTCGTTGCCCTTGCCGGAGGAGCCCAGCAGGTTGGCCCGCCACACGGTCAGGACACGGGGGAAGTTGGCCGGGTCGTCGGGGTCCTCGGCGGCGAACCGCAGCCGCCCCGACTTCAGCTCGTCCACGATGTGCTCGGCGACCGGCCGGTCCGCTGCCCTCGCCTCGTCCGTCAGGTCGAGCGGGTTGCGGTTGAAACCCGGATGCCCCGGCGTCCAGCCCAGCCGCACCGCCTGCGCCAGGCAGTCGGCGAACGCCTTCCCCTTGAACCGACCCTCACCCAGCGGGGAGGCCAGCTCGTCGGGCCCGAACGCCTCGTAGCGCCACTGGTCGGAGTTCAGGTACCAGTACGACGTGCCCGCCATGTGCCGGGTGGGCCGCTGCCAGTCGAACGCGAAGGCCAGGTGCTGCAACCCGGTCACCGGGCGGACCTTCTCCTGGCCGACGTAGTGCGCCCAGCCGCCGCCGTTGACGCCCTGGCAGCCGGTCATGGTCGTCAGCGCCAGGAAGGCCCGGTAGATGGTGTCGGAATGGAACCAGTGGTTGGTGCCCGCCCCGAGAGCGATCATCGAACGGCCCTTGGTGCGCTCGGCGTTGCGGGCGAACTCGCGGGCGATCCGGGCCGCCTGCTCGGCGGGGACGGAGGTGATCGTCTCCTGCCAGGCCGGGGTGTACGGCTGGTCCGCGTCCTCGTACGAGGACGGCCAGTGGCCCGGCAGACCGGGCCGCTCGACCCCGTACTGGGCGAGCATCAGGTCGAAGACGGTCGTGACCCGGCGCCCGCCGACCCGGCGCACGGGGACGCCGCGGACCATGCTGCCGCCGCCCTCGGTGGCGCCCTCGTCGAAGCGCGGCAGTGCGACCGTCGCCGTCTCCTCGGCCCGCTCCAGCAGGCTCAGACCGGGCACCACGTCGCCCAGGTCGAGGTTCCAGCGGCCCTGCTCGGCCTTGGCCCAGCGGAAACCCAGCGAGCCGCCCGGGACCACGGGTTCACCCGTCGCCGCGTCCAGCAGGACGGTCTTGGAGTCGGCGTTCTCCACCTCGTGACCGAGGTCGGCGGCGGTCAGGAACCCGTCCGGGACGAGACCGCCCTCCGGGTGCTCGCGCAGGGTGACCAGGAACGGCGCGTCGGTGAACGTGCGCAGGTAGTCCTGGAAGTAGGGCACCTCGCGGTCGACCAGGAACTCGCGCAGGACCACGTGGCCCATGGCCATCGCCAGTGCCCCGTCGGTGCCCGGGTGCGGGGCGAGCCACTCGTCGGCGTGCTTGACGTTGTCGGCGTAGTCCGGGCTGACGGCGACGACCTTGGTGCCGTTGTAGCGGGTCTCGGTCAGGAAGTGCGCGTCGGGTGTGCGGGTGACGGGGATGTTGGAACCCCACATGATCAGGTAACCGGCGTTCCACCAGTCGGCGGCCTCCGGCACGTCCGTCTGGTCGCCGAACACCTGCGGCGAGGCGATGGGCAGGTCGGCGTACCAGTCGTAGAACGACAGCAGAGTGCCGCCGATCAGCGAGTGGTACCGGGCCCCGGCCGCGAAGGACGCCATCGACATCGCCGGGATCGGCGAGAAGCCCGCGACGCGGTCGGGGCCGTACGCCTTGACGGTGTGCACCTGGGCGGCGGCGACCAGCTCGGCGACCTCGTCCCAGTCGGCGCGCACCAGACCGCCCTTGCCGCGGGCCCGCTTGTAGGCCCGCGCCTTCGACGGATCACCGGTGATCTCCGCCCACGCCGCCACCGGATCACCGAGTCGCTTCCGCGCCTCGCGCCACGGTTTCAGCAGTGCGCCGCGCACGTACGGGTAACGGACCCGGCTCGGCGAGTAGGTGTACCAGGAGAACGACGCCCCGCGCGGGCAGCCGCGCGGCTCGTACTCGGGGCAGTCCGTGCCGATCGACGGGTAGTCGGTGGCCTGGTGCTCCCAGGTGATGATGCCGTCCTTGACGTACACCATCCACGAGCAGGACCCCGTGCAGTTGACGCCGTGGGTGGAGCGCACCACCTTGTCGTGCGACCACCGGTCCCGGTAGAAGCCCTCCCACCGCGGGTCGCCCTCGCCGAACACGGCACGGCCGTCGGCCGACACCTCCCGGCGGGTCAGCAGCCGACGGGTCGCCAACGGCCAGTCACGGGCGGCACGTGACCGATGCGGCCCTGCGTTTCGATCGTTCTCCATGGTCACGAACGCTAGGCCGCGCGCACCTCGGCCACCTGGGCCCGGAGGGCCCCACCGGGGGACCGTACGGCCCTCGGAGCACACCCGGGACAGGGACCAACGGCCCTGCCGGCGAAGACCCGTGGCCGCCCTGCCGGCCGAGGCGGCGGGTGGATGCTGACGGCGACCGATCCGGAGGTGTCCCGTGCACGACCACATCGACCGTCCCAGGCCGGGTTCCGGAGGGCGATTCCACCGCTGTCGCCCGCGACGCCGGGCGCGCACGGTCCGGCGAGGCCACGGTCCGGCCGCCCGCCTCGTCTGCCCCGACTCCAGGGCGGCCGGACGCAGTGCTCGGGGCGGCCCGGAACCCCGGGTGCGGGGAGGGGACGCACCGTGAGCGGGCACCCGGTGGGCACCGCGGTCCGGGCCGCGACCCGCCGCCGGGGAGCGGCCGTTCACCGTCATCCGGGAGACCACCCGGGCCTGTCCTCCGGCCTGCCTCCACTGCCGTGCCGAGGCCGTGCCCGACCGCGACCCGCGGGAGCCGGACACCGCCGCCCGCCGCCCGACCAGGCCGTACGGCCCGCGTTGTGGGGCCGGTCAACCCTCCTCCCGGGGCGGTTCTCCGGCACAGGGTTGACCCAGGAGAGGGAGAGTTTTCCCGAGGATCCGTTGTGAAGGAGCCGTGATGCCATGATGCAGACCCGGGAACTCGACGCCGCAGCCGTGCACGCCCTGCTGGCCGCAGCCGTGGCGGCCCCGTCGATCCACAACACGCAGCCCTGGCGGTTCGGCCTGGACCCGGACAGCGGGACGGTCCAGGTCCGGGCCGACCGCCGGCGCCGGCTGCCGGCCGCGGACCCCCTGCGACGCGCCCAGCACATGTCGGTGGGCGCGGCCGTGTTCAACCTCCGGGTGGCCGCGGAACACCTCGGCTGGGTTCCCGTCGTCCGGCTGCGCCCCGCCGCGGACGATCCGGACCTGCTGGCCACGGTGCAACTCACCGCCCCCACCACGGACGTACAGCTCTCCCTGCGCGAGCTGTACGAGGCGGTCGAACGCCGCCACACCAGCAGGATGCCGTTCACCGGCCGCCCGGTGCCGGACCCGGTCGTGACCGAGATGACCGGCGCGGCCCGCGCCGAGGGGGCCCACCTGGACGTCCCCGACATCATGGGCACCCGACGCCTGCTGCACCTGACGGAGGCCGCCGAGATCCGCAACGCCACCGACCCGGCCAGCACCGACGAAATGCGCACCTGGGTCACGCCCCCGGGGGAACGCACCCCCTACGGCATCCCCCTGACCGCCCTGGGACCGCAGGACGCGTCCGGCAGGATGCCGGTGCGCGACTTCACCGGCGTGCTGCCCGTGCCGAGACTCCCGGCCGTACGGTTCGAACGCCATGCGCAGGTCGCCCTGCTGTGGACCTCCCACGACCGGCCGGAGGACTGGCTGAGGGCGGGGCAGGCCCTGGAACGTGTCCTGCTCACGGCGACCCGGCGCGGAGTGCGCACCTCGATGCTGCACCAGGCCATGGAGTGGCCGGACCTGCGGGCGGCCATGGCGGGAACGAGAGAGCGGTGCCGCCCGCAGCTGCTGATCCGCTTCGGTTACGGCACCGGCCCGGGCATCGGCGGCGGCCGCACACCGCGCGCGTCGGCCCACCCGGTTTCCGGCACCGGCCCGGATCCCGGCCCGGATCCCGGGCAGGGGCACTGACCGGCACCTGCGCAGGTCCGTTCGGCCCTGTGCAGGTCTCACGTCCGCGCCGCCCGGTCCACCAACGGCCGTGACCGGTCACGGCCGTTGTTTCACGGACCACCCCGGAGGGAACTGGTGGGCGCATCGGTGCAGGGACGCCGGACGCGGGACGACGGGACGACCGGGCCCGACCGGAGGGACCCTCTGCCGGGACGGCAGGGACCCATGGTCCCTGGGGACGCAGGGCTCCGTCCCCGGACAGTGGTTCCCGGGGCTCCGGCCCGCAGGCGAAGGGCCTGCGGGCTCCGTGCGACCCCGGTGCCCCGGCACCACCGTGAGAGGGAAGGGACGGACAGCATGGTCCAGCCGTCGAAGTCGAAGAACGGCAGCCCGCCGTCGGGCGCCCCGGTGTCCGGCCGGGCCTGGCTGATGCTGGCTCTGGCCACCGTCGGTTTCGCCGTCAACTTCTGGGCGTGGGCCCTGCTCAGCCCGCTCGCCCCGCGCTTCCAGGACAGCCTCGACCTGACGTCGTTCGAGCAGTCGCTGCTCGTCGCGGTACCGGTCGTGGTCGGCTCCCTGGGACGCATCCCGGTCGGCGCGCTCACCGACCGGTTCGGCGGCCGCGTGATGTTCCCGATCGTCTCGGCGACCACCATCGTGCCCGTTCTTCATCTGGGCCTGGCCGGGCACTCCTCCCTTGCCGCGCTGCTGATCGGCGGCTTCTTCCTCGGCATCGGCGGCACCGCCTTCGCCGTCGGGGTGCCGTTCGTCAACGCCTGGTTCCCGCCCGAGCGGCGCGGCCTGGCCATCGGCGTCTTCGGCGCCGGCATGGGCGGCACCGCCATCAGCGCCCTCACCACCGTGAAGCTGGTCGACGCGAGCAGCATGGAGACACCGTTCCTGATCACCGCCGCGGTGCTGGCCGCGTACGCCGTGATCGCCTGGCTGCTGATGCGGGACGCCCCGGGCCGCACCGTCCCGACCGAGCCGCCGGCCCGCCGCCTGGCCGGCACCATGAGGCTCGGCATCACCTGGCAGGCGTCCGCGCTCTACGCGGTCGCGTTCGGCGGCTATGTCGCCTTCTCCGTCTACCTGCCGGTGTACCTCAAGACCGGTTACGACCTCACCCAGGCCGACGCCGCCAACCGCATGGCCGGGTTCGTCCTGCTCGCGGTGGCGATGCGCCCGATGGGCGGCTGGCTGTCCGACCGGCTGGGCACGGTCCGGGTGCTGGCCGGCTCCCTCGCCGTGGTCGTGGCCGGTGCGCTCGTCCAGTCGTTCACCCCGCCGCTGGCGCCGGCCGGGACCCTCGCCTTCCTGGCCATGGCGGCCGCGCTCGGAGCGGGCAGCGGGGCGACCTTCGCCCTGGTGGCACAGCTGACACCGGCCAGCCAGGTCGGCTCCGTCACGGGCGTCGTCGGCGCCGCCGGAGGCCTCGGCGGCTTCCTGCCGCCGCTGGTGATGGGCTCCCTGTACGGCGCCTACGGGACGTACGCCGCAGGCCTGGTGCTGCTCGCGGTCGTGTCCGCCGCCGCGCTGGCCTACACCCTCACCGGTGTCCGCGCCGCGGCCGAGGGGCACCGGGACAAGCCGCCGGCCGGGAGCCGCCACGCCAGGTCCGCCGCATAGGAAGCGGACCCCGGCGGACCCCGACCTCACGGATCCGCCGAAGCCGTCGCCAGGACCGAGGAAGAGGCAGAGGAGAAGACCCGTGTGCGAGTACTGCGGCTGCCAGTCCCTGGCGTCGATCGACGAGCTGACGCGTGAGCACGACGAGGTCGTCCGCCTCATCAGCCACCTGCGCCCCGCCCACGAGGCCGGCGACGTGCCCCGGATGACACGGGTGGCCCGGGAGATCGAGGCCGTGCTGGGCCCGCACACCCGGGTGGAGGAGCGCGGCCTGTTTCCCTCCATGGCCGAGGACTTCCCCGAGCAGATCGCCGCCCTGGAGGCGGAACACCGGCACGTCGACGAGGTGCTGGCCCAGGCCGCCGACGGGGGCACCGCCGGCGACCCGGCCTGGCCGGACCGGCTGATGGAAGCGATGGCGGTACTGCGCGACCACATCCTCAAGGAACAGGACGGCGTCTTCCCGGCCGCGCTCGCGACCCTCGGCACCGAGCAGTGGGCAGCCCTCGACGCGGTGCGCGAGCAGGAGGGCGGCGTCCTGCCCCGACCTGTCGGCTGACCCCGGCCGGTTCGGTCCGCGGGGTACGGGCACCCCGTGTCCCGCACCGCAGTCCCCACCCACCGCACCGCGGTTCCCCCGCGTCGGGTCACCGCCCGCCGGTCCCGCCGCCCTGCGGGCTGCCCCGCACACGGGCGGACTTCACCGTGTCGCCCGCGGTTTCCGGTGTGGTTGTTGACCCGGGGGTGGGAGGGGGACCTAGATGTATTGCCCTGTGAGGTTGGGGACGCGGCTGGCGGGTGGTTGGCCCTTCAGCGCGGTGTGTCCGCGGTGGTGATTGTAGGTGTGCAGCCACTGCGGGAACGCTTCGCGGCGCTCGGCTTCTGACCGGTAGGGGCGGGCGTAGGCCCATTCGTCGAGGAGGGTGCGGTTGAAGCGTTCGACCTTGCCGTTGGTCTGCGGGCGGTAGGGCCGGGTGCGTTTGTGGGTGATCCCGGCCGCGGTGAGCAGGTCGCGCCAGTCGCGTGAGCGGTAGCAGGAGCCGTTGTCGGTCAGCACGCGCTCGACGGTGATCCCGCACTCGGTGAAGAACGCCTGGGCCCGGGTCCAAAAGCCGGTGGCGGTCTCCTTCTTCTCGTCTGTATGGATCTCGCTGTAGGCGAGGCGGGAGTGGTCGTCGACGGCGGTGTGCAGGTAGCTGTAACCGGCGTTCTTGCGGTTCTTGCGGCCTGCTTGCCGGCCCAGGACCTTGTGTCCGCCGCCGTCGGGGATGTTGCCCAGCTTCTTGATGTCGACGTGCACCAG
>NZ_BBNN01000020.1 GCF_000829695.1 Streptomyces sp. NBRC 110035 | reverse complement strand
CGCACGCCTTCCTCAAGCGGGTGCGCAAGGAGATCGACGCGCAGTACCCGGACACCGTGCTGCTGGCGGAGGCGAACCAGTGGCCGGAGGACGTGGTCGACTACTTCGGCGACTACGCCGTCGGCGGCGACGAATGCCACATGGCCTTCCACTTCCCCGTCATGCCCCGCATCTTCATGGCCGTACGCCGCGAGTCCCGCCACCCCGTCTCCGAGATCCTCGCCAAGACCCCCGCCATCCCCTCGGGCTGCCAGTGGGGCATCTTCCTGCGCAACCACGACGAGCTGACCCTGGAGATGGTCACCGACGAGGAACGCGACTACATGTGGGCCGAGTACGCCAAGGACCCCCGCATGCGCGCCAACATCGGCATCCGCCGCCGCCTCGCCCCGCTCCTGGACAACGACCGCAACCAGATCGAACTCTTCAACGCCCTGCTGCTGTCCCTGCCCGGCTCGCCGATCCTCTACTACGGCGACGAGATCGGCATGGGCGACAACATCTGGCTCGGCGACCGCGACGCCGTCCGCACCCCCATGCAGTGGACCCCCGACCGCAACGCCGGCTTCTCCTCCTCCGACCCCGGCCGGCTGTTCCTGCCCACGATCATGGACCCGGTCCACGGCTACCAGGTCACCAACGTCGAGGCATCCATGGCCTCACCCTCCTCACTGCTGCACTGGACCCGCCGGATGATCGAGATCCGCAAGCAGAACCCCGCCTTCGGCCTCGGCACCTACACCGAACTCCCCTCCTCCAACCCCGCCGTCCTCGCCTTCCTCCGGGAGTACGAGGACGACCTGGTCCTCTGCGTCAACAACTTCTCCCGCTTCGCGCAGCCCACCGAACTCGACCTGAGCGCCTTCGAGGGCCGTCACCCGGTCGAACTGTTCGGCGGGGTGCGCTTCCCGGCCGTGGGAGCACTGCCGTACCTGCTCACCCTCGGGGGCCACGGCTTCTACTGGTTCCGCCTGCGCGGGGACACCGCGTAGCACGCAGGGAACCCGGGGTGGGGCGGTTTCTCCCGCCCCGCCCGGGGCACGCATCAGTAACACCCCGACGATCCCGGGGAAAGGACGCGACTGAAATGTCGGAAGCCGTCATACGTACGGTCGCACCCCCGCCCGGCCTCCTTGTGTCGCTGGATCCACTGCTCAGGGAATGGCTGCCGCGACAGCGCTGGTTCGCGGGCAAGGGGCGGCCGGTCACCGGGTTCACCCTGGTCGCGGCCACCGAGCTGCTGCCGCCCACCGCCCGGCTGGGCCTGTACCACCTGCTCGTCCGCGCCCACCAGCCCGACCCGTCCGTCCCACCCGGTTCGCCCGCCCCCGAGGGCGGCGCCGCCCGCCCCGGTGACTGCTACCAGCTGCTGATCGGGGTGCGTGAGGCGCTGCCGCCCCGGCTGGCGAACGCGCTGATCGGGCACATGAGCGAGGGCCCGCTCGCCGGACGGACGGTCTACGAGGCCCTGCACGACGCCCGGCCCGCCGAACTGCTCCTGGAGGCCCTGCGCACCCGGGCCCGGATCGGCGTTCTGCGCTTCGAGCGGGACCCGGGGCAGGAGATCCGGCCCGGTCTGGTGCCGCGCCTGATGACGGTCGAGCAGTCGAACTCGTCCGTCGTCTACGGGGACGCGTTCGTCCTGAAGCTGCTGCGCCGGATCGTGCCCGGGGTCAACCCCGATCTGGAGCTGCCGCTGGCGCTGGCCCGCGAGGGCTGCCCGCGGGTGCCGCCGCCCACGGCGTGGCTGGTCGCGGACCCGGACCCGGCCGACCCCGGTGAACCGCATGTGCTGGGTGTGCTCCAGCCGTACGTGCAGGGCGCGACGGACGGGTGGGAGCTGGCGCTGCGGGAGCTGGCCAAGGGTGAGGACTTCGTCGCCGAGGCGCGCGCGCTGGGACGGGCCACCGCCGAGGTGCACACCGCGCTGGCCCGCGCGCTGCCGACGGTCACCCTGGGCCACAGCCGGCTGCGGATCATGGTCGCCGGCATGGCCGAGCGGCTGGCGGCGGCCGTCCGGGCGGTGCCCGCGCTGCGGCCGTACGCGGCCGGTCTCGGCTCGGCGTACACCGCGCTGGAGGACCTGGCCGCCGAGGGGCAGACCTGGACCGCTCAGCGGGTGCACGGCGATCTGCATCTCGGCCAGTGCCTGCGGTCCCCGGCCGGGGGCCCCTCCCACGCTTTCGGCGGTGGGGGAGAGTGGTCGCTGATCGACTTCGAGGGCGAGCCGGCCCGGCCGCTCGCCGAGCGGCGGATGCCGCAGCCCGTGGTCCGGGACGTGGCCGGCATGCTGCGGTCCTTCGACTACGCGGCCCGCTCCGTGGACCCGCCGCAGCCGGACTGGGCCGAGCACTGCCGGGCGGCCTACTGCTCCGGCTACGCGGAAGCGGCGGGCAGGGACCCGCGCACCGATCCCGTGATGCTGCGCGCCTACGAGACGGACAAGGCCGTCTACGAGGTGCTGTACGAGGCCCGGCACCGGCCTCAGTGGCTCCCGGTCCCGATGGCGGCGGTGCGCAGACTCGCCGGCACCGACCAGATCTGACCCGCCCGCCCTTCTCTCAGGAGGCCCCGTCCGTGACCCCCCGTCCCGAGTCCAGCGGTTCGCATCCGGAGCAGCCTGCCGAACAACGGCCCGCCGAGCCGCCGGCGTCCGCGCGGGAGAAGAAGCCCGCGGCAGCCGAGGAGATGTCCGAGAAGGGCGGCTCGAAGAAGGGCGCCGGGAAGAAGAGCACGGCGAAGGAGACCGCGACGAAGAAGGGCGCTTCGAAGCAGGGCAGGGCGAAGAAGGCCAGGGCCGTGCAGGTGCCGGCCTCCGGCACGGGCCCGGAGGCCGGCCGGCTCGCCCCGCCGGAGGCGGAGCTCGCGGTCTCCCCCGCTCTGGGCACCGCCGACCGGGAGCGGCTGCTGGACGGCACACACCACGCCCCGCACACGGCGCTGGGCGGGCATCCGGTGCCGGGCGGGGTCGCCTTCCGGGTCTTCAAGCCGTACGCCCTGGCCGTGACCGTGGTCTCCGGGGGCCTCACCGTCGAGCTGCACGACGACGGGAGCGGGTTCTTCTCGGCACTGCTGCCGCTGCGGGAGGTCCCGGCCTACCGGCTGCTCGTGGCCTACGAGGGGACGGTGCGGGAGGTCGAGGACGCGTACCGGCTGCTGCCCACGCTCGGCGAACTCGATCTGCACCTGATCGGCGAGGGGCGGCACGAGGAGCTGTGGACGGTGCTCGGCGCGCACCCCATGACCCACCAGGGCGTGCGGGGCACCCGGTTCGCGGTGTGGGCGCCGAACGCGCGCGGGGTACGGGTGGCGGGCGGCTTCAACTTCTGGGACGGTACCGGGCACCCCATGCGGTCACTGGGCTCGTCCGGGGTGTGGGAGCTGTTCGTGCCGGGGGTCGGCGAGGGTGAGCTGTACAAGTTCGACATCACCCGGCCCGACGGTTCGAGGACCCTGCGCGCCGACCCGATGGCACGGCGTACGGAGGTCCCCCCGGCCACCTCGTCGGTCGTCACGTCGTCGCGGTACGCGTGGGGGGACGCCGAGTGGCTGGAGCGCCGCGCCCACGTGCCCGCGCACGAGGCGCCGCTCTCGGTGTACGAGGTCCACCTGCCCTCCTGGCGACCGGGCCTGACGTATCGGCAGCTTGCGGACCAGCTCCCCGCGTACGTGAAGGACCTGGGGTTCACGCACGTCGAGCTGATGCCGGTCGCCGAGCATCCCTTCGGCGGCTCCTGGGGCTACCAGGTCACCGGTTTCTACGCGCCCACGGCCCGTCTCGGCACTCCGGACGACTTCCGGTACCTGGTCGACGCCCTGCACCGGGCCGGCATCGGCGTGATCATGGACTGGGTGCCGGCGCACTTCCCGCGTGACGCGTGGGCGCTGGCCGAGTTCGACGGCCGGCCGCTGTACGAGCACGCGGACCCGCTGCGGGCGGCCCATCCCGACTGGGGGACCCTGGAGTTCGACTTCGGGCGGCGCGAGGTGCGCAACTTCCTGGTGGCCAACGCCGTGTACTGGTGCGAGGAGTTCCACATCGACGGGCTGCGCGTGGACGCCGTCGCCTCGATGCTGTACCTCGACTACTCGCGCGAGCCCGGACAGTGGCAGCCGAACGAGCGCGGCGGCCGGGAGAACCTGGACGCGGTGGCGTTCCTCCAGGAGATGAACGCGACGGTGTACCGCAGGGTGCCCGGTGTGGTGACGGTCGCGGAGGAGTCCACGGCCTGGGACGGCGTCACCCGGGCCACCCATCACGAGGGCCCGAGCGGTTTCGGCGGGCTAGGCTTCGGGCTGAAGTGGAACATGGGCTGGATGCACGACTCGCTGGAGTACATGAGCCACGAGCCGGTGCACCGCAGGTACCACCACCACGGGATGACGTTCTCGATGGTGTACGCGTACAGCGAGAACTACGTGCTGCCGATCTCGCACGACGAGGTCGTGCACGGCAAGCGGTCACTGGTCTCGAAGATGCCCGGCGACTGGTGGCAGCAGCGCGCCGGCCTGCGCGCCTACCTCGGCTTCATGTGGGCCCACCCCGGCAAGCAGCTGCTGTTCATGGGACAGGAGTTCGCGCAGGGAGCGGAGTGGTCCGAGCAGCACGGCCCGGACTGGTGGCTGCTGGACCCGGCGTACGGGGCCGAGGCCGACCACCGCGGGGTGCGCGACCTGGTGCGCGACCTGAACACCGTGTACGGGCACACCCCGGCGCTGTGGCAGCGGGACACCGAGCCGGCCGGGTTCCGGTGGGTGGCCGGGGACGCGGCCGAGGACAACGTGCTCGCGTTCCTGCGGTACGACCGGGACGGCACCCCGCTGCTCGCGGTGTCCCACTTCGCCCCCGTGGTCCGGCACGACTACCTCGTCGGTGTCCCGGACGGCGTGCCCGCCTGGCACGAGGTCCTGAACACCGACGCGGGCCGCTACGGCGGCGGCGACGTCACCAACCCGGACCCGGTCAAGCCGGAGCCGCAGGGGCGGCACGGCTTCCCGGCGAGCGTCCGGCTGACCCTGCCGCCCCTGGCCACGGTCTGGCTGCGCCCGGCCTGACCGGTCCGGCCGTCGCCGGGCCCTCCTGTCATGCCAGCGTGTCCGCCAGCGGTTTCGGCAGCGGCCCGGTGTGCAGGACGCCGAGCCGCTGGGTGGCGCGGGTCAGCGCCACGTACAGGTCGCTGGTGCCGTAGCGCCCCGGTTCGACCACGAGGACGGAATCGAACTCCAGGCCCTTGGCCTGCCGCGGGTCGAGCAGCACGACCTCCTGCGTCAGGTCGGGCTCGGCGCCCGCCGTCACCCCGTCGAGGCGGGCGGCCAGGGCGCGGTGCAGGTCGCGCGGGGCGATGACCGCGAGCCGGCCGCCCTGGGGCCCGCCGAACTCCGCGACGGCCTTGGCGACGGCACCGGGCAGGTCGTCGGTGGCGCGGGCCCAGGGGCGCACGCCGGTGGAGCGGACCGAGCCGGGCGGCTCGAAGCCGGGGTGTTCGGCACGGACCACGGCCGCCGCGACGTCCATGATCTCGGCCGGGGTGCGGTAGTTGACGCCGAGCCGGGTGTGCTCCCAGCGGTCCTCCACGTACGGGGCGAGGATGTCCGCCCAGGAGCCGCCCCCGGCCGCCTCCGCGGTCTGCGCCGGGTCGCCGACCAGGGTCATCGAGCGGGTCGGGCTGCGCCGCATCAGCAGCCGCCAGGCCATCGGCGACAGTTCCTGCGCCTCGTCGACGATGATGTGCCCGAACGCCCAGGTGCGGTCGGCGGCGGCCCGTTCGGCGGCGCTGCGGTGGTCCTCCTCCTCGTGCCGCTCGGCGAAGCGTTCGGCGTCGATGATGTCGTGCGCGGACAGCACCTCGGAGGATTCGGGGTCGTCGTCCTCCTTGTCGTCGAACTCGAAGGTCCGCGAGGCGTACGACACGTCCAGGACGCCCTGGGCGTACGCGATCCGCGTCCGCCGCTCCCGGTCGGCCCGCTCGCGCACCCACCGTTCGTCCTCGCCGAGGAGTTCGGCGGCCTCGTCGAGCAGTGGCACGTCGGCGACGGTCCAGTGCCGGGTCACCGGGCGGCGTATCGCGGCGGCGTCCTGGGCCGGGAGGAAGTCCTCGGGTGCGGCGAGGAAGTCGGCGATCAGCCGCTGCGGGGTGATCCGGGGCCACAACCGGTCGACGGCGGACCACACGTCGGGGTTCTCGGCGAGTTCGTCGCGGATCTGGGTGATGTCGCTGGGGTCGAGCAGGTTGGTGCCGTCGTACGGGTCGGTGCCGATGCGTTCGGCGACCATGTCGGTGAGCGCGTTGAGGATGTGGCCCTCGAAGTACTCGCGGGACGCGTTGTGCGGCAGCTTGGCGGCGCGGGTGCGTTCGCGGGCGACCCGCACCAGGCCGTCGTCCAGCATCAGGATCTCGCGGTCGTGCTCGATGGTGATCACCGGGTCGGGCAGCGCCTGCCGGCTGCGGACGACCTCGGTCAGGACGTCCGCCATGTCGGCCCGGCCCTTCACCGCGGCGGCCTCGGGCGTGTCCGCCCGGGTGGCCTTCACGCCGGGGAACAGCTCGCCGACGGTCGCGAGGAGCACGCCGGTCTCGCCCAGGCTGGGCAGCACCTCGCCGATGTAGCCGAGGAACGCCGGGTTGGGGCCGACGATCAGCACGGCGCGGCGGGCCAGCAGCTCGCGGTGCTCGTAGAGGAGGTAGGCGGCGCGGTGCAGGGCGACGGCGGTCTTGCCGGTGCCCGGGCCGCCCTCGACCACCAGGACACCGCGGTGCGGGGCACGGATGATGCGGTCCTGGTCCGCCTGGATGGTGCGGACGATGTCGCCCATGCGGCCCGTGCGCGCGGAGTCGAGCGCGGCGAGCAGCACGGCGTCGCCGGTCGGGTCCTCGTGGCCGGTACGGGTCTCGTCGCCGAGGTCGAGGATCTCGTCGTGCAGGGCGGTGACCGTGCGCCCCTCGGAGGTGATGTGCCGCCGGCGCCTCAGCCCCATCGGGGTGTGGCCGGTGGCCAGGTAGAAGGGGCGGGCGACGTCGGCGCGCCAGTCGACGAGGACGGGGGTGCGCTCGGCGTCGTCGGCGCGCAGGCCGATCCGGCCGATGTGGTGGGTGTCGCCCGAGGAGAGGTCGATCCGGCCGAAGCACAGCGAACCGTCCACCGCGTTCAGCGCCGCGAGCAGCCCGGACCGCTCGGCGACGAGGATGTCCCGCTCCAGCCTGGCCTGCATGGGCGTGTTGCCCTGCCCGAGCGCGTCCGTGAGGGACACCTCGGTGTCACCGCGCAGGGCGTCCACGCGTGCGTACAGTCCGTCGATGAATTCCTGTTCCTGCCGGAATTCATGGTCCGGATATTCGCTGTTTGACAATTCTGCTCCCGCCCGGATACAGTGTGCCCACTGAACTTCTTTGCGACTCAATTCTGTTGAAGTCGCGAGTCAACGAATATACGCAGAGGAAACCCCCGGGCGCAATTACCCGGGGGTTTCCTCTGTGCGGCGCCGGTGCCGGCTCAGATCACCTCGCCCAGTTCCTCGAGCAGCCGCCGCTTGGGCCTGGCGCCCACCATCGACCGCAGCGGCTCACCTCCTCGGAACACCACGAACGTCGGCATCGACAGCACCTTGTACGCGTTGGTGGTGTCCGGGTTGGCGTCCACGTTCAGCTGGACGACCTTCAGCCGCCCGCTCTCCTCGGCGGCCAGCGCGCTCAGCACCGGTGCCATCTGCCGGCACGGCGGACACCAGTCGGCGGTGAACTCCACCAGCACCGGCAGCGACGATTCGATCACCTCCGCCGCGAAGTCCGCGTCGGTCACTTCCCTCACGTCTTTCGCCCTGCTCACCTGTGCCCTCCCAGTTCGCACACCGGTTCCGGACCTCCCGGAACCGCGGCGTCGGCCGCCAGTTCGTCGCGTGCCCTCTCCGCCCGCGCCAACTGCTCCCCGACGCTCGCCCGTACGGCCCGCAGCTCGCCGATGAGCGCGTCGAGTTCGTCCAGCTTGCGCCGGTAGACCGCGAGCGAGGCGGGGCACGCGTCGCCCTTCGGGTGTCCGGCCCGCAGACACTCCACGAAGGGCCGGGTCTCCTCCAGCTCGAACCCGAAGTCCTGCAGCGTCCGGATCTGCCGCAGCAGATTCAGGTCGCTCTCCTCGTACGTCCGGTGGTTGTTGCCCGTACGCCGCGCGGGCAGCAGTCCCCGTGATTCGTAGTACCGCAGCGTCCGCGTGGTGGTCCCGGCGCGTGCGGCCAGCTCGCCGATTCGCATACCGGTGAACGTAAGCCCTGACGTCGGCGTCAGGGCAAGGCGGGACGGGACGGTTCCGGGTCCCGGCCCGGAACCGGAACGGAAAAGGGCCGAGCGGCCGGGCTCACGGGGGAGGGAGTCCGGCCGCTCGGCGGCGGGGGGGGGGAGCACTGGGGCGCCGGCCCCTGTGCGGCAGGCAGGGGCCTGTGGGTCAGGCCTTGGCGAGTTCCTTCTCGCCGCCCGGTGCGGGGGCCCCGGCGGGGTCGGCGGGATCGGCGGGGTCGTCGTTGCCGTGCTCGTCGAGCAGGGTGGCCTCGTCGAAGGGGAGGGTGCCGGAGAGGACCTGTCCGACCCGCTCCTTGTCGATCTCCTTGGTCCAGGTGCCGATCAGCACCGTGGCGACCGCGTTGCCCGCGAAGTTGGTCAGGGCGCGGGCCTCGCTCATCAGGCGGTCGATGCCGACGATGAGACCGATGCCGTCCACCAGGGCCGGCTTGTGCGACTGCAGGCCACCGGCCAGCGTCGCGAGGCCGGCACCGGAGACACCGGCGGCGCCCTTGGAGGCGACCAGCAGGAAGAGCAGCAGCGGGATCTGCTCGCCGATCGACATCGGCGTGCCCAGGGCGTCGGCGATGAACAGCGAGGCCATGGTCATGTAGATCATGGTGCCGTCGAGGTTGAAGGAGTAGCCGGTGGGGACGGTGATGCCGACGACCGGCTTGCTGACGCCCAGGTGCTCCATCTTCGCGATGAGCCGCGGCAGCGCCGACTCGGACGAGGAGGTGGACAGGATCAGCAGGAACTCACGGCCCAGGTACCTGAACAGCGACCAGATGTTCAGCCCCGCGACGATCCGCACCAGCGCGCCGAGCACCACGAAGATGAACAGCACACAGGTGATGTAGAAGCCGAGCATCAGCACCGCGAGGCTCTTCAGCGCGTCCACGCCCGAGGCTCCGGTGACGGCGGCCATGGCGCCGAAGGCACCGACCGGGGCAGCCCACATGATCATGGCGAGGACCCGGAAGACCAGCCGCTGGATGTGCTCGATGCCGCGCAGGACCGGCTGGCCGGCCTTGCCCATGGCCTGCAGCGCGAACCCGCACAGCAGGGCGACCAGCAGGGTCTGCAGGACCTCGCCCTGGGTGAAGGCGGACACGATCGTGGTCGGGATGATGCCGAGCAGGAAGTCGGTGGTGGACTTGGCCTCCGCGTCGACCTGGGCCTGGCCCGTCTCCTTGACCGCGTCGGTGACCGCGAGCCCCGTTCCCGGGTCCAGGATGTTGCCGACGACCAGGCCGATGCCGAGCGCGACCAGCGACATCACCAGGAAGTAGCCCATGGCGATACCGCCGACGGCGCCGACCTTGGCGGCCTTCCGCACGGAGCCGATGCCCAGCACGATGGTGCAGAAGATGATCGGCGAGATCATCATCTTGATCAGGTTCACGAACCCGGTGCCGATCGGCTTCAGCTCGACCGCGAAGCCGGGGGCCAGCAGGCCGACGGCGACGCCGAGGGCGACCGCGATGATCACCGCGATGTAGAGATAGTGCGTGCGGTCCCGCTTCACTGGGGGAGCGGCAGGTGCCGTATCGGCTGTGCTGGTCACGGCGGCCTCCTTGACGACGTCGTCGGCATCACCGGCGTGCGGCTCACGTCCGGGGGATGAGGGTCGGGGGGGACTGCCGTGACTATGTCCTGCCCTGTGAGCGCGGTCACCCTTACGTTCATTGAGTTCGCGCCCGCAGGGGGATGCACACTGACGGGATGCGCATCGCCCTCCCGAAACCCCGCAGCCTCGCGGCCCAGCTCTTCGCCATGCAGGCGGTGCTGATAGCGGTGCTCGTGGTGGGATACGCCTTGGTCAGCCACGTCGGCGACCGCAGCCAGGCGGAGGACGCGGCGGGCCGCCAGGCCACGGCGGTGGCCCTGTCCGTCGCGGACTCGCCCTCGGTGCGGGAGTCGATCCGTACGGCCGACCCCTCGGCGACGCTCCAGCCGTACGCGCTGGCGGTGGTGCGCGACACCGACGTCGACTTCGTCACGATCATGGATCCGCGGGGCATCCGCTGGACCCACCCCGACCCGGACCAGATCGGCCTGGCGTTCCGCGGCCACACCGCCGCCGCTCTCGAGGGGCGCACCTTCACCGAGACGTACACCGGCACCCTCGGCCCGTCCGTCCGCGCGGTCACCCCGGTCCTGGACGGCGACCGGATCGTCGGTCTGGTCAGTGCGGGGATCCGGGTCGAGGAGATCAGCCAGCGCGCGCAGGGCCAGCTGACCGCCCTGCTCGCGGCCGCGTCCGCCGCCCTGGGGATCGGTGCGATCGGCACGTACGTGATCAACGCCCGGCTGCGCCGGCACACCCACGGGATGAACGCGTCCGAGCTCAGCCGCATGCACGACTACCATCAGGCCGCGCTGCACGCCGTGCGCGAGGGGCTCCTGATGCTGGACGGGCAGTACAGGGTGGCGTTGATCAACGACGGCGGCCGGGAGCTGCTGGGTGTGGGGCCGGAGGAGGACGTGGTGGGCAGGTCGGTCGCGGAGCTCGGGCTTCCGGCGGCGCTGACGGGCGCGCTGCTCGCCTCCGCGCCCCGGGTCGACGAGGTGCATCTGACGGCGGACCGGGTGCTGGTGGTGAACACCTCGCCGGTGTCCGGCGGTGAGCAGCGCGGAACCGTGGTGACCCTGCGCGATGTGACCGAACTCCAGTCGCTGATGGGCGAGCTGGACTCGGAGCGCGGCTTCACCCAGGCGCTGCGCTCGCAGGCGCACGAGGCGGCGAACCGGCTGCACACCGTCGTCTCGCTGATCGAGCTGGGCCGGGCCGAGGAGGCGGTGGACTTCGCGACCGCCGAGCTGGAACTGGCCCAGGCGCTCACCGACCAGGTGGTGGCGGCGGTGGGCGAACCGGTCCTCGCGGCGCTGCTGCTGGGCAAGACCGCCCAGGCCAACGAGCGGGGCGTGGAGCTGGTGGTCACGCCGGACAGCCGGCTGGACGACGGGCTGCTGCCGGACACCCTGCCCGCCCGGGACCTGGTCACCATCCTGGGCAACCTGATCGACAACGCGGTGGACGCCGCGCTGGGCGGCATGAATCCCCGGGTGACGGTCACCGCCCTCACCGACGCCCGCGCGGAGCTGATCCTGCGGGTGTCCGACACGGGTCCGGGCGTGGACCCGGACCACACCGAGGCGGTCTTCCAGCGGGGCTTCACGACCAAGCCGTCCGGGCCGGGTGGCCGGGGACTGGGCCTGGCGCTGGTGCGGCAGGCGGTGAGCCGCCACGGCGGCACGCTGACGGTGACGTCGGCACAGGACGGCGGCGCCCGCTTCGAGGCACGCCTCCCGCTGCGGACCCCGACGGCCGGTGCCGGCGCCGGCCGCGCCCGGGGAGGCACGGCATGAGCGGCACGCGCCCCATCCGTGTCCTGGTGGTGGAGGACGACCCCGTCGCCGCCGGCGCCCACGTGATGTACGTCGGCCGGGTGCCGGGGTTCGTCGCCGTCGGCAAGGCGGCGACGGGCGCCGAGGCACGCCGGGTGCTGGAGCGCACCCCCGTCGACCTGCTCCTGCTCGATCTGCACCTGCCCGACGTTCACGGACTCCAGCTGGCCCGTTCCCTGCGGGCTGCCGGGCACCACGCGGACGTCGTCGCGGTGACCTCGGCGCGGGACCTGGCGGTGGTGCGCGAGGGCGTGTCCCTGGGTGTCGTCCAGTACGTGCTGAAACCGTTCACCTTCGCGACGCTGCGGGACCGTCTGGTGCGGTACGCCCAGTTCCGGGCGTCGGTGGGCGAGGCCAGCGGCCAGGACGAGGTGGACCGCGCGCTGGCCGCCCTGCGCGCCCCCGGACCGGCCGCCCTCCCCAAGGGTCTGAGCGCACCCACCCTGGAACGCGTGACCCTGGCCCTGCGCGACGCCGACGAGGGCCTGACGGCCAGCGGCGTCGCCGAGGCCGTCGGCATCTCCCGCATCACGGCCCGCCGCTATCTGGAACACCTGGTCGAGGCGGGCCGCGCGGCCCGCCGCCCCCAGTACGGCACCGTGGGCCGGCCGGAGCTGCAGTACCGGTGGGTGGCGTCCCCCTCCTGAGCCGAAGGCAGGAGGACACCGGAACGTGCGGCCCGCGCGCCCGCGCGCCCGCGCGCCCGCGCGGCCCGGTGTCCGTGGTGGCGGTGCTGAGCATGGGGTTCGTCGACCGGGTGGTCGGCTGCGGGGCGTAGGAGGCCACCACCGAGGTCACCCGGTTGGCCGTACGCCGCGCCGGCCGTCCCGCGGCGCGGCTCCGCGCCGCCGCGAAGAGGGCGGGGCCCGGGCGCGGCAGGGCCGGCAGTCCGTCGGCCCTGCCGCGCCCGTGGTGAGCGGGAACTCGCCCGGATGCCGCGTGCCTCCACCGGCCACAGCGTCCTGATCAACCTGCCGCGCACGATGACCAGGCCCGAGACCACCTTCGAGTGGAAGATCCCCCGGTGGAGCAACGCGCTGGAGCGCAACCGCGCCCGCACGTACTTCCAGGCCTACGCGGCCGCCGTCGCCCTGCACTGCGCGGAGAAGGGACTCGAGGAGGTACGCGCCGGACGCACCCAGACCTGGGAGAAGTTCGAGGTGCCCGACGAGGCCGTCGGCGTCGGCTTCACCGAGGCCGTAGGGGGAGTGCTCTCGCACCACATGGTCATCCGCGACGGAAAGATCGCCAACTACCACCCGTATCCGCCGACCCCGTGGAACGCCTCCACCCGCGACACCTACGGCACCCCCGGCCCCTACGAGGACGCCGTGCAGAACACCCCGATCTTCGAGGAGAACCCGCCGGAGAACTTCAAGGGCATCGACATCATGCGCGCGGTGCGCAGCTTCGACCCCTGCCTGCCCTGCGGCGTCCACATGTACGTCGGTGGCGGCAGGACGGTGAAGTCGATGCACGTGCCCACCGGTCTGAGCGGCCTCGCCGGATGAGCGGGGCGACCGGAGCAACCGCGGTGACCGCCGAACAGGCCGGCCGGCAGGTCGGAACTGCTCGACCGGCTCGCGGAGACGGGCGACGCCCAGGTGTGCGCGGCGGCGGAGGAACTGGTCCGCGCCCTGATGGAGTTCTACGGCGCAGGGCTCGCCCGGGTGGTCGACCTGCTCGGGCGACCCTCGGAAGGGCCGCCCGCCAGTGCGTGGGACGGCCTCCTGGGCGATGAGCTCGTCGCGGGCCTGCTGAACCTGCACGGGCTGCACCCGGAGGATGTGCACGCCCGGGTCGGCCGCGCCCTGGCAGGCCTCCCGTACCCCGTCGAGAACGCGGGATTCGACCCGGCGACCGGCGTCCTGCGGCTGCGGGCGACCGCCTCGACGGGCTGCGGGCGACCCAGCACACGGGAGTCCGTCCGGCAGGCGGCCGTCGACGCCCTCGCGTGCTTCGCCCCGGAGGTGACGGACGTGGACCTGGAGCCGGCCGCCGCACGCGAGCCCGCGCTGCTCCAGATCGGCAACGGCCCGCCGCGCACCGCCGCGGACGGCCGCGGACGGCCGCGGACGGCCGCTCGTCGGCCGCCGTCCGTCGAGCGCGCCCGTGACCGGCCCGGGGCAGCCGCGGCGGACCGCCGGGCCGAAAGGGCTGCGCCGTTTCGCCGCCCCGCGCCGGCCCCGCGAGGAGCGGTGCGAGCTGTGCGCGGCGTCCCTCGCCGGCGAACGCCACCCGCACCTGGTCGACACCGAGAAACGGGCACTGGTCTGCGCCTGCGGTCCGTGCTTCCAGCTGCTGGACGGCCCGGGCGGCGCGGAAGGCCCGAGGGGACGCTTCCGGGCGGTCCCCCGCCGCTTCCTGGGCGATCCCGGCCACCGCATCGACGACAACGCCTGGGAACTGCTGCGGATCCCGGTCGGCGTCGCCTTCTTCTTCCGCAACTCCGCCCTCGACCGGCTCGTGGCCCTCTACCCGAGTCCCGCCGGAGCGACGGAGAGCGAACTGGAGCCGTCGTCCTGGCAGACGGTGCTCGCCGCGACCCGCCTCGCCGAACTGCTCGAACCCGATGTGGAGGCCCTGCTGCTGCGCCGCCACGAGGGCCGCACCGACTGCTTCCTCGTGCCGGTCGACCTCGCCTACGAGCTGGTGGGCCGGATGAGACTGCGCTGGCAGGGCTTCGACGGCGGCGCCGAGGCCCGGGCCGAACTCGAGGCCTTCTTCACCCACGTACGGGACCAGGCGCGCGAGGCGGGAGGAAGCCGTCCGTGACCGAGTTCTCCTTCAGCTGCACCGGAGTACGCGCCGACGCGTACGCGGCCGGCCCGACACTGGTGTTCCGGCTGCGGATCACCGCGTCGGAGGGCACCCGGGTCCACGCCCTCGCGCTGCGCTGCCAGATCCGTGTCGAACCGGCCCGGCGCGGATACGGGGACGAGGAGGCCGAGGCGCTGGCCGACCTGTTCGGTGAGCGCTCCCGCTGGGGCAGCAGCCTCAACCCGGTGCAGTTCGCCCAGGTCTCGGTGATGGTCCCCGGATTCACCGGCGAGACCGAGACGGACCTGGTCGTGCCGTGCACGTACGACACCGACATCGCGGCCACCCGCTATCTGCGTGCCCTGTCCGGCGGGGAGGTGCCGCTGCTGATGCTGTTCTCCGGCACCGCCTTCACCGGCGCCGGCGGATTCCACGTGGAGCCCGTCCCCTGGGACAGGGAGGCCGCCCACCGGATGCCGGTGAAGGTCTGGGAGGAGATGATCGAGCAGCACTTCCCGGGCTGCGGCTGGATCCGGCTGCCGCGGGCCTCCGTGGACGCGCTGCTCGCCTACCGGTCGCGCCACGCGCTGCCGTCGTGGCAGGCGACCGTCGAGTCGCTTCTCGACGCGGTGGGAGAGAACGCGGCGGAAGAGCGGACACCATGACGACCGCCGTGTTCACCCGGGACACCGAAGCCCGGCTCGCCGTAGCCCGGCAGGTCGCGGACGCCGTCCTCTTCGAGGGCTATGTGCTCTATCCGTACCGGGCGTCGGCCGCCAAGAACCGACTGCGCTGGCAGTTCGGCGTGCTCGTCCCGCCCGCCTGGTGCGCGGCGGCCGGGGAGCACGCCGCCCAGCACACCGAATGCCTGATGGAACCGAAGCGCGGCGCCGCACTCGCCGTCGAGTTCCGCTTCCTGCACACCCAGCGGCGCGTCGTCCAGCGGGCACGCGCCGACGGGACGTACGAGACGGTGCGCGAACTGCGCCTCGACGACCGGGTCCTGGTCCCCTGGGACGAGGGCCGGGAGGAGAAGGTCGCCTTCGTGCTGCCGGTGGCCGAACCGACCGGCGCCGAGGTGGCCTTTCCGTTCACCCGGGCCGCGGCCGAGGAGACGGAGCCGGTCACGGACGGGCGGCCGGTCGGGCGCCTGGTCCGCCGCCGTGAGGAGATCAGTGGCGTCGTCCGGGTCTCCACCACCGAACTGGAGGGCCCGTACCGCACACGACGGCTGCGTGTGGTCGTCGAGAACACCAGCTCCCGGCGTCCCGACGACGCCGGCGACCGCGACGCGGCACTGCCGCACTCGCTGGTCGCCGGCCACACCCTGCTCCACCTGGACGCCGGGGCGTTCCTCTCGATGACGGACCCGCCCGAATGGGCCAAGGACGCCGTCGCCGCCTGCCGCAACCTGCACACCTGGCCGGTGCTCGCCGGCGAACCGGGCCGGGCCGACCTGGTGCTCTCCTCACCGATCACCCTCGAGGACCACCCGGCCATCGCACCGGAGAGTCCCGGCGCCCTCTACGACGCGACCGAGATCGACGAGATCCTGGCGCTGCGCACCGCCGCCCTCACCGACGAGGAGAAACGCGAGGCCAGGGGCACCGACGCACGCGCCGCGGCCGTGATCGAGCTGGCGGACACCATGCCGCCGGAGGTCCTCGAACGGCTGCACGGCGCGGTGCGGAGTCTGCGGGAGGTCACCGGTGCGCCGGACGCGCCGGCCGGCGCACCGGACGACGGGCCGGGGGTGTTCCGGCCCGGGACCCCCTGGTGGGACCCGGGCGGCGACACCGCGGCCGATCCCGCCCGGGACCACGTCACGGTCGGCGGCCGGGCGGTACGCGCGGGCTGCGCACCGCGTCGACAACGCCTATCCGCGGGCCGTGCGCCCGGAGGGCAACCCCGCGGCACGGGCCGTGCTCGACGACGTCTTCGAGGTCACCGACCGCGCCTGGCGCGGCATCGGTGTCATCCCGGACAGCGGCTGGCGACTGTCCGGGCGCTACCGCGACCACGACGCCGAGCACCGCTTCGCCGTCGACGGCATCACCACCCGCGAACCGGCCGCCTGCCGCAGCGGCGAAGTGCTGCAGGGGCTGCTCAAGCCGCACGAGTGCGAGGCCTTCGGCACCACCTGCACCCCGCGCACACCGCTCGGCGCCACCATGGTCTCCAGCGAGGGTGCCTGCGCCGCGTACTACCTGTACCGGCGGCTCGACCTGTCCACCCCGGCGACGCCGGACGCGTCCCTGGAAGGCAGCCCCGTTGTCTGACACCACCGGCACCGTCCCCGGAGCCGTCCGGCCTGCCGGGGACACGCGCCCGGACCTGCTCGCCCGGACCTGTCCCGTACCGCTGCGCGACCAGCCGCGGATCGTCATGGGCCACGGAGGCGGCGGGGCGCTGTCCGCCGAGCTCGTCGAGCAGGTCTTCACCCCTGCGTTCGGCGGCCCGGCACCGGCGGCACTGACCGATTCCGCCGCCCTGGAGCTCGGCGGGGCACGGCTGGCCTTCTCCACGGACTCGTTCGTGGTGCGTCCGCTGTTCTTCCCCGGCGGCAGTATCGGGGACCTCGCGGTCAACGGCACCGTCAACGACCTCGCCATGAGCAGTGCCCGCGCCGCCTACCTGTCCTGCGGCTTCATCCTCGAGGAGGGCACCGCCACGGACGTCGTGGGGCGGGTCGCCGCGGCGATGGGCGCCGCCGCGCGGGCCGCAGGGGTGGAGGTGGTCACCGGTGACACCAAGGTCGTCGAGGCCGGCCACGGCGACGGCGTCTACATCAACACCTCCGGCATCGGACTGATCCCGGCGGGAGTGGACCTGCGGCCGGAGCGGGTCGTTCCGGGTGACGCCGTCCTCGTCAGCGGGGCGATCGGCGTGCACGGTGTGGCGATCATGAGCGTGCGGGAGGGGCTGGAGTTCGGGGTGGAGATCCTGAGCGACTGCGCGCCGCTCGGCGGCCTCGTCGAGGCGATGCTCGCCGTCACCCCCGACCTGCACGCCCTGCGGGACCCCACCCGCGGCGGGCTGGCCGCCTCGCTGAACGAGATCGCCGCCGCGTCGGGCACCGGGATCGTGGTGCGGGAACGCGCCGTGCCGGTCCCCGAGGCCGTCACCAACGCGTGCGCGCTGCTGGGGCTGGACCCGGTGTACGTGGCCAACGAGGGGAAGCTCGTCGCGTTCGTGCCGCCCGGGCACGCGGACGCGGTCCTGGCCGCCATGCGGGCGCACCCCCTGGGCGCCGGCGCCGCGGTGATCGGCGAGGTGACCGACGCGCACCCCGGTATGGTCGTCGCCCGCACCGCGCTGGGCGGGACCAGGGTGGTGGACCTGCCGCTCGGCGAGCAGTTGCCGCGGATCTGCTGAGCTCGTGAGGTCCGTCAGCCGCGGGCCCGGGTGTCCACCGTCCACAGGTGGGTGCATCCCGGGCACTGCAGGTGGACCCGCGGGCCCTCGTTGCGCAGGAGGTACCGCCAGTGGGTGGGGCAGTTGCGCCGGTCGGCGCAGACGCCGCAGTCGCGGGCGTCGTCGCAGCCCGGGCAGGCGAGCCAGGCCCGGCGCGCCCGGTCCGCCTGGGGATCGATGGGCAGCATCGTCTCAGGGCTCCCGGACCGTCGTCGGCAGCACACCGGCCGCGACGAGCGTGTCGTACGTGCGCTGCTGTGCCGGGTCCAGGTCCGAGTACAGCAGCGCGGTGGCGGCGTCCTCGGCCTCCAGCGCGGCGACGGGATCCCAGCCGGCTCCGAGCGCCGCGACGACCTCGGCCCGGCGCCGCGCTTCTCCGGCGGTCAGGTCGAGGGTGAAGGGGAACAGGTGGTCGGGAGCGTCGGGCTGGTCCATGCGTACGCCTTCACGTGGCACGAACTGCTTGAAAGCCACATGTACCAGTCGGCGTCCGGCCGCCGGAAGGAGGTGTGACGGATCCCATCGCCGGCCGGGCGCACCCACGGTTTCCGCCTCGGCCGGGCCTCTGGCCGGCGCCCGGACACGGGCCCGCGAGGACGTGGCACGAGCCGGACCCCGCCGGGTGCGCCCGCGTCTCGCGCCGGGCGGACGGTCAGGGGGCGAGGAGACCTGGGGCGACGGCGGCCCGGGGCGGCGGCCCGGAGTTCTCCAACCGGGCCGCCGGGTGGCCCCGGACGGCGGTCGAGGAGCGGCACAGGAGGAGCGGCCCAGGGGAACCGCGCAGGTGCCGCCCCGGCCGCCGGACCGTCCCGTCAGTAGACCGACTCGGCCTCGTCCATCCGGTCCTTCGAGACCGTCTTCAGCTCGGTGACGGCCTCCGCCAGCGGGACCATCACGATGTCCGTGCCGCGCAGCGCCGTCATCCGGCCGAACCGCCCCTGGTGCGCGGCCTCCACCGCGTGCCATCCGAAGCGCGTGGCGAGCACCCTGTCGTACGCGGTCGGGGTTCCGCCGCGCTGGATGTGGCCGAGGATGACCGGCCTGGCCTCCTTGCCGAGGCGCTGCTCGAGCTCGTGGGCCAGCGCCGTGCCGATGCCCTGGAAGCGCTCGTGGCCGAACTTGTCGATCTCGCCCTTGCCGTAGTCCATGGTGCCGTCGGCGGGGTGGGCGCCCTCGGCGACGCAGATCACCGCGAACTTCTTGCCGCGGGCGAACCGTTCCTCGACCATCTTCACCAACCGGTCCGGGTCGAAGGCGCGTTCGGGCAGGCAGATGCCGTGGGCGCCGGCGGCCATGCCGGACTCCAGGGCGATCCAGCCCGCGTGCCGGCCCATGACCTCGACGACCATGACCCGCTGGTGGGACTCGGCGGTGGTCTTCAGCCGGTCCATCGCCTCGGTGGCGACGCCGACGGCGGTGTCGAAGCCGAAAGTGCGGTCGGTGGAGGAGATGTCGTTGTCGATCGTCTTCGGGACGCCGACCACCGGCAGGCCCGCCTCCGACAGCATGTGCGCCGCGGTGAGCGTGCCCTCGCCGCCGATCGGGACGAGCGCGTCGATGCCGAAGTCCCGGATCATGTCCGAGGCGTTCTCGCAGGCCTCGCGGAGCCGGTCGCGCTCCAGGCGGGAGGAGCCGAGTATGGTGCCGCCGCGGGCCAGGATGCCGCTGACCGCGTCGAGGTCGAGGGTGCGGTAGCGGCCGTCGAGCAGGCCCGCGTAGCCGTCCTCGAAACCGATGACCTCGTCGCCGTAGTTGTCGACCGCTCGGTGCACGACCGACCGGATCACTGCGTTCAGGCCGGGGCAGTCGCCGCCTGCGGTGAGAACTCCGATACGCATCGTGCAGTCGTCTCCTGGTCGCTGGAATACCGGTGAGGCATCTCCGATTCTCCCATGCCGCCCGAGGCACCGCGGCCCCGTCCCTTCCCCGGCGCCGATCACCCCGCCGCCCCCGTCCTGCCCCGTGCCCCCGGCCCGGGCCGGCTCCCCCGGCTGCCGGTGGATTCGGTCTGGTGTCGCGGGCCCCGCGCGCCGGTGGCCGGCGGCGCCGGGCGCGCTCCGGCCGCCACCGTGACGCATTCCCGGAACGTGTCACGGCCGACGGACCCGTCCCCCTGGCCCGCCGGATCGGCCGACAGCGTCCGCCTCCCCTCCGGGCCTCGCCGGAACCCTCCCGCCCGGGCCCCCGTTCCGGGGACTTTCGTACGGAGCACCGGACCGGGGAACCGGGCCCGGAGCCGGGCCCGCGAGCCCGGCGTGATCCGGACGGGGGCCGCCGCACGCACCGGGCCCCGCCCGCCCGGGCCGGGTTCGCCGCCCGCTGCCGCCGACGCGTTCCGCCGGACGGGCCCCGTCCCCTTCCGGCTTCCCGGGCCGCCCCGGGAAGCCGCGTGTTCGTCTCCCCGTCCCGCCCCCGGCCCTCGGGCGGGCACCCCCACCAGCGGCGGAGGTACTGTCGAGGAGGATCCGCGCGCCCCGGCGGGCGGGCGTCGGCCGGCGCCGGGAGGCCCCGGTCCGCAGGGCCCGAAGCACCGCGAGACCCCGACGAAACGGAGCACGCGTGACCCGCAGTGTGTACGTCACCGGAATCGACCGTGGCGACGGCCGCCAGGTCGTCGAACTGGGAGTGATGGAACTCCTGACCCGGCAGGTCGACCGGGTGGGCGTCTTCCGTCCCCTGGTGCACGACGGCCCGGACCGCCTCTTCGAACTGCTGCGCGCCCGCTACCGGCTCACCCAGGACCCGGCGACCGTCTACGGCATGGACTACCAGGAGGCGTCCGCCCTCCAGGCCGACCGCGGCACCGACGAACTGGTGTCGACGCTGGTCGACCGGTTCCTCCCGGTCGCCCGCGAGTACGACGTCGTCCTCGTCCTCGGCACCGACTACGCCGACACCCAGTTCCCCGACGAGCTGTCCCTGAACGCCCGCCTGGCCAACGAGTTCGGCGCCTCGGTGATCCCGGTCGTGGGCGGCCGGAAGCAGACCTCCGAGTCGGTGCGCGACGAGACCCGCAACGCCTACCGCGCCTACCACACCCTGGGCTGCGACGTGCTCGCCATGGTGGTCAACCGGGTGGCCCGCGAGGACCGCGACGAGATCGCCGAGCGGCTCGCCCCGCGGCTGCCCGTGCCCTGCTACGTCGTCCCCGACGAACCCGCCCTCGCCGCCCCCACGGTGGCCCAGATCGCCCACACCCTCGGCGCGAAGGTGGTGCTGGGCGACGACTCCGGGCTGGCCCGCGACGCCCTGGACTTCGTCTTCGGCGGCGCCATGCTGCCCAACCTCCTCGCCGCCCTGACCCCCGGCTGCCTGGTCATCACCCCGGGCGACCGCGCCGATCTGGTCGTCGGCACGCTGGCCGCGCACAGCGCCGGCACCCCTCCGATAGCCGGCGTGCTGCTCACCCTGGACGAGGTGCCCGCCGACCGCGTCCTCACGCTCGCCGCCCGGCTCGCCCCCGGCACCCCGGTGCTGTCGGTGCCCGGCAACAGTTTCCCCACCGCCGAGCAGCTGTTCTCCCTGGAGGGGAAGCTGAACGCGGCCACCCCGCGCAAGGCGGAGACAGCGCTCGGCCTCTTCGAGCGGTACGCCGACACCGTCGAACTCACCCGGCGGGTCTCCGCGCCCAGCAGCGACCGGGTGACGCCGATGATGTTCGAGCACAAGCTGCTCGAACAGGCCCGGTCCGACCTCAGGCGGGTCGTCCTGCCCGAGGGCGACGAGGAGCGGGTGCTGCGCGCGGCCGAGGTGCTGATGCGCCGGGGCGTGTGCGACCTCACCCTGCTCGGGCCGGTCGACCGCATCCGCAAGCACGCCGCCGACCTCGGCATCGCCCTCGGCGACACCCAGCTGATCGACCCGGCCGCGTCCGAACTGCGCGACGCCTTCGCCGAGAAGTACGCCGCCCTGCGCGCCCACCGGGGCGTCAGTCTCGAGCTGGCCTACGACGTCGTCTCGGACGTGAACTACTTCGGCACGCTGATGGTGCAGGAAGGGCTCGCCGACGGCATGGTGTCCGGCTCGGTGCACTCCACGGCCGCGACCATCCGCCCGGCCTTCGAGATCATCAAGACCCGGCAGGACGCGTCCATCGTCTCCTCCGTGTTCTTCATGTGCCTGGCCGACCGGGTCCTGGTCTACGGCGACTGCGCGGTCAACCCCGACCCGGACGCCGAGCAGCTCGCCGACATCGCCGTGCAGTCCGCGGTCACGGCCGCGCGGTTCGGGGTGGAGCCGCGGATCGCGATGCTGTCGTACTCGACGGGTACGTCCGGCTCCGGCGCCGACGTCGACAAGGTGCGCGAGGCGACCGAGCTGGTCCGCGCGCGCCGCCCCGACCTGCGGGTCGAGGGGCCGATCCAGTACGACGCGGCCGTGGAGCCGTCGGTCGCGGCGACCAAGCTGCCGGGCTCCGAGGTCGCCGGGCAGGCGACCGTGCTGGTCTTCCCCGACCTGAACACCGGCAACAACACCTACAAGGCCGTGCAGCGCTCGGCCGGCGCGGTCGCGGTCGGCCCGGTGCTCCAGGGCCTGCGCAAGCCGGTCAACGACCTGTCCCGGGGCGCCCTCGTCCAGGACATCGTGAACACCGTCGCCATCACGGCCATCCAGGCCCAGTCCCCCGCACCGGCCCCGTCCCCCGCACCGAGCCAGAAGGCAGCGTCCCAGTGAGCACCCGTGTCCTCGTCCTCAACTCCGGTTCCTCGTCGGTGAAGTACCAGCTGCTGGACATGAGGGACCGCGGCCGGCTCGCGGCCGGCCTGGTCGAGCGGATCGGCGAGCGGACCTCCCTGGTCCGGCACACGCCGTCGGCGTCGGGCGGGGCGCCCAGGGAGCGGACCGGCCCGGTCGCCGACCACGCGGCCGCCCTGAAGGCGATGGCCGAGGAGCTGGCCGCCGACGGGCTGGGGCTCGACTCCCCCGAACTGGCCGCGATCGGGCACCGGGTGGTGCACGGCGGGATGCACTTCACGGAGCCGACGGTCGTCGACGACGCGGTGCTCGCCGAGATCGAGCGGCTCATCCCGGTCGCCCCGCTGCACAACCCGGCCAACCTGACCGGCATCCGCACCGCGATGGCGCTGCGCCCGGACCTGCCGCAGGTCGCCGTCTTCGACACCGCCTTCCACACCACGATGCCGGAGTCCGCCGCCCGCTACGCGATCGACGTGGCGACCGCCGACGAGCACCGGATCCGCCGCTACGGCTTCCACGGCACCTCGCACGCGTACGTGTCCCGCCGGACGGCCCGGCTGCTCGGGAAGGCACCCGAGGACGTGAACGTCATCGTGCTGCACCTGGGCAACGGCGCGTCCGCGTCGGCGGTGCGGGGCGGGAGGTGCGTGGACACCTCGATGGGGCTGACGCCCTTGGAGGGGCTGGTGATGGGTACCCGGTCGGGAGACATGGACCCGGCCGTCATCTTCCATTTGACGCGCGTTGGCGGAATGTCCGTCGACGAGATCGACACTCTCCTCAACAAGAAGAGCGGTCTGGTCGGTCTGTGCGGTGACAACGACATGCGGGAGATCCGGCGCCGGATCGACGCGAGCGACGAACAGGCGAAACTCGCGTTCGACATCTACATTCACCGTCTGAAGAAGTACATCGGCGCCTATTACGCCGTTCTCGGCCGGGTGGACGCGGTGGCCTTCACCGCCGGGGTCGGCGAGAACGCCGCCGAGGTGCGGGAAGCGGCCGTGGCGGGCCTGTCCGGGCTGGGCCTGGAGATCGACGCGGGGCGCAACGGCGCGCGCGGCGACGGGCCGCGGCTGGTCTCGCCCGAGGGTGCGCGGGTCGCGGTCGCCGTGGTACCGACGGACGAGGAAATGGAGATCGCCACCCAGACCTACGCCCTGGCCGGAAAGGACAACTGAGCGGCGACCGCCTCATGTGTCCCTTCCGCCAGACGGAATATTCCGGAGCGAAACAAACCGTTAGGATCGCCCCATGCGCCGTTCCAAAATCGTCTGTACTCTCGGCCCCGCGGTCGACTCCCACGAGCAGCTCGTCGCTCTGATCGAAGCCGGCATGAACGTGGCCCGCTTCAACTTCAGCCACGGCTCGCACGCCGAGCACCAGGGCCGGTACGACAGGGTCCGTGCCGCCGCCAAGGAGACGGGCAGGGCCATCGGCGTCCTCGCCGACCTCCAGGGCCCGAAGATCCGCCTGGAGACCTTCGCCGAGGGTCCCGTCGAGCTGGTGCGCGGTGACGAGTTCACCATCACCACCGAGGACGTCCCGGGCGACCGGACGATCTGCGGGACGACCTACAAGGGCCTGCCCGGTGACGTCTCCCGCGGCGACCAGGTGCTGATCAACGACGGCAACGTCGAGCTGAAGGTGCTGGACGTCGAGGGCAGCCAGGTCAGGACGATCGTCATCGAGGGCGGTGTCATCTCCGACCACAAGGGCATCAACCTGCCCGGCACGGCCGTGAACGTGCCCGCGCTGTCCGAGAAGGACGTCGAGGACCTGCGGTTCGCGCTGCGCATGGGCTGCGACCTGGTCGCCCTGTCCTTCGTCCGGGACGCGAAGGACGTCGCCGACGTCCACCGCGTGATGGACGAGGAGGGCCGCCGGGTGCCCGTCGTCGCCAAGGTGGAGAAGCCGCAGGCGGTGGAGAACATGGAGGACGTCGTGATGGCGTTCGACGGTGTGATGGTCGCCCGCGGCGACCTCGCCGTCGAGTACCCGCTCGAGAAGGTCCCCATGGTGCAGAAGCGCCTGATCGAGCTGTGCCGGCGCAACGCGAAGCCGGTGATCGTGGCGACCCAGATGATGGAGTCGATGATCACCAACTCCCGTCCGACCCGCGCCGAGGCCTCCGACGTGGCCAACGCGATCCTGGACGGCGCGGACGCGGTCATGCTGTCGGCCGAGTCGAGCGTGGGCGCGTACCCGATCGAGACCGTGCGGACGATGTCGAAGATCGTCCGGGCGGCCGAGCAGGAGCTGCTGTCCAAGGGCCTGCAGCCGCTGGTGCCCGGCAAGAAGCCGCGCACGCAGGGCGGTTCGGTGGCCCGTGCCGCCGCCGAGATCGCCGACTTCCTCGGCGGCAAGGGCCTGGTGGCCTTCACCCAGTCCGGCGACACCGCCCGCCGGCTGTCCCGCTACCGTGCGATCCAGCCGATCCTGGCGTTCACCACGGACGAGTCCACCCGCAACCAGCTCACGCTCAGCTGGGGCGTGGAGCCGCATGTCGTGCCGTTCGTGAACAGCACGGACGAGATGATCGACCTGGTCCAGCAGGAGCTGGTCCGGCTGCACCGCTTCGACGAGGGCGACGTCGTCGTGATCACCGCCGGCTCGCCTCCCGGCGTCCCCGGCACCACCAACATGGTCCGCGTCCACCACATGGGCGGCATGACCAGCTGACCGGCCGGCGCGCGCAGCGCGTGTACGGCACCGAGGGCGCCCCCTGCCGCAGGGGGCGCCCTCGGTGTTTCCCCGCGGCTCCCGGAGTGGTCCGTCGGGTGCTCGGGAGGGCGTACCGGTTCAGGTGACGTACTGGCTCAGTCCGGGGATGCGCAGGGTCCCGCCGAACTGGCCGGCCTGCTGCACCGTCACCTCCGTGAAGTGGATCAGGGGGATGTTGAGCGGCGGCGGGTTCTCCGGGTCGAAGGTGACCGGGATCAGCCCGAGCAGCTTGCCGGAGATGGACTCCGTGTACATGACGGTGTCGCCGTCGCGGATGGTGGACGTCGACCCCTCGGCCGCCCGCACGTGGTGGGTCCTGCCGGACATCTTGTCCTCGACCGTCTGGTGCAGGTCACCGATGTCGGTGCCGTCGGAGACGACGTACTTCAGGACCTTCTTGATCCTGCCGCTCGCGGTGCGCACCTCGACGATGCCCTGGTAGTCGGCGCCCTTCAGCGTCAGCGAGCTGGCGTTCAGGAACCACGGGTCCTCGGGCAGCAGGATCTTGTTGTCGACCCCGCCCTCGGCGTCGGTGGCGACCGGGCAGTCCCCGGCGTCGGTCGTGGCGCTCCCGGAGGGGCTGGGGCCCGGCGGGGCGGTGGCCCCGGGGGCCGCGGTGGCCTCCCCGGCCTCCGCTGCGGCGTCCTCCGCCCCCTCCGCACCCTCGGCTGCCTCGTCCGCCCGGTCGGCCGCTTCCCCGGCGGCGTCCTCCACGGCGTCGGTGGCCTCCCCGGCCGCCTTCCCCGCGGACTCCTCCTGCGTGTCCGCCCCGTCCTCGGCGGACGCGGGGGCCGACGGGGTGGGGCGCGCGGTCGCCTCGTCGGTCTTCCGGCCCTTCGGGGTGAGGAGGTCGGTGAGGGCGTCGCCGAGCTCCTCCAGAGCGTTGCGCTCGGTCTCCGGGGGGGACGGCCCGGGCTCCCCGGCACGGTCGCCGGAGGGCTCGGAGCCGGCGGGCGCCGTCCCGTCCTCGTCGTCGGAACCTGAATCCGGCGAAGAGGGCGGGTCGCCGTCCGTGCCCTCGCCCGCGTCGCCCTCGCCCGCGTCCGGGTCCGCGCCGGAGTCCTCGGCCGCGTCGCCGCCGGCGGAGGCCGAGGGGCTCGGCTCCGTGGCGGACTCCTCGTCCGGGGAGGCCGTGTCACGCGCCGACGCGGACGGGGTGGGTGAGGAGGACGCGCCGTCCTCGGAGTCCTCCGGGGCCGCCACGCAGTCCCTGTACTCGTCGGCGGTCAGGCTGTTCGAGAGCGGCTGCTGCTCGTCGGCCTGGGCCAGCGTCGGCGTGAACCCCATGCCCATGAGGACCGCGGTCGGCATCGCCGCGAGGGCTACCGCCTTCCCGGCGGGCATGTGGAACCTGGTGAACAGCGGCTTCCTGGGGGCCGCGTGGCGCGGCCCCCTTCTCTCCGGGGCCGGCGCCACGGCAGCGCTCCGGTCCCGGGTCCCGTCAGCCGACACGGTGCCCCCTGTCGTGGTCCTCGATCCGGGCGCCGTCCGCCTCCCCGGATCCGCCGGCCCCGTGCGGAGGATGCGGCTGCCCCGTCCCGGTGCCCTCGGGAGCACTCTCGGAGGTGTCCTTCTGCGCGCCGTTCCTGGAGGGCCCGCCGGGGAACCTCCAGCGTCCGCCCGCCTCGGCCTGCGGCTTGTCCGGCACCCAGGAGAGGGCCAGCGCACCGCCGACCAGCGCGAGCAGGAAGCCGAGGACGAAGCCGCCCATGTTGGAGACCACCAGGGACACCAGGGCCAGGAGGATCGACGCCACACCGGCGAAGATGCGGGTGGCCTGCTGGAACCACATGGTCAGGCCCAGCGTGATCAGCAGGAGACCGATGATCAGGGAGCCCGCGCCGGCGGTCGTCGCCATGGCGAGCGACATGTGCCCCAGCTTCAGCGTGGTGTAGGGGAAGTAGGCGATGGGCACCCCGCCGAGCAGGGTGAACAGGCCCGCCCAGAACGGCCGGGTGCCCCGCCAGTCACGGAATCGCAGACGCAGCCGGGTGAAGGTCCCGGCGCTCTGGACCGGAGTCTCGGCACTCATGGAAAACAGCTCCCTGGTCCGGTGGAAGTACGTACCGGCTCGGCCGTGGGCGTGGAGAAGCCGGAGGTCTGAGTCTGTGGGGGTGGCCCGGCACGCGGACCGGGCGGGCTGGGCGGAGAAGCAACGGCTTCCCCGCCCCCTGGGGCAGCTCAGCCGCCCCAGGACGCCCCGGTGACGGGAGCCGTCAGTAGCACTCCATCTCGGGGTCCGCGCCAAGGCGCATCGACAGGCCGCTCAGCTTGAACGTGCCGGCCGTGGTCGCCCACGCCGTCTGCTCGACGCCGTAGAGATCGGCCGTCTCCGCCTGCTGGGCGAAGCCACCCGGCAGGGTGGTCTTCCCGTCCTTGTTCGCGGGGCCGCGCGTCTTGTCCTGGATCGCGACGCCGATGTCGATGTTCTTGAACTCCGCGTCGGCGTCGAGCTGGGCGACGTCGATGTAGAGGTTCTTGGCCACGACCGGCTTCTTCGCCTCATTGCCCGCCTCGAGACGGAGGTAGACCGCCCCTATGAGGGGGACCTCCGTCTTGACCGACTGGCACATCTTGGTGATCGTCGCGTCGTCGAAGGACGAGATCGCGACCGGGACCTGCGTCTTCTTGTCGCCCTTGGTCGACGTGTAGACGGTGTCTATGCCGCCGTACTGGGCGAACCCCTCACCGTGCAGGTGAGCGGCCGTCACCTTGAACTGCTGGCCCGACACGCTGAACGACGCCGCGAGGGCACCCTGCGCCAGGCCGACACCCACCGCGGCCGTGGCGACCACGCTGGGCACCATGACCACGGCGAACCGCTTCCATCTGGTCCCGCCACGCACCTGGGACTCCATATTTCCTCCTTCTCGGACGTACATCTCCTGCTCCGACGCGCCGCCGACAGGCGGACGGCCGGACAGGGATGGGAGAAGTGCTACGTCCTCGGGAAGGGGAGCGCCGCGCCCGGCAGTGCACTAGGCGTCCGAGTCACCGGCGATCACCCCCGAGCGACAACCACTGGTCGCGCCTGACACGCATCACGCACAACCTGCCGGACAGGCTTCGCCGAGCGGGCGAAGACCCCCCTGTCCGAGAACCGGCTCCACTGCCACCGGTTCTGCCCGGTGGGGACCCAGGGCGCCCGCGTCCCGACCGGCTGTCGGGGTACGGGCATGGGACCGAGCGTCGCCGATCGTGGTGCATTCTCGCCGCCCGCACAAGGGGGTTCGTTACTTACCGGTAACGACCGGACGGCCGAGGGGCGGCACGCCGATACCGGACGGCGACCCTCGGTGTCCCGGGGAGAGATCGCAAAGCGGTTGTTCGCCGGATGGAACGCGACAGATCCACGCAGGCGACTTACTCGCAGTAACAGCGGCCGCGATTACCAAGTTTCGGTAAAGCGCGGCCGCACCGACCTCCGTTGACCATTCCTTCACTCGGGCATCACTTCTCCGGAAACCGCCCTCGGGCGACCGGAACCAGGTGCCCGCCCCGCTCTAGAACAGGGCGCGTGCCAGTGCCCGACGTGCCGCGACGACCCGCGGGTCCTCGACGCCGATCACCTCGAACAGCTTCAGCAGCCGCACCCGTACGGTGTCGCGGTCGTCGCCCGCGGTACGCGCCACCGTGTCGATGAGCCGGCCGAAGGCGTCCTCCACGTGGCCGCCCGCCAGGTCCAGGTCGGCGGCGGAGAGCTGCGCCTCGACGTCCTTGGGGTTTCCGGCGGCGTCCGCGCGCACCTGCTGCGGGTCCAGGCCCTGCACCCGCTGGAGCAGTTCGGCCTGGGCGAGGCCCAACTGGGCCTCCGGGTTGCCCGGGTCGTCGGCGAGCACGTTCCTGTACGCCTGGATCGCGCCGCCCAGGTCACCGTCGTCCAGCGCCCGCACCGCGGCCTCCAGCAGGGCGTCGTACGGACCGACGGGCTCCTCGGCGTCCGAGGCCGCGGGGCTGTCCCCGGGCGCGGCGTCGGGGTCGACGGTCAGCCCGGTCAGGCCGAACCGCTCCTCGGCGACCTGCACCAGCTGGTCCAGCGTCTGACGGATCTGCGCCTCGCCGGCGGCCCCCTGGAAGAGCGGCAGCGCCTGTCCGGCGACCACCGCGAAGACCGCCGGGATGCCCTGGATCCCGAACTGCTGCATCAGCATCTGGTTGGCGTCGACGTCGACCTTGGCGAGCAGGAAGCGCCCGTTGTACTCGACGGCGAGGCGCTCCAGGACAGGGCTCAGCTGCTTGCAGGGCTCGCACCACTCGGCCCAGAAGTCGATGACGACCGGGACCTCGGCCGACCGCTGCAGGACCTCGCTCTCGAAGCCGGCCTCATCGACGTCGATGACGAGATCGGCCGGGGAGACGGCGCCCCCGCCGCCCTGCCGGACCGCTTCCGCGCGGGCCTGCTCCGCCTTCGTCTTGGCCTCTTGGGCCGCCTTCACCGCGGCGAGGTCGACGACCCCGCTCATGGACATGTTCCGTGGCTGCATGCGCCTATCCTCCCCCGTACTCGCGCGTCCGCGAAAAGCGCCCGGAAAACCGGTACGTCCGGGCGCCGTCGGGCGCCGGGCCCCACCCCACGCCGGTGGCAGGGGAATGGGCCCGCGGCTTCGCCCCCATCCTGCTGCGGGGTCTCGTCACGGCCGCCACCGACCCGCAACGGGAGGACTCCCCTGCCGCACCGGGGCCCTGCACCGCCTGCCCGCCGGGCCGCCCGACCGCCCAGCGGTCCGACCGCCCAGCGGTCCGGCCACCCGGTCAGAAGCCCGCAGGCTCCGTGTACACCCCCCACTCCTCACGCAGCACGTCGCAGATCTCGCCGAGGGTGGCCTCCGCGCGGACGGCGTCCAGCATCGGTTCGATCATGTTGGCGCCGGAGCGGGCCGCGTCGAGCATGCCGGCCAGGGCACCGCGTACCGCCGCGTCGTCGCGGGCGGCCTTGCGCTCGCCGAGGGTGCGGACCTGTTCGCGTTCCACCTCGTGGCTGACCCGCAGGATCTCCAGGTCGCCGGTGACCGAGCCGGTGTGGACGTTGACGCCGACGACGTTCTTGTCGCCCTTCTCCAGGGACTGCTGGTAGCGGAACGCCGACTCGGCGATCTCGCCGGTGAACCAGCCGTCCTCGATGCCGCGCAGGATGCCGGAGGTGACGGGGCCGATGGGGTGCCGCCCGTCGGGGTGGGCGCGCAGGCCGCGCTCCTTGATCTGTTCGAAGATCTTCTCGGCGTCGGCCTCGATCCGGTCCGTCAGCTGTTCGACGAACCAGGAACCGCCGAGCGGGTCGGCCACGTTGGCGACGCCGGTCTCCTCCATGAGCACCTGCTGGGTGCGCAGGGCGATCTCGGCGGCCTGTTCGCTGGGCAGCGCGAGGGTTTCGTCCAGGGCGTTGGTGTGCAGGGAGTTCGTCCCGCCGAGCACGGCGGCGAGGGCCTCGACGGCGGTGCGTACGACGTTGTTGTACGGCTGCTGGGCGGTCAGCGAGACGCCCGCGGTCTGGGTGTGGAAGCGGAGCCACTGCGCCTTCTCGCTCTTCGCGCCGTACACGTCCCGCATCCAGCGGGCCCAGATGCGGCGCGCGGCGCGGAACTTGGCGATCTCCTCGAAGAAGTCGAGGTGCGCGTCGAAGAAGAAGGACAGGCCGGGGGCGAACACGTCCACGTCGAGCCCGCGGCTGATCCCCAGCTCCACGTACCCGAAGCCGTCCGCCAGCGTGTACGCCAGTTCCTGTGCGGCCGTGGAGCCGGCCTCGCGGATGTGGTAGCCGGAGACGGAGAGCGGCTTGTAGGCGGGGATGCCGGCCGCGCAGTGCTCCATCAGGTCGCCGATGAGGCGCAGATGCGGCTCGGGCGTGAAGAGCCACTCCTTCTGGGCGATGTACTCCTTGAAGATGTCCGTCTGCAGCGTGCCGTTGAGCACGGCGGGATCCACGCCCTGGCGCTCGGCGGCGACGAGGTACATGCAGAAGACGGGCACGGCCGGCCCGCTGATCGTCATCGAGGTCGTCACGTCCCCGAGCGGGATGTCCCTGAACAGGACCTCCATGTCGGCGGCCGAGTCGATGGCCACCCCGCAGTGCCCGACCTCGCCCAGGGAGCGCGGGTCGTCGGAGTCGCGGCCCATGAGCGTGGGCATGTCGAAGGCGACGGACAGTCCGCCGCCGCCGTTGCCCAGGATCATCCGGTAGCGCTCGTTGGTCTGCTCGGCGTTGCCGAACCCGGCGAACTGCCGGATCGTCCAGGTACGCCCCCGGTAGCCGGTCGGATACAGGCCGCGGGTGAAGGGGTACTCACCGGGCCAGCCGATCCGCTCGAACCCCTCGTAGGCGTCCCCGGGCCGGGGCCCGTACACCGGCTCCACGGGGTCACCGGAGAGCGTGGTGAAGTCCGCCTCACGCTTGCGTGCGGCGTCGTACCGGGCCTGCCAGCGACGGCGACCCTCCTCGATGGCGTCAGCATCCATGCCTTCGAATTTACTAGGACGTCCTAGTAAATGTCGATGGCTGGCCGCCGCACGTTGTTCCGTGCAGCGGCATGGTTCAGCGAGGCCGCGGGACTGGGAACCCTCGTGACGCCCGGCCGTGACGCCCGGTGACTACGCCTTGGCCGTGACGGGCACGTCGGTGGCGGACGCCGACTCCAGTTCGCGGGAGATCCGGCGCTCGACGAAGAAGGCGGCGGTCGGGACGGTTCCCGCCAGCAGCACCCAGATCTGCCTCCTGACCGGCCACTTCAGCTTGGAGCCGAGGTCGAAGGCGAAGACCAGGTACAGGATGTACAGCCAGCCGTGGGCGATGCTGACGACCTGCGTGAAGTCGGCCGCGCCGTCCATGTCGAGCGCGTACTTGCCGATCATGCCGAAGGTCAGCAGGACAAGCAGGACGCCGGTGACATAGGCCATGACCCGGTAGCGGGTCAGCACGCTTCGCTTCATGGCGTCGAGCGTAACGGTCCGTTCCGGCGGATCCCGGACCGGGTCCGGGGTGCCGTCGCTCACTTCCCCTCGAAGTCCCCGGCGGCGAGGCGCAGCGGACGGAGCATCGCGAACAGCTCCGTGCACTCCGCGGCGTCGTAGGCGCCGAGGCCGAAGTCCATCGCCATCAGGTCGGCGGTGGCCGCCTCGACGACCTCACGGCCCTTGTCGGTGATGCTCGCGAGGGTGCCGCGGCCGTCGTTGGGGTTGGGGCGCTTGGCGACCAGGCCCGACCGCACCAGCCGGTCCACGGTGTTCGTCACGGACGTGGGGTGCACCATGAGCCGCTCACCGATCTTGGACATCGGCAGCTCGCCGGACTGGGAGAAGGTCAGCAGCACCAGCGCCTCGTACCGCGCGAAGGTGAGCCCGTACGGCTTGACGACCGCGTCGACCTCGGCCAGCAGGATCTGGTGGGCGCGCATGACCGAGGTGATCGCGGCCATGGACGGCACGCTCCCCCAGCGCTGCTTCCAGAGTTCGTCGGCACGGGCGATGGGATCGAACGAGAGACTGAGCGGCTTCGACACGCAGCAGACCCTACCGGCCGGTCACATGCCGGTCAGCCCCGTCTCGCCCTTCGATCAGGGTCTGCGCACCACCCCATCGTTGAGCGTTCGCTCAAAACGGCGTACGCTCCCTGTCACAGCTTTTGAGCACTCGCTCAAACACGCTGCTGACAGGGGCGGGCATGAGGCTGTACAGAGAGACGCACGTCCGCGCGGATCTCGACGAGCTGTGGGCGCGCACCCAGGATCCGGCCGAGCACCAGCGCTGGGACCTGCGCTTCACCGAGATCCGTTGCCTCCCGCGTGCCCGGGGCGAGTCCCGGCACTTCCGCTACGCCACGCGCGTGCTGCCGTTCCTGACCATCTCCGGCACCGGCGTCTCGGCCGGCGAGAAGGAGCGTCCCGACGGCACCCGCACCTCCGCGCTCCGCTTCTCCTGCCCGCACCCTCTCTCCCCGCTCGCGGACGGCAGCGGCTACTGGCGTTACGTCCCCGACGGGACCGGCACCGGCGTGCGCTTCCTCACCGGGTACGACTACCGGTCCCGCTGGGGTGCCGTGGGCGCGCTCGCGGACCGGATGGTGCTGCGGCCCCTGATGGGCTGGGCGACGGCCTGGTCCTTCGACCGGCTCCGGATCTGGCTGGAGCACGGGGTCACCCCCGAGCACGCCCGCCGCAACTGGCTGACGGAACTGGCGCTCCGGGCGGCGGTGACCACCGCCGCCGGCGCCGTCCTCGCCCTGGAGCCGGCCGCCCCGCCCGGCTCCGCGGGAGCCCTGCTGTCCCCGCTGCTCCTCACGGCGGCGATCGCCGCCGCGCTCCTCGTCCCGCCGTCGGCCCGCACCCCGGCCGCCCGCCGCTGTCTGCGCACCCCGCCGGCCCCGGTCCGTCCGCCCCGGCTGCTGCGCACCCTGGAGACCCCGCGATGACCTCGATCTTCCGCACCGTGATGGGCGCCGACTTCGACCGCCTCCACCCCGAGCTGCGACGCCGCTTCTCCCTCGGCCCGACCAGCGGCGAGGCCTGTACGGGCCACGGGGTGATGGACCGCGTCTGGCACGGCGGCGCCTTCGTGAAGCCGTTCCTGCCGCTCGGCGCGACCCGCGACATCCTGGTCCCCCGCCAGGGCCGGCACGTCCCCTTCACCATCGAGAACGTGCCGTACACCGACGGCTTCGGCCGTGAGACGGTGACCTTCGTGCGTACCTTCCGGCTGTCCGGCCGCTCCCGCCGCTTCGACGCCCAGATGGTGCTGGGCCCCCGGGGCGACCGCATCGTCGACTACCTCGGCACCCACCAGCATCTCGCCACCGACCTCCGCTTCTGCGCGGAACCCGACGGTTCCCTGCTGATCCGCTCGGGCGACCACCGCTTCCGGGAGGGGCCGGTGGACGTGCGCGTGCCCCAGCTCGTCGGCGCGACCGCCCAGGTGCGCGAGTCCTACGACGAACGCGCCGGCCGCTTCCGCATCCGGGTCGACGTCACCCACCGCCGCTTCGGACCGCTCTTCGGCTACGAGGGTTCCTTCACCGCCGTCTACCGCGACGTCCGCGCGTGCGGGGTGCGCCCCGGTCTGCGGCCGGTCCGTGAGGAGCCGCGCGCGTGAGCCCCGCCGACAGCACCAGGACGAAGCTGCTGGAGGGCGCCCTGCGCACACTCGCCGAACAGGGCATCGCCAAGGCCTCGGCGCGGGCGATCGCGACGACGGCCGGGGTCAACCAGGCGCTGGTCTTCTACCATTTCGGCTCGGTGGACGAACTGCTCTCCGCCGCCTGCCGTCACGGGGCCGAGCAGCGGGTGGCCCGCTACCGCGCCCGCCTCACGGAGGTCGGCTCCCTCACGGAACTCCTCGCCTTCGGCCGGGAGATGCACGACGAGGAGCGCGCCGCGGGCCAGGTGGCCCTGCTCGGGCAGCTGCTGGCCGGCGCGCAGACCCACGGCAGCCTGAAGGCGGCGACGTCGGCGGGGCTCGACCTGTGGATCGTGGAGATCGAGAAGGTCCTCGAACGGGTGCTGCCCAGAACCCCGTTCGGCGAGTTCACCGACTCCGGCGGGCTCGCCCGCGCGGTGGCGGCGGCCTTCGTGGGCCTCGAGCTGTACGAGGGGGTGGACCCGGCGGGGGCGGGGGCGGCGCTGGACGCCCTGGAGCAGCTCGGGATCCTCATCGCCGCCCTGGACGGTCTCGGCCCGGTCGCCCACCGCGCGGTACGCCATCACCTGCGCCGCACGGCGGGGCGCGCGTGAGGCGCGGGACCCCCGGTCCCGGCCCCGCGCCCCTCGCCGCCCCGCGCCGTACTACGCGCTCTCGTGCGCGCCCCGGTCCAGGTGCCGCTCGACGGTGTCGACCTTGGAGGTGAGGCCGTCCTCGACCCCGGGGCGGATGTCCGCCTTGAGGACCAGAGAGACCCGCGGGGCGCGCGCCTCGACCGCTGCCACCGCGCGCCTCACGACCTCCATCACCTCGTCCCAGTCGCCCTCGACCGAGGTGAACATGGCGTCGGTGCGGTTCGGCAGTCCGGACTCGCGGACCACCCGCACGGCGTCGGCGACGTATTCCCCCACGTCCTCGCCCACGCCGAGGGGTGTCACGGAGAAGGCGACGATCACGCGCTCACGACCCCTTCCGTGCGCGCGCGGGAGGCGATCACCGCGTCCTCGGCCTCACGCCTGAGCCGGCGCTCGGCGAAGAAGCCGCCGGTGGGCAGGACCGACATCAGGAAGTAGAAGGCGGAGGTCTTCAGCGTCCACCGGGCGCGGTTCCAGGCGTCGGCCCAGAAGATCACGTACACGACGAAGAGGAAGCCGTGGATCGCGCCCAGCGCCGGAACGGCGTTGAACTCCGTGGTCCGCTTCAGGACCGAGGCCACGAGCAGCAGCAGGAACGAGATCGCCTCGGGGCCCGATACCAGGCGGAGGCGGCGGAGGGCACTGGCGGTCTTGAGGTCCACGGATCACCTTCGGTGGGAGAGACAACGGCGTCTACGGGTCGTGCCGGTCCCGGCGGCCCGGCGGCCTGTGCCCGACGGTTTGTGAACGCATGCACAAGCGTCCGCCCATTGTGGCAAACACCGTCCGCGGCCGGAGGAGGGGGTCCGGCTTGGACGCGGGGCGGGCCCGGGTCGGCCCCAAGGGCTCCTTTCCCTCTGAGCGTCCGATCGGGTCGCGCGGTCCGGTGCCGTGCGCCGCAGGGCGCCGGCGAGCCCTCGCAGCGGAGCCACCAGGGCTTCTCGGCAACGCGGCGAGGCGCGGTGCGGTGCCGCGCGCCCCGGGCGGGCACGGGGAAAGGGCCCTCGGGGAATCCTCCGGGTGCGGGTCCCCCGGGAGGACCTGTTCCGGGGGCGGGGCTGCGGTTACCGTCACACACGTGGCGATGTTCCGACTTCAGAGCAGCAAGGTGCTCGCCGTCGAGATGACCGGGGACGCCGTGAAGGCGAAGAACGGCTCGATGGTCGCGTACGACGGCGACATGGCGTTCAGGAAGCTCAGCGGCGGCGGGGACGGCATCCGGGGGATGGTGACCCGGCGGCTGACCGGCGAGCAGATGACGGTGATGGAGGTGAAGGGGCACGGGGTCTGCTGGTTCGCGGACCGTGCCGCCGAGATCAACCTGGTCGGTCTTCGGGGGGACACGCTCTACGTGGAGTCGAGCAACCTGCTGGCGACCGACGGCGGCCTGCGCACGGGGACGGGTTTCACCGGTCTGCGCGGCGCCTCGCAGGGCAACGGGCTGTTCACGACCACCGTCGAGGGCCACGGCCAGGCGGCGATCATGTCGGACGGTCCCGCGGTGGTGCTCCGGGTCGCCCCGCAGTACCCGCTGACCGTCGACCCCGGCGCGTACGTGGCCCACCAGGGGAACCTTCGCCAGTCCCTCCAGTCCGGGGTGACGTTCCGCACGCTGCTCGGGGAGGGCGGCGGCGAGGCGTTCCAGATGCGGTTCGAGGGCGACGGGCTGGTGTACGTCCAGCCCAGTGAGCGGAACACGATCGCGGGAGACGTCTGACATGCCCTTCCAGGAGATCAACTCGAAGGTCGTCGAGGCGACCGTGGCACCCGGCCGGCGGCTGTTCAGCCAGCGGGGCGCGATGCTCGCCTACCGGGGCGAGGTCGCCTTCACCCCCAGCACGACGGGCGGCCAGGGCGGGCTCGGCTCGATGATCGGCCGGCGGGTGGCGGGCGAGGACACGCCCCTGATGACCGTCGAGGGCGACGGCACGGTCCTGTTCGGGCACGGAGGCCACCACATCCAGGTGATCGACCTCTCCGGGGACACCCTGTACGTCGAGGCGGACCGCCTGCTGGCGTTCGAGGGCACGCTGGAGCAGGGCACGATGTTCCTGGGCTCGCAGGGCGGGGTGATGGGCATGGTCCGGGGCCAGGTCTCCGGGCAGGGCCTGTTCACCACCACGCTCAAGGGACACGGTTCCGTGGCGGTCATGGCGCACGGGGGCGTGATCGAGATCCCGATCACGCCGCAGCGCCCGATCCACGTCGATCCGCAGGCCTACGTCGCCCATCACGGCGACGTCCGCAACAAGCTGTCCACCGCGCTCGGCTGGCGGGACATGGTGGGGCGGGGCTCCGGCGAGGCGTTCCAGCTGGAGCTCAGCGGCAGCGGCGCGGTGTTCGTCCAGGCCTCGGAGGAGAAGCTGTGAGTACGTACGGAACCCCGGGCGCGGGTCCGCAGCCGGGCGTGACGGTCTTCGACCCGACGACGCTGCCGTCCGACGACAACGTCGACCACTACACCTTCTGCGTGGAGCTCTCGGGGAGCCGGTGGTTCCTGCAGAAGGGGAAGATGATCGCCTACTACGGCACGATCGAGTTCAACGGCGTCGGACACGGCCGGCTCGACCGGATGGTCCGTACGTCGTTCCATTCGCCTCTGCACGCGAGCGACTGGGTCGTGGCGGAGGGCTCGGGCAAGATGCTGCTCGCCGACCGGGCGTTCGACGTCAACGCGTATGACCTCGAGGACGGCAACCTGACCATTCGCTCGGGCAATCTGCTTGCTTTTCAGCCAAGTCTGTCGCTGAAGCAGTCGATCGTGCCGGGTTTCCTGACGCTCATCGGAACCGGAAAGTTCGTGGCCGCGTCCAACGGCCCGGTGGTGTTCATGGAACCCCCGCTCCGGGTGGACCCGCAGGCGCTGGTCGGGTGGGCGGACTGCCCCTCCCCGTGCCACCACTACGACCACGGGTACATGACCGGCGTCATGGGTGGTCTACGTGCACTGACGGGCCTCGGCGGGGCCTCCGGCGAGGAGCACCAGTTCGAGTTCGTGGGGGCCGGCACCGTACTGCTGCAGTCGTCCGAGTCGCTGATGCCGGAGCAGGCCACGGGGGTCACTCCGCAGCAGCCGGGAGTGCCCGGCGGCGGGGCACCAGGAGCGCACGGACAGGGTGCGGGGGCACCGCGCCTTCCCGGACAGCTCGGAGACCTCCAGCGCCGCTTCGGGCTGTGAGCGGTAGTCTGCGGAGTGTGACATCGAACGCGTGCACGCCGTCATCGCCACAGGAAAACCCTCACTAGTTCGCCTTTCAACTTCTTAGGTAGACTTCATTCATGGAGACCGAGACGGCCACGCGCTGGCTGACCAATGCGGAGCAGTGCGCCTGGCGCACCCACCTGGAGGTCAACAGGCTGTTGACGCACCAGCTCGAAAAGGATCTGCAGCCCTTCGGCCTGACAATGAACGACTACGAGATCCTGGTGAACCTTTCCGAGTCGGAGGACCGCCGGATGCGGATGAGCGACCTCGCTGCCGCCACCCTCCAGTCCAAGAGCCGCCTCTCGCACCAGGTCACCCGTATGGAGACCGCGGACCTGGTCCGCCGGGAGAACTGCGAGTCCGACCGGCGCGGCCTCTTCGCCGTCCTCACCGACCTCGGTGTGGAGACCATGCAGAAGGTCGCGCCGCATCACGTGGCGTCGGTCCGCCGGCACTTCATCGACCTGCTCTCCCCCGAGTCCCTCGGTGAGCTGGACAAGGCCCTGAAGCCCATCGCCGAGCACCTGCGCGGAGAGCGCGGGCGTTTCTGACCCGATCCGGTCGATCCGGTCGGCCCGGTCATCCGGCGATCAGGTGACCTGCTGACCTGCCGACCGCTGATCCGCAGCCCCGGCCGGGTGGTCTCCCACCCGGCCGGGCCCGGTTCGGCCCGCTCCGGCGCCTGTCAGGCGAGCGGCAGACGAAGTTCGAAGAGGGCTCCGCCCGAGGGTGCCGCACCCGCGGTGAGTGTCCCGCCGTGCCGTACGGCGACGTCCCGCGCGATGGCGAGGCCCAGACCGGCCCCGCCGTCGTCACGGCTGCGGGCTGCGTCCAGCCGGACGAACCGCTCGAAGATCCGCTCCCGGTCCGCCTCGGCCACCCCGTCGCCGTCGTCGGCGACCCCGAGCACCGCCCGGTCTCCCTCCCGTCGCACGGTCACCGAGACCGTCTCGCGGGCATGCCGGCGTCCGTTGTCGAGCAGGTTGCCGAGCACCCGGGCCAGCTGCCCCCGTGACCCGGCCACCTCCACCGGCTCCCCCGGCTCCACGTCCACGGTCACCCCCGTGCGTCCCACCGCCTCCTCGCGGGCCAGCGCGGCCAGGTCGACCCGCGCGTCGACGGGCCGCTCCCCCGCGTCCAGGCGGGCGAGCAGCAGCAGGTCGGCGGCGAGGCGCTGCAGCCGCACCGTGTCCTCGACGGCGCCGTCCAGGTCGAGGAGTCCGGGGTGCGCGGCGGCCACCTCCAGCTGGGTGCGCAGGGAGGCGATCGGGCTGCGCAGCTCGTGCGAGGCGTCCGCGACGAACCGCCGCTGACGCTCCACCGATGTCTCCAGGGCGGCGAGCGTCTCGTTGGTGGTGCGGGCGAGCCGGGCGATCTCGTCGTGGGTCGCCGGTTCCGGGACCCGGCGCGTGAGGTCCTCGGACGCGGTGATCGCGGCCATCTCCTCGCGGATACCGGCGACCGGACGCAGGGCACGCCCGGTGACCACCCAGGTCATCCCGGCGACCAGCGCCGCCAGCAGCGGGAAGCCGATCAGCATGACGGTCAGCGCGGTGCGTACGGCGCTGTGTTCGGCGGCCAGCGGGGCGCCCGCGTGGACGGTGAGCAGGCCCCGCGCGTGGGTCCGCACGTCCACGGCCGCGAAGCGGTAGTCCGCGGTCTCCTCGTCCATGGTCGCGGTGCCGCTGCTGAAGGTGGTCTGCCGGCCGGTCTCGCCGGGGGCGAGGGACGGTTCGGACTCGCCGGACCCCTCCGGGGCGACAGGGCTCCGCGGGGCCCCGGTGTCGTCGTCCCCGTCGTCGTCGAAATCGTCGTCGTCGTCATCGTCGTCGTCATCGTCGCGGGCCGGAGCCGACGGTGCGGGGGGCGCCGAGGGCGAGGGGAAGGACGACGTGCGGGGTTCGACCTGGTCGGTGGTCGTGCCGGTGATCCGCCGCAGGTCCTCGGTGGCCGCGACGAGGTTCCCGTCCTCGTCGACGACCTGGACGGGCCCGGTCTCGCTGTCCAGCCCGGACAGCTGGTCGTACGGGGTCCGCGCGGCGAGTTCGGCGGCGACCGCCCGCGCCGTGCGCTCCGCCTGGGTGCCGGCCTCGGCGGTCAGGTTGGAGCGCAGCGCCTGCAGGACCGCGGCACCGGTGACGACGAGGGCCACCAGAACCACGAGGGTGGCTCCGAGCGCCGCCCGGGCGCGGACCGAGCCGAACAGGCGGGTCACGGCGCGTTCTCCAGCCGGTATCCGGCGCCGCGCACGGTCCGGATCAGCCCGGCGCGCAGCTTGCGGCGCAGGGCGCTGACGTAGACCTCGACGATGTTCGGGTCGCCCTCGTAGGCGAAGTCCCAGACGTGCTCCAGGATCTCCGGCTTGGACACGACCTCGCCGGCCCGCAGCACCAGCTGCTCGAGCACGGAGAACTCCTTGGCGGTGAGCGTCACCTCGTCCTCGGCCAGGAAGACCCGGCGGGCGGCGGTGTCCACCTTCAGGTCCCCGAGCACATGCAGCGGCGAGGCCCCGGCCCCCTGGCCCCGGCGGCGCAGCAGCGCCTTCACCCGGGCCACCAGGACGACGTAGGAGAACGGCTTGGTGAGGTAGTCGTCGGCGCCGGTGTCCAGGCCCTCGGCCTCGTCGTACTCGCCGTCCTTGGCGGTGAGCACCAGGATCGGCACCTCGTGTCCGGCGGCGCGCAGGGCGGCGCAGACGCGGTAGCCGTTGAGGCCCGGCAGCATGATGTCGAGGATCACGAGGTCGTACGCGCCCTCCGTGGCCCGGTGCAGGCCCTCCCGGCCGTCGTGGACGACGTCCACGGCGTACCCCTCGGCGGTCAGCCCCTTCGCGAGGGACAGGGCCAGCCGCTTCTCGTCCTCCACGATCAACAGGCGCATGGGCACAAGAGTCGCAGAGCGAACCTGAAGATCACTTCAGGCGGTTTCAGGTTCCTCTCAGCATCGGTCGGCGAGATTGAGGACGTCGAAAACGCAGCGACCGGGGAGGAACCCACATGAAGCGCAACATCGTGATCGCCGTCGTCACCGCCGCGGCACTGGTCGGCGGAGGCACCGCGACGGCCATCGCGGTCTCGGGGGACGACGAGCCGACGGCCACGAACCGGGCGGAGACGCGGGCATCGGACGACGACGACCGGGACGACCGGCGCGGCGACGACGACCGCGACGACCTGGACGACGGCTCTCGGACGCTCTCCGCCGACGTGACCGCGGACGAGGCCGTCGCCGCCGCGCTGAAGCACCGGCCGGGCACCGCGGTCTCCGTCGAACTGGACGACGACGATGACGACGATGACGACGACCACCGCGGCAAGGCGGCCTGGGAGGTCGACATCCTCGGCGGCGGCGACACCTGGCACAGCGTGTGGATCGACCCGAGCAGCGGAAAGGTCCTGGGCCCGGAGCGGGACGACGACGAGGACGACGACACCGCCGAGGCACGCGCCGCGCTGAAGGGCACGTCGGTGACGGCCGGGGAGGCCGCGAGGGCGGCGGCCGCCAAGGGCACCGTGACGTCGGTGGACCTGGACGACGACACCAAGGGCTGGGAGGTGGAGACGGTCGCCGGCGGGGACGACCGGGAGTGGCTGGTCGGCCTGAACAGCGGCAAGATCACCGCGGACGACGACTCGGACGACCGGGTCGACGACCGCGACGACCGCTGAGCGGAGTTCCCAGCGGGCCTCCGACCCGGTCACGTGAACAGGGCGGTGCGGGCGCATGTGCCCGCACCGCCCGGCCCGTGCGCTCCGGCCGCCCCGGGCGTGCTCCGAGGCACCGCCCGGCACGCGACGCCCGGCACGGCGCCTCGCCCCGCCTCGCCTCGTTACCGGGACGGTCGCGTACATCCGGTGCACCGCCGGGCCCTTTGTCCCGCGGTGCTCCCCGCTGCCGGAGGGCGTAGGAGGTGTCCCGGTACCGCCCGGCAGCGGGCCCCGCCCCTGCCGGGCGGACAACGCCCCTTTCGAAGCACGCACCGGCCGCGGACCCGATGCCCGCGCGCCCGGGTCCGCCTCGGCACCGCCCCCGCATCAGCCCTGCGTGAGCCCCGCCACCAGTTCGTCCGCCGCGCGGTACGGATCCAGCTCGCCGCCGAGGATCCGTTCCGCCAGCGCGTCCAGGCGCCGGTCGCCGTGCAGGTCGCCGATGCGCTCCCGCAGGGCCGTGACGGCGATCGTCTCGACCTCGCGGGCCGCGCGGGCCAGCCGGCGCTCCGCCAGGACACCGTGCTCCTCCATCCACGCGCGGTGCTTCTCCAGGGCCTCGACGACCTCGTCGACGCCCTCCCCGCGCGAGGCGACGGTCCTGACGATCGGGGGCCGCCAGTCACCGGGAGCACGGGACTCGCCGAGGCCCAGCATGTGGTTCAGCTCGCGGGCGGTGGCGTCGGCGCCGTCGCGGTCGGCCTTGTTGACGACGTAGACGTCGCCGATCTCCAGGATTCCGGCCTTGGCCGCCTGGATGCCGTCCCCCATGCCGGGGGCGAGGAGCACCACCGACGTGTCGGCCTGGGAGGCGATCTCCACCTCCGACTGGCCGACGCCGACCGTCTCCACCAGGACCACGTCGCAGCCCGCCGCGTCCAGGACGCGGACGGCCTGCGGCGCGGACCAGGCGAGACCGCCCAGGTGGCCGCGGGTCGCCATGGAACGGATGTAGACGCCGGGGTCGGAGGCGTGCTCCGACATCCGGACCCGGTCACCGAGCAGCGCGCCGCCGGAGAACGGCGAGGACGGGTCGACGGCCAGGACGCCGACCCGCTTGCCCTGCCTGCGGTACGCGCTCACCAGCGCCGAGGTGGACGTCGACTTGCCGACGCCCGGCGAACCGGTCAGACCGACCACGTACGCGTTGCCGGTCAGCGGCGCCAGGGCCGCCATGACCTCCCTCAGCTGCGGGGACGCCCCCTCCACCAGGGAGATCAGTCGGGCCACGGCACGCGGTGCGCCCTCCCTGGCCCGTGCCACCAGAGTGGAGACGTCCTGCATCACTGCTCCGTTCACAAGTAAGACCCGTCAAGACCTACGGATGAAAGGGACGACCGGTTCGCTCAGGCCCTGGGTACCCGCACGATCAGCGCGTCACCCTGCCCGCCGCCGCCGCACAGCGCCGCCGCGCCGACGCCGCCGCCGCGCCGCTTCAGCTCCAGCGCCAGGTGCAGCACCAGCCGGGCACCGGACATCCCGATCGGGTGTCCCAGGGCGATGGCGCCGCCGTTGACGTTCACCTTTTCCGTGGACAGACCGAGGTCCTTCATTGACTGCACGGCCACCGCCGCGAAGGCCTCGTTGATCTCGACGAGGTCCAGGTCGGACACCTCGAGGCCCTCCTTCCCGAGGGCGTGGGCGATGGCGTTGGACGGCTGCGACTGCAGGGAGTTGTCGGGTCCCGCCACGTTGCCGTGGGCGCCGATCTCGGCGATCCACTCGAGGCCGAGCTCCTGCGCCCTGGCCTTGCTCATCACGACCACGGCCGCCGCACCGTCCGAGATCTGCGAGGAGGAACCGGCGGTGATCGTGCCGTCCTCGGCGAAGGCGGGGCGCAGCCTGCCCAGCGACTCGGCGGTGGTGTCGGCGCGGATGCCCTCGTCCTGGCTGAAGAGGACCGGGTCGCCCTTGCGCTGCGGGATCTCGACGGGGGTGATCTCCGCTTCGAAGAGACCGTTCTTCTGCGCCGCGGCGGCCCTCTGGTGGGACAGGGCGGCGATCTCGTCCTGCTCCGGGCGGCCGATGCCGAGGCGGGTGTTGTGCTTCTCGGTGGACTCGCCCATGGCGACGTTCTCGAAGGAGTCGGTCAGACCGTCGTGCGCCATGGCGTCGATCATCTGGACCGCACCGTACCTGAAGCCCTCCCGGGACTTCGGCAGCAGGTGCGGGGCGTTGGTCATGGACTCCTGGCCGCCGGCGACGACCACGTCGAACTCGCCGGCCCGGATCAGCTGGTCGGCCAGCGCGATCGCGTCGAGGCCGGACAGGCACACCTTGTTGACGGTGAGCGCCGGGACGTTCATCGGGATGCCTGCCTTGGCGGCGGCCTGGCGCGCCGGGATCTGCCCTGCCCCGGCCTGGAGCACCTGCCCCATGATCACGTACTGGACCTGGTCGCCGCCGATCCCCGCACGGTCGAGGGCGGCCTTGATCGCGAAGCCGCCGAGGTCGGCTCCGGAGAAGGACTTGAGCGAGCCGAGCAACCGGCCCATCGGGGTCCGGGCACCCGCGACGATGACGGACGTCGTGCCGTTCGCTGGGGATGGTGCGGAAGATGCAGAAGCCATGAGCTGCGATCCCCTTCCGGCTGCACAGCCGAGGAGTGAACGAGGGTTTACTTCGAATGTACTGAGCTGCGGTCCGCCCCGTCATCGGGCCGTCGGTGTGATCGCGCGCACGTTGCGTAACCGTCACGGTGACGCTCCACTGATTCCATGCTGACGCGAATCGACCACATCGGAATCGCCTGCCACGACCTCGACGCGACCGTGGAGTTCTACCGCGCCACCTACGGCTTCGAGGTGTTCCACTCCGAGGTCAACGAGGAGCAGGGCGTGCGCGAGGCCATGCTGAAGATCAACGAGACCTCGGACGGAGGCGCGTCCTACCTCCAGCTGCTGGAGCCGACCCGGGAGGACTCCACCGTCGCGAAGTGGCTCGCGAAGAACGGGGAGGGAGTCCACCACATCGCCTTCGGTACGGCGGACGTCGACGCCGAGGCCGCCGCGGTCAAGGACAAGGGGGTGCGCGTCCTGTACGAAGAGCCCCGACGCGGCTCCATGGGGTCACGAATCACCTTCCTGCATCCCAAGGACTGTCATGGCGTACTGACAGAACTGGTCACTTCGGCGCCAGTTGAGTCACCTGAGCACTGACCCACGTACATAAGGGCCGGTAGGGTTGGGTGCGGTCGCCGCTCGGTCCAGGGCGATCGGGTCCTGCCGTCAGAAAGGTGACGACTGCCTCCGTTCGGGTGAGCGTCGCCGGCCTTGACAGCAGGACGTACCGGGGTCCGGGTTTCGGGGGGCGAGCGCGGGGGCAGCAGCGCATGTCCCTCCGTTGATCTGACACCATTCCCCGGGGGTCCCGTTCGGCGGACGGACGGGACTCGGCCAGAGTTGCGACCAGGGGACGGATGGGACCGCGCAGTGCGGGGCTACGAGAGCCAGGAGCGAGATCCGGCGGCTGACGTCGACCACCTCTCTCGGTTCGAAGCCGAGATGAAGCGGCTGAAGACCGAGCGGGAAAAGGCGATCCAGCACGCCGACGACCTCGGCTACCAGGTCGAGGTGCTGCGCGCCAAGCTGCACGAGGCGCGGCGCACCATCATGTCCCGGCCCGCCTACGAGGGCGGTGACATCGGCTACCAGGCCGAGCAGATGCTGCGCAACGCGCAGGTGCAGGCCGACCAGCTCCGCGCGGACGCCGAACGCGAGCTGAGCCAGGTCCGGGCGCAGACCCAGCGGATCCTCCAGGAGCACGCCGAGCAGGCGGCCCGGCTCCAGTCCGAGCTGCACCAGGAGGCGGTGACCCGGCGCCAGCAGCTCGACCAGGAGCTGGCGGAGCGCAGGCAGACCGTCGAGTCGCACGTCAACGAGAACGTGGCGTGGGCCGAGCAGGTGCGGGCCCGTTCCGAGCAGCAGGCCCGCCGGCTCCTCGACGAGTCCCGCGCGGAGGCCGAGCAGGCCCTGGCCGCCGCCCGCGCGGAGGCCGAGCGGGTGACCTCCGAGGCCCGTCACCGGCTGCGCAGCGAGGCCGAGGCCGCCCGTACGGAGGCCGACCAGACGCTGCGCCGGGCCCGCGCGGACGCCGAGCGGCTGCTGAGCGCCGCCTCCGCGCAGGCGCAGGAGGCCACCGACCACGCCGAGCAGCTGCGGACGTCGACGGCCAGTGAGTCGGAGTCCGCCCGCCGCGAGGCCCAGGAGCTCGCCAAGGCGGCCGAGCAGCGCATGGCGGACGCCGAGGAGGCGCTGCGCGCGGCCCGTACCGAGGCGGACAAGGTGCTCGCCGAGGCGAAGGAGGCCGCCTCGAAGGCGCTGGCCTCCGCCGAGGCCGCCAACGAGACCCGTACGCGTACGGCCAAGGAGCAGGTCGCCCGGCTGGTCACCGAGGCCACCAAGGAGGCCGAGACCACCAAGGCGGACGCCGAGCAGATCGTCGCGGACGCCCGCGCGGAGGCGGAGAAGATCGTCGCGGAGGCCTCCGAGAGGGCCCGCACGGTCACCGCCGAGGAGAGCGCCACCCAGTTGTCGAAGGCGGCCCGGACCGCCGAGGACGTGCTCACCAAGGCGTCGGAGGAAGCCAAGCGGACCACCAAGGAGGCGTCCGAGGAGGCCGCGCGGATCCGCCGGGAGGCCGAGGCGGAGGCGGACCGGCTGCGCGCCGAGGCGCACGACATCGCGACGCAGCTCAAGGGCGCGGCGAAGGACGACACCAAGGAGTACCGGGCCAAGACGGTCGAGCTCCAGGAGGAGGCCCGCCGGCTGCGCGGCGAGGCCGAGCACCTGCGGGCCGAGGCGGTCGCCGAGGGCGAGAAGATCCGTGCGGAGGCCCGTAAGCAGGCCGTGTCGCAGATCGAGGAGGCCGCCCGGTCCGCCGAGGAGCTGCTGGCCAAGGCGAAGGCCGACGCCGACGAGCTGCGTTCCACCGCGCAGACGGACAGCGAGAAGGTCCGTACCGAGGCCATAGAGCGCGCCACGGCGCTGCGCCGGCAGGCCGAGGAGACACTGGAGCGCACCCGCAAGGAGGCGGAGCGGCACCGCGCGGACGCCGTCGAGCAGGCCGACGCGCTCAGGGAGGACGCCGAGCGGGCCGCACGCGAGGTCCACGAGGAGGCCGAGCGGGCCGTCACCGCGCGCCGCGCGGAGGCCGACCAGGAGCTGACCCGGCTGCAGACGGAGGCCGAGGAGCGGCTCGCCTCGGCCGAGCAGGCGCTGAGCGACGCCCGCGAGGAGGCGGTCCGTATCCGCCGGGAGGCGGCGGACGAGGCCGAGCGGCTGCGCACCGAGGCGGCGGAGCGGGGCCGTGCGCTGCGGGAGCAGGCGGAGGCGGAGGCGGAGCGGCTGCGCGACGAGGCGGCGGCGGACGCGTCGGCCTCCCGCGCGGAGGGCGAGTCGGTGGCCGTGCGGCTGCGGTCGGAAGCCGCGGCGGAGGCGGAGCGGCTGAAGTCCGAGGCGCAGGACAGCGCCGACCGGATGCGGGCCGAGGCACTGGCCGCGGCCGAGCGGCTCGGCGCGGAGGCGCAGGAGACGCTGGCCGGCGCTCAGGAGGAGGCCGCCCGGCGCCGGCGCGAGGCCGAGGAGCTGCTGGGCGCGGCCCGCACGGAGGCCGACCAGGAGCGCGAGCGTGCCCGGGAGCAGAGCGAGGAGCTGCTGGCGTCGGCCCGCAAGCGGGTGGAGGAGGCGCAGGCCGAGGCCGTACGGCTGGTCGAGGAGGCCGACCGGCGCGCCACCGAGATGGTGTCGGCGGCCGAGCAGCACGCCCAGCAGGTGCGGGACTCGGTCGCGGGGCTGCAGGAGCAGGCGCAGGACGAGATCACCGGGCTGCGCCAGGCCGCCGAGCACGCGGCGGACCGCACGCGCCGCGAGGCGCAGGAGGAGTCGGAGCGGGTCCGGACCGACGCCTACGCGGAGCGGGAGCGGGCCGGCGAGGACGCGGCCCGGCTGCGGCGCGAGGCGCAGGAGGAGACGGAGGCCGCCAAGGCGCTCGCCGAGCGCACGGTGTCCGAGGCGATCACCGAGGCGGACCGGGTCCGTTCGGAGGTCTCCGAGCAGACCCGGCGGATGCGTACGGAGGCGTCGGACGCGGTCGCCGAGGCCGAGCAGACCGCGGCACGCACCCGCGCCGAGGCCCGGGAGGACGCCAACCGGATCCGTTCGGACGCGGCGGCCCAGGTGGACACCCTGATCACCGAGGCGCGCGGCGAGGCAGAGCGGCTCACCGCGGAGACGATCGCGGAGACCGACCGGCTGCGCACGGAGTCGGCGGCCAAGGCCGAGAAGCTGATCGCGGACGCGTCCGGCGACGCGGAGCGGCTGCGGGCCGAGGCGGCCGCGGCGGCCGGTTCGGCGCAGCAGCACGCGGAGCGGGTCCGCGGCGAGTCCGCGCGGCTCAAGGCCGACGCGGAGCGGGAGGCGGACCGGCTGGTGACGTCCGCGCGCGAGGACGCCGAGCGCACCCTCGACGAGGCCCGCAAGGACGCCAACAAGCGGCGTTCGGAGGCGGCCGAGCAGGTCGACACCCTCATCACGGAGACCGCCGCCGAGGCGGACAAGCTGCTCACCGAGGCGCAGCAGCAGGCGCAGAAGACCACCGCGGACGCGGAGGCCCAGGCCGACTCGATGGTCGGCGCCGCCCGTGCCGAGGCCGACCGGCTCGTCTCGGAGGCGACGGTCGAGGGCAACTCCCGGGTGGAGAAGTCCCGTACGGACGCGGACGAGCTGCTGATCGGGGCCCGCCGGGACGCGACCCGGATCAGGGAGCGGGCCGAGGAGCTGCGGGACCGGATCACCAAGGAGATCGAGGAGCTGCACGAGCGGGCCCGCCGTGAGGCGTCCGAGACGATGAAGTCCACCGGCGACCGCTGCGACGCGCTGATCAAGGCGTCCGAGGAGCAGCTGGCCAAGGCGCAGGCGAAGGCCAAGGAGATCGTGTCCGAGGCCAACTCCGAGGCGGGCAAGGTGCGTATCGCCGCGGTGAAGAAGGCCGAGGGTCTCCTGAAGGAGGCCGAGCAGAAGAAGGCCGCACTGGTCAGGGAGGCCGAGGAGCTGAAGGCCGAGGCGGTCCGCGAGGCGCGGGCCACGGTCGAGGAGGGCAAGCGCGAGCTGGAGGTCCTGGTGCGGCGGCGCGAGGACATCAACGTCGAGATCTCACGCGTGCAGGACGTCCTGGAGGCGCTGGAGTCGTTCGAGGCGCCCGGCGGCAAGGACAACGGGGTGAAGGCGGCCGCGGCGGCCGCGGCGGCCGGTACGCCCGGCCAGCGGAGCAAGTCCTCGGACGGTTAGGACTTCTCACGACGAACCTGGCAGAATCCTTCGAGGGTGAGCGAAATCCCTTGCCGGCAGGTCAAATCCCCTGCCGGTAAGGGGGTTTGAGGATGAGCTTGGCAAGCACTCCGGGGGTCGGCCACTCAAAAGGGGTGTCATTCTCCGTATCAAACGTGCATCCGCTCGATGACACAGCGCTTCGGCCCCTAGGATTCCCCCTATCACCTCACCGGTCTCATTCGACAGGAACCCCATGAGCGACACTTCCCCCTACGGCTTCGAGCTTGTGCGGCGTGGATACGACCGCGCTCAGGTGGACGAACGCATCTCCAAGCTCGTCTCCGACCGTGACAGCGCTCTCGCCCGTATCACCGCGTTGGAAAAGCGCATCGAGGAGCTCCACCTCGAGACGCAGAACGCCCAGGCCCAGGTCACCGACGCCGAACCGTCGTACGCGGGGCTCGGCGCGCGGGTGGAGAAGATCCTTCGCCTGGCCGAGGAGGAGGCGAAGGACCTCCGTGAGGAGGCCCGGCGCGCGGCCGAGCAGCACCGCGAGCTCGCCGAGTCCGCCGCCCAGCAGGTGCGCAACGACGCGGAGTCGTACTCCGCCGAGCGCAAGGCCAAGGCCGAGGACGACGGCGTCCGGATCGTCGAGAAGGCGCAGAGCGAGGCCGCGCAGCTGCGGTCGGACGCCCAGAGGGACGCCCAGTCCAAGCGCGAGGAGGCGGACGCCCTCTTCGAGGAGACCCGCGCGAAGGCCGCGCAGGCCGCCGCCGACTTCGAGACGAACCTCGCCAAGCGCCGCGAGCAGTCCGAGCGCGACCTGGCGTCGCGTCAGGCCAAGGCCGAGAAGCGTCTGGCCGAGATCGAGCACCGGGCGGAGCAGCTGCGCCTGGAGGCCGAGAAGCTGCGCACGGACGCCGAGCGCCGGGCCCGCCAGACGGTGGAGACCGCCCAGCGTCAGGCCGAGGACATCGTGGCCGACGCCAACGCCAAGGCCGACCGGATCCGTTCGGAATCCGAGCGGGAGCTGGCGGCGCTGACCAACCGCCGCGACTCCATCAACGCCCAGCTGACCAACGTCCGCGAGATGCTGGCGACGCTCACGGGCGCCGCGGTGGCCGCGGCCGGTTCGCCGGCCGAGGAGGAGCCCGCCTCCCGCGGGGTCCCGGCGCAGCAGACGCGGTAACCAGCGGTTCCGGGCCGGCCCCGGGGCCGGAGCACCGTGGCCGGACATCGGCGAGGCCCTCTGCCACCGAGGTGGCAGAGGGCCTCGTCCCGTTCTAGCGTTGCCGCATGATCGAGCTCGTGGGGCTGACCAAGCGGTACGGCGAGAAGGTGGCGGTCGACCACCTGACGTTCACCGTCGGACCGGGCATCGTCACGGGCTTCCTCGGCCCCAACGGCGCGGGCAAGTCCACCACCGTGCGGATGGTGCTGGGCCTGAACCGGCCCACCGCCGGTGACGTCCGGATCGACGGCAAGCACTACGACGGGCTCAAGGACCCGCCGAAGTACATCGGCGCCCTCCTCGACGCCGAGGCCGTGCACGGTGGCCGCAGCGCCTTCAACCATCTGCTGTGCCTCGCCCAGAACCTCGCTGGCGGCCGTGCCGCAACGGGGCGGTTTCCTGGCCGGTAAGCTCGCCGTGGCGACCGCGCTCGCGCTCGTCGTGAGCATGGCCACCAGCTTCGCCGCCTTCTTCCTCGGGCAGGCGATGCTCGGCGAGCACCAGGCGTCCCTGGGCGACGAGGGGGTGCTGCGGGCCGTGATCGGCGGCGGTCTGTACATGACGCTGATCGCGGTGTTCTCGATGGGTGTCGCCACGATGCTGCGCTCCCCGATGCTGTCGCTGGGCATCCTGATGCCGTTCTTCTTCCTGATCTCCACCGTCCTGGGCAACGTCCCCGCGACGGAGAAGGTCGGCCGGTTCCTGCCGGACCAGGCCGGCAGCCGGATCATGCAGGTGGTCACGCCGCTCGACGGCGACACCCCGTACGGGCCCTGGGGCGGACTCGGCATCATGGTGCTGTGGGTGATCGCGGCGCTCGCCGGCGGCTACCTGCTGCTGAGGAAGCGCGACGCGCAGGGAAAGCGGAGGGAACGCGGACGGGCGGGCCGGTTTTTACCTCGCCTTGGGCGGAACCGTCAGCCTCTCGATATCCTCCTAACCCTTACGGGGGCGTGCGCCCCCGTTGTCCTGAACCTCTCGATGGGGCGGAGCATGATCGAGGCAGTCGGCCTGACCAAGCGGTACGGCGACAAGACCGCTGTGTACAACCTTTCCTTCCAGGTGCGGCCCGGCGCCGTCACCGGCTTCCTCGGGCCCAACGGCTCGGGCAAGTCGACGACGATGCGGATGATCCTCGGTCTCGACAACCCCACCGCGGGCCATGTCACGATCGGCGGCTACCCCTACCGCAGGCTGCCCAACGCCGCCCGGCAGGTCGGCGCCCTGCTGGACGCCAAGGCGGTGCACGGCGGCCGGTCCGCCCGCAGCCACCTGCTGAGTCTGGCCCAGCTGTCCGGCATCCCGGCCCGCCGCGTCGACGAGGTGCTGGGTGTGGTCGGGCTGCACGAGGTGGCGCGGCGGCGTTCCAAGGGCTTCTCCCTGGGCATGGGCCAGCGGCTGGGGATCGCCGCCGCGCTGCTCGGCGACCCCCAGGTGCTGCTCTTCGACGAGCCGGTCAACGGCCTCGACCCCGAGGGCATCCTCTGGGTGCGCAACCTGATGAAGACGCTCGCCGCGGAGGGCCGTACGGTCTTCGTCTCCTCCCACCTGATGAGCGAGATGGCGCTGACCGCCGACCACCTCATCGTGATCGGCCGGGGGCAGCTGCTGTCCGACATGAGCGTGAAGGACTTCATCTCCGCGAACTCCGCCGACTTCGCCCGGGTGCGCACTCCGGACAGCGAACCGCAGCAGCGCGAGAAGCTGTCCGCCGCGCTCACCGGGGCGGGCGGCCACGTACTGCCCGAACAGGACGGCGCGCTGCGGGTGACGGGGCTGCCGCTGCCCCGCCTGAGCGACATCGCCCACGAGGCCGGCGTACGGCTGTGGGAGCTGTCCCCGCACCAGGCCTCGCTGGAGGAGGCGTACATGCGGATGACGCAGGGCGCGGTCGACTACCGCTCGACCACCGACCAGAAGGAGGGGTTCCAGGAGCCGCTCCCGCCGGGCGCGCAGCCGCCGCTGTCGGTGCCGGGGCAGGGCCAGCCCGGCTGGTACGCCCCGCCGCCGCCCCAGCAGGGCGGTCAGCGGTTCGCGGTGGCGCCGGGTGCAGCGCCGCAGGCCCCCGCGGGCCCGTACGGCGCTCCGGGCGGCCCTGCGGCGGCCCCGGGCGCACCGGTGGCCAACCCGTATGCCGGGCCCGCCCCGCAGCCCGCCCCGACCGCGCCGGTCACTCCCCCTCCGGCCGCCGCCCCGGCCGCGTCGCCTGCCGTCCCCGCTGCCCCAGCCGGCCCGGCCGGCTCCGACGTGACCAAGCCCGAGGACGCCCGATGAGCACGCCCCAGCCCCCGACGCAGCAGGCCGCGCCCGCATGGCAGACGGCCGCGCCCCCCTCCCCGTACCCCGGCTACACCTCGCCGATCCCGGTGGTGCGCACCCACTTCGGGCATGCGCTGGCCTCCGAGTGGACGAAGATCAAGTCGGTGCGCTCCACGATGTGGACGCTGGGCGTGTTCGTGTTCCTCGTCGTCGGCATCGGCCTGCTGACCGGTCTGGTGGTGGCGGGCACCGACCCGGACCTCGGTGGTGGGAACGCGCTCTCCCTGGGCTTCTTCGGCCTGCTCCTGGGCATCATGTGCGTCATCACCCTGGGCGTGCTGACCACCGCCTCGGAGTACAGCACCGGCATGATCCGCACCACCATGGTGGCCTGCCCCTCACGCGGCCGGGTGCTCGCGGCCAAGGCCCTGGTGTTCTTCCTGATCGCCTTCGTGGTCACGCTGGTGTCCGCGACGGTCGTCGCGTTCCTGCACGTGGCCATGCTGGCGGGCAACAACGCGGACGAGCCCACCGGGGGCGAGTGGCTGAAGGCCACCGTCGGAGTCTCGTTCTACATCGCGCTGCTCGGCGCGCTCTCGCTGGCCGTCGGCTCGATCGTCCGGCACTCGGCGGGCGCCATCACCCTCATGATCGGCGCCGTGCTCGCCCCGCTGGTGATCGCGATGTTCATGTTCGCCTCGTCACTGGAGGGCGTGCGCACCGCGCTGTTCGAGTACTCCATCCCGAACCAGCTGAGCATCTTCTACGCCAACTCCCTCAGCTCGTCCGGCCCGTCCGGCTGGGACCCGCTGTGGATCATGCTCGGGCTCACGGCCGTGGCGTTCGGCGCGGCCTTCGCCCTCCTCGGAAAGCGGGACGTCTAGGGACCCGGAGGCCTCAGAACCTCGGCGCGTTACGGGACCGCTGCACCCGCGTGGTGCGGCGGTCCCTGGCGTTCCAGCAGGACGTGTGCCAGTGCCGGCGTTCGTCGACCCCCGAGTGGTCCGGCCAGGCCACCACGTGCGGCACCCCGTCCGGGATCAACTGGTCGCAGCCGGGGCACCGGTACGCCTTGCCCTGGGCGCTGGCCCCCGCCACGTGCCGGACGTTCCACTCCTCGCCCCGCCAGCTCTCGGCGGACTGCCAGCCGCCGTAGCGCCCGGACCGGTCGTCCTCGGCGCTCCTGCCGGACGAACCGGCTCCCTTGGCTCGGTTGCGGCGCGGGGACACAGGACACCTCACGGGGCTGTACAGGATGCAGGGACCGCATCCAGCCTACGCGGGGCGGAGCCGGGTACGCGCACGGAACCAATCCTCACAAGCCTCACTTCACGGCGGTGCGGCACCGGTTCACGGACCGCCCGTTCTGCAGACAATCCGCACATTCCCCCTCCCGGCCGTGTCCTCGGCACGTGTCAGACGGTTGTGCCCTGCGGGGGAGCTCCGTGTCGGAGCCGAGGAAGCAGGAAAGCGATGCGTGTGGGAAGTTTCGTGTTGGGTGCCCGGTTCCCCGGGCAGGGCGAGGGGGAGGCGCTGCACCGAGCGGTCCGTTCCGCCGAAGTGGCGGAGGAGGCGGGGCTGGACGCGGTCTGGCTGGGCGAGCACCACTTCGTGCCGTACGGCACCTGTCCGTCGGCGATCACCCTGGCGGCGTTACTGCTCGGCCGCACCCGCCGCATCCGGGTCGGCACGGCGGTGAGCGTGCTGCCCACCGTCCACCCGGTGGCGCTCGGCGAGCAGGCCGCGCTGCTGCACGTCACCAGCGGCGGCCGGTTCTCGCTGGGCGTCGGGCGCGGTGGGCCGTGGGTCGACCTGGAGGTGTTCGGCGCCGGCCTGCAGGCGTACGAGCGGGGGTTCCCGGAATCGCTCGACCTGCTGGTGCGCTGGCTGCGCGAACCGTCCGTCGCGGCCGGCGGGGAGCGCTACCGCTTCCGTGAAGTACCCGTCGTGCCACGCCCGTCGGAGGCCCTCACCGAGGCCGCGGGCCCCGAGGTCGTGGTGGCCTGCACCTCCCCGGCGAGCGTGCGGCTCGCCGCCGAGCGCGGGCTGCCGATGCTGCTCGGCATGCATGTCGGGGACGAGGAGAAGGCCGGGATGGTCGCCCTGTGGGCGCGGCACGCGCGCGCGTGCGGGCGGCCCGTGCCGGAGATCCGCCGGGCGTCCCACGTGTCGGCCGGTGTCTGCCAGATCGCCGACCGGCGCACCGACGCGGCGGAGACGCTGCTGAAGGCGATGCCGGGCTGGCTGCGGCAGGGGCTCGGGGCCCATGTCACGGTGGACGGCCGGCGGCGGCGGATGCGTGACCCACTGGCCTACACCGAACTGCTCTGCGGGCTGCACCCGGTGGGTACCCCACGGCTGTGCGCGGACCGGCTCGCCGCGACCGGGGAGCGGACCGGCATCTCCCGGTTCGCGCTGTTCGTCGAGGGTTCCGGCGACCTCGCGGCGACCGAGGAGACCGTGCGGCGGCTGGGCCGCGAGGTGATCCCCCAACTCGCCGACAGGCCCTGAACGAGCCGGGGGTCCGATGGTGGCTTGCCGCCCCGGTGCAAAAAACCGCACCTCCGCGTACGGAGCGGCAAGCGACCGACGTGGTGCGTCAGCAGTCGCGCAGTTCCGGTGACTGGTTCAGCAGTTGACCGCGGACCGAGGTGAACTTGGCCAGCCTCTCGTCGACCGAGGAGTCCAGCGGGAACACGGCCACCCGGTGGCAGTTCTGGAAGGCCAGCCGGACACCGAAGTGCCGCTGCAGCGCGCCGCGTATCGCGTCACTCGCGAGCGCGCGCAACAGCTGGCCGCGCGCCTGCTCGTCCGGCGGGGGCGTCTGGTTGTCGGCGAACTCTCCGCCGTCGACCTTCAGCTGGGCCACCAGGGAGCTGATCATCTCCCATGCGTAGGGCAGGGAGGTCCGGACGCAGTCGACGAAGTCAGCTTCGTCGACCTCGCCTCGCTCGGCCTGTTCGAGTAGGGCCGGTGAGACGTCGAGCGACATGGGTTCTCCTCTCGCACCCCCGCAGGGCGGGGGTTGCCTGACAGATACGGGAGATCGCGCATTCCGCCACGCTGCGTACACACGTCGCGACCTCCCGTTCAATACCGTAAGCAACGGGCCGTGACCGCACCAGGCGAATCCCCGGATGCGGGACTTCCTGTGGGCCGGTAATCGGCCATCGGAGAACACGCGTTTTCCAGGAGATACAGGACGGGCCGCGTGGGTCGGGAGGGGCTCCTGGGAGTGGGGGGCACGTGTGGTGCGAGGGCTGGTGCGGAGCCTGTCGCGGTGCGGTGCGCGGATGCGCCGGCGGGGTGCGCGTGAGGGCGGATCGCGTCGACCCCGGCCCGTCGAGTAGCGTTGCCGACCATGCGTCTCGTCATTGCCCGCTGCTCCGTGGACTACGCCGGGCGGCTCACCGCGCACCTGCCTTCGGCACCCCGTCTGATCCTGGTCAAGGCGGACGGCAGCGTGTCCATCCATGCCGACGACCGGGCCTACAAGCCCTTGAACTGGATGTCGCCGCCCTGTGCCCTCAAAGAGGGCACCGGCGACGAGGAGGGGGTCTGGACCGTCGTCAACAAGGCGGGCGAGAAACTCATCATCACGATGGAGGAGGTCCTGCACGACTCCTCGCACGAACTGGGCGTCGATCCCGGCCTGATCAAGGACGGCGTGGAGGCACACCTCCAGGAATTGCTGGCGGACCGCATCGAGACGCTCGGCGAGGGCTACACCCTCATCCGCCGCGAGTACATGACCGCCATCGGCCCGGTCGACATCCTCTGCCGCGACGCCGAGGGCCGGACCGTCGCGGTGGAGATCAAGCGGCGTGGTGAGATCGACGGCGTGGAGCAACTCACGCGCTATCTGGAGCTGTTGAACCGCGATCCGCATCTCTCCCCGGTGCGCGGTGTGTTCGCCGCCCAGGAGATCAAGCCGCAGGCCCGGGTGCTCGCCACCGACCGGGGCATCGGCTGCCAGGTCCTCGACTACGACGCGATGCGGGGCATCGAGGACGACAAGCTGCGCCTGTTCTGACCGTCGCCGCGGTGCCCGGCACCGCGGCGCACGCCGTCACGCCACCACGGCATATGCAAAGGGCCGGATTCCTCCCCTCGGGTTCCAGGAGGGGGGCCGGCCCTTCGTCGCGCGGTGGGGTCCGTCAGATCACCGTCGTCCCGGAGCTGCCGGGCGTGCCCGGGTCGCCGCTCTGCGGGGCACTCGCCGAGCTGCTCGCCTCCGTCTCGGCCGGGGTGGAGGGGGCGGGTCCGCTCGCCGAGTTGGACGTCTCGGGCGGCGGGGGTTCCTCCGTCGGCTCCTCCGTCGGCTCGGCGGGCTCGGACGGCTCCTCACCGGGATCCGTCGGACCGTCCGGCTCCGTCGGACCGTCCGGCTCCGTCGGACCGTCGGAGTCCGACGGCTCGCCGGACGGCCCGGACGGCCCGGGGGACTTCGACGGACCCGTGCCGGTCGTCGGATCGTCCGGCTCCTCCGTGCCGCTCGGGTCGTCCGAGGGTTCGCCCGACCCGGTGGCCGTCGGCGTCGGATCGTCCGAGGTGCCGAGGGCGCCGTCCGGGCCGGGGTCGGTCGGCCGGCTGGTGGCGCCACCGGTGTCGCCGTTCTCGTCGGCACGCGGGTCGGCGCCCAGGCTGCCGTCGTCGACGCCCTGGCTCGCGGACGGGTTGACGCCGACGTTCTCCGACGGAGTGCCCGCGTCGTTCTCCGAGGTGGCTCCGAGGGTGACCACCGTGCCCAGCACGGCCACGAGCAGCGCGCCCGCGCCGGCCGCCACCAGATTGCGCCTGGCCATGCCCTTCAGGCCGCCCGCCGCCCGGTAGGCGGGCGCGGGCCCCGGCGCGGGCACGGGCACAGGCGCGGGCGCGGGCACAGGCGCGGGCGCGGTGCGGTGGACGATCAGCCCGGTGTCGGTGGGCGGCTGGAGCTCCGGGAAGGCCGTCGGCACCCCGCGGGGCGGCGACACCGACTCCTCGTAGTGGGCGTCGGGCACCTCCTCGCCCGCGGTCGGCGTCATCGGGATGCCGGAGCGGTCGGCGACCAGGGCCAGCGCGCGGCGTCCGGCGACGGTGCCGCGCTTGTCGGCGAGGGCGCCGCGCAGACCGATGGAGGCCTCCAGCTCGGCGCGGGCACGGTCGAGGTCACCGGTGCACAGGGCGTGGATGCCGAGTTCGTGGTGGAAGTAGGCCTCCTCCGCCACGTCCCCGGCGAGCCGGGCGGCCTCCGCGCCGGTCCGCAGCGTCCGCTCCCAGGCGCTCCAGTGCAGGCCCGCGGCGAACGCGGGTGCGGCGGAGCGGGCGAGCTGCACGGCGGTGCTGGGCTCGCCCTCGCCGCCGGACGGGCCGAGCGGTGACAGCAGACCGAGCGCGGCGAGCACGGCGTCGGCCTCGGCGCAGACCCGCTCCGGGGTGACCGAGGGGTGCCCGGTCCACCAGGCGTAGTGCTGGGCGGCGGTACGGGCCTGCGCCTCGGCCTCGTCGGTGTACCCGGCGGCCTCCAGCTGGGCCGGCACGCCGGCGGCGAGCCGGTAGCGGGAGCCGACGGCGGAGACCAGTCCGCACGCGGCCAGTTCACCGAGCGCGGCGTCGGCGTGGGTGTCGCCGACCAGCGCGGGCAGGTGTGCCTGGTGCGGGAGTTCACCGCCGAGCGCGACGGCGAACCGCAGGGTGGCGCGGGCGGAGCTGCTGAGCCGGGAGGCGAGCAGCGGGGCGGGGGCGGCCGCTTCGCCGAGCGAGGGCAGCGGAACCTCGTCACCCTCGACGACGTCCTCGGGCAGGTCCTCGGGCAGGTCCTCGGGCGAGGTGTCCTCGAAGACGCCGAACTCGTCGACGGCGCTGGTCCCGGCGCGCAGCCGGTCGCGCTGCCGCAGCAGGGCGCCGGCCTGGACGAAGCGCAGCGGCAGACCCTCGGACTCGAACCAGAGGTCACCGGCCCAGTTCGACTCGTCCTCGGTGAGGCGCCGGCCGACGGCGTGCTCCAGCAGTTCCAGGCCGGCCGCGCGGTCGAGGCCGTCGAGGGCGATCTCCTCGACACCGGAGCCGGCGGACGGGGCGGGCACGTCCGGTGTGGCGCCGAGCAGGAAGGCGCACTCGGGGGTGGCGTCCAGCAGTTCGTCCAGGGCGGCCCCGCCGAACCCGAGGTCGTCGAGGACGACGACCGCGCCGACCTCCCGCAGGCACTCGGCCAGTTCGTCCCGGCCGGGGCGGTGCAGGGGCGCGCCGTGGACGGCGTAGAAGAGGTCGTACAGCAGGTCCTCGGTGCTGCGGCGGTGGCCGTTGACGCGGACGACACCGTCGGGGGCGAGGTCCGCGCAGTCCTCGGCGACGGTGTCGAGCAGCCGGGTGCGGCCGGAGCCCGCGGGCCCGGTGAGGAGCACGGAGCGGCCGCGGGCGAGCAGCCGGACCAGTTTCTCGCGTTCGTCCTGGCGGGCCAGCAGCGGCAGCTCGGTCTGCGCGGGCCCCGGCGGGACGGGCGGCTTCGCGGCACGGGCGGTCCCGGCGCGCTCGGCCTCCGTCAGCTTCACCGGGCGGGCGGGCCGCTCGGCGGGCGGGCAGGGCTCTATCTCGCTGCCGTCGACGGGGTTGACGGTGAGCAGGTAGTCGCCGGAGACGAGCTGCACCGTGCGCGCGAGTGCGGGCGCGTGCTGTCCGATTTCCGATGCGAGGGGATCCCTGGGCGGGCGCTGGCGGGGCGCGTGCCCGTCGCCGTCGCGACCGTACTCCTCGGGTCCCGGGTTGTTCGGGTCCATAGGTCCTAGCCCCCCAAAAGCGTTGTGTGCCTGGGTCCTGTCGTCGGACTCCCGGTGTCGCCGCACACCGCGCTGTCGCTTCTGGTCCGGTCCCGCTCGAGGGTTGCAAGCTCGAGGGTTGCAAGGCGGCGGGTAGCCGAACCCTAAACCTTCGCTCAGTATCCACGACAGCCCGGGGTGCCGGGCGGTCCGGGACGTCACGGTCTCGTGAGGATTGTGCGCGGCCCGCACCCTCGGCCGAGGCCGGCCCGGGCCCGCCGTCCGCCCGTCCGGGGCCGCCCGTCCGGTCCGGTCCGGCAGGCCCTGTCCCGCACCTCACACACGGGGCAGTGTGTCCACCCCGATGCCTCCTTCGATCGCCAGGATCCGGTGCAGCCGGGTGGCCACCAACAGGCGCTGCATCTGCGGCGGTACGTCGCGCAGCACAAGACGCCGGCCGCGGCGGCCGGCCCGTCGGTGGGCTCCCATGATCACGCCGAGTCCGGTGGCGTCCCAGGAGTCCAGTTCGGACAGGTCCAGCAGCAGGTCGCCGACTCCGTCGTCGACGGCCGCGTGCAGGACCGTACGGGCGTCCGCCGCGCTGCGGACGTCGAGGCGGCCCCCGACGACCAGCTCGGCGTGGTCGCCCCTGATGTGCATATGCGCTCCCCGGTGCGTGCGTCTCGTGTCTCCGCGGTTCGGTCATGACGGTGATGCAACCTCTGACTGCGTGGAGCCTGCGGAGGTTGCCCCGCGTAAGCGAACCGATACCGAATTCACCCCGGCGTGTGACCGGGCCGGGGGTTCGGGTTGATCAGTACGTGTAGAAGCCCTGCCCGCTCTTCCGGCCGATGTCACCCGCGTCAACCATCCGGCGCATCAGTTCGGGAGCGGCGAACTTCTCGTCCTGGGACTCGGTGTAGATGTTGCCGGTGGCGTGCAGCAGGATGTCCACGCCGGTCAGGTCGGCGGTGGCCAGCGGTCCCATGGCGTGGCCGAAGCCCAGTTTGCAGGCCAGGTCGATGTCCTCGGCGCTCGCCACACCCGACTCGTACAGCTTCGCGGCCTCGACGACGAGGGCGGAGATGAGGCGGGTGGTCACGAAGCCGGCCACGTCGCGGTTGACGACGATGCAGGTCTTGCCGACCGACTCGGCGAACCCACGCGCGGCGGCGAGGGTCTCGTCGCTGGTCTTGTAGCCGCGGACCAGTTCGCACAGCTGCATCATCGGCACCGGCGAGAAGAAGTGGACGCCGACGACCCGCTCCGGGCGCCGGGTCGCCGCCGCGATCTTGGTGATCGGGATGGCGGAGGTGTTGGAGGCGAGGACGGTGTCGTCGCGCACGATCCCGTCCAGGGCTCGGAAGATCTCGTGCTTGACCTCGAGCTTCTCGAAGACCGCCTCGACCACGACGTCCGCGCCGGCACAGGCGTCCAGGTCGGTGGTCGCGGTGATCCGGGCGAGGGCCGCGTCGGCGTCGTGGGCCTCGAGCCTGCCCTTGCCCACGAACCTGTCGTACGACGCCTTGATGCCGTCGGTGCCCCGGGCGAGCGCCTCGTCGGTGACGTCGCGCAGCACGACGTCCCAGCCCGCCTGGGCGGAGACCTGGGCGATTCCGGACCCCATGAGGCCGGCCCCGATGACGGCGAGCTTCCGTGCCACTGTGCGACTCCCCTTCGAAACGCTCACACACTGTTCATGCCTGTCACTCGCGGACACTAGCGTCCGCGAGCGGATGTGTGAGGGGTTAGTAATGCGTGTCACGTCTCACGCCGTGAGACACCGATCACGCCCGAGGACCGTACCGTCCCCGACTCCGGCGGGGCTCCCCGCCGGTGACGGACGGCAGGGTTCGCCCACCGGATCCCCCCGCAGTCAACTCCGGGCATTCACCGGCGCGTTGTTGACGCGCGTAGCGGTGTGGCGCACGCTGGTCGACGATCGCCGTCCGGCCGACGGCACCGCCCCCTCCAGCGACCGACGGCCGGGATGCCACCATGCTCAGACGCGCGGCACGAACCCTCCTCTCCCTTATCATGGTCATGTCTGGCGCGGTCCTCGGTGTGAGTGTCACCGCGGGCACGGCGCACGCCGACGACTGCTACACCTGGAACCGCACGCTGTCCCAGGGCTCCTCCGGCAACGACGTGACCCAGCTGCAGATCCGGGTCGCGGGCTGGGTGACCTCGGGCGAACGCCTCTCCTACGACGGCCGGTACGGCGCCCGCACCGCCGCCGCCGTCAGGAAGTTCCAGGCGGCCTACGGGCTGGCCGCGGACGGCGTGGCCGGACCGGCGACCTTCAGCAGGATCTACGCGCTCCAGGACTCCGACTGCACGCCGGTCCACTTCACCTACGCCGAACTCAACCGGTGCAACTCCACCTGGTCGGGCGGAGCGGTCCCGGCGGCCACCGCCAGGGCGAACGCCCTGAAGACCATGTGGAAGCTGGAGGCCATGCGGCGCCAGCTCGGTGACGTGCCGATCAACATCTCCAGCGGCTTCCGGTCCTACGCCTGCAACAACGCGGTCGGCGGCTCCTCGACCAGCCGTCACCTCTACGGAGACGCGGCCGACCTGGTCGGCTCCCCGGGCTTCTGCACCCTCGCCGGGCAGAGCAGGACCCACGGCTTCTCGGAGATCCTCGGCCCCGGCTGCCCCGGCCACAACGACCACGTCCACGTGGCCCACGACCCGTCGCCGTACTGGTCGGCCCCCACCCGCGGCATCTGACGGACCGGTCCGGCACCCGGCGCCGCGCGGCGGGCACGGCGGGCGGTCCCCGGTACGGACCCGCCCACCGTGTCCGCCGTGCCCGGGCGCAACTAGGCTTGGCCGCATGGTCAATCTGACGCGCATCTACACCAGGACCGGTGACAGGGGCACCACGAACCTGGGCGACATGAGCCGGGTCCCCAAGACCGATCTGCGGATCTCCGCCTACGCCGACGCCAACGAGGCGAACGCGGTGATCGGCGCGGCGATCGCCCTGGGCGGCCTGGAGGCGGAGGTCGTCGCGGTCCTCACCCGCGTCCAGAACGACCTGTTCGACGTGGGCGCCGACCTGTCGACGCCGGTCGTGGAGAACCCGGAGTACCCGCCGCTGCGGGTCGAACAGTTCTACGTGGACCGGCTGGAGGCGGACTGCGACCGCTTCAACGGGCAGCTGGAGAAGCTCCGCTCCTTCATCCTGCCGGGCGGGACGGCGGGTGCCGCCCTGCTCCACCAGGCGTGCACGGTGGTCCGCCGCGCGGAGCGCTCCACGTGGGCCGCGCTGGAGGCGCACGGCGACACGATGAACGCCCTCACCGCCACCTATCTCAACCGCCTCTCCGACCTCCTGTTCATCCTGGCGCGCATCGCCAACAGGGAGACCGGCGACGTGCTGTGGGTGCCGGGCGGGGAGCGCTGAGCCCCAGGGCGTGTTCCGGAAGTCCCGTCCGGCCCGCGGCGTCCGGCACGGCACCTCGCCGTGGTGTGGGGCCGTCCGCGTACACCTGGTACGCGGACGGCCCTCCGCCTTGCGATGCACCGTGCCGGACGCCGCGGGCCCGCCCTCCGGGCGGACGACGCCGCTCCCGCAGCACGCCCTACCGGGACCCGGCCGCGGTCCGCGCGGCCCGGTACAGGCCCAGCAGGACCTCCGCCCCGCCGACGCACATCATCACCACCCCCACCTTGGCGGGGGTGACCAGGGGCAGGTCCACTCCCCCGTCGAACAGCCACAGTCCCAGGCCCGCCACCAGTGTGGCGGCCCCCGCGAGGAGATTCCTGGACGCCCGGTTCACCGGCCCACACGCTCCTTGCCGGTGTCCGTCCCGGCCCGGGACTCCCCCGCCGGGTCCTTCTTCGGCCAGACCCAGTGGGCCAGGGCCACCACGCCGTGGATCGCGGTGATGCGCAGGGCGGTGACGCGCCAGTCCTCCAGCGGGCCGGTACGGCCCGCGTCGCCGACGTACCAGACGGCGAGCTGGAGCAGTGCGACGGCCACGGCGGCGCCCGCCAGCGTGCCCAGCCACAGCTTGGTCTCGTACCGGGCGCGGGCCGTCCCGTGGCGCGGTGGTCCGGCCGGCTTCGGGGCGCCGCCGAAGCGGTGGGCGGCATGGCCGTCCAGCCACTTCACGGTGCGGTGGCCGTGCCCCACGGTGTAGCCGATGTACAGCGCGGCCAGGCCGTGCGCCCAGCCCGGCTCGGCGCCGTTCCTGAGGTCGACCGCGGTGGCGACCAGCAGGACGACCTCCAGCAGCGGCTCGCACAGCAGCAGCGCCAGTCCGGTGCGCGGCATTCTCAGCAGGTAGCGGAAGGCCAGTCCGGCGGCCAGCAGCACCCAGAAGCCGATCTCACAGGCGACGATCAGGGCGACGATCACGGTTGGCTCCTCTCGGTCACCCTTTCAGGCTCCCGTGCGCACCGGCCGCCGGCGTCGTCGCCGCCGATGAACTCCCCGTACATCGAAAGGTGCAGTACAGCGCCGCCGAGGACCGTTCTCGGGCATCAGGCGACGGCCGCGCTCAGCGTGTTGGATGGAGTCATGGCCCCACGACTTCCCCGGCCCCACCGCTTCGACGTGTGGGCCTCGCTCGCCGGACTGTCCGGCGGGCTGCTGCTGTGGGGCATCGGGCTGGGCATGCGGCCCGCCGACGAAGCCTACGTGGTCTTCGACGGCAGGTGGCCGCTCCTGGTCCCGCTCGTCGTGATCGCCGGCTGCGAGCTGCTGCGCCGCAGCGCCCCGCGCACCGCGCTGCTCACCGGCACGGCCGCGCTGCTCGCCGACGGACTCACCCAGGGCAGCCTGGTCACGATCATCATGTACACCGACCTGATGTACGCCGCCGTCCTGTACGGCACGCCCGCCGCCGCCCGCCTCCTCCCGCGGATCACCGCGCTGCTCACGGTCGCGGGGGCGCTGGTGCCGTACGCGGTGTGGCGGGTGCCCGAGGCACTGCTGGTCGGGGTGGCCGTCGGCGTCGTCGCGTTCACGCCCGCGTCGACCGGGCTGATCGTGCGCAACCACCGCGAGGCCGCCGAGACCGCCCGGCTGCGCGCCGAGCAGACCGCGCTGCTGGCCGAGATGGACCGCACCCAGGCGGTGACCGCGGAACGCTCGCGGATGGCACGGGAGTTGCACGACATGGTCGCCAACCACCTGTCCGCGATCGCCATTCACTCCACCGCCGCGCTCTCCCTGGACGACGAGGCCGCCTCCCGGGACGCGCTCGCCGTGATCCGGGAGAACAGCGTCCAGGGGCTGGCCGAGATGCGCCGCCTCATCGGCATCCTGCGCCACCACGACGACCGGGAGCCGGCCGCCACCCCGACCCTCGACGGTCTCGGCTCCCTGGTGGAGGGGGCCCGCACCAACGGCCTGGACGTCGCCTTCGACCCGCTGCCCGACGCCGCGCACGGTGACGTCCCGCCGCCGGTGGAGCTCGCCGCGTACCGGATCGTGCAGGAGTCGCTGACCAACGCGCTGAAGCACGCCGGCCGGGGGCCGGTCACCGTGCGGCTGCGCCACGAGGCCGGCGCCCTGGACATCCGCGTGGTCAGCCCGTACGGCGACCGGGACGCCCCGCGCGCCCCGGGCTCCGGGGCCGGTCTGGTGGGGATGCGGGAACGGGTCGCCCTGCTGCACGGCACCTTCGAGGCCGGCCCTGGGGACGGCGGCGGCTCCGCGCGGCCCGGGACCTGGGTCGTGCACGCCTCCCTGCCCCTCTCCGGCCCCCCCCCCGCCGACGCCACGGCCACCACCCCCGCGCCCACCCTCCGAGGAGAGACCGCATGATCCGCGTCCTGGTCGCCGAGGACCAGTCGGCCGTCCGCGCCGGGCTGGTGCTGATCCTGCGCAGCGCGCCCGACATCGAGGTGGCGGGCGAGGCGGCGGACGGCGAGCAGGCGGTGGCCCTCGCCCGCGAACTGCGGCCGGACGTGGTGCTGATGGATGTCCAGATGCCGCGCCTGGACGGGGTGGCGGCCACCCGGCAGGTGGTCGCGGAGGAGCTCGCCGACGTGCTGGTGCTGACCACCTTCGATCTCGACGAGTACGTCTTCGGGGCGCTGCGGGCCGGGGCCTCGGGGTTCCTGCTGAAGAACACGGAGGCGAAGGACCTCATCGCGGCCGTGCGCACGGTGGCGCGCGGGGAGGGGATCGTCGCCCCGGCCGTCACCCGACGGCTGATCGCCGAGTTCGCGGCGAAGCCCGCCCGCGCGGCCGCGGCCGATCTGTCGGTGCTGGACTCCCTGACCCGGCGTGAGCGGGAGGTGCTGGCCTGTCTCGGCGAGGGCCTGTCCAACGCCGGTGTCGCGGAGCGTCTCGACATGGCGGAGGCCACGGTGAAGACGCACGTCAGCCGCCTTCTGGGGAAGCTGGGCCTGCGCAGCCGGGTGCAGGCGGCGGTACTCGCACAGGAGTTGGGCGTCCAGGGGCCGTGACGGCCTAGTGGTCCAGACCTATTGACCCGTGGTCCAGACCTTTCTATCCTCACGGCACCGCGGGTGTGATGGCTCAGTCATGCCCGCGACGACATCCGGCCTCACAAAGGAGGCGCAGCATGCGCTTCGGACACAGAGCCGTGGCAGGGTTCGCGACCCTGCTCCTCCCCTTCTCCGCCCTCGTCGCCCTCGCGAGTCCCGCCCAGGCAGCGACGTCCGCCACCGCCACCTACGCCAAGACCCAGGACTGGGGCTCCGGCTTCGAGGGCAAGTGGACGGTGAAGAACACCGGCACCACCGCCCTCAGCGCCTGGACCGTCGAGTGGGACTTCCCCTCCGGCACCTCCGTCACCTCCTCCTGGGACGCCGACGTGACGTCCTCGGGCAACCACTGGACCGCCAAGAACACGTCCTGGAACGGCACCCTCGCCCCCGGCGCCTCCGTCAGCTTCGGCTTCAACGGCTCCGGCACCGGCTCCCCCGCCGGCTGCGAGCTCAACGGCGGCAGCTGCGACGGCACCTCCGTCCCCGGCGACGCGGCACCCTCCGCGCCCGGCACCCCCTCGGCCTCCGGCGTCACCGACACCTCGGTGAAGCTGTCCTGGTCCGCGGCCACCGACGACAAGGGCGTCAAGAACTACGACGTCCTGCGCGACGGCGCCAGGGTCGCCACCGTGACCGGCACCTCGTACACGGACAGCGGTCTCAGCAAGGGCACCGACTACTCGTACGGCGTGCGGGCCCGTGACACCGCCGACCAGACCGGCCCGGTCAGCGGCTCGGTGAAGGTCCGCACCACCGGCGGGACCACGGAGCCGCCGCCCACCGGCGACAAGATCAAGCTGGGCTACTTCACCGAGTGGGGCGTCTACGGCCGCGACTACCACGTCAAGGACCTGGTGACGTCCGGCTCGGCCGAGAAGATCACGCACATCAACTACGCGTTCGGCAACGTCGTGGGCGGCCAGTGCAAGCTCGACGACGCCTACGCCGCCACCGACAAGGCCTACACCGCGGACCAGTCCGTCAGCGGCACCGCCGACGCCTGGGACCAGCCGCTGCGCGGCAACTTCAACCAGCTGCGCCAGCTGAAGGCGAAGTACCCGCACATCAAGGTGCTGTACTCCTTCGGCGGCTGGACCTACTCCGGCGGCTTCGGCCAGGCCGCGCAGAACCCGGCCGCGTTCGCCGAGTCCTGCAAGCAGGTCGTGGAGGACCCGCGCTGGGCCGACGTCTTCGACGGCATCGACATCGACTGGGAGTACCCGAACGCCTGCGGCCTCACCTGCGACACCAGCGGCCCGGCGGCCTTCACGAACCTCTCCCGGGCCCTGCGCGCCGAGTTCGGCCAGGACTACCTGGTCACCGCGGCCATCACCGCGGACGGCTCGGACGGCGGCAAGATCGACGCGGCCGACTACGGCGGCGCCGCCCAGTACCTCGACTGGTACAACGTGATGACGTACGACTACTTCGGCGCCTTCGACAAGGACGGTCCCACGGCCCCCCACTCGCCGCTGACCTCGTACGACGGCATCCCGCAGGACGGCTTCAACTCCGCGGCCGCGATCTCGAAGCTGAAGGCGAAGGGCGTCCCGGCGAGCAAGCTGCTGCTCGGCATCGGCTTCTACGGCCGCGGCTGGACCGGTGTCACCCAGGCCGCCCCCGGCGGCGCGGCCACCGGAGCGGCGCCCGGCACCTACGAGGCCGGCATCGAGGACTACAAGATCCTCAAGAACAGCTGCCCGGCCACCGGCACCGTCGCCGGCACGGCCTACGCCCACTGCGGCGACACCTGGTGGTCCTACGACACCCCCGCCACCATCGACAGCAAGATGGACTGGGCCAAGGACCAGGGCCTGGGCGGTGCGTTCTTCTGGGAGTTCAGCGGTGACACCGCCAACGGCGAGCTGGCCACCGCCATCGACAGCGGCCTGAAGTAGACCGCGGGTCCGCAGGACCCCGCACGGCAGAGGTGCTCCCCCGGACCCGGTCCGGGGGAGCACCCGTGTGTCGGCGCCCGGCTACGCCACGTTCACCCTCTGGCCGGGCGGGGCCGCCTCCAGCCAGGCGAGGAAGCCGGTCAGCGCGTCGTCGCTCATCGCGAGCTCCAGCCGCCTGCCCCGGTACAGACAGGCGAGGATCACCGCGTCCGACAGCAGCGCCAGCTCCTCCTCGCCCTCGGGCACCCGGCGGCCGGCCACCTCGATCACCGAGCGCTCCAGGACCCGGCGCGGGCGCGGGGCGTAGGAGAAGACCCGGAACCACTCCACCCGGTCCCCGTTGTAGCGGGCCACCCCGTACGCCCAGCCCTTGCCGCCGGAGTCGCCCGGTTCGGGGGCGTCCCAGCGCAGGCTGCAGTCGAAGGTCCCGCCGGAACGCTGGATGAGGCGGCGGCGCAGACCGAAGACGAAGAGGCCCACCACCACGAGCGCCACGACACTTCCGCACACAGTCAGAGCGAGGACCATCGACACCGACCTCCTCGTCTCCTAGGTAACGGAACGGAAAAATCATCCAGATCTGCCTCAGCCGCGACCGGGTCCGGATCGCTCCGGTCCCAGCCGCGGCTGAGTGACGTCATCGTACGGCTCCCTCAGAGCCTAAACGGCTCGGAAGGCGCCTCGGGCACCCCGGTCGTTCAGCGGCCCGCCGCAGCGGCCCGCAGGCGAACGTCCGCGCGACGCTCCGCAGAGGCGTCGGCGTCCGACTTCGCACGGTCGAGCGCCCGCTCGGCACGCTGGACGTCGATCTCGTGCGACAGCTCGGCGATCTCCGCCAGCACCGACAGCTTGTCGTCGGCGAACGAGAGGAAACCGCCGTGCACCGCGGCGACGACCGTCCCGCCGTCGTTCGTACGGATGGTCACCGGGCCCGACTCCAGCACACCCAGCAGCGGCTGGTGACCGGGCATGACGCCGATGTCGCCGGACGTGGTGCGCGCGACGACCAGGGTGGCCTCCCCGGACCAGACCTCTCGGTCGGCCGCGACCAGCGCGACGTGCAGCTCAGCAGCCAAGATGGCTCCTCGGGTCACCACCCGGCAGGTCCGCCGGGTGTTGGTTACAAGTCTAGTGGGCGTGGATCGGGGGGCGGGACGGTGCCCGCCCCCCTCTCACTCGAGCACGTGGCTCAGGAGACGCCCAGCTCCTTCGCGTTGTTCTTCAGGTCCTCGATGCCACCGCACATGAAGAACGCCTGCTCCGGGAAGTGGTCGTACTCGCCGTCGCAGATCGCGTTGAACGCGGCGATCGACTCGTCCAGCGGCACGTCCGAACCGTCCACGCCGGTGAACTGCTTGGCGACGTGGGTGTTCTGGGACAGGAAGCGCTCCACGCGACGGGCGCGGTGGACGGCGAGCTTGTCCTCCTCGCCGAGCTCGTCGATACCGAGGATCGCGATGATGTCCTGCAGGTCCTTGTACTTCTGCAGGATGTTCTTCACCCGCATGGCCGCGTCGTAGTGGTCCTGCGCGATGTAGCGCGGGTCCAGGATGCGGGACGTGGAGTCCAGCGGGTCCACGGCCGGGTAGATGCCCTTCTCGGAGATCGGACGGGAGAGAACCGTCGTCGCGTCGAGGTGGGCGAAGGTGGTGGCCGGGGCCGGGTCGGTCAGGTCGTCCGCGGGGACGTAGATCGCCTGCATCGAGGTGATCGAGTGACCGCGGGTCGAGGTGATGCGCTCCTGGAGGAGACCCATCTCGTCGGCCAGGTTCGGCTGGTAGCCCACCGCGGAGGGCATACGGCCGAGCAGGGTCGACACCTCGGAACCGGCCTGCGTGAAGCGGAAGATGTTGTCGATGAAGAACAGCACGTCCTGCTTCTGGACGTCACGGAAGTACTCGGCCATGGTGAGGCCGGCCAGCGCGACGCGCAGACGGGTGCCCGGCGGCTCGTCCATCTGACCGAAGACCAGGGCGGTCTTGTCGATGACGCCCGACTCGCTCATCTCGTCGATGAGGTCGTTGCCCTCACGGGTGCGCTCACCGACACCGGCGAACACCGAGACACCGTCGTGGTTGTTGGCGACGCGGTAGATCATCTCCTGGATGAGCACCGTCTTGCCGACGCCGGCGCCGCCGAACAGGCCGATCTTGCCGCCCTTGACGTACGGGGTGAGCAGGTCGATGACCTTGACGCCGGTCTCGAACATCTCGGTCTTCGACTCGAGCTCGTCGAAGTTCGGCGCCTTGCGGTGGATCGGCCAGCGCTCGCCCGTGTAGGACTCGTCGCTGTTCAGCACCTCACCGAGGGTGTTGAACACCTTGCCCTTGGTGAACTCGCCGACGGGCACGGAGATCGCCGAGCCCGTGTCGGTCACCACGGCCTGGCGGACCAGGCCGTCGGTGGGCTGCATCGAGATGGTGCGGACCAGGCCGCTGCCCAGGTGCTGGGCGACCTCGAGGGTCAGCGTCTTCAGCTCGCCCGCGTTCGCCGGGTCGGCGACCTCGACGTGCAGGGCGTTGTAGATCTCCGGCATCGCGTCGACGGGGAACTCCACGTCGACGACCGGGCCGATGACCCGGGCGACTCGGCCCGTGGCCGTCGCGGTCTCAACAGTGGTGGTCATGAATTGTCACTCCCCGCGTTTGCGTCGGCCAGAGCGCCTGCGCCACCGACGATCTCGCTGATTTCCTGGGTGATTTCGGCCTGGCGGGCCGCGTTGGCAAGACGGGAGAGCGTGTTGATCAGCTCGCCCGCGTTGTCGGTGGCCGACTTCATCGCGCGCCGCGTGGCGGCGTGCTTCGAAGCGGCCGACTGGAGCAGCGCGTTGTAGATGCGGCTCTCCACGTAGCGCGGCAGCAGGGCGTCGAGGACGTCCTCCGCCGAGGGCTCGAAGTCGTACAGCGGAAGGATCTCGTCCTTGGTGGACGCCGCGGCCTCAGCCGCTGACGTCCCCGCCTCGGCGACCTCTTCGAGACGCAGCGGGAGCAGCCGGGAGCCGAGCGCGGTCTGCGTCATCATCGAGACGAACTCGGTGTAGACGATGTGGAGTTCGTCCACCCCGCCGTCCGCCGTGTCCTTCTCGATGGCCTCGATCAGCGGCGTCGCGACCTTCTTGGCGTCCGCGTACGAGGGCTCGTCGGTGAAGCCCGTGAACGACTCCGCGACCGTGCGCTCGCGGAAGTTGTAGTGCGCGAGCCCGCGGCGGCCGACGATGTACGTGTCGACCTCCTGGCCCTCGCGCTCGAGGCGCTCGGTCAGCTGCTCCGCCGCCTTGATGGCGTTGGAGTTGAAGGCGCCGGCCAGGCCGCGGTCGCTCGTGAGGAGCAGGACCGCGGCACGGGTCGGGTTCTCCGCCTCCGTCGTCAGCGGGTGCTTGGCGTCCGAACCGGTGCCGACCGCCGTGACCGCACGGGTCAGTTCCCGGGCGTACGGCGAGGAGGACCGCACCTTGCGCTGCGCCTTGACGACGCGCGAGGCGGCGATCATCTCCATCGCCTTGGTGATCTTCTTGGTCGCGGTGACGGATCGGATGCGACGCTTGTAGACCCGGAGCTGGGCTCCCATGAGTCAGGTCCCTTCCTTGGACGTCACTTGGCGGCAGCGGCCGGGGCGTCCTCGCCGAGCAGCTTGCCGTCGCTCGTCTCGAACTGCTTCTTGAAGGCCGCGACCGCGTCGCCCACGGCCTGGAGGGTGTCGTCCGACATCTTGCCGCCCTCACGGATGGAGGTCATGAGGCCCTGCTCACTGCGGTGCAGGTACTCCAGCAGCTCCTTCTCGAAGCGGCGGATGTCGGCGACCGGCACCTCGTCCATCCTGCCGGTGGTGCCGGCCCAGACGGAGACGACCTGGTCCTCGGTGGACATCGGCTGGTACTGGTCCTGCTTCAGCAGCTCGACCATGCGCTGACCGCGCTCCAGCTGCGCCTTCGACGCGGCGTCCAGGTCGGAACCGAAGGCGGCGAACGCCTCCAGCTCACGGAACTGGGCGAGGTCCACGCGCAGCCGGCCGGAGACCTGCTTCATCGCCTTGTGCTGGGCGGAGCCACCGACGCGGGAGACCGAGATACCGACGTTCAGGGCCGGGCGCTGACCGGCGTTGAACAGGTCGGACTCCAGGAAGCACTGGCCGTCGGTGATGGAGATGACGTTGGTCGGGATGAACGCCGACACGTCGTTGGCCTTGGTCTCGACGATCGGCAGACCGGTCATCGAGCCGGCGCCCATCTCGTCGGAGAGCTTGGCGCAGCGCTCCAGCAGGCGGGAGTGCAGGTAGAAGACGTCGCCCGGGTAGGCCTCACGGCCCGGCGGGCGGCGCAGCAGCAGGGAGACGGCGCGGTAGGCGTCGGCCTGCTTCGACAGGTCGTCGAAGATGATGAGGACGTGCTTGCCCTCGTACATCCACTGCTGGCCGATGGCCGAGCCGGTGTAGGGCGCCAGGTACTTGAAGCCGGCCGGGTCGGACGCCGGGGCGGCGACGATGGTCGTGTACTCCAGGGCGCCGTTCTCCTCCAGCGCGCGGCGGACCGACGCGATGGTGGAGCCCTTCTGGCCGATGGCGACGTAGATGCAGCGGACCTGCTTGTTCACGTCGCCGGAGCGCCAGTTGTCACGCTGGTTGATGATCGTGTCCACGGCCAGCGCGGTCTTGCCGGTGCCGCGGTCGCCGATGATCAGCTGACGCTGGCCGCGGCCGACCGGGGTCATGGCGTCGACGGCCTTGTAGCCCGTCTCCATCGGCTCGTGCACCGACTTGCGCTGCATGACCGTGGGGGCCTGCAGTTCGAGGGCGCGGCGGCCCTCGGTCTCGATCTCGCCGAGGCCGTCGATCGGGGTGCCGAGCGGGTCGACCACGCGGCCGAGGTAGCCCTCGCCCACGGCGACGGACAGGACCTCGCCGGTGCGGGAGACCGGCTGGCCCTCTTCGATGCCGCTGAACTCACCGAGGACGACGGCACCGATCTCGCGCTCCTCGAGGTTGAGGGCGAGGCCGAGGGTGCCGTCCTCGAACTTCAGCAGCTCGTTGGCCATGGCCGAGGGAAGACCCTCGATCTTGGCGATGCCGTCGCCGGCGACGGTGACCGTGCCGACTTCCTCGCGCGAGGCCGCGTCCGGCTTGTACGACTGGACGAAGTTCTCCAGTGCGTCCCGGATCTCCTCCGGCCGGATCGTGAGCTCCGCCATCTGAGTTCCCTGCTCTCCTTGTTGGGCCCGAAGTTTCACTTTGGGGGTATTCCACGAGTCGGGGACTCCCCCCGGAAAGAGGTGAATCCTCTGCACGGCCCAACCAGGGCCGTAGGTACGTACGACGTGTTCAGTTGCCGCGTCCGCCGCGTGGTGCGCGGGGGACGCGTCGGCGCTAGCCGGCCAGTCGGCGGCTCGCGTCCTCCAGCCGGTCCGCGAGGGAGCCGTTGATGATCTCGTCCCCGACCTGGACCCGCATCCCGCCGACGACCGCGGGGTCGACGTCGAGGTTGAGGTGCATGGCGCGGCCGTAGAGCTTCGCGAGGGCGGCGCCGAGGCGCTGCTTCTGCGGGTCGCTCAGCGGCACCGCGGAGGTGACGACGGCCACCATGCGGTTGCGACGGTCGGCGGCGAGCTTGGACAGGGACTGCAGTCCCGCTTCCAGGCTACGTCCACGCGGCGCGGAGACCAGACGCGTCACCAGACGTGCGGTGGTCGCGTCCGCCCTGCGTCCGAGCAGGCTGTTCAGCAGCTCGCTCTTGGCCGGGGCGGTGGCCTTGCGGTCGGTCAGCGCGGCGCGCAGGTCGTTGTTCGCGGAGAGGATCCGGCCGAACCGGAACAGCTCGTCCTCGACGCTGTCGAGCGCGCCGGCCTTCTGCGCGGCGGTGAGGTCGGCGAGGTCGGCCAGCTCCTCCAGCGCGTCCACCAGGTCGCGGGGCTGCGACCAGCGGGAGCGCACCATGCCGGAGACCAGGTCGGCGGCGGCGCCGCTGAGCTGGGTTCCGAGCAGGCGCCGGACCAGGTCCGCCTTGGTCCCGCCGTCCTGCGCCGGGTCGGTGAGGACCCGGCGCAGCGACACCTCGCGGTGGAGGAGCGCGGTGACGGCGGCCAGCTCTTCGGCGAGCGAGCCGGCGTCGGCGGACGTGGAGTCCGTCAGCGCGTCGAGACGCTCACGTGCGGCTGCCAGGGCCTCGCGGCTCGCTCCGTTCATCGTGCGGCCTCGGCCTTCTGGTCGAGGTCGTCGAGGAACCGGTCGATCACACGGCTCTGCCGGGCGTGGTCCTCGAGGGACTCGCCGACGAGCTTGCCGGCCAGGTCGGTGGCGAGCTTGCCCACGTCCTGGCGCAGCACGGACGCGGCGGCCTTGCGGTCGGCCGCGATCTGCGCGTGACCGGCGGCGATGATCTCCTCGCGCTGCCGCTGGCCTTCCGCGCGCATCTCGGCGATGAGCGTGGCGCCCTGCTCCTGTGCCTCCTGGCGCAGGCGCGCGGCCTCGTGCCGGGCCTCGGCGAGCTGGGCCTTGTACTGCTCAAGGACGCTCTGGGCCTCGGTCTGAGCGGCCTCGGCCTTCTCGATACCGCCCTCGATGGACTCGCGCCGCTGCTCCAGAACCTTGTTGATGTTCGGGAGGAGCTTCTTCGCGAGGAAACCGAAGACGATGACGAAGGCGAGCAGGCCGATGACGAGCTCGGGGATCGGCGGGACGAGGGGGTTCTGGACCTCCTCGGCCGCGATATGAAGCAGCTTGCTCATATCAGAGTGCCTTTCGTCTGGTGGGCCGGTCGTGAATCAGACGATCACAGACCGTAGACGAACGGCATGACCAGACCGATCAGGGCGAGCGCCTCACAGAAGGCGAAGCCGAGGATCTGGTTGGAGCGGATCAGGCCGGCGGCCTCGGGCTGACGGGCGAGAGCCTCGGTGCCCTTGCCGAAGATGATGCCGACGCCGATGCCGGGACCGAAGGCGGCGATGCCGTAACCGATGGAAGCGATCGAGCCGGTGACAGCGGCCAGGGTGTAGGACATTCCGGTTCTTCCTTTTCTTCACGGGCCGGTGGGGGGTGGGCCACCGGACGAATGGGGGTGGTGCGGGACGCTCAGTGGTGCTCGGCGAGCGCGCCCTGGATGTAGGTGCAGGCCAGGAGAACGAAGACGTACGCCTGCAGGGCCTGGATGAAGAGCTCGAAGAGGGTCATCACCAGGACCATCACGAACGAGACGCCGGCATAAGCGATCCCGATGCCGTTCAGCAGGTACCAGCTGGCGATGGTGAACAGCACCAGCAGGATGTGGCCCGCGAACATGTTCGCGAAGAGCCGCACGGCGTGGGTGAAGGGTCGCACGAGCAGGTTCGAGAAGGCCTCGATCAGCATGACGACCGGCAGCGCCGCACCGAGCGACTTGTCGTAGCCGGTGAAGTTCTTCAGGGCGCCGACGAAGCCGTGCCGCTTGAAGGTCAGCGAGACCCACACGGCGTAGACGAGCAGCGCCAGCCCCAGCGGGTACGCGATGACCGACGTCACCGGGAACTGGGCGAGCGGGATGATCGACCAGAGGTTCATCATCCAGACGAAGAAGAACAGCGCGACGATGAACGGGACGTACTTCTCGCCCTCGCGCTTGCCCATCGTCTCGTAGACGACGCCCCGGCGGACGAAGTCGTAGCCGGCCTCGGCGACCATCTGGAGCTTGCCGGGGACGACCTGGGGCCGGCGGAACGCCGCCCAGAAGAAGCCGATGATGATGACCGAGCCGAGCAGCGCCAGCAGCATCGTCTTGTTGAAGTACACACTGCTGTCACCGTCGCCCCACATGGGCTCGAACAGGAACGAGTGCAGCCCGGGAGACGGGAAGCCACAGCCGTCGAAGATGTGGCAGTCGGTCTCGAAGGCGAGCACCTGTGTCGGGTCAGCACTCACCGCGGGCTCCTTCAGCGTGGCGCATTGATTCGGCAACCTCGTGGTGTCGGCGCGGCACGGAGCCGCGGATCGGCACGGGACTGGTGTTACGGATGTGGGGGCGGCTGTGGGGCATCTCGCCTCGCGATGTGTCAGGCGTCAGCGTGGATGCCCGCGCCCGCGATGCCGCAGTTGGCACCGGACGATAGCAGGGTCTGTCGTGCACCCTTATCCCGGCCCTACGTCTCACGGCTGGCGCCCCGAAGCTTCCTTCGCCTCAGCCGTGTTGCCGGTCGCCGTCGGTTCGGGGTCCACGTAGTAGGTCTTGGCCTTCATGGTGGCGCGCGCCTGCGCCGTGACCCAGGTGAGGGTGGAGACGAGCAGGGAGAGCGCGAAGGCCTGGGGGTGGAAGAGCGTCGTGTCCTTGAAGAGCGCGATGAAGACGAAGATCAGCAGGATCTGCGTCAGATACATCATCATGCCCATGGCCTGGAACAGGTGCGGGATCGACCTGGCGATCCACTGGAGGACGTACAGCCCGGTCCCCATGAGCAGGATCACGAGCGCTGCACCGATGACCGCGCCGATCGCTCCCTGGCCGCCTTCGACGGCACCACCGACCGCGACCGCGACGGCACCGACGGCGGCGGTGGGTACGGCAGCCTGCATCAGGATCCGGACGTCGTTGGACGGCATGGCGGAACTCCGCTTTGAACAGGGGGCAAAGGATGTCGTCAGGGACGAGCGTAGTCCCGCGGACGGAGGGCGGTTTCCCTCCGCCGGCGAACCGTCGTACTGCGGTTCCCCGGCTCTCCCCGACGAGACTCGTGAACGGTATCACAAACTATTTGATGCAGTCTTTACCTAATGGCCGCAGGGAAGGTCACGCATGCGAGTGAGCCTACACACCTGAGGGTGCGAGGGGTCGACTTGTCTGGTATTAGGGCGCTTCACGCCCCCAAGAGTGCCCCATCGCCACCCCACGACTTGGCAATGCTCTAGTCGGATTCTTACCTTGACCGTGATGTGTGCCATGCCGCCTCAGCGGGAACCCGCGGTCGTCCCCCGGTCGCCCGGGTGCGCGTGGTGGCCCAGGGCCGTCGCACCGTTGCCCCCCGAGACCCCGGCGGTCACCGGGGCACGGCGGTCGGCCGCGGCGGCGGCCCGGTCGTCCGGCTCCGTGCCCGCCGGGGCGTCCGCGTCCGGGGCCCGCTCTCCCGCCTCCTGCGGGGCGGACGCGGCCGCCGGGGACCGGCGACGGCGGTAGCGCGGCGGGACGACGCGCTGGGCCCACAGGGGCGCGCGCGGGGTGAACCGGGGCAGCAGGAGCAGCAGCAGACCGAGGGCGCTCAGGATGACCACGCTGAGCACGATCCACATGGACGCCGAGTTGACCGAGTAGGCGAGCGCGCCGAAGGCGATCAGCGCCGACCAGAAGTACATGATCAGCACCGCCCTGCTGTGCGAGTGGCCGATCTCCAGCAGGCGGTGGTGCAGGTGGCCCCGGTCCGCCGCGAACGGCGACTGGCCGCGCCAGGTGCGGCGCACGATGGCCAGGACGAGGTCGGCGGCCGGCACCGCGATGATCGTCAGCGGCAGCAGCAGCGGGATGTAGACCGGCACCGTCTGGTGCACGGCCTCCTTCTCCCCGCCCGCGTACAGGTTCAGGGCGTCGGGGTCGACCTGGCCCGTGATGGAGATCGCGCCGGCGGCGAGGACCAGACCGATCAGCATGGAGCCGGAGTCGCCCATGAAGATCCGCGCGGGATGCATGTTGTGCGGCAGGAAGCCCAGGCACATGCCCATCAGGATCGCCGAGAACAGCGTCGCCGGGGCGGCCGCCTCGATGCCGTACGAGTACCAGATGCGGTACGCGTACAGGAAGAACGCCGCCCCCGCGATGCACACCATGCCGGCCGCGAGACCGTCCAGGCCGTCGACGAAGTTGACCGCGTTGATGGTGATGACGACCAGGGCGACCGTGAGCAGGGTGCCCTGCCACTGGGTGAGCGCGACCGAGCCGACGCCGGGGATGGGCAGCCACAGGATCGTCAGGCCCTGCACGACCATCACACCGGCGGCGATCATCTGCCCGCCCAGCTTGATCAGGGCGTCGATCTCGAACTTGTCGTCCAGCACACCGATCAGCCAGATCAGCGCCGCTCCGGAGAGCAGCGCCCGTGGTTCGTTGGACTTCTCGAAGAGCTGGCTGAGGTTGGTGAGGTGGTCGGCGACCAGCAGTCCCGCGCACAGTCCGAAGAACATGGCGATCCCGCCGAGCCGGGGAGTGGGTTCCCGGTGCACGTCGCGTGCCCGGATCTCCGGCATCGCTCCCGCCACGATCGCGAACTTCCGTACCGGCCCTGTCAGCAGATACGTCACCGCGGCCGTGATGCAGAGCGTCAGCAGGTATTCACGCACGGGCTTCCCCACAGGTCTCGCTGGCCATCACAGCCTCACACCCTAGCGAGGCACGCATACGGGTGAGGACTTCCGGGTGGCGACGATGGTTGCACGTGTGTCCGTGCACAGCGGCGCACACGGCCCGACCGCCCGGGTGCGCCTGCCCCGCGTCGGCGCCCGTACGGGTGCGCGTGCCCGGCCGGGTGACATGTCTCAGCCAGGATATGGCGGAAAGGCGGCGGTCAGTTCGTGGACGTCCGTGCGGGTCCGCGCCGGCTCGGTGCCGCCGCGCAGGACGCTCGCCAGCAGCCCGGCGATCAGCACCATCTCCCGCTCCCCCATGCCCTGCGTGGTCACCGCCGCGGTGCCCAGGCGCAGTCCGCGGTCGTCGGCGTGCGGCAGGACACAGCAGTCCAGGACGATTCCGGCCGCCGCGAGCCGGCCGCGGGCCTCGCGCCCCTCGACGCCGAGCGGAGCAGGGTCGGCGGTGATCAGGTGGGTGTCCGTGCCGCCGGTGGTGACGAGGAGTCCCTCGTCGGCCAGAGCTTCGGCGAGGGCCCGCGCGTTGGCGACGACCTGGTGGGCGTACGCGGCGAAGGCCGGGGTCGCCGCCTCCCCGAAGGCGACCGCCTTGGCGGCGACGGTGTGCATCTGGGCCCCGCCCTGGGTGAAGGGGAAGACCGCGCGGTCGACCCGTTCGGCCAGCTCGGCGCCGCAGAGGAGCATGCCGCCGCGCGGCCCGCGCAGCACCTTGTGCGTGGTCGCGCAGACGATGTCCGCGTACGGGACCGGACTGGGCGCCGCTCCCCCGGCGACGAGCCCGATGGGGTGCGCGGCGTCGGCGATCAGACAGGCGCCCACCTCGTCGGCGACCTCGCGGAAGAAGGCGTGGTCGATGTGGCGGGGGTGGGCGATGGAGCCGCAGACGATCGCCTTGGGCCGGTGGGCGCGGGCCAGGGCGTGGACCTGGTCGTGGTCGATGTGCCCGGTCTCCGCGTCCACGCCGTAGCCGACGAAGTCGAACCAGCGGCCGGAGAAGTTCGCGGGCGAGCCGTGGGTGAGGTGGCCGCCGTGGGCCAGGCCGAGGGCGAGGACGGTGTCCCCGGGGCGCAGCAGGGCGGCGTAGGCGGCCAGCACGGCCGACGATCCGGAGTGCGCCTGGACGTTGGCGTGGTCGGCGCCGAAGAGTGCCCTGGCCCGCTCGACGGCGAGGCGTTCGGCGGCGTCGGCGGTCTCGCAGCCGCCGTGGTGGCGGGCGCCCGGGTATCCCTCGGCGTACTTGTTGGCGAGCGGTGAGCCGAGGGCGGCCAGCACGGCGGGCGAGGTGAAGTTCTCGGCGGCGATCAGCTGGAGGGTGGTCGCCTGCCGCTCCCGCTCCGCGTCCAGGATCCCGGCGAGTTCGGGGTCCTGCCGGCGCAGAACCCCGAACCCGCCCTCGAGGGCGTGGGTGACCGTCATGGTGCGCTCCCGGACATCGAAGCCGGCGTACGACCAATGTAGGCCCGCCGCCCCCGCCCCGCTCGGCTGCCGCGCCTCCCGGAAGGTCGCGGCCGCCGCCCCGGGCAGGTCGGCCGGGCACCGCGGCGGAGCCGTCAGGTTCGGGTCGGGACGCCGGTGAGGGCGGTGACGACCGGGTCCAGGGCCTGGTGTATCTCGTCGCCGATGGAGCGGAAGAACGGCAGGGGCCCGCCGTAGGGGTCGTAGACCTCGTCCGCCTCGGCGGTCGGGGCCAGCAGCCACCCGCGCAGCGCGGCGGCGGCCCGGACCAGGGCGCGGGCGCGCATGACCAGGCCCTCGTCCACCGGGGGCAGGGTCGCCGGGTCGATCGCGTTCACCAGGCGGGTGAACTCCTTCAGCGTGAAGGTGCGCAGGCCCGCCGAGTGGCCCATGGAGATGACCTGGGCGCGGTGGTCGCGGGTCGCGGTCAGCACCAGGTCGGCGCGGATCACGTGGTCGTCCAGCAGTTCACGGCCGGTGAAGCCGGAGGCGTCCGCGCCGAAGTCGGCCAGCACGGTCTCCGCGTGGGACTCCATCGGCGCGCCCTCGTGCCCCCAGGTGCCCGCGCTCTCCACGATCAGCCCGCCGCCCAGGAGGCCCAGCCGCTGGCTCACGAAATGCCGGGTCAGCCGCTCGGTGATGGGCGAGCGGCAGACGTTTCCGGTGCTGACGTGGAGGATGCGGAAGGTGTCGCGCGGAAACCCGAAGGTGGTCGTCTCCTCCGCGCTGCGTTCCCTGTTGCCTATGCCACGCCCCGACTCGGGGGCCGTCAATTCGCCACCTCGAGGTCGGGTACCACTTTGCGCAGCTCCTCCGGCGGGATGGCGCCTTCGCGCAGCAGCACGGGCACGGGGCGCGTGACGTCGACGATCGACGAGGGGACGATGCCCGGGGTGGGCCCGCCGTCGAGGTAGACGGAGACGGAGTCGCCGAGCATCTCCTGGGCCGCGTCGCAGTTCTCCGGCGCGGGGTGCCCCGTCAGGTTGGCCGAGGAGACGGCCATCGGGCCGACCTCGGTGAGCAGCTCGATGGCGACCGGGTGCAGCGGCATGCGGACGGCGACCGTGCCGCGGGTGTCGCCGAGGTCCCACTGGAGGGACGGCTGGTGCCGGGCGACCAGGGTCAGCGCGCCCGGCCAGAACGCGTCGACCAGTTCCCAGGCCTGCTCGGAGAAGTCCGTGACCAGGCCGTGCAGGGTGTTCGGGGAGCCGATGAGGACGGGCGTGGGCATGCTGCGGCCGCGCCCCTTGGCCTCCAGGAGGTCGGCGACGGCCTCGCCGGTGAACGCGTCGGCACCGATGCCGTAGACGGTGTCCGTCGGCAGCACCACGAGCTCGCCCCGGCGGACGGCGGACGCGGCTTCACGCAGACCGGTCGCGCGGTCGGTCGCGTCGTTGGTGTCGTATCGCCGAGCCATCTGGCGGGCCTCCTCGTACACATGCGGCTGGGGGTGGTCGAAGTCTGCCGGACGGTCACGGCAGCGCCTTGCGGGCGGTGGCGAACCGGGGCCGGTTGTTCAGGTCGGGGTGGTCGGCGGCATCGGTCCAGCCACGGTCCTCGGCGAAGATCCACGGGACCTGGCCGCCCTGGGTGTCGGCGTGCTCGACGACGACCACGCCGCCGGGGCGCAGCAGGCGGTGCGCGGTGCGCTCCAGACCGCGGATGAGGTCGAGGCCGTCCTCGCCGGAGAACAGCGCCAGGCCGGGGTCGTGGTCGCGCGCCTCGGGGGCGACGTACTCCCATTCGGTGAGCGGGATGTACGGCGGGTTGGAGACGACGAGGTCGACCTGGCCGTCGAGGTCCGGGAAGGCCGTCAGGGCGTTTCCCTGGCGCAGTTCGACGCGCGAGCCCTCCATGTTCTTGCGGGTCCACACGAGGGCGTCCTCGGACAGCTCCACGGCGTACACGCGGGAGCGCGGCACCTCCTGGGCGAGGGCGAGCGCGATGGCGCCCGAGCCGGTGCACAGGTCGACGACGCACGGCTCGACGACGTCCATGGCCCGTACCGCGTCTATGGCCCAGCCGACGACCGACTCGGTCTCCGGGCGCGGCACGAACACCCCGGGCCCCACCTGGAGTTCGAGGTAGCGGAAGTAGGCGTGCCCGGTGATGTGCTGGAGCGGTTCGCGCGCCTCGCGGCGGGCGACGACCTCCCAGTAGCGGGCGTCGAAGTCGGCGTCCCTGACGGTGTGCAGTGCGCCGCGTTTGACGCCGTGCACGAACGCGGCGAGCTCCTCCGCGTCGGTGCGCGGCGAGGGCACGCCTGCGTCGGCGAGCCGCTGGGTGGCCTGGGCCACCTCCGCGAGCAGCACGCTGCGGGGGCTCGGGGGGCGCCCCCCACTATGGTGCTGCACGCTCATCCTCCGGAGGTTCTTGTACGGTCGCTGCGGCGGCCCGGTTGTCCGGGCCCCTCGCGCGGGGCCCGGACAGCGGGCCCGGTGCTCAGGCCCGGTGGGCCGGCCTCATGCCGCGGCGAGCTTGGCGGCCGAGTCCGCGTCGACACAGGCCTGGATCATCGCGTCCAGATCGCCGTCCAGGACCTGGTCCAGGTTGTACGCCTTGAACCCGACGCGGTGGTCCGAGATGCGGTTCTCCGGGAAGTTGTAGGTGCGGATCTTCTCGGAGCGGTCGACGGTGCGGACCTGGCTGCGCCGGGCGTCCGCGGCCTCCTTCTCCGCCTCCTCCTGCGCCGCCGCGAGCAGCCTGGAGCGCAGGATACGCATCGCCTGCTCCTTGTTCTGCAGCTGGCTCTTCTCGTTCTGGCAGGAGGCGACGACTCCGGTCGGCAGGTGCGTGATGCGCACGGCGGAGTCGGTGGTGTTGACGGACTGCCCGCCGGGTCCCGAGGAGCGGTAGACGTCGATCCGCAGGTCGTTCGGGTTGATCTCGACGTCGACCTCCTCCGCCTCGGGGGTCACCAGGACGCCCGCCGCGGAGGTGTGGATGCGGCCCTGCGACTCGGTGGCCGGCACCCGCTGCACGCGGTGCACACCGCCCTCGTACTTCAGCCGGGCCCACACGCCCTGGCCGGGCTCGGTGGCGCCCTGGCCGCCCTTGGTCCTCACGGAGACCTGGACGTCCTTGTAGCCTCCCAGCTCGGACTCCGTGGCGTCGATGATCTCGGTCTTCCAGCCCACGCGCTCGGCGTACCGCAGGTACATGCGCAGCAGGTCACCGGCGAACAGGGCGGACTCGTCGCCGCCCGCGCCCGCCTTGACCTCGAGGATGACGTCCTTGTCGTCGCTGGGGTCGCGCGGGACCAGCAGCAGGCGGAGCTTCTCGGTGAGCTCCTCGCGCTGCTTCTCCAGGTCCTTCAGCTCGGCGGCGAAGTCCGGGTCGTCCGCGGCCAGTTCACGCGCGGTCCCGATGTCGTCCCCGGTCTGCTTCCAGGTGCGGTACGTGGTGACGATCGGGGTGAGTTCGGCGTAGCGCTTGTTCAGCCTGCGCGCGTTGGCCTGGTCGGCGTGGACCGACGGGTCGGCGAGCTTCGTCTCCAGGTGGGCGTGCTCGGCGACGAGTTCCTCGACGGCCTCGAACATCTTGGGCTCCTGCTGGTACGTGGGTGAAGGGGCGGACCAAAAACGCCGGTCCCGGCCTGCCCCGGGCGGGGGCGCGGCCGTGGACCGGCGAAATGGGGCTCGCTACTTCTTGGAGCCGGCGGCCTTGCCGAAGCGGGCCTCGAAGCGGGCCACACGGCCACCGGTGTCGAGGATCTTCTGCTTACCCGTGTAGAACGGGTGGCACTCGGAGCAGACCTCGGCCCGGACGGTGCCGGACTCGATGGTGCTGCGGGTGGTGAACGACGCGCCGCAGGTGCAGCTGACCTGCGTCTCGACGTACGCGGGGTGGATGTCGCGCTTCAAGGTGACTCCTAGGTTCGGGAGGGCGCCGGGTCGCCGCCGCGGGATGCGGGAGCGTGAACCGGAGCCGACGTACCAGTCTGCCAGGACTGGTGCCATCCCCCCAAACCGGGGGCCGCCTCCTTTTGTTCCCGGCGCGGCGGCGCCGGCTCCGCGGGGCCTCCGGCGCTGCTCACGGGGCACCTGCGACGTCCCCGGCCCCGCCGGTGGCCGTGTCGTCCGTGGCCGCCCCCGGGATCGGCTCGTCGTTCCTCAGGGCGTCCCAGACCAGCCGCGCCTTCCGCGGCTCGGGCACGAGGCGGTTGGGGTCGGCGGGGTCGTAGCGCACCGGCATGGTCACCATGTGCAGGCCGGCCGGGTCGATGTCGCGCAGGCCGCCGGCGAAGGACATCAGGGAGTTCACCGAGCCCAGGCCGGTGTCGGTGGTGAGGGCCCGGGTGGCGGTGTCGGCGATGCCGTAAAGCTTCCCGGGGTCGGCAAGGAGGCCGACGTCGTCCACCTGCTGGGCCAGGGCCCTGACGAAGGCCTGCTGGAGCTGGATGCGGCCGAGGTCGGAGCCGTCGCCCACGCCGTGCCGGGTGCGGACCAGGCCGAGGGCCTGTGCGCCGTCGAGCCGGTGGGTGCCGGCGGCGAGGTGCAGGTGGCTGTCGGGGTCGTCGATGTCCTCGGTGGTGGTGATCTCGACGCCGCCCAGCTCGTCGACCAGTTCCCGGAAGCCGCTGAAGTCGACCTCCAGGTAGTGGTCCATGCGCAGGCCGGTCATCGACTCGACGGTCTTGACGGCGCAGGCGGCCCCGCCCGTGGCGTACGCGGAGTTGAACATCACGCCGTCCGCGGCGGGGTGCCTGCCGCCTTCGGTGCCGGTGCACTCGGGACGGTCGACGAGGGTGTCCCGCGGGACGGACACCACGGAGGCCTCGTCCCGTCCCTCGTGGACGTGCACGATCATCGCGGTGTCGGAGCGGGCCGTGCCGTCGTCGGTGCCGCCGCCGAGCTTCCCGTTGCCGCCGGAGCGGGTGTCGGAGCCGAGGACGAGGATGTTCTCGGAGCCGTCGTCGGCCTTCTCGGGCCGGTCGGCTCCGAGTATCCGGTCGATGTCGACGCTCCTGAGGTTGCCGTCGAGGGTGGCGTACACGTATCCGAGGCCGGCGCCGCCGAGGACGACGACGAGGGCCGCGGTCCACGCCACGACCTTCATGCCCCGCCACCTGCGGCTGCGGCCCCCGGCCCGCAGGCCGTCGGTCCGGTGCGTGCTCTCGGCAGACATAGGCGGCTCCCGTCCGCCCGGGTACCCCCTTCGACCACACCGGAACCGGCCGCACCACCACGTCCGCGCCGTCGTCCGGAACCACGAGGGCCGCGCCCCGGATGTCCGGGAAGCGGCCCTCGTGAGGAGACGGGTGTGACGAACGGCGGACGTCAGTCGCCGTTGCCGGGCGTCGGCGTCGTCTTCTGGATCTGCAGCAGGAACTCGCCGTTCGACTTCGTCTGCTTCATCTTGTCGAGGAGCAGCTCGATCGCCTGCTGCGAGTCGAGTGCGTGCAGCACCCGGCGGAGCTTCCAGGTGACGGCCAGCTCGTCGCTGCCGAGCAGGATCTCCTCCTTGCGGGTGCCGGACGCGTCGACGTCCACCGCGGGGAAGATGCGCTTGTCGGCGAGCTTCCGGTCGAGCTTGAGCTCCATGTTGCCGGTGCCCTTGAACTCCTCGAAGATCACCTCGTCCATGCGGGACCCGGTGTCCACCAGGGCGGTGGCGAGGATGGTCAGCGAGCCGCCGTCCTCGATGTTGCGGGCCGCTCCGAAGAAGCGCTTCGGCGGGTACAGCGCCGTCGAGTCGACGCCACCGGACAGGATGCGGCCGGAGGCCGGGGCGGCGAGGTTGTACGCCCGGCCCAGACGCGTGATCGAGTCGAGCAGCACGACGACGTCGTGGCCCAGCTCCACCAGACGCTTGGCGCGCTCGATGGCGAGCTCGGCGACCGTGGTGTGGTCCTCGGCCGGACGGTCGAAGGTCGAGGAGATGACCTCGCCCTTCACCGACCGCTGCATGTCGGTGACCTCTTCCGGACGCTCGTCGACGAGGACGACCATCAGGTGGCACTCGGGGTTGTTGTGCGTGATCGCGTTGGCGACCGCCTGCATGATCATGGTCTTGCCGGTCTTCGGCGGGGCCACGATCAGACCGCGCTGGCCCTTGCCGATCGGCGACACGAGGTCGATGATCCGCGTGGTGAGGACGCCGGGGTCGGTCTCCAGGCGGAGGCGGTCCTGCGGGTACAGCGGGGTGAGCTTGTTGAACTCCGGGCGGCCGCGGCCGTGTTCGGGCGCCATGCCGTTGACGGAGTCGAGACGGACCAGCGCGTTGAACTTCTCGCGCCGCTCGCCCTCCTTCGGCTGACGCACCGCGCCGGTGAGGTGGTCGCCCTTGCGCAGGCCGTTCTTGCGGACCTGGGCGAGGGAGACGTACACGTCGTTCGGGCCGGGCAGGTAGCCGGAGGTCCGGATGAACGCGTAGTTGTCGAGGATGTCGAGGATGCCCGCGACCGGGATCAGGACGTCGTCCTCGGTGATCTGCGGCTCGGAGGTCATCTCGTCGCGGCCACGGCGGCCACGGCGGTCGCGGTAGCGGCCGCGACGGCCTCGACGGCCGCCTCCGTCGTCGTCGTAACCGTCGTCCTGGCGGCCGCCGCCCTGCTGCTGGTTCTGCTGACGGCCCTGGCCGCCGCCCTGGTTCTGCTGCTGGTCGTCGCCCTTGCCCCGGCGGTCGCCGCGGTCGCCGCGCTCAGCACGGTCGCCGCGGTCCCCCCGGTCGCCGCGCTCAGCACGGTCGCCGCGGTCGCCGCGGTCACGACCGCGCTCGCGGCGGTCACGGCGGCGGCCGTCGCCGTCGCCGTCGGACTTGCCGTCGCCCTGCGACGAGGACTGCTGCGACTGCGCCTGACCCTCGGCCTTCGCGTCGCTCTTCGCCTCGGCGGGAGCCTTCTCGGCCGCGGCGGACGGAGCGCCCGCTTCCGCGGTGGCCCGGCGGCGGCGCTCGACGGGGGCCTCGGCGGCGGGGGCCTGCTCGGCCGGGGCGGAGGCCTTCGGGGAGGGCTGGCCGGGAATGTCGATCTGCTGCTGGGCGGCGGCCTGTTCGGCGGGGGCCTCGGCAGCGGACTTCTTCTGGGCGGTGTCGCCCGTACGGGTCCTGGAGGTGGCGCGGCGCTTGGGCTTGGTCTGCGCCGTCTCGGCCGGGGCCTCGCTCTTCGGCGCGGCGGAGCCGCCCGACGCCTGCGCTTCCTTGATGACCTCGATCAGCTGGCTCTTGCGCATGCGCGCGGTGCCCCTGATGCCGAGGCCGGAGGCGACCTGCTGAAGCTCGGCCAGCACCATGCCCTCGAGGCCGGTACCGCGGCGCCGCCGGGAGCCGGCACCGCCGGCAGGCGCGGAGGCGTCCGTGGCGGGCGCGGCAGCGGTCTCCTCGACACGTGCGCCCATCAGATCGGTGGTGTCGCTCACGAAGGGTCCTTCCCTGGAGCGGACGTCGGCCTGTCTGGCTCGGCGACCGGTTGTGCTGTCCGGCTTCGGTCCTTGCTGTGCGAACCGTGCCGGGGCGGTGGTCCGCCTCGACGGCGGAAGGGATATCTGGTGATGGCGCTTCCCCGAGCCGTGGCATCCAGTGTCACGTGGCGCGGTCGCACCGGTTCCGGAGCGTGCCCGGCGGGCCGTTCGGTGTCCTCGTACGACGTACTGCCCGCGTACGAAGCAGAGAACACAGTTGGGCTTGGGGGGCTCCCGGAAGAATGTCTGTCCCGAGCGGGGACACGAGGCACCTCGCCATGGTGGGGTGCGGGTGCAGACTTGAGATTAACACTACCGGATCCAACAAACATTCCCCCTCTCCTTGTCCGGCAACCGTGTGTCAGGTGGCGAGCGGAAGCACGCTCGCTCCCTGCGGATCGAGGCCGAGCCGGTTGGCGGCCCAGTCGTTGCCCGCCAGCGCTTCGACCTTGTCGGCGGTTTCCGCGTCGGCCAGCGCCATGACGGTGGGGCCCGCGCCGGAGATCACCGCGGGGATGCCGTCCGCGCGCAGCCGCTCGACCAGCGCCGCACTCTCGGGCATGGCGGGGGCGCGGTACTCCTGGTGCAGACGGTCCTCGGTGGCGGGCAGCAGCAGTTCGGGACGCCTGGTCAGAGCCTCGACGAGCAGAGCGGCACGGCCCGCGTTGGCGGCGGCGTCGACATGCGGCACGGTGCGCGGCAGCAGACCGCGCGCGGTCTCGGTGAGGACGGGTTTGCCGGGTACGAACACCACCGGCACGACGGACTCGGCGGGCTCCATCCTGATGGCGCGGGCCGCGCCGCTCTCCATCCAGGAGAGGGTGAAGCCGCCCAGCAGACAGGCCGCGACGTTGTCGGGGTGGCCCTCGATCTCGGTGGCGAGTTCGAGCAGCGCGGTGTCGTCGAGCCTGGCCTCGGCACCTATGGTCACGGCGCGGGCGGCGACGATTCCGGCGCAGATGGCGGCGGAGGAGGAGCCGAGGCCCCGGCCGTGCGGAATGCGGTTGGCGCAGACGACCTCCAGGCCGCGCGGCTGTCCGCCGAGCAGGTCGAAGGCGGTACGCAGGGAGCGTACGAGCAGGTGGTTCTCGTCTCGGGGGAGGGTTTCACCGCCCTCACCGGCGATGTCGATGTGCAGCCCGGCGTCGGCCACCCGGACGACCACGTCGTCGTAGAGGCCCAGCGCGAGACCGAAGGCGTCGAAGCCCGGACCGAGATTGGCGCTGGTGGCGGGGACGCGCACCCGGACGGCGGCTGCGCGGAACGCGGGACCGGCCATCGCTCGATGACTCTCCTTGAGCTGGTGACGGTGACAGTCGAAGACTGCCGGCCTGTCGAACTGTCGAATGACATTCGATGACGTACAGAATCCCTGGGACCGCCGCCGACCAGGGTGGCCGGCCGCTTCCCGAACCCCTCCGGGCCATGGTCCGGACCACGGAGACGACGCGGGACCGCGGCATGTGCGGCGGGTGGGTTGAGTACAGCCTATCGAAGGAAGGTTCTGTGTCGACACAGGGCGCACGGGAGGCGCCCGATGCGTGTCGCAAGCCCTCTGTGCCTCCCTCATGGGGAACTTCCCCGGACAGGCGCCTTCTTACGCCCGTCCTGCCGGCGCGTGCTGCCGCCACCGGGCGGGGAGGGCCCGGGGCGGGCGGCCGGAAGGCCCGTGGCGCGGCGCCCCGGGCCTTCCGGTGGCGGCGGTCAGGCCAGTCCGAGCCGCTCGGCCGCCGTCGCGGCGTCCACGGGGACGGTGACCGGCTGCGGCGCCCCGGCGACGGCCCAGTCCGGGTCCTTCAGGCCGTTGCCCGTGACGGTGCACACGATGCGCTGGCCCGGGTCGACCTTGCCCTGCTCGGCGGCCTTCAGCAGGCCGGCGACCGACGCGGCGGACGCGGGCTCGACGAAGACGCCTTCCTGCGAGGCCAACAGCCGGTAGGCGCGCAGGATCTCACGGTCCGTCACCTCGTCGATGAAACCGCCGGACTCGTCCCGCGCGGCCAGCGCGTACTGCCACGAGGCGGGGTTGCCGATCCGGATGGCGGTGGCGATCGTCGCCGGGTCCTTGACGACCTCGCCGCGCACGATCGGAGCGCTGCCGGAGGCCTGGAATCCCCACATCCGGGGCTTGAGGGTGGAGACGCCGTCGTCGGCGTACTCGCGGTAGCCCTTCCAGTAGGCGGTGATGTTGCCCGCGTTGCCCACCGGCAGGACGTGGACGTCGGGGGCGTCGCCCAGCATGTCCACGATCTCGAAGGCGGCCGTCTTCTGGCCCTCGATACGCACCGGGTTGACCGAATTGACCAGCGCCACAGGGTAGTTGTCGCTGAGCGCGCGGGCGAGGGTGAGGCAGTCGTCGAAGTTGCCGTCGACCTGGAGGATCTTCGCGCCGTGCACCAGGGCCTGGCCCATCTTGCCGAGCGCGATCTTGCCCTGGGGCACGAGCACGGCACAGACCATGCCGGCGCGCACCGCGTAGGCGGCGGCGGAGGCGGAGGTGTTGCCGGTGGAGGCACAGATGACGGCCTGCGCGCCCTCCTCCTTGGCCTTGGAGATGGCCATGGTCATGCCCCGGTCCTTGAAGGACCCGGTCGGGTTCGCGCCCTCGACCTTGAGGTGGACCTCGCAACCCGTGCGCCCGGAGAGCACCTGCGCGGGTACGAGCGGCGTGCCGCCCTCACGGAGCGTCACGACCGGCGTGGTGTCGGCGACCGGCAGCCGGTCCCGGTACTCCTCGATGATTCCGCGCCACTGGTGGGTCATTGCTGCTTACTCTCCTTCAACCCGCATGATGCTGGCGACACCACGCACGGTGTCGAGCTTGCGCAATACGTCGACGGTGCCGCCGAGGGCCGCGTCGGACGCACGGTGGGTGACGACGACGAGGGAGGCCTCCCCGTCCTTGCCCTGCTGGCGAACCGTGTCGATCGAGACACCGTGCTCGGCGAACACGGTCGCGACCTGAGCGAGAACACCCGGTTTGTCGGCCACGTCGAGGCTGATGTGGTAGCGCGTGACGACCTCTCCCATCGGGGAGACGGGCAGCGCCGCGTAGGCGGACTCGCCCGGTCCGGTGGTCCCGCCGAGCCGGTTGCGGCAGACGGCGACGAGGTCGCCGAGGACGGCGGAGGCGGTGGGCGCCCCGCCGGCGCCGGGCCCGTAGAACATCAGCTGCCCGGAGGCGTCCGACTCCACGAACACGGCGTTGTACGCGCCGCGCACGGAGGCCAGGGGGTGGGTGAGCGGGATCATCGCCGGATGCACCCGCGCGGTGACCGATCCACCGTCCGCGGCCCGCTCACAGATGGCCAGCAGCTTGATGGTGCAGCCCATCTCCCGCGCCGAGGCGAAGTCGGCGGCGGTGACCTCGGTCATGCCCTCACGGTGCACGTCGTCGAGGCGCACGCGCGTGTGGAAGGCGATCCCGGCGAGGATGGCGGCCTTGGCGGCGGCGTCGAAACCCTCGACGTCGGCGGTCGGGTCGGCCTCGGCGTACCCGAGCGCGGTGGCCTCGTCGAGCGCCTCCTGGTAGCCGGCGCCGGTGGTGTCCATGGCGTCGAGGATGAAGTTCGTCGTCCCGTTGACGATGCCGAGCACCCGGTTGACCTTGTCGCCGGCGAGCGACTCGCGCAGCGGCCGGATCAGCGGGATGGCACCGGCGACGGCGGCCTCGTAGTAGAGGTCCTTGCCGTGCTCCTCGGCGACGGCGTGCAGCGCGGCACCGTCCTGGGCGAGCAGTGCCTTGTTCGCGGAGACGACGGACGCGCCGTGCTCGAACGCGGTGGTGATCAGCGTCCGCGCCGGCTCGATCCCGCCGATGACCTCGACGACGACGTCGAGGTCGCCCCGTTTGACCAGGGCGGTGGCGTCGGTGGTGACGAGCTCCGGGGCGATGCCCTCGCGCACCCTGTCCGGGCGCCGCACGGCGACCCCGGCGAGCTCCACCGGGGCCCCGATGCGGGCGGCGAGGTCGACGGCCTGCGTCGTCATGATGCGCGCCACCTCTGAGCCGACCACTCCACAGCCCAGCAGCGCCACCTTCAGCGGACGCGTACGCATCATCCGACCTCGTTTCCTGATTACCGTCTAGGTTGCACCAGTCTCACTCACCGGACGGAGGATTCTTCCCTTTGTCCGGATCGTGAGACATCAATTCCATCGGAAAGCCGGAAGAACCGAAGATCTTCCGCCACTCCTTCTCTGCTTCCTTCTTGGTTTCCCTCTCCGCCTCTGCCGTTTCCCCTCACCCGACGTCGAGGCGGAGGAGGTCCTCCTCGGTCTCGCGCCGGACGATCACCCGCGCCTCACCGTCCGCGACGGCGACGACGGGCGGGCGGAGCACGTGGTTGTAGTTGCTCGCCATCGACCGGCAGTACGCCCCGGTGGCCGGTACGGCGATCAGGTCGCCCGGCGCCAGGTCCCCCGGCAGGAAGGCGTCGCGCACCACGATGTCACCACTCTCGCAGTGCTTGCCGACGACCCGGCAGAGCATCGGGTCGGCGTCGGAACTGCGGGAGACGAGGGCGACGCTGTACTCGGCGTCGTACAGCGCGGTGCGGATGTTGTCCGACATCCCGCCGTCGACGGAGACGTACGTGCGCAGCCCGTCGAGCGGCTTGACGGTGCCGACCTCGTACACGGTGAAAGCCGTCGGTCCGGCGATGGCCCGCCCGGGTTCGACGGAGATGCGGGGGGTGGCGAGACGGGCGGACTCGCACTCCCGGGTGACGATCTCGGTCAGCGCCTTGGCGATCTGGTGCGGCTCGCGGGGGTCGTCCTCGCTGGTGTAGGCGATGCCGAGACCGCCGCCGAGGTCGATCTCGGGCAGCTCGACCCCGTGCTCGTCCCTGACCTCCCTGAGCAGCCCGACGACCCGGTGGGCCGCGACCTCGAACCCGGACATGTCGAAGATCTGCGACCCGATGTGCGAATGGATGCCGATGACCTCCAGCCCGTCCAGCTGGAGCGCCCGCCGCACGGCCTCGGCGGCCTGCCCGCCGGCGAGCGGGATCCCGAACTTCTGATCCTCGTGCGCGGTGGCGATGAACTCGTGCGTGTGCGCCTCGACGCCGACGGTGACACGGATCTGTACCCGCTGCCGCCTGCCGCGCGACTGCGCGATGTGCGCGACCCGGACGATCTCCTGGAAGGAGTCGAGCACGATCCGCCCGACCCCGGCCTCGACGGCCCGGGTGATCTCGGCCACGGACTTGTTGTTGCCGTGGAAGGCGATCCGGTCGGCGGGCATGCCGGCGGACAGGGCGGTGGCCAGTTCCCCGCCGGAGCAGACGTCGAGGTTCAGCCCTTCCTCGTGGAGCCACCGCACGACGGCCCGGGAGAGGAACGCCTTGCCTGCGTAGAACACGTCGGCGTCGTCCCCGAAGGCGGTGCGCCAGGCCCGCGCGCGGGCCCGGAAGTCGGTCTCGTCGAGGATGTAGGCGGGGGTGCCGAACTCCTCGGCGAGCCGCGTGACGGGGACCCCGCCGACGGTGAGCGCACCGTCGGCGTCACGGCTGACGGTCTGCGCCCACACCTTGGGGTCGAGGGCGTTGAGGTCGGCGGGCGGTGCTGTGCTCGCTGCGGAGCGCCCCTCGGGCAGGACGTCGGCGTGACGGGGCCCGGCGGGATGTGCGGAACGGCTCATTCTTCGCGTGCTCTCTCAAAGATGGTCGGGGGCGTCGATGCCGAGCAGGGACAGGCCGTCGGCGAGCACCGTCCCGGCGGCTTCGGCGAGCGCGAGCCGGGCGCGGTGGACGGCCGAGGGTTTCTCCGCGCCGAGCGGCAGCACGGCGGGCAGCAGGGGCTGTGTGGCATCGGCGACGGTGACGAGATGCCGGGCGAGCCGGTCGGGAGCGCGGTGCCGCGCGGCGGCCGCGAGCACGCGGGGGTGGTCGGCGAGGGCGGTGAGCAGTGGCCGGTTTCCGCTCACTCCGACGGGGCCGGGCTCGGGGCGGAACCCGAGGTCGGCGGCATTGCTCGCGAGGGCGCGGGTGCGGGCGTGGGCGTACCGCACCCGGAAGAGGGGGTTGCTCTCCCTCTGCTCCAGGTGCTCGCCGCTGATCCGCGGCCGGTCGTGCGCCGCGGGCCGCAGCAGCGCCCAGCGCGCGGCGTCCCGGCCCAGCGGCAGCGGGTCGGCGGGGGCGGGAACGGGGCGGACGGGGACGGGGACGGGGACGGGGACGGGAGGGCGGCTGTCCTGGGCGCCGGCGCTCTGCTCGTCCTCGATGGGGGCGCCCTCGGCGGCACCCCCGGTGCCGCCGTTCCCGAGCACGGCGCCCCATTCGGACGCAGGCGGGGCGTCGAAGCCGACCCGTACGGAATGCCCCTGTGCCCGCAGGATCCGGGCCAGCGCATCGAGGTGCACGAAGGCACGCACGTCGGCCGCGCCACGCAGCAGCACGGGCTCCCGGCTCCCCGCGGGGAGATGCCCGTAAGGGGTGTCTCCCGCGCCGAGGACCTCCTCCACGAGGGCGACGGACGCGTCGGCCCCCCGCAGACTGATGTTGAGGAACCCGGGTCCGGTGATGACGACATCGCCGATGCCCTCGGCGCGAAGGAGACGGTCCCGGAGAACCCCGGCGACGTACTGCGGCGTCCGTCCGGCCGGCCGGGCCAGCTGGAGGGCGACGCCGGTGGCGTACTCCCCGCACCCCCCGGGCCCCGGCGGCGCGACGACGACCCGCTCGGGCACGGCCACGCTCAGCTCCCCGTCGTCGACAGCACGACGTACCGCGCGCAGCACGGTACGGGAGAGCTCGACGGGGGTCACGGGACAAGGGTAGGGGAGGTGGGGGGTGGGGAGGCGAGCCGGCTCGGCCGGGATCCCGCGATGTGGACGCCCGAATGGACGGACCGGGCGGCGCGACTACCCGGGGGCGTGCCCGGCGGCCCGATCGGCACCCCCGAGGCCACCGCCGCTGCCCGTCCCGCCACCGCCCCCACTGGCCCCCCGCCTCCGCCGATCGACCAACTGCCGTACCACCCGCACGAGTTCAGTGGGCTCGAAGGGCTTGGCGAGGAAGACGTCAACGCCGACATCGAGCCCGCTCTCGACCTCGCACTGGGTACAGGCGCTGATGATGGCGAGCGGCAGGTCACGGGTCCGGGGATCGGAACGCAGCCGGGCCGCGGTCCTGAGCCCGTCGAGCCGCGGCATGGCGACATCGAGGGTGACCAGGTCGGGCCGCACCTGATGAACGACTTCCAGACACTCGGCACCATCGGCCGCGGTCACGACCTCGAAGCCCTCAAGCTCGAGATTGACCCTGATCAACTGCCGGATGACCTTGTTGTCGTCCACAACAAGCACCCGGCGCGACGCCCTTGGCACAACTCGAGAGTAGGTCGGGACCGGCCACCGCGTCCGCGCTTTCCCCACTTCCGCCTCCCATGGGTGGCGCCTCGAACGCACAGGGCGACACCGGCCTCCCCCACCCCGCGGAAAACGGTTCATGACCACCCCGCCGGAACTGGTACTGTTCTACCCGTCGAAGCGATCACCGCAACCGACACGCCCCCGTAGCTCAGGGGATAGAGCAACGGCCTCCGGAGCCGTGTGCGCAGGTTCGAATCCTGCCGGGGGCACTCGCCAGTCAGCCAGCAAGAATCATGCTCTGACCAGTGCGGATGCCGACATGAGAGAGCGGGAGTCAGTCTCACTGACTCCCGCTCTCTCTCACTGTCTCTCAGTGTTCACGCACCATCTGCGATACACACGTCAGGCCGTATCGCCGTCCTCTTCCAGCGCCTTTGTGATCTTCGCGTTGGCCGCTTCCTCGTGACCGTCGATGCAGCCGTGATAGCGCCGGTGGATCACCTCCGGCGAGTTGCCGACCCGCCGGGCAACCTCAGCGATCGGCACCCCCGCGTTGAGCCACCGCGTGATGCACGCGTGCCGCAGGTCGTACGGGCGCCCGGCCAACGGCGAGTCGACGCGCTCAGGCGGGAGGGCGTACTCCCGCGCTTCCTCCCACACTCGCCAATAGGTCGATGAGCCGACCACTCCCCCGCGCTCGTTCCCGAATACGCGTCCTTCCTTGGCCGTGCCGAACGTGTCCAGGTGAGCCCTGAGGATCGTCACGAGGACAGGCGGGATAGGCACCGGTCGGTCACTCTTGGCCTCCCTCGCTTTCAGCCCACGCCGATCGTGACGTTCCCCGGAATCGGTCCACTGCTTTCCAGAAACGGGACGCGTTTCCCTGAGCGTCAGCGTGCCCCATCCCGTGTCCGGGAGATGGCAGTCAGACCGCTTGAGTCCGACCGCCTCAGCCGGACGCAAGCCCGCGTAGTACAGAACCGCGTAGAAGGCCACCAGACGCCTTCCACGGCACCGATCCCACGATCCGACGTAGGAGACCGCCGCGAGCAACTGACGGGCCTGTAGGGCGTTCACGAGGACGCGTCGGTCCACCACATCATTGGAGCCGACGTGCTTACGGCGGGCGCGCTGAAGCGGGTTTTCTGAAAGGTCCCCAGCGACCACCGCGTGTTCGAGAGCGGTGTTCAGGGCGCGACGGCGGCGCCTGTACGTGTCGCCCGCCGCTGGGGTGCCGTCCAGCTTGTATCCGAGGCGGTAGAGCACGTCTTCGAACACAGCCGCGTCTGCCACATCGCCAACCGGGCGGTCCGTCGTTGTGAGCCAGTCGTGCGCGGCTTTGAGGTCAGCCGGCGGGTCCTCCCCCGCATTCGCGGGCACGATCCCCCACCGGAAGGCCAACCGCAATTGCTCATCCGACGGAGCTTCGTCCCCGCGCTTGACCATGGCGAGAGAAACGGCTGCAAGACCGTCTGCCATGCCCTCTCGGGTCTTGGCTGCACTCGTGCGCCACCGCCCGGCCACGTACTTCCGGCAGAACTCGAACCAACGCAACGGCGGCTCTTCTTCGGAGGCTTTGGCCGCTTCCTCTGCCGCGCGGACTTCGGACTCAGGCTGTCCGCTTTCAATCTCGAAAGCCTCGCCCCTGCGCATAGCCTGCCGCAATTCCGAGCTTCGATTTTCGGCAAGTGCCGACGTGGCGAACGTCGCGCTACTTACCTTCCCGCCCACAACCCAACGTAGTTGGTAGGGGCGCGCTTTCCGGTTTACCTTCGTGACCTTCCAAAGCCGAATATCGAGGGAGTAACCCGGCCTTGCCTCCCCGTGTGGTCGGAGAGCAGGAGTTTCGTCATTCGTGGTCACGCAGCGTCCTCTCGCTCTGCGAGCCAACGCTCGTACTCAGACCGCCGAATTCGTACGTCGCCGTTGGGGAGCTTGATCGAGCGGGGGCCCTTGCCGAGTTGGCGCCACCGGTAAAAGGTCGACTCGGCAACCTTCAGATCGGTGATGACCTCTTGGACAGTCAGCTTTTCGTCCTGCGTACGGGCGCTCATCCCGCCATCCCTTCGCCTTCGTCCGCACCGGACAGGCCGGACAGCTCCAATTCCGACTGTCCGGGGTGTTCGTGCTGGTCAGAGGGGGTAACCGGACAGCCGGACAGTGCGGACACCTCTTGGGCGCCCTGCGTCCGGGTCTCGGTGTCCGGGTAGTACCGGCCGCCGGGGTCCTTGGTGAGCTGTCCGTCGGCGGCCATGCGGTTGCAGGTGCGGCGGATCGTGTCCAGGTCGACGTTCGGCAGTTCGCCCGCCATGTCCTTCGGCTTGGCTCCGGGGTGAGCGCGGACGTAGCGCAGGATCGTGGCGCGGGTGTCGCTGACGGTGTGGTCGGTTACCGGTCCGTCCAACAGGTGCCAGGCGCCGGAGGCGGGTTGGAAGCTGAGGGCGTACTCGGCTTCGTCGACGTCGCGGCCGGTGACGTGCAGGATGCCGTCTGCCTGTCCGCGGGCGCGCTTCAGTACGAGCGTGGCGTCCGCGGCTCCGGCGATTCCGTTGGTGCCGGAGACCTCGGTGAGGAAGTCCTCGGAGCCTGCCTTGCGCACGTGGTGCACGAGGACGACAGCAACGCCGTAGTGGTCGGCCAGCCGCTTGGCGTAGCCGACGGCGACATAGTCCGCGTCGTATGCCGACACCCCTTGCGGCGCGTTCCCGCGCATCTTGGCGAACACGTCAATGACGACCATGCGCGCGTCGGGGTTGCGCTCCAACCACTGGGCAATGGCCTCCATGCCGCCCTGGGGGAAGGGCGGGCATTCGGTGACCAGGGTGAGCCCGGCGGGGGCTGGCTGTCCGCCCAAGAGCTTGCCCATGCGGGTCTGGAGACGGCGCGGGGTGTCTTCGAGCGCGAGGTAGAGCACGGGTCCGCCCTGTACGGGCACGGAGTCGAACGCCGTACCTCCGGCCGCGACCGACAGGCCCAGTCCGAGGGAGAGCCAGGATTTGCCGACCTTGGGCGGTCCGGCGAGCACGCTGACGCCTTCGGCGAGGATGCCGGGCACGGCCCATTTCGGCTCGGGGAAGTGGGCGGCCATGAGCTGATCAGCCGTCCATGCGGTGCGCGGGCGCTCCCGCTTCGGCGGCGCCGGGCGTGCTGGCTCGGAGTCGCTGGGCACGGAGTACAGGTGCAGGGGCGGGATGGGGTTAGCACTCATGCTGCGACCGTCCGGGGGCGTCGTGCTCCGGCTCGCAGGCCAGAGGCGATGGTGCGCTGTGCCTCACGCTCGCCCTGGCCGACACGAAGCCCGGCGGACAGAAGCCAGCCGGTCACGTCGGCCTCGCTCAACTCGCCCCCGGCTACCAGCTGTCCGAGGGCGACGGAGGCGAGATAGAGGCTGGTGTTGTGCTCGTTCTCACCGGAGTTGGTGACGCGGGCCAACTCTCCGTTGACCGCGGCGTTCAGGAACGCCGTGCGCCTTCCGTGGCCTCCGAGAGCGACCGTAACCGGTCGCTGCGGAGGCAGCGGAGCCGGGCGCAGCAGCTCGGCGAGCCAGCCCGGCAGCGGCGCCACAGGAACGTTGTGGACGACCTTGTAGGGGTGCCCGTCGAAGGTGCTGCCCGCGCCGACGACAAGTCCGCCAACGGCGCGCGTGTCGACCTTCCAGCCGAGCCCGCGGGCGCTGTCCCCGGCCGTGTTGCGCAGGGGCTCGCCCTGGGGTGCGGCGAAGTACATGTGCGTGCCGCCGCTCCATGTGCGGACCGTGTAGGTGTTGCCGGGGAACGGCTGGCTGTGGCGCGCGCAGAGCACGGCGAGCACATCGGCGCCGTCGGTGACCGCGTCCGCGGCCCAGTCGGCCGGCGGAGTGTCATCGGGGTGCTTGGGCCTGTCCAGGTCGATGACAACCAGGCCGGAGGGGCCGGTGGCGATACCGACGTTGTAGGGGGCGTGCGTCCAACACCGGGTGATGCGGTCCGGGTCAGTGGTGGCGCGCTGTTCCCACGCGGAGATGGCGGGGCGCTTGTCTCCGGGCCGGAGGGGGAAGACGTGCCAGTCTCGCGACGCTGCGTCAAGCGCGGCGGTGAGCTGGGCAGAGCCGTCCGGGTACGGCATGCTGGGGATCTCCTGTTCTGTCTTCGGATGGGCAGGGAGAACCGCGGCGGCGGGCGACCTTGCTGGGGAGTCCCGCCGCCGCGGCGTTGCTACTCGGAGCCGATGTCGTAGCCGAGCGGACCGAGGGCACTGTGCGCGCGGTCCAAGTGGTCGGTGAGGGTCTGGGCAATCAGCGTGGCGGAGGCAAGACCGGAGCGGGCTTCGGCCAGGTGGTCATCCGGCGCACCGTGGTCCGCAGTGACCGCCCCGGTCTTGGCGAGCGCCCCCAGGAAGCGGGAGATCTGCTCGAAGCTCTGCGGCAGTCGCTGGGTGAGCTGTTTGAGCGACGCAACCAGCGCGTACGCGTCGCCGGGGTAGGTCAGCTCTCCCTTGGCGTTCTGGGTGGCGTGATTGAGGCTGCGGATCGCATCCGCAGCCTGGTTCGCCAGGTCCTGGGGGTGCGCGTTCGTCGTGGTCGGCCTCTCGGTTCGGGGCGTCATGCTGCGTCTCCTTCGGGGGTGTCGTCACCGAGTGGCGGTTGGTGCCACGGCGGCAGGCTGTTGAGGGTGCGAGCACGCCAGTTGAGGGCGTAGGGCTGGCAGTTGGCACAGTTCTTGTGCGGGTGGCCGGGCAGGGGCGGTTTGCGGCGGGCGTCGTAGGACCAGGCGAGGGAGTCAGCCGATGCGAGGCTCTGTCCGCAGCTGCGCAGGCCGAGGGTCTTGAAGCCGAAGCCGTGCAGTCTCAGCCCCTGCGCGGCGAGGGTCGTGACGATCGCGGCGGCTTCCCCGGTGGCTTGGCGGCGGCATACGGAGCCGAGTCCGACGACGGGTTCGGCCACCAGGTCGACACCGGCCCGCTCGTAGGCGTCGGCGCAGGCAAGGTAGTCGTCCAGCTCCCAGCCTTGGAGGACGGGGATGATGGGCAGATCCGGGGCCGCTCCGCGCAGGTGAAGGAAGTTGTCGATCGTGCGCCGCTGGTGTTCGCCCACGCTCAGGCCGGTCAGGCCGGTGATCCAGGGCTCGCACATCCAGTCCATCGGAGCGGCCCACGTCATGCGGCCGATCTCGTCACGGAAGCGGCGGACTGCGGCGAGATAGGTGCTGATGGTGGTGCGCCAGGTGCCGTGCATGGACAGTTCGGTGAACCCACCGGAGTCCAGAGCCCACGGCGCTATGGCGCGCGGCAGTGTGCGGCGGGTCGCGAGACGGCGGTAGGAGACGAACAGCGGCACATTCGCGGTGCCCAGCCACTGCGGCTGATGGGTGCCGAGGAAGAACCTCACAGCGCCTCCCGCTCGCCGGCGGCGGGCAGCTGCGGAAGGCTCGCCCGGTTGAGCGCCTGCGGGTCGAAGCCGGGCAGGGTGGCGCGGGTGACGAGTGCCTGCGCAAGCTGTTCGGCGTAGGCCGCACCGGTACGGGCCACCTCGATCTGAGTGGTGGCGCGGAGGGTTTCGACGCGTTCGATGTGGGCGCGTTCCTCGCGGCGGTCGCTCACGTGCCGCTCGTACGCGACGCGCTCCCGGCGGTCGGTGCGCCAGTAGCGTGCGGCGAGCCCGTAGGCGACAGCGGTGGCGAGCACCCACAGCAGCAGCGGCAGGGACAGCCCGTCGGCGTATCCGGCGACCCCGGCCAGGGCGAGCCCGCCAGAGGCGGCGAACGCGGTTCCGGCGAGCACGCCGTCACCGGAGCGACCGAGGGAGGCGCAGGCGCCGGCCGCCGCGGCTCCGAGGGACAGGACGGTCATGAGCACGGCGTTGCCGGTGGAGTGTTCGGCGCCGTTGGCGTTCCAGATGCGGGCCAGGATGAGCACGGTGGACGTGGCGATGGCGGGCGCCGCCTTGGGCGTGATGATGGCGAGCCAGTGCCGGGCGACGATCTGTTCGTTCATGGCCGGACTCCTCAGAGACTCTGGATGGCGTCGATGACGGCGGCGGTGAGTTCGTTGATAGGGCCGGAGGCTCCGGTGGAGGCGAGGAAGAAGCCGAAGGCGGCGGCGGTGAACGCGGAGCCGTATCCGAGGGACTTGGAGCGCAGCAGGAAGAACAGGACGAGTCCGAACAGGGCCACGAGCGAGACGGTGACGGCCACGGGCGGAGCCTCCTTCGAGTGGTGGGGGCGGGTGGTCAGTTGGTGCCTTCGCGGTAGATCCGCTGGGCACGGTTGAAGATCCAGCGCCCGGCGCGTATGCGCTTGCCGGTGGCCTTGCAGCGGCGGCAGCTCTTGCCGCGCTTGGGGCGTCCCTTGCGGTCGGTGGTGGTGGCGAAGCCGAAGCCGTTGCACTTGCGGCAGGTGCCGAACGGGCTGGCCGCACACAGAGCGCTGTAACCGAGCGTGATGAACATCAGGCAAGCGATAGCAAGGGCGATGAGGGTCATCGGGGGCCCTTTCTCGGGGTTTTCGGGGTTTTCGCAGGTGGGGTGCTATGCGCTAGATGGCAGATCAGGTGCTATGTGGGGTGCTAGCGGGGGTGCTACCGGTAGCAGGTGAGCCCGCTACCGGTAGCGGTCCGGCGGGCTAGGCGGCGCCCCGGTTTTCGTCACGCTCCGCAATCGCGTTCGTGAGGTCGTCGCGGACGATGCCGCGGCGGGTGGTGCGCTCGCCGTCGTCGGTCGTCCCGGCCACGCCGGTGGTCTTGATGCCGTGCGGCTTGAGTGCGCTGGTGACGTTCTCGCCCTTCCAGCCGCCGTAGACCTCCGGGCGCAGTTCGGCGAGCCGAGCGGCGATCCGCTCGTTCCATACGCGCTTCTCCGTCGGCGGCACGACCGCGGCCACGTCGGCAAGCAGGTCGTACGACGGGCCCGCCGTGCTGTCGGCGTCCTCTCCGAGGGCGTGCCCGGACAGGGTGCCTTCGGCCTTGCGCAGGGCGAGCGCGCGCTGAGCGATGGCGTTGGTGGCCGGGTCGTCCAGGTAGGCGGTGCGGACCACGACCGGCAGCGCGGTGGCTCCGGCGAGGTAGCCGTTGCCGGCGTCGATCTCGGGACGGAACGACGTGGCGCGCACGCCGTTCTTGTACGCGGACGTACCGAGGATCATGTCGTTCTCGACCTGTCCGGCGACCTTGAGGGCGAAGCGGATGGAGACGTTGCCGCTGATGCCGGTCGGAAGCGAGTCCTTGTCGGGCCGCTGCGTGGCGAGCACGAGGATCACGCCCAGGGCGCGACCGAGCTTGATGATGAACTCGGCATCGTCACCAGCCTGTTTGCCGTACTTGGGGTGCGCGAACAGGTTCTGGCACTCGTCGAACACGCCGACCAGCGGCCACAGCTTCAGCGAGCGCTTGTCGGCAATGGAGCGGGTGACGCGCTTGTCCGGGCACAGGTCCCGCGGGAGCTTCTTGATCGCAGCCGCGCGGCGCATGACTTCCTCGCGCAGCAGCTTCAGGGAGTCGGCCGCGTACTTGATCGAGTCGTCGTCGATGCCGGAGACGAACCGGTGGCTGACGCATTCGAGAGAGTCCAGGTCACCGGTGCCCTTGTTCTCGTGCAGCCACAGTTCCACCGACGGGTCAAGGGCGGCGCCGCAGGCCAGCACGCGCACGGAGGCGGTCTTGCCCTGGCCGGGCAGCGAGCCGACCAGGATGTTGTGCTGGATCATCGGTACGGACTGGGCACGGCCGCGCGGGTCGATGCCGAACGGGACGCGCTTGAAGATGTCGTGCTTGCGGACGTTGGCGAGCGCCCATTTCACGGTGCCGGTCTTGGACAGGTCCCGGTCCCCGACCCACAGGATGAGCCGTCCCTCGTGCTCGTTGGGGTCGGCGTCGGGCCACACGCAGCCCAGTGGGCGGCGCAGGCCGGAGGCGAGCCGGGCGCGCCGGTCGGCCACGTCCGCGACCGTGACGCCCAACGGCAGGTCGATGTCAGCGCGCCAACCCGGACCCTCGCGGGTGATCGGGGCGACGAACCGGATGCCGTCCTGTCCCTTGGCGACCGCGGATGCGATCTGCCCGATACCGATGGAGGCCATGGCCTTGACCACGATGTCGCTGGTGAGCTTCTGCACCTCGGTCTTGATGACCGCGCGGGAAGCCAGCGGCGCATCCGCCGGCGCACCCAGCCAGCCCAGCGTCAGCACGGCGACCGCGGCGGCGATGAGCTGTGTCATCAGCTCCGCCCCGAACACCAGGAACAGGCCCGCAACCAGGGCGAACAGTCCGCCAAGGAACGTGAGGAGCATCCGCAGGCGTACCCGGCGGTCCCGCTGCCGGGACAGCTTCAGGTACAGCTCGGAATTCTCGCGGCGCGCCTCTGCCTGCCGTAGCGGCTCGCCCTCCGCGTCGACCGCCCAACGGCCGATCCTGCCCAGGGCGTTGACCAGGCCGCTCGGGGAGCGCCAGATGAGCTTGGGCACGTACAGGAACGGCACGCGGACCGCGTGGAAGGCGATGGTGTGCCCCACGTGCCCGGCCAGCCAGCCCATCGCGTCCTTGAACTCCGCGCCCGACTTCATCCACACCGGGATGATGTCCAGCCGCTTGGAGTCGCGGATGCGGTCGATCAGACCGGGGCCCGACCGAGTCGGCGCCGGGCGGTCGACCAGAGCCGGGCCGGAGTCGTCCGACTCCCCCTCGCTCGGGTCGGCCGACTCGGTCGGCTTCGAGTCGCCCGACCGGTCGGGCGCGGAGTCGGGCGACGCGTCGGGGGTGCCGTCGGCCGACTCGGTGCGGGCCGACCGGGCCTTGTCCAGGTCGACCACGTCGCCCTTGGAGTCGGTGGCCATCTCGGCTTCGAGTCGGTTGAACAGTTCGTTGTCGTCGTCGGGGTGCTTCACTTGGGGTTCCTTCTCTCGGGAGGGATGCGGGGCCCGGACGCTGCTTTGGTCGGTTGAGACCGGGCCCCGTGTTGAGCGGGTCAGGCGGCGCGCTGGTCTTCGGGGTAAGCGCAGGGGACGCACACCCCGAGCGAGGTCGGGATGCAGTAGCTGTAGGTGATCCGGCACTGCGGGCAGGTGCGGCGGGCGAGCATCGCCAGGGCGAGCGCGCCCCACTTGCGCGAGGTCATCGGGCGGACCGGCTTCGCGCAGTCGATGCGGTAGAGGTAAGCGACCTGAACGCCGGACTTGCGGCCCCGGTGGCGGCGCATCACCTGCGCGGCGACCGGTTGTCCGCCCGGCCGCAGCCCCTTCTCGCGCAGCTGTCGGCGGGTGGCGTAGCCGTCCGGGGCGAAGCGCCACGGGAACGTGGGGATGCCGAACCGGGTGCCGTGCGGGTCGAAGCACTTGGCGTAGGGCGACATCAGGCAGCCACCCCCACGACCGGAGCGTCCGCGCGGGCGCCCGTGCGGCCTGCGCGCCGCCCGGTGACTGTGGCGAACAGCCGACCCAGCCCCGCCCGGCGGGTACCGGCGTGAGCCTGCTTGGCCGCGTACATCGCCTCATCCGCACGGCGCAGCAGCGCGGACAGGTCGTCGTCGGGGAAGTCGGCGGCGCGCACCCAGCCGAGAGAGACCGTGGTGTGTACGGCGGGGCCCTGGCTGTCGACCGGGCGGGCGAGCACGCCGTGCAGCACGGCGAGCATGTCTCCGGCGGTGCCGTGGTCGTCGATCAGGACGGCGGCGAACTCATCGCCCCCGAGCCGCCCGGCCACCCCCGCACGGCCGACGTGGTGGGCGAGCCGGTCCGCAGTCGCCTGCAACAACACGTCCCCGGCAGCGTGCCCGAAGGTGTCGTTGATCTGCTTGAACTTGTCGACGTCGGCCAGCACCACGACCGCGCGCGGGTCCCTCAACAGGGCGGTAGCGCGGCGGGTGAACGCCTCCCGCGTCCGCAGCCCGGTCAGCGGGTCGCGACGGGCGACGTTCAGGCGCCGCCGCAGCCACAGCGTGTGGGCCGTCCAGCCGGAGGCGACCGGAGCCGCCGCGGCCAGCATGGTCATCAGGGTGTTCATGCCGCCGCCCCCTCGGTGCCTTCGTCGTCGCCGTCGACGGAGTGCAGGCGGCGCCCATCGGCCCGCTCGTTCAGCAGCAGGTCACGCAGGACACGGGAGTTCGCGGCAGAGCAGTGCAGCGTGGTGCGGATGGCTTCCGCGTTGATCGCGTCGTCCGTCCAGTCGGCCGTAGCCGCGCGCGCTTCGGTGAGCAGTTCCGCCGGGGTCCGCGGCGCCTTCGTCGCCTTGCCCTTGGTGCTGGCCGGGCGCTTGCGCGGCGGCTTGGGCGCCTCCGCCTTCGGCTTCTCCGTCTCCTTCGGCGGCACAGGCAGGACAGGCGGGATATCCTCGCTCGCCGGGGCCAATTCCCCCAGCTTCAGCAGCACGCGTTCCGGGCGCGGGGTCTTCGACCGCCACCGCCGACCGTGCTCCTCACGCAGCCGGGCGCGGGCCAACTGCCGCTCACGCTCCCGCTTCAGCGCCTCGGAGTACGACGTGATCTCCCACAGCGTCATCCGCCGCCACAGGGCGAACGTCGACAGCGGGGCCAGCATCCAGCGGGAGAACCGCACCTTCTCCATCCGCCGGCCGGTCGCGGCGCCGATCCGCACGGCGTAGATGTGCGCGCCGATCTCGGAGAACACCACCCACAGCAGCGGCATCGTGCCGTGCGCGACCTTCGCCCACAGCGACTCACCAGCAGCGACGTTCAGCCCACACGTGATCAGCGTCAGCACCCAGGGCACAAACCGCACCCACGCAAGCGCCATGTCCATCCGGATCAACAGCAGGTTGGCCACGGTGAACACCGGAATGGCCACGTCGATACCGACCGGCAGCATCCACGGCTCACCGAAACCCCACCGGGCGGCAGCAGAGGAGACTGCATCGAAGGATGCGATCAGTCCCAGGGCCCCGACACCGGCCGCGGCGAGCGCCCCCAGCCCGGCAAGGCCCATCTCCGGGCGCGTCAGCGGCGGCACCGCCGGACGCTCGATGCTCTGCGTCTTCGTCATGCCGCACCCCCGGCCACGATCAGGGCCGCGACGATGAGCAGCGCACCACCCGCGCAGGTGAGGTCAACCGCACGGCGCAGGCCGGTGAACTTGGCCACAGCGAGGCGGGACAGACCCGCGATGTCCGCGCTGAGGCGGTCCTCACGCAGGTGGGCGGTGATCTCCTCAGCGGTGAGCGTCGCCCACAGCGGGAAGCCGTGCCGACCGCGCAGGTTCGGGCGCACCGACCGCAGCAGTAGACCGGCCGCCGCGACCAACAGCGCCATGCCCGCGCCGCCCACCGCGAGAGAAGCGGTGTTCAGCGGCATGTCCTTGGCGACCGTCCAGGCTCCGGCCAGCACTGCGCCCACGAACGCCAGCAACAGACCGGTCTTCGTGTCCGTCCGCGCAATCTCCGCCTTCACCTCGGCGTGCGCAGCCGTCAGCTTCGTCTCCGGGGCGCTCATGCCGCCGCCCCCTTCCGGAAGGACAGGCGGCGCCCGGTCGGGCGTACCAGCGGAACGACGTTGAACAGCTCCGGGGCGTGCGCCTCGATCACCTCAGCGGCGATACGGGCCACGTCGTCCGGCAGGTTGCTGTACTCCGGGTCGGCCAGGATGTCGCGCGCCGCGTCCAGGCGAGCCGCGCGCTCTTCCGCCGTCTCACCCTCGGCCCCGAGCCACAGCTCAACCGGGGTGCCCAGGGCGAGTTCCACGAAGTCCTCTACCGATACGGCCTGTTGGCGGCCGATGTACGTACGCATGGACGTTCTCCTGAATCGATGGGACAGGGAGAGGTCCGGCGGCGGGCGACCTTGCTGGGGAGTCCCGCCACCGAACATGTGCGCGTCGATACACGCCCTCCGCGATGGAGAACATGTATTACGTGTTCCTCATCGTGCAGTGAGAGGTTCGCTGCGTCAAGCCCTTCGACTGTTGACGTTCGCGAGCCCCTCGCGCTCGATGTACCTACAGAGTGGCGGCGATGACAGCGACGCTCGACTTCGCACCTGTACGACTCGGGTCGTCCTTGGCTAGCGTGAAGTCGTACCAAGTCGTCCCGAGTGAGCGGAGGTTGGACGTGGCGAACGAGCGACTGCGTGGCGCGATAGTCGACCTGGGCCTGACCCTTGACGAGGTCGCTGAACGGCTCGGTGTCGCGGCCAAGACGGTCGAACGCTGGATCAACGACCCGGACCGCAAGCCGTATCGGCGCTTCCAGTACGCGACCGCCTCACTTCTGAAGTGCGAAGTCTCGTACCTCTGGCCGGACGAACGAACGTCGGCCGAAGTGACCGCCACCGGCAACGCGGAGTTGGTGAGGCTGTATCCGCACCGGTCCGTCGTGATGCAGACCCTTTGGACGAACCTGTACTCCAAGGCGACCCGACAGTTTGACCTACTGGTGTACTCGGGGTTCTGGCTCACCGAGGACGCGACGTTTCACCGCATCGTGAAAGAGAAGTCGGCTGACGGAGTACCCATCCGCTTCATGTTGGGAGAGCCGGACTCGCAGGCCGTGGCCGTACGGGGCGACGACGAAGGGATCGGCGTCGCGATGGCGGGCAAGATTCGCAACGCCCTCATCAACTACGGCCCGCTCTTTGGCCTCCCAGGTGTCGAGTTCCGCTTGCACGGCACCACGCTCTACAACTCGATCTACCGGGCCGATGACGAGATGCTGGCGAACGGCCACCTATACGGGGTCGGCGCCTACATGGCTCCCGTGCTCCATCTGCAACGCGTCCCCGGCGGCGAACTCTTCGATGCCTACGCTGAGAGCGTTGAAAAGGTATGGCAGTCGGCCCGTCCGATCTCATCACCCGACGATTGGGAAGGCACACCCTGATGAGCCGCATTGACTACTTCCGCGACCCGAACGCGCCTAAGGCAAATTCGGTGGTCCCCTCGGTGACGGCAGTTATCCGCGACGATACGGGGAAACTGTTGCTCATCCACAAGACCGACAATGACCTTTGGGCCCTACCCGGTGGTGGCCACGATATCGGCGAGCGCATCGCGGACACGGTGGTTCGTGAGGTCCGGGAAGAGACCGGTATCGACGTTGAGGTTGACAACATCGTCGGGCTCTATACCGACCCCGAGCACGTGTTGGCGTACGACGACGGTGAAATCCGGCAACAGTTCTCCATCTGCTTCCGAGCCCACTCGGTCGGCGGTTCCCTGCGCACAAGCAGCGAATCGAAAGAGGTCCGCTGGATTGATCCGGCGGACCTTGACGGGCTGGATATCCACCCTTCGATGATGCTACGCATCCGGCACGGCCTCGATGACGCGCGGCGGGAACCCTACATTGGCTGACCACCGACGGAAACGTCCGCCATCCGGTCACCGACTCGCTTCGACGCTGCATGGATCTCGGGGGCCGCGCGCTGAATGAACCGCCCGACGATGGTGTCCGGGCCGTACCTCTGCACGATCTCATCCAGCCGTGCCGCCGGCGTTGTCTGCGTGCCGTCCGGCGTCGTCGTCATGTCGCAGTAGAGCAAGGCGTCGACCAGGTCGGGGCGCTCTAGCTCGAACTCGCTCTCAAGTTCCCGACGAAGCCCGCGTTCCTCCGCTTCGAGCAAGGCACAGGAGTGATGCGCCACAAGACGAACGACCCGTTCGTCCGCGCCTTCCTGATCTCTGAGGAACCGCGCGCCGTCCAAGGGGTGAAAGCCCGTGGCGGCAATGGCTGGCGAGTAGCCGATGTCATGCAGCACGGCGGCGGCCTCCAACAGCTGCGCGTCGTCCCCCAGGATGGGGCTCAGGGAGCAAGCACGCTTGGCGACCCCGAGCGAGTGCGCCCACCGGCGCGGGAGCGGATCGGAAAGCAGCGATTCAGAGAGCGTGTACGCCCACTCAGTAAGTCCCATGACGGCCAAGACTACGACCGGGCGGTGCGAGTCGGGAGTGCACACACGGTTCGCCCCTTGCCGTGCACGGTGGCAAGCACCCCGTTTCCTTCCATCTGGGCGAGAACTCGGCGCACCGCGGTCCGGGAGGCTCCGAACCGCTCACACAGCTTCGATTCGGACGGGTACGCGTCACCGACCGAGAGGGAGTCCTCTTGGATCACGTCCGTCATGCGCTCCGCGAGCGACCGGCGGTCACCTCCCCGAACCACGCGCCACCCGATGCCGGGAGCGGACTCGACAACCCCGTCACCTTCGAGAACCTTGAGCGCGCGACGGATCGTGTTCCGGGAGACTTGGTGCGAGTCCATCAGCTCGGCTTCCGACGGCAGGGCCTCCCTGCCTCCTTCGGCCTGAATCTCGTTTCGTAGCGTCTCCGCAATGACCAGGTAGGTTCCGCGCGGACTGACCTCCGGCACTCCGGCTCCTCTCGCTCTTCAACGCTCGCTGCCAAGGGTGCCACGAGGCAAACAAGACGTCATCGGACGGGCAGTGTCCTGCCTGTCCGGCTGTCCGGATGAGTCGCTGACCTGCGGCAAGAGCCCGGACAGGCGAAAGGCGGGCTGTCCGGGCTGTCCGCTTACGCACGCCACGGCTCCCCCAGGGGCGCCGCCCCGGCATGATCGGCCGACCAAATGGTAAGGGAACTTGCTCGAAGTGCTGACGTGCAGCGCGCAGTTGTGGAAACATCCCGCCATGTCTTGGCAGATGGCTCTGGAATACCTACGCACACTCGTCTGGCCAGCCGTTGTGCTGACTCTCGGCTTCACCTTCAGGAAGCAACTAGCATCACTGTTCGGTCGCGTCGAGTCTGTTGAGACTCCCCTTGGAACAGTGGCCTTTGAAAAGCAGGCTGATGCAGTTGCTCAGGAAGCTGCCGAAATCGGGAGTGAAATGGCAAGCGAACTAGCAGCAGCAGAGACGGCACATCCGGCGATAGAGGATACAGAGAAACCGGAAATCCCGAGCGAAGAACCGCAGCAGATCACGCGACCGCAATATTCAGGTAGCGATCTTTCTGACCTGTTCGAGCTTGCAGAGACGGAGACGACTGCCGCGGTCATGGCCGCATGGCGGGAGGTAGAAAGGGCCCTGAAGGCCGCAGGGACAAAACACGGGGTTGCCCGGATATCTCCACAGACCCTGTCCAACATGGGCTTGCTCTCCGATGAACTCGCCCGCTCAGTCGAGGACCTGCGCCACCTGCGGAACCGAGTCGCCCATGAAGGCGATATCCTTCTAACCAAAAGCGGTGCACGATCATACATCACAGCCGCGCAGCGCATCGTGGAAGCTTTGGAACTGTCACAAGACCCACGGTTCCAAGCGCTTCAATATGAGCGGTCTGTAGTCGACGCCTTGGGGCGCGCGGGATTGCCTGCTGAACCGGGATACCGGGACGATGAATTCGACGCTTATGGGCAGACTCCAGCCGGGACCTCGATCGCGACAGAAATCCGATTCCGCCGCCGGGGAGTGCTACGGATGCGTGATATCGAGAAGGTAGTTTCCAAGCTCCCTTCCCTTGCCTCCAATGTCCTAATAGTGACCAATGCTCCACTTTCCGAAGATGTGCGGGAGTTCAACCGAACCTACGACAGTCGACCCCTCTGCGAGGTAGTGCAGTGGCAGGGCGATGAGGACACGCACTTGTTGGCTCGGGCCATTGGGCGCCTGGCCGGTTGAGCGGTGCGCCGCATAGGAGAGGGCTGTAACACAGGGGTGTTACAGCCCGTCGGCGGAGCCGACCCCCCAATGGGCGCAGGAGCCGGAGGCGACTCCCGACTTCGCACTATCTGCGATACACGAGGGCACCCCACGCCTCCCGCGATCAAGGAATCTGCTGGTCAGAGCCGATTCCCAAGCCGATCACTGAACGTGCTCCGGAGCCGTGTGCGCAGGTTCGAATCCTGCCGGGGGCACCGCAGGTCAGGTGCCTGAAAGGCCCTCTGATCAGGCAATACGCCAGATCGGGGGGCCTGCAGCCATCTGCAGCCAAGCGCCACCGAATGCACCCGCAGGACAGCCCCTGCGGGACATGTGCGGGATCGGACATTGACTGACCTTTAGGGCCGGCCGGAACAAAGGAAACACCCCGAGGCGTCCACCTCGGGGCGCTAAGTGTGACCATTGTCACGCGTATTCGAGTAGCAGTTTCTCGATCCGCTGGTTCGCGACGACATGTCGCCCGTGGAGACATGTCGCGTATCTAGCGAGCAGGACTTCTACTGTGTTCCCGGCGCGCTCGGCAACTGAACCGCCCCGGGTTCGGCAGAGATCTCAGACTGTGGTGATGGCCTGGGGTTTCGTGCGTTCGGTGTAGTGGTTGGCTTCGTGTTCGGCGGGTGGGACGTGGCCTATCTCACCGTGGAGTCGTCGGTGGTTGTACCAGTCGACCCACTCGGCGGTGGCGAGCTCGACATCGGGCAGCGTCTTCCATGGGCGTCGGGGCTTGATCAGCTCAGTCTTGAACAGGCCGATCGTGCTCTCCATCAGGGTGTTGTCGTAGGCGTCGCCGACCGATCCGATCGAGGCGGCGATGCCGGCGGCGTCCAGATGCTCGGCAAGCCGGAAACTCGTGTATTGGGACCCGGCGTCGGAATGATGGATCAACTCACCCGGCTGGACGGGCTGTTCGTCGCGGTCGCGTCGCCGGATCGCCATCTCCAGGGCGTCCAGCACGAAGACCGTCTCCTTCACGGTCGCGGCGGACCAGCCGACGATCCGGCGGGAGAAGGTGTCCACGACGAACGCGACGTAGACGACACCCGCCCAGGTCTTCACGTGGGTGAAGCCCGCGACCCAGCACCGGTTCGGGGCGGCGGCGACGACGAAGTCGCGGTCGACCAGATCGGGAGCCCGCTCGGCCTGTCCGCCGGGGAGTGTGGTGATGACGCGCTTGCCGCGCACCGCACCCTGGATGCCGAGCTCGCGCATCAGGCGCTCGACGGTGCAGCGGGCCACGGCATGTCCCTGCCGGTTCAGCTCTTGCCAGATCTTCCTCGCGCCGTAGACGCGGTAGTTGGACGTGCAGACGTCCTGGATCCACTCCTTGAGACCCTCGTCGCGCACGGAACGGGCCGAGGGAGTTTCGAGGCGTTTCTTGCAGGCGTAGTACGTGGAAGGGGCGATCTTGCAGTCGTGCCCGGTGAGCGTTCTGCAGATCGGCTCGACACCGCCGAAGCGGTCCCGGTGCTCGTCGACGAACGCTACGAGCGCGTGTGTGGCCGGTCGAGCTCGGCCTCGAAGAAAGACGCCGCCGCCTTCAGGATGTCGTTCGCCCGCTTCAGCTCGGCGTTCTCCTTCTTCAGCGCCTTGAGCTGGGCGGACTCCTGCGTCGTCGTCCCCGGCCGCTGTCCGGCGTCGATCTCGTGCTGCTTCACCCAGTTCCGCAGCGTCTCCCGGGAACCGATGTCCAACTTTTCGGCGACGGACTGCAGCGCTGCCGTCTCGGTCGGGTAGTCGCCGCGGACCTCGGCGAACATGCGCACCGCGCGACGGCGCAGCTCAAGCGGGTAACGGGAAGGTCGTGCCATGACTCAACCCTTTCACGGAATCGAGTCTCTACCTGACCCGGGGCGGTTCAGAGTGCGACGGGCACACGGAGTCACGGAGTTTCTTCAGATAGTTCCACCGACGCACCTGACAATGAAAATGATTACCGATAACGTGTCTACGGCAAAGCCCGGCCGGCCTCCTCCCGGAGGCGTGGTCGGGCTGCCCTGACGTCTGAACCGCATGGCGCCAAACGGCACGAAAAGGGGAGCTGTGGCTCATCTGCTGGTGGTCGAGAGCTGGGTCGGGTCGATGAGCAGGCTGCTGCCACGGGCGATACGGGAGGGGGGGCACGAGTTCACGTTCCTCACCCGCGATCTGCATCACTACCTGCGTTCGGCGCCCGAGGGGACGGCGCACCCGCTGCTCGGGGCGCGCAACGTGATCACGGCGGACACCAACGACACCGAGGCCCTGCTGCCGGAAGTCGAGCGGCTGCACGCGGTGTTCGGGTTCGACGGTGTGATCACGTCCTGCGACTACTACGTGTCGACGGTGGCGCAGATAGCCGGGCGGCTCGGTCTGCCCGCTTCGAGCCCCGACGCGGTCGAGAACGCCTGTCGCAAGGACGCCACCCGCCGCGTCCTGGCCGATGCCGGGGTGCCCGGGCCGCGCTTCGCGGTGCACGAGGAGTGGGCGGACATCGCGCGGGCGGCGCGGGAGATCGGCTACCCGCTGGTGGTCAAGCCCGTCGACCTGTGCGCGGGCATGTACGTGCGGCGCGTGGACGACGAGGAGCAACTCGCGGCCGCCGTGGGGGCGCTGGCCGACTTCCCGGTCAACGCGCGCGGGCAGCGGCGGGCGCCCGTGGTGCTGCTCGAAGAACTCCTGGACGGCCCGGAGGTGAGCGTCGAGACCGTCTCGCACGCGGGTGCGGTCCATGTGGTCGGGGTGACCGACAAGAGCATCGGCGGGGCGCCCGCGTTCATCGAGACCGGCCACATGTTCCCCGCCGCCCTGTCGGCCGCGGACGCCGAGGCCGCCGAACAGACCGCACTCGGCGCACTCAAGGCACTCGGCCTGACCGACGGCGTCGTGGCGCACACTGAGGTCAAGCTCACCTCTGCCGGGCCGCGCGTGGTCGAGGTCAACCCCCGGCCCGCCGGGAACCGCATCACGGAGCTCGTACGTCACGTCACGGGCATCGACCTGGCCGCGGCTTTCGTGGACGTCTCCCTGGGCCGCGCACCCGGCCTGCAGCACACGGACACCGGGTTGCGCAGCGCCGCGATCGGCTTCCTGGTACCGGAGACCGCGGGCACGCTCGAAGCCCTGGACGGCAGCCGTCTGCGGGCCCTGCCGGACGTGCTGGAGGTGCAGCTCGCCGAGCCCGGCAAGCAGGTGAAGGCGGCGGGCAGCAACAACGAGTACCTCGGGCACGTCATCGCGGGCGATACCGAAGGGCTGGGCGCCCGCGACCGGGTCGAGGAACTGCTTGGCGAGCTGCGGTCCGGGCTGGTGATCCGATGAGCCCCGCCATCTCGGCGTCCACCCGCGTGACGACGTACGACGCACTCGTGGCCCAGGCCCGCGCCGGCGAGTTCGGCCCTGATCCGGCCGCCCTGCGGATCGCTGTGGCCTTCACCACACGGCAGGCCGTACGGCACGACGGGCGCGGTACCGGCTACCGCAACGAGGTCCTCAGCCTGCGCCTTGCCGAGGCCGTCGGCAGTTGCGCAGTCGAGCCCGGCGCGCTGCCCGACAGCGCGGTCGAGGACTGCGTCGGCGCGGACGTGGCCCGGCTGCTGGAGCATCCGCTGCCGCCGGTGCGCGTGGCCGCCCTCGACGCCTACCTGATGCACGTCGCCCCGCACACCCCGGACAACGGGGCCCGGCCCGTGCCGCTGGCGGCCGGGACGTCGCTGGAGAAGTCCCGGGCCCGGGCGCGGGCGGTGGTCGAGCTGCTCGACCTGCCGCCGGGGGCGACGGTGCTCGTGGTCGGCGTGGTCAACTCCCTGCTGGAGGCGCTGCGTGCGCGCGGACTGGGCTACGTTCCGTGTGACCTCAAGGGCGGGGTCACTGAGTGGGACGAGCCGGTCGTCATCGATGCGCTGGCCGAGGCCGGCCGGTGTGACGCACTGCTGGTGTCCGGGATGGCGCTGGGCAACGGGACCTTCGAGCCGCTGCGGGAGCACGCGCTGCGGCGCGGCAAGCAGCTGGTGACGTTCGCCCAGACCGGCAGCGCCGTGCTGCCCCGCTTCCTGGGCCACGGGGTGAGCGCGGTGTGTGCGGAGCCGTACCCCTTCTTCTGGCTGGACGGCGGCCCCGGAACCGTCCACCGCTACCGCGCCGGCACTCCGGGAGGCGCCCGGTGACAGCGACCGCCCCAACCGATATACGGTCCGCCGCCCGCCCGGAGCTGCTCACCCTGCTCGGTCGTACCCCTGTCGTGCGCATCACGGCCGGCCTGCCGGAACCGCACCCCGGCTTCTGGGCCAAGCTCGAAGGGCTCGCCGCGGGCGGCATGAAGGCCCGGGCCGCCGTTTCCATGCTGGTGGGCGCGCGCGAGCGCGGCGAACTGCGCCCCGGCGCCCCGGTGGTGGAGTCCACCTCCGGCACCCTCGGCATCGGGCTCGCCTTCGCAGGGCAGGCCCTCGGCCACCCCATCGTGCTGGTCGGCGACAGCGAACTGGAGCCGTCCATGAGGCAGTTGCTGCACTCCCACGGAGTGCGCCTGGAGATCGTGGACCGGCCCGCGTCTCAGGGCGGCTGGCAGGCCGCACGCCTGGCACGGCTCCAAGAGCTGCTCGCCGTGCTGCCCGGCGCCTACTGGCCCGACCAGTACAACAACCCCGACAACTGCGCCGGTTACGCCTCCCTGGCCGCCGAACTCGCCGTCCAGCTCGACCACCTGGACATCCTGGTGTGCAGCGTCGGCACCGGCGGGCACAGCGCCGGCATCATCGGTCCGCTGCGCCGTCACTGGCCCGCGCTGCGGCTGATCGGCGTCGACTCCACCGGCTCCACGATCTTCGGCCAGCCTGCCCGGCCCCGGCTGATGCGCGGCCTGGGCAGCAGCATCCACCCGCGCAACGTCGCCTACGACGCCTACGACGAGGTCCACTGGGTCGGCCCGGCCGAGGCCGTGGACAGCTGCCGCCGCCTGGCCCGCGGCAGCTTCGTCAGCGGCGGCTGGAGTGCCGGAGCCGCCGCCCGCGTCGCCGCCTGGGCCGCCCGCGTCCACCCCGGCGCCGTAGTCGCCACCATCTTCCCCGACGGACCTCACCGCTACCTCGGCACCGTCTACGACGACGACTTCGCCACCGCCCACGGCCTCGACCCGTCCACGGCGGCCACCCGGCCCGTCGAGATCCCGCATCCGCACGCGGCCGAGGCAACCGACTGGGTGCGGTGCACGCGAGTCGCTGACCCGCTGAAGGCCGTCCCCCCTTCGGAAAGGAACCCGTGAAGGCCAGCCGGCGCACCGTACGTCTCGATCTCACCGAGCCGCTGCGCATCTCCCGCTCTACCATGTCTGCCCGCGAAGCCGTGTGGCTGACCATCGAACACGAAGGCGTCACCGGGCACGGTGAGGCCGTCACCAGCCTCTATTACCGTCTCGACGCCGAGACCCTTGAAGGGCTCTTCGCTGCCGCCGGTACGGAACTCGCCCGCTTCCCCGATCCCGAGAACGCCCTGGAGGCCCTGCGGGCGAAAGAGGTGGGCGGTGACGGCATTCCCCCGGCCGTGACGGCCGCAGTCGAGGCGGCGCTGCTCGACCTCGTCGGCAAGCGCGCGGGCAGCCCCGTCCACCGGCTCCTGGGGGCCGCGGAGCCCCCGGTCGCCGCGACGGCCCGCACCATCGGCATCACGTCCCTCGCGCACGCGTCGGCGCAGGCCCGCTGTCTCGCCGCGAGCGGCTTCGAAGTGATCAAAGTCAAGGCGGGGTTGCCGGATCCGGAGGACGATGTCGAGCGGGTCCGCGTCGTCCGCGACGCCGCGCCCCGAGCCCGGGTTCTCCTCGACCCCAACGGCGCCTGGACCACGGCGCAGGCCGAGGCGCTGCTGCCCCGGTTCGCCGACCTCGGTGTCGAGGCAGTCGAACAGCCCTTCGCACCAGGCGATCCCGAGGCGCTGGGTGCCCTGGCCGAGCGCTCACCGCTGCCGGTCATCGCCGACGAGGACGCCGTGAACCTGGAGGACGTGCGCCGGCTGGCCGGACGCGTCCAGGGCGTCAACGTCAAGCTCGCCAAGTGCGGCGGAGTGCACGCGGCCCTGCGCATCGCCGAGTTGATCGACGGCAGCGGCACCGAGCTGATGCTCGGCTGCCTGACCGCCAGCAGCCTCGGCCTCGCGCCCGCCGTCCACCTCGCCGACCGCGCCCGCTGGGCCGACCTCGACGGACACCTGCTGCTCGCCCACGACCCGTGGACCGGCATAGGCGGCGAGGACGGCTACGTACGGGCAAGCGCCCTGCCCGGGCTGGGTATCGAGCCGCGGGAGGTGCGCCGTGAAGACGTGGCGTGAGATGCGCCGCTTCCCGCTCGCGGTCCGGCTTCTGCTGGTCAACCAGCTCGGCGTCAACACTGGCTTCTACCTCCTCATCCCCTACCTCGCCACCCACCTCACCGAGAACCTGGGCATGTCCGCCGCCGTCGTCGGTGTCGTGCTCGGCGTACGCAACCTCAGCCAGCAGGGCCTGTTCATCATCGGCGGCTCGGCCTCCGACCGGCTCGGCGCGCGCGGTGTCATCATCGCCGGCTGTGCTCTGCGCACCCTGGGGTTCGCGCTGTTCGCGCTCGGCGACAACCTGGCCATCCTGCTCGCCGCCTCCGTACTCAGCGGCTTCGCCGGGGCGCTGTTCAACCCCGCCGTACGCGCCTACATCGCCCAGGAGGCCGACGAGCGCAAGGCCGAGGCATTCGCCCTGTTCAACGTGTTCGCCACCACCGGGGCCCTGATCGGGCCGCTGCTGGGCAGCGCGCTGCTTCTCGTGGACTTCCGCACGTCGGCCCTGACCGCGGCCGGGATCTTCGCCGTCCTCACCGTCGCGCAGGCCCTGGTCCTGCCCGCCCGGGAGGTCGAACCGAGCAAGGGCACCGTGCTCGCGGACTGGCGCGAGGTCCTCGGCAACCGGGCCTTCCTCGCCTTCGCGCTCGCCATGGTCGGCATGTTCACCCTGGAGAACCAGCTGTACCTGCTGCTGCCCGACGGAGCACGGCAGGCCACCGGCTGGGACGGCGCGGCCGGCCTCGTCTTCCTCGTCGGCACCCTCGCCAGTCTCACCCTGCAACTGCGCATCACCCGCGCCCTGAAGGAGCGAGAGGGCAGGGCACGCTGGATTTCCACCGGGCTCGGCCTGATGGCGCTGGCGTTCCTGCCGCCCGCCATGGTGGCCGGTGGCTCCGGTGGGCCGACCGGCACGATGGACGCGGCGCTGCGCGCCCTGCCCGTGCTGGCGGGAACCCTGCTGCTCTACCTCGGCGTGATGGTCGCCCAGCCGTTCGTCATGGAGCTGATCCCCGGCTTCGGCCGCCCCGAACTGACCGGCACCTACTTCGGGATCTTCTACGTCGTCTCGGGCATCGCCGCCGCCGTCGGCAACACCGTCGTCGGCTGGGCCATGGACGCCGGGGAGCGGGGCGACGCGGGCTGGCTGCCGTGGGCGTGCTGCGCGCTGTTCGGGCTCGCGTCCGCGCTGGGCGTGGCGTGGCTGCACCGGCTGGGATCGCTGCCGACGCCGTCGGAGCCCGCCGCCCCCGCGACCGCCCGAGGAAGGACACCTGCATGACCTCGACGACGACCGCCAGTGCGCACAACCTACTCACGGACAACCCCGAGCTGTACGAGGCCCGCTTCCCCGACCCCGACCGGCTCGCCGGACGCTGGACCGAGGACTGCCTGCGGCGGCACGGGGCGGGCCCGCGCGTGCTGGACATCGGCTGTGGCACCGGCCGCGACGCCACCCACCTGCACGGCGCTGGCCGCAGGGTGACCGGCGCCGACCTCTCCGAGGCGATGCTCGCCCACGCCCGCACCCACCACCCCGGACCCGAGTACGTCCACGCCGACCTGCACAGCTTCGACCTGGGCCGGGCGGCCTTCGACGCGATCGTCTGCCTGGACAGCGCCCTGCTGTACTGCCACACCAACGACCAGCTCGACGGCTTTCTCGCCTCCTGCCGCCGCTCGCTGGTCCCCGGCGGACTGCTGGTCGGCGAGATGCGCAACGGCGCGTATTCCCTCGGCCGTACCGACCTGCTGGACGCACCCGCCGTCAACTCCTTCACCTGGCAGGGCACCGCCTACCGGTCCACCACCACGCTCACAGTGGACCGTGCGGCCCAACTCCTGTGCCGTACACGGGTGTGGACCGCGAACGACGGGTCGGAGCCCGTCGAGCAGCGTTCCGCGTGGCGGCTGCTGTTCCCGCAGGAGCTGCGCCACCTCCTGGCCGCGCACGGCTTCGAGGTCCTGGAGCTCCATGACGGCCCGGGCCCGCGCACCGAGCCGCCCTGGCACGAGGGCCTGCTCCCCGGCCGTACCGCCGACGCCGACCGGCTGCACGTGGTGGCACGCCTGACCGAGTCCGTTTGACCGAGCCCGCCTCTGCGCCCCTGACGCCCCGAAGCTGTCCCCTCCCCCCGCACCGCAACGGCACATCCACTCACACCGAGGAAACACACATGCACGACGAATCCAGCCGTCATCTCCCCTCCCCGGACCGCCTCCCGGGTCTGCGCCGCCGCGGCTTCCTCGCCGCCACGGGTGCCGCCTCGCTCGGCGCGATCGCCCTCGCCGGATGCGGCGGCTCCGGCTCCGCCGATGACGGGAGCAAGGGCGACGGCACACCGAAGCGGGGCGGGCGGCTGCGCGCCGCGTTCGCGGGCGGCGGCGCCAGCGAGACCCTCGACCCGCACCTGTCCAGCCTCTTCGCCGACGTCGCCCGCGCCAAGGCGCTCTTCGACAAGCTCGCCGACTACGGCCCCGACCTGTCCGCCCAGCCCCGTCTAGCGGAGAAGTGGGAGTCCAACAAGGCCCTGGACCGCTGGCAGGTCGTCCTGCGCAAGGCGACCTTCCACGACGGGAAGCCGGTCACCGCCGAGGACGTCCTCTACAGCTACCGCCGCATCGCCGACCCCAAGCAGGCGTTCCGCGCCAAGGCATCCCTGGAGCCCATCGACCTCGACGCCAGCCGCGCCGACGGCGAGCGGACCATCGAGTTCGTGCTCAAGCGGCCGACCGCCGAATTCCCCAACATCCTGGCCGCGTTCGGCGCATACATCGTCCCCGAGAACTCCGGTGAATCGGCCGACTTCGACAAGAAGCCGATCGGCTCAGGCCCCTTCCGCTTCGTCTCCTTCGCCCCCGGCCGCTCGGCCGTCTTCCGCCGCTACGACGACCACTGGGACGGCGCCCCGCTGCTCGACGAGCTCGAGTTCGTCGTCGCCAACGACGAGTCCGCACGCGTCAACGCCCTCCTCGGCGGGCAGGTCGAGTACGCCAACGAGCTCAACCCCACCACCGCCCGCGCCCACGAGGGCAAGGGGCAGATCGAGATCGTGCGGCTGCGCAACAGTGCCATGCAGGCGTTCTGCATGAAGACCGACCGGGCGCCCTTCGACGACAAGCGGGTGCGCGAGGCGTTCTTCCTGATCGCCGACCGCCAGGAGCTCGTCGAGGGCTCCCTGTCCGGCGCGGGCGTGGTGGGCAACGACCTGTTCGGCAAGGGCTACCAGTACTACGCCGCCGACCTCCCGCAGCGCGAGCAGGACCTCGACAAGGCCCGCGCCCTGCTCAAGCAGGCCGGCGCCGAGAAACTGAAGGTCACCCTGGACACCTCGGCCGTCGCCGCCGGGTTCACCGAGTCTGCCAGCATCTTCCGCGACCAGGCCGCCAAGGCGGGCGTCACGATCGACGTGAAGATGGGCAGCAAGGACTCGTACTGGAGCGACATCCTCGACAACGGCACCCTGTGCTGCTATCGCTCCGGCGCCATGCCCATCGAGGCCCACATATCCCAGCGCCTGCTCACCGACTCCACCACCAACGCCACCAAGTGGCAGCACAAGGACTTCGACACCCTCTACCAGCAGGCCCAGTCCACCCGCGACAAGACCGAACGGACCGCCGTCTACGAGCGGATGCAGCGGCGTCTCTACGCCGAGGGCGGCTTCCTCATCTGGGGCTTCGCGGACTGGATCATCGGAACGGCCCGGAGTGTGAAGGGAGTGGAGACCAAGGCGCCCGCCAACACGCTCGACTGGGCCCGCTTCGACAAGGTGTGGCTCGGGTGAGCGGACTGCGCTCCTTCGTCGCCCGGCGGCTGCTCCTCGGCGTCGCGCAGACCGTGGCCGTGGTGCTGCTGGTCTTCGCGCTCACCGAGGCGCTGCCCGGCGACGCCGCCGTCTCCCTGGCCGGCGACCAGCCCGACCCGGCCCGCATCGAGGCCATCCGCGCAGCCATGAACCTGGACCAGCCCGCGTGGCAGCGGCTGGCCGACTGGGCGGCCGGGCTTCTGCGCGGTGACCTCGGCACGTCGCTCGCCTCCGACCGCCCGGTCAGCCAGTACATCGCCGACGGCTTCGGCCCCACCCTGCTGCTGGCCGCCCTCACCGTGGCGCTGCTCGTGCCGGTCGGCTTCGGGCTCGGCATACTGGCCGCCCGCCGCGAAGGAGGGTTCATCGACCGGCTGATCAGCTCCGCGACGCTCGCCGTGTACGCGGTGCCCGAGTTCGCCCTCGGCGTGCTGCTGGTGACCGTCCTCGCGATCCAGCTGCGCTGGCTGCCGCCGACCGCCGTCGGCTACGGCACCGACCTGCTCGGCCACCCGGCGGCGCTCGTGCTGCCCGTGCTCGTCCTACTCGCCCGCCCCGTCTGCTCCCTGTCCCGCCTGGTGCGCGCCGGCATGATCGACGCACTCGCCTCACCCTACGTGGCTCAAGCCCACCGCTACGGCATCTCCGGCGCCCGCGTCCGTTACGCCCACGCTCTTCCCAACGCCCTCGCCCCCGCCACGCAGCAACTCGCGCGCACCATCGACTGGCTGCTGTCCGGCGTCATCGTCGTGGAGGCCCTGTACGTGATACCCGGACTCGGCACCGTCCTGCTGAACGCCGTCGCCGAACGCGACGTACCCGTCGTCCAGGGACTCGCCGTGGTGTTCGGCATCCTGACCGTCGTGCTGAACCTGGGCGCCGACCTGGTCTCCCACCGCCTTGCACCCCGGGCGGGGGTGGCCGCGTGAAACACCTGCGCACGGGCCGCTTCGCACTCGGCCTCACCGTCGTCGCCGTACCCCTCGTCCTCGCCCTCCTCGGCCCCGTGTTCGCGGGCGAACCAGGCCCACGGGCCGCTTCCTTCACCTTCGGCGACGGCCACTGGCTCGGTTCCGACTTCGTCGGCCGCGACGTCTGGCAGCAGGTGCTGCACGGCGGCCGCCCGGTCGTGCTGACCGCCCTCGCCGCCACCGCCCTCGCCTATCTCGTGGCCCTGCCCCTCGGACTCGTCAGCGCTCTCACCCACCACCGCTGGCTGGAAGAGCTGCTGATGCGGCCCCCGGACGTCCTGCTCGCCATCCCGTCACTGCTGCTGATCCTGCTGGCCGCCACGGTGTTCTCCCCCGGCACCATCGGGCTCGCCCTGCTCGTTGCCCTGGTCAACGTGCCCGACGCGGCACGCCTCGTACGCGCCGCCGCCACGGAGGCCGCCGCCCGCCCCGCCGTCGAGGCGCTGCGCATGCAGGGCGAGACGTGGTGGCGGATGGCCGTCGGCTACGTAGGCCGGTCCATGCTGCGCACCCTGGCCGCCGACGCCGGCACCCGGCTCACCGGCGTGCTCTACCTGGTCGCCACGGCCGCGTTCCTCGGCGTCGGCGTCGCCCCCGACGCCGCCGACTGGGCGGTCATGGTCGACCGCAACCGCACCGGCCTGTTCGTCCAGCCGTGGGCCGTGGTCGTCCCCGCCCTGCTGATCGTGGCCCTGACGATGGGCACCAATCTTCTGTTCGACGCCGCGCTGGCGGGCGACCGCCGCAGCGACCGGGGCAGAGGCAGGAAGCTCCCGGGCGTACCCAGGTCCACCAGCAGCCGGGCAAGGAGTGAAGCACGTCCGTGAACCACGAGAACTGCGAGTACTACACGACAGACCCGGCCGGTACGTCCGGCTCGGTGAGGCCGACCGGGCCAGCGGGCTCGGCCGGCCCGGACAGCGTGGTCGGCCTGCCTGACGTGCTCGCCCGCTCTGGAGACGCTGCCGAAGAGGCCGTGGCCGAGGTCCGCGACCTGCGCGTCGAGATCGACGGCCGGGCGATCGTCGACGGAGTGAACCTCAGAGCCCTGCCAGGGAAGGTCACGGCGCTGGTCGGCGCCTCCGGGAGCGGCAAGACCACCACCGGTCTCGCTCTGCTCGGCGAGTACCCGCCGGGCGCCCACGTCACCGGCGACGTACGCCTGGCGGCCGACGGCCTGGTCGGCTACATCCCCCAGCACCCGGCGGCCGTCCTCAACCCCGCCCGCCGTATCTCCGCCCTCCTGACCGACATCGCCCGCGCCCGGGTCCGCCACCTGCCGCTGGGGCAGCGCCGGGCGGCGGCCCGCGAACACGTCCTCAGCGCCCTCGCCGAGGCCCAACTCCCGGACGCCGAAGCTCTGCTGCGGCGCTACCCGCACCAGCTCTCCGGCGGCCAGCAGCAACGCGTCGTCCTCGCCCAGGCGCTGCTGCTCGGCGCCCGCGTCATCGTCGCCGACGAGCCCACCACCGGGCAGGATGCCCTGACCAAGAGCCGCATCGTCGACCAGTTCGCGGCCGTCGCGGCACACGGCATCGCCGTCGTCCTGCTCAGCCACGACCTGGATGTCGTACGGGCACTTGCCGACGACGTGATCGTGATGCGGGCAGGCCGGGTCGTGGAGTCGGGTCCGGCACAGCGCGTATGGCTCGCGCCCCAGCACGAATGGACCCGCGAACTGCTGTCCGAGCGGCCGGAGTTCGCGGAGCCGGAGAGCACGACCGGCACCGGTCGGCCCGCACGGCCCGTCCTGCGGATACGCGACCTCACCGCCCGCCACAGCGACGGCGCCCAGGGCACGACCACGGTGGTACGCGCCGCCGGGCTCGACCTGCACCCGGGCGAATGCCTGGCCGTCGTCGGCCGCTCCGGCAGCGGCAAGACCACCCTTGCCCGCTGCCTGGCCGGCCTCCACCGCGACCAGGACGGAGAGGTTCTCCTCGACGGCACACCGCTGCCACGCAGCCTGCGCGACCGTGACCGTGCCCAACTGGCGGCCGTGCAGTACGTCTTCCAGGACGCGCGCGCCGCCTTCGACGAGCACCGCCCCGTTGTGCACCAGGTCGCCCGCACGGCAATCCGGCTGCGCGGCACCGATTCAGACACAGCCGGGCGGGAAGCCCTGGCCACCCTGACCAGCCTCGGCCTCCCGGAAGAGCTGGTCCACCGGCGCCCCGGTCAGCTCTCCGGCGGCGAACTCCAGCGCGCCGCCCTCGCCCGCGCCCTGCTCGCCCGCCCCCGCGTCCTGATCTGCGACGAGATCACCTCCGGCCTCGACACCATCACCCGCCGCGGCATCCTCGACACCCTCACGGCACTGGTCCGCGACCGCGACGACCTGTCCCTGGTCCTGATCACCCACGACCTGGAAACCGCGGCCCTGGCCCACCGCATCGCCGTCCTCGACGCCGGGGAACTCGTCGAACAGGGCTCGGTCCGGCAGATCCTCACCGAACCGAGCCACCCGTTCACCGTCTCCCTCATCCGGACCACGGCACGCCTGGCGACCGGAACGGGCACCTGACCATCCGGGCCGCCCGCCCAGCCGGGATCGTGGACATGGCGCTGCGCGGACACTGCAGCCCTGTCGTCGAACCGCGGCCGGGCGGTCGGCTGCCCACACCGAACCCACGGACCTGCACTGCCCACATGCGCCTGCCGGCCGCCGTGCCGTGGCTGGTCCTCGCCGCCGTACCGGCCCTGACGGTGACACTGCTGTCGCGGCGCCCGGACAAAGCCGAGGGCGCGGACACGACTGTCCGAGGTTCCTGCGGGTTCGTCCCGGGCGGCGAGGTAGTAGGGCTTTGTCAACTGCGGGCCCGGTGGGCGGCGCAGGGCTTCGACGGGTCGCGACGTAACGCCGTGAACGGGGAGGACCAGCTCGTCCGGACGGCCGTCCCACGGGCCGAAGCGTCGTGTCGCCGCAGGCCGGGGCCATCCAACGAAGTCCTAGTGTCGTGAGTCTTTGATTCGCTGAAGATGTCCGGCGAGGCGTTCGAGGATCTCGTCCGCGGCCTTCACCCAGGCGAACGGCCGCGGATCTTCGTTCCACAGTTTGATCCAGGCGCGGATGTCGCGTTCCAGGGCCTGGACGTTCTTGTGGATGCCGCGGCGTATCTGCCGCTCGGTCAGCAGTCCGAACCAGCGCTCGACCTGGTTGAGCCAGGAGGAGTGGGTGGGGGTGAAGTGCAGGTGGAAGCGCGGGTGCTCCGCGAGCCGGCGCTGTATCGCCGGTGTCTTGTGCGTGGCGTAGTTGTCGCAGATCAGGTGTACCTCCAGCCCCTCGGGCACCTCCTTACGGCCCCACCACGCACAGCAGTCCGGCCCAGCCCGCCGCCAGGGTCCACACCGGGATCCCGCTTCCCGGGACCAGCACGTGACCGGCCGCCGACAGCGTCACGCAGACCGCGGAGAACACCGCTGCTCTCAGCGGCCTCAGACCGGCGGCAGCCCGTACAGGGATGTTCATGGCGGTCGCCATCACTCCGGGCGCGCGCGGAGCAGCGGACTCCGGAGCCCGGGGTCCGGCCCCCGCCAGGACAGCGGGGCGGCGGCCCGGCGTGGGCCGCCGGAACACGCGTGGGCCCGGCCCGGCTATCCGCCGGAACCGGGCCCGCCGCCGCGATAGGTGCTCCCCTGTCAGATCCCTTCGGATGCGTCCTTGTCGATCGCTTCAGGCGGTGCTCGGGCGCGCTCGGGCCGTGTCCGGTGAGCGCGCCCGGGGCGCGGGGTGCTCCGGTGTCACACGGGCGCCCCCCTTCTCCGCCCCGTCGGCCCCGCCCCGCGCAGCCCGCGCACGGCGAGGACACCCGCGCCCACGACCGCGACGACGACCCCCGCGAGGACGACCAGCGCCGTGGTACGGCTGAGCCCCGGCAGCGTGTCGTCCCCGCCCGCGTCCGGCGCCGACAAGGTCAGACCCTGGCAGACGGACGGCGTGGCGACAGGCTCGGTGCCGTCCACGACCTGGAACTGGAACGCGTTGGTCTGGGTGTCGCCGTCGGTGGCCGTGACGGTGTAGGTGAGGGTGGTGACTCCCGCGCGCAGCGGGGTGACGGCGGCACAGGCGACGGAGCCGTCGGCCAGAACCGGCTGCCCCACGGGCACTGTGGTGCCGTCGGGTCCGGTCAGGCCGATCTCCGGCGTGGTGCCGGGCATCAGACGGTCGAAGGTCAGCGCGACGACGCTGGTTCCGGAGCCGGCCTCGGCGCCGGGTGCCGGCGTGGCGTCCTTCAGTGCGGTGTGGGCGTACGCGGGCGCGCTGCCGAGGAGCAGCAGCGCGCACAGGCAGCCCAGCAGGACGGCCGGCGCCCTCAGAAGTCGAAGTCCGCGCATGCTGTCCGGTTGTCCATCGCCTCACGGGGGTGGACCACGAGGGCGACCGCGTCCTCGCCGGTCTTCTGGGCGTTGTTCACCGTCGTCATGGCCTTGCCCGACTTGTCGGCGACGAACATCAGGTGCACCTCGTTCGGCGGTGTGGTCGCGCCGCCCTTCTCGAACTGGAAGTGCTCCCCGCCGTTGTCGTCCGCGCAGTGCTGGGCGTGCAGGTGGGCCATGTAGGCGTCGCCCGGCTTCAGGCCGGTCAGGGACACCGTCACCGTGGTGCCCTTCGGGCCCTGCGCCAGCCAGGCCGTGCCCTTGACGTCGTCCATGCCCGGCGGCCGGGTGTCCAGCACCTGAAGCGTGCCCTTCACCACCTCCGCGTCGGGGATCTTGTTCGCGGGGGTGGCCGAGGGGTCCCCCATCGCCATGTCGTCCATGCCGTCCATGCCGTCCATGCCGTCCATGCTCTTGGAGGGGGATGAGGACGCCGCCGTGTCGGCGGACGTGTTCGAGGTGTTCTCGGAGGAGTCGCCGCCGCAGCCGGACAGCAGGGCGGCCGTCGCCGCCAGCGTGGCGCCGGCGACGGCGAGACGGGTGCGCGGGCGACGCGGCACGGCCGCGGGCCCGTCCCGTTCGGGCGTCACCGAAGGCACCACTGACGTGGTGTCACACAGGGGCGGGCGGGCGGACGTGTGGTGGTTCATGGGTCAAACTCCCGATCGATGACTGGGGCCGGGGCCCGGACGACGAGACTGCGGCGGCGCACAGCAGGCCGTCGCGTGGCCATGGGCGGACACGGCCCGGGCCGAAGAGGACAGGCCGACGCGCCTGCGGGCAGGTCGGCCGTCGCCTGTCTCCCGGCCACGGCAACAACCGGACATCGGGCCGGATTCAGGGCCGTACGGCGAGCAGCGGATCGGGAGACGGGCGGCTGACTGCGGACCGGCTCCGCGGTGGCCCTCTTCGGACGAGGACATGCCTCAGGGAGACGGGTGTCGGTTGCGGCCGCTCCCAGTCACCGGCGGCGGCCCGGTACGGCCGCGCCTCGCGCCCGTCGCCCGGGTGGAAGAGGACGCCGCAGACCCGGCGCAGTGGTGCGAAGAGGAGGGCTTCCAGGGCCCGGCCGATCCGGTGGACGGCCGCCTCGCCCCGCCAGAGCCACAGCCCGCACACGACGGCGGCCAGCAGGTGCGTCAGGAGCATCCCGGCAGTACTCCCGTGCATCACAGCGGACAACAGCGGTGTGCCGGAAGCTGTCTCCACCACCCCGGAACGGGCCCCGTGATGGTGCACGGCCACGCCGGAGTGGGTGAAGACCGCCCCGTGGTGCATGCCGGAGGCCTGTTCCGTCCCCGGCCCACCGGTCGTGGCGTCCGGCGGGCGGATCAGCAGGTGGGCGAGGCTGAACAGCAGATGCAACAGCCCCTGCGCGCCCACCGTGGCTCCGACGACGGTCGCGGCGCCGCGTTCCCGGCCGGTCAGCCACCAGGCGCCCGGGACCGTCACGGCGAACGCGAGGCCCACCGCCCACCAGGGCAGGAGGTCGCCCGACATCAGGGCATGGCCCAGCGCTGTCGTCACCACGCAGACGGCCGCCAGGACCCCGGCCCGCGCGAGACGCAGGACATCGGCGGCGTCTTCGGTGACGCCTGCCATGCGGCACCTCCGGGACATCGGGGAGACTTCTCAGGACCGACCGTTCCCGTTACTTACGGGTGGCCGGGCAGCCGCGTTCACGCATGCCATCGGTCGATGGAGGCGCATGTGTCGGCACCGCTCGGTCACGTCCCGCTGTTCGGTGTAGCCGATCTTGTGTCTCCCGCCCCGCGGACACCGACGCACCGGCCATCGGGGGCAGCGCCTCCCAGCGGAACGTGCATCCGCTGCACCGCTCCACGGGACACCATCCACCGTTCGAAGTGGCCCGGTCTGCCGTTCCGGCGGACCGGGCGGCCGAGCCGCTCGGCCCTCGCCCGGGGCACGAGGGCCCACCTGCCGTCGGACTCCCGCGGGGCCGCCGAGTGCCAGGGAGTCGTCCAGGCGTCGGGCGCGTCATCAGGAGTCCCGCTCCCATGCCGCACAGGCCCGGTGCTGTTCGCCGGGCCTGTGCATCCACTCCGCCCGGCAGAGACGCCGACGTGACGGCGTTCCCCGGCCCCCGGAGCGACGTACGGCCTGTCAGGCCGCAGCGGCCACCGGCGTGCGGTGCTCGGCGTCGTCAAGCCACTCGATCAGCGAGGTGCGGGCTCGGGCGACGCGTGAGCGCACCGTGCCGATGGGGCAGTCGCTCACACCGGCCGCCTCCGCGTAGGGAAGTCCCACCAGCTGGGTGAGGACGAACGCTTCGCGGCGGTCGTCCGGGAGTGTGTCGAGCAGCTGGGCGAGGGCGATGCCGTCGTCGAAGCCGGGCAGACCGCGCGGCTGGGCACGTTCGGCGGCCGACTGCCAGTCATCGGTGTCCGACAGGCGCGGGCGGGAGGAGCTGTAGCGGATGCTGTCGATCACCGTGCGGCGGGCGATGGACAGCAGCCAGGTACGCGCCGAGGAACGGCCTTCGAACCGGTGCAGGCTGCCCAGGGCACGCAGGAACGTGTCCTGGGTCAGGTCGTCGGCACTCTGAGGGTCGGCGCCGAGAAAGGTCACGTAGCGGCGGACGTCTCGGTGCAGGGCGCGGACGAACTTCTCGACAGCGTCGGGGTCGCCGCTGCGGGCGGCGAGTGCCCACGCCGTGATCGACTCGTCTCCCGACACATCTTTCGGTTCTTCGCGTGCTGAGGACAGGGCGGGAATGATCACCTGGTGTCTCTCCTTCTCGGGAATCCAGGGAACCGATGTCCGGGGCGGCGCGCGCAGAACAGCGGGCGGCACGGCGGAACCGGTGAAGGGTGAACGGCCGGGCACAGGTGTGCGCGGCCGATGCCCGAGGCAGGGAGCCGACGGCTCGACGTCTGTGTGGACGGGCCTCGGGAAACCGGCTGTCGTCAGGCGACAGCGGTCCCGGCGGGCGGTCCCCGAGTAGCGATCGCGTGGGTGAGAAGGAGTTGCCGCAGCCCGCGCCCCGTACGGGCCCGGCGGGACCGGACGCGTGGGCGGTCCGGCGGCGAGGGCAGCCGGAAGACCAGGCGCAGTGGTGCGACGAGCCAGCCGGCGAGCGCCCGCAGGATGCGGAAGGCGGCGCGTTCGCCGTGGGCGAGCCACAGGCCGGACAGCAACGCGGCCAGCAGGTGGGCGGCGAGCATGCCCGCCGAGGACATGCCGCCCATGCCGTGATCCAGGGAATGCGCGGCCCCCATGGGACCCATCGATCCCATGGAGTGCGCCGCCCCCGTCATGTGGTCCATCGACCCCATGGAGTGCATGGCGCCCGTCCCGTGGTCCATGGAGCCCACGGACGTGGACATGGCGTCATACCCCGCGCCCGGCCCGGAGGGCGAACCGCACAGCAGGTGGCCCAGCCACTGCTGGACGAGCGACCTGCCGCTGGACGGTTCCGGGTGCACGAGGGCCTGGGCGAACGAGAACGACGAGTGGAGGACGGCCTGAGCGGCCACCGCGACGGAGCCGACCAGGACCGGCCCGCGCTCGCGTCCTGCCAGCCGCCAGGCCGTGCAGCCGGTCACAGCCGCCCCTGCGGCCAGGGCCCACCAAGGCACCGGGACCCCCGACATCATGACGTGACCCAGGGCAGTGAGCAGCACGCAGACGGCCGCGAACACCGCGGCCCGTAGCGTGCGAGAACACCACCCGACAGTCATGGCGCCTCATCTTCGCAGTCCGGGTCACCTGGGTCACGGGAGGGTACGGAAACGACCCGGGTATCCGACTCAGGCCCGCCGCCGTGATCCACACCACAACAGCGGGCGGGAACTCGCCGGTCGTTCCTGCCGACTCCTACCGAGGACCCGGGAAGTACCGCCGGGCGGAGTCGGGGTGGAGGAGGGGCGCCGGTGGCGGCGGAGCAGAGCGAGACCCGGACCGCGGTCGGCAGCGGCCCGGCGCGGGCGACCGCGGCTGTGACCGCGCTGCTGACGTGTGCCATGGCCTTCTCGATGATGCAGCTGTTCCTGCTCGGCGCCCTGGGACCGCGGCTCGTGGACGACCTGGACGTGTCGCCGACCGTGCTGGGCCTGACCACGACCGTCGGCTTCGGGGCGGCGGCTGTGCTCTCACCGGCCGGTGGGCGTGTGGTGGACCGTCTGGGGCCACGCCGTTGTCTGGTCGCGCTGCTGCTGGTGTCGGCGGTGGCGCTGGCACTGATCGGGGCGGCTCCGGGGGCGGGGTTCCTGCTGGCGGCGGTCGCGCTGGGCGGGCTGCCGCAGGCACTGGCGAACCCCGCCACGAACAAGACGATCCTGGCCGCCGTTCCCGCCGAACGGCGCGGTTCGGTGACCGGGATGAAACAGTCGGGCGTGCAGTTGGGCGCGTTCGCCGCCGGACTGCCGCTGGCCGCGCTGGCCGGGGCCGTCGGCTGGCGGGGCGCGGTGTGGACGGCGGCCGGGACGGCCGTGGTGGCCGCGGTCTGGGCGGCGCGGGCCCTGCCCGCCGATCCGCCCCCGAAGTACGCGCCCGTCTCGTGGATCCCCCGGGGAACGATCGCCTGGCTGGCGGCCTACTCGCTGCTGCTGGGCTGCGGCATCGCCTCCGTGAACACCTACCTCGCCCTCTACGGCGTACGGCGGCTCGATCTCGGCCCGACGACGGCCGCCGCCCTGGTGGCGGTGCTGGGCGTGGCCGGGATCGCCGGGAGACTGGGCTGGTCCAAGGTCGCGGGACAACCGGGCCGAGCCGTGTGGCTGCCGGGCGCACTGGCGGCCGGTGCGGTGGGGGCGGCGCTGCTGCTCGCGGCCTCCGCGTACGCGCATCCGCTGGCCTGGGTCGCGGCGGTGGCCGTGGGCGTCTTCGCGGTCGCCGCGAACGCGGTCTCGATGGTGCTGGTGATGCAGCGCGCGGCAGCCGGCCGGGCCGGCCAGGACTCGGCGCTGGTCTCAGCCGGCTTCTTCGCCGGGTTCGCGCTCGGTCCGCCGCTGTTCGGGCTGCTCGCCGCGGCCGGTCACTACGGGGCGGGATGGCTGCTGGTCGCGGGAGAGTTCCTGGGCGCGGGCGTGGTGGCCCTGGTCTGGGCGGTGCGCGAACGGCGACCGGTCGTACGGCGATGAGTACGCCGCGTGCGGTCACGGGCCCCCCGCCTGCCGTACCCGACTGGGCCGGGCGGGCGCTGAAGTCCGTCCTCGACCGGGTGGCTGTCGCCCGGACCGATGTCGGCGACCGCTTCCCGCTGTTCGCGGACCCCGGCGGCGGCCGGTGGACGACGACCGGGCGGGGCTCGTGGACGGGCGGCTTCTGGGCAGGGCTGCTGTGGCTCCGCGCCCGGTATTCCGGGCAGGGGATCGACCGCGAGGCCGCCGAACGGTTCACCGCCCGGCTCACCGGCTGGGTGGACGCCGACACCGCCACGCGCGGACTGATCCTCTGGTACGGCACGGCGCTCGCCGACACACCCGAGGCCGCCGTTCTGCGTCTGCGGGCGGCTGACGCCTGCCGGGACGCCTACGACTGCGAACTCGGCCTGGTTCCCTGGGGCTCGGCGTTCGGCGGACCCCGTCTCCTGGCGCGCGTGGACGGCGTGCCCGGCATGGTTCCGCTGCTTGCCTCGGTGGACCCACGGGCGGCCGGGTCCCATCTGCGCCGTCATCTGGAACTCTGCGCGGGTGATGGCTGCTTCCGCTGGTCCTGGCGGTACGAGCGGCCTGGCGGCTGGGCGTCCTGCGACGACCCGCCGCCCGGCTGGAGCCGAGGCCGCGCCTGGCTGCTGCTGGCCGTCGCCGATGCCGCGCACCATCTGGACACCGACGATCCGGCAGAATCCGTAAGTCACTTGCTCCGGGAACCGGCTGTGCCTCCGGCCGACGAGGCACACCCCGAAGGCCCTCTCGACACCTCCGCCGCCGCCATTACCACCGTGGCCCTGCTCAAGCTCGGCCACCGCGAGCAGGCGGTCACACTTCTCGACGAACTGGTCCGCACCCATGTCACGGCGGACGGCCGTCTCCTGAACGGCTGCTACGACCTCGCCGCCGGGACGGCGACGCAACACGAGCTGATCTGGGGCGACTTCTTCCTCGCGTACGCGCTCGCCGCACTCACGGGCCTCGTCGGCCCGCACGACGCCTGAGCGCTCCGCCGGACGTGCCGTGTCATGCCGTCGTTCGTCTGCGGCACCGTTTCGGCCGGTCGCTCTCCCCGCTCTCGGCTTCGCTCGAAACCGGGGGACCCGTCGTCGCCGGTCGCGGGTCACGTCCCGCTGTCCGGTGTGGCCGATCTTGTATCTCCCGCCCCTCGGACACCGACGCACCGGCCATCGGTGGCAGCGCCTCCCAGCGGAACGTGATCCGCTGCACCACTCCACGGGACACCGTCCCGTCGCGGCGGGGCCGCATGGCGATACGGCCCCGCATCCCTTCAGGGCGCTGTCGGACAGCGTGGAAACCGGGCGGTCGTACGAGGCGCGCGGAACCGCCCGGACAGCTTGCTTCCTCGTCGGAGCAGCCGTACGCGCGGGCGAGGGCCGGGGGCCGGCCGCCTCGAGGGGCGGGCCGGACGGTGACAGAGCCGCCCGACCTCACGCGCCGAGATCCAACCCGGTGCCGCGGCAGGCAATGTGTGCCCGTCAAGGAGCGGCGTCCGGTGCGTGCTCTCGGCGTGCCGGGCGCACGCCCCCGTACTGGACGTACTTGGGCTTGTGCCCGGTGCGGCGAGAGTGCGCACCGGACGCCGCGACGGGGCGAACGTTGCCTGTTGCGGCCCTAGGTGGTGCGCAGGACCCGGCGCGCGACCGACGTGATGTGCAGTTCGTCCGGGCCATCGAGGAGCCGGGCCGCTCTGCCCGTGCGAAACAGGGCGGGCAGAGCGGTGTCCGGGCCGAGGCCGGCTGCTCCGTGGACCTGGATCGCCGCGTCGGCCACCTGCTGAAGGGTGCGGGCGGCGGCCACCTTGGCCAGGCCCACCTCCACGTGCGCGTCAGCCCCCGCGTCGAGGCGGGCCACCGCTTCGTACACCAGCGGGCGGGTGGTCCGCAGGGCGAGCAGCGACTCGAAGACGTGCTGCTGGACGAGTTGCAGGTCGCCGAGCGGGCCTCGGGAGCGGGTGCGGTTCACGGCGCGCTCGCGCATCAGGTCGAAGGCCCGGCGTGCCTGGCCCAGCCAGCGCAGGCAGCGCAGGGTACGGCCGAGTTGGAGTCGTTCGCCCGCGACGGCGAGGGCCTTGCCGCGCTCGCCGATCACATGGTCCCCGTCGACCATCACCTCGTCCAGGGCGATCTCCCACTGCCCGCCCGCACCGAACACCGGCAGTTCGCGCACCACACGGAAGCCGGGTGAGGAGGTGGGCACGAGGAGCAGCGACAGCTCTTCGCGGTCCGGCGGTTCGCCGTCGGTGCGGGCGAGGACCGTGACGAGGTCGGCGTCGGCGGCCCCACTGGTGAACCACTTCCGCCCGTTCACCCGCCAGCTTCCGTCCTCCTCCGGCACGGCACGCGTGGCGGTGAGGAAGGGGTCGGTGCCCGGTGTCTCGGGCTCGGTCATCGCGTAGCAGGCCCGTATCTCCCCGGCGACCAGGCGCTCGGCGTAGCGGTCGCGGACGCCGGGGCTGCCGTGCCGCCACAGCATCAGCGCGTCGAGCAGAGGTGCCGATCCGAGGGCGGCCGGTCCGTGGTCGCTGGCTCCCTCCGCTTCGGCGACATGCGCGTACGACCCCAGCGGCAGCCCTTGCCCGCCGAGTTCGGCGGGAAGCGGCAACGCCCACAGCCCCTCGGCCGTCGCTGCCTCCCGCAGTCCGTGCAGGGCGGCTGCGGCTTCCGGTCCGCCGGCGTCCAGCAGCGGTTCACGGGGCACCACCCGGTCGCGTACGAACGCCCCGACGCGGTCTCTCAACTCTGTTGTTTCCGCCGGGCATTGGGGCGCTCCGGTGAAGTCCTCCATGCGGATTTCTCCTTACTTTCCTCAGAGGTCACGGGAACCCCGGCCCTCGGCCGTCCGACTTCCTCTTCCGTGGAACAGGTCGGGGGCGACCGCCCCCGGGTTCCCGCGCGTCAGGAAAGGAGTGGCATGGCGACTCCAGCCACACCGGCCGTCGCTCGGACGGTCGGCCCCCTCGACGGACTCCGACTGGAGAGCTCAGGTCCACCGGGTCCGGCGGACGGCCTCGTCGCGGAGCATCTGCGGCTGCTCGGCGCCCGGGGAGACGGAAGCTCCGGCAGCCGGCTCACCGTCACCGGAGAAGACCTCGGCGAGGTCACCGCCCGCACCACATGGGGCATGACCGCGACGGACGAGGCCACCGCTCAGGCGGCGACGGGCATCATGGCGGTGCACGGTCGGCGCGACGGCTCCCCGCGCGGGCTCGCCGTCGACTACGCCGCCACCGCCACCGGCGTGCTCGCCGTGCAGGGCCTGCTGGCCGGGCTCCTGGCCTCGGCGCGCGGAGGCGGGCGCACCGCGCAGGTGGAGGTGAGCGCGGAGCGGGCCGGTCTGCTCGCGGCCTCGCAGTACCTGGCCGCCGCCGGGGCGGAGGAGGGCGAGGCCGCCGAACTCGCGCCCGGCGGGCCCCCCTTCACCTCCGCCGACGGGACCGTCTTCGAACTGGAGACGCTCGACCCCGGGGTGTGGGCGGCGTTCTGGCGCGCCCTCGACGCACCGGAGGAGGCGATACGTCAGGGGTGGCGGCCCTTCCAGTTCCGTTACGCCACCGCCTGCGCTCCCTTCCCGCGGACCCTGCACGAGGCGGTGCGGGCGAGCTCCTGGGAGCGGGTCCGGCACACCGCCGAGACGTCCGGCGCCGATGTGTGCCCGCTGCGGTCACTCGCCGAACGGGCGGCGGAGTACGACGGGGCCCCGCCCTGGGAACTGAGCCCGCGCGACGCCACGTACGCCCCGGGGAGAGCGAGCGGCGATCCGCCGCTGTCCGGGTTCACCGTCCTGGAGGCCGGCCGCCGCGTCCAGGCCCCGCTTGCCGCCCATCTCCTCGGCCTGCTGGGCGCGGAGGTGATCCGGATCGAGCCGCCGGGCGGCGACCCGTTGCGTGGTATGCCGCCCACCTGCTCGGGTGTCTCGGCACGGTGGCTCGCGCTGAACCGGGGCAAGAAGGCCGTCGAGGTGGACATCAAGTCCCCGGCCGACCGGGAGCGGCTGCGCGAGATGGCTGCCGACGCCGATGTGTTCCTGCACAACTGGGCGCCGGGCAAGGCCGCGCAACTCGGCCTCGACCACGAGCACCTGGCCGCCGCCAACCCCGCGCTCGTCTACGCGTACACCAGCGGCTGGGCCGGCCGGCTGCCAGGCGCTCCCATGGGCACCGACTTCATGGTCCAGGCCCGTACCGGGGTGGGTGAGGCCGTACGGCCCGCCGACGAGACACCCGCGCCGTCGCTGATGACACTGCTCGACGTCCTCGGCGGGCTGCTCGGCACCGAGGGGGTCCTGGCGGGACTGCTGCTGCGTGAGCGCACTGGTCACGGGGTGCGCGTCGACTCGTCTCTCCTCGGCGCCGCCGACGTGCTCACGGCACCCGCCCGGGCCCGGGCCGCACAAGGGCTCGACCCGCGTCAGCCGGCCGGGTTCCGCCGCCCGCTGCCGACGACGGACGGCTGGATCGCCCTTCCCGATCACGGCGCGATCCCGTACGACGTGCGCGGACTGTCCACCGGTCAGGCGCTTTTGCGGTTGCGCGAGCGTGGTCTGGCCGCCGTCCCGGTCGTCACCGACCTCGCCCTTCTCCTCTCCTCCGGCTCGATCAGCCGCGACGCCCACGGCGCACCCGCCGTGCCGACCCCCTGGAGCTTCGTATGACCGTGGCCCTGCACGACCTGCTTCCCGCCGGACTGCGCCGCGGCTGGGCGGTCGACGGCAGCTGCCCCGACCTCGACCTCTACAGCCTCTACCGGTCCCGGCAGATCGCCGACCCGCACCGCACCGTGGTCCTCGATGCCAGGGGGAAGCTCTGTTACACCGCCATGGACCGTAAGGTGCGATGTCTGGCCGCCGGGCTGTCCGGGCTCGGCATACGCGCCGGCGACGTCGTCGGCATACAGCTCCCCAACGGCCGGGGCGCCGTCATCGCCGACCTCGCGCTGGCCGCCCTGGGCGCGATCGCGCTGCCCTTCCCGGTCGGCCGCGGCCACCGCGAGGCGGCCTCGCTGCTGCGCAGGGCGGAGGCGGTCGCCGTCATCGCCGCCACCGAACACCGCGGCAACCACCACGCCGCCGGCCTGCTCGCTCTGACCGGTGAACTGCCCGACCTGCGCACCGTGATCAGCGCCGGGCCGGGAACCGCCCCCGAAGGCACTGTCGCGCTCTCCTCACTGCTGCGCACCGACCCCACTTCCTTCAGTCCGGCCCGCCCCGACCCCGACTCCGCCGCCCGCATCCTCGTCTCGTCCGGCTCCGAGGCCGAGCCGAAGATGGTGGCTTACTCCCACAACGCGCTGGCCGGCGGCCGCGGCAACTTCCTGGCCTCCCTCATCCCCGACGGTCAGCCGCCGCGCTGTCTCTTCCTCGTACCGCTGGCCTCCGCGTTCGGCAGCAACGGCACCGCCGTCACGCTCGCCCGGCACGGCGGAACGCTCGTCCTGCTGGACCACTTCACCCCCGAGGCGGCCCTGGACGCGCTCGCCGAGCACGAGCCCACGCATGTCCTGGGCGTGCCGACCATGATCCGGATGATGCTGGACCGGACCGCCGAGGGGCGGCACCCGGCGCCGACTCCCCCGACGGCCGTCGTCGTCGGCGGCTCGCCGCTCGACGAGGCCACGGCCGAGGAGGCCCGCCGGGTCTTCGGCTGCCCGGTCGTGAACCTCTACGGCTCGGCCGACGGCGTCAACTGCCACACCGGGCTGGGTGATGAACCCCTGCGCGGGGAAGGGCCCGGCATCCTCGCGGGACACCCCGACCCGCGCGTCGCCGACATCCGTATAGCCGTCCCCGGCACACCCGAACTGCAGGAAGCGCCGAAGGGTTCGGTCGGTGAGATCGTCGCCCGCGGTCCCATGACGCCACTGTGCTATGTGGCCGCCCCGGACCTTGATGCCCGCTACCGCACCGCCGACGGTTGGGTACGCACCGGCGACCTCGGCCTGGTCGAGGACGACGGCAACCTGCGGATCGTCGGCCGCCTGAAGGACGTCGTCATAAGGGGCGGGGCCAATATCAGCCCGGCCGAGGTGGAGATCGAGCTCGCCGGCCATCCGCTGGTCCGGGACGTGGTGTGCGTCGGGGTGCCGGATGCGCTGATGGGCGAGCGGCTGGCGGCCTGCGTGGTGCCGCGGGGTAATGCGCCCACGCTGGAGGAGCTGTCCGCGCACCTGGACAGGCGCGGACTTGAGCGGCGCAAGCACCCCGAACGCCTGCTTTTCGTCACGGAGTTGCCGTTGACTCCGGCGGGCAAGCCGGACCGGGCGCTGCTGCGGGAGCGGTGCGCGGCGCAGGCACCGAAGCCCGCGGCGCAGGCCGTGTGACCCGTACGTGAGAGGGCCGCCGTGTGTCTCCCGGCGGCCCCGCACTCCTGTCAGGAGGACTCCCCCTCCTCCCTCGCGTGCCCCGCTACGGGGCCAGCGCCTTCTCGATCGTCTCCGCCGCGTTCTTGTAGACGGTCATCAGATCCAGGTCCTTGCCCGGGTAGTTGACGATCTCCACCTGCTTCGCCCCCGAGTCCGGCAGCACCTCGCCCGTCGTCATGTGGACGTTGTCGAAGACGTACGCGGGTTTCTTCCCCGACAGCTCGGACAGCTGCTCGGCCGTCACGGCCTCGGGGCCGTACGTGCCGCTCACCTCGGCGCCCGCCAGTTTCGCCGACCAGAGGGAGAACACCTGGGCGACGACGGTCGGGGCATTGCCGCCCGGCCATGCCTCCTTCAACTGCTTCTGCAGCGTGCCGTACTCGCTCTCGAAGGAGGCGTTCCACTGAGTGGCGGCGTCCCCGGTGCCGAACAGCCCGCCCAGGCGTGCCACTTCGGCGCTCACCTTGTCGGCGTCGTTGTCCAGGTTGACCTCGACCAGCTTCGCGTCGGACCCGGCGGCTTCCTTGATCTTCTCCGCGTACGGCTCGAAGGGTGCGTAGAGCACGAAGTCGGCGCCGGCGACGGCCGTGAGGTCGGACGGTTTGGGGTCGTAGTCGGGGGCGTGCTGCGCGGACGACGGGACGATGACCTTCACGTCCTCGGCACCCGCGGCTTTCGCGAAGGCGCCCTCCCAGGTGGTGGTGGCAACGACGACGGGCGTGTCGGCGTCGGTCTTCCCGCTCGTGCTCGCGTCCGGGCTGTCGGCCTTGTCGGAGCCGCAGCCGGTGGCGGTCAGGACGAGCGCGGTGCTCAGACTCAGTGCGAGAAGGGAAGGGACACGGATGATGCGGACGCGGATGCGCGCCATGAGCTGATTCTCCGTTCGGGAATGAGATGGACGGCCAGGACGACGATCCCGGCCGTCAGGACGAGCACGGGCCCGGGCGGCCAGTCGAGCTTCAACGCGACAAGGAACCCGGTGAGGTTCACGACGACACCGATGCCCACCGCCCAGGCGGTGATGGACTTCAGGGAGGTGCCCAGCCGCCTCGCGGCCAGCGCGGGCAGCAGGGTCAGCGCGTCGACGAGCAGCGCACCGGTCAGTTTGATGGCTCCGGCCACGGACACCGCGACCAGGACGAGCAGCAGGAGGGTGAGCAGGTCGACGCGTACGCCCGAGGAAAGGGCGAGTTCACGGTCGTGGAGCAGCAGGGCGAGATCGCGGCGACGCCACCAGAACAGCGCCGGTACGACGACCGCGAGCACGCCCAGCAGCCACAGGTCGGCCGTGCCCACGGACAGGATCGAGCCCCACAGCAGCGCGAACGCGCCCTGCGCGTTCACCCCGGACACGGCAAGAAGCAGCAGCGCGGCGGCGATCGCCAGACTCATCAGCAAACCCATCGCGCCCGACAGGCCGTCCGGCGTGCGCGCGAGCGGCGCGACCCCGGCACCCGCCAGGGCGCAGGCGACGAGGGCGCACAGCATGGGGTCGAGCCCGGTCAGCAGTCCGACCGCGATGCCCAGCAGCGCGACGTGCATCATCGCGAACCGCACCGGCATGATGTCGAGCCCGACGATCACGACACCGATCACGGGGAGACCGATCGCAGCCAACAGCAGTGCCGTTCCGGCGCGTTGGACGGGTAAGAGCTGGAGGAGCGGCCCGAGGTCGGTGGCGGCGAGGGTGTTCACCGGACCTCCCTCAGCCGGCCGGCGGCCATCTCCAGCACCCGGTCGCAGCGATCGGCGAGCGCCCGGTCGTGCGTGACGACCACGACGGTGACGGGCAGGGACAGCAGGACGTCGGCGGCCTCCTCCTGTCCCGCGAAGTCGAGCGCGGCGGTGGGCTCGTCGGCCAGCAGCACCCCCGCGCCGGCCGCGACACAGCCGACCGCGCGGGCCAGATACATGCGTTGCAGCTGGCCTCCGGAGAGCGTGTGCAGCGGCCGGCCGGTCAACGACCCGACGCCCAGCTTCTCCGCCGCCTCCACCGCCTCGACGCGCGCGCCGCTGCTTGCCAGCAACTCCCCTGCCAGCAGCGGGAACCGGCCGACCGCGGGTTTCTGCGGAATCCACGCGCACGCCCGGCGCCGCCATGCCCACTCGGCCGCGCTCTCCGTGCCCCGACCGCCGACGAGGATCCGGCCGGCGTACTGACGGTGCAGGCCAAGGACAGCTCGTAGCAAGGTGGTCTTGCCCGAACCGTTGGTGCCGGTCAACGCCACCCGCTGGCCCGCCCCGACGTCCAGGCCGACGTCCCGCACGGCGTCCACCCGGCCGTGACGGCAGACGACTTCACACATCCGGACGTCCAGACCGTCCATGCCACCTCCTCGCTCCCCCACAACAGTCGGAAGGAAGGAGCGGCTGGTTCCCGCGGATCGCCACACGTTGCTCACCGCGCAGTCGGGGCATGCCTCATCGTCTGCCGGCGCAGTCACGATCTGTGCAGCCGGCACGCACAGCGCCATGAGCACTGCCGCATCTGCGCCGAGACCGCCGGCCGCGCCGACGACGCCGACGACGCCGACGCCTGCCGGGATGTACGCAACGCCATACGGGGCGGTTCAGCCCGTGCCATGGCGCCGGAGTCCGCCTCGCCGTGCGCGGCACACCGCCTCAGAACAGTGCCAAGCCGTCACCACTGGTGTCCACGACGACCGGGCGGGGCTGGGTCGGGAGGCCGTCCACCCGGTCGGGACCGGCCGCAGCGGCCACGGCGGGGGCCGTCTCGGCCAGCCAGTCGTGGAACAACCGGACGGCCTCGCGGTAGGGGACCCGGGCCAGGATCCGGTGCTCGCCGGAGGGACAGAAGTCGACCATGACGGTGAGCAGACAGGCCCGCGGCGTGTTCTGACTGCCCGTCCAGGACACACGCAGGGCTCCGCAGGGTTTGCGTCCGCCCGGAGTCCGGTGGGTCGGGCGCAGGGACCGGCAGGCGATGAACGCCGTCCACGCGGCGAGGTGCGGCAGCGGCAGGACGGTGCGCGCGCGACAGCCGGTACAGCGGTGCCAGTGGCGGAGCCATGTCTCGGCGTCGGTGCGGAAGAGGCGGAGGCAGCGGTCCGTGACGCGGGCGTCGGTGGCGTAGAGGTGGTCGGGACGTTCCCGCGTGTTGCAGGACTGGCAGACGGGGGCGCGGACATAGCCGTGCTCGTGGCAGTGGTCGAGGACCGCGGCGGGCACACGGAGGCAGACGGCGCAGAGCCACCCGGCCACCCTCTCCGTGATGCCGGGCTCTCTGCTGAGCACGGAGTACCGACGGCCTTCGAGCTCTTTCCCGTACGGGCGGGGCGGAGCGGTGGCCTCCTCGGAGAGCTGTGACACGCCCTGCTCCACGGGATCCGGTGGCGACACGGTACCCGCGAAGCGCGGCGCCGGCCCGCCATCGGCTCCCACGTCCTGCCGGGCGGCGGGGGAAGAAGCGGTCGCGGCCGGTCCCCCGGCCACGTCCCCTTCACCGATCGCCTCGGCTCGCAGCCACCGTGTCTCGGCGTGCTCGGCCGCGTCGAGCAGCCTCACCACCGTGCGCGGCAGCCACCACGTCCGGGTCCCGGCACGGTCGCGCTCCACCAGCACTCGCCGCCAGTCGATCCCCGCCAGGTGAGTCGGTCGACCTGCCGTGCGCCCGGGACCGGCCGGCCCCGCCAGCTCGTCCGCGACGCGCCGCCGCCAACGCATCCGTGTCTCCTCGTCGTACGCGGGCCCCTGCGACGCGCGGAAGGGACCGACACGGACCAGGTCCCGCCGGTCCATCCGCACCGCGTTCAACTCCGCCGCCGCTTCGCGCACCTGGGCCTCCGGAACACGCCACCGGTCCCCGCCCACCTGAACCGCCGTGACGACACGGCACCCGACGAGGACATACCCCGCCCGGGCGGGGGAAGGCCGGTGGGTGAACGGCCCGGCGACCGCCGGCACGGTACCGTCGGCCGTCAGAACGGCCCACAGTGCGTCCGCCTCCTCCGGAGTGACCAGACCCCTCGCACCGTGGTGCACGACGTGCTCCGTCATACCGACAGGCTAACGGGACACCAGTGGGCCGACCGGTCCGGAGCGGAGGCTCACAGGAGAACGGGGCGCCCTCTCAGCCAGGGACTACCTCCATCAGGCCAACCGGTGCCTGCGGCAGGTGAAGCGCATGGAGCCGCAGGCCTGCGCGGGCATAGAGTTCTTCGAACTCCGCGCGACTGCGGACCCGGGCGCTGCCCATGCACATCTGGAACAGGTCGACCGTGCGCCCCATGTGGAAGGGGTGCCCCGACGAACCGGTGTCGGTGGGGTGGTCCGCCAGGCAGTCGAGGACCAAGACCCGCCCGCGTACGGGGAGCACGGCCGCCACCTTGCGCAACAGCCGCTCCGCATGTTCGTCGTCCCAGTCCATCAGCACGAAGGACAGCAGATAGGTGTCGCCGCCTGCGGGTACGGCCTGGAACATGTCGCCCCCCGCCACGGAGCACCGGTCTGCCAGCCCCGCGTCCGCCAGTGCCTGAGCGGCGTCGGCGACGGTGGCCGGCTGGTCGAAGAGTGTGCCGTCGATGTGGGGGTTGGCGTTGAGGATCGCAGTCAGCACCTGCCCGAGGCCACCGCCGATGTCGACGATCCGGCGTACGTTTCGATAGTCGTAGGAGAGTGCGGTGGGGATCTGGAGAACCTTGGCCACCGACACCATCCCGGCATCGAATACCTGCCGCTCCTCGGGCCGACCGTGCAGCCAGGTCCAGTAGCAGTCGACGCCGAGGACGTCCTGGATGGGGGCGCCACCGGTGGAGACCGCGTGCTGGAGCTGTTCGAAGACCCGCCACATCCACGGCCGGCTCTGGAGCACCGCGAGGTCTCGCATGGACTGGGGGTGGTCGGTGCGGAGGAGCTGTCCCAACTCGCCGAGGGCGAATACGCCGGGCGAGACCACACGGACGACTCCGACACCGGTCAGCGAACTCAGCAGCCGGCACAGTCCTCGGGGATCGCAGTCGGTTCGGGCGGCCAGATCATCCACGGTCCGGTGCTGACCGGCGAACGCGTCCGCGATGCCCAGTCGTGCGAACGCACCCACGGCCTGCCCGATCCAGAACCCCAGGGTGATCTCCACCAGCCGCACCGCGGCTGGGTCGTGCACCTGAGTTCCCATGTCGTATGACCGGCTGCCGACATTCGTCGTGGTCATGGCTTCGCCACCGCCTTCGCTGCATGCAATTGGAATGTAAATCCGAGATATAATGCACCCCCGCGGGCTACCTCCGCCGACACGCGGCCATGCATGAAGAAATTTCGATTTCAAGCACGCGCCAAGAAGGAGCGGACTTCGCTGACCATTTGCTCGACGGATTGTGCGATGAACAACCGCCCCTGGTAAGTGGAGATGTCGTAATCTGATGCGATCATTTCCTGGATGGAGAATTCATCGACCAGGCAGGAGTCGAGCTTGGCGAGTTCTCCGCTCGATGACAGGAGGGCCGCTCCGTATGCTTTGGTCCGGCCGTCCTCCTGCACGAGACCTGTCTCCATCGTGAACCAGAAGACCTGGCTGATCGCCTGGAGGTCCTGCTCGGAAGTGGCGTTGTTCGCTGCTTTTCCGAACAGCCGGTAGAGATCGGCGAACTGCGGGTCGGCCAGCATGACGACATGACCGACGAGCTCGTGCAGCATGTCGGGCTCGGGGCTGTAGTGGGGCTGGCTGGGGCAACGCAGATACATGGTCGTCGAGAAGATGTCGTCGCCGAAGCGCCCGTAGAAGTCCCTTACCGGGGTCAGCCCGTCGACCGGGAGCAGGCGGAACCCCGTGAGGTTGTTCAGGCGCCGCCCGAGGTCGTCGATCCTGGGCGTGTGGGTGACGGGCAGCGGCAGCCGCTCCTTGGCCCGGAGGTAGCGCGAACTGGCGACGCGGGAGTGCATGGCGTTGAGCTTCGACACCATCGTGCCCCACAGCTCGTCTTCCTCTGTGCTGTAGGTCACCGGGTGCGAGTTGAGCCCGCCCGCCCTGCGGATCGCCTGCGTAATTTCTCTCCTCCGCCGAGCACACGGCTCGTCAATCCGTCCTCCCGTCTCCGCGCGGTGCTCATTCACAGGAGTCATAACTGGTCACCCATCCCCGTTCCAGTGTTTTAAGGACGTTGCGCACGAGGAACTCTTCCACTCGGGGCGCCCGGTTGAGGGATCCCACGCCGGGCACCTGCGACCTCGCCAGGCGACCGAATAGGGTGAACTCCCGCCTTTTGGCTCTGCCTTCCCGCCCAGGGGTGCTTGACTGAGCACCGCAGCCATTCTCGCGCAGATCGCCGGGCACTGCGGTATGAAAAAAGCCCGACTCTAGGGGAGTCGGGCTGGGAATCCACGCCAATCATTTGGAGTACGGTGTCGGGAAGCAGTGTCGCGCGTGGGCATATGACGCCCGATGAGTTCCGCCGCTACGGCCGGCAGGTGATCGACTGGATCGCCGCCTACCAGGAGAAGATCGAGTCGTACCCCGTGCGGTCCCAGCTCGTACCGGGTGAGGTGTTGGACGCGCTGCCGCAGAGCCCGCCGGAGACCGGTGAGGGGTTCGAGGGGGTCATGGCGGACTTGGACCGGGTGCTGCTGCCCGGCATCACGCACTGGCAGCATCCTTCGTTCTTCGCGTACTTCCCGGCCAACGCCAGCGGTCCGGCAATTCTGGGCGACCTTCTCTCGTCCGGGCTGGGCGTTCAGGGCATGCTGTGGGCGACCAGTCCGGCCTGCACCGAGCTCGAGACCCGGGTGATGGACTGGCTGGTGCACCTTTTGGGACTGCCGGACACGTTCCGGGGGAACGGGGTCATCCAGGACTCGGCGTCCAGCGCAGCGCTGGTGGCAGTCGTCGCCGCGCTGCACCGGGCCAGCGATGGGAACCCGCGGCGGGAGGGCATCACCGCGCGGTACACGATCTACACCAGCTCGGAGACCCACTCCTCGCTGGTGAAGGCCGCACGGATCTGTGGGATCGGCGCGGCTGCCGTGCGGGTGGTGGACGTCGATCAGCAGACCCTGGGGATGGACCCGGCCTGTCTGGAGACGATGATCGCCCAGGACCGCGCGGCCGGTGCCGTTCCACTGCTGGTTTGCGCAACCGTCGGCACCACCTCCACTACCGCGATCGACCCGGTTCCCGAGGTCGGCGCGGTGTGCCGCGACAACGGCGCCTGGCTGCACGTGGACGCGGCCTATGCGGGTGTGGCGGCGGTGTGCCCGGAACTGCGGTGGCTCAACGATGGACTGGCTCAGTACGCCGACTCCTACGTCACCAACCCGCACAAGTGGATGCTCACCAACTTCGACTGCACCGCGATGTGGGTGGCCGACCGCGCACCGCTGGTGGGCGCGCTCTCGGTCCTCCCCGAATACCTGCGCAACCAGGCCACCGCCTCCGGCGAGGTCATCGACTACCGCGACTGGCAGATCCCGCTCGGCCGCCGCTTCCGAGCGCTCAAGCTGTGGTCGGTGATCCGCTGGTACGGCGCGCAGGGGCTGCGGGCACACATCCGCAGCGGCATCGGCCTGGCGCGGGAGCTGGCCGGGGGGATCGAGGCCGACACGGCATTCCATCTGCACCCGCACCACCCGCTGGGCCTGGTCTGCTTTCGCCCGCTGTGGCCTGGGCTGTCCGACACGGAGGCGGACGCGGCCACGCTGCGGGTGATGCAGCGGCTGAACGACTCAGGCGATCTGTACCTCACCCACACCAAGGCCGGCGGCCGGGTACTGCTGCGCATGGCCATCGGCGCGCCGGGCACCGAGCCGCGGCACGTGCGACTGGCCTGGGACCGGATCGCCGCCGAGGTGCGCGCCGAGACCGCACCCTGACCCCCGGCGAGGCGACCGAGCCGCTTCGCACCACGCGCCGAAACCTCGGCCGACCCTTCAGGAGCACACATGCACGACGTGATCATCATCGGCGGCGGCATCTCCGGCGCCACCGCCGCACGCGAACTGGGGACAGCCGGGCATTCCGTGGTGCTGCTGGAAGCCCGCGACCGCCTCGGGGGGCGCACCTGGACCTGTACCTTCCCCGGCACCGGCACAGCCGTCGACCTCGGCGGCATGTGGCTGGGCCGCCGCGACACCTTCCGCCACATCTACGTCGAGGCCGACCGCTACCACCTGCCCGTCGTCCAAACCCCCAGTACGACCGTCAGCAGCCTGATCATCGACGGCATGCGCCACACTGACCCGCAGGCCCTGCCCCCCGGCTACGGTGCCGAAATCGATGAGGCTGTCCGGCGCATCACCGAGACCGCCCAGGCCACTCTCCCCTACCTCCACGTCCCCGACCGCACCCGTCCGCTGGACGTGTCGGTCCGCCAGTACCTGGGCACGCTCGGCCTGTCCGCCACAGTGGTCGCCACGCTCAGTCAGCAGGCGTCGGTGCACTACGGGGCCCCCGCCGACGAGATCTCCGCCCTGTACCTCCTCGGCGAGATCGCCAGCCGCTACACCCCCTTCGCGCAGCAGACGCTGGCCCTCGATGTCCTCGACAGCTTCCGCGACGGGACGAAGACACTCCTGGACGCCCTCATCGCCGATGCCGGCGCCGAGGTCCACCTCTCCTCACCCGTTCGCCGTGTCGCCCAGACCTCCGACCACGTCGAGGTCATCACCGACGCCGAGGAGCGGTTCCTCGCCCGCACCGCGATCGTCGCCACTCCATTGAACTGCTGGCAGGGCATCGACTTCAGCCCGGCCCTGCACTCCGCGAAGCAGGCCGTCACCGCACAGGGGCACGCCGGTCACTTCGCCAAGGTCTGGCTGCTGGCCGAGGGCCTGCCCGAGCCGCACTTCTTCGCCGCGGGAAGTCCGGACGGATTCCAGTGGATCCGCACCGAAAGGGTCACCGACCAGGGCAGCCTGCTCACCGGCTTCGGTGACCCCGTGGCCTCCCCCGACCTGTACACCCTGGGCGGGGCGCAAAAGGCCCTGGCCGCCTACGCGCCCGCAGCCCGTGTCAGGGCGGTGCACAGCCACGACTGGAACCACGACCCCTACGCCCGCGGTACCTGGATCGCCTACCGCCCCGGCTGGCTCACCACGCACGGGCCCGCCATCAGCGCCCCAGAAGGACGCATCGCCTTCGCCGGAGGTGACACCTCCACCAGCTACAACGCCTTGTGGATGGACGGCGCCGTCGAAACCGGCATCCGCGCCGCCGCCCACACCCGCGCTCTGCTCAACACACCGGTCTCCACCGCTCGTGTCTGACGCGGTGTCGAGAGAGCGTACGTGAATGCCCGGCGCTCAGCGCGCGCCGGGTCCCGGACCGCCGCCGAACGGCAGCAGATTGCCCGCGATGCGAGGTACGCAGCGGTCGAGGCCGGCGCCGCGGCCGGCGAGCACCTCGAAGCCGGTGGGCCGCAGCCGCAGCTCGATCGCCCGCAGTCGGTCGAGGTTTCCCAACTCGCGGACGCGGTGCCGCAGGGCCGGTCGGTCGAAGAGGTCCTCGGGGCGCACGAATACCGCGCCGCCATTGGTTTCCGCCTCCTCGCCCGCGAGGTCGACGAGGCCGATGCCGCCCGGGTGGTAGACGCGGTCCGCGGCCAGCCAGGTCACCGGCAGGCCCGCGAACAGCTCGGGCATGTCGGCGAAGCGCATCGGCTGGACGACGGGGTTGAGGTACGCGTCGGCGTCCGCGACGTCCTGTTCGGCAGGGGTGAGCGGGGTACCGGTCCAGCCGGCGGGGAAGCCGTAGTCCGCGAGGGACAGTTCGAGTCCGAGGTCGCGGATCGTGGCGAGCCCGCCCTCGTGGCTGCCGGGCGGCGTGAGCAGTCGCACGAGCTCCCGGTCCAGCATCCGGCTGTGTTCGCCGACCGCGTCGTACAGCCACAGATGGATCAATCCGTCGTTCGCCATGTGCTCGGTGAGCCACTGCAACCCGGCCCGCGGTGAGGGGAGATGATGCAGGACTCCGCAGCAGACCACGAGGTCGAACCGGCGCCGCAGGTCCAGTTCGGGCATGCTGCCGTGCACGAGTTCGACGTTGGTCACCCCGTGCCACTCGGCGCTCCGCCGCGCGATCTCGATGGAGCGGCGGCAGGCGTCCACCCCCGTGAACCGGGCCCGGGGGTACCGCCGGGCGAGCGCCAGCAGGATGGAGCCGGTGCCGCACCCGGCATCGAGCACCTCCCAGCCCTCCATTCCCGAGTCGCGCAGGACGAAGGGGAGTTGGTCGGCGATCATGTCCATGAGCGGAGCGTCCTCCGCCGGGGACGGGAACGGAAAGTATTCGTAGAGGCTTGCCACATCGGTAGTCGTCATGTCGAATGCCGCCTTCGCGCTGTCGAATGTGAGGCCGTTATCATAATGGCGATTCCCGAAGACTGCCGGGCAGCCTGGGCCGATATCCGAAACCGCCACAGAAAGAGCCTCGGAGCAGCACAGCATCCGGGTTAGCAATATTCGGACGGTCGGACGAATCGTGTAACCCCGGGGCATGAAGCATGCGCCCACGGGCACACCGCTGTAAGCCTACGGCCACCGCTGAGACCACTGGTCGGCGTTGCGGGGGCAGGCTGCTGCCCCGTTGTGGAAGCCCAAGGGAAACTGAGGAACCCACCCTTTGTGAAGCCTGAAAAGCCACTTCACAATCCACCCGTTCGCCTACGAGACGGGGGGCACAGAAGAGACACCTCAAAGAAGAGAGAATATGAAATGCTGATCTGCGGGCTGAAGCTCACCCATGACGGCGGGATCGCCGTCATCGAGAACGGCAAACTGCTGTGCAGCATCGAGATGGAGAAACTGGCGGGCAACCCACGCTTCCAGCCGCTGGATCGGCTGGAAGTCGTCGAGGAAGTACTGGCCGGGGAGGGCGTGGGACTGTCCGACCTCGATGCCGTGGCGGTCGACGGGTGGATGGCGGCACCGGGCGAGCCCGCACCGATCCTGCGGGAGGTCACGCACCACGGGCGGCCCCTAGCCCTCGAGGTGGCACCGTACAGCGAAGAGGACGCTCCCTCCGGGGTGGCGCTGAGCCGCTACGAATTCGCCGGCCTGCCGCTGGGAGACGGCGTCACCCCGTACGCCAGTTATCACCACGTGACGCAGCACCTGCTCGGCGCTTACTGCACCAGCCCGTTCGCCGCCCGCGGCGAGTCCGCACTGGCGATCGTCTGGGACGGCGGCACCGTTCCCCGGCTGTACCGCGTGGACGCCTCGCCGTTTCAGGTACGGAGCCTGGGTCCCCTCTTCCCCGTCTACGGCAACGCCTTCGCCGACTACTGCGCCCAGTGGGACCCGTTCCGCTCCCCGGACGCGGCGCGACAGCACGAGCAGGAGATCAGCAATGCCGCGGTACCACGGAACCTCGACGTCGCGGGCAAGGCAATGGCGTATGCCGCCCTGGGACGGGACGAGCCGGACCTGTACCGGGTCTTCGACACCCAACTGGACCGCATTCCACTCACTTTCGACACCGGGATCGAACTGGCCGAGTGGTTCCGCGACCACCGTGCCGCGGTGTGGCCTGGCGGCTCGGACGCCGACTTCATCGCGAGCTTCCAGGGCTATCTCGGCACCAGGCTGCTAACCGCGGTGCGCGAGCGCATGGCGGAGCTCGCTCCCGACGTGCGCAGCCCGAATCTCTGCATGTCGGGCGGGTGCGCCCTCAACATCAAGTGGAACAGTCTGATCCGGACCAGCGGCCTCTTCCGCGAGGTATGGATTCCGCCGTTCCCGAACGACTCCGGTGCCGCGATCGGCACGGCGGTCGCGGAGATGGTCTGTCAGGAGGACAGAACCGCTTTGGACTGGGGCGTGTTCAGCGGCCCGCGGCTGCTGCCGGTAACCGACGTGCAGGGGCGGACATGGGAGCCGTGCGACGCCGCCAGGCTCGCCAAGGTGCTCCACGAGACCGCGGAGCCGGTCGTGGTCCTCAACGGGCGGGCCGAGTTGGGGCCTCGCGCGCTCGGAGGCCGCAGCATCCTCGCCCCGGCCACTGACCCCAAAATGAAGGACCGGCTCAACGACATCAAGAGCCGCGCCGACTACCGTCCGGTCGCCCCCATCTGCTTGGAACACCGGGCACCCGAGATCTTCTCCCCCGGCTGTCCCGACCCGTACATGCTCTTCGACCACGCGGTGCGCCCCGGGTGGCACGAGAAGATCCCGGCCGTCGTCCACCTCGACGGCACGGCCCGGCTCCAGACCGTGACCGAGCGCGACAACCCGCTGCTGGCGGCGGTTCTCACGGAGTACGAGCAGCTCAGCGGCGTACCGGTGCTGTGCAACACCAGTGCCAACGACAAGGGACACGGCTTCTTCCCCGACGTGCGCGCGGCAGCACGCTGGGGCCGCGCAGACCTGCTGTGGTCGGACGGGCGCCTGTACTCCCGGCGGTGACCACGCACATCGCCGCTCGATTACGCCACACACCGGAACACAGGGTCCGGTGACAAGAACGCCTCACGTCCGACAGAGGGCAGCACAGTTCAGTGTCCCCTTGACGCAGCATCAGATCAGCATCTGTTCACCTGTCGCTGCCCACACCAGGCCTCGCCCGGTGTGGGCAGCGACAGAGCACCACACCATGGGAAGAACACAGGCTCGTTCATGCCGAACACCGCGGGCGCGGGCTGCCCCGGGTCGACGATCGGCTTCGCATACAGCTTGCCGACCTCGCTCGCCGCAACGTTCCAGGGTGTGGACCAGGACCTTCGCCCGTGGAATCCGGAGCACGAGGGGCGTCCCTGTGTCCCTCCTGGTCAGAGCTCGAGCCGGTCTGGGGCCCGTAGCGGTGGCCTCGTGCCGCCGCTACGGGCGGCCGGCCAGTGCACCAGTCCACTTCGACACCTGATCGACTGGGGAACTTAGACTGAAAAGTCCAAAACAATCACACTATCTGGTGTTTTCTGCCCAGAAGCAGCTATTTAGCAGCTCTTGTCAATGATTTCGTGGTTAGCCTCGTGGCGGGCGCGCCAGAGTGCCCCACCACCTCACTCCCGGAAGGGCAATCATGACCACTACCGCCACCGACCCGATCACTCTCAAGCTTGAAGCGCTGTTCAAAGCGACCGACACCGACAACGACGGCTACGTCGACTGGAGCGACTACCAGCGGATCATCGACCGCTACCTCAGCGCGTACAAGATCGACAAGAAGGACCGCAAGGCGCAGTCGCTGACGATCGCGTACCAGATGTACTGGACGGAGCTCCTGCGCCACGCGGGCGGCAACGACCGCCTGGACCGGAAGCAGTTCGCCCACGCCAACCGCGCGGCGAGCGTCGACACCAGCCGCTACAACATGATGGAGTGCATCCCGCACGCCATCTTCGACATCGCGGACACCGATGGCGATAACGCCATCAGCAAGTCGGAGTTCAAGCAGTTCCTGGACCTGTTGTGGGGCAGCAAGGCGCCGGACGCGATGGACACCTTCGCGCGGCTGGACACCGACGGTGACGGCGCCATCAGCCGCCCCGAGTACATCCGCGCGATCCGGGAGTTCTTCCACTCGCCGGACCTGGATGTCCCCGGCAGCCTGTTCTTCGGGCACCTGTCCGCCTGACGCACGGTCCGCAGCCAGCACGGCGGACCCTGCCGGATATTCGCTTGCTGTGATGCGGCGCGGTCGTTGCCGTGCGCAGCCGCTTGGTCGGCGTCCACGCAGCGTTCCGGCCCGGAACCATGAATGGTGGCTCCGGGCCGGAACGCTGCGGACTGTACGGGTCTCGTCATCGGTCTTCGGTGCGCGCAACAGCAGCGGCCCCGGCGCCGGAGGCGACCTGGACATACGCCGCATGCAGGGCGGGGGCGAGTTCTGCAAGGTGTCCGGCCGGTTCGCTCTCCAGCCCGAGCGCGGTGAGCACCTTCGGCACGGCGGCCGTCCATCTGTCCCCGGCCAGTAGCTTCACGCGGGGCACCTCCAGCGGTCACCGTGCTCGACGAACACATCCCGCCGGCGCAGCGAACGGTGCGGGTGCTCCAGGAGGTGAGAGGGGCGTTACCGGGCGAGGATGACGCTGATCCCATCAGCCGCATGACGACCGCTGTGCACTGCGCCCTCGATCCAGATGCGCCAGACCGAGTCGTCGAGATCGGTTCCGGCGAACACGACACGTCCCTCCGGCTCATTCATCGCACGCAGGAAGTCGTACGCCTGCCCAGGGGGGTCGATGCGGTAGGTCCCGTCGAACAGCGGGTCGGCGTTCCAGTCGTAGGCGTCCACTGCCAGCACCTCGGCCTCGGGGTAGTACTCGCGCACGGCGTCCTCAACCTGCTCCCGATTCCTCAGGTCGAGCTTGGTGCGTTCCCCGCCGAAGCCCATGAGCAGGCATGAACCGTCAGGGTACTCGTGGCCGAGACACAGAGCCTGCAAGGTGCCCAGGCCGAGTGCGAACGACCGGGCCGGGACGTGCCGCACCAGCATTGAAGGCTTGGTGGCGCGGCCGGCGTGGTTCTCCTTGAGGAAGCGCTGCTTGTCGTCGGCTAGGCCGGGCCGGAAGTCGATGTGGCGAAGGACGTTGGTGGGCACGGCCACGACGCACGAGCGAGCCCGCACGCACTCACCGTGGCGCGTGCGGACCGTCACCCCGTCCTCATCCTGCTCGATCTGCGCGACGTGGTGGTCCAGGCGGATTTCAAGGCGGGACTGTTCGACCATGCGGTCGAGCAGCGTCTCGGCGCCGCCGACGATGCGTTCCGTCAGCGCGCCGAAGAAGCCGTACGGGCTGTGGCCGAACCCGGCTGTCTGGGCAATGAAGCCGAGCATCGACACCTTGCGCGGATCCGCTCCGGCGTACCAGGCCAGCGCCGCGTAGACCAGGTCCCGCGTGGCTGGTCCCAGCTGGAGGGGGGCCATGAAATCGTCCGCCGAGACGTCCAGGTCGCGGATCGGCTGCCTGCTGAGGCGTTGGGAGGGTGCGATCCGTTTCGATGCGTCCCTCAGGTGCCCGACGACACGCTCCAGGTCCGCGATCTCGCCTGCGGGCACTGGGAACGAACGCAGGACACCGTCGGTGATGAATGCGGCGCTTGCGGGCATCGCGTCCTCGGCCAGCGCGATACCGTAGCGACCGATCTCGCGCCGGATCTCGGGCTGCAGCTCACGGTTGACCCAGCTGCCGCCAAGATCGACAGTCAGGTCCTCCTGTCCCTTGAACGGACGTGTGTACGTGCGGCCGCCGATGCGTGTTCCCGCTTCGAGGAGCACGACGGAGCGTCTGCGGTCGACGAGGTCACGGGCTGCCGTGACCCCGGCGAAGCCTCCTCCCACCACTACTGCGTCATACGTTGCGTTCACTGGGCGATCTTTCTGCCGGTGCTGTGTGCCGATGACAGTGGTTCCCCAAGCCCAACAGGCCCGCGCGTGACACAGAACGTGATGAGCAACTTGATGCGGCCGAGCTTACGCATGGCCGGGCTTGCGCGTGGCGGTGTCGGCTAGGCCTACTGGGTGAAGTTCTCGGCGAAGCGGCCGTGCGGAGGTACGGCACGATGCGCGCCAATCTCGCCGTGAGGTCGGAGGTTGAGACTCGATACGACCTCTCCGCGGCCGGTATGCGCCTTGGGCTCCCAGCTCTGCCCTCAGCGTTTGGCTCACCAAGAGCCGCCTCGCTGACAGCGCCTGCCGCACTGTCGCCCTCTCCTCACCTGCTGCGGGGGATTCACCAGTACGACCCAACGAGGGTTCCAGAATTCCTGGACGTCAGGTTGTAGGAAGTCGTATGCGAATACTGAATCCTAGGCTTCTTGTGTACGGGTTGGTGGCGGCCGCTCGCCTCACCGGGGTAGCTTCGCGGTGCGTTCGGGGTGGGCCACGGTGATGTACCGCATTGCGGTATGAGAGGAGATTCCGAACAGGCGCATCAGGTGAAGCGGGTCATCGACCTCGAATGCCTCGTCGCGGATCCGGTCCTGCCGCAGCGTGGGCATCGTGAATCCGGTGGGGCGGAAGATGGCGGTGAAGGTGGTGCCGATGGGCGAGTGAGTGGCGTCTGCCGCCGTGCTCGAACAACCTCTCCTGCCCAGGGGCTATCACGTGCTCGGAGACAGGCTGGCGCGGAGTCGGCGGGGCCACACCCGAGCGACGCAGGCTTGTGGGCGCCGGAACCGGCGAACCGAGCCACAGCTGCGTTCCGAACCGGGCGATGTCCCCTGGACCGTGGGGGGATACATGCCATCGGCATCCGCGGCAGTACCCGTCGGCGAGCGGCAGGTCGACACGGCGGCAGCGAGCGCACACTCCCGTGGAAGCGGCGCTGCTTCCTCTCGTTCGAGCGAAGGATGAGCAGGGCTCGCAGGTGGCCTTCATCTTCGCTGCGAACCAAGAGCCGCACTGCTGGCAGGACCTCGGTGTCATCGCCCGGGGCGCCCAGACGCGGCGCGTGGTCCGTGACATCCGTGACCGCTGGGGACGCTCGGGTTCGCGCGGCTCTGGCAGGAGCCTGAGCATCTTCGCCCGCAGCAGGATCGCCCGGACGGACCGGCCGTAGTTGGGGATGTCGTCAAGGACCAGCTCGTCGACGAGGTCGTCGCCGTCTGCGTCGCGCACGGCGAGCGCGAGACGCAGCATCTCGTGCAGCTTGCGCTGCATGGGTTTGCTGATGCCGGTGTCCGCGGCGAACGCGGCAGTGTGCTCGACGACCTCGCGGTAGCCGGCGAGCGGCCTTTGCAGAATGCGCCGGCAGACGTCGATGGACAGCTTCCGGCGGACCGGGAAGAGCGGCAGCTGCCCCGGGATGGCGGGTGGGAGGACCGCAGGGTCGTCCCGGGTCGGGGCCGCCGCCGCGCGTATCTGTTCCACCCAGTGCAGCCGCTCGCGCTGATCGGCGCCGGTGCGGCCGGTGCGCCTGCCGTACTTCTTCAGGGGCTGGGCGTGGGTGGGGGCGAGGCCGGAGTAAAGGAGCATCAGCTGACGGCTTCGCGGGCCGGCGCCGTCCGGGTCGGTGACCCAGGCTGCGTCGGCGTCGAGCCGGACAGCATGCAGGCATGCCCGGCGCAGACGGTCGGAGTTGAGGTATCCCGTGTGACGGCAGCGCAGACATACACCCTGCTCAGGATGGTTCTTCCGCCACTCCATGCATCCCTGGCACGTGGCCAGCCCGGGAACCCCCCAACCCTTGCAGTCCGGGCACTGAGCAGGATGAAATCCTGCCGCCATTGTCAGTTCGGCGGCAACGAGCGACGGCTGCCCTGCCGACGGGGCATCGGCCGCACGGGACCCCCGTCCAAGCCTTCAGCTCCCACGGCCTTGGGCAGTGCTTCGCTCTCTGCCACGCTGACCTCCAGGGGCTCGGCCTGGAGCAGATCACCAACGGTGCAGTTCAGTACCGCGCACATCTTGTCCAGGTCGTCGAGCCGGACAGTGACCGGTGTGCCGCTCCACATCGCGGCGACCTTGCTCAGCGACGGCGTGAATCCGACCGTCTTGAACGCCTCCAGCAACTCGGTGGGACGCCACAGGTCCCGCTGAGCGGCCACCATCCTCAGATTCCACTTCACCGAAGGTTCCCCTTGTCCATCACCAGGCGCTGAGCCGCCCGCGAGCTCGCTGCCACATTGGCATGCTCGGGGTCCGCCTGTGCAGTCGCCATGTACCGAAGAGTCGTGGTGGCCCAGTGGTGACCCAATACGCGCTGGACCTCCCAGAGCGTCATGCCGCGCTCGTAGTTGTGGGTCGCGCACGCATGCTGCAGGAGGTGCGGGAAGAGGTCGGTGACGGGGCCGGTCAGGTAGCTCGCGGCCGCCGCGTGGAGCTGTCGGCGGAACGTCGAGGGTGTGATCGCCGGCGCGATCGGTAGGTTCAGCGCCGCTATCGCCTTCGGCTTGCGCTCGGACGGCCACAGGGGTGCCGACGGGTGATCGGCGTCGTCGCCGAACTCCGCCCGGACCTCCTCGATGTACCACCAGAGCAGTTCGCGCGCCTCTCGGAACAGGTACGCCTCGCGAGGCCGCGGCCCCGAGCGCCCTTGCCCTGGACGACGAGCCGGCCCCGCTGGCCGTGCTCCCAGTGGACGTCGCCAATCGTCACCGGACACAGCTCGGCGGCCCGCACACCGGAGACATACGCGATCTTCGTCATGACGTAGTCGCGGCAGGCAACGGCGTACTTCCGGGCGGACGGCAACTGCTCCCGCCAGCGGGCAAAGAACTCCTTCATCGCCGTCTGCGAGGGTGGGATCCGCAGCCCGAAGTCCCCACGGTGGACAGGCCTGTTGAACGGGTCGACCGGTGACTCCACCGTCGCCCCGAACCGCATCATGATCTCGTAGGCGTAGCGCTGTTCGAGGAAGGCGAAGAACGCGTCAATGTGGTTGAGCTTCTGCCGGTGCGTGTGGTGTGCGCGCTTCCCGGGGCCGGCGAAGTACTTGTCGACCTCGCGCGGGGTCAGGTGCCACGGCACGGTGCCGTAGAAGTCGCAGACCTCGATGACCGGCTTGATCAGCTGGTCGATCGTCGACGGGGCCAGTCCGGCTGAGTCTCGTGCCCACTGGTACCCGGTCAGCGCGTCGACGAAGAAGCTCTCCTCTCCCTGGGCGGACATCCGCGCCTGGCGGCGCCGCTGGAGGGTGACGACGTCTACCAAACCGGTCTCGATCGGGCCTGAACTCACATCCGTAGCACGTGGCGGCGGTACGAGCGCGAGGGTGCGACCTTCGGAATCTGACACAAGCATAGAGATTACTGGAGTTGCATCGAACTTCTCCCGGTAACTCGCAAATTTCTGGAGAGGGAGGAACGGACCTCGCGCACTCCGCTGACCTGCTGACGAGCGCCTTCTCCTCTCTCAGAAGCCCTCGGGGAACCTGCACGTCATCCACTGACCGTGGCCCAAGGGACCTTACGTGGCCGCGGTCACATGCGGATCACAGCCTCGCTTCGTCCCGCCCGCGCTGCCGGGCCCCTTCGCCGTCCCTCCGGGGCCGGAACGCATGCCGTCGTGACCGTCGTACCGGGTGCAATGCCACAATGGCGTGCCATGTCTGCCACACCTGCCCTCAGGGACCAACGGCTCCGGCGCTGGGAGCAGCGCACCGGCGGCTGGCTCATCGGCCTCGCGCTGGTCTACCTCACGGCCTACGCGGTGCCGATCCTCGACCCGGGGCTGCCCCGCGCCTGGCGTGACGCCGCCGAAACCGTGACCTTCGCCATCTGGGCGCTGCTGGCCGCCGAGTTCGTTCTGCGCTTCGCCGTGGCCGGCAGCCGATGGCAGTTCCTCAAGGTACGGCTGTTCGACCTGGCGACCCTGGTCCTGCCGCCGCTGCGCCCCCTGCGACTGGTGACCCTCGTGTTCATGGTGGTACGCCGCAACGCCTCCACCCTGGGCCGGGTCCGGCTGCGTCTGGGCACCTACGTGGCGGCCTGCACGGCTCTGCTGCTGTTCCTCTCCAGCCTGACCATCCTCGACGTCGAGCGGCGCAACCCGGACGCCTCGATCACGGCGTTCGGTGACGCCCTGTGGTGGTCGCTGACCACGGTCACCACCGTCGGTTACGGCGACCTCTACCCCACGACGACCGAGGGGCGTCTGATCGCCGTCGCGCTGATGGTCGGCGGCATCGCGCTCGCGGGTCTCGTCACCGCGACCCTCGCGTCCTGGTTCATGGACCGGTTCTCCGAGCTCCGCGCCAACGAGGCGCAGACGACCAGCGAGATCTCCGCCCTCACGGAAGAGGTCCGCCGCCTCCGCGAGGAACTGCACACCCGACGCCCCACCGCCCCGTCCGCTTCCGCGGAAGGGCCGCACACCGCTGGAGCGAACGGCCCCGGGACCACGTCCGGCGGCGCCCCCGGCCTGGACACCGGCACCGCGGACGGCACCCCCGGCGCGTCCGGGACCCGCGCCCCCTCCCGCCTCGCGTAGCCCGGCCGCGGAGGGCGAGGCACCCGGCCGCCACGCTCAGGCCGCCTGACAGGCCGCCCGCACAAGAGGAACGTCATGATCTTGATGGTCTTTCCGGCAGGCCAGGACTCGTTCCGGGGCCGCGCGGGCGTCCGGGCGTCCGGGCGGCCGGACGGCCGGGCACGCAGGAGATCTTGTGACGTCCTGCTCCCCGTGGCCGGTGTTCTCCCAGCCCTGATCGCAGCTCTGGGGACTCTCCTCGGTGTCGCCGTGACGCACCTGTTCCAGCGCCGAGCGGCTGCACGCGACCAGATGGCCTCGTCCCGGCGGCAGCTCCGCAGTGAACGCATGACCGCGTACAGCGACTTCGCCGGAACAGTGACCGTGTTCAGACAGGGCCGGGCAGCGGGGAAGCCCTGGACGCCTCCGGGCAGATCAAAGCCTCCGTCCCCGCCGGAGCGGTTCACGATCCGGCGGGGAGCGCGCCGGCGGGGAACATTCCGGCGCCGCTCCGCGCTGACCGTATTGACCCGCCGGAGGTCCCGGACGGGACACCTGCCGGGCCCAGCGGACAGGACGACCGCCGGAGTTGCCGGGCCGGCCCGGCCGGCGCAAAGGAGTGTAAGACGGATGACGACGACAGGGCGCGACCTGGCCACCGCGGCCGGGACCCCCTCGCTCGTGACGGCCTGCGGGCGCAGGATCGCGGTGCGGTGCCTGCGGCTCGCGCCCGCGGACCGGCCCATCAGCAGGGTCACCCTGGACGTGGGCCAGGACCAGGGGGGCGGGCCGGGGACATGGGCGGCGCTCACCGCCGACGAGGCGCGTGACCTGGCCCGCCTGCTTCTCCTGCACGCCGGGCTCGCCGAGCGGGGCAACGGGCCCGTCGGGCCGCCGCAGCCGGGGGTTTCCTCCCTCTGACCTCGTCCGGGCGTTGCCTTCGAGGCTCGCGCCGCGGTGAGCACCGCTCTGCCGCGGGCGTGGCCCCGCGCCACGTGGCGCACCGACCCGGCCCCCTCGGCCCCCTCGGCCAGGGGGTTGCCGCGACCGTGTGATCGTGCACCGGTCCGCTGCCGGCCACCCGACGCACGCCGCCAGATCCTGATCACTGCGGTGTGCCCGCCGCACAGCGCCGTGATGCCCTCGGGGCCGAAGGTCCCGAGGGCGGCGGCGAGGCCGGTAGATGTTCGGGTGCCGTGGGTGTCACGCTGATGTGCGCTGCCGCGTGTCGCGGATTCCGGGTGGGAACGGGGTGGATCGTGGTCGAGCCTGACAGGGGCTGGGTGACGTTGGGGGAGTGGGCCCGCCCAGGTGGGGTACCGCCACGGCCACGTGGTGCGCGCGATGCCTCGCCACTACCCCGGCTTCCCGGCCCCGGGGCGCGCTCGACGCGGGATGGGCACCAAGGGAGGGGCGGGGCAGCGCGTGGTACGACCCGGTCGAGCGGGAACCGTTTCGTCCACGGCCAGCCGATCCGGTGGAGCCGGGGGAGGAGGACCTGGACCGTGAGGTGACGCTCGGAGGGCTCGCCAAGCCGATCGGGGTGGACGGCCGCAGGGTGACGCAGATCAAGGACGACCGCCCCGACACCCTTGCGAACACGGTGGACGGACGGCGGTGGGACCCGAGGGCACGGTTCCACGTACCTGACCTGCTGCTGATGTGGAACAGACGCCCGGGCCGTGGGGTTGCCCTCCCCGGTCGGGCATGGCCTCTCGTGCGGGCGGCAACCGGAGCCGGGGTGCCCTTCCCGTCGTCACGAGCCGTGACGGCCCAGGAGGACGAGTTCCCGGTTGAGTTCGGTGAGGAACCGGGTCACCGTCATCAGTTCGTCCTGGGTGAAGCGGACCCGGGCCGCTTCCGTACTCCGTGCCAGAGGGCGGAAGAAGGCGCCTGCGACGGCCCTGGCCGCCTGCTCGTAGTGCAGATGGACCACGCGGCGGTCCCCCGGGGCCCGTACACGGCGGATGTGGCCCGCCTTCTCCAGGCGGTCGACGCATGCCGTCACCGCGCCGGACGTGAGGTCGAGCTGGTCGCGCAGCCTGCCGGGCGTCATGGGGCCGTCGGCCGGGTCGGCGTCCAGGACGGCGACCAGCGCCTGCACGTCGGTGAGGTGCAGGCCCTGCGCCTGGGCGAACTCGTGGGCGATGCGGTTGAACTCGGAGTTCATCCGGCGCAGCAGGACCGCGAAGCTCTGCAGCCCCGTCGGGTCGTCCCCGGGAGGGGAGGGCGGGGTGCTATCGGTGCCGGACATGCGTTCAGTATATATTTGTTCAACCATTGAGATACTTGATGGTTGACTTACTTCTGCTCGTCCCGCTTCCGTTCCTTCCGTTCCTATGCCACTTGGGGATTCAATGAGGACCACACCGATCTGGGGCCGGTGGCTGGTGCCGCTCGTTCTGCTGATCGTCTGGCTGGGTGTGGGCGGCACGCTCGGCCCCTACGCGGGCAAGCTGGGCGAGGTCGCCACCAACGACCAGGCCGCGTTCCTGCCGCAGAGCGCAGAGTCGACCAAGGTACTTGAAGAGGGCGACGCGTTCGAGCAGGCCGGGGCGTCGCGCGATGTACCCGCCGTCATCGTGTGGACGGCCGACGGGGGCGGCCGGGTGACGGGGGCCCAGCAGGAGGAGGCCACGCGGGCCGCCGGCGCTCTGGCCGGGCAGCCCGGGGTCGCCGGTTCGCCGTCGCCCGCTCTCGTCTCCGACGACGGGCAGGCCCTGCAGGCAGTCGTCCAACTGGAGCCGGGTCTCGACGAGGAGCTGCCCGCCGTCCTGGACGAGATCCGGCAGGCGGCCGGGAACGTGCCGGGGACCACGGCGCAGATCGCGGGGCCGGCGGCAAGCCAGGCCGATCTGTCGGACGCGTTCGCGGGGGTCGACGGGCTGCTGCTGGGCGTGGCGCTCGCCGCCGTGCTGGTGATCCTGCTGCTCGTCTACCGGAGCGTCCTGCTGCCGTTCCTGATCATTCTCGGGTCCGTCTTCGCCCTCGGGCTCGCCTGCGCGGTCGTGTACGCGCTGGCCGACCGGGACGTCGTCCGGGTCGACGGCCAGGTGCAGGGCATTCTCTCCATCCTCGTCATCGGCGCCGCCACGGACTACGCGCTGCTGCTGACCGCCCGCTTCCGCGAGGAGATCACCCTGCGCGGGGACCGGGTCGAGGCCGCGGTCGCCGCGGTGCGCCGCTCGTTCGGGGCGATCACGGCCAGTGCCGCCACCGTGGCGCTCGGACTGCTGGCCCTGCTCGCCAGTGACCTCACCAACAACCGCGCTCTCGGGCCGGTCGGCGCGATCGGCATCGTGTGCGCCGTGCTCTCCACGCTCACCTTCCTGCCGGCCGTGCTGGCCCTGCTGGGGCGCAGCGCGTTCTGGCCCTCCCGCCCGAAGAAGGCCGGGAGCACGCCCTCCGCGGACGCCCCCGCGGAGGGGCACGGAGTGTGGCACCGGGTCGCCGCGGCCGTGGACCGGCGGCCGCGCGCCACCTGGGTGGTGACCGCCCTGGTGCTCGCCGTCTTCGCGGCCTTCTCCCCCACCCTGTCCTCCAAGGGCGTACCGTTCGAGGAGATCTTCGTCGGTGACGCCCCCTCGGTGACCGCCCAGGAGACACTCGGCGAGCACTTCCCCGGCGGCTCCGGCAACCCCGCCGTCATCATCGCCGACGCCGCCCGCGTCACCGAGGTGACGGCCGCGGCCGAGGAGACCGAGGGCGTCGCCTCGGCGGCCCCGGTCTCCGCCTCGGGGAGGCCCGGCGGCGAGCCGCTCGTCGCCGACGGCCGGGTCGAGATCGCCGCCACCCTCGAGGACGGCGCGGACAGCGACGCCGCCAAGGAGACCGTCGAGCGGCTCCGCGACAGCGTGCACGCCGTCTCCGGGGCCGACGCGCTGGTCGGCGGCTACACGGCGCAGCAGTACGACACCCAGGAGACCGCAGCCCGGGACCGTACGGTGATCGTGCCGATCGTGCTCGCCATCATCCTGCTGATCCTCGTCCTGCTGCTGCGCTCGCTGCTCGTACCGGTGCTGCTGGTGGCGACGGTCGGGCTCAACTTCCTGGCGACGCTCGGGGTGTCGGCGCTCGTCTTCGAGCATCTCCTCGGCTTCTCGGGCACGGACGCGTCGGTACCCCTGTACGGGTTCGTGTTCCTGGTCGCGCTGGGCGTCGACTACAACATCTTCCTGATGTCCCGGGTCCGGGAGGAGGCGCTCGCGCACGGCAGCCGGCAGGGCGTGCTGCGCGGGCTCACCACGACCGGCGGGGTCATCACCTCGGCGGGGGTCGTCCTCGCGGCGACGTTCGCGGCCCTGATGGTGATTCCCCTGGCCTTCCTGGTCCAGATCGCGTTCATCGTGGCCTTCGGCGTCCTGCTCGACACCCTCGTCGTCCGCTCGCTCCTGGTGCCCGCGCTCGTGATCGACATCGGCCCCCGGGCATGGTGGCCGAGCGCCCTGGCCCGCGGGAGCGACGCGGATGCCGGTGCCGGCTCCGGCTCCCCTTCAGGTTCCCGGTCCGTCTGAACGGGCACGTCCACCGCGCTGCCGCCATGATCGGAGGAGAGGAAGCAACCCCGGAGCGAGTGGGCACGTGGGCGGACGAGCGCGGAGGAGACGGACGTGGGTACCGAGACGGACGCGGGCGAGGGCTCGGGCGGGCAGTGGGACGAGGGCGGCACCGAGCGGCTGCACTGCCTGGTCACCGGCGCCTCCGGATACATCGGCGGGCGCCTGGTACCGGAGCTGCTGCGGGCCGGCCACCGGGTCCGGTGCCTCGCCCGCTCCCCCGGCAAACTCCGCGACCATCCCTGGGCGGGTGACGTCGAGGCGGTCCGGGGCGACGTCACCGACCCCGGTTCGGTCGGCGCGGCCATGCGCGGGATCGACGTCGCCTACTACCTGGTGCACGCCCTCGGGGCCGGTTCCGGCTTCGAGGAGACCGACCGGCGGTCCGCCCGGACCTTCGCCGAGCAGGCCCGTGCCGCCGGCGTACGGCGCATCGTCTACCTGGGCGGGCTGACCCCGCGTGACGTCCCGGAAGGGTCCCTGTCCCCGCATCTGCGCTCCCGCGCCGAGGTGGGACGGATCTTCCTCGACGGGCCGGTGCCCGCCACCGTGCTGCGGGCCGCGGTGGTCATCGGTTCGGGGTCGGCGTCGTTCGAGATGCTGCGCTACCTGACCGAACGGCTGCCGGTCATGGTCACCCCCAGCTGGGTGCACACCCGGATCCAGCCGATCGGGGTACGCGACGTGCTGCGGTACCTGGTGGGCTCGGCCCGCATGCCCGCCGACGTCGACCGGGCGTTCGACATCGGCGGGCCGGACGTCCTCACCTACCGCGAGATGATGCGGCGGTACGCCGTCATCGCCGGACTGCGGCGGCGGCTCGTCGTGTCGGTGCCGGTGCTCACCCCGAGCCTGTCCAGCCACTGGATCGGGCTCATCACCCCCGTACCCGCCTCCCTGGCACGGCCGCTGACGGAGTCGCTGCGCCACGAGGTCGTCTGCCACGAGCACGACATCGCCCCCTACGTGCCCGACACACCGGACAGCCCGCTGTCGTTCGACGAGTCACTGGCGCTCGCGCTGCGGAGGGTGCGGGAGGCGCAGGTCGCCACGCGCTGGTCGTCCGCGAGCCTGCCGGGGGCGCCCAGCGATCCGCTGCCCACCGACCCCGACTGGGCCGGCGGAAGTCTCTACCGCGACGAGCGCGAGGTGCGCGTCGAGGCGTCCGTGGAGTCGCTCTGGAAGGTGATCGAGGGCATCGGCGGGGACAACGGCTGGTACTCCTTCCCGCTGGCCTGGGCGGTGCGGGGCTGGCTGGACCGGTTCGTCGGCGGGGTGGGCCTGCGGCGCGGGCGGCGTGACGCCGAACGGCTGCGGGTCGGTGACTCGCTGGACTTCTGGCGGGTCGAGGAAATCGAGCCCGGCCGGCTGCTGCGGCTGCGGGCGGAGATGCGGCTGCCGGGTCTCGCATGGCTGGAGATGTACGCCGGCACGGACGACGAGGGCCGCACCCTCTACCGGCAACGCGCCCTGTTCCACCCGCGCGGGCTGCCGGGCCACGCCTACTGGTGGTCCGTCGCCCCGCTCCACTCCGTCGTGTTCGAGGGCATGGCCCGCAACATCACCCAGGCCGCCACGAAGGGCATGAGCGCACACGGGGCCGATGCGCGCAGGGGCCGCGGCAAAAGCCACGGGCCCGCACGGCGTGCCCGCCGCCCGCGCCGCGGGTGACGTTCCCGGCAGTGGCGTTCCCGGCAGTGGCGTTCCCGGCAGTGGCGTTCCCGGCAGTGGCGTTCCCGGCAGTGGCGTTCCCGGCTCCGCATCCGCGGGCCGGGAACAGCCCGAAGAGACGGCGGGAAAGCAAGCAAGGCCTCATGCACGGCGAGGAGTGGCCCCATGACCGTCGCGGTCGTCCTGTTCACCTCGGATCTGCGTCTGCACGACCATCCGCCACTGCGTGCCGCGCTCGCCGCGGCCGACGAGGTGGTGCCGCTCTTCGTACGCGATCCCGGCATCCGCGCGGCCGGCTTCGACGCACCCAACCGCGACGCCTTCCTCACCGACTGTCTGCGGGATCTCGACGCCTCGCTGCGCCGGCGCGGCGGCCGGCTCGTCGTGCGTACGGGGCCGGGTGTCCGGGAGGTGGGCGCGGTCACCGCGGAGTGCGGGGCCACGGAGGTCCACATGGCGGCGGGTGTCAGCGGCTACGCCCAGCGGCGCGAGGAGCGGCTGCGGGAGGACCTCGAGCGGCGCGGGGTGGCGCTGCGGGTGCACGACGCCGTGATCACCGCTGTCGCCGCCGGGGCGGTGACGCCCGCCGGGTCCGACCACTACGCCGTGTTCACCCCCTATTTCCGCCGCTGGTCGCAGGAGCAGCTGCGGGAGACCTGCCCGGCGCCGCGCACCGTGCGGGTCCCCGACGCGGTGCGCGGCGAGCCGCTGCCCTCCCGGGACGGCCTGTCCGGCCTCTCGCCCGGTCTCCCGGACGGAGGCGAGTCCGCGGGGCGCGAACGGTTCGCCCGGTGGGCCCGGTCCCGGATGTCCGGGTACCAGGAACGGCACGACGACCTGGCGGGCGACGCGACCTCCCGCCTCTCCCCCTACCTCCATTTCGGGGCCCTCTCCCCGGTGGAGCTCGTCCACCGGGCCCGGGCACGGGGCGGGGCCGGGGCGGAGGCGTTCGTGCGCCAGTTGTGCTGGCGCGACTTCCACCACCAGGTGCTGGCGGCCCGGCCCGCGGCGTCCGTACGCGACTACCGCCCCCGGGGCGACCGGTGGCGGACCGAGGAGGACGCGGCCGAGGACATCGCCGCGTGGCGGGAGGGCCGTACCGGCTATCCGGTCGTCGACGCGGCGATGCGCCAGCTGCTCCACGAGGGCTGGATGCACAACCGCGCACGGCTGCTGGCGGCGAGCTTCCTGGCCAAGACGCTGTACGTGGACTGGCGGGTCGGCGCCCGGCACTTCCTGGACCTGCTCGTGGACGGCGACCTCGTCAACAACCAGCTCAACTGGCAGTGGGTCGCCGGGACCGGCACCGACACCCGTCCGAACCGCGTCCTCAACCCCGTGCGCCAGGGCAGGCGTTACGACCCGAGCGGCGCCTACGTACGGCGCTGGGTGCCCGAGTTGACGGACGTGGACGACCGGTACGTGCACGAGCCCTGGCGGCTGCCGGAGGACCGGCGCGCCCGCCTCGGCTATCCCGGACCGCTGATCGCCCTCGCCGACGGCCAGGCCCGCTTCGCCCACGCCCGCGGCCTCGACGGCGCCTGAGCCCGGGGGGAGCGGGCGCCGGATCCCGGACCCCGGGCGCCGGATCCCGGATTCCGGGGTGAGGACTCGGAAACGAGGCATTCACGCGCGGAGGGCTCCTGGGAAACAAGGGGTTTCTAGCGTCTGCGGGCATGGATTCAACGGTGTATACGCGGCCGGACGCGGTCCCGGCCGATCCTGCCGGACCGCTCACCCTCGTGGCCCCGGTGGCCCCGGGCGTGACGCCGCCCGCGGGTTCGCTGCGTGACCGGGTGTACGCGGAGTTGCGGGCCGCCGTGCTCGACGGCGGGTTCGGCACACGCGAGCGGCTGAGCGACGTACGGCTGGCCGCGCGCTTCGGGGTGTCGCGGACGCCCGTGCGGGAGGCGCTGGCGCGGCTGCTGGCGGACGGGCTGATCGAGCGGGGGGACGGCGGTTTCCACGTCACGGTCCTCGGACTCGCCCAGCTGAAGGATCTCTACGAACTCCGGGTCACCCTGGAGCTGCGCGGTATCGCCCGGGCGATCGAGGACCCCTCCGTGCGGCACGATCCGGCGGTCCTCGGCGCCGAGCTGGAGCGCTGGTACGCGATGCGGGAGCGGTCGCCGGCGCCGGATCCGCGTTTCGTGGTGCAGGACGAGCGGTTCCACGCCGAGCTGTCCCGCGCCTCGGGCAATCCGGCGCTCACGGACGCACTCGTGGCGGTCGGCGAGCGCATCCGCCGGGTGCGCAGGTACGACTTCCTGACCGAGGACCGGGTGCGGACGACCGTCGCCGAGCACATCGAGATCATGGAGCTCGTCCGCGACGGACGGCTCGACGAGGCCTACCGCGCCCTGCACGCCCACGTCGGCGACTCGATGGACGTGGTGCTGGAACGCGCCCGGCGTGCCATGACGCAGAGGGCGCTGCACGCCGACGACCACCCCTGAGTCCCCGTCGGGCCAGGGGCCCCGACCTCCCTCTCCGCCGTCGCGCCCCCGGTCGCCCTCCGCCTGGCCGGCCCCACGGCCCTCGCGCCACGCACCGCCACAGCCCTCGCCCCGCGCTCCCCGCCCGTCACCCCCCACCGCCCTCCTCCGCCCGGCACGCCGCCCCGACGCCCGCCCCAGCATCTCCGCCCCTCACCTCCCGACGTCCACCGCCGTCCCCCACCCGGCCCCGCACCCGACCCGCCACCCCACCACTTGCCACCGTCGTCTCCGCCCCGCGCCGTCTCGCCTGCCCCGGGAGCGGCCGTCCCGCCCCGAACCGTCCCGCCCCGCCCGTCCCGGAGGAGCTGCCGTCATGTTCGACACCCTGCTCGTCGCCAACCGCGGAGAGATCGCCTGCCGCATCATCCGCAGCGCCCACGCGCTCGGGCTGCGCACCGTCGCGGTGTACTCGGACGCCGACGGCGCCGCCCCGCACGTCCGGATGGCCGACGAGGCCGTACGGCTGGGCCCGGCGCCCGCCGCCGAGAGCTATCTGCGGGCGGATCTGCTGCTGGAGGCGGCGCTGGCCACCGGCGCGGGGGCGGTCCACCCCGGGTACGGCTTCCTGTCGGAGAGCGCCGCCTTCGCCACCGCCGTGGAGGAGGCCGGCCTGGTCTTCGTCGGCCCCGCCCCGGCCCAGCTGGAGGTCTTCGGTGCCAAGCACACCGCCCGGACCGCCGCACGGGCGGCCGGGGTGCCGCTGCTGCCCGGCAGCGGACTGCTCGCCGACGAGGACGAGGCGCTGCGCGCGGCGGAGGAGACCGGCTACCCGGTGATGCTCAAGGCGACGGGCGGCGGGGGCGGCATCGGCATGCGGGTGTGCGCCGGACCGGAGACACTGCGGGAGGCGTTCGGCCGGGTGACGCGGCTCGCCCGGAGCAGTTTCGGGGACGGCGGGGTCTACCTGGAGCGGTACGTCGACCGCGCCCGCCATGTGGAGGTGCAGGTCTTCGGCGACGGGGCCGGAGGGGTGGTCGTCCTCGGTGACCGCGACTGCTCGCTCCAGCGCCGCAACCAGAAGGTGCTGGAGGAGGCCCCGGCACCCGGTCTGCCGCAGCGGCTGCGCTCCCGACTGCACAGCGCCGCACGGGACTTGTGCGCCTCCGTCGGCTACCGCTCCGCCGGCACCGTCGAGTTCGTGTACGACGCCGAGCGCGAGGAGGCGTACTTCCTGGAGGTCAACACCCGGCTCCAGGTGGAACATCCGGTCACCGAGGAGATCACCGGCGTCGACCTCGTCGCCTGGATGCTGCGCCTGGCCCGCGGCGAGTCCGGCTTCCCGGCCTCCGCTCCCCTCGGCGCAGCCGAGAACTCCAAAGGCTCCAAGGGTTCCGAGGGCTCGGGCACTCGCCACGCCCACGCGGTGGAGGCGCGCATCTACGCCGAGGACCCGTCCCGCGACCACCGCCCCAGCTCCGGGCTGCTGACCCGCGTCCGCTTCCCCGACGGCGTGCGCGTGGACGGCTGGGCGGAGACCGGGCAGCAGGTGTCCACCGCGTACGACCCGATGCTCGCCAAGGTCGTCGCGACCGGCCGCGACCGCGCGGAGGCGTTCGCCCGGCTCGCGGCGGCCCTGGACGAGACCCGCGTCGACGGCGTGGAGACCAACCTCGGCCTGCTGCGCGCCGCGTGCCGGACGGAGGACGTACTGGAGGTGCGGCACACCACGGCCACACTCGCCGGGATCGTCGACCCGCGTCCGCGCGTCGACGTCGTACGCGGCGGCACGCAGACCACCGTGCAGGACTGGCCCGGCCGCACCGGCTACTGGGAGGTGGGCGTCCCGCCCGGCGGCCCGATGGACGACCTCTCCTTCCGGCTCGGCAACACCGCCGTCGGCAACCCCGTGGGAGCACCGGGCCTGGAGTGCACGCTCGAGGGCCCGGCGCTGCGGTTCTCGCACCCGGTGGTCGTCTGTGTCACGGGCGCCCCGGCCGAGGTCACCGTGGACGGGCGGCCCGCCGCCCAGTGGCAGCCCGTCGAGCTGGCCGCCGGGCAGCTGCTGGACGTCGGCACGCCGAAGGGCCCCGGCATGCGGACGTACGTGCTGGTCCGTGGGGGCCTCGACGTGCCCGGTCACCTCGGCAGCGCGGCCACCTTCACCCTGGGCGGGTTCGGCGGGCACGCCGGCCGCGCCCTGCGTACCGGGGACGTCCTGCACCCGGCCGGCCCCGCCGCCGACGCTCCGGCGCCCGCGCCCGTCCCCGTGCCCGACCGCCCGCACTTCACCGCCCACTGGCGGGTCGCGGTGAGCGAAGGCCCCCACCCCGCACCGGACTTCCTCACCCGCGACGGCCTGAGGACGGTGTACGCAGCCGACTGGAAGGTGTCCGCCCAGTCCGCCCGTACCGGCGTCCGGCTCATCGGCCCGCGCCCCGAGTGGGCCCGCCCGGACGGCGGCGAGGCGGGGCTGCACCCCTCCAACGTCCACGACACCGCGTACTCGGTCGGCGCGGTCAACCTCACCGGCGACATCCCGGCGATCCTCGGCCCGGACGGGCCCAGCCTCGGCGGCTTCGCCTGCCCGGTCACCGTCGTGCGCGGCGAACGATGGAAAACCGGGCAGCTGCGCCCCGGCGACACCGTACGGTTCGTGCCGGTCACCGAGGCCGTCGCCGACGGTCTGCGCCGTACGCCCGCCCTGCTCACGGCGGCGGGCGGCCCGGACGGCGACGACGGCGTCCTCGCCCGCCGCCCGGCCACCGACAACGCCCCCGAGGTCACCTACCGGCGCGGCGCGGACGACAACATCCTCGTCGAGTACGGCCCGATGACCCTCGACCTGGCCCTGCGCATGCGGGTCCACGCCCTCGCCCGGCACCTGGCCGCCCTCGCTCCGCGCGGCCTGGTGGACTCCACGCCCGGGGTCCGTTCCCTGCACCTGCACACCGACCCCGACGTGCTGCCGCTGCGCACGCTGCTCGCGATCCTCCGGGAGGCGGAGGACGAGCTGCCCGCGACCGCCGGACTGACCGTGCCCAGCAGGGAGGTGCACCTCCCGATGTCCTGGGACGACCCCACGGTCGACGAGGCCGTCTCCCGCTACGGGGCGTCCATCCGGGACGACGCGCCGTGGAACCCGTCCAACATCGACTTCATCCGCCGCATCAACGGCCTGGACAGCGTGGAGGACGTGCGCCGGACGGTCTTCGACGCCGAGTATCTGGTGCTCGGGCTCGGTGACGTGTACCTGGGCGCCCCTGCCGCGACCCCGCTCGACCCGCGGCACCGGCTGGTCACCACCAAGTACAACCCGGCCCGCACCTGGACCGCCGAGGCCGGTGTCGGGATCGGCGGCGCCTATCTGTGCATCTACGGGATGGAGAGCCCCGGCGGCTACCAGCTGATCGGCCGGACCGTGCCCATCTGGGGCGGGCTGCGGCCACCGCGCTCCTTCGCCGACGGCACGCCGTGGCTGCTGCGGTTCTTCGACCGCATCGTCTGGCATCCCGTCGAGGCCGGCGAACTCCTCGGCATCCGGGCCGACCTGGCCGCCGGCCGCAGCGGCCTCGACATCCGGCCCGGCACCTTCTCGCTCGCCGAGCACGAGGCGTTCCTGCGCGACAACGCCGCCGGCATCACCGCGTTCCGCAGCCGCCAGGCCGCCGCCTTCGAGGCGGAGCGGCGGGCGTGGGAGGCGGCGGGCGAGTTCGCCGACCGCCCCCTGCCCGAGCCGGGCGCCGACACGGCCCCGGTGGCCCTTCCGCCGGGCGGGAGCCTGGTGGAGGCGCCGCTCAGCTCCACCGTGTGGAAGGTCGAGGCGGGGCCCGGCACCACCGTCGAGCCCGGCCAGCCCCTGCTCGTCCTGGAGGCCATGAAGATGGAGGTGGTGATCCGGGCGCCCGGACACGGCATCGTGACCGACGTACTCGTCTCCACCGGACAGCACATCGACGCCGGCACCCCGCTGGCCGTCGTCGTACGAGAGGAAGCAGCATGACCCTCGCCCCGGCCCCGAGCTGCGTGGAACGCGTCGCCGCCGCGTACCGGCTCATCACCGAGACCGACCGCCCGGAGATCTGGATCACCCTGCGGGACGAACAGGACGTCGTGGCCGAGGCGCGGGCCCTCGACACGCGCGTGGCGGCGGGTTCCCCGGGCACACCGCTGCCGCTGGCGGGCGTTCTGGTGGCGGTCAAGGACAACATCGACGTCGCCGGACTGCCCACCACGGCCGGCTGTCCCGCGTACGCGTACACGCCGGACGTCTCCGCGCCCGCCGTGCGGCGGCTGGTGGAGGCGGGGGCGATCGTGCTGGGCAAGACGAACCTGGACCAGTTCGCCACCGGCCTCGTCGGCACCCGCAGCCCGTACGGCGCGGTCCGCGGGGCGCTGCGCCCCGGGAAGGTCTCCGGCGGTTCCAGTTCCGGCTCGGCGGTCGCGGTCGCGCTGGGCATCGCCGACATCGCGCTCGGCACCGACACCGCGGGGTCCGGCCGGGTGCCCGCCGCCTTCAACGGCATCGTGGGCATCAAGCCCACCCTGGGCCTGGTCCCCGCCGCGGGGGTGGTCCCGGCCGCGCGGCCCTACGACGCGGTCACGGTGTTCGCCCGCACGCTCACCCAGGCGCAGCGGGCCGTGGCCCGCATGGCCGGCCCCGACGCCGGCGACCCGCGCGGCCGCGACTGGCCGGACGACGTGCGCCTGGCCGCGCCCGAACACCCGCGCGTCGCGGTGCCCCGGGACGAGGACCTGGCCCCGCTCTCACCGGCGGCCCGGGCCGCGTTCCGCGGCGCCGTCGAACGGCTGGAGGCGGCCGGGGCCGAGACCGCCGTCCTCGACGTCTCCCCGCTGCTGCGGGCCGCGCGGCTGTTGTACGACGGTGCCCTGGTCGCCGAACGGTACGCGGCCGTCGGCGAGTTCATCGCGCAGAACCCCTCGGGGGCGGACCCGACGGTGGCCGCGATCATCCTGGCCGCCGCCGAGGTCCCCGCCCACGCGCTGGCGGCTGACCAGGAACGGCTGGACCGGCACAAGGCGGAGGCCTCACGGCTGCTGGCCGGTTTCGACGCACTGCTCCTGCCGACCACGACCGAACACCCCGACATCGCCGAGGTCCTCGCCGACCCGGTCGGCGTGAACAAGCGGCTGGGGACCTACACCAACTTCGTCAACCTGCTGGACATGGCCGCCGTGGCCGTTCCGGCCGGGGAGGCGGACGGCAGTCCGTTCGGCGTCAGTGTCATCACGCGTGCCTTCGAGGACCAGCCTGCGCTCGACATCGCGGCCCTGCTGACCGGGGAGCAGGAAGCGGCTCCGCTGCCGGGTACGGGAGTCGGGCTCGCCGTGTTCGGCGCCCACCTGCGCGGCCAGCCCCTCAACCACCAGCTCACGGGCGTGGGCGCGCGGTTCGGGGGCGAGGTCGTCACCGCGCCGCACTACCGGCTCGCCGCGCTGGACACCGTCCCCGCCAAGCCGGGCCTGGTCCGGGCCGCTCCGGGGTCCGGGGCCGGGATCACCGGGGAGCTCTGGACCCTCTCCCCCGCCGCCCTCGGGCGTTTCCTCGCCGCGCTGCCCGCGCCCATGTCCCTCGGGCGCGTCGAACTCGGCGACGGGACGTGGGTCCTCGGCTTCCAGTGCGACCCGGAGTCGGCCGCGGCCGGCACCGACATCACCCGGCTCGGCGGCTGGCGGGCCCACCTGGCGACCGGAGCACCCTGACCCGGTCCCGCCCCTGCCCCCGTCTTCGCCTCCGCCCCTGTCCCTGCCCCCGTCTTCGCCTCCACCTCCACTCCCGCCTCCACCCCTGCCCCGCATCGGCCTCCATCTCTGCCCCTGCCTCCGTCTTCACCTCCACCTCTGCCCCTGCCCTCATCTCTGCCACCCCCTTGCCTTGTTCCTGCCCTGGTCAGCCCGGCCGGCGGGCGGCGGACCCGGGGGCCCTGGAATTCGCCCCGCGGCCCCCGGCGCCGTCGTGTCCCCCGGCGTGCCGGGCCAGGTGGCGGTCATCAGCCAGTGCCGCGCCATGAGCCGTACGCCCCCGGCCGTGCCGCCCGTCTCGTCCGCGTCCTTCACCTCGTACGCGCGAAAGGCGTCCGCGGCGGCCCGCCGGGCCCGGTCGACGGCCTCGGGTGCCGCGTCGCGCAGCCAGTGGCGCATCGGCCCCCACCCGAAGAGGAAGTCGGCGGCGTCCTGGGCGTCCTCGCCCCACCTCTGCGGCAGTTCGACCGGCTCGGCGGTGACGGCGTCGAAGCCGGCGTCGCGCAGCACGCGTGTGGTGCGCGCGGAGTCCGCGAAGGAGGCGGGGCCGGTCTCCGTCTCCTGGGACAGGTCGGGCAGGGGCACCTGCCCGGCGACGGCCGCGAAGACCACCGACTGGTCCATCCGGCCGAAGGACTGCGGACAGACGAAGGCGAGCCGTCCGCCCGGCCGCAGGGAGCGTCCGATGTTCGCGAAGGCGGCGACCGGATCGGCGAAGAACATGACCCCGAAGCGGCTGAGGGCCGCGTCGAAGACGGCGTCCCCGAAGGCGTGCACCTGGGCGTCGGCCCGGAGGAAGGTGACGTTCTCGAGGTGTTCCTCGGCGGCGCTCGCGCGGGCCCGGTCCAGCATGGGCGCCGACAGGTCGACGCCGAGGACGTGCGCCGCGGTGCGGGCGGCCAGCCTGGTGAGACGTCCGTTGCCGCAGCCGACGTCGAGCACGCGGTCCGTGGCCCGGAGGCGCACGGCGTCCAGGAGCGGGGTGTTGGCGGGGTCGTTGAGGGCGTCGTAGCGCGCCTGGTGGTCGGCCCAGTGCCGGCCCTCGTATCCGTTCCACGCCTCGGCCTGGTGGGTGTTCACGATCCTGTTGTCGCCCATGGGTCACATGGTGCCGCACAGGGCCTCCGAGCGGACCGTGCCGCCCGGGTGGCACCACCCTTCACACCACCGAGGGGGCGTGGCCCCGGACAGTGGCCCCGGGCAATGGGCGGGGTCAGGGCAGTGGGTGGAGTCGGCGCCGGGGGCGGGGTCAGGTCCGTGGGCGGGAGGTCGCGGTTCCGGTTTCGAGGTCGGCCCCGGTGGTGGGGGCGGTCGTCGCCACGGACGGGGCCGGGGTGGCCGCGGAGGTGATCTCGATGTGTTCGCCCCGCCGGGCGCGGGTGTAGAACCATCGCGCGTCGTCGGCGCTCAGGCCCAGCCAGCTCGTCCTGGTGTCGAGGGCACCGAGGGATCCGGTGTCGAAGGCGAGGGCGCCCGCGTAGGCCGGGGCCCCGTCGCCGGTACGCAGCTCCACCACGTACGGGACCTTGGCCTCGTAGACGGTCCCGGTCCTCGCGTCGCTCCGCAGCAGCATGACCTCGTGCTTGGCCCGCACGGTCAGTCGGTGGCCGTGCGGCAGCGGAGCGGCGACGAAGTGCGCGTCGACGCGCATGACGCGGCCGCCGACCGTGAGGGTGTGGCGGCCCAGGTCGAGGACGGCCTCCGCGGCGCCGGCCGGCCTGCCGGTCGCCGTCCCGGGTGCCCGGGGGCTGGACGTCGGCGTGCCGATCGCCTGGGTGTCGGGCGAGGTGGCCGGGGTGCGCCGCGAGTCGTGGCCGGGCTCCTCCGCGTGCACGGTGAGTCCGATCGTCGCCAGCACGCCGGCCACCGAGGTCGCCAGGCCCAGGCGGACGGTGGTCAGGCGACGGCGGGAGCGGCGCCGTGCCCGGGTGCGGACCTCGGCGGCCGGCAGGGGCGGCGGGGTCTCATGGGCCTTCGCCAACTCGCGCAACGCAGTGGCGAGTTCATCCGACACGGCCGCCCTCCCTCCAGGCCGGCTCCTCGGCCTCGTCCACCGCCAGCTGTCTGGCCAGCGCCGCCCGCCCCCGGGACAGCCGGGCCTTGACCGTCCCCACGGGGGCGCCGGTCTCGGAGGCTACCTGTTCGACACTGAGGTCGCACAGATGGTGAAGGACGACCGCCATGCGCTGGGTCTCGGGCAGTTCGCGCAACGCGGCGACCAGCGCGGCGCGTTCGGGGCCGGGGCCGGGGGTCGTTTCCGGCAGCGCGGAATGGCGCACCAGCTCCAGCCAGCGGCGCGCGCGACGCCAGCGGCTGACCGCGAGGCGCATGGCGACCGTGCGTACCCATGCCTCGGGTGCCCCGTCGGCCTGGAGCTTGCGGCGCCGGTCCCAGGCCCGTACGAACGCCTCCTGGACCACGTCCTGAGCCTCGCCCAGGTCCCCCGTGAAGGCGAAGAGCTGCCCGGTCAGACGGGGGAACGCGGCCGCGTAGAAAGCATCGAACTCGTCCTCGGTCATGCCCTCCGCCGGTGTCCGTGAGTGTGCCGTGCGACCGGCTGCCTCTGTCATGCACACAGGTCCAACAGATCACGCACATGGAAGCACAGCCCTGAGGGAAGACGCGGAACACGGGCCCTAGGATCCATCAACCGCCGTACGGGTGAATTCCATTTCGCCGTCCCGCAGCCGCCCGCGGTCGTCCGCACTCGTCCGCGGCCGGGTCGGCCCGAGCGTGTGCGCGGGGCAGCCTTCCCGGCCGGGGCCTCCTTCGCGCCCCGCGACGCGCGGGCGGCGCGGACGCCGCTCTCCAGGGCCGCCCTCAGGCCCGGGACCTTGCCGCCCCGCTCAGAGCCGGGCCCACGTACTCCGGTCCCGCGCCATCGCGTGCAGGGCCTCCACGTCGGCCGGTTTCAACACGCCCCCCAGGTCGCCCAGACGCTCCACCTCGCCGTCCGTCAGGACGCGCACCTCGCGCGGCGGGGTCCTCACCGTCACCTGCGACGCTCCGACCAGGACAAGCACCGGGCGGACCTCGGCGGTCAGGGCGTACGAGACCCGGTCCGCGTCGGCGCGGACGCGGCGCAGTACGGGGTGCGGTTCACGGCGGCGGCCGACGGCGACCAGGGGGTCGGCGACCGTCACCCGCTGCCTGCGGGCGTACACGGTGTGTACGGCGTACAGCCCGCCGGGGCCGATCGCCAGGTGGTGGACGCGGTCGCCGCCGGGGAGCGGGATCGAGTGCAGGGTGCGTACGCCCAGGCCGTCCATGCGGTCCAGGGCCTCGCCCACCGCCCGCTCCGCCTCGAGTGCCCGGTGGCGCGGGTCGGCGCGGAGGCGGCGGGCCGGGCCGGGGTCGCGGTCGAGCGCGACCAGGAGGGCCTCGCCGGGGCGGTTCGGGGCGAGGTCGTCGTCGGGGTGGAGGGTGAGCCGTGCCAGCTCGGCGGGGGTGGGGACCGCAGGCGGGCCGACCGAGACCGGGCCGGTCAGGAAGGGGCCGAGCGCTTCGAGCACCTCCGCCTCGCGGTCCTCGCCGAGCAGGTTGACCCTGGCCGCGTCACGGTCGTACCAGGCGATGTTCCCGCCGTCCGGAAGACAGACGTACAGCCGCTCCCGGCCGTGCCGCCAGGCCGGTACGACGCGCAGACCGTTCATGCACCATCACCCCGCCTTCCATGGGAACAGCCGGGGTGCCCCAGGAGCAAGAACCCGGCTACCTTGGAGAGCACGTGGACGGTGATGCCCGGGAGGCGTCGTTGCATACCTACAGGAAGCAACCCGACGTACCGGCACCGGACACTCCGTGGGACGAGGTCGCACCCGGTCTGTGGATGGGCGGCCACCAGTTCAGGGCCCGGACCGGGCAGCTGGAGTTCGCCTCGGTGCGCCAGGAGTTCGATCTCGTGCAGACGCTGCTGCGACTGCCGGGGCACGGGCCGGACCCCGGGGTCGAGCACCATGTGTGGCCGATCCCGGACGGGCCGCTCGACGGAACCCAGCTGCTGGGCGTCATCCGGCTCGCCGAGGCGGCGTGCGAGGCGCTGGACGACGGGCGCAAGGTCCTCGTGCGCTGCTATCACGGGTACAACCGCTCGGGACTTGTCGTCGCGCACGCGCTGATGCGCCGGGGCAGCTCCGCCGAGGAGGCGATCCGGCTGGTCCGGGCCCGCCGCTCGGGCTGGGCCCTGCACAACGACCTGTTCGTCGACTACCTGCGGGCCGGGCTGACGACGGCCCGCCTGCTGGAGGAACTGGCCGAGTAGGCGGACGGCCGTCCCCGATGGCGCACCAAGGCGGGCAGGGGCGGAAGGCTGCTCCTAATGTGGCGATTGGTCACCTTCGACTGATTCGACCCTCTATGGAGGTACTTCATGTCACGCCACTCCCCGCACGCGCCGCGCTCGTCACACTCCCCCCTCCTTCGCCGTCTGCCCATGACGCTGGCCGCCGGCACCCTGGCGCTCGCGGCCGCCGTCGCTCCCGCCGTCGCGAGCGACACGCCGGACGGCGGCGGCCAGTCGGACTGGAGCCAGCAGGGCGGCAACGGCGACGGCGGAGGCAACGGCGGCGGCTCGTCCAACCAGCAGGGCGGCAACGGCGACTGGGACCAGCAGACCGGCGGCAACGGCGGCGGAGGCGACGGCGGCAACGATCACGGCAACAACGGTGGCGGAGGCGGCAACGGGGGCGGCGGAGGCGGCGGCGGCAACGGCCACCAGGCCGGCGGCAACCACGGCAACCGGGTCGAGTACAAGGGTGTCGTCACCAGCGATTCGCTCGCTCTGCGCACCTCGCCGGACCGCGGTTCAAAGGTCATCCGGTACGCCCACAAGGGCGATGTCGTCTCGATCCACTGCAAGGTCGGCGGGGACGACGTGCAGGGCAACCCGCTCTGGTACCTGCTCACCGACGGCACCTGGGCCTGGGGCGCCGCCCGTCACATCGACAACATCGGGCCCGCGCCACGCTGGTGCTGACGGACGCAGCACCCAGGAGGGGACATGTGGGTAAGTTCCGGACATGAGCAAGGCCGGAATCTCCCTGGCGACGGCTGGTCCGCCCACGCCCACCGTCCCCCTCCCCCGGCGCCGTGGCGTCGAACTCGCCCTCATCGTCCTGGCCGTTCTGCTGTCGGTGTACGGCTACTGCGCCGTCGGCCACGCCAGGAACGGCTCCGTCCCGCCCGGCGCCGCCGGTTACGGCGCCGGGCTCGGCGTGCTCGCGCTGGTCGCCCATCTGGCGGTGCGCTTCCGGGCGCCCTGGGCCGACCCGCTCCTGCTCCCCATCGCCGTCCTGCTCAACGGGCTCGGCCTGGTGCTGATCTACCGGCTCGACCTGGAGACGCCGGGTGACGAGGCCGCCCCGACCCAGTTGGTGTGGTCGACGCTGGGCGTGTCACTGTTCATCGCGGTCGTCCTGCTGCTGCGCGACCACCGGGTGCTCCGGCGCTTCACCCGCGTGTACGCCGCCTCCGCTCTCGTCCTGCTCACGGTGCCGATCTTCTTCCCCCCGGTGAACGGGGCCCGGATCTGGATCCGCGTCGCCGGGTTCTCCATCCAGCCGGGCGAGTTCGCGAAGGTGCTGCTCGCGGTGTTCTTCGCCGCGTACCTGGCGGAGAACCGGGGCGCGCTCGCCTATGCCGGCCGCCGGTTCTGGGGGGTGCGACTGCCCACCGGCCGGGTGCTCGGGCCGATCGTCGCCGTGTGGCTGGTGAGCGTGGGCGTGCTGGTCCTGGAACGGGATCTCGGCACGTCGCTGCTGTTCTTCGGCCTGTTCGTCGTCGTGCTGTACGTCGCCACCGGCCGCACCGGCTGGCTCGCCGTCGGGCTGCTGCTGGCGTCCCTGGGCGCGGTGGCCGTGGGCCGGCTGGAACCCCATGTGCACAGCAGGATCGAGACCTGGCTGCGGCCGTTCGGGTCGATCGAGGCGGGCGAGGGCCCGAACCAGCTGGCGCAGTCCCTGTTCGCCTTCGCCGAGGGCGGGCTGCTCGGCACCGGTCTGGGGCTCGGGCACTCCGTCCTCATCGGCTTCGCGGTCAAGTCCGACTTCATCCTGGCCACGGCCGGTGAGGAACTGGGCCTGGCCGGGCTCTCCGCGATCTTCCTGCTGTACGGGCTGCTGGTGGAGCGCGGCTACCGGGCGGGGCTCGCGCTGCGTGACCCGTTCGGCCGGCTGCTCGCCGTGGGGCTGGCCGCGATCGTGGCGCTCCAGGTGTTCGTGATCGCGGGCGGGGTGACCGGGCTGATCCCGCTGACCGGGATGGCGATGCCGTTCCTGGCACAGGGAGGTTCGTCGGTGGTCACCAACTGGGCGATCGTGGCGCTGCTGGTCCGGCTGAGCGACTCGGCGCGCCGTCGGGGGAACGGTCGTCCCCGGCGGGACGGGACGAACGAAGGCGTGGCGTCATGACGCGGTACATCCGGCGTGCCGCCGTCTTCTGCGCGCTGCTGCTGTTCGCCCTGCTGGTGAACGCCACCCGCGTCCAGGTGCTGCATGCCGACGCCTACGACGACAACCCCGCCAACCGCCGTGACGCCATCGCCCGTTACCACCAGCCGCGCGGCGACATCCTGGTCGACGGCCGCCCGGTCACCGGCTCGCGGGACACCGGCGAGCATCTGCGCTACGAACGGACCTACACCGACGGCCCGTTGTACGCGCCGGTGACCGGCTTCGCCTCACAGGAGTACGGGACGACCCTGCTGGAGCACACGGAGGACGCGCTGCTGGCGGGCACCGACCCGCTGCTCCAGCCGCTGCCGCTGTGGAACGACTTCACCCGTTCCCGCAACGCGGGCGGCGACGTCGTCACGACGATCCACCCGGCCGCCCAGCGGGCCGCGTACGAGGGACTGCGCTCGCGCAAGGGCGCGGTGGCGGCGGTGGAACCGTCGACCGGGCGGATCCTGGCGCTGGTGTCCGTCCCGTCGTACGATCCGGAACCGCTGTCCGGGAACGGGGCGGCGGCGCGGCGAACCTGGGCCCGGCTGAACGCCGATCCGGACAGGCCGATGCTGAACCGGGCCGTGCGGCAGACGTATCCGCCGGGTTCGACGTTCAAGGTGGTCACCGCGGCGGCGGCGCTGGACGCGGGTGTGGTCACCGACCTCGACGAACCGACGGACTCCCCCGACCCGTACACCCTGCCGGGGACGACGACACGGCTGACGAACGGGTCCCGCGGCTGTGCGGACGCCTCGGTGCGGGAGGCGTTCACCTGGTCCTGCAACACCGTGTTCGCCAAGCTGGGGGTGGCCACGGGCCTGGCGGACCTGTCGGCCACGGCGGAGGGCTTCGGCTTCAACGAGGAGGGGCTGCGGGTGCCGTTCCCGGTGGTGCGCAGCACCTTCGACACCACGATGGACCGGGCGCAGGTCGCGCTGTCGTCGATCGGCCAGTACAACACGCGGGCCACTCCCCTGCAGATGGCGATGGTCGCGGCGGCCGTCGCCGACAACGGGACCGTGCGGGAGCCGTACCTGGTGGAGCGGACGACCCGGGCGGGCGGCGGCACCGTGTCGACGGCCGGCCCGGGGCCGGCCCGGCGGGCCATGCGCCCGTCGACGGCGCTGCGGATGCGGGAGCTGATGCGCGGGGTGGTGGAGGAGGGCACGGGCACGAACGCAGCGATCCCCGGTGCCGTGGTCGGCGGCAAGACCGGCACGGCCCAGCACGGGATCGGCAACTCCGGTACGCCGTACGCCTGGTTCGTGTCCTGGGCGCAGGCCGACGGGGACCCGGCGGCGAAGGTCGCGGTGGCCGTCGTGGTGGAGGACGCGTCGGCCAGCCGCCGGGAGATCAGCGGCGGCGGCACGGCGGCACCGGTCGCGCGGGCGGTGATGGAGGCGGTGCTGGGGCCGTAGGCGTCGCCGGCGGATCGCCTGGCGGATCGCCTGCTGGGACGAGGGCTGCCGAATCCCGCCCTCCGCGCCTACGGTTCGGCCCATGACGGAAGCCACCCCCGCGTACGAACTCGCCCAGGTCAACATCGCCCGGCTCAAGGCACCTCTGGATTCCCCGCAGTTGAAGGACTTCGTCGACAACCTCGACCCGGTGAACGCGGACGCCGAGGCCGCCGAGGGCTTCATCTGGCGACTGCGGAGCGAGGAGGGGAACGCCACCGACGTGGCCGTCTTCGACGACGCGTGGCTGATCCTGAACATGACGGTGTGGCGGGACACCGACACCCTGACGGCGTACATGTACCGGGGGCGGCACCGGGAGATGCTGGCGCGGCGCAGGGAGTTCTTCGAGCGGGTGCAGGAGGCGATGACGACCCTGTGGTGGGTCCCGGAGGGCCACCGGCCCACGGTCGCGGAGGCGGAGGCGCGGCTGCTGCACCTGCGTGCCCACGGCCCGACGCCCTACGCGTTCACGCTCCGGACGTCGTTCCCGCCCGGCGCGTCGACGCCGGTGGCCGGCGAGGTACCGGACGGGCTGGGCTGCTCGGTCTAGCGCCTGTCCCGGCGACGGCGACGGCTCCCGTCGATCAGCTCCGTGTGCGGAGGCAGGTTGGGAAGCCTGTCGAGGTCGTCCGCCGTCCAGCCGTCCTGCGGCGGACGCGGCCACTGGTAGTCGTCGTCCAACTCGGACTCGCGTACGGCGCTCATGGTTGCTCCCATGCACTGGAGTCTGACCGGCACAGTCAGCCTACCCAGGGTGAACGCCGACTCGCCGCTCCATGAGGCGATCCGGGGCGTGCGCCGTTGACGCTCGCCCCAGGTAGATCATCTGTCAATAAGGCTCACACGAGGGATTGACGGGCTTACTGACAGGCGGTCTCATAAGTTGAGTGACCGCCGGTAACCCCAAACGCCCGCGAGGTGGAACCACCATGACGCCCCAGCCCCTGACGGATGCCGACGCGATCGACGGGCTGCGCGACGCGCTCGGCCTGCTCAAGGACCGGGAGCAGGTGGCGCAGCGACTGCTCGACGCCTCCGCCAAGCACTCCTTCGACCCGGACAGGGAGCTGGACTGGGACGCGCCCTTCGAGGAGGGCCTGTGGTTCTGGCCGCCGGAACTGGTCTCGCTGTACGGCACCCCGCTGTGGAAGCGGATGAGCGAGGAACAGCGCATCCGGCTGTCGCAGCACGAGGCGGCGGCGCTCGCCTCGCTCGGCATCTGGTTCGAGCTGATCCTGATGCAGCTGCTGGTGCGGCACGTCTACGACAAGGACGCCACCGGCGCACACGTGCGGTACGCGCTCACCGAGATCGAGGACGAGTGCCGGCACTCCATGATGTTCGCGCGGCTGATCACCCGCGGCGGGACACCGTGGTACCCGGTGAGCCCGGTGCACCAGCACCTGGGACGGCTGTTCAAGACCATCTCCACCACGCCCGGCTCCTTCACCGCGACCCTGCTCGGCGAGGAGGTCCTGGACTGGATGCAGCGGCTGACCTTCCCCGACGAGCGGGTCCAGCCGCTGATCCGGGGCGTCACACGCATCCACGTCGTCGAGGAGGCCCGGCATGTGCGCTACGCCCGTGAGGAACTGCGGCGCCAGATGGTGACCGCGCCGAAGTGGTCGCAGGAGTTCACCCGGGTCACCTCCGGCGAGTTCGCCCGCGTCTTCTCGGTGGCGTTCGTCAACCCGGAGGTCTACACGAACGTCGGACTGGACAAGCGCGAGGCCGTCGCCCAGGTCAGGGCGAGCGGGCACCGCCGGGACATCATGCAGCAGGGATCGAAGCGGCTCACCGACTTCCTGGACGACATCGGGGTGCTGCGCGGGGTCGGGCGGCGGCTGTGGAAGACGTCCGGACTACTGGCCTGAACACCACCACCCCGACACCCCCACCACCCCGACAAGCAGCCCACCGCCACCCGGCGGAGCCGCACACCGACACCACCCGGACGACATCGGAGTGCCGCACGAGACCGGGCAACGGCTGTGGAAGACGTCCGGACCGCAGGCACAGCGCGGGCAGGGCCGGCCGGTACATACCCGAGCAGCCGCCGGGGGCGGGCGGTTACGCTGCGGAGCATGACTCCGCAGGCTCCCACCCCCGCCTACCGGCGCCTCGGCGTCGAGGAGCGGCGCAGTCAACTGCTCGACGCCGCCCTGTCCCTGTTCGCGCACCGCGCACCCGACGAGGTGTCGCTGGACGACGTGGCGGAGGCGGCCGGGGTGTCGCGGCCCCTGGTGTACCGGTACTTCCCGGGCGGCAAGCAGCAGCTGTACGAGGCTGCGCTGCGGTCCGCCGCCGACGAGCTGCGGGACTGCTTCGACGAGCCCCGCGAGGGCCCGCTGCTGTCCCGGCTGTCCCGGGCGCTCGACCGGTATCTCGCCTTCGTCGACGGGCACGGCACCGGGTTCAGCGCGCTGCTGCAAGGGGGGAGCGTGGTGGAGACCTCCCGTACGAGCGCCATCGTCGACGGGGTGCGCCGGGCCGCCGCCGAGCACATCCTCAGCCATCTCGGGGCCGCCGAGCCGGGACCGCGGCTGCGGATGACCACCCGGATGTGGATCACCGCGGTGGAGGCGGCCTCGCTGATCTGGCTCGACGAGGACAGGCCGCTGCCCGTCGCCGAGCTGCGGGACTGGCTCGTGGAGCAGTTCCTGGCCGCCCTGGAGGTGACCGCGCGGCGTGACGCGGAGACCGGGGCCCTCGTCCGGACACTGCTCACGGACGGCTGACCTGCCGGACGGGCGGCGGCCGACCTGCCGGACGGGCGGCCGGTGAGCGGCCGGACGGGCGGCCGGTGAGCGGCCGGTGTGGCGGCCGGTGAGCGGCCGGTGTGGGGGCCGGTGTGGGGGCATGGCCGACACTGGTGCCGTGAAGAGACAGGACACCCCCTTCGAGGGCGGGCCCATGGACGGGCGCGTCCTGCCCGTGCTGCTGGGCATCACCGGGCACCCGCCCAAGACGTACCGCATCCCCGTCCCGGCCCCGGACGGCGGCCCGCCCACGGTGCTGGTCTACCGGCGCGTGCCCCGGGGGCAGAGCAGCCGGCTCGGGCTGACGCAGGGGTGGAAGTACCTGTACGACCCGGACGGGGCGGCGACGCCCGACCGCCCGAGGTGGCCGTGGTCCGGGCCCACCCGCGGCCCGGCCGCCGATCCAGGCGCCACGCCGCGCGGCAAGCCGGACGACGCCGACGGGTGACGCCGTTGCGCCGAACCGCGCACACCCGGCGAGCGGGCCCGGCCGGGCGGCCGGATGCTCGCGGTGCGGAGCGGAGGAGCCGCCCGCGTCGGAGGTGATGACGTGTCAGGAATGCTTCTGCGTCTGGTGTGTACGGCGGCGGTCGCGGCCGGAACCGTTCTCGCGCCGGCATCCGCGACGGCCGCCGCGGACCCGCCGGTCAGCACCGCGACCAAGGCTCCGGAGGCCGACGTGCCCACCGGGGGAGCGCAGCCCGGCAACCGGTCCGTCGCGGGACTGCTGACGGATCTTCAGCGGCTGTACCGCGAGGTCGGGAAGGCCACCGAGGCCTACAACGCCACCGAGGAGCGGCTGGCGAAGCAGCGCGCCGAGACACGGCGTCTGGACCGCGCTCTCACCGCCGCCCGGCTCTCCCTGCACGACAGCCGGGGCGCGGCCGGGCGGCTGGCCCGGCAGCAGTACCAGAGCAGCACCGGCATCTCCCCGTACGTACGGCTGCTGCTGGCCCGCGACCCGCAGCACGCGCTCGACCAGGGGCACGTGATCGGGCGGCTGGCGCGCAACCGGGCGGCCACGGTGGGCCGGCTGACCGGCAGCGAGCAGCGGGCCGACGCGCTCGCCCGGCAGGCCCGCAAGGCGCTCGACGACCAGCTCGCCCTCACCGAGCGGCGCGGGAAGCAACGCGCCGCGGTGCGCGAGCGGCTCGGCGAGGTCGAGGAGCTGCTCGCCTCGCTCACCCCCGGCCGGCTGGCCGCCCTCGCGGAGCTGGAGCGGACCGAAGCGGCCGGGAGACAGGCGGAGTTCATGGCGTCCGGTGCCCTCGGTGCGCCGGGTGCTCCCGGCGCACCGGCCGGTCCCGGTACCGGGCGCACGCCCTCCGCTGCGGGCGACCGGGCCCTGCGGTACGCGGTGGAGCAGATCGGGAAGCCGTACGAGTGGGGCGCCGAGGGCCCGGAGGCCTTCGACTGCTCGGGGCTGACCTCCGAGGCGTGGGGTGCGGCCGGGACACCGGTGCCCCGGACCAGCCAGGGGCAGTGGGCGCGGCTGGACCGGGTCCCGCTGGACGAGCTGCGGCCGGGTGACCTCGTCGTGTACTTCCCCGAGGCCACGCATGTCGCCCTCTACCTCGGCGACGGCATGGTGGTGCAGGCGCCCCGGCCCGGCGCGCGGGTGAAGGTCTCCCCGATCGCGGCCAACCCGGTCCTGGGCGCCGTACGCCCCGACCCGGACGGGCAGCCCCTGCGGCGCCATGTGCCGCCCGAACTCCCCGCGGGGGCGACGGAGGGACCCGACGAGGGATACGCGCCGGACCAGGGCCAGGAACGGGCCGGGGACCATGACCGGGTCGGGGACCTCGACCGGGGCCGGGACCAGGGCCAGGACCTGCTCTACGCCTCCACGGCCCCCGAGACCTCCGCCAGGTAGGCGCCGGCCTTCTGGGGGTCGTAGAAGAAGTCCTCGAAGTCGGCCGGGTTGTCGAAAGCGTTGGCGAACCGGTCGGCGACGGGCTGGAGGCCGCCGGCGGCACCGAGGATGTCGAGGACGTGTCCGGGCGGCGGGGCCAGCATGGCGTTGGTCCACTTGGTGACGTGCTGGGCGGTGCCCCAGTAACGGTCGAAGGCTCCCCGCATCCACGCCTCGTCGAACGGCGCCTCGCCGTGCTCGACGATGGAGGCGAGATAGGAGGCCGCGCACTTGGAGGCGGAGTTGGAGCCCTGGCCGGTGATCGGGTCGTTGGCCACGACCACGTCGGCGACGCCGAGGACCTTGCCGCCGCCGGGCAGGGTGCCGACGGGGTTGCGGACGGTCGGGGCGTAGCGGCCGGCGAGGGTGCCGCCGGCGTCGGTCAGTTCGACCTTGGTGGCCCGCGCGTACTCCCAGGGGAGGAACGACTCCATGAGTTCCAGGGTCAGGGAGAGGTGCTCCGCCGGGTCCTTGACGTCCTTGAAGACGTCCAGCGGGCCGCCGGGTACGCCCTCCCAGAACAGGATGTCGGCGCGGCCCGAGGTGGTCAGCGTCGGCATGACGAACATCTCGCCGACCCCGGGGACGAGGTTGCAGCGGACGGCCTCCGTGTCCGGATGCTCCGGACGCGGGGCGAGCCCGTGGACGTAGGCCACCGCGAGGGCGCGCTGCGGCTCGGTGTACGGGGAGCGCGAGGCGTCCCGGGCGAACATCTGCACGAGCTCGCCCTTGCCGGCGGAGACGAGCACGAGGTCGTACGCACGGGAGAAGTAGTCCAGGTCGCCGACGGCCGCGCCGTGGATGACCAGCTGGCCGCCGCGCTGGGCGAACGTCTCCATCCAGCCCGCCATCTTCACCCGCTGGTCGACCGACTGCGCGAACCCGTCGAGTCTGCCCAGCCAGTCGATCGCGCGCTGCGTCGGACCCGGGTCGTGCGAGCCGGGGGCCGCGACCGAGACACCGAGCCCCTGGATCCTCGGGGCCTGGGACTCCCAGAAGTTCAGCTGGAGATCACGCTCGTGCTGCAGGGCCGTGTGGAACATGCACTGCGTCGACATCACCCGTCCGGTGCGGATCTCGTCCGCGGTCCGGTTGGACATCAGGGTGACCTCGTACCCGTGCGACTGAAGGCCGAGGGCGAGCTGGAGACCGGACTGGCCGGCTCCGACGACGAGTATCTTCCGCATGCGGGGTCTCCTAGCTGGACGAGGGCTTCGGACAGCCGAGCAGGGGCTTCCGGGTTACTCCGGGGTTTCCTCGAGCGCGTGACCCACCAGGGACAGGAGGGTCTCGATGACCGAGATCCGGCGCCGCGCGTCCATGATCATGACAGGTATGTGGGCGGGGATGGTGAGCGCCTCCCGCACATCGTCCGGCTCGAACAGCTCGGTCTCGTCGAAGTGGTTGACCGCGACGACGTACGGCAGTCCGCAGCTCTCGAAGTAGTCGAGCGCCGGGAAGCAGTCCTTCAGCCGGCGGGTGTCGGCCATGACGACCGCGCCGATCGCGCCGCGCACCAGGTCGTCCCACATGAACCAGAAACGCTGCTGACCGGGGGTGCCGAAGACGTAGAGCACCAGATCGTCGTCGAGCGTGATCCGGCCGAAGTCCAGGGCCACGGTGGTGGTGAGCTTCTCCGGCGTGGCACTGAGGTCGTCGGTCCCGGCGCTCGCCTCGGTCATCAGCGCCTCGGTCTCCAGAGGCCTGATCTCCGAGACGGTGGTGACCAGCGTGGTCTTGCCGACGCCGAAACCGCCGGCCACCACTATCTTCGTGGCGACCGGTGCGCGGGTACGGTCCGTCTGCCAGGGCAGCAACGGCTCGTCGCCCTCGACGAGCGAGGTGACGCCTCGAGCGGCGTCAGAGACGGCGGAGTCCACTCAGCACCCTTTCCAGCAGCGCGCGGTCCGGGCGGCCCGTGCCGTGGCCGGTCCCCGTTCCATAGACACGGATCTTTCCCTGGTCCGCGAGGTCGCTCAGGAGCACGCGGACCACACCGAGCGGCATCTTCAGCAGCGCGGAGATCTCGGCCACCGTTCGCATACGGCGGCACAGTTCGACGATGGCCCGCAGTTCCGGCATCACCGTCGACTTCAGCGAGCCCTGCGGCAGTTCCTTGCGCTCCCCGGCGGCCTCCAGCTCGGCGGTGCTCGCCACGAACGTCTCGACGAGGAGCACATACCCGAAGCGGGTACGGCCGCCGGTGAGCGAGTAGGGGCGGACCCTGGCGGGTTTGCGGTCACCGCCGCGGACCGGGAGGGTCTTCTTGGACTCACCGCTCAACGGGGACTCCCGGTGGACTCGTTCTCCAGGGCCTTGTTCTCCATGGACTGGCGCAGCTCGCTGCGGAGTTCGGGGGTCAGCACATGGCCGGCCCGGCCCACGAACAGGGCCATGTGGTACGCCACCACGCTCATGTCGCAGTCCGCGGAGCCGTGCACACCGAGCAGCGAACCGTCGCTGATCGACATCACGAACAGGCTGCCCTCGTCCATCGCCACCATGGTGTGCCGGACCGGGCCGGAGTCCATCAGCTTGGCGGCGCCGACGGTGAGGCTGCCGATGCCGGAGACGACGGTGGCCAGATCGGCGGCGGAGCCGCGCGGGCCGGTGCGTTTCCCGGCCCGTACCCCGGACGCCCCGGCGGTGCGGGCGCCCTCGGGCGAGTCCGTCCGGGCCATCGCGAGATCGGGATCCGAGGAGAGCAGCAGCAGGCCGTCCGAGGAGACCACGGCGACCGAGAGGATGCCGGGGACCTCCTCGACGAGATTGGTCAGCAGCCAGTGCAGGTTGCGGGCTTCACTGCTCGGTCCGAAGGTACTCGGCGCGGTCAACTCGTTGCCTCCTCGACAGTGCCCCCCGTGGCTTCCTCGGACGGTGCGGTGGACGCGGTGGACGGCGGCCGGTGCGGTCCCGCCTCCTCGGCGATCTCCGCCTCGACGTCCCTGCGTCCGGCTTCCGCCCCCCGGCGGAAGCCGCCCAGGCGGCGGCGCAGGGCGTCGGCGTCCACCGAGCCGGTGGGCCGGCGGGGCGCCCCGACGGGTGCGGAGATCTTCGGCGTGCGCTTGGGCAGGCCCTTGTCCGTGACCGGTTCCGGCTCCTCCGGCCCCTGCTCCGGCTCCGGCTCCTGTTGCACCGCTCGCTCCGCCGCCGGGCCGTCGGTCGCACGCGTGCGCTCGGCGACGGGGGCGGGGGCGGAGTCACTCACGGGCGCCGGCGCGGGCCCGGTGGCCGGCGCGGGGGCGTCCGCGGCCTGCGGGTCGGCCGTGAGGTCGACGGCCGCAGGGGCGTCGTCGACCGGGTGGCCGGGGTGGGCGGCCGGGGCGTCGGCGCCGGACGTCCCGGCGGGCCCGGCAGCCGGCCGTGCGGGCCGGTCGTCGGCCGGCTGCGCGGGCGCCGGGATCAGCAGCTCCATGGTGGTCTCGGCGGGCCGCTCGTGCGTCGCGTCCGCGGACTCGACGCCACCACTCACCCCAGACCCGTCGGCCACCCCGGCCCCCGGCTCCGGGACACCGTCCCGCACGGACTCCCCGGCCTGCCCCACGGCAGACACGCCCGCGGACCCACCGGCACCGTCGACGCCACCGCTCGCCTCAGGTCCGTCGGCTGCCCCGGCCCCCGGCTCGGCAGCGGACTTCCCGGCGGGCCCGGCAGCGGCGGGTTCCTCCGCCGCGGGCTCATCCTGCCGCCGTACCGCCTGTTCCGCCAGGGCGACCAACGGGTCGTCGCCCTCCGTACGGCCGTGCAGGACGTTGGAGTTGGCCTCCGCAGCGGCGCCGGGCAGGGTGACACGGGATGAACCGTCGGCGACGGGTCCGGAGGCCGGTACGGCGCCCGGAGTGGCGGCGGCCAGCAGGGCCGTGGGCAGGATCACGACCGCGGCGACGCCGCCCTGCTTCTGCTCCCGCAGCTGCACCCGTACCCCGTGCCGCTGGGCGAGCCGGGCGACGACGTACAGACCGAGCCCGAGGCCGTCCTCGCCCTCGTGCTCGTAGGGCGCCTTGGGGTCGAAGTCGGACAGGCGTGCGTTGAGCCGCTCCATCCGCTCCCCGGTCATGCCGATGCCCTCGTCCTGCACGGAGAGCATGACCTCGCCGCTCTCGAGGAGCCAGCCGGAGACCTCGACCGGCAGGTCGGGCGGGCAGAACGAGGTGGCGTTCTCCAGGAGTTCGGCGAGCAGATGGCTGAGGTCGTCCGCGGCGAACCCGGCGATGTGCGCGTGCGGCGGCAGTGCGGCGATGCGGACCCGCTCGTAGCGCTCGATCTCGCTGACCGCGGCCCGTACGACGTCGACGAGCGGCACCGGACCGGCCGCGTGCTGGACGTGCTCGGTACCGGCGAGGACGAGGAGGTTCTCGCTGTGCCGGCGCATCACCGTGGCGAAGTGGTCGAGCTTGAACAGGGTGGCCAGGCGTTCCGGGTCGTCCTCGCGCTCCTCCAGGCCCTCGATGACACCGAGTTGCCGTTCGACCAGGCCGAGGGTGCGCAGTGCCAGGCTGACGAAGGTGCCGCCGATGGTGCTGCGCAGCTGCTCCAGGTGGGCGGCGGACTCGGTGACCTGGGTGCGCAGCTCCTCGCGGGCGTCGGCCATCCGCTGCCGCTGCGCGACGAGGTGCTTGCGGTCGGCCTCCAGCGTGGTGATCCGCCCGGTGAGCTGCGCTGCGTGCGCGTGCAGGGCGTTGACGGAGCGGACGACCTGGGCGAACTCGTCGTTGCGCCCGGTGAACGCGACCGGCTCCTCGCTGCTGGGGTCCTCGGCGCCGGCGAGCCGGGCGGAACCGCGGCGCAGCACGGACAGCGGACGGGTGAGGGTACGGGCCATGGCGGTGGCGACGCCGACCGTGAGCAGCATGAGGGCGCCGAGGAGGGCGACGCGGATCTCCAGCGCGGTGACGTCGTCGTCACGCAGCTGGGCGAGGTCCTTGGCGCGCTGGTCGAAGAGGGCGGACTCGACTCCGCGCATCGCCTCGACGCGGGCGGTGAGCGCGGCCGCCAGCTTCTTGGTGTCGGTGGAGAGCTCCCCGTCGGTGAGGGTCGGCTCGTCGGTGAGGTCCTCGAGGTACTTCTCGGCGGCGTCGACCTCGGGGCCGGTGACCGTGGAGTCGTACGAGGCGCGGGGGGCCTTGGGGGCCGTCTCGCGGAAGTCGGCGAGCGCGGCGTCGGAGCGCAGGCGGGCCTGGAGGGCGGCGGCGGTCAGCGCGTCGCGCCGCTCGGCGTCGGCGTCCGAGGTGGAGGTGGACGTGGCGGGCAGACCGGTGAGGGGGTCGACCACGGTCTGGGTACTGCTCGGCACGTTGAGCGCGGCGAGCAGCAGTCCCCGGGTGGCGGCGGCCTGCTGGACGGCGGTGTCCAGCTCGGCGAGCGCGTGGGAGCCGGATCCGGCCCGGGGCGGGGTCTGCTCCGCGAGCTGCTCGGCGAGCCGGTGCAGCTGGGTGATGGCGGTGGAGTACGCCTGGTGCGCCTCGAGCGGGCTGCTCTTGCCGGTGAGCGCGGCCCTGCGCAGGGCCGCGATGGCGTCGAGGTCCTCCCGGAGCGCCTCGGGGGTGCCGGTGTCGGCGCGCAGTTCCTCGACCTGCCGGTCGACGCGGGTGCTGTGCTGCTCGGTGGGCGCCTTGCCCTCGTCGCGGCCGGCCGCGACGTAGGACGTGACGTCGTCCCGCTCGTCGGCGAGCGAGTGCGCGAGGGCGAGGGCGTCCTGGGTCAGCTCGGCGTGGGTCACCAGGTTCTGGGAGTCGCTCAGCTGCCCGGAGGCGGTGAGCAGGGACGGTGTCCCGGCGGCGGCGATCGCCGCGGCCACGACCGCGACGGCCGCGATGAGCCGGTTGCGTACGTGGGTGGGGCGGCCCCTGCCTACGGTGGGCTGCTGCTCAGCGTCCTCCGTGGGGGGTGTCTGCTTGCCTGTGCGACGAGGCCGCGTCTTCTGCACCGGTGCTCGCATTCCTGACTCGTGTACCCGTGGGTCGGGGTGACGTTCCGTCAACAGGCGCCTGCGCCCTGCCCGTGCCGAGCGTGTACGCCCTTGGCGGACGGCCGGTCGCGCTCGGGCAGCGAGACGCCCCCGTCGCTCCCCGACCCTCCCAGTGCCCACGGGCACCGCACGCGCATCACCTGACCCGCCACTCGAAGGAGTGAACCCCGGAGTCGAGTTGAGGAGCAAGTCACGCGATCTCGCGCAGCAGCCCTCCACGGCAGGTCGGTTGGACGTCTGCGGCGGCCGGTGGCAGGATTCGCCGCCACGCGTCGGCGGAGCACTGCAATCCCGCCCAAACGCGGCGCCTGACCTGCACGGCCGCCGGTATCCGGGCAACGGTGACGGCCTCCTGGGACCCTTGTGGAGGCGTCGTGCAGACTGGCCGGATGCGTACGGAACTTGTCTCGGAGCCGGGTGACGCGGACCGCCCCAACGAGGACTTCGCGAGCGTCGGGCTTCCGGCCTCCGGGCAGGGCGGTTCACTGGTCGTACTGGACGGTGTCACGCCGCCGCGCGACGGCACGGGCTGCCGGCACGCGGTCCCCTGGTTCACCGCGCGGCTCGGCGGGGCGCTGGCCGAACTGACCGTTTCCCTCCCGGATGTCCCCCTGGCGGACCTGCTGTCCCGGGCCATTTCCCGTACCGCCGTGGCACACGCCGAAACCTGTGACCTTTCTCACCCGCGAACGCCGCAGGCGACGGTGGTGCTGGCGCGCTGGTCACCGGAGTCGGTCGACTACCTGGTCCTCTCGGACTCCGCCCTGCTGGTCGAGTCGCCCGACGGCACGGTCACCGCGCTGCTGGACGACCGGCTGGCCCGGCTGCCCCGCTCGGCGCTGGCCACGGACGCGCTGGTGGACTCCACCGTGCGGAACAGGGAGGGCGGCTTCTTCACCGCGGCGGCCGATCCGTCGGTCGCGGTGCGCGCGGTCACCGGAACGCTGCCGCGCGCCGAGGTGCGCGCCCTGGCCGCGCTGACGGACGGGGCGACCCGCTGGGTCGAGAAATTCGGCGAGGGCGACTGGTCCGGTTGTCTCGCCCTCGTCCGCAAGGAGGGGGCGCAGGCGCTGGTGGACCGTGTCCGGGCACGGGAACGGGCGGACACGGAACGGGTGGTGCTCGGCCGGAGCAAGACGCACGACGACGCGACGGTCGTGTACGTGGAGTTCTGAGCCCCGCGGGTTCCGGGGACCGGCGGGAGCCCCCGCTACTTCTCCATGCCCCGGTTCAGCTGGTGCAGCAGCCGGGCGAGTTCCGTGACCTCCCCCGGGTCCCAGTCGGCGAGGCCGCGGGCGTAGCGCTCCCTGCGGGCCTTGCGGACCCTGCTCATCCGGCTCCGGCCCTCCGGGGTGAGGGCGACCAGCCAGGCACGGCCGTCGGCGGGGTCCGGTTCGCGGGTGACGAGCCCGAGTTCCTCCAGGGCGTGCAGCTGGCGCGACATGGTCGCCTTGCCGACGCCGATGAAGGCGGCAAGTTCGGTGGCCCGCTGCTTGCCGCACTCGTCCAGACGCACGAGCAGCCCGTACGCGGACGGCTCCAGGTCCGGGTGGACCGCGCGGGACATCTCACCCTGACTGGCCCTGGCGCGGCGCAGCAGCACGGTCAACTCCCTTTCCAGGGCGAGGTATCCGGGCTGTTTCACACCGCTGTCGGGCGCCTGGGGCGAGGTGTCCCCGCCGTCGCCGTTTCCGCCTTCGTGCACGTCGGTCCCTGCCTCGCTCTTCCCGGTCGTCCGTGTTTCCGCCAGATGGCGACGCCGCTGGGGCTCCGCCAGTATTTCGCAGACGTGGGGCACGGCAGCACACCGCGACCGGCCCGGCGGCCGGCGGCCACGGCCTCACCGTTCGCGCTGCCGCACGGCGGCGGCCCGGCCCCTCGCGGGATCCGGGCCGCCGCGCCTGCGGTGACGCCGTCACACCGCCACCGGAACCTCCGGTACCGCGCCGTTCGTGGCAGGCGAGAGTGCCAGTTCCAGGACCTGGCGGACGTCGGTCACGGCGTGGACGTCGAGCCCGTCCAGCACCTCGGCGGGGACGTCGTCCAGGTCGGGCTCGTTGCGCTTGGGGATGATCACGGTGGTGATCCCCGCCCGGTGCGCCGCGAGCAGCTTCTGCTTCACCCCGCCGATCGGCAGCACCCGCCCGGTCAGCGAGACCTCTCCGGTCATGGCCACGTCCGTGCGGACCAGGCGCCCGGACAGCAGCGAGGCCAGGGCGGTGGTCATCGTGACGCCGGCGCTGGGGCCGTCCTTGGGCACCGCGCCCGCCGGGAAGTGGATGTGCGCGCCCCGCTCCTTCAGGTCGCCGACCGGAAGCTCCAGTTCGGCGCCGTGGGAGCGCAGGAAGCTCAACGCGATCTGCGCCGACTCCTTCATCACGTCGCCCAGCTGCCCGGTCAGGGTCAGTCCGGCGGCACCCGTCTCCGGGTCGGCCAGGGACGCCTCCACGTAGAGGACGTCACCGCCTGCGCCGGTCACCGCGAGCCCGGTGGCGACACCGGGGACGGCGGTGCGGCGCTCGGCCGGGTCCTGGGCGGACTCCGGTACGTGGCGCGGCCGTCCGAGCAGTGCGCGCAGGTCCCCGTCCGCGACGGTGAACGGCAGCTCCCGCTCCCCCAGTTCGTGCTGGGCCGCGACCTTGCGCAGCAGCCGCGCGATGGACCGCTCCAGGGTGCGCACGCCCGCCTCACGCGTGTACTCGCCGGCCAGCTTGCGCAGCGCGCCGTCGTCGAGGGCGACCTCGTCGGTGGCGAGCCCGGCACGCTCCAGCTGGCGCGGGAGCAGGTGGTCGCGTGCGATGACGACCTTCTCGTCCTCGGTGTAGCCGTCCAGGCGGACGATGTCCATCCGGTCCGCCAGTGCCTCCGGAACGGCCTCCAGGACGTTGGCGGTGGCGAGGAAGACGACGTCCGAGAGGTCCAGCTCGACCTCCAGGTAGTGGTCGCGGAAGGTGTGGTTCTGCGCCGGGTCCAGCACTTCGAGGAGGGCTGCGGCCGGGTCGCCCCGGAAGTCGGAGCCCACCTTGTCGATCTCGTCGAGCAGCACCACCGGGTTCATCGACCCGGCCTCCTTGATCGCCCGTACGATCCGGCCGGGCAGCGCGCCGACGTACGTACGCCGGTGGCCGCGGATCTCGGCCTCGTCGCGGACGCCGCCGAGGGCGACCCGGACGAACCTGCGGCCCATCGCGTGGGCGACGGACTCGCCGAGGCTCGTCTTGCCGACGCCGGGCGGGCCCACGAGGGCGAGCACGGCACCGCCGCGGCGGCCGCCGACGACGCCGAGCCCGCGCTCGGCACGCCGCTTGCGCACCGCCAGGTACTCGGTGATGCGCTCCTTCACGTCCGTCAGCCCGGCGTGCTCGGCGTCGAGCACCGCCCGGGCGCCCTGGATGTCGTACGCGTCCTCGGTGCGCTCGCTCCACGGCATCTCCAGGACCGTGTCGAGCCAGGTGCGGATCCACGAGCCCTCGGGCGACTGGTCGGAGGAGCGCTCCAGCTTGTCGACCTCCTTGAGCGCGGCCTCGCGCACCTTCTCCGGCAGGTCGGCGGCCTCGACGCGGCTGCGGTAGTCGTCGGACTCCTCACCCTCCTGTTCGCCGTTCAGCTCGCGCAGTTCCTTGCGTACGGCTTCCAGCTGGCGGCGCAGCAGGAACTCGCGCTGCTGCTTGTCGACGCCGTCCTGGACGTCCTTGGCGATGGACTCGGCCACGTCCTGCTCGGCGAGGTGGTCGCGCAGCTGCTGGGTGGCGAGCTTCAGCCGGGCCACCGGATCGGTGGCCTCCAGCAGGGCCACCTTCTGCTCGGTGGTCAAGAACGGTGAGTATCCGGAGTTGTCGGCGAGGGCGGAGACGTCGTCGATGGCCTGGACGCGGTCGACGACCTGCCAGGCGCCGCGCTTGCGCAGCCAGGCGGTGGCGAGCGCCTTGTACTCGGTGACCAGTTCGGTCACCTGGCCGGACACCGGCTCCGGTACGGTCTCGTCGGCCCGGGTGCCCTCCACCCACAGCGCGGCGCCCGGCCCGGTCGTCCCGGCACCGATCCGCACCCGGTCCCGGCCCCGGATCAGGGCGCCCGGGTCGCCGTCGGCCAGCCTGCCGACCTGCTCGACCGTGCCCAGGACGCCGGTGGCGGCGTAGGTCCCGTCGATGCGTGGCACCAGCAGGACCCTGGGCTTCCCGGTCTCCGACGTGGCGGCGGCCTGGGCGGCCTCCACCGCGGCGCGCACCTCGGAATCGCTCAGGTCCAGCGGGACCACCATCCCGGGCAGCACGACCTCGTCGTCGAGCGGCAGCACGGGCAGGGCGAGCGGTGTGGACTCAGCAGCCATGATCTCCCCTTCGGCAGTCAAGTTGAGCTATGCCGACTCAATGCTCCTGAGCCCGTGATTGTTCCCGGACCGCGCCCGTCCGCGTTCGCTCTCAGCGATCACCCGCCGCCCGGGAGGGACCGGAGCCGCTCGGCGCCGCCCGGCACCGCGGGGGCCCGCCCCGGGCCGCCGGGATCCGCCGTGGACGGCACGGAACGGCGGGGGTGCTCCGCCGAACGGGGAGTACTGCCAGGATGAACGCATGTCCACCCCCTACGACATTCCCGAAGTCCCCGAAGTCCTGGACCGCCGCGAGGGCCCGTACGGGGAGGTGGTGCTCCGCCGGCACGGGAACCTGCTGCAGATCATCGCGAACGGGTGCTTCCTGATGGACACCTCCGACGGCCGCTCGGAACGCCGGCTGGTCGACGCCGCCCTGGCCGCGCTCGACGCCGCCGACACCCGCGCGGGGCACGGTCCGCGACGGGAACCGCACGTCCTCATCGGCGGACTCGGCGTCGGCTTCTCACTCGCGCACGCCGCCGCCGCACCCCGCTGGGGCCGCATCACGGTGGTGGAGCGCGAACCCGCCGTCATCGACTGGCACCGCGCGGGCCCCCTGGCCGGACTCTCCGCGAGCGCCCTCGCCGACCCGCGCACGGAGATCGTCGAGGCCGATCTGGTGGCGTACGTCCATGAGACGTCCGACACGTTCGACGCGCTGTGCCTCGACATCGACAACGGCCCCGGCTGGACCGTCACCGAGGACAACGGAGGGCTCTACTCCCCCACCGGACTCATGGACTGCGCAAGGGTGCTGAGACCGGGCGGGGTGCTCGCGGTGTGGTCCGCGCAGCCGTCGGAGAATTTCGAAGGAACCTTGCGGAATGCCGGGTTCAGGCAGGTGCGTACCGAAGAGATCCCGGTTGCCCGGGGCGTACCGGACGTCGTCCACCTCGGCGTCCGCCCTGGATAGCAAAGCCGCGCCGACTCCCCGTACGCTGCTGCACTGACGCCGATCATTCAAGCGTCAATCGCAGTCATGCGCAGAGACGGATTCACCCCACGGATTCCGGAAAGCACACTTCAGGGGCGGGCGATGGAGCAGACACACACCTCCCACAACGGCACGGCGGCGACCACTCCGGGAGCGCAGCGCCGGGTCCTGGTGGTCGAGGACGACGCGACGATCGTGGACGCCATCGCGACCCGCCTTCGCGCCGAGGGATTCCTGGTGCAGACGGCGGGTGACGGTCCGTCCGCCGTCGACACGGCGGAGGCCTGGCAGCCCGACCTGCTGATCCTCGACATCATGCTGCCCGGCTTCGACGGCCTGGAGGTCTGCCGGCGTGTGCAGGCGCAGCGGCCGGTGCCGGTGATGATGCTGACCGCGCGCGACGACGAGACCGACATGCTGGTCGGGCTGGGCGTCGGCGCCGACGACTACATGACCAAGCCGTTCTCCATGCGGGAACTCGCGGCGCGCGTGCATGTGCTGCTGCGCCGCATGGAGCGGGCGGCCCTGGCGGCCGGCACCCCGCGCAGCGGCATCCTGCGCCTGGGCGAACTGGAGATCGACCACGCGCAGCGCAGGGTGCGGGTGCACGGCGAGGACGTCCATCTGACGCCCACCGAGTTCGACCTCCTGGTGTGCCTGGCCAACACGCCCCGCGCGGTGCTCTCCCGTGAGCAGCTGCTGGCCGAGGTCTGGGACTGGGCGGACGCCTCCGGCACCCGGACCGTCGACAGTCACATCAAGGCGCTGCGCCGGAAGATCGGCGCCGAGCACATCCGCACCGTGCACGGCGTGGGCTACGCCCTGGAGACGCCGACGCCATGAGCGACGGGCCGGCCGCACGGAGAGGCCCCGGGGACCCCGGCCCCTGGGGCGGTGTCCGCCCGTTCTCCATCAAGACCAAGCTGGGTGCGCTGGTCGTCATCTCCGTGCTGATCACCACCGGGCTGTCGATGATCGCGGTGCACACCAAGACGGAGCTGCGCTTCATCACGGTCTTCTCGATGATCGCCACCCTGCTCATCACGCAGTTCGTGGCACACTCCCTGACCGCGCCGCTGGACGACATGAACGCGGTGGCCCGGTCCATCTCGCACGGCGACTACACCCGCCGGGTGCGCGAGAACCGCTGGGACGAGCTGGGCGACCTGGCCCGGACCATCAACGTCATGGCCGACGAGCTGGAGGCCCAGGACCACCAGCGCAAGGAACTGGTGGCCAACGTCTCGCACGAACTGCGCACTCCCATCGCGGGCCTGCGCGCGGTGCTGGAGAACATCGTCGACGGCGTCACCGAGGCCGACCCCGAGACCATGCGCACGGCGCTGAAGCAGACCGAGCGGCTGGGACGTCTGGTGGAGACGCTCCTGGACCTGTCCCGTCTGGACAACGGGGTCGTCCCGCTGCGGCGGCAGCGGTTCGAGGTGTGGCCGTATCTCTCCGGCGTGCTCAAGGAGGCCAACATGGTCGCCTCCGCCCGCGCCGGCATGACCACCGGCTCCGGCGGCCACACGCGCAAGGACGTCCACCTGAGCCTCGACGTCTCACCCCCGGAGCTCACCGCGCACCTCGATCCGGAGCGCATCCACCAGGTCGTCGCCAACCTGATCGACAACGCGGTCAAGCACAGTCCGCCGCACGGCCGGGTGACGGTCAAGGCCCGGCCCGGACCGCAGCCGGACTCGCTCCAGCTGGAGATCCTGGACGAGGGGCCCGGCATTCCGCGGACCGAGTGGCACCGCGTCTTCGAGCGGTTCAACCGCGGCAGCGTCAATCTGCCGCACGGTCCGGGCAGTGACGGGGGCACCGGTCTCGGCCTGGCGATCGCCCGCTGGGCCGTCGATCTGCACGGCGGACGCATCGGAGTGGCCGAATCCGAGCGGGGCTGCCGCATTCTCATCACTCTTCCGGGAGCCTCCCCCTCGCCAGGTTGACGTAGGGTGCCCAGCTGAGCCACAAGATCCACGTACGTTCGCGCTGACGGACACGTGTGATCAGGCACAGGTCCGTGCAGCGAGTGCGCCGGGTCGCGGCCGACCCGTACCCCACGCGCCCCGACAGCTCGGAACCGCGCTTGTTTCCCGCCATTTCCCGCGCCGAAACACCCTCCGAGATGTGACTTGCACGACGTTGAACGGGCCCGGACTGACCTTCTCGGTCGGGGAGGCGTAGCCTTAATTTCCGCTGTCCATCATCTTGTGAAGCGGAAGAGGGCGGTTGACGCCGTGTCGCCACAGTCCCCCAGTAACTCGAGCATCTCGACCGACACCGACCAAGCGGGCAAGAACCCCGCCGCGGCCTTCGGTGCCAACGAGTGGCTCGTCGACGAGATCTACCAGCAGTACCTCCAGGACCCGAACTCGGTCGACCGGGCCTGGTGGGACTTCTTCGCCGACTACAAGCCGGGCGCCCCTCAGGGCCCGGCTCCGGTGAACAACGCGGCGTCGGGGACCGCGGGCACGACGACGGCCGCGCCGGCCACTCCGGCCCGGCCCGCCGCCACGCCCGCGCCCGCCACGCCCGCGCCCGCCACGCCCGCGCCCGCCACGCCGCAGCCCGCCGCCGCGCCGCCGGCTGCCCAGCCGGCCGCGAAGGCGTCGGCGCCCGCTCCGGCGAAGGCCGCTCCGGCCCCCGCCAAGCCGGCCGCCGCGAAGTCCCAGGCCCCCCAGGCGAAGCCCGCCGACGAGGCCAAGCAGGGCCCCGAGCAGCTGACGCTGCGCGGCCCGTCCGCGGCCGTCGCCAAGAACATGGACGCCTCCCTGGAGGTGCCCACGGCCACGTCCGTGCGCGCACTCCCGGTGAAGCTCCTGTTCGACAACCGCATCGTCATCAACAACCACCTCAAGCGTGCCCGCGGCGGGAAGATCTCCTTCACCCACCTCATCGGCTACGCGATGGTCCAGGCCATCAAGGCAATGCCGTCGATGAACTGGCACTACGCGAAGGTGGACGGCAAGCCCACCCTGGTGAAGCCGGAGCACGTCAAGTTCGGCCTCGCCATCGACCTGGTCAAGCCGAACGGCGACCGCCAGCTGGTCGTCGCGGGCATCAAGAAGGCCGAGACGCTGAACTTCTTCGAGTTCTGGCAGGCCTACGAGGACATCGTCCGTCGCGCCCGCGACAACAAGCTGACGATGGACGACTTCAGCGGAGTCACCGTCTCGCTGACCAACCCCGGCGGCCTCGGCACCGTCCACTCGGTGCCACGTCTGATGCCGAACCAGTCGGTGATCCTGGGCGTCGGTTCCATGGACTACCCGGCGGAGTTCCAGGGCACCAGCCAGGACACCCTGAACAAGCTCGGCATCTCGAAGGTCATGACGCTCACGTCGACCTACGACCACCGGGTGATCCAGGGCGCCGCCTCCGGCGAGTTCCTGCGCGCCGTGGCGAACCTGCTGCTGGGCGAGAACGGCTTCTACGACGACATCTTCGAGGCGCTGCGCATCCCCTACGAGCCGGTCCGCTGGCTCAAGGACATCGACGCATCCCACGACGACGACGTCACCAAGGCCGCCCGCGTCTTCGAGCTGATCCACTCCTACCGGGTCCGCGGCCACGTCATGGCCGACACCGACCCGCTGGAGTACCGCCAGCGCAAGCACCCCGACCTGGACATCACCGAGCACGGGCTCACCCTGTGGGACCTGGAGCGCGAGTTCGCGGTCGGCGGTTTCTCGGGCAAGAGCCTGATGAAGCTGCGCGACATCCTCGGCGTGCTCCGCGACTCGTACTGCCGCACCACCGGCATCGAGTTCATGCACATCCAGGACCCGAAGCAGCGCAAGTGGATCCAGGACCGCGTGGAGCGCACGCACTCCAACCTGGAGCGCGAGGAGCAGCTGCGCATCCTGCGCCGGCTGAACGCGGCGGAGGCCTTCGAGACCTTCCTGCAGACCAAGTACGTCGGTCAGAAGCGTTTCTCCCTGGAGGGCGGCGAGTCCGTCATCCCGCTGCTCGACGCCGTGCTGGACTCGGCCGCCGAGTCCCGTCTCGACGAGGTCGTCATCGGCATGGCCCACCGCGGCCGGCTGAACGTGCTGGCCAACGTCGTGGGCAAGTCGTACGCGCAGATCTTCCGCGAGTTCGAGGGCAACCTCGACCCGAAGTCGATGCACGGCTCCGGCGACGTGAAGTACCACCTGGGCGCCGAGGGCACCTTCACCGGTCTCGACGGCGAGCAGATCAAGGTCTCCCTGGTCGCCAACCCCTCCCATCTGGAGGCGGTGGACCCGGTCCTGGAGGGCGTCGCGCGCGCCAAGCAGGACATCATCAACAAGGGCGGCACGGACTTCACCGTCCTGCCGGTGGCGATCCACGGCGACGCGGCCTTCGCGGGCCAGGGCGTGGTGGCCGAGACCCTGAACATGTCCCAGCTGCGCGGCTACCGCACCGGCGGCACGGTCCACGTCGTCATCAACAACCAGGTCGGCTTCACCGCGGCGCCCGAGTCCTCGCGTTCCTCCATGTACGCGACGGACGTGGCCCGCATGATCGAGGCCCCGATCTTCCACGTGAACGGTGACGACCCGGAGGCCGTGGTCCGCGTCGCGCGGCTGGCCTTCGAGTTCCGCCAGGCGTTCAACAAGGACGTGGTGATCGACCTCATCTGCTACCGCCGCCGCGGTCACAACGAGTCGGACAACCCGGCGTTCACGCAGCCGCTGATGTACGACCTGATCGACAAGAAGCGCTCGGTGCGCAAGCTGTACACCGAGTCCCTCATCGGTCGCGGCGACATCACCCTGGAAGAGGCCGAGCAGGCGCTGCAGGACTACCAGGGCCAGCTGGAGAAGGTCTTCACCGAGGTCCGCGAGGCGGCGTCCCAGCCGACGGCCGCCGAGCCCTCGGAGCCGCAGGCCCAGTTCCCGGTGGTGGTGAACACGGCGGTCACCTCGGAGGTCGTCAAGCGGATCGCCGAGTCGCAGGTCAACATCCCCGACCACGTCACCATCCACCCGCGCCTGCTGCCGCAGCTGCAGCGCCGGGCGGCGATGGTCGAGGACGGCACGATCGACTGGGGCATGGGGGAGACCCTCGCGGTCGGCTCGCTGCTCCTGGAGGGCGTCCCGGTCCGGCTCTCCGGCCAGGACTCGCAGCGCGGCACCTTCGGCCAGCGTCACGCGGTGGTCATCGACCGTGAGACGGGCGACGAGTTCACGCCGCTGCTGTACCTGTCCGAGGACCAGTCGCGGTACAACGTCTACAACTCGCTGCTCTCCGAGTACGCGGCGATGGGCTTCGAGTACGGCTACTCGCTGGCCCGCCCCGACGCGCTGGTGATGTGGGAGGCGCAGTTCGGCGACTTCGTCAACGGCGCGCAGACGGTCGTGGACGAGTTCATCTCGTCGGCCGAGCAGAAGTGGAGCCAGACCTCCGGGGTGACCCTGCTCCTGCCGCACGGCTACGAGGGTCAGGGTCCGGACCACTCCTCGGCCCGTCCGGAGCGGTTCCTGCAGCTCTGCGCGCAGAACAACATGACGGTCGCGATGCCGACCCTCCCGTCGAACTACTTCCACCTCCTGCGGTGGCAGGTGCACAACCCGCACCACAAGCCGCTGGTCGTCTTCACCCCGAAGTCGATGCTGCGTCTGAAGGCCGCGGCCTCGAAGGCGGAGGAGTTCACCACGGGCCAGTTCCGTCCGGTCATCGGCGACGACTCGGTCGACCCGGCCGCGGTCAAGAAGGTCGTCTTCTGCGCCGGCAAGGTCTACTACGACCTCGAGGCCGAGCGGAAGAAGCGCGGCGTGACGGACACGGCGATCCTGCGCATCGAGCGCCTGTACCCGCTGCCGGGTGCCGAGCTCCAGGCGGAGATCAAGAAGTACCCGAACGCCGAGAAGTACCTGTGGGCCCAGGAGGAGCCGGCGAACCAGGGTGCCTGGCCGTTCATCGCGCTCAACCTGATCGACCACCTCGACCTGGCGGTCGGCGCCGACGTCCCGCACGGCGAGCGTCTGCGCCGCATCTCGCGCCCGCACGGCTCGTCCCCTGCCGTCGGTTCCGCGAAGCGGCACCAGGCCGAGCAGGAGCAGCTGGTGCGTGAGGTGTTCGACGCCTGACGGACTCCTGAGCGGCCCTGTCATGGGTCGTGGGCCGTACGTGACCGGGCCGCATCCCCACTGTGGGGTGCGGCCCGGTCCGTGTGGGCGCACATATTCTTGTCCTCATGTACTTCACGGACCGTGGCATCGAGGAACTGGAGAAGCGGCGCGGCGAGGAGGAGGTCACCTTCGAGTGGCTCGCCGAGCAGCTGCGGACGTTCGTCGACCTCAACCCCGACTTCGAGGTGCCGGTGGAACGCCTGGCGACATGGCTGGCCCGGCTGGACGACGACGAGGACGAGGAGTAGGAGGAGGAGGGCCTGGCCCTGGCCGCGCGGGTTCAGTCGCGCGGGTGGGTGAGGGTGTGGTCGGCCAGCGTGACGGCGCCGTGGGCGAACAGGAGCGCCCCCGCCACGATCCAGCCGCCGCTGCGGTGGCGTAGGCCCCAGACGGCCAGCGGCAGGCCTGCGGCCATCTGGGCGAGGGCCGGGACGGGCACGACGGCGGGCACGGCGGGTACGGACGGCGGGCCGCCCGCGCGGGAGGGCCGGGGGGCGGGGTGCCGGGGGGCGGAGATGCCGTCCGGCCGGTCCGTAGCGCTCATACCGCTTTCGTCCTCCTCGCCGCTCCCGTCCCCCTCAACGTTCCCGTCCTTCTCACTGCTCCCGTCCGCCTCGATCCGGCGGGTGTCCGGCTGGAGCCGGGCCGCTTCGAGCAGTCCGTCGGCGTTCTCGCCGGGGACGAGTCCCGGAGGCAGGGATACGCCCGCACGGGTGAGGACGGCGAGGACGCCGCTCAGCCGCGCGGCGGCGTCGGCGGCGGAATCGGGCTTGGTCAGCTCGTCCAGGGCCTGCATGTCCAGGACCGGGTCGAGGCCGAGCCGGCCCGCGAAGGTGCGCATGGCCTCCTCCATGCCGGCCGGCGTGCCGTCGGCCAGCCACACGTAGCCGACCGGACTGCGGAAGCCGGCGGCAAGGGTGAACCCGGCCCGCTCTCCGTCCCACCACAGGGCCAGCACCGGCCAGGAGACACCGACGGTGAGCGCGATGGCCCAGCCGTGGACCACCCGGTCCACCGGGTCCGTGCCGGACCGCCAGGGCCCGCCCTCGGGGACGAGCACACTCCATTCGTCACCGGCTCGGGAGAGCAGCATGCGTTCGTGCAGCAGCCGGGCGGCGGGGACGACGGATCCGGCCTCCGCACGGCACAGCAGCAGGGCTCCCGGCACGGGACGGGCCCGGCCCGCGACCTGGGACTGTTCCGTCGACATGGTCACACCGTAGGACAATTCCCCTTTCCGCATGGCGACCACTCGCCGGAACGGGTGCCTTGACTTTCCCCGTCCGCGATATATCGTGAATTACGTGAGACGCGATATGGCGCGTCGTGGCGTGCGTGCGGCCAAGCACCGCACCTCTCACCGCACCGCGCCACCCCCGGCGTTCTCCGTCGTTCTCCGTCGTTCTCCGTCGTCCAGACAGTCCGGCAACCCGCCCCAGGAGGTTCCACCATGTCCGAAAGGTCCGTCTCGGGGCCCGAGAAGCTCACTTTCGACGATCCAGTGACCGAGCTCAACGTCCGCCTCGTCAACGGAACGGTGAACGTGGTGGGCACGGACGAGGGTTCCGCCCGGCTGGAGGTCTCCGAGATCGAGGGACCGCCCCTGGTGGTGACCCAGCGGGACGGTGTCCTGACGGTGGCCTACGAGGACCTGCCCTGGAAGGGCTTCCTCAAGTGGCTGGACAGCAAGCGCTGGCGCCGCAGCGCGGTGGTCTCCCTGGCCGTTCCGGCCCACACCCGGGTCGAGGTGGGAGTGGTCGGCGCCGCCGCCGTCGTCTCCGGGGTCAAGGGGCCGTCCGTGCTGCAGGGCGTCACGGGCGACGCGACCCTGGTCGCCCTCGCCGGCCCGGTCCGCGCGGACACCGTGTCCGGGAACGTCGAGGCCCAGTCCGTCACCGGTGACCTCCGCTTCCACTCCGTCTCCGGCGACCTCACCGTGGTCGACGGCTCCGGCTCCACCGTGCGGGCGGAGTCGGTCAGCGGCTCCATGATCGTGGACCTCGCCGCCGATGGTCCCACCGACATCCGGCTGACCAGCGTCTCCGGCGAGATCGCGATCCGGCTGCCCGATCCGGCGGATGCCGAGGTCGAGGCCAACACGGCGAGCGGCGCCGTCTCCAACGCCTTCGACGGCCTGCGGGTGCACGGCCAGTGGGGCGCCCACAAGATAACCGGCCGGCTGGGCGCGGGCACCGGCAAGCTGCGGGCCACCACCGTCTCCGGCTCCATCGCCCTGCTGCGCCGCCCGCCCCACACGGAGGAGAGCGGACCGTGGGACGGCTCGGGGAACCCTTCCGCCCCGAGCCCCGGCCCCTCCGACGCCGCACCCGGCGGCCCCGCCGACGGCCCGACCGACAAGAAGGTGCTCTGACATGCCCCCCGTCTTCGCCCACGGCCGTCTCCGCCTCTACCTGCTGAAGCTGCTGGACGAGGCACCGCGCCACGGCTACGAGGTGATCCGTCTGCTCGAGGAGCGCTTCCAGGGGCTCTACGCGCCGTCGGCGGGCACGGTCTACCCGCGCCTGGCCAAGCTGGAGGCCGAGGGCCTGGTCACCCACACCACCGAGGGCGGCCGCAAGGTGTACTCGATCACGGACGCCGGCCGTGCCGAACTGGCCGACCGCAGCGGCGAGCTGGTCGACCTGGAACTGGAGATCCGGGAGTCGGTCGCCGAGCTGGCCGCCGAGATCCGGGCCGACGTCCGCGGTGCGGCGGGCGACCTGCGCCGCGAGATGCGTGCCGCCGCCGGCCAGGCCCGCAAGGGCGGCCGTGACGCGGAGGCACCGGGCGGGGCCGGCACCGGCTCTGCCTCCGGCAGTGACTTCACGGGCCTCGGCGACAACGAGGCCTGGCGCGCCGCGAAGGAGGAGATGCGCCGCGCCAAGCAGGAGTGGAAGGAACAGGCCCGGCGCGCGAAGGACGAGAGCCGCCGCGCCCGCGACGAGGCACAGCGTGCCCGCCGTCAGGCCAAGGAGGCCCAGGACCGGGCCGCCGCCCAGGCCCAGGAGGAGGTGCAGCGCATCGCCCGGCGGGTCCAGGAGCAGATGCAGGACCACTTCTCACGGGGTGACTGGCCGACGGGCCTGCGCGAGGGCCTGGGTGAGCTGGTCAAGGAGGTGGGCGAGTTCGGCAAGGACTTCGGCTTCGGCCGTACCGGCACGGAGAGCGGCGCCCCGGCGCCCGGACCGTCGTACTCCCGGACACCGGAGGACTTCCCCGCCGACTACACCCCGGCGTGGGCGCACGAGGGCGCCACGGACTCCGCCGGTGACCCCGCGCGCGACCTGGACCGCCTGCTGGACCGCTTCCGGGACGACATCCGCGACGCGACCCGCGACCACGGCATCACCCCGGACCAGCTCCGCGAAGCCCGCCACCACCTGTCCACGGCCGCAGCCCGGATCGGAGCCCTCCTTCACCCCCCGAAGCCCTGAGCCTCCGGCACGCCCGGGCCCACCCGGCCCGCGACCGCACGCAACCCGCACCGCGCGATCCCCGGCCCGGCCTCCCCGGCCGGCTCCGCGACGCCCGCCCGCCACGCGTCCGCGGCAGAGCCCGTGCAGGCGCCCTGACGGACGGCCGGGATCCGACCGGGCGTCCGTCCCGGCCGGATCCCGCCCCTCTGGCCGGCCTACGCGCCCGGTCCGTTCGGCTCCCACGGTCGCTCAGCCTGCCCTGGCCTCCCCGTCGCCGTACAGGACCCTCGCCAGGGACTCGTACGTGACGCCGTGATCCGCGAGGACCTCTGCCGGAATGCCGGGGCGGACGGTCAGGGCCAGCAGGAGGTGTTCGTCGCCGATGCGGCGGTCGTGGCGGTCGGTGGCGACACGCAGGGCGCTCGTCAGGGCGTCCTTGGCCTCCCTGGTGAAGGGCCGGTGCCCCGAGCGCCACCGGCCGGCGCTCCTCCCGTCACGGGACATGGCTCCGGGACCGTGCACGTCCTCCACCCTGGCGGCGATCTCCGTGGCATCGATGCCGAGCCCGGCCAGCGCGTCGGTCTCGGCCTGGGTCAGCCCGGCCCTCCGGCGCGCCCTTCCCACCGCGGCCCGCACCGAGTCCCGTCGCTCGGCGAGTCCGAGAGCGGCCAGCGCGAACGAACCCCGGCCGCCCTCCCGGTCGATCAGGGCCAGCAGCAGGTGGTCGGCGTCGACATGCCGTGCTCCCGCCTTTTCTGCATGCTCGACCGCCCCCTTCACCACGGCGCGGGCATCCTTCGTGAACCGCTCGAACATCAATGCCTCCCGTACTTCTTGTGCACGGCCTGCCTGCTCACTCCGAGCTCGTTGGCGATCTCCTGCCACGACCAGCCGCGATTGCGCGCGTTGCGCACCTGCACGGCCTCCAACTGCTCCAGCAGCCTGCGCAGCGCGGCGACGGCCCGCAGGCCGACCCGTGGATCGCGGTCACCCGCCCGCTCGGCAAGATCGGTTGCCTCGGTCATGCCGTCAACGTACGTTGACAATCTCGCGCACGTCAACCCCAGTTGACATTCCGACGGCCGGCCCGGAAACCGGACCGGCCGTGAACACCCACCGCGAGAGGCGTCGGGACTGGGCGGCGTACCGCCGTGCGGCTACGGAGCAGTGAGCACGATCTTTCCGAACTGCCCGCCCGTCTCCATGCGCTCGAACCCCTCCCGGGCCCGGTCCATGGGCAGCACCTCGTCGATGACGGGACGCACCCCGGCGGCGGCGCAGAAGGCGAGCAGGTCCTCCAGTTCGTCCTTGCCGCCCATCGTCGACCCGACGACCCTGAGCTCCAGGAAGAAGATCCGGGTCAGCTCGGCGTGCGAGGGCCGGTCACCGCTGGTGGCGCCGGAGATCACCAGCGTGCCGCCGGGCCGCAGCGACTTCACCGAGTGGGACCAGGTGGCGGCCCCCACCGTCTCGATGACCGCGTCGACCCGCTGCGGCAGCCGAGCCCCGGACTCCAGCGCCTCCACGGCGCCCAGCTCCAGAGCCCGCTTCCGCTTCGCCTCGTCGCGGCTGGTGGCGAACACCCGCAGCCCCGCGGCCCTGCCGAGCACGATCGCGGCGGTGGCGACGCCTCCGCCGGCGCCCTGCACCAGTACGGAGTCGCCGGGCCGCACCCCGGCGTTGGTGAACAGCATCCGGTACGCGGTCAGCCAGGCCGTGGGCAGGCAGGCCGCCTCCTCGAAGGACAGTTCCTTCGGCTTGGGCAGGACGTTCCAGGTGGGCACGGCGACCTGCTCGGCGAACGTGCCGGGGTAGCGCTCCGTCAGGATCGACCGGGGTTCTTCGGGACCCACCCCGTGGCCGGTCTGTCCGATCACGGAGTGCAGGACGACCTCGTTGCCGTCCTCGTCGACCCCGGCGGCGTCGCAGCCGAGGATCATCGGCAGCCGGTCCTCCGGAAGGCCGACGCCCCGCAGGGACCACAGGTCGTGGTGATTGAGGGAGGCGGCCTTCACGGTCACGGTGCTCCAGCCGGGGTGGGCCTCGGGAGCTGGGCGCTCCCCCAGCTCCAGACCGGAAAGCGGCTGGTCACGGTCGATTCGAGCGGCGTAGACAGCGAACATGGCCTTGACGATAGGCCGCCCGTCCTCCTGGCGGAACAAGGTGTCGCTGTGAGACACGCCTTCTTGCCACCGCGCCTCGAACCACACACGCGAGTCGGCCCCGTCCACGGGTGGACGGGGCCGACACACCTTCGCGCGCCTCAGCGGCGGGCGACGCCCTCCGCACGGGCCGCCGCGGCGACCGCCGCGGTCACCGCCGGCGCGACCCGCTCGTCGAACGGGGACGGGATGACGTAGTCGGGGGCGAGATCGTCTCCGACCACGGCCGCCAGCGCCTCGGCCGCCGCCAGCTTCATCCCCTCGGTGATCCGCGAGGCCCGCACCTGCAGCGCCCCGGCGAAGATCCCCGGGAACGCCAGCACGTTGTTGATCTGGTTCGGGAAGTCCGACCGCCCGGTGGCCACGACGGCCGCGTACTTGTGGGCGATCTCCGGGTGCACCTCGGGATCGGGGTTGGCCATGGCGAAGACGAAGGCGCCCTCGGCCATCGACGCCACCGCCGCCTCCGCCACCGTACCGCCGGAGACGCCGATGAAGACGTCGGCCCCGGCGAGCGCGTCCTCCAGCGATCCGGAGAGGCCGGCCTTGTTGGTGAACCGGGCGACCTCCCGCTTGACCGGCGTGAGGTCCTCGCGGTCCCGTGAGACGACACCCCTGCGGTCGGCCACCGCGATGTCGCCGATACCGGCCTCGACGAGCATCTTCGCGATGGCGACACCGGCCGCGCCCGCGCCCGAGATCACGGCCCGCAGCTCGCCCAGGGACCGCCCGCTCAGCCGCGCCGCGTTGCGCAGCGCCGCCAGCGACACGACCGCGGTGCCGTGCTGGTCGTCGTGGAAGACCGGGATGTCCAGCAGTTCCTGGAGCCGCTGCTCGATCTCGAAGCACCGGGGCGCCGAGATGTCCTCCAGGTTCACGCCGCCGAAGGACGGGGCGAGCCGGACCACGGTCTCGACGATCTCGTCCACGTCGGTGCAGTCCAGGGCGAGCGGAACCGCGTCCACGCCGCCGAACTGCTTGAAGAGGATCGCCTTGCCCTCCATCACGGGGAGGGAGGCCCCGGGGCCGATGTCACCGAGCCCCAGCACGGCCGTGCCGTCCGTGACGACGGCGACGACCGAGGACTTCCAGGTGTAGTCGTGGACGAGGTCCGGCTGCTCGGCGATCGCGCTGCACACCTTCGCGACGCCGGGTGTGTATGCCAGGGACAGGTCGTCCTTGTCGCGGAGCGGCACAGTGGCCTGCACGGCCATCTTGCCGCCGCGGTGCAGCGCGAATGCCGGGTCGAAGGACTCGAGGGGCTCCGCCCCTCCGTCCTGCTCCTCATGACCGGTCCGGCTTTCGCTGTCGCTGCGAGGATTGACAATCTCCGCTGCCACTTGGTTTTACCCCTTAATCGTTCATGGTTTGAGGGTTGCCGCTCCGGGTGAGGAGCGGGCGGGACCGTGCCGGGCCCGGTGGGTTGATGCGTCGGGCTCGGACACGACGGGCGCGCCGCACACGCGCCCCGATCCCCGGATGAGGGGTGTAAAGCACCTTCTTACCGGACCGACGCCTTCGGCGACGAGTCCATAACGCAAAGGTCACATGCGGGCGCCAGGACCCATCGACCCATTTCAGGACAAGGCCCGGACGAAGACTCGGCAAGCGCTCGAGCCGTAACAAACCCGACGGCCGAACGCCCTTCACCTCATCGAAGACCGGAGATCTTCCGGCCACGATGGCGTAAACCAGCAGGCTGTCCGGCCGTGGTGGAGCGGAGCAGCGCGGTTCGAGCGTCACCTGTTATCCGATTTTGACATGGCGAGCCCACTGAACGGCGCAGTCCGAATGGCAAGATGCGGTCATCACACAGAGTCGCGACACTCGAAGACGTGTGCTTCCGTCGACTCGCGGCACTGCCGATTCCCATCGGCCGTGGCCGACCCCATCGGCACCCCACCCTTCCGCCGGAGGAACACCATGACCGCACGTACCACCCGCCGTACCCCCGCCGCCAAGTCCCGACTGGCAGCGGTTGGCGCGATCGCGGTCGCAGGCGCCCTGCTCGTCACCGGCTGCGGTGACCAGACCAAGGACAACGGCAACGGATCGGACGGCGGCGACACCGCGGCCGGCAGCGCCGCCCCGCTGGCCGACAAGCTGCCGCAGGCGATCCGCGACAAGGGCGTCATCAAGGTCGGCTCGGACATCGCGTACGCCCCGGTCGAGTTCAAGGACGACTCCGGCGAAACGGTCGGCATCGACCCCGACCTCGCCGACGCCATGGGCAAGCAGCTCGGCGTGACGTTCGAGTTCGAGAACGGCACCTTCGACACCCTGATCACGGGCCTGCGCTCCAAGCGGTACGACATCGCGATGTCCGCGATGACCGACACCAAGGACCGCCAGGAAGGCATCGACTCCGAGACCGGCAAGAAGGTCGGCGAGGGCGTCGACTTCGTCGACTACTTCACGGCCGGCGTGTCCATCTACACCAAGAAGGGTGACGACCAGGGCATCAAGACCTGGTCCGACCTGTGCGGCAAGAAGATCGTGCTGCAGCGCGGCACCGTCTCCGAGGACCTCGCCAAGGCCGAGGCCGAGAAGTGCCCGGCGGACCAGAAGCTCAGCATCGAGTCCTTCGACAACGACCAGCAGGCCCAGACCCGCCTGCGGGCCGGCGGCGCCGACGCCGGCTCGTCCGACTTCCCGGTCGCCGCGTACGCCGTGAAGACCTCCGGCGGCGGCAAGGACTTCGAGCTGGTCGGCGAGCAGGTCGAGGCCGCCCCGTACGGCATCGCGGTCGCCAAGACCAACACCGAGCTGCGGGACGCCCTCCAGGCCGCGCTGGAGGCCGTGATCGAGAACGGCGAGTACCGGAAGATCATGGACAAGTGGGGCGTCGCGGAGGGCGCCGTCGACGAAGCCACCATCAACGGCGGCAAGTGACCGCGGGCCTCGCGGCGCTGAAAGGCAACACCCGTGACTGTTGACATCGACAAGACGACAGGGCCGGCCGACACCCCCCCGGCCGGCCCGGAGGCCATCAAGGCCATCCCGGTCCGTCACTACGGCCGGTACGTCACAGCCGTGATCGCTCTCGCCCTGTTCGGCGCGGTCGTCTACGCCTTCTCCCAGGGCAGGATCAACTGGAACGCGATCCCGGACTACTTCTTCGACGACCGTGTCCTCAGCGGTGTGGGCAAGACGCTCCTGATGACCGTCCTGGCCATGACCATGGGCATCGTCGGCGGCATCGTGCTGGCCGTCATGCGGCTGTCGAAGAACCCGGTGACCTCGGCGATCGCGTGGTTCTACATCTGGTTCTTCCGCGGCACCCCGGTCCTGGTGCAGCTGGTGGTCTGGTTCAACCTGGGACTGGTCTTCGAGTACATCAACCTCGGGCCGTTCTACCGGGACGAGTGGTCCGACTTCATGACCCCGTTCCTGACCGCGCTGCTCGGCCTCGGCCTCAACGAGGCCGCGTACATGGCGGAGATCTGCCGGGCAGGTCTGCTCTCGGTCGACGAGGGCCAGACGGAGGCGTCGCACGCGCTGGGCATGAGCCACACCAGGACGCTGCGCCGCATCGTCATCCCGCAGGCGATGCGCGTCATCGTGCCGCCCACGGGCAACGAGGTCATCAACATGCTGAAGACGACCTCGCTGGTGTCCGTCGTCCAGTACTCCGAGTTGTTCAGGGTGGCCCAGGACATCGGGCAGACCTCCGGTGCACCCGCGGAGATGCTGTTCCTGGCGGCGGCCTGGTACCTGCTGCTGACCTCGGTCTTCAGCGTCGGCCAGTACTACCTGGAGCGTTACTACGCCCGCGGCTCCACCCGGCAGCTGCCGGCGACGCCGTGGCAGAAGGTGAAGGCGAACATGCTGTCCCTCGGCCGCCCGAAGGGAGGCGCGGCATGACCGACCAGGTGAAGGCGAGCTCGACGGACACACCGGTGAAGAACCCCTCCGTCCCCATGGTCAAGGCGGAGGGCGTCCACAAGTCCTTCGGTCTCGTGGAGGTCCTCAAGGGCATCGACCTCGAGGTCAGGACGGGTGAGGTGTTCTGCCTCATCGGCCCCTCCGGCTCCGGCAAGTCCACCTTCCTGAGGTGTATCAACCACCTCGAGAAGATCAACGCCGGGCGTCTGTACGTCGACGGTGAGCTGGTCGGCTACCGCCAGAAGGGCGACAAGCTGTACGAGCTCAAGGACAGCGAGGTCGCGCTGAAGCGCCGGGACATCGGCATGGTCTTCCAGCGCTTCAACCTGTTCCCGCACATGACGGCGCTGGAGAACGTCATGGAGGCGCCGGTGCAGGTCAAGGGAGTGAGCAGGGCGCAGGCCAGGGAGCGCGCGGGGCAGCTGCTGGAGCGCGTGGGCCTGGCCGACAAGGCCGACGGCTACCCCTCGCAGCTCTCCGGCGGCCAGCAGCAGCGGGTGGCGATCGCGCGGGCGCTCGCCATGGACCCGAAGCTGATGCTGTTCGACGAGCCGACCTCGGCCCTCGACCCGGAGCTGGTCGGTGACGTCCTCGACGTCATGCGCGACCTGGCCGAGTCGGGCATGACGATGGTCGTCGTCACCCACGAGATGGGCTTCGCCCGTGAGGTGGGCGACAGCCTGGTCTTCATGGACGGCGGTGTGGTGGTCGAGTCCGGCCACCCGCGGGACGTGCTGACCGACCCGCAGCACGAGCGGACGAAGTCGTTCCTGTCCAAGGTGCTCTGACGGCCCACGGAGACACGCAGGGACAAAGGGGCGGTACGGATGGTCTCCGTACCGCCCCTCCGTCGTGCGCCTCGTGCGCCTCGTGCGCCTCGTGCGCCTCGTGCGCCTCGTGCGGCGAGCCCTACTTCACCGCGAGCAGCAGGGTGTCCGATGGCGAGCACCACACCGGGCGGGCCTCGGCGAAACCCTTTTCGCGCAGCACGCGCGCGTGCCACGCCGCGGACGGCATGTCGCCGTCGGCGTGCTCTCCGTAGATCTCGAAGCGGCGGGCGGTGGGCTCGGCCAGGACGGGGTCCTCGGCCGCGGCCTTCCACCATGCGGCCCAGTCGAGGGCACCGGCGCGCCTGGCCCGGTCCATGCGCGCGTGGCGCTGGGCGCGCTCGGCCGCGTTGATCCGGGGGGTCGTCTCGTCGATCATGTGGTCCGCGTTCATGAGGACACCGCCGTCGCGGACCAGCTCCGCGACCTGTCCGTAGAGGTCCGCGAGGGGTTCGCCGCGCAGCCAGTGGAGGGCGGTCGCGGTCAGTACGGCGTCGTAGGAGTCGTGGGGAAGCCGGGCGGGCCAGTCGGGGTCCTTGAGGTCGGCCGTGACGAAGGTGGCCCGCTCGTCGTCCGCGAAGGTGCCCCCGGCGATGGTGAGCAGCGCCGGGTCCAGGTCGACGCCGGTGCTGGTCGCGTCCGGGAACCGGGCGAGCAGCCGGGCGGTGATGGTCCCCGTGCCACAGGCGAGGTCCAGGACGCGCGGGGAGGTGCCGACGACGGCCTCCACCATGTCGAGCATGATCCGGAACCGCTCCTCGCGGTCGGGCATGTACCACTCCTGCTGGCGGTCCCAGCTCTCCTGCCAGGCCTGCCAGTCGCCTGTCGCCACGGCCCCGACCGTCGTCGCACTGGTGTTCACGTCCGTCATGCAGCCCTCCCTCATCCGCGAAACGTAATACCCTTTAAGTGCAATCACCTGTTACTTGACCGCAGGCATGACCATAGACCTCCCACGTAAGGACTGCAAGTGGAACTGGCCTATTACTCGGACTACGCCCTGCGTCTCGTCAACACCGAGGAGCCGGCCCGCGGCACGGACACCCTGACCTCGGTGGACGCCGTCCGTGACCTGTTCGGCGCCAACCAGTCCGCGGCGCGGCGCGCGACCGAGGCGGACGTGACCCGGTTCCGTTCCGTCCGGGCCCGGCTGCGCGCGGTCTTCGAGGCGGCGGACGCGGGCGACGAGACCCTCGGTGTCGACCTGCTGAACTCGCTGCTGCTGGAGTTCCCGGTGAGCCCGCAGATCTCCGGGCACGACCACCGTGACGACGACGGCCGCCCGCTGTGGCACATGCACCTGGCGGACCACCCGTCCAACCCGACCGCCGGCTACGCCGCCATCGCCGCGATGGGCCTGGCCTTCCACCTCACCGAGTACGGCGTGGACCGCCTCGGCCTGTGCGAGGCGCCGCCCTGCCGCAACGCCTACCTCGACACCTCGACCAACCGCTCCCGGCGCTACTGCTCGGACCGCTGCGCCACCCGCGCCAACGTGGCCGCCTACCGTGCCCGCAAGCGCCTGGAGGCCGAGCGGACGGAGAACACCGGCCGGGCCGCCGACAGCGCCCAGCCCAGCACGGCCAGCGGCGAGCGCTGAGCCGGTCTGCGCGGCCGGTAGCGCAGGCGGACCCGGCCGAGCACCAGTTCGTCGGGCACCACCCCGTAGTCGGTGCTGTCACCGCCGGCGTACCGGTTGTCCCCCAGGACCCACCAGCCGCCCTCGCGCCGCTCGGCGGCCCGCTTGACCACGAGCAGATCCTGCTGGAACGGGTGCCGCAGCACGACTACGCACCCCGGCCTGACCGGGGCTCCGTAGTGCACCAGGAGCCGGTCCCCGTGGTGCAGCGTGGGCACCATGGACGGCCCCGTCACCTCGGCCACCCCGAAGGGCAGCGGCGCTCCCGCCCGCTCGGCGTCCTGCGACAGCTCCGGCATCACCCGGCACCTCCCCGGTTCTTCCTCCACCAGTCCCAGTCTGACCCCGGACTTTTGTCCTAAGCCCCCGGGGGCACCCGAGAAAACCACTCCTCCACGGAGTAATGTCCCCTGTGAGAAGACGATCACGAGGAAGGATTGCTCCATGCTTTCCCGCCTGTTTGCCCCCAAGGTCAAGGTCAGCGCCCACTGCGACCTGCCCTGCGGCGTGTACGACCCGGCCCAGGCCCGCATCGAGGCAGAGTCGGTGAAGGCCGTCCAGGAGAAGATGGCCGGCAACGACGACGCCCACTTCCAGGCCCGCGCCACGGTCATCAAGGAGCAGCGCGCCGAGCTGGCGAAGCACCACGTCTCCGTCCTGTGGAGCGACTACTTCAAGCCCCCGCACTTCGAGAAGTACCCGGAGCTGCACCAGCTGGTCAACGACACCCTCAAGGCCCTGTCGGCCGCCAAGGGTTCGACCGACCCGGCCACCGGCCAGAAGGCGCTGGACCACATCGCCCAGATCGACAAGATTTTCTGGGAGACCAAGAAGGGCTGATCTTCGGTCACGCCGTTCGACCTGCGGTTTCCCTGGTCGCCCGGTGTCCCTGTCCGCACCCGGCCCGCAGGCCGCCACCCGGCGCCCCGACGGCCGGGTGCGGGCGTCTTCGGCGGCGGGCGGGGGCGGAAGCCGCCCGCGCGCCCGCCCGCCGACAGCCCGCGCCGTCATGACACGCGTACGGATCCTGCCGGTGCGCCTGGTGCCCGGTGGTCCGGTCGTGGCGACCTCGCTCCCTCCCGGGGAAAGCCCCGCACCGGCCCGGCGCCGGTTCAGCGCTCCCTGCTGTACGTGCGCACCAGCACCCCGTTCCTGAACGTACGCACCGACTCGAGGGCGAACTCCGTCACCGAGAAGCCCGCGCCGAACATCGGCATGCCGGCGCCCTGCACGATCGGGTACGTCTTGATGACCAGCTCGTCGATCTCACCGAGCAGTTCACCGGCGAGCGCGGAGCCCCCGCACAGGTAGATGCCGAGCTCGCCGTCCTCGGCCTTCAGCTCCCGGACCCGGCCCACCAGGTCGTCGCCGATGATCTCGACGTTCGGGTCGGGTGATTCCTTCAGCGTGCGCGAGGCGACGTACTCGCGCAGGTGGGCGTACGGGCTGGTGATGCCCTCCTTCAGGGCGATGTCATAGCTTGCGCGGCCCTGGATGACCGTGTCGAACCGCCGGTTCGGCAGGTCGTCGATGCCGAGCGGGCGACGGCCGTGGGTGGGGAGGGTCTCCGGGTGCTCCTCCTTGATGAAGGCCAAGAGCTCCTCGTCGACGAGGCGCATCATCGCCGACGCGTCGCCCTCCGGGTTCCCGATGAAGCCGTCGATGGAGCAGGCGATGAAGTAGGTGAGCTTTCGCAACGCGGTCTCTTTCCGTAGGCTGCCCCGTCCGTGAACCACTCCAGTTGTAGTACTTCACTTGTAGTGGTTTCAAGGGCTTTACGGACGCGGACCGGAGATCGAGACACGTGAGAAAGGGGATTCCGCATGGCCGCCAACCCTGAACGCCGCACGGCCCTGGTCGACGCCGGGGTCGAGGTGCTCGCCCGCGAAGGGGCCCGGGGTCTGACGTTCCGCGCGGTGGACGCGCAGGCCGGGGTGCCGGTGGGCACCGCCTCCAACTACTTCGGCGGCCGGGACGACCTGCTGCGCCAGATCGACTCCCGGCTGCACATACGGCTCGCGCCCGACCCGGCGGTCGTCGCCGAACTGCTGACCCGGCCGCGGGACCGCTCGCTCGTCGCCGCGTTCATGCACGACCTGATGGCGCGTGCGACCGGTGACCGCACGGGCTGGCTGGCCCTGCTGGAGATGCGGCTGGAGGCCACCCGGCGCCCCGGACTGCTCGCCTCCTACACCGCCTCGGTCCGTGGCGACCTCGTGGAGGGCATGGAGTTCCAGCGGGCCGCCGGGCTTCCGGGCGGCGACGAGACCGTGGCGGTCCTGTACCTGGCCATGCTCGGGCTGATCCTGGAGCACCTGACGCTGCCGGGCGTCCTGGACGGCGTACTGCCCGGGGTGGACGTGCCGGACGGGCTCGTGGAGCGGATCGTGGCGACGATCGTGCCGGAGAAGGCGGAGGAACGGGCTCAGGAGTAGCGGGCGGCGGGCGCCGTCATCGCGGGGTCCCGTACCGGAGCGCGGGCGGCCCGGCGGGTTCCCCGGCGAGCGGCCCGGCGGGCACGGCGGGCAGGGCCGCCCCGCTCCCGCGTTCGGCGCCCGCGGGCCACACGATCTCCACGGGGATGCCCCGGGCGCGGGCGTACGTCACCAAGTGGGCGGTGGCGTCCCTGCCGTTGGACGGTGTTCCGTCCCAGACCGCCAGGAGCAGGCCGCTGGCGGCGATCATCCGCTCGTCCGCGCCGACACAGGAGTCCCGGTGGTTCGGGTCGTACGGCAGGAGCCGCGCCTGCTCGGCGAGGTTCAGCAGTTCACCGGCGGCCATCCGGTCGTGCCGGGGCGGCATGGCGGGGACGCCGTCGCGCGTGGGGATGACCACGACCAGACGGCGGCCCGACGCACGCGCCGCCCGGCCGAACGCCAGCGGCATTCCCGCGCCGCAGCGCACCGTGGCCGGCCGCCCCCGCTCCACGGGCCCCTCCAGCCGGCCCAGTTGCTCCAGCCGCTCCCGGAACGCGGCCTCGACCAGCGCGAGCGTGTCCGCGGTCAGATCGGCATGCCCGACCGCCGCGATCTCCCCGTCCCCCGCCCCGCCGTCCGCTCCCGGACCACCTGCCGTCCTGTGGTCACGCGCCGCTGTGCTCATACCGCCCCTGACAGTCCTCACCGACCGGTCCCTGCGAGGCCGGTGAAGCGGGGCCGCAGGCCGGCAGCCAGGGCCGAACGTCCCTGCCGGGGCGGAAAACCGGCCCGACCGGGTCCGGTCGGGCCCGGCCGGACGTGCGCGGGGCGCAGACCGGTCACGGGGTGCGGGGCTCGCGCCACATCGGCCACAGGTGAGGGCCGTCCGGGAGCGGCAGGGGCTCGCCGACCGGGGCGAAGCCGAGACGTTCGTACAGCAGGCGGCTGCGGACGCTGCTCGCCTCCAGATAGGCCGGCCGCCCCTCGCGGTCGCAGCGGTCGAGGACCGAACCGATGAGCGCGGTGCCGAGCCCCTCGCCCTGCCGGCCGGGCGCCACGCCGATCATCCACAGGTACTCGTGGGCCCGCCCGGTGGGATGGACGCCCGCCGTCAGGCGGCCGATCAGCTCCACCCGCTCGTTCTCCGGGTCGACGGCCTGGCGTACCTGTGCGGGACCCTCGTCGTCCGCCGGGTTCCCGTCGCCGTGCTGGTCGGCCGGCATCGACATCCACAGCGCGCACGCCGAGCCGTCCTCCGTGACATCGACGCGTCCCTCGGCAAGCACGATGTCGGTGAAGGCTCCCATCAGCCTGTGGTGCGTCGTACGGCGGTACTCCACGCCCGGGAAGACCCAGCCACTCACCGGGTCGTCCTGGAACGCCTCGTCCAGGAGTCGGACCAGCAGCTCCCGGTCCCCGCCCCCAGCCGTCCGGATCGCCACACCCATGTCCGCCCCCTCGTCTCAACCCTCGCCTCCCGTACGGGGGTTGACCCTATCGGGACGGCGATGCCCGACGGGAGGGCACGGACGGGCGCGCGGCGGGGACGGCGGGCCCCGCACACCATGGGGAAGTGCGGGGCCCGCCGGGCCGGAACCACGGTGCCGTACGGGTGGGTTCCGTACGGCACCGGTGCCCCGGTGTCCCGAGCCGCTCCTGAGCAGTCCTGCCTATGTGGTGCGCCGTGTCACGAACTCGGCGAGGGCCAGCAGTCCGCCCGCCGCCTCCGGGTCCGGCACCGCGCGGGCCAGTTCCTGCACCACCCGGGCCATGCGGTCGGCAGCCTGGGTCTGCGCCCAGTCGCGGCCGCCCGCCCGTTCCACGGCCAGGGCGATGCGCTCCAGGTCCTCCTCGGCGTGCGGGGCCGCGTACAGCGCGGCGAGTTCGAAGGCCTCCGGGGTGCCGGAGGTGAGCGCGGCGACCACGGGCAGGGACTTCTTGCGGGCGGCCAGATCCGCACCGACCGGCTTGCCGGTACGCCGCGGGTCCCCCCATATGCCGATCACGTCGTCGATCAGCTGGAAGGCCAGCCCCGCCTCACGGCCGAACGCGTCCAGTGCCGCCACATCCGCCGCCCCGGCATCCGTGTACAGCGCACCGAGCGCACAGGCGCAGCCGAGCAGCGCGCCCGTTTTCGCCTCGGCCATGGACAGCGTCTCGTCGAGGGTGACCTCACCGGGAGCGCGTCCTTCCATGGCCGTGTCCACCTGCTGCCCCGCGCACAGTTCCACGACGCAGTCCGCGAGCCGGGCCACCGCGGCCGGGGCCGACGGGTGCGGATCCTCCGCGAGCAGCCGCAGGGCGAGGGCGTGCAGGGCGTCCCCGGCGAGGATCGCGTCGGCGTCGCCGAACACGGTCCATGCGGTGGGCCGGTGGCGCCGGGTGGCGTCCCGGTCCATCACGTCGTCGTGCAGCAACGTGAAGTTGTGGACCAGTTCCACCGCGGCGGCCGCCCGGACGGCCACCGCCCGGGCCGCGGGACCGCCGAGGGCGGAGGCCGCGGCGAGCACCAGCGCGGGGCGGATCGCCTTGCCCGAACCGCCGGCGGCCGGGGTGCCGTCCGCGTGCTCCCATCCGAAGTGGTAGCGGGCGATCCGGCGCAGCGGGCCGGGCAGCGAGCCGACGGCGGCCCGCAGCACCGGGTCGACCTCGGCCCGCGCCCGCTCGAGCAGAATCGCCGCCTCGTGGCCCTCGACGGGAGGGCGCACCTCGTCCGCCTCCGTCCCGGGTTCGGTCGTGGACCCGCCTCCGGACCCGTCCCGGAGGAGGAGCGGAGGTGGCGCTTCCGCCGGTGTCGCGCGTGCGCCCCCAGGATGTACCCGCCCGGGTGGGCGAGGACACGGCGGGCGGGCCGAGAGGTCCCGGAAGGTCACCGCCAGCGGCCGATCTCGACGTTCTCCAGGACGCCGAGCGCGTCCGGCACCAGGACCGCGGCCGAGTAGTAGGCCGTGACGAGATACTTGATGATGGCCTGTTCGTTGACGCCCATGAACCGCACCGACAGGCTCGGCTCGATCTCGTCGGGGATGCCGGAGGCCCGCAGGCCGATGACGCCCTGGTCCTCCTCACCGGTACGCAGGGCGATGATGGAGGTCGTGCGTTCCTCGGTCACCGGGATCTTGTTGCACGGGAAGATGGGGACGCCGCGCCAGGTGGGAATGCGGTTGCCGGCCATGTCGACGGTCTCCGGCACCAGCCCGCGCTTGTTGAGCTCGCGGCCGATGGCCGAGATCGCGCGCGGATGGGCGAGGAGCAGCTTGGTGCCGCGCCGCCTGCTGAGCAGTTCGTCCAGGTCGTCGGGGGTGGGTACGCCGTCGTGCGGCTGGATCCGCTGGTCGTACTCGCAGTTGTGCAGCAGGCCGAAGCCGCGGTTGTTGACGAGTTCGTGCTCCTGGCGCTCCTTCAACGCCTCCACGGTCAGCCGGATCTGCTGCTCCGTCTGGTTCATGGGCTGGTTGTAGAGGTCGGCCACGCGGGAGTGGATGCGCAGCACGGTCTGGGCGACGCTCAGTTCGTACTCGCGCGGCTTGGCCTCGTAGTCGACGAAGGTGTGCGGGATGTCGGGTTCGCCGCTGTGGTCGGCCGCGAGGTCGATCTCCTGCTCGCCGTACTTGTTGGTGCGCCTGCTGGGGGCCGAGCGCTGCTCTCGGAGGTGTTCGCCCAGTGTCCCGGCCCGCTCCGCGACCTGCCGGACGGCGTCACGCGGCAGCACGAGCACGGTGCAGGCGGTCAGGGTGCGGGTGGTGTACTCCCAGATGGCGTCGTCGTCCAGCAGCGCCTGGTCGCCGAAGTAGGCGCCGTCGGCCAGGACTCCGAGGGACTCGTCGTCGCCGTAGGGGCCGGTGCCGACCTTCTCGACCCTGCCGTGTGCCAGCAGGAACACCTCGTCGGCCGGGCTGCCGAACGAGGCGATCACCTGGCCTGCCTCGATCTCCCGCTGCCGGCAGCGGGAGGCCAGCTCCGAGAGCACCTCCTCGTCCTCGTACGACCGCAGGGCCGGCAGCTCGCCCAGCTCGGTCGGGATGACCTCGACGCGGTCACCGGTCTTCACGAACGTCACGCGTCCGTCGCCGACGGCGTACGTCAGCCGCCGGTTCACCCGGTACGTACCGCCCTGCACGTCCACCCAGGGCAGCATGCGCAGCAGCCAGCGCGAGCTGATCTCCTGCATCTGCGGTACGGACTTGGTGGTGGTGGCCAGGTTCCGCGCCGCGGCCGTGCCGAGACTCTGCTGCTGCCGGGTCTGCTCGGTGCGGACCTCTTCGCCTACCGACATAAGGAATTGCCCTCCCAGTTGTGACCGGCGCCCATCCGTGCCGGACGTCGGTCTCCGCGGCACACCTTTCCTCACGGAACGTGTCCTCGGTATTACCCGAATGAGCGGGAATGGATCTTCACCTGTGTGGGCATCCATAGGGGTTCCGTTCGGCAGCGGCCCTGTGGCCGGACCTTGTCCGGATCGGCTCGTACAGGGTCCGAACAACCGGTTGCGCTCGCTCCGTTCAGGTACAACCACCGGTACGAGGCGGCCGCGACCGGCGGCCGTCGCGCTGTGAGAAGGGGGGCGGCCATGGCCCCACCCATGTCCGCGAGCGCGTTCCTGAGCTCTCTGAAGGCGGAGGGCCTCACGGTCGTCGAGGTCGGCGACTGGCGCGACCACAACCGCAACCACAAGGGCCCGTGGGGGCCGGTGCACGGCGTGATGATCCATCACACGGTCACCCGGGGCAGCGCCCGGACCGTGGAGCTGTGCCGCAGGGGCTACTCGGGCCTGCCGGGACCGCTGTGCCACGGCGTCATCACCAAGGACGGCAGGGTCCACCTCGTCGGCTACGGCCGCGCCAACCACGCCGGCCTGGGTGACGACGACGTCCTGCGCGCGGTGATCGCGGAGAGGCGGCTGCCCGCGGACAACGAGCGGAACACCGACGGCAACCGGTACTTCTACGGCTTCGAGTGCGAGAACCTGGGCGACGGGAAGGACCTCTGGCCCGCGGCGCAGCTGGAAGCCGTCGAGAGGGCCGCCGCCGCCGTCTGCCGCCGCCACGGCTGGAACGAGCGGTCGGTGATCGGGCATCTGGAGTGGCAGCCCGGAAAGGTGGACCCGCGCGGGTTCACGATGGCATCGATGCGGGAGCGGATCCGCGGCCGGCTCAAGTGACGCACGCGGGCACACCCGGCGCGAGGGAGCGGGCCGGGACCGGTCCGGCGGCAATCCGCCGGAAGCTGCCGCCCGGCCCTCCTGTCCGGCGCCGACGGCGCGGGCACCGCACCGGCGCCGGTCCCGAGCAGCAGTTCGGGCTGACGGCGCACGTCGGCCACGTGTTCGTTCGAGGCCCGGTCGGCAAGGGCGGAATCCAGCCATGCTCACTCCGCCCGCCCGGTGCCCGAGCCGCCCGTCGCCCGGCCTCCCCGGCCGGGCGACAATGGTCCGGTGACCAGCCCGGAGACCCCCGCCCCGACGCCAGGTGCCCGTCGCCGCCCCGAGCCCGCCGCCTCCGCCGCCGTGGCCTCCGCAACCTTCGCCATCCCCGCCGGCCCCGGAGGTCTCGCGAGTCTGCACCCCCGGCTGCCCTCGCCGGTGCAGGACGTCGTGGACGAGCGGTTCGAGCGGCGCGGCGTCCGGCTGCTACTGAAGCGGGACGATCTGATCCACCCGGAGCTGATCGGAAACAAATGGCGCAAACTCGCGCCGAATCTGTCGGCGGTGAGCGGACGGACGGTGCTCACCTTCGGCGGCGCCTACTCCAACCACCTGCGGGCCACCGCCGCCGCCGGACGGCTGCTCGGGCTGCCCACGGTCGGCGTGGTGCGCGGCCAGGAGCTCGCCGACCGCCCCCTCAACGCCTCGCTGGCCCGGTGCGCGGCCGACGGCATGCGGCTGCACTTCGTCGACCGGGCGGCCTACCGCCGCAAAACCACGCCGGAGACGCTCGCCGCCGTACTGCGTGACGCGGACGCCGAGGACGCGTACGTCGTCCCCGAGGGCGGCAGCAACGCCGCCGCCGTGCGCGGCTGCCGTGCGCTCGGAGAGGAACTGGCGGGGCGTGCGGACGTGGTCGCGGTGGCGTGCGGCACCGGCGGGACGCTCGCCGGACTGGCCGCCGGACTCGGCTCCGGCGAGCGCGCCCTGGGCGTTCCGGTACTCAAGGGCGGCTTCCTGACCTCCGGGATACAGGAGCTGCAGGCCGAGGCGTTCGGTGGTCCGCGCGGCGTCTGGAGCCTGGACGACCGCTTCCACTTCGGCGGCTACGCCCGTACGACGCCGGAACTCCACGCGTTCGCCGCGGACTTCGAGCACCGTCACGGCGTACCCGTCGAACGCGTCTATGTCGCCAAGTTGCTTTACGCCCTTGTTTCCCTGGCGGAGGAGAACGCGTTCCCGCGCGGAAGCACGGTCGCGGCCGTGCTCACCGGGCGCCCCTTCCCGTGAGCAGGGGCGCGTGGGCAAGGGCGTCCCGGTGCCTTCCGACGCGACCCGAGAGGACTCCGGTACCGGACGGTTCGACCGCCTGACGTCTGGGTACGTCAATGCGGCGCGCGCTCTTCCCATTCGGACCCGCAGACCCCTGGCGACGGAACGTATCCACAGGTTTACTATGAGTAACGGCACGGGGCCGGGGTCCCCGGGACAGGACCATCCGTAGCGCGGTAGCGTCACCGCTGAACCACATATCGCGTTGTCCGGGGGCGACCCCGATCCTGAACGCTTGTACCACCTTGGAGGTGAGGGTGTCCCAGATCGCAGGCGAGCCCGCGACCCAGGACTTCGTGGAAGTCCGGCTGCCGGCCGCGGGGGCCTACCTGTCGGTGCTGCGTACGGCCACGGCCGGCCTCGCGGCCCGTTTGGACTTCACCCTCGACGAGATCGAGGACCTGCGCATCGCGGTCGACGAGGCCTGCGCGATCCTGCTTCAGCAGGCCGTGCCGGGTTCGGTGCTCAGTTGCGTCTTCCGCCTCGTCGACGACTCGCTCGAGGTCACCGTCTCGGCGCCCACCACGGACGGTCACGCGCCTTCGCGTGACACCTTCGCGTGGACCGTGCTGTCCGCTCTCGCGGGCAAGGTCTCCTCCGCCGTGGACGAGGACAGAACCGTTTCGATCAGCCTCTACAAACAGCGCGGCGCGGGACCCGGGCCGGCGTGAGGAGCGAGGACGGGCCGGTGCGGGACGAAGAACGCGGCACACGCGAACTGCCGGCCGAGCGGATGCCGGGCGGCATCGACGGCATCGACGCCATCCCGGAACAGGCACGGCCGCATCCGGAGGACGACTCCGCGGTGGCCGGCGCTCCGGACGGCGGGCGGCAGCACGACGCCGCCGCCCGGAGCATGCCCGAGGCCGGTCGGCCCGCCGTCTCCCCCGGCCGCGAGGGAGACGGTGTGCATGCGAAGCCGGTGGCGGGGGACGAGGCGAGCGCTCGGGGAAGGGCGACGGGCGGGACGATGAACGAGCACGAGCGACACGCCGAGAGCGAGGTGCCGCGGACTCCGGGCGCGGAGGGCGTCCGGCGGGCACCGGACACCCCCGGGACGCACGGCTCCGGCGCACAGCGTCACCCGCAGGACCGCAGCGGGGCGCGTGCCCTGTTCCTCGAGCTGCGCACGCTGCCGGACGGCAGTCCGGAGTACGCGGAACTGCGCAACCGGCTGGTCCGCATGCACCTGCCTCTGGTCGAGCACCTCGCGCGCCGTTTCCGCAACCGCGGGGAACCGCTGGACGACCTGACACAGGTCGCCACCATCGGCCTGATCAAGTCGGTCGACCGCTTCGACCCGGACCGTGGCGTGGAGTTCTCGACGTACGCGACCCCGACGGTCGTCGGCGAGATCAAGCGGCACTTCCGGGACAAGGGCTGGGCGGTACGCGTGCCGCGCAGGCTGCAGGAGCTGCGGCTGGCGCTGACGACGGCCACGGCCGAGCTCTCCCAGCAGCACGGCCGCTCCCCCACCGTCCACGAGCTCGCCGAGAAGCTGGCGATCTCGGAGGAGGAGGTCCTGGAGGGGCTGGAGTCCGCCAACGCCTACTCCACGCTGTCCCTGGACGTTCCCGACACCGACGACGAGTCCCCGGCGGTCGCGGACACCCTGGGCGCGGAGGACGAGGCGCTGGAGGGCGTGGAGTACCGCGAGTCGCTGAAGCCGCTGCTCGAGGACCTGCCTCCGCGCGAGAAGCGGATTCTGCTGCTGCGCTTCTTCGGCAACATGACCCAGTCGCAGATCGCCCAGGAGGTCGGCATCTCGCAGATGCACGTCTCCCGGCTGCTAGCCCGCACGCTGGCCCAGCTGCGGGAGAAGCTGCTCGTGGAGGAGTGAGGCCCGGGAGGCGGCCCGGAGGGGGGAAACGCGCCCGGGCGGTGAACCGCGGCCCCGGGCCGGGGAACACGCGACGTTACTTCCCGGTGTTCCCGGGGCCCCGGATGCCGAGGGCCCGGGTCGTCTCGGGGTTCAGCAGCAGCACCAGGACCGTGACGGCGACCACCGCGAGCGCGATTCCCGCCGGGATGGCCATACTGTCGGACTGCAGCAGGTTGTAGGCCACCGGCAGGGCCAGGAGCTGGGTGATGACGGCCGGGCCCCGGCTCCAGCCGCGGCGGCCGAGCAGCCCGCGCGCGGCGAGCAACGGCAACAGGGCGAGGACCGCGATCGTCACTCCGCCGGTGACGGCCTGCTGCCGGTCGTCCGGCTCGCCCGTGAGACCGAGGACCAGCATCCAGACCCCGCCGACCAGCAGGGCCAGTCCTTCCAGGGCGGCGAGCCCCGCGGCGTACGTCAGGCGGCGCGGGCGGGGCCCGGCGGCGTCCGGGGCGGTGGTGGGGGTCTGCTCGCTGCTCACCCCTGAAGGGTAGCCCTCGCCCCGCGCGCCCCGTGCGGAGGTTCACGCCCCCTCCCGCGCCCGTGCCGCTCCTGACTCCGTCCCGGCTCCGCCCCTGGTCACACCCCTGGCCCCACCCTTGGCCCCATCCTTGGCCCCGCTCACGGCCCCGCCTCGGCCTGGGCCTTGGTACCACCCAGTAGGTACCCTGCATCGCATGCGTGCACTTCTCGTGGTCAATCCGGCGGCAACCACCACGAGTGCGCGCACGCGCGATGTGCTGATCCACGCCCTCGCCAGCGAGATGAAGCTGGAGGCGGTCACCACCGAGTACCGCGGCCACGCGCGCGACCTGGGCCGGCAGGCGGCGGAGAGCGACGACATCGACCTGGTGGTGGCCCTCGGCGGCGACGGCACGGTCAACGAGGTCGTCAACGGCCTGCTGCACGCCGGCCCCGACCCGGAGCACCTGCCCGGCTTCGCCGTGGTCCCCGGCGGCTCCACCAACGTCTTCGCCCGCGCCCTGGATCTGCCCAACCACCCCGTGGAGGCCACCGGCGCCCTCCTGGACGCGCTGCGCGAGGGCCGCGAACGCACCGTCGGCCTGGGCCTGACGTCGGGCACACCGGGGACGGAGGACGAGGGCGTGCCGCCCCGTTGGTTCACCTTCAACGCGGGGCTGGGCTTCGACGCCGGTGTGGTCGGCCGGGTGGAGCAGCACCGGGAGCGCGGCAGGAAGTCCACTCACGCGCTGTACATGCGTCAGGTCGTGCGTCAGCTGATCGGTGAGCCCCATCGCCACAGCGGCGTGATAACGCTCGAGCAGCCGGGTGAGGAACCGGTCACCGATCTGGTGCTCTCCATAGTTTCGAACGCTTCCCCGTGGACGTTTCTCGGCAATCGCCCGATCTACGCGTCACCTAAGGCCTCGTTCGATACCGGGCTCGACATCTTCGGTCTGAAACGGCTGTCCACCCTCGCCGTTGCCCGGTATGGCACCCAGTTGCTCACTTCGTCCCCCGAGCGCGGACCCCTGGGCAGGCATGTGGTCGCGGGGCACGATCTGACCCAGTTCACCTTGCATTCGAAGGTGCCACTGCCCCTCCAGATGGACGGTGACCACCTCGGACTGCGAACCAGCGTGACGTTCACAGGCGTTCGCCGTGCACTGCGTGTGATTGTGTGAGCGGAAAACGCTAAAGTCCTTTCACTCGAACGTTTAGGCCAGGATCCACCCCACGGAAGTACGGCTGTGACCTAGTCGACACCGATGAATCAAAAAAAACTTTCCGGTAGGGGTTGTATCCGCCGCCGAGGTTTGCGAGTCTCTACATGGCGATCGGGACGGCCCGCAACACCGGCCTCCACAGATCACCGGAACCCCTCTTCACACCCAAGGACCACGCCAGGAGACCTGGCGTTCGGCCCTTCCCTTGTTGAGGGATTCGTGAAAGCGTTCACATTCACAAGCCACATGTAGTTCATACCAAGGAGAGGTAGCAGCCATGGACTGGCGTCACAACGCCGTTTGCCGCGAGGAAGACCCCGAGCTCTTCTTCCCCATCGGCAACACCGGTCCTGCGCTGCTGCAGATCGAGGAAGCCAAGGCCGTCTGCCGTCGCTGCCCGGTGATCGAGAGCTGCCTTCAGTGGGCACTCGAGTCCGGTCAGGACTCCGGCGTCTGGGGTGGTCTCAGCGAGGACGAGCGCCGTGCGATGAAGCGCCGCGCCGCCCGCAACCGGGCCCGTCAGGCCTCCGCCTGACAACCCACCCCTGCTGACAGCCTGAGCTTGGCGGCGCGTACAGCGCGTACGCATCTCCCGCCCCCGAGCCGCAGCACGCAGTTCCCCGGTGCTCCCCCGAGTTCTCGGCTCACTTCGAGCCGGAGGGGAACCCATCAGTCAAGCAAGAGCCCCGGACGGTCGGCCGTCCGGGGCTCTTGGCCGCTCGCCTGCATCGGGTACGTCGCTCGTCGCCGCTCGCCGTCACTTGTCCACGGCCACCGGCACGTCCAGGATCACCCGTGTCCCCCCGCCCGGGGCCGGGACCATGTCGAAGGTGCCGCCCAGCTCACCCTCGACCAGGGTCCGTACGATGTGCAGCCCCAGGTTGCCGCCGGTGTGCGGGTCGAAGTCCTCGGGCAGGCCGACGCCGTCGTCCTGGACGGTGACCAGCAGGCGGGCCTCCTTGGTGGTGCCGCCGCGGACCGCCGCCACCTCGACCGTGCCCGTGTCGCCCTCGCGGAAGCCGTGCTCCAGGGCGTTCTGCAGAACCTCCGTCAGCACCATGGACAGCGGGGTGGCGACCTCCGCGTCGAGTATGCCGAAGCGGCCGGTGCGCCGGCCGGTGACCTTGCCCGGTGAGATCTCGGCGACCATCGCCAGGACGCGGTCGGCGATCTCGTCGAACTCCACCCGCTCGTCCAGGTTCTGGGAGAGCGTCTCGTGCACGATCGCGATGGAACCGACCCGGCGCACCGCCTCCTCCAGCGCCGCGCGGCCCCGCTCGGAGCCGATCCGCCGGGCCTGGAGGCGCAGCAGTGCCGCCACCGTCTGGAGGTTGTTCTTCACCCGGTGGTGGATCTCCCGGATGGTCGCGTCCTTGGTGATCAACTCCCTTTCACGGCGGCGAAGTTCGGTGACGTCCCGGAGCAGGACCAGCGAACCGATGCGGGTCCCCTTCGGCTTGAGCGGGATCGCCCGGAACTGGATCACCCCGCCGGGCGCCTCGATCTCGAACTCGCGCGGTGCCCAGCCGCTGGCCACCTTGGCCAGCGCCTCGTCCACCGGCCCGCGGGAAGGTGCCAGTTCGGCGGTGGTGCGGCCGAGGTGGTGGCCGACCAGGTCGGACGCCAGGCCCATCCGGTGGTAGGCGGACAGGGCGTTCGGGGAGGCGTACTGGACGAGTCCCTCGGCGTCGAGCCGGATCAGCCCGTCGCCCACCCGGGGCAGCGCGTCCATGTCGAGCTGCTGGTTCGCGAACGGGAAGGAACCGGCCGCGATCATCTGCGCGAGGTCGGAGGCGCTCTGGAGGTAGGTGAGCTCCAGCCGGCTGGGGGTACGCACCGTGAGCAGGTTGGTGTTGCGCGCGATGACCCCGAGGACTCGGCCCTCCCGCCGTACGGGAATGGACTCGACGCGGACCGGGACCTCCTCGCGCCACTCCGGGTCGCCCTCGCGCACGATCCGCCCCTCGTCCAGGGCCGCGTCCAGCATGGGGCGCCGGCCGCGCGGGACGAGATGACCGACCATGTCGTCCTGGTACGAGGTCGGGCCGGTGTTGGGGCGCATCTGGGCGACGGACACGTAGCGGGTGCCGTCACGGGTGGGGACCCACAGGACCAGGTCGGCGAAGGAGAGGTCGGAGAGCAGCTGCCACTCCGAGACCAGCAGATGAAGCCACTCGAGATCGGAGTCGTCGAGAGCGGTGTGCTGGTGTACGAGTTCGTTCATGGAGGGCACGTCAGCGAGCGTACCCGGCACGTCACACCTCCCCGGGAGACACCCGCGGGCCGCGGCGCCTGGGAGGGACCCTCAGCCCTCCCGGCACCGCAGCCCGGAGCGACATCGGCCGCGGGGTGTGCGGCCCCGTTCGGCCGAGGGACGAGGATCCGGGGCAGTCAGGGCAGAGAGCTCCGGGTCCTCGTTCCGCCTTCCTGTGCGGGGAAGGCAGGCTTGCGTGCGCTGCACTGTTACGCAGTGTGGACTAGACCACTACCCGTGTCCATGTGTCGGAGGCTGTTCGTTGTTGTCTTTTTCCGTGATCACGCGATCACGTGCTCACGCGACCACCGGGACAACGATCGATCGGGACAACGGTCAAGCGGACATCCGGGCGTCCACCAGGCACCCTATCCCGCAGGGGTACGCCCCGGGAACGGAATTCCACGCTCATTTCGGCCGGCGGGCCGCGACCGTTCCGCCCTGGGATGCTGAGGGGAGGCCGGCGGCGGATGCCCGCCGAAAGCGCCGCCACCCTCCGCTCCCTGACCCGGCCGCCTGGGAGCGGGGCCCCCGCTCTGTTAGATTGAGATTGGTCTAAACCACATGGCCGCCCCGCGCCCCTCCGGGGCCGGACCCAGTCGAGTCCCCTCCCAGATCGGCAGGCTCAGCGTGGAAGTTGTCATCGTTCCGGACGCCAAGGCCGGCGGCGCACTCATCGCCGGGGCCATGGCGGATCTCCTGCGGCGCACCTCCGACGCCCTGCTCGGCGTGGCCACCGGATCGACGCCCCTGCCCGTCTACGAGGCGCTGGCGGCCCAGGTGTGCTCCGGCGCCGTGGACACCTCCCGGGCGAGGATCGCCCAGCTCGACGAGTACGTGGGGCTGCCCGCCGATCACCCCGAGTCCTACCGGTCGGTGCTCCGGCGCGAGGTCCTGGAGCCGCTCGGCATCGGCATGGACGCCTTCATGGGGCCCGACGGGACGGCCGAAGACGTACAAGCCGCGTGCGCGGCGTACGACAGGGCGCTGGCCGAGGCCGGCGGCGTCGACCTGCAGCTGCTCGGCATCGGGACGGACGGGCACATCGGGTTCAACGAGCCGTGCTCCTCGCTCGCCTCGCGCACCCGGATCAAGACGCTGACCGAGCAGACCCGGGTGGACAACGCGCGCTTCTTCGACGACGACATCGACCAGGTCCCGCACCACGTGATCACCCAGGGCATCGGTACCATCCTGGAGGCCCGCCACCTGGTCCTGCTCGCCACCGGCGAGGGCAAGGCGGGCGCGGTCGCCGCGACCGTCGAGGGCCCGGTGGCCGCGGTGTGCCCGGCGTCCGCGCTGCAGCTGCACCCGCACGTCACGGTCGTCGTCGACGAGGCCGCCGCGACCGGACTCAAGCTCGCGGACTACTTCCGGCACACCTACGCCAACAAGCCGGACTGGCAGGGGATCTGACCGAAGCCCTCTGGACGCCGCGCGCCGCGGCTCCCGGACCGCGCGCCCCCGGGCGGCCGCGGTGGACTAGACCAACCCCGGGCCCGGCGGTATACAGAGGAGTTCACGGAGCGTACGGGAAACATTCCCGGCCGCGGCCGTGCCACGATGTGAGCCGGGGCCGATGGCATGTCGGTCGTTCGGCACTCGGAGCCGGGAAGGCAGAGCATGAGCACCGACGTCAGCAGTACGGAGAACGAGGCTGGGACTACGGTCCGTACGGCGCGCGTGCCCAAGTACTACCGGTTGAAGAAGCATCTGCTCGACATGACGGAAACGGCCCCTCCCGGTACGCCGGTCCCGCCCGAGCGCACCCTGGCGGCGGAGTTCGACACCTCGCGCACCACCGTGCGCCAGGCGCTCCAGGAGCTGGTGGTCGAGGGGCGCCTGGAGCGCATCCAGGGCAAGGGCACCTTCGTCGCCAAGCCCAAGGTCTCGCAGGCGCTGCAACTCACCTCGTACACCGAGGACATGCGCGCGCAAGGCCTGGAGCCCACCTCACAGCTGCTGGACGTCGGCTACATCACCGCCGACGACGGGCTCGCCTCGCTGCTCGACATCGCCCCCGGCGGGCGGGTGCTGCGCATCGAGCGGCTGCGCATGGCGAACGGCGAGCCGATGGCCATCGAGACCACCCATCTCAGCGCGAAGCGCTTCCCGGCCCTGCGCCGCAGCCTGGTCAAGTACACGTCCCTGTACACCGCCCTCGCCGAGGTGTACGACGTCCGTCTGGCGGAGGCCGAGGAGACCATCGAGACCTCCCTGGCCACCCCGCGCGAGGCCGGCCTGCTCGGCACCGATGTGGGGCTGCCGATGCTGATGCTCTCCCGGCACTCGCTGGGCCGGGGCGGACAGCCGGTGGAGTGGGTGCGTTCGGTGTACCGGGGGGACCGGTACAAGTTCGTGGCCCGGCTGAAGCGCCCGCAGGACTGAGCCGTCGAGTCGGCCTTCCGTGGAGTTTGAGTACGCAATCCCCACGGGGGGTTCCGCCCCGGTCCCGCGCTGACCTAGATTTCCTGCGCATTACGCAGCGCAGGCGATCAGCGAAGGGACGGAGTCGTTCGATGTCGCAAGCCCCAGGTTCCGGCAGAGATCCGGTGGTGACGCCCGCGCGCGTCGTCATCGGCGTCTGCCTTGCAGCACCGTTCGTGGCCATGCTGTGGGTCGGTTCGTACGCGAGAACCGACCCCGCCTTCATCGGTATCCCGTTCTTCTACTGGTACCAGATGCTGTGGGTGCTGATCTCCACCGCGCTGACGGTGATCGCCTACAAGCTGTGGCAGCGTGACCAGCGTGCCCGCGCGGCGGCGAAGGGCGGTGCGCGGCGATGAACGACGGCGTGAACGGCGTGGCACTCGCCGTCTTCATCTTCTTCTTCGTCCTCGTCACGGCGATGGGGTTCCTGGCCGCCCGCTGGCGCAGGGCCGCCAACGAGCACAGCCTCGACGAATGGGGCCTGGGCGGACGGTCGTTCGGCACCTGGGTCACCTGGTTCCTGCTGGGCGGCGACCTGTACACCGCGTACACCTTCGTGGCCGTACCGGCGGCGATCTACGCGGCGGGCGCGGCGGGCTTCTTCGCCGTGCCGTACACCATCCTCGTCTACCCGCTGATCTTCACCTTCCTGCCCCGGCTGTGGTCGGTGTCGCACAAGCACGGCTATGTGACGACCTCCGACTTCGTGCGCGGCCGGTTCGGTTCGAAGGGGCTGTCGCTGGCGGTGGCGCTCACCGGCATCCTGGCGACCATGCCGTACATCGCGCTCCAGCTGGTCGGCATCCAGGCCGTACTGGACGTGATGGGCGTCGGCGGCGGCGAGGACACCAACTGGTTCGTCAAGGACCTGCCGCTGCTGATCGCCTTCGGTGTGCTGGCGGCGTACACGTACTCGTCGGGCCTGCGGGCCCCGGCCCTGATCGCGTTCGTGAAGGACACGCTGATCTACCTCGTGATCGCGGTGGCGATCATCTACATCCCGATCAAGCTGGGCGGCTTCGCCGACATCTTCGCCAGGGCGAGCGATGCGTACGGCGAGACCAACCCGGCCACCGGCGCGCCGCGCGGTTCGCTGGTGCCGGCCGAGGCGGGCCAGTGGACCTACGCCACGCTGGCGTTGGGCTCGGCGCTCGCGCTGTTCATGTACCCGCACTCGATCACCGCGACGCTGTCCTCGCGCAGCCGTGAGGTGATCCGCCGCAACACCACGATCCTGCCGCTGTACTCGCTGATGCTGGGCCTGCTGGCGCTGCTCGGCTTCATGGCGATCGCGGCCGGGGTCGACGTCAGCAACGGGCAGCTGGCGATCCCGCAGTTGTTCGAGAACATGTTCCCGGCCTGGTTCGCCGGCGTGGCCTTCGCGGCCATCGGCATCGGGGCCCTGGTGCCGGCGGCGATCATGTCGATCGCGGCCGCGAACCTGTTCACCCGCAACATCTACAAGGACTTCATCAAACCGGACGCTACGCCGGCGCAGGAGACCAAGGTCTCCAAGGTGGTCTCGCTCCTGGTGAAGGTGGGGGCACTGGCCTTCGTCCTCACCATGGACAAGACGGTCGCCATCAACTTCCAGCTCCTTGGCGGCATCTGGATCCTGCAGACCTTCCCCGCGCTGGTGGGCGGCCTGTTCACCCGCTGGTTCCACCGCTGGGCGCTGCTCGCGGGCTGGGCGGTCGGCATGGTCTACGGCACGGTCGCGGCGTACGGGGTGGCCTCGCCGACGCAGAAGCACTTCGGCGGTTCGTCGCAGGAGATCCCGGGCATCGGCGAGATCGGCTACATCGGCCTCACCGCCTTCGTGATCAACGCTCTGGTCACGGTCGCCCTGACCTTCGCCCTGAGGGCGGTCAAGGCTCCCGAGGGCATCGACGAGACCCGGCCGCAGGACTACACGGCGGACGCGGGCGACCCGGGGGTCAGCACCGAGCTGCCGCTGGACACGGCCGAAGCAGCCGACGGGAAGCGCTGACAGGGACCGGCACGCTGCGCGGGCACGACCACGGCAACGGGCCGCCGGAGAAATCCGGCGGCCCGTTGCCGTGTCCGCGGGGCACACGCGGCCCTTGGACCTCGTCACCCGGCCGGTGGAGCCGTACGGGTTCGAGGAGCTCGGTGAGATCACCGCGCAGGCCTGTCCGCGCGACGGGCTGCTCGACTCCGGGGGAGCGACGCGTACCCCGGCGAGCTCAGGGACGTCGCCCAGCGGGCCGCGGCCGCCGAGGTGCTGGTCGCCGTGGCGGACCCCGGGGCGCGTCCCGGGGCGGCGGAGGCGCGCGGCGCCGGGAGCGTGCCGGGCGAGGTGGCGTTCGTACCGGGCGACAGGCCGATGGCCGACGTGGCCGGGCCCGGCGAGGCGGAGATCCGGATGCTCGCGGTCGCCCGCACAGCCCGGCGCCGGGGTGCCGGGGCGCCGGGGAGGCCCTCGTTCGCGCCTGTGCCGACCGGGCGCGGGCCACCGAGGGATGCGTACGCATCGTGCTGTCGACCCGGCGGTCGATGCGTGCGGCCCACCGCGGCTGCGGGCGTCTCGGCTTCGTCCGCTCTCCCGGACGGGACTGGAACCCGGTTCCGCACCTGGCCGACATCACGCCGCCCGCCTGTGGACTGACGCTCCGACACCACCTCGCCCCGGCATCGCCGCACCCCCTACGACACAAGATATGGGGCTGCCGACAGCACTCGGCACAAGATGTATGCTCATGCTCGCTGTCGCCGCAGGGGAATCCGGTGCGAATCCGGAACTGTCCCGCAACGGTGTACTTGTGCGTTTTCACGTTTCCCGCGTGCCCGCACGGGCTTGAGTCCGAGGACCTGCCGACAGTGCACCCGGCCGTCCGGTCCGGGTGCCAGACGTCCGGGCCTCGCGGAATGGGCCGGTGGACGCGCGGCGCGTGCGCGTGCCCGTGTGCTGCCCCCTGCCCTTGCCGAGGCCCCGTGCCGAGCGAGGGAGAGCCCCACGTGACCATCGCGCCAGCCGATCCTGCTTCAGCGGCCGATACGAGCGACGGCCCCGGTGCCGCGCTGCTGCAAACCCTGACCGGGCTGACCGCAGACCTCCAGGACGCCGACCCCGGCCGGGTCGCCGCCGCCGCGCTGCGCGGCCGGTCCGCGCACGCGGACGAGGCCGAGCTGCGCGAGCTGGCCACCGAGGCGGCGGCCGGGCTCATCTCCGAGGATCCCGTCTACTCCCGGCTCGCCGCCCGGCTGCTGACCCTCGGCATCCGCGCCGAGGCCGCCTCGCAGGGAGTCACGTCGTTCACGTCCTCGATCGCGGCCGGGCACCGCGAGGGTCTCGTCGCGGACCGGACCGCCGCGTTCGTCCAGGGGCACGCGGACCGGCTCGACGCGCTGATCGACCCGCGGGCCGACGACCGCTTCGGCTACTTCGGGCTGCGCACCCTGCACAGCCGCTATCTGCTGCGGCATCCGGTGACCCGCAAGGTCGTCGAGACACCGCAGTACTTCCTGCTGCGGGTCGCCGCGGGCCTCGCGAAGGACGCCGGCAACGCGGACGTCCGGCCGGTGGACGAAGTCGCCGCGCTGTACCGCCTGATGAGCCGCCTGGAGTACCTTCCCTCCTCCCCCACCCTGTTCAACTCCGGTACCCGGCACCCCCAGATGTCGTCCTGCTACCTCCTCGACTCCCCGAAGGACGAGCTGGACTCCCTCTACGACCGCTACCACCAGGTGGCCCGCCTCTCCAAGCACGCCGGCGGCATCGGCCTGTCCTACTCCCGCGTCCGCTCCCGGGGTTCGCTGATCCGCGGCACCAACGGGCACTCCAACGGCATCGTCCCGTTCCTGAAGACCCTGGACGCCTCGGTCGCCGCCGTGAACCAGGGCGGCCGGCGCAAGGGCGCGGCGGCGGTCTACCTGGAGACCTGGCACTCGGACGTCGAGGAGTTCCTGGAACTGCGCGACAACACCGGTGAGGACGCCCGCCGTACGCACAACCTGAACCTCGCACACTGGGTGCCGGACGAGTTCATGCGCCGGGTGAACGCCGACGCGCCCTGGTCGCTGTTCTCCCCGTCCGACGTCCCGGACCTGGTCGACCTGTGGGGCGAGGAGTTCGACGCGGCCTACCGGGCCGCCGAGGACGCGGCCCTGGCACGCAGGACGATCCCCGCGCGGGAGCTGTACGGACGCATGATGCGGACCCTCGCCCAGACCGGCAACGGCTGGATGACGTTCAAGGACGCCGCCAACCGCACCGCCAACCAGACCGCCGAGCCCGGCCACGTCGTCCACTCGTCCAACCTGTGCACGGAGATCCTGGAGGTCACCGGCGACGGGGAGACCGCGGTCTGCAACCTGGGCTCGGTCAACCTCGGCGCGCTCGTCGACCGGGATGCCGGTGACCTGGACTGGGTGCGGCTGGACGAGACCGTGCGTACGGCCGTCACCTTCCTCGACCGGGTCGTGGACATCAACTTCTACCCGACCGAGCAGGCGGGCCGCTCCAACGCGCGCTGGCGCCCGGTGGGGCTGGGCGTGATGGGCCTCCAGGACGTCTTCTTCGCCCTGCGCCTGCCCTTCGGCTCGCCCCGGGCCCGGCGGCTCTCCGCCCGGATCGCGGAGCGGATCATGCTCGCCGCGTACGAGACCTCCGCCGACCTGGCCGAACGCGACGGTGTGCTGCCTGCCTGGGAGCACACACGGACCGCCCGGGGCGTGCTGCACCCCGACCACTACGACACCGCACTCGCCTGGCCCGAGCGGTGGTCGGCGCTGCGCGGGCGCATCGCGTCGGTCGGCCTGCGCAACGCCCTGCTGCTGGCGATCGCGCCGACGGCCACCATCGCGTCCATCGCCGGGGTGTACGAGTGCATCGAGCCGCAGGTGTCCAATCTGTTCAAGCGCGAGACGCTGTCCGGCGAGTTCCTCCAGGTCAACTCGTATCTGGTGAACGATCTGAAGCGGCTGGGCGTGTGGGACGCGCGGACCCGCGAGGCGCTGCGCGAGGCCGGCGGCTCGGTCCAGGGGGTCGCCCGGATCCCCGAGGAGGTGCGCGAGCTGTACCGGACCGCGTGGGAGATCCCGCAGCGCGGTCTGATCGACATGGCCGCCGACCGCACTCCGTTCCTGGACCAGTCGCAGTCACTGAACCTGTTCATGGAGACGCCGACCATCGGCAAGCTCTCCTCGATGTACGCCTACGCCTGGAAGCGGGGCCTGAAGACCACGTACTACCTGCGCTCGCGCCCGGCGACCCGCATCGCCCGCGCGGCCCAGGCGCAGACCACCGCCGCCACCGCACCCGTTCCCACCCCTGCACCCGTCCCCGCCCGGCAGCCGGCCGCCGGCCCCGAGACCGTCGCCTGCTCCCTTGAGAACCCCGAGTCCTGCGAGGCCTGCCAGTAATGACCAGCACCACGGACACCCCCCGGACCCAGAACCTCCTCGACCCGGGTTTCGAGCTCACCCTGCGGCCCATGCGCTACCCCGACTTCTACGAGCGCTACCGGGACGCGATCAAGAACACCTGGACCGTGGAGGAGGTCGACCTCCACTCGGACGTCGCCGACCTCGCGAGACTGAGCCCCGCGGAACAGCATCTGATCGGCCGCCTGGTGGCGTTCTTCGCCACCGGCGACTCGATCGTGGCCAACAACCTCGTGCTCACCCTCTACAGGCACATCAACTCCCCGGAGGCGCGGCTGTACCTGTCGCGGCAGCTCTTCGAGGAGGCGGTGCACGTCCAGTTCTACCTGACGCTGCTGGACACCTACCTGCCCGACCCTCAGGACCGGACGGCCGCGTTCGCGGCGGTGGAGAACATTCCGTCCATCCGGGAGAAGGCCGAGTTCTGCTTCCGGTGGATGGACTCCGTGGAGAAGCTGGACCGGCTGGAGACGCGGGCCGACCGCCGCCGCTTCCTGCTCAACCTGATCTGCTTCGCCGCGTGCATCGAGGGCCTGTTCTTCTACGGGGCGTTCGCCTACGTGTACTGGTTCCGCGGCCGGGGCCTGCTGCACGGTCTGGCGACCGGCACCAACTGGGTGTTCCGGGACGAGACGATGCACATGTCCTTCGCCTTCGACGTGGTCGACACCGTCCGCAAGGAGGAGCCGGACCTGTTCGACGACGAGCTCCGGCAGCAGGTGACGGACATGCTGCGCGAAGCGGTCGAGGCGGAGCTGCAGTTCGGGCAGGACCTGTGCGGTGACGGACTGCCGGGCATGAACACCGGGTCGATGCGGCAGTACCTGGAGTGCGTGGCCGATCAGCGGCTGACCCGCCTGGGCTTCGCACCGGTGTACGGCTCGGACAATCCGTTCGCGTTCATGGAGCTTCAGGGGGTCCAGGAACTGACGAACTTCTTCGAGCGGCGTCCGTCCGCGTACCAGGTCGCCGTGGAGGGCACGGTCGACCTGGACGAGGACTTCTAGGGTCTGCCGCGGAAGTGGCGTCGTCGCCCGGAGGGCGGCCGCGCGGCGTCACGGAGGTCGGGCCCCCTGCTCGAGCGAAGCCGGGAGCTCGGGGAGCCTGTTCCGGGCGTGCCGCCCGGAAGCCCTCGTACCGGGCGCACCCGGGCTTTCGGGCGGTGCGGCGGGAGGAGGGGAGCACGTGCCGGGCGCCGCGCGGCAGGCATCCCCCTCCGCCACAGGCCCCGGCCCGTCGGGCCCGGTTACCGCCCCGTCTCATGCCGCGCGTGCGGTGCGGGGTGGCTCTCCGTGCGGGGGCGTGGCGCCACACGGCGGCGGCGCGGGCGTTCACGCGGCCTCGGGGCCGCGTGAACGCCCGCCGGAGGTGACCGTTCTGCCGGCTGTGGCGGTTCAGCGCGTGACCGGCCTCAGCATCAGCCGGTTCGGGCGCAGGGTGATGCCCACGCGGGTGGTGTCGTCCGAGCCGGGCACGTGCTCGAAGCGGAACTTCGTCGCCAGCGCCGCCGCGATCAGGCTGAGCTGGGCCATCGAGAAGTGATCGCTCGGGCACTTGCGGTTGCCCACGCCGAACGGACTCATGGCGTATTTCGGAACGTGCTTCGCACGCTCCGGAAGCCAGCGGTCCGGGTCGAACTCCAGGTTGCGCTCGTACGACTTCGGATCGCGCTGGATCGCGAATGGGCTGTAGATGATGTCCGCTCCGGCCGGAATGCGATAGCCACCGAGCTCCGTGTCCCTGACCGCCCTGCGGGTCAATATCCAGACAGCGGGACGCAAACGCATGGCCTCGACGACGACATTGTTGGTGTGCGTGAGCTTGTGGATGTCCTCGAATGCCACCGGGCGGCCTCCGGTAACGGCGAGAACCTCGTCGCGCATCCTGTCGCCGTGTTCCGGATGCGCGGCAAGTGCCTGCAGCAACCACATGATCGTGGAGCCGATCGTTTCACCGCCGGGGGTGAGTATCGCGAGCACCTGGTCGTGGATCTCCTGCTCCCCGATCGGGTCACCATTGTCGTCCTTCGCCTCCAGCAATGCCGTCAGCAAATCGTCCGGCTTTTGACCGGACGCGCGGCGCTCGGCGACGATCTCGTCGACCACGCGATGCAAATCGGCCAGAGCCCGGTTGAATTCGCGATTGGCCGGAAGCGGCAGCTTGTGCAGCGGGCCGAGCGGCAGCACCATCCGCCGGTACATGCCGCGGAAGACGGTGGAGAGCGCGACGCACAGCCGGTCCGCCCGCTCGTCCGTGTAACCGCCGCGCAGGAGACAGCGGGCGGCGATGCGCACGGCGACCCGGAACGCCTCGGTGGTGCAGTCGACCGGCTCCCCCGGCACCCAGCGCTCGGTCAGCGCGTGGGCCTCCTCTTCGATGACCGGGCCGTAGGCGGGGATCGCGTCGAGCCGGAAGGCCGGCTGGATGGTGCGTCGCTGGCGCCGGTGCAGCGGGCCGTTGGCCGTGGCCACGCCCTCCTTTCCGAGCAGGTCCTCCATGGACTCCCACAGGGGGCCGGAGATGATGTAGTCGGCGCTGAGGGCCAGCGCACCGGTGAGGGCGGGCGTGGTGACGGCGTACACGGTCTTGGGGCCGAGCTTGAGCCGCACGACGTCGCCGTGGTCGCGCAGCCGGGACATGAAGGCGAGCGGATCGCGGACCAGTGTGAGGCCGTGACCGAGGCCGGGGACGCCTCCGCCGGCCACCGGCGCCACGCGCGGCCCGGTCGCGTCGGTCCTCACCCGGGCCGCCTCACCGGATGCCGCGGTCGTTGCGGATGCTCCGGATGCGTCCGGTGCGTCGGGAGTCACCGACTCGACGGTCATTTCTCACCTGCCGCTTCGTTGTTGACGTACGGGGGCGTGGACCGGTCGTCCCAGCTGTCGACCCTGTACCGGCCGGACTCGTGGTGGAACCAGTAGACGGAACTGAACCAGTTCCGCATGTTTCCGAGACAGGCGCGCACGGCCGCAGCCCGTTCCTTTCCTCTCACCGTGCCGTCGTCGAGACCGTCGGCGAAGCGTAAGGCTTCCTGTTCGACGTCGATGAATTCCGTGACGCATTCCTCGACCCGGCGCCTCACATCGGCGGCCGCCTCTTCGAGAGTCAGCCCTTCATGGGTGATGAGACTGATTCCGAGATTGTGCACCTCATGGCCCGCCAATTCCTTCGGGAGTGAGCAGAGGTCGTTGTACCAGGCGGCGAATTCCTGACTCAACAGGGCCGCCTTCCGATAGGACGGGTTCTTCCGCACGGAGTCCGGCAGTTCGCAGCCCGCACTGGGCTCCAGGAGATCGGTCCAGATCCAGTGGGCGAAGGTGAGCCGGCGCAGCTCCAGGTATTCCTCGACGGTCGGGACGATTCCCTCCGTGCGATTGCGGAATTCCTGGTCGTACGCCTCGATCACCGCGTGGAAGTGCCGGGCGAACCGGGCGTTCCACGTGTCCGGAAGGAACGAGTACAACCGCCGCACACCGTCCGCGAGCCCGGCCACCAGTGCGTCTTCGTGACGCAGGTGGTCCGTGGGACGGTCGAGGGCCGTGTGCAGCTGGTCCTTCAGCCGCCGCCAGGCGTCGGGGCGGCCGTGCACGATGTCGCGGTCGTGCCGGTCGTCCCAGACGAAGAACCACGCGCTGTAGTCCGCTATCGCCTGGAGGACCTCGTCGGCGGCGCCGGTGTAGTAGCCCGCCATGAGGTCCGTGTAGCACAGTCCGTCGGCATATTCCTCCACCTTGTCGGCCGGCATGAGCCGCTTTTCGAGCAGCCACGCACGGGTTTCCTCCTGGAGCCTCGGCCAATACGGATGGAGCTGCCGGGGAAAGGCCGTCTCGATCACCGGGAGGGACAGTGCCGGTGGAACTGCGACGGTGGTCGGTTTCGATGTGGTGCCGTGTGACAAAGCATGCACGAACATTCCCCTCTCGGCCGCCGGTCAGCGTGTGCCCCGTTCCCCCGTGCCGGGCACGCGCCGTTGCGTATCCCCGCCCCTCCATTCAGCACCACAACTGACCCTTCTGGGAACGCATTTGCCTCCTTCACTACCCGAGGGTGCCGAGAAGCTCTCCTTGCGTGTCTGGTTTGGGGCCACCGGTCGGCCGAGGGATCGAACACCTGCCGGAAAGACGAACAACGCGTGGTCCGGTGGGATGCCGGATCACGCGCCGTGCGCGAGGGAGTTCTGCGGGGCCAGGGGCCGAGAGGGCCGAGGGGCCCGGACGTGACGGACGTGACGGACGTGACGGACGTGACGGACGTGACGGGCAATCAGTCGTTGGCGACCACGGGATAGCGGGGCTCGTTCTCGGCCATCTGCCGCAGCGCGTCCTTACGTTCCCGCTTGGAGAGCCGGTCGATGTACAGGTAGCCGTAGAGGTGATCCGTCTCGTGCTGCAAACACCGTGCGAAGTAGCCGGTGCCGCGCACCTTGACCGGGTTGCCCAGCTCGTCCCGACCGGTCACCTCGGCGTAGTCGGGCCGGGCCAGCGGAGCGTACGCCGTGGGAACGGACAGACAGCCCTCGTTGGAATCGTCCAGCCGGCGCTTCTCGGCGGGCAGTTCGACCGGCTCGGGGTTGCAGATCACGCCGACGTGGCGCGCGCCGTCGTCGTCCGGGCAGTCGTAGACGAAGACCTTCAGGTCGACACCGATCTGGTTGGCGGCCAGGCCCACGCCCTCGGCGGTGCGCTGGCTGGCGAACATGTCCGCGACCAGCTGCTGGAGTTCCGGGCCGAAGTCGGTGACGTCCCGGCACTCCTTGTGCAGCACCGGGTTGCCGACCACGGTGATCGGCCGCGAGGTGCCGCGCTCGACCCAGGAGGCCTCGCGCTCCGCGCAGCCCTCCGTGTCGATGACGTACCCCTCCTCGTCGACGGGGAGCACGCCCGCGTGCTGCTGATCGGTGTCCTGCTGAACCATGACCGACGTACGCCTTCCTGGAAAACATGGGGTGTGGTGCTGATACAGGGTACGGCGAGCGGACGGCCCGCCGACCGGCCCTCGCCCGCGGCCGGACCGAGGACCGGCCCCGGCGGTCCGCCTCGTGAACGGGTGCTGAAAACGCCCTAGCAGACTTCTTCGAGGTCCCGCCAGTCCCGCGAGTCCGGGCTGTCCGCGACCCATCCGTCCAGCAGACCGCGGACCAGCGAGGCCGGCGCGGCCAGCCCGCACTCGCGCTCCGGCACCCACAACTGCCCGTCGGTGCGGTGGCCGAGCGGTCCGGGATGTCCGGGCTCGCTGTGGTCGTGCGGGTCGAGATGCTCGCCCTCTCCCTCGTCGGACGGCATCCGGGACTCCGAGCACAACCGGCACAGCAGCCGCACCGAGGACGACCAGTCCTCCGCGGCGAACCCGGCGTCCGCGGCCAGCTGCTCCAGGGCGTCCCGGTCGGCCTCACTCGCGGCCTCCAGCAGGACCACCCACGTGGGCACCGGCGAGGGCGCCCACAACTCGATCTCGTCGAACACCGGGTAGGTGTGCCCGGCGGCCGTGCTTCGCTCGCCGTGCGGCACCCCGTCGTGCAGGACGACCTCGCCCCAGCGACGGCCGGAGGACGGCAGCGGAATGGACAGCACCTCGATCCGGGCGGGGTCGAGCCGCCGCCCCCAGACGACCTCGGCCTCCCCCTCCGGGGACAGCCGCACGGCCGCGCTGCCCAGGTCCATGCCGAGCGGCTCACCGGAGTCGGTGGGGCTTCCCGGCACCTTCAGCCCGTAGGCCTGCCAGGCCCGGCGGGCCAGCGGCCAGTCCTGCAGGGCGGTGGCGGCGATGCCGACGTTCCACCAGTCCGGCGCGCCGGTGTCCCGGTCGAGCAGCGCCACGGCCCTGAGGCCCGCTGTCCGCGCCTGCTCCCAGTCGTGCCGGAACTTGTGCAGCAGCGCGAGGTTGAACCAGGACTCCGACAGCCAGGGCTCCAGATCGGCGGCCCGGGTGAGCAGCGCGCCCGCGTCCTCGTAGCGGCCGTCGCCGATGAGTGTGAACGCCCGGTCCGTGGCCTGCCGCCAGGAGGCGGAGGGCCTGTTCCGTCCCTTGCCGAAGATCCTCACGATTCCCGCCTGCCAGTTCCGTGCGGTGGGCGGCCTAGCCCCCGGACACCGTCTCCTTCGCATCCAACCACGTACGGCCGGAAGGGCGCTCATTACCCATGGGTTACCCCGGACCGGTCCGGGTCAGACCGTCCGGTTCGCGGCTCCCACCGCGGTCGGGCGCCTGTCCTCACGGCAGTTCCCGCGCCTCTTCCGCCGTCACTCCCCCACCTCGTCCTCATCCTCACCTCCCGATCCTCACATCCCGGCCTCCGTGGTTCCCCGGCGGCCTCCCGCCGCCTCACCACCGGCCGCCCCCGTCGTCGTACCCGTCCGCGTGCTCCCTCGCCCCGGCCCTGGACAGCACCCGGGCCAGGGACTCGACGACCTGGGGCGCGTACTCGCCGGCGGTACCGAGGCGTAGTTCCTCCAGTGCCGTCAGCGGCCCGTCGGGGCCTCCTGCCCGGGACTTCTCGTCGTACGCGTTCACCACCCGGACGATCCGCGCGGCCAGCGGCTGCTCCTGATGCGGTTCGGCCTGCCGCTCCACGATCCCGGCCACCCTCGGGTCCACCCCGGTCTGGCGGACCACGGCGCCGCCGAGCAGGGCGATCCGCCGCTGTTCCGGGGCCGGAAGGACGGCGGTGGCGCCCGCCGGCACCGGGTCGACAAGGCTGAGCTGGCCGATGTCGTGCATCAGGGCCGCGTACTCCAGCACCACCAGATCCGGCTCGGTCAGCCCCAGGTCCCGGCCCACCGACCGGCTGAGGTCGGCGACCCTGCGGGCATGCCCGGCCGGGGTGCAGCCGGCGATCTCGGTGGCCCGGGCGAGGGAGGCGATGGTCTGCCGGTAGGTGGCCCGGACAGCCGCGTACCGCCGGTAGGACAACTGCGCGAGCAGCAGGGGCACGGAGAGCAGGGGCAGCGCCCACAGCCCCACGGCCGCGACGCCGAGCGCCATCACCGCGCCCGTCGCGACGACGGCGGCCCCGATGCCGGGCAGCGCCCTCAGTTCGTCGCGCAGCGCCGGCGGGAAGGGCCGGCCGGTGCGGGAGTGGGCCAGCGCGGCGGCGAGCACGGCGTCGCACAGGGCGGACAGCGACAGCAGGGCGAGCAGCAGCAGCGCGTAGGCGGGGCCGCCCCAGTCGTCGAACGTCCCGCTGCCGTACAAGGGCTGGAAACACACGGCGACGAACCCGACGGTGAGGGTCCGGCGGGCCAGCCGGTCGCGGGTGGGCCCGTGCCCGCGACCGACGTGCGGCACGCTGCCGCACAGGGAGGCGGCAAGGACCACGACGACGACCTGGGCCACGCCGTGGTGGCTGGGCCGCCCCCCGGCCTCGCCGAGCAACGCGTACGCCAGTGACCCGGCGGCGGCGAGCGGCGCGGCCTGACGGACCCGCGGTCCGTCGCGGGGCTGCGTTCCGGCGCCCGGCGGCGCTCCTTCACCGGGCTGCCGTCCGTCGCGGGGCCGCCGCGGGCCGTGGTGCCGCGTGAGTTCCCCGACCGCGACGAGTACGCCGAAGGCGAGGGCGACGCCTCGTTCCGCGACCCCGTGCCACAGGGCGGCACCGAGACAGCCGGCGGCGAGCACGGCGGCGCAGACGTGCACGAGGGTGTGCGGCCGCGGCGTCATCGGCGTGCCCCGGGCGAATCGGCGGCAGGCTCGGCAACCGGCGGGGCGGGCGGGCCGGCGGGCCGGCGGGCGTCCTCGGCCGTCACCGCGGGGTGCCAGCCGGTCCGGCCGATCGCCCGCACCAGCGCCTCCACCATCCGCGGGTCGAAGTGGCCCCCCGCGCACCGCTGGAGCTCGTCCAGCGCCACGGGAACCGGCCGTGCCCTGCTGTAGGAGCGGTTGGAGGTCATCGCGTCGAAGGCGTCGGCGACCGCCACCACGCGCGCGGACTCCGGGATCTGACCGCCCGCCAGCCCATAGGGGTAACCGCTGCCGTCCAGCCGCTCGTGATGGTGCAGCACGGCCGCGCGGGCCTCGCCCAGGAAGGAGATCCCCCGGACCATCTCGTGCCCGTACTCGGGGTGCAGTTCGATGACCCGCCGCTCCTCGGGGGTCAGTGGCCCGTCCTTGGTGAGCAGCCGGGTGGGCACCCCGAGCTTGCCGACGTCGTGCAGGATGCCGGCGAAGCGCAGCACCTCGGTCCGCTCGTCGTCCATGCCGAGCTCGCGCGCGATCATCGTGGAGGCCTGGCCGACCCGCTCGCTGTGTCCGCGTGTGTACCCGTCCTTGATGTCGACGGCCTGCACGAGCGCGCGGATCGTGGCCTGGTGGGCGGCCCGCTCCCGGTGGTACTGGGCGAACGCCCACCACGAGACGTACATCGGCGGCAGCACGAGCAGCGCGGCCACGGGCCCGTGAGGGCTGCGCCACAGCAGTGCCATCATCAGTCCGGCGAGACCGTGCACGGTGACCGGTGCGAGCGACCGCAGGAAGAGCCGCCACCAGGCCGTCCGCCGGGTCCTTTGTCGCGTCGTCCGCCAGGCCGTCCGGCTCCCGGGCCGAAGCGGCAGGCCCCCCACCAGCACCACGATGCCGCGGTCCAGCAGCGTCAGCACCAGGCAGAACACCAGCACCGCGGCGCCGGCCGCGCCCAGCGCCGCGGGAACGTCACCGGCCGCGACCGCTTCCCCGCCGCCGGCCGCACGGTGTGCCCGACTCGCGGCCCACACGGCGAGGGTCAGTTGTCCGGCCCGCCCGACTCGCCGCGCGAGGAACGGCCGCTGCTCCACGGGGGCGAGCAGCGCGCCGGGCAGCGCGACCAGCGCTGCGGCGGACGGCGGCAGCAGAAAGGCCGCGGCGAGCAGTACGGGGTGGAAGGTGCCGCCGGAGTGCGGGGCGCCGAGCTGCCGGGACCGGGCGAGGCGTTCGCAGCAGGCGTACAGCACGGCGAGCGAGGCGACGGCCCGCCAGGAGACGTCCGCGGCGGGGGCGGCCCGCACCGGCAGCGGCGACAGCGGCACCGCCGGCAGCAGACAGAGCAGGCCCGCCACGGCGACACCGGCCACGTACACACGGGCCCGTGCCGGTAACGCCTCCATCGGACCTCCCCCGACCGTGCCGGCCTCGCTCGGCCTGGCGCCTGTCAGGGTCCGGAGCCTAGGGGGACGGACGGCGCCTCCGCGGGCCCCCGCCCCGTGGATTAGCACGTACGGGTGAGGGCGCTCCCCTTTCGGGGGTGCCTGCCGGGGCGACCGTTCGGAGGGTGTTCGAGCAGCGGGCCCGGAGAGGCCGGGACTCCCCTGGAAGGCTCAGGAATCCTGTGGCGCCGGAGCGGCCTGGGGCCGTTGTGCGGCCGCCTCGGAAACGGTGACGTCCTGATCGGGAACGGCCTGGCCCGAGCGGATCACGTCGATCCGGCCCATGACCTTGGCGCGCAGGTCGCCGGGCACGTCGTCCTGTCCGCAGCACCGCTTGACCAGCTTCTTCACCGCCTGCTCGAGCCCGTACTTCTCGAGGCAGGGCGAGCACTCCTCGAAGTGGTGCTCGAATTTCACGCAGTCGGAGTCCGGCATCTCACGGTCGAGGAACTCGTAGAGATGATCGAGGATCTCGCTGCAATCCGTCTCGTGCGGCTCTCCGCAGCTCATGACCTCGAGCCTTTCGCTTCGTTCGACTCTCCGGCGCCCGCCGGGACCAGTCCGCGCTCGCGCGCGTAGTCCTCGAGCATGCCGCGCAGCTGGCGGCGGCCACGGTGCAGCCGGGACATCACGGTACCGATGGGTGTGCCCATGATGTCGGCGATCTCCTTGTAGGCAAAGCCCTCGACATCGGCGAGATACACGGCGATGCGGAACTCCTCGGGGATCGCCTGGAGCGCTTCCTTGACGTCCGAGTCGGGAAGGTGGTCCAGCGCCTGTGCCTCCGCGGAACGCAGACCGGTCGACATGTGCGACGCGGCCCGCGCGATCTGCCAGTCCTCGATCTCCTCGGAACCGCTGCGCAGCGGTTCCCGCTGCTTCTTGCGGTACGAGTTGATGAAGGTGTTGGTGAGGATCCGGTACAGCCACGCCTTGAGGTTGGTGCCCTCACGGAACTGGTGGAAGGACGCGTACGCCTTGGCGTACGTCTCCTGGACCAGGTCCTCGGCGTCCGCCGGGTTGCGCGTCATGCGCAGGGCGGCCGAGTACATCTGGTCGAGGAACTCGAGCGCGTCCCGCTCGAAGCGCGCGCTGCGTTCGGCGGTCGATTCCACTCGCTTGTCGCCCTGCCCCTCGGGCTGCTCCGCCTGGCCGTGTTCGGTCCCTGCGTCGGTACCGGGAACCGGACCCACCTCCTCCAGAGTTGTCGTGGGACCGGAAACGGTCTCACTCGAATCGGAGGATAGACGACGATCCGGTCCGTCCGCCGCCCGAAGGGGAACGGTCCTGGCCGCGTGCAGCACCGTCCAGTCCAGCTCGGTGCGGCCCTTGCGGCTCGGGCAGAAGGTCGAACCCATGCGGCGGACTTCCTCTCCTACGACTACGACGGCTGCGCCGGCGGACCGGCGGACACGTCGGGGTCAACAGCGGAGGCCGTCCGGACATTCCCGAAGCTTTACCCGGGCGGGCCGGGCGCCCACTGCTCCACGAGGGAGCCGACCCACCGCACGACAGCGTCCGTGACGACCGTCAGGGCCTCCTCCTGCGTGATGTCCGCCCGCTTGGGAACGGCGAGACCGTGATCGCCGTGCGCCACCTCGACCAGTTCGTACGTCCCCTCGGGGAACTCTCCGGGCCTGCCGAAGGGGTCGTTGCCGCCCTGTACGACGAGGGTGGGCACCCCGGCCCCGAGCAGCTCGTCGGCGCGGGACTTCTCGGGCCTGCCCGGCGGGTGCAGGGGAAAACCGAGAGCGAGCACCGCGTGGGCGCCCAGTTCACCGGCGGTCCGGCAGGCGACGCGGGCTCCGGCGCTGCGCCCGCCCGAGATCACCGGCAGGCCCGGCTTCGTCAGCGCGGGCCAGAGGCCGCGCCAGCCGGTGTCCAGGGTCTTCGGCGCGGGGGCCACCTTCTTGCCGGCCACCCGCCAGGGCTGCTCCACCAGCGCCACGGTCGTGCCGTGCGCGGGCAGCACGGCGGCCAGGGCCCGCAGGTCCCGGGCTTCGATGCCGCCGCCGGCGCCGTGACTCAGCGCGAGGACGAAGCGCGCGGTGTGCCGGGCGGGGTGCCAGGTGATGCGGGCAGGACCGGCGTCGGTCTCGACGGTCTCGGCCGACGGCGGCTCCGCCGGGCCGGCCGCGGTAGGAGCGTTCTTCGTGTTCCTCACAGGCGTCACGTCAGAAGAGTGTGCTCTCTTCCGGTGCCTCCAGCTCCCTCAGCAGCTCCGGGCCGTTGTTGCGCACGTTGCTGACCGCGGTGGAGACCGGGAAGGCACGCATCAGGCCGGAGGGCGGCGGCGCGAGAAGCCCGCGCAGCTCCTCGGTGTCCGTGCGGGCGGGGTCGAGCCAGGCGTCCCAGCGGTCCGGTGTGAGCATCAGCGGCATCCGCGGGTGGATGTCGGCCAGAGCCCTCAGGCCGTCCGCCGGCGCCACCGCGAGCGGCGTGGTCTCCGCCTCGGTGGTGACGACGGTGCACGTCGCCCACCAGGCCCGTGGATGGTCGTCCGGCAGGGTCCGGTCCCGCCAGAACTCGTACAGACCCGCCATCGCGAACACCGAGCCGTCGGCCGGTGTCACGAAGTACGGCTGCTTGCGCGGGCGCTTGCGTTTGCCCTCGACCTCCAGGTCCCGCTCCTGCGTGCCGGTGACCCACTCGTAGTAGCCGTCGGCGGGCAGGATGCATCGCCGGGCGGCGAAGGCGCGACGGTAGGACGGCTTCTCGTGGACGGTCTCCGCACGGGCGTTGATCATCCGGGCCCCGCCCTCGGGCGTCTTGGCCCAGGACGGCACGAGGCCCCACTTCAGCTTCCGCAGCTGCCGAACCGGCCGCGGGTCGTCCGCGTCCTTCACTGCGCGGTCGAGCACGGCGAAGACCTCTTTGGTGGGTGCCACGTTGTAGTCGGGCTCCAGGGCCTCTTCCGGCTCCCACCTGTCGATCTCAAAGACTCCTGCGAGATCCTCGGGCCTGCGACTTGCTGCATACCGTCCGCACATTCCAATCCGCCCCTCCGACCAGCGAAAACGCTGAATCATGCCGCGTCAGTCAGCACCACGTCAGCACGGTGCTGAGTCAGCGCCACATCCATCACCTTGACAGCCCGGCCCGTGGAGTCGGGAGTGAGGTGCCCGTACGTGTCCGCCGTCTCCTCGATGCTCTTGTGTCCGAGCCACCTGGACACATCCAAGAGTGGCAGACCATTGCTGAGCGCGGTCGTGGCGAACCAGTGCCGCAGGTCGTGAGGCGACCAGTCGTAACCCAGAGTCTTCACGACCTTACGGAACGCGGACGAGTAGTCCGAGGTCGTGACCAGGGTTCCGGTGATCGCCTGGAGCAGGGCACCGTCCGGACCGGTGCCATAGCGGGCCACGTGCTCGCCCACGGCCTCGGACAGGTTCGTCGCCAACGGAACGTCCCGCCAGTCTCCCTTCCTGCGATGCTTCAGCGGGCCCAGTACGGCCCCCCTGACGCCCTTGACGCGGGTTACCTGGCGGCGGAGCCGTACGCGGTCGTCGAGGACGTCCCCGACCCGGAGACCGAGCATCTCGCCCATCCGGAGCCCAAGGCCCGCTATGGGCCAGACGGACAACGCCCACTCCCGGCGGAACTCGTCAGCGATGTCCTGCACCTGCTGCCCGGACGGAAGGAGCGTCTCATCCACGGCCCGGCTCGGCAGCGCGGGCAGCTTGGCACCGCGGAAGGGGTGCCGGCCGACATCCCCGTTGTTCACGGCGGCCGTGAAGACTGCCTTCAGGGGTGTGGTGTACGCCTGAACGGAGTGCGCGGAGAGTCCTCCAGCCGTCATGTGGGCGCCCAACCGCTCAATGTCATCGGGGCGTATCGAGGTCAGCAGCCGTTCACCCATGAAGGGGAAGACGTGCAGTCGGAAGGCCCGCTCGTACGTGTTCTCCGTGTTGGGTGCGAGATGCTGACGCTCGAACCACGCCTCTGCGTACGTCCGAAGCGGTACGGCGCCCCGCTTGGGATCGAGGTACGTGCCTTCCCGCTTGGCGCTCTCCATCTCCAAGCCGTGGTCGTCGGCCTCGCGCTTGGTCGGGAACGCCCTCTCGCGCTGCCGCCCGGACCGACCTCCCGGCTCACGGTATCTGACCGTCCAGGGGTGGCCGCATCTGGTCTTCTCACACGAATAGTTCTTATTCTTGCCATCGGCCTTGCACTTCTGAAAGACGGTGGCCAAGTGGCTTCCTTTCACTCTTGTAGTCGGGTCGCCCGGGGGAATCTCACCCCCGGGCGACCCGACTACTTGAAGCCCGTCATGGCGAACGGCTTCGCTCCATCGAGCAGTTGCTGGAACCGGTCCTCCAGCGGTACCTCGTCGGGCCCCTACAGGAGGTAGTCGATCGTCGAGCGGGTCGACTCGGCCGCCGCGGCATCGCCCATGTCGTTCCAGGCGGAATTGAACGTGGCCTGGTTCCCCGGTCGCGCGCCGATCTCGGAGTTGGCGAAGTCCTTGAGCACCTGCGGGTCACAGGCGCGCAGCCCCTCAGGCGTGAAGACCCCTTGGTACTTCGACCAGTAGGCGGCCACGCGCGGGTCGAAGTCCGGCTTGACGGCGAGATACCGCGCCTTGAGCCGGGCCACGCGCTCCAACCGCTCCGGATCGACGTCCTCGGGCTTCGGGAAGCTCGCCCTGAGGGACTCGAAAGAGCGGGCCGCTCGCCGCTGCGCCGGGACGGGCTCGCCGTGCTCCCACTCGAAGCCGCATCGGTGGCTGAGCACCCTGCGTCCGCCGTCGAGCGTCGCGCGCACCTCGATGTCCTCGTCGTCACTGCACAGTGGACAGATGGCCAAGGACATGGCTACCCCCCGTTCACGTCGCGCCGCCGCCCACCCCTGAGCCGGCCGGCTCCAGTCGGTTCGAAGGATGTGGCGACACGGCCACACCGATGGGAAGCGTATCCATCGCCGCCGGCATCGGTGGGTCGAGTTCGCCGACGCGCGGCTGGTCGTCACCGCTGTGCACGGCGGTGCCCAGGCCGACGGCGGCGAGGAACCGGGCGGGGCGGAACCGGGCGGCGGTGGCGCCACCGCCGGACCCGCTGCGGGCGGTGCGCCTCCCCCGCACGGTGCGTTTCAGTCGTTGTGGCTCGGCAAACCCGGATGGCGGAAAATTCATGTTCCGGAAACCCGCACCGTGTTTCCGGCCTATTTCCCTGGCGTATGTTCGCGCGGCATACCCCCCAAGTATCCGGCATTACCGTGCTCGCTCCGGCGGCCATAGAGTGTGGCGCGCGGCAGGCCATGCGCATTTGTGTGGCCTGTGCGAGTTGTTCGGGGATCCTCCGGCTCGCGGATTCATCCTGCCCGGGCCGGGCCCCCGTACGGACCGCTACGAGAGGAGCACGGCGGCAATGCCCGTTTCCATTCCTGAGGGCGTGCACGAGATTCAGAAGATCATCATCGACTGGGTGGGCGAATTCGTCGAGAACCCCGAGGTGTCCCCCGAGGACAACTTCCTGGATCTCGGCGGCCACTCGCTCCTCGCCATGAACCTGAACACGCTCGTCCAGCAGCGCTTCGGACACGAACTGGACGTGAGGGTCCTGTTCGAGGAGTCGCTCGGGAGCGCGATCGCGGAGCTGCAGGACCGCGTGGTCCGACAGCCTGCCAGGTAATTCGTTCATCCAGCATTCGGACCAGAGACTGGAGTAGCCGTGAATGACCGCACCGCTGATTTCCGACTGAGCGCCGAAGAACTCGCCACATTCGAGGAACAGGGCTTCATCGGCCCCATCAAGGTGTATGAACCCGAGGAGATGGAAAAGCGCTGGAATCAGATACGCCGCGCCATTCCGGACCGCTCGCGGGCGATCTACCCGGAAGACGCGCTGGGCGCGGTGACCAACCTCTCCAACTACGACCGGCACCTCGACATCGATCTGCTCAGCGAGCACATCATGCAGCAGGCGATCGTCGAGCGGGTGTCCTCCATCCTCGGCCCGGACCTGTTGTGCTGGCGCACCGAGTTCTTCCCGAAGTACCAGGGCGACGAGGGCACCGACTGGCACCAGGCGTCGACGTTCGCCCACTCCAGCGGGCGCCCCCAGATCCGGTGGCCCGCGCAGAACAACGCGCCCGCGTTCGGCGGCACGATCACCGCGTGGACGGCGTTCACCCACTCCACCCGCGAGAACGGCTGCCTCCAGCTCATGCCGGGGACGCACCGGGTGATGAACTACGACGAGTCCCTCGGCATGTCCTACAACCCGGACACGATCAACAAGCGGGAGAAGGACAACGTCCGGCGGGGCTTCTTCGGCTACGACTACCGCGAGCTCCAGAAGGACCCCGACTGGCGGCCCGACGAGTCCAAGGCGTTCTCCCTCGTCATGCAGCCCGGTGAGTGCGTGATCTTCTGGTCGACCCTGATGCACGGCTCGCTGCCGCACACCGGCAGCAAGAAGGACTACCGCATGGGGTTCGCGACCCGGTACGTGCCGACCCAGGTCGAGGTCTACCCGGACCTCGGCGACGTCTCCGAGTACGGCGGCACCATCCCGCTGGACGACTTCGCCTCGGTGCTCGTGGCCGGTAAGGATGAGTACGGCCACAACACGCTCACCGATCAGAACCGCCGGGGACGCAGGTTCAGCCCGTGGGACTTCCGCGAGGCGTACAGCGGCTGACGGCCGGGCCGCGCCGCCGCCGGCGGCCGGCCGCACGGGCCGGGAGAGCCCGCGGCGGCCGTCCGGGAGAAGGCGGTCCGCGGGCCGGTCCCGCAGCACGTGACCGGCGGTGTCCGGACGGGGCGAGGGCGGTCCGCCGCCCCCGCCCCGGCACGCACTCCCCGGGCACGCACTCCCCCGCCCGCGCGCTCCCCGGCACGCACTCCCCCCGGCGCCGCGCACGCGCGACCGGCCCGGCCCCGCCCTCCCGCCCCTTCCGCTCGCCCTGTTCCACCCCCCACCGTTCAGGAAGGCGCACCCGATGACCGTGCTCGCCCTGTTCCACCACGCCGGAGGCTCGGCGGCCATGTTCCGCCGGCTGGTCCGGCTGCTGCCCGACCACATCCGGCCCGTACCGGTCGAGTTGCCCGGCCGGGGCCGGCGGTGGCGGGAACCCGCCCCGCACACCGCGGAGGAGGCGGTCCGGGATCTGGCGGACCTCCTCACCGCGGAGGTGGACCCCGACGAGGAGCTGTCCATCCTCGGCCACAGCATGGGCGCCTACCTCGGGCTCGGTGTGGCCGCGGCCCTGGAACGGCGCGGCGGACCGCGCTGCCAGACGCTCTTCGCCTCCGCCAACCTCGCCCCGCAGCTCGGCTCTCCGCTGTTCGCCGACGGCACCTCCGCCGTCTCCGACGAGGAGGTGCTGGCCCGCGCCGCCCAGTTCGACGCGCTGGACGAACGGCTGCTCGGCCACCCGCACATCGCCGCCCGCGCCGTGGCCCTGCTGCGGAGCGACTTCGACGTCTGCGACTCCTTCGTCCGCACCATGTCCCGCACCGTGACCGAGAGCCGCATCGTCGTCTGCCGCGGGGAGCAGGACGCCTTCGGCGACGAGCACACGGACCCGTGGCAGTGGCGGAGCGTCCAGCCGCTCACCACCCTGACCTTCCCCGGCGGCCACCTCTACCTGGAGGAGGCCGGGGCCGAACCGCTCGCGACGGCGATCGCTTCGGTCATGAGCGAACCGGCGCAGTCCCGAACCTGATCCGACCTGGGAGCCCCCGATGAACGAGGCAGTGAGTTCCGACCGCACCACCCCCCTCCCCCTCGCCCACGAGCTGTTCGAGGCGCAGCGCAGGTCCCACCCCGACCGGCTCGCCGTGCTGTGGGGCGAACGATCGCTCGACTACGAGGAGTTGGGGCGTGACGCCGACCGGCTCGCCCACGCGCTGCGGCTCGCGGGCGTCGCCGGGGAGCCCGTGGGGGTCCTCTTCGCACGGGGCCTCTCCGTCGCCGTCGCGGTCCTCGGCGTACTCAAGGCCGGCTGCGCCTACGTGCCGCTCGATCCCGCCTACCCCGACGAACGTCTCGCCGCCATGGTGGGCGACAGCGGCACGCGGCTCCTGCTGACCGAGAAGGCGCTGCTGGACCGCGTACCGCTGCCGGACGGCACGCGCGCCCTCCTCCTGGACGACGCCCTGTCCTCCGTCGAGGCCGCGCCACCGCCGCCGCCGGCGCCGCGGATCGGCCCCGACACCCTCGCGTACGTCATCTACACGTCCGGGTCCAGCGGGGTGCCCAAGGGCGTGGCCATGCCCCACGGTCCGCTGGCCAATCTGATCGACTGGCAGTGCGCGCACTCGGCCTGCGGGGTCAGCGACCGGACCCTGCAGTTCTCCGCGCTCAGCTTCGACGTGTCCTTCCAGGAGATGTTCAGCACCTGGGCGTCCGGCGGGACCCTGGTGGTGGCCGACGACACGACCCGCCGGAGCTGGCAGGCCCTCATCGACCTGCTGAACACCGCCTCGGTGCGACGCATGTTCCTGCCGTTCGTCGCGCTCCAGGCGATCGCCGCACACGCCCGCTCGGTCGGCGTCTGGCCGCTGGCCCTCCGCGAGGTCGTGACCGCCGGCGAACAGCTCCAGGTGACCCCCGCGGTACGCGCCCTGTTCCGGCGTCTGGACGGGGCTGTGCTGGTCAACCAGTACGGCCCCTCCGAGACGCACGTGGTCACCTCGCTCGAACTCCGGGGCGACCCCGACGCGTGGCCCGACCAGCCCAGCATCGGCCGGCCCATCACCGGCGCCGAGGCGTACGTCGTCGACGAGCGGCTGCGCCCGCTGCGGCCCGGCACCCCGGGGGAACTGTGCGTCGGCGGCCCGGTGCTCGCCCGGGGCTACCTGGGGATGCCCGAGGCGACCGCCGCCCGGTTCCGGACCGTACCCGGGCTGGGAGGCGGCGGGAGGATCTACCGCACGGGCGACCTGGTCGAACTCCGGCCCGACGGCACGCTGCAGTTCCTCGGGCGGCTGGACGACCAGGTGAAGATCCGGGGCCACCGGGTGGAGACCGGGGAGGTCGAGGCGCACCTGCGGGCCCTGCCGGAGATCGCCGACGCGGCGGTCGTCGTACGGGAGGGGCCCGGCGGCGACAAGCAGCTGGTGGCGTTCTGCGTCCCGGCACGCGGCGCCGAGGTGGTGGCCTCCGGGGTCCGGCGGATCCTGTCCGTACGGCTGCCCGGCCACATGGTCCCCTCCTCGGTCCGCTCACTGCCCGCGCTGCCGCTCACCTCCAGCGGAAAGGTCGATCGCAGGACGCTGGCGCGGGGCCTCTGACCGTCATCCGTTCCCCCTCTGTTCGAGAAGGAATTCGAGAAGGAATTCGAGAAGGAAGAGGACACAAGCATGTCGACGCACGGTCCGGCCCTCAGCGCCGGGGAGAGCGCCGGTGTCACCGGAATCGTCCTGATGGGCGTCGCCCTGGTGCTGCTCGCCGCTTTCCTGTTCTCCGCCGCGGCGCAACGGGTCCGGCAGCCCGCGGTGATGGGTGAGATCGTCGCCGGGATAGCTCTGGGGCCGAGCCTGCTCGGTCTGCTGCCCGGTGACCTGCCCGGTCTGCTGTTTCCCCCGGCCGCCCGGCCGTATCTGGAGGTGCTCGCCCAACTGGGCCTGGTGCTCTTCATGTTCGGGGTCGGCTACCAGCTGAGCCTGTCGCACGTGAAGGGCGTCGGGCGGCATATCGCCCTGGTCTCGTTCAGTTCGGTGGCGCTGCCGTTCGTCATGGGCGCGGCGCTCGCCGTCCTGCTCTACCCGTGGCTCGACAAGTCCCAGCTGAAGACGGACGGAATGCTCGGCCCGGCGCTGTTCCTCGGCGCCGCGATGTCCATCACGGCCTTCCCCGTGCTCGCCAGGATCATCATCGAACGGGGTCTGCAGAAGCACCGGGTGGGCGCGGTGGCCCTGGTGAGCGCCGCCATCCAGGACGTGATCGCCTGGACCGTGCTGGCCGTCGTCGTCACCGTCGTCAGCGTCAGCGGACTGTGGTCGCTCGGCCGCACCGTCGTCGGGGCCGTGGTCTTCGGCCTCGTGCTGGTCCTCGTGGTGCGGCCCGCCCTGGCCTGGGTGCTGGCCCCGGCGCGGCCCTGGGCCGGCAACGCTCCGACCGTGCACGTCGTGCTCTGCTCCGGGCTCCTGGCCAGCGCGTGGGTCACCGACGAGATCGGTCTGCACGCGGTGTTCGGCGCCTTCCTGTTCGGAGCCGTCGCGCCCCGCCGCCACATCGACGCGACCGCCCCGGAGGTTCCGGAGCGCATCGATCAGACGAGCCTGCTGCTCCTCCCGGTGTTCTTCACCGTCACCGGGCTCTCCGTGGACCTCGCGGGCCTCGGCGCGCAGGGGCTCGTCATGGTCCTCGCGACGGTCGCGGTGGCGTGCGCCGGCAAGTTCCTCGGCGCCCTGGGTGCCGCCCGGCTCTCCGGCTCGGGAGGCCGTGAGTCCACCGTGCTGGGCATTCTGCTCAACGCGCGCGGACTCACCGAACTCGTCGTGCTCAACGTCGGGTTGAGCCTGGGAGCGCTGGACAGCCGGTTGTTCACCGCGATGGTCGTCATGGCCCTGCTCACCACCCTGATGACCGGCCCGCTGCTGAGCCGCTTCCCGTTGCCCGTCGAGCCGGCCCCCGCGCCCCCGCTCTCCGCCGAGCCGGCCCCGGCGCCCGCGCCGCGGCCCGCGAAGCACGCCCGAAAGGACGCTGCCCGATGACCGGAGCCACCGCGGGGCGGCTCGCCTCCCCGCCCGCCGAGCAGATCGCGCTGCTCGCCCCGGACCCGCCGCACCTGCCGTTGCGCGGACGTGAGGAGGAACTGGCCCGCGCGCGGCGGGCCCTGGAGTTCGGCGCCGAGGGCGGCTGCGTCCTCGTGACGGTCGAGGGGCCGCCCGGCTGCGGCCGGACCCGGTTCCTCGACGAGTGCGCGTCCCTGGCGCGGCGGCTCGGCTACGTCACGGGCTCCCGCGACGGGTTCGGCCCGGCCGACCGCCCCCGGCTGCTCGTCCTGGACGACCCGCACCTCTTCGCGCACGAGCCGGGCGAGGTCCCGCTTCTCCGGCGGTACGCCCCGTACGGCGACCGGGCGCTGGTCCAGTTGGTGGCACGCCGCCCGGGCGCGGGCCCCGGGGGCGCCGAGCCGCTGGTGGTCTGCCCCACCGGGCGCACCGAGCGGATCCGCCTCGGTACGCTCCACCCCCCGGCCGCCCTCCAGGTCGCCGCGGACCTGCTGGGGGCCCCGCCCGCCGCGCCGCTCGTCCGCCTCCTGCGGGGCGCGGGCGGGCACCCGAAGCTGCTGGTGGAGCTGGTGGAGGGGCTGCGTGAGGAGCAGCTTCTGCGGGTGGGGGCCCATGAGGCGCAGCTGGTCGAGGACCGCATCCCGCACCGGCTGCGGGTGCTCCTGCAGTCGATGCTGCTGGACCTGCCGGACCAGTACCGCCACCTGCTGCGGGTGGCGGCCGTCCTCGGCCGGGAGAGCACGGTCGACGATCTGCTCACGATCCTCCAGGTGCCGCCGTCCGCCCTGCTGCTCGTCCTGGACCGGATGGTCAGCACCGGCATGCTGGCGGTCGGCAGCACCCGGGTCCGCTTCCCGAACGAGCTGCTGTGGCGGCTCGTCGTCGACTCGGTGCCGGTCCCCCTGCGGCAGGCGCTCCGCCGCCAGGCGGCGGACGGGCGGGAGGCCCCTCGTCCGGTGGCCCGGCCGGCGCCCCCGGCCGGGCCACCGGACCTCAACGGCCAGGAGAACCGGATCGTGCAGCTCGTCGCCGAGGGGCTGACCAACAAGCAGATGGCCCGGCGGCTGGGGATCTCGCCCCACACCGTCAACTACCACCTCAAGAAGCTGTTCCAGAAGACCGGCGTCAAGTCCCGCATCGCCCTGCTGCGGGAGACCGGCTGGAACGACCCGTCCCAGGAGTCACCCGAGCCGGGGCCGCGCGTGCGCCCACGGCCGGGCGCGCTCGAAGGCGGCGGCCAGGTGTAGCAGCTGGTCCTCGGCCCCGGGCGCACCGACGAGCTGGACGCCGACCGGCAGGTCGCCGGCCATCCCGGCGGGCGCCGAGAGCGCGGGCTGACCGGTGATGTTGAAGGGGTAGGTGAAGGCCAGCCAGTCGGCGTACTCCCGCCACCGCTCCTCGAACCCCGTGCCCTCGACGGCCGCCCCGAGCGGCGGCGGGAGCACGGTGAGCGTGGGCGTGAGCAGGACGTCGTACCGGGTCCAGAAGCCGAGCACCTCGGCTGCCCGCCGCTGGGCGGCGGCCAGGGCGGCGCAGTAGTCGGCCGCGCCGAGCCGCTCGCCGCGCAGGGCGATGTCGAGGCTGGCGGACTCCAGTTCGGCCAGCTCTCCCGGGGGCACGCCCCGGACCATGGTGGCGACGTTCGCGGCGATGACGGTGAGCAGCGGGTCCAGGAGCCCGCCGAGCCCGGGAGCGTCCTCGACCAGCTCGACGTCCAGCTCGGCGAAGGCCGACACCGCCTGCTCGAAGACCTCCCGCACCTCCGGGGCGACCGTGCCGTGCGGCGGTGTGAGGGTGTGGGCCACGCGCAGCCGCCTCGGCGGCCGGGCCCCGGGGGCGAGGAAGGGGGTGGTGCGCGCGGGCAGCCCGTACGGTTCCCCGACGGACGGGCCCGCCATCACGTCGAGCATCAGGGCCGTGTCGGCGACCGTGCGGGCGATCGGGCCGTTGCTGACGTAGCCCGCCCACTGCTCCTGGGAGGCGGGCGCCCACGGAACACGGCCGCGGGTGGGTTTGAGTCCCACGACGCCACAGGCGGACGCGGGAGCCCGGACGGATCCGGCGCCGTCGGCGGCCAGCGCGAGCGGGCCGAGGCCGGCGGCCACGGCGGCGGCCGCGCCCCCGCTGGAGCCCGCCGGGCTGTACTCGGTGTTCCACGGGTTGCGGGTGGGCGGGAAGGCCCGGTTGTCCGTCGTGATCCGCAGCCCGAACTCCGGCATGTTGGTGCTGCCGACGAGGATGCCGCCGGCACGCCGGAGCCGGGCGACCACCTCGCTGTCGAACCCGGGCCGGTAGCCGGTGAAGGGGCGCGAGCCGTAGGCGGTCGGCAGCTCGGCCGACTCGTTGGCGTCCTTGACGGTGAACGGGATCCCGTGCAGCGGGCCCCGCTCCTCCAGCGGTACGGAGTCCGCGGCACGGGCTTCGGCCAGAGCGCGCTCCGCCCGCACGGCGATCACGGCGTTCAGCCGGGGGTTCACCTCGTCGAGACGGCTGAGGACCGCTTCGGTGGCCTCCAGGGCGGACAGTTCCTTGGCGCGGATCAGCTCGCGCAGTTCGACGGCGGGCAGGAGGGCCGGGGATCCGGCGGGCGTGCGGGGCGGTGATGCCATCGGAAGGTGCTCCCAAGCGGGTCGTGGCGGTCTCAGCCGGCCGTGCGGACGAGGGCGAGGACGAGCTCCACACAGTGGTCGGCGAGCCGCTCCGCGCGGTCGTCCCGGACGATGCCCTGGGCGTAGGTGAAGTTCCAGGCGAGCTGGTGGTGGGTGGAGTTGACGGTGGCGACGAACGCGCCCACCACCGAGAGCGAGGCGATGAACTGGGCTCCGGAGGCCCGCAGCGGCCCCACGGTGTCCGGGAACGGGGTCCGGCCGATGTTGGAGAGGCAGAAGTTGATCGGGCCCCTCTCGTCCAGGTGCCGTACGAACGGCAGGCTCTCGGCCAGGTTCTGCGGCCCGGCCGCCCCGATGCCGTTGATCATGGAGAACTGCTCGCCCCGCGCCTTGCGCGCCTTGAGGTCGGCGCTGATCAGGCGGGCCGTCTCCCACAGCGGGAGGCCCGTCCGGTGCTCGACGAGGGTGGGGAGCGTCGCGACGTAGCTGCCCACGTCGTCGCCGGCCACCGCCGGTTCGAGGCCGGCCCGGAAGTCGACCGGGGAGCCGATCGAGTACCAGGCGCCCTCGTCGGCCCCGGCGTCCACGGCGAGCGCCCGCACCATCGCGGCGGCGAGCACGCCGTGGACGGTGGCCCCGTGGGCTCGGCAGGATGCGGCGAGCCGTTCCAGCGCGGGCCCGTCGAGCGACCGGTGGAGGAAGCGGGTGCGGCGCTCCTCGAAGGGCACGGGCCGGTCCGCGTCCACCCGGCGGGGACGCAGGCGCTCCAGGTCGCCCTCGTCCCGGTCCGCCTTCTCCTTCGCCCGTACCCGGCCCTCGGCGCCGCGGTGTTCGGCCGGGAACAGGTCCTCGGCCGGGGGCAGCACCGTACGCGGTTCCACAGGGGCGCCGACGGCCAGTTGGGCCCACTGCCGCAGCAGCGTGATGAGTGTGGTCCCGTCCGCGACGACGTGCAGCAGGCTGAGGATGAGGTCGTGCACCTCGCCGTCCGGTCCACTGCCGCTGAGTACGACGGCCGTGGCGAGCGGGCCGGTCCGCGGGTCGATGCGGCCGTTGACGAGTTCCTCGTCAACGACCCGCCGCCAGCCGCTCTCGACGTCCTCCGGCGAGTCGAGGGTGCGGTGGTCGAGCGGGACGGGGCGGTCGTCCGCGCCGACGAAGCGCGGGTGCCGCCCCGTCAGGTCGGCTTCGATCGCCACCCGCAGCAGCGGGTGGCGCGCCTGGAGTCCGTCCAGGGCGGTGCGCAGTGCGGCGCGGGAGACGGGCCCGTGCAGGCGGACCCGTCCGACGACGTTCAGCGGTGAGATCTGGTCGGCTATCCAGTACCAGCGCTCCAGCGGGCTCAGTTCCCGCCGGACCGTCGGGGAGGTCGTGGACACGGGCGTTCCCGCTCAGTCGACCGGCGACGCGGAGAGTGGCCGGAACATGCCCGCGCTCGCCCGGGTCTCCGGGGTGGTCTGCCAGGGCGGGTTGGTGCCGAAGGCGATCAGGACCTCCTCGCCGTCGGCCCGGAAGGCGACGGGCTCGCCCTGCTCCACCCAGACCATCTCGTGCGGGCCGGCGCTCACGGACCCGCCCTCGAAGTCCACGGCGAACCGGCCGGTCAGGACGACGATGAACTCGTCGTAGCTGGGCACCCATTCCATGACGTCCCCGGGGTGCAGGCAGGCGAAGCCCGCGCCCATCGACTTCGGGACGCCGTCGTCGGCGAGGTCGCCGATGTAGATGCGGGTGTCGGCGAACTGCTGCCAGTTCGCCTCTTTCGTTCCGTACGTGCGTGCGGCCATGTCCGGCTCCTTCACGAGGTGTTCGGCTCGACGGGCTGTCCGCGTCAGACCAGCGGAGAGATCTGCTCCTCCACGCCCAGCAGGGCCTTGCCGTACAGCTCCTTGATCATCGAGGGCTGCAGGATGGCGTGCCGGGCGCTCACGGCCGAGTCCCGCCAGATCCGCTGGAGCGGGTTGGCCTCGGCGAACGCGCCCGCGCCGTGCGCGGTCAGCAGGATGTCGATCGCCTCGGTGACGTGGCCGATCGCTCCGCTGAGGTCGGCCCGCGCCCGGATGCGGCCGGGCGTGTCCAGGGCCTCGCCGCGCTGCGCCGCCGCGTCGATGTCGGCAGCGGCGCGCTGGACGTGGAGATGGGCGGTGTCGATCTTCTGCGCCGCCTCGGCGACGCGCAGTTGGAAGGCCGTGGAGTCGCGCTGCTTCTCGAAGTAGGTGAAGGTGATGGCCTTCTCGGCCGATTTCTCCCCGACGAACCGCAGGGCCGCACGGGCCAGGCCGAGCTGAGGGGCCACCAGGGGCGCGGCGGTGAGGAACTGGACGAAGGCGGAGCGGGGGTGGGGCCCGCCGGACCGCTGCACCGGGTAGTCGCCGGCCATCGCCTTCGGCACCGACACCACCCGGTGGTCCGGTACGAAGACGTCCTGGGCCACCACGCAGTTGCTGCCGGTGGCGCGCATCCCGGCGACGAACCAGGTGTCCTCCACCGTGTAGTCGGCGGCGGGGATGAGGGCGATGCCCTGGTCCACGATCTGCCCGGAGGAGTCCGGGACCGGGAAGCCGATCAAGGACCAGTCGGCGTGCCAGGAGCCGGAGGCGTAGTGCCAGCGGCCGGAGACGCGGTAGCCGCCGTCGACCCGCTCGGCGGTGGCGCTGGGGGTCAGCACGCCGGACAGCCGGGTGTCGGGGCCGGCCCCGAAGAGCTCGTCCTGGGCCTGCTCGGGGAAGAGGCTGGTGACCCACGTCAGCGAGTTGCCGACCGCGACCACCCAGGAGGCGCTGCCGTCCCCCTCGGCGAGGGTCGCGGACACGTCGACCAGCGTACGCAGGGACGCCTCGTGGCCGCCGTACCGCTTCGGCACGGCCAGCCGGAACATGCCGCTCTCGGTGAGAGTCTTGACGGATTCGTCGGTCAGTCTGCGTTCGCGTTCCCCCTGCTCGGCATTGCGGGCGAGAAGCGGTACGAGTTCGCGCGCGGTGCGCAGCAGCTCGGACGGTTCCGAGGAAGGGGGTGTGTTCTCGTTCCGGTTTTCGGTCATGGAATCCTCCGTCTCAGTGGGCGAATGCGGTAATGCGGTCGGCGAGGGAACGGGTATGCGTCGGCGCCGCCGCGGAATGCGTGCCGAACGTGCGGCGTCCGTAGACGAGCGGGGCGGCGCCCCGGGTGCCGGAGATCCGGGCCACCCGGCCGAGCAGCAGCACGTGGTCGCCGCCGGGGACCTGGCGGTCCAGCTCGCACACGAGCCACCCCGGGGCCTCCCGCAGGCGCGGGAGGCCGTCGTCCGGGTGCCAGGCGGCCCGCTCGAAGCGGTCACCGGCGGAGGAGGCGAAAGCCCTGGCTGCGTCGGCCTGTTCGGCTCCGAGCAGGTTCACGCCGAACCGCTGGGAACGCAGGATCTTCGGCAGCAGCCGGGAGCGTCGCTCCAGTGCCAGCGCCACCATGGGCGGTCGCAGCGACAGGGAGGTGAGCGAGCCGACGGTCGTGCCGTGCGGCAGGCCGTCCTCCGTCGCGGTGACCACCGCCACCGGGGTGCAGACGTCGGCCATGAAATCCTTGAAATCCCGCTCCGTAACCATTTCTTCTCCCCAGCGCGCTCATGGGCCGGTCGTTTTCACGGGGCCGCCGGAACAGCCTCGTCGGCCGTGCGAGGAATTCGTCAGGACTTTCTTTCCGTGACGGGGACGCTGCGTACGCTAGTCAGGGGTGCGGGGCGCGTACAGGCATGTCCCCCGGTACTACGCGAATACGCAGTCGCCGCGGCTGAGGGCGCTCCCGCACTTCCCGGTGGATCAGCGCACGGCGTCGGACGCGGTGCATAGCACGGCGGAGATGCGCCCGCATACTGGCTGTGCTCGGGCGTTCCGACAACGCGGCGAGGTGCCGTAGCTGTCGTCCAGCGCCCGCCGGGAAGTGCGGGACGGCCCTTACGGCCGTGCGTCCGTGCCGGCGGGCGCGCCGACCTGGGCGGTGATCGCCCGGAAGGTGCGGTCCAGCAGCGAGTCGGGGAGCAGCCGGGCCGTCCGGGCCATCCGGCGGGCGTCCGCCCCGGCCCAGTAGCGGGCCCGGGGGCGCGCGTCGGTCAGGGCGCGCAGAACCGTGCGGGCGAAGTCCTCGGGGGTGGTCCTGCTCGCCATCGCCTGCTGGGCGTTGCCCTCCAGGAACCCCTGGAGGGCGGACCGGTAGAGATCGGCGACGGCGGGAGGGGCGTCCGCGAGGGCCCGTTCGCCCGCCTGCGACACCTTGGTCCAGATCGGCGTGAGGATGGCGCCCGGCGCCACCACCGAGACCCGTACGCCGGTGGGCGCCAGTTCGCGCCGCAGGGCGTCGCTGAGCGCCTCCTTGGCGAACTGGGCCGCGGAGTAGGCCCCGAGGAACGGGACCGCGGCGCTGCCGAGGCCCGAGGTGACGTTGACGATCCGGCCGTGCGACCGGCGCAGCAGCGGCAGATGGGCCCGGATCATCGAGAGGTGCCCGACCACGTTGACGTCGAGCTGTCGGCGGAACTGCTCGCCGTCGATGCACTCCAGTGGGCCCGGCAGGCAGATCCCGGCGTTGTTCACCAGGCCCCGCAGCCCGCCGTAGCGGTGGGCGACGAGTTCGGCCGAGGCCCGTACCGACGCGTCGTCGGTGATGTCGACGACGGCGTAGCGGAGCCGCTCGTGGTGCGACTCGGCGAGCAGCTTCTCCCCGTCCTCCTCCCGGCGGACCCCCGCGAGCACGTGGAAGCCCCGGTGTTCCAGCTCCAGGGCGCACTCGCGGCCCAGCCCCGATGAGGCGCCCGTGACGAGGACCGCGCCGTGCGGCGGTACGCTCCCGGCGCGCGGTCCGCGCGGCCTGCCGCGGCTCATCGGCCGGCCTCCTCACCGGTGCGGGCGGGAAGGCCGGCGCCCGGGAAGGTGAGCGCCGGTTCCAGCTTGCCCACCAGCTTCCGGTGGGGCATCCACCGGAAGTAGCCGTCCCGGACCCGGCGGCGCACCGGGCCTTCCGACTGCTCGAACTCGCTGATGGCGCGGGTGGCCTCCACCATGGTCCGGGTGCGTTCGTACCGGGCCGCCTCGTAGCCGCGCAGTCCCCCGGGCACGTCCGGTGCGTGCCGCAGGTGCTGGGCCAGGACCGCGGCGTCCTCCATCGCCATGGCCGAGCCCTGGCCGAGGCTGGTGAGCATGGGGTGGGCGGCGTCCCCGAGCAGGGTCACCGGCCCGGTGCCCCAGGGCTGGAGGAAGGCCCGGTCGCGGGTGTTCAGCGTCAGCAGGTTCTCGGGCGGGGTCACCCGGATCGCCTCCCGGACCTCGTCCGGCCAGCCGGAGTAGGCGTCGAGGACCCCCGCCCTGCCGCCGTCCCAGGTGCTGGACTCCTCGTACGGCATGTTCTTCGTGCCCCACCAGTAGAGCCGGCCCTTGCCGATGTCGACCAGGCCGAACCGCATGCCGTCGCCCCACAGGTGGACCACGGATCCGGGGGCGAACCGGGGGTGGCTGTACTCGGTGATGCCGAGCCACGCGATGTAGCCGCTGTCGTGCACGGGCTCGTCCGGTCCGGTCAGCTGCCGCCGTACGACGGAGTTGAACCCGTCGGCGCCCACCAGGACGTCGGCCTCCGCCACCCGGCCGTCGGTGAAGTGGACCCGGGCGCGGTCGCCCTCCACCTCGAACCGGTCGGCGGCCGCGTTCAACCGGATCGGGACGTCCGCGGCCCGGTCCAGGAGGGCGGCGAGCAGGTCGGAGCGGCTGATGCAGACGCACGGGACGCCGATGCGGCGGGTGATCTCGGGGAACGGGAACTCCCGTATCAGCCTGCCCTTCCAGTCCTTGACGTGGTAGGTCTCCATCACCCGCCCGCGCTTCTCCAGGCCGAGGTCGATGTCGAGGGTGGCGAGCGCGGCCGTGGCGTTGCTCATCACGGAGAGGCCGAATCCGGCCGCCCGGATCTCCGGCGCCCGCTCGAACACCTCCACCTCGAAGCCGACGCTCCGCAGCGCGATGGCGGTGGTCAGTCCGCCGATCCCCGCGCCGACGACGATGGCTGTCCGTGTACCGCCCATGTCAGTTCTCCCCGCTCTCGTCGGTTCGGAGTCCCATTGCCCTGAGCACCGGGCCGACGACGCCGGCCACGAGCGGTTCCTCCATGATCGTGAGGTGGTCGCCCTCGGTGTCGATCACCGTGAGGTGGCCGGAGGTGCGCTCCCGCCATCCGTTGGTCTCGTCCGCGTGCATGCTGTCGATGGCGGTGTGCATGTCCAGCAGCACGCCCGGCAGCGGATCGCGGGCCCGGAGGAGGACGACGTCGTGGTCCACGACCCCGGGCCGGTAGTCGAAGGCGGAGCGCCAGTTCGCCTCGTACACCCGGAACAGCCTCCGCACCACGGCGTCGCCGCTGCCCGCGGGCAGGACGCCCTCGTCGATGGCCAGCCGGGTCATGAACGCGAACTTCTCGTCCAGCGTGTCCAGACCGGGCGGCAGGAGGTCGCCGGCGGTGGCGCTGCCGTGCTGGAGCCAGAGCAGCTCCCAGAAGAACCAGCCGAGCAGGGCCTCGTCGTCGGTCCAGGGCCGCCGCCCCGGGTTGAGCGCCGTCGTGTCCAGCAGGACCACGGACGCCACGCTCTCCCCTGCGGCGTGCAGTTGGCGGGCCATCTCGAAGGCGACGAACCCGCCGAAGGACCATCCGCCGAGGTGGTACGGGCCGGCCGGCTGGACCCGGCGCATCGCCGCGATGTAGTCGGACGCGAGCTGTTCCAGACCGCGCACCGGCTCCGTGCCGACGTCGGCCCCGGCCGCCTGGAAGGCGTAGAAGGGCTGGTCCGGCGGCAGGTGCTTGGCGAACGGTACGTAGCAGAGCACGTTGCCGCCCATGGGGTGCGCGAAGAACAGCGGTGGCCGCGTCCCCTCGGGCCGGATCGCCACCAGCGGGTCGAAGCCGGCGCTCGTGCCGCCCGCCGAGCGGAGGCGCTCGGCCAGTTCGGCCACGGTCGGCGCGACGATGAAGTCCGACAGCGGGATCGCGGTGCCGAACCGCTCCTCCATGAGGACGACCAGGCGCATCGCCGTGATGGACGTGGCGCCGAGGTCGAACAGGTTGTCGTGCACCCCCAGGTCCGGCAGGTGCAGCAGGTCGGCCAGCATGTGGACCAGCGTGCGCTCGTGGTCGTCCCGGGGGGCCACCTGCCCGGCCGCTCCGGTGCGGACCGGCCGCACCTGCCGGAGCGCGGCCTCGTCGCGTTTGCCGTTCGGGGTAAGCGGGATGGCGGGCAGCCACACGAAGTGCACGGGCACCATGTAGTCCGGCAGCTTGGCGCGCAGGTGGCGCCGCAGCCCGTCCAGGTCCGCGCGTTCCTCGTCGCCGACCAGGAAGGCGACCAGGGAGGTGTCGCCCGCTTCGTCGCGCCGGGCGATCACGGCGATGTCGGTGATCGCGTCGGGGCCGCCCGCCGCCGCGTCCGCGGCGACCAGTTCGATCTCCCCGGGCTCGACCCGGTAGCCGCGGATCTTGACCTGCCGGTCGGCGCGGCCCAGGCAGACCAGGCCGCCGTCGGGCAGGACCATGCCGACGTCCCCGGTGCGGTAGAGGCGCCCGCCACCGTCCGGGGCGGGCAGGAACCGCTCCTCGGTGAGGTCGGGGCGGCCCGCGTACCCGTCGGCCAGACCGGCGCCGCCGACGTAGATCTCGCCCCGGCTGCCGACCGGCACCGGGCGCCTCTTCTCGTCGAGGACCAGCAGCCGTGCCCCGTGGATGGGCCGGCCCACCGGGGGCAGCGCGGGGAAGGCGGCGGGGTCGCCGGTCATCGCGTGGAAGGCGGCGGCGTGTGTCTCGGTGGGGCCGTAGTGGTTGTCGAGCACCACGTCGCCGAGAGCGGCGCAGAAGCGCCGGATCTCGTCCGTCGTCCGGAACTGCTCGCCGGACGAGCACAGGACCCGCAGGCTCCGCGGCACCAGGCCGAGCGTGGCCGACGCCTCCGCCAACTGCTGGAGGGCCACGTACGGCAGGTGCACGCGCTCGACGCGCTCGCGGTCCATCAGCCGCAGCAGACCCGGCATGTCGCGTCGCAGTTCCTCGGTGACGACGACCAGGGTGCCGCCGCCGGCCAGCGTGGCGTACAGCTCCTGGAAGGAGACGTCGAAGCTGAGCGGCGCGTACTGCGCGGTGCGGGCGCCCTCGGCCGTGCTGGCGATCCCGTTCTGCCAGGCCACCAGGTTGGACAGGGAACGGTGCGGCGCCGAGACCCCCTTCGGGCGGCCCGTCGAGCCGGAGGTGAAGAGCAGGTACACCTCGTCGTCCTCGGAGATCTCCGGCAGCTCGGCCTCGTGCCCAGTGGTGGCCAGCGCCTCGTACGCGAGGGAGGGCACGGAGGTCTCCAGGGTGTCCAGGAGAGACCGGTGCTCCGCGTCCACGACCACGCGGGCCGGCCGGCCCTGGGCGATCATGGCGCGCAGCCGGTCCACCGGATAGGCGGTGTCCAGCGGCATCGCCGAGCACCCCGCCTTCGCGGTGCCCAGGAGCGCGGCGACCGTGCCGGCCGTACGCCCCATGGCGAGGCCGACGCGGTCGCCCGGGCGCGCTCCCGACGCGAGCAGGCCGGCGGCGAAGCGCGTGGCGACCGCGTCCAGCTCCCCATACGTCCAGGTCACGTCCTCGGAGACCACGGCCTGCGCCCCGGGCGCGCGGCGTGCCCGTTCCTCGAAGGCGCGGACCACGTTCACCGGCGGCCGTCCGGTCCGCAGGGGTTCCGGGTCCGAGGCGAGGAAGCCGAAGTCCACGGCGCCGTCCGGCTCTTCGGCGAGCCTGCGCAGGATGCGTACGTACGTGTCGGTGTACAGCCGCGCCTGGGCGGGGGTGAACGACTGCCCCGAGAAGTCGGTGCGGAGCCGGATGCCCTCGTCCACCGGGTCGACCATGGCGTTGACGACCAGGGAGAAGTTCGTCTCCTCCCGGACCGCGAAGCCCCGGCTGGCGATCCCGGGGGTGCGGAAGACCTCTCCGAGCTGCCGGAAGTGGATGAAGTTGAACAGGGTGTCGACCAGCGACGTCCGGCCGAGGTCCTCCTGGATGACCGCCAGCGGCACCCGCCGGTGCGGGTGGCTCTCCCGTTCCCGCTCCAGGACGCGGTCCACGACGTCGAACCAGGTGGCCTGCTCCGCGTCCACGCGGAGGGGCAGGGTGTTGAGGAACAGCCCGCAGGTGCGCTCCGTGCCCTCGATGTCCGGCCGGCTGTGCGTCACCAGCCCGGTCGTGACGTCCCGTTCGCCGGAGAAGGCGCGCAGCATCAGGACGTGTGCGGCGAACAGGACGGACTTCACCGGGACCCGGCGGTCCCCGGTGGTGGCGCGCAGGGCGTCGACGAGGTCGGCGGGCAGCCTCAGGTCGCACTCCACCCGCTCGTCCGTCCCCGGCGCCTCGTGCGGACGGAAGCTCTCCAGCTGGAACTGTGCGGCGTCGGTCAGCAGGTTCCGCCAGTAGGCGCGGCCCGCCTTCGCCTCGGTGGCCGCACGTTCCTGGGCGACGTGCAGCGCGGCCGAGGGCGGCGCGGTGTCCGGCACCGGCCCGAGGTCCAGTCCCAGCAGGTGCCCGTAGTCCTGGAGGAGTTCGGAGACGAGGTTGGCGACGCTGCCGCCGTCGAGGATGGCGTGGTGGAAGCTGAAGACCAGCTCCACCGTGTCGGCCAGGGCGAACGCCCGGAAGTGGTACAGCGGCGCGCTGTCGAACCGGTAGTCGTACCGGCGCCGCGCGGCGATGTGCTCGTCGACGGCCGCCTCCGCCTCGGCGGACGGGGCCGCCCGCAGGTCGGCCACGCTCAGCCCGCCCTCGACGGTGGGCCGCACGATCTGGAGCGGCTCGGCGTGGCCGGCGAGCGCGAACGACGACCGCAGCACCGGATGGCGTGCGACGAGGAGGTCGAAGGCCGCCCGGAACTCCCGCTCCCGCCACGGCATGGCCAGGCTGTAGCGGAAGACGTCCTTGTACGTCGCGGAGTCCTGCTTCTCTCGGCTGTGGAACAGCAGGCCGAGCTGGAGGCGGGTGACCGGGTAGGCGTCCTCGTACGCCTCCAGGCGGGCCCGGTCCACCGGGGAGACCAGGGCGAACGGGGCGGGGATCGCGGTGTCGGCCGGGGCGGTGGGCCCGGCCTCCTCGGCGAGGGCGGCCAGCCCCGCCACGGTGGGGTTGCGTACGAAGTCGTCGGTGGTGAACCGGATGCCGGCCTTCTCGGCGAGCGCCCGGACCCGGAGCATGCTGATCGAGTCGCCGCCGGTCACGAAGTAGTCCGTGTGGACGCCGACCCGGTCGACGCCGAGCACCTGTGCCCAGATGCCCGCGAGCACCTTCTCCGCGGGGGTGCGGGGCGCGCTGTCCGCCGCCTCGCCCGCATCGGTGGACGGGGCGGGCAGGGCCCTGCGGTCCACCTTGCCGTTGGGCGTGAGGGGGAGGCTTTCGAGGCGTTCGAAGGACGACGGGATCATGTAGGCGGGCAGCACGGTCCCGAGCGCCGCTCGCAGGCCGTCCGGGTCGAGGTCCCGGTCGGCCGTGCAGTAGGCGACGAGGACCGGGCCCCGGCCGCCGCCGGGCCGGTGGTCGACGACCACGGCGTCGCGGATCGCGTCCAGCGCGACCAGCGCGTTCTGCACCTCGCCCAGCTCGACCCGGTTGCCACGGATCTTGACCTGGTCATCGTTGCGGCCGAGGTACTCCAGGTTGCCGTCGTTCAGCAGTCGGGCCAGATCCCCGGTGCGGTAGAGGCGGCCGCCGGGGACGAAGGGGTCCTCGATGAACCGCTCGGCGGTGAGCTCGGGCCGCCCGAGGTAGCCGCGGGCGACCTGGACCCCGCCGATGTGCAGTTCGCCGGGGACGCCGACCGGCTGCGGGCGGCCCTGCCGGTCGAGCACGTAGAGCGTGGTGTTCTCCACGGGCCGCCCGATGGGCACCCGGGTGACGGGGCCTTCGGACGCGGGCGGGCAGTCGAAGTACGTCACGTCGACCGCGGCTTCGGTGGGGCCGTAGAGGTTAACCAGGCGGGGCGGGTCGTCGCCGTCGAAGATCCGGTTGAACTGCGTGGCGCGCTCCGGGGGCAGGGCCTCCCCGCTGCAGAAGACGTAGCGCAGTGAGCCCGCCCCGGCCGCCCGCTCCGGATGGTCCTCCAGCAGGTCGAGGAACGGGCCGAGCATCGAGGGCACGAAGTGGATCACGCTGATCCGGTGGTCGCGCACCGTGCGCGCGATCCGCTCCGGGTCCTTCTCCGCGCCGGGCGGGAGGAGCACGACTCCGGCCCCCTGGACGGCCCACCAGAGCAGCTCCCAGACGGATACGTCGAAGGAGATGGGCGTCTTCTGCAGCAGCGTGTCGCCCGGACCGACGGGATAGCGGCGCTGCATCCACGTCAGCCGGTTCACCACCGCGTGGTGCTCGACCATCACCCCCTTGGGGCGCCCGGTGGAGCCGGAGGTGTAGATGGTGTACGCGACGTCCCGCGGGCCCGCGGTGCGTCCGAGCGGCCGGCCGTCGCCCCGGTACAGCTCGGAGATCCGGAGCACCGGGGCGCCGGTGGGCGGGGCCTCCACCTCCCGCGCGCCACGCAGGACCAGCTTCGCCCCGCAGTCCTCCAGGAGCAGCCGGACGCGGGAGGGCGGATATCCGGGATCGACGGGTACGTAGGCGGCGCCCGCTTTGAGGATGCCGAGCAGACCGGGCAGCAGTTCGGGGCCGCGCTCCGCGAGGATCGCCACCCGGTCGCCCGGTCCGGCGCCCCGCTCGCTCAGCGCCCGCGCCACCTGGTCGGCCCGCCGGTCGAGTTCGGCGAAGGTCAGCGTGGCGCCGGACGCGCCGTCGACCACCGCCGTCTGTCCGGGGGTGCGCGCCGCCTGCTCGGCGAACAGCTCGTGCAGCGTCTTCTCGCGCGGGTAGGGGGCGGGGGCGCCCTGGTGGCGGCGGACGACGTCCTCGTACTCGTCGTCGGTCAGCATGCCCAGCTCCCCGAGCGGCGTCCCGGGGAAATCCAGGCCGCCGCGCAGGAGTTCCCCGACGTGTCCAGCGAGGGCCTCGGCCGTCAGGTGACCGTCGAACACGTCGTCGGCGTAGTCGAGGTCGACGCGCAGACCCGGCTCGTCGTCGAACGCCTGCACCATGACGGAGAGCGCGTCGGCGGCGTGGACCGGAGCCATGATCGTGGTGGTCCGGTCCACCCCCGGGGTCGCCGGCGGCCTGGGGAAGCGCAGGTAGGAAGCGGTGACGTCGAACAGCCTCCGGCTGTCGGCGTCCTGTACGGGGGCCTCGCGCAGGATCTCGCCGTACGGCAGCCGCTCGTGTTCCCTGAGCCGGTCGATCTGCCGGCGGACCCGCTCGGCGAGCTCGACCAGGGGCAGCTCCTCTGCCACCGGGACGCGCACCGGCAGGTTGTTGGCGAACTGGCCCACGACAGAGCGCTCGTCCTCGGTGCGCCGGTTGAGGAAGGGCACCCCGAAGACGACCTCGTCGGCCTGGTGGACGCGCCCGAGGCACACCGCGAACGCCGCGAGCAGGTAGGGGAAGGGGGACGCGCCCGCGTCGAGGATGCGCCGCACCAGTTCCTCGCCGACGGGGAAGGAGTGCCGCGCGCGGCCCGGCCGGGCGGCGCCGGAACGCGTGAAGAGAGCAGGCTCCAGACCCGTCAGGTATTCCCGGTAGAACGCGCGGTCGTCTTCGCGTTCGGCGGCGGGGAGGAGGGAGTCGTATTCCTGTATGGAATTCCAGTAGGAGGGGGAATCGGATTGCTCCACCGAATTCGCCGACTCCGCGGGTCGCGCTTTCGCGGCCGGTGGGTTCTTTCCGGAAATCAGCGCCCGGTATTCGGTGAGAATGCGCAAGGTCAGCGTGTTCAGCGCCCAGGCGTCGGTGACGATGTGGTGCGAGGTCAGCACCAGGTGGACGGCCCCGGGTCCCTCGGTGACCACGGTGGCCCGGAACAGCGGCCCGCCCCCGAGGTCCAGCGGCCGGGTCAGCTCCCGCTCGCACCAGATCCGCACGGCCTCGGCGGGGTCCGGCTCGCCGGAGAGGTCGACGCGCCCGAAGAGCGGGGCCCCGCCGCCCGCCTGCTCGACCCGCCGCACCCGGGGGACGCCCTCGGCGTCCTCGGCGAAGCGCAGCCGGAAGGCGTCGTGCTCCCGGACCGCCCGGTCGAGGCAGGCGCCGAGCACCTCCCGGTCCACGTCCCCCACCAGCCGCTCGTGGACCAGCACGTTGAATTGGCAGGTCCCCGGTGTCCTTGCCTCAGCCGCCCAGATGTCACGCTGGTAGCCGGTTGATCCGAGGGCCCCGGATTCAACTGATATCCCCACGGAAAGCCACTCCTTCGCCTGCCATTCGTACGCTAATAAATAACGGCTCGGTTCAGGCTAGGGTGGAGGGGCCGGTGCGGCTACTGCGTAATCGAGTAGGACGCATTCGCGTAGGGCGTATTCGCGCGGCGCGTATTCACGAGGGGCGTGGGCCCGGGGGCGCGAACGGTGAGACGCCCGCTCCGGCGTACGCCTCCGGAGCGGGCCGGACCACCGGAGCGGGCCGGACCACCCGCGCGGGTCCGGCGCGGGTGGTCCGGCCCCTCACGCTCGGGTGAGCAGGCCCAACTCCTCCAGCGCGGCGGCGGCGTGGGTGGCGTGGCCCGAGGACCGGCTCTTGGCGAGGGCGCGGTGCAGGTGGGACGCGGCGGCGTCCCGGTCCCCGCGAAGCCGTGCGGCGTGCCCGAGGCCGATCTCGGCCCGGATCTCGCCCCGGTGGTAGGCGCGTTCCGCCGATACGGACAGCGCGCGCTCGTACAGCTCGGTGGCCCGTTCGACGAGGCCGTCCGCCAGCGCGGCCCCGCCGAGGAGGGTCAGCGTCTCGACGACCTCGGTCCACAGGCCGAGTTCCTCGGCCATCAGGAGGCCCTCGCGGTGCAGCCGTTCGGTCCGCACGGGGTCGCCGCGGTGCGCGGCCGCGAGCGCCAGGGACCGGTTGGCCCGGAGCTGGCCCCAGCGGTCGTCGACCTCGCGGAACAGCGCGGCTCCCAACTCCGCGGCCCCCTCGGGGGCCGGGCCGTGGCCGGCCAGCTCCACCAGTGCGGCGGCCTCGCCCCAGCGGTCCCGGACGGCGCGGGCACCCGCCAGGGCGGCCTCCACGAGCGCCCGCCCCTCGTCGAGGTGGCCCCGGCCGGTCAGTCCGGTGCCGACGAACCACTGGAGCCGGCCCCTGAGCACCGGGTCGTCGACGCCGGCGGTGGGGTCTTCGTCCACCGGGAGGGGCGCGGCGTCCCCCGGCGAGGCGCGCAGTTCGACCCCCGCCAGCCAGGCGCCCGCGGCCCGGCGCGCGCCGGGCGCGGCGTCGGCGTCGGCCGTCAGCGCGGACCGCAGCGACCTGCGGGCCTCAGGGAACCGTCCGCGCAGGAACCAGTACCAGCCCAGCGCGTTCACCAGCCGCACCGCGTAGCCGGCAGGGCCCTGCGCGACCGCGAGGTCCAGGGCGCGGCGCAGGTTGACGGTCTCCGCGTTGAGGCGGTCCAGGGCGCACCGCTGTTCCGGGCCGCGCAACCGCTCGCTCTCCCGCTCGGCCGACTCGGTGCAGTACCGCACGAAGCGAGCCCGTACGGCGTTCTCATCGCCCGCCTCCGCGAGCCGCTCGGCGCAGTAGGCAGCCACCGATTCGAGCAGGCGGAACCGGTCGCCCTCGCGGACCACGAGAGAGCGGTCCACCAGGCGGGAGAGCAGGTCGGGTACGCGCTCGGCGGGCAGCTCCCCGTCGGCGCAGACCGCCTGGGCCGAGGCCATGACGCAGCCGTCGGCGTGCACGACCAGGCGGCGCAGCACGGTGCGCTCGTCCGGCGTCAGCAGCTGCCAGCTCCAGTCGAGCATGCCCCGGAGCGTCTGCTGGCGGTCCGGGAGCCCCCGTACGCTTACGTCGGGCCGGGCGAAGCGGTCGTCCAGCCGGGCGGCGAGCTCCTGCGGGCTCAGCGTCCGCAGCCGGGACGCGACCAGTTCCAGGGCGAGCGGGATGCCGTCGAGGCGGCGGCAGACGGTGGAGACCGCCGCCGCGTTGTCCGCGTCCAGGGCGAAGCCGGGCACGGCCGCCGTCGCCCGCTGCACGAACAGCTCGACGGCGCTGGACCGGGCGACCGTCTGCGGATCGGTGAGCTCCGGCAGCGCCAGCGGCGACACCGGGTGCACCACCTCGCCGGGGATGTCGAGGGCTTCCTGACTGGTGAGCAGGAGGTGGGCCGCCGGCACGGCCGACAGCAGGGACTTGGTGAACAGGGCGACCGACTCGATCAGGTGCTCGCAGTTGTCCAGCAGGATCAGCAGCTGTTTGTCGGCGACCGCCCGGCACAGCCAGCCCACCAGGTCGTCCAGGTCGGGTTCGGTCGCGGCCGTGTCGCACAGACCGAGCGTCGTGATGACGCGTTCGGCGATGTCGTCCGGGTCCGAAGGGGCGCCCAGGCCCGCCAGCTCGACCAGCCACACCCCGTCGGTGTACCGCTCGGCGGCGTCGCCCGCCGCGGCGATCGCCAGCCGTGTCTTGCCCACCCCGCCGAGGCCGGTGAGGGTGACGAGACGGGCCGGCGCGCGGGGGTCCAGCCGGGCCAGCACCTGCGCGGCGGCCTCGCGCCGGCCGATCAGCGGGGTCAGCGGGGCGGGGAGGTTCGTACGGCACGACCGCGACCCGATCGCGGGTGTGGCGAGCTGCGGTTCCTGCCGGAGGATCGCCCGGTGCAGCGCGGCGGCCTCCGGACCGGGCGAGGCCCCCAGCTCCTCGGCCAGTTCCCGGCGCAGCTCCTCGAAGCTCTGCAGCGCGTCGCCCTGCCGCCCGGAGCGGTAGAGGGCGCGCATGTGGGCCATGCGCAGCCGCTCGCGCAACGGGTGCCGTGCCACCAGCGTCCCCAGTTCCGCCGCCAGCGCGGTGTGCTCGCCCAGCGTCAGCCGGACCTCGGCGTGGTCCTCGACGACGGCCAGGCGCAGCTCCTCCAGCCGGGCGATCTCACCGCGGGCGAAGAGGGACTCGGCCACGTCCGCGTAGGCGGGGCCGCGCCAGAGGGCGAGCGCGTCGGCGAACAGGTCCGCCTTCACCGCCGGCTCCCGGTGGGCGCGGGCCCGGACGGCGAGCTCCTGGAACCTCGTGGCGTCGACCACGTCGTCCGCGAGCAGCAGCCGGTAGCCGGCGGGCTCCCGGACCACCTGTTCCCTGCCCAGCACCCGGCGCAACTGGGAGACCTTGGTCTGCAGGGTGTTGGTGGACCCGCCCGGCGGGTTGCTCGCCCACAGGTCCTCGATCAGGCGGTCGGCCGGCACCGGCCCGCCACCGTGGACGAGCAGGTTCGCCAGAAGGGCGCGCACCTTCGCTTCGGGGACCCGTACGGGCCGCCCCTCGGCGTCCCAGACGGCCAGCGGGCCGAGCACCCCGTAACGCATGCCCGCAGTCTATCGCCGAACGACCCTCAGGAAACCGTGCGTGGGGGGCGGCACAGTGACGGTCGTATGCCGACGATCCGAGAAAAAGGCAGGGAGTGCCATGAGCACAACGACCGTAGGCAGGGCGGGAGCCCGGGAGTGGGGAGGGCTGGCCGTCCTCTCGTTGCCCACCGTGCTGTTGGGCCTCGACGTCACCGTGCTGTACCTGACCCTCCCCTCACTGGCCGAGGACCTGCGCCCGTCCGGTACCCAGGAGCTGTGGATCATGGACGCCTACGGGTTCCTGATCGCCGGGTTCCTGCTCACCATGGGGACGCTGGGTGACCGGATCGGCCGCCGTCGGCTGCTGATGATCGGGGCCGCGGCCTTCGGGATCGTCTCGGTGCTGGCCGCCTACGCCACCAGCGCCGACATGCTGATCGCCGCGCGGGCGGCGCTCGGCGTCGCCGGCGCCACGCTGATGCCGTCCACGCTGGCCCTGATCAGCAACATGTTCGCCGACCAGCGGCAGCGTTCCCTGGCGATCGGCGTGTGGGCCACGAGCTTCGCGCTCGGCATGGCACTCGGCCCGGTGGTCGGCGGGGCCATGCTGAACCACTTCTGGTGGGGTTCGGTGTTCCTCCTGGCGGTACCGGTCGCGCTCGTGCTGCTGGTGGCCGCTCCCCTGCTGATCCCGGAGTACGCGGCGCCGCAGCGCGGCCGGTTCGACCTGATCAGTGTGACGCTGTCGCTGGCGGCGATCCTGCCGGTGGTCTACGCGGTGAAGCGCTTCGCCAAGGACGGACCCGATCTGCCGATGATCGCCGCGGCCCTCGTCGGCGTGGTCTTCGCGGTGGTGTTCGTCCGCAGGCAGGGCAAGCTGGAGAGCCCGCTGCTGGACGTGCGCCTCTTCGCCGACCGTACGTTCAGCTCCGCGCTGAGCGTGCTGCTCGTCGGCCTGGTCGGGGTCGGCGGCTCGATGCTGCTGATCACGCAGCAGCTCCAGTTCGTGGAGGGGCTGCCGCCGGTCGAGGCGGGACTGTGGATGGGCCCGCCCGCTCTGCTGATGTTCCTCGCCGCCATCGGCTCGCCCCTGGTCGCGCGGCGGGTGCCGCCGGGTCTCGTGGTGGCGGCCACGCTGGCGCTGTCCACGGTCGGGTACGTCCTGCTCGCCCTGGTCGGGCCCTCGGGCGGCATCGCGCTGATGGTCGTCGGATTCGGCCTCGTCTATCTCGGGCTCGGGGCGATCGCCGCGCTGGGCACGGATCTGGTGGTCGGGGCGGCTCCGGCGGAGAAGGCGGGTTCGGCCTCGGCGATGTCGGAGACCGTGCAGGAACTGGGTCTCGCGCTCGGTGTGGCGATCCTGGGCAGCCTGGCGACCGCGGTCTACCGCAGCGAGATCGACGGCAGGATCCCGGCCGGCACTCCGTCGGACGTGGCGGACTCCGCGGGCGACAGCCTCGCCGGCGCCGTCGCCTCGGCCGAGCGGATGCCGGACGGCTGGCTCGACCTCGCCAAGGAGGCCGCCACCTCCGGCATGAACACCGCGATGATCGTGGCCGCGGCCTGCACGGTGGTTCTGTCGGTCCTGTCCGCCGTCGTCCTGCGGCACGTCGGAGCCATCGGCGACGAGCCGGAGGCCGCGCCGGCGGAGCCGGTCACGTCCCGGGTCTGACCGGCCGGTCACCGCGCTCACCAGGTCGGCGAAGGGGGCCAGTACCGGGGTCGGCCGGCTGAGCCGACTGCCTACTCGGCCCCTTCCGCCACCACGTCCCGTGCCAGCCGGATGAAGGAGTTCAGCGCCGGATGACGGTTGTTGGATGCCCAGACCAGGTAGACCGGCACCGCCGGCGCGTCCCTCAGCGGGAGGTAGCAGATCTCGGCGTGCGGATGCATCCAGGCGGTGGAGGCCGGGGTCACGCCGATGCCGACACCGGCGGCGATGTAGCTCTGCCAGTCGTCGATCGTGTCCACCTCCACCGCCACCGCGGGCTGCCCGCCCTCCTCCCACAGGTCGAGGTTGGTTGTCCCCGAGAAGGAGTTGATCACCAGGGGGTAGTCGGCCAGGTCGCGCAGCAGCACCTCGTCCAGTCCGATCAGAGGGCTGTCCGAGGGAACGGCGACGACCCGGGGCTCCATGACGAGCAGTTCCTCGCGCAGACTGCGCCGTCCGGTGTGGGTGCGCATGATCGCCACGTCCGACTGGCCGGTCGTGAGCCCGCCGGCGGGGTCGTCGACCCGCTTGAGACGTACCAGCACCTCCGGGTTCGCCTCCTTCCACTGACGCAGGATCTCGCTGGTGTACACACCGATCGCGGACCAGGCGTGCCCCACGCGCAGGGCCCGCACCCGGTGCAGGTCGGAGTGCATGGCGTCGTCGAAGGCCGTGACGGCGGCATCCGCCTTGGCGCAGAACGTCTTTCCCGCCACGGTGGGCTGCACCCCCTCCGCCGAGCGTTCCAACAGGGTCTGTTTCACGTGGCGTTCCAACTCCGCGAGTCTGCGGGAGACCGCGGACTGCGCTTCGTGCAGACGGGTCGCCGCCTTCGAGATGCTGCCTTCGTCGACCGCCGTGAGGAACGTCCTCAAGTGGTGGATTCCCACAGCCATGACGCTGCTTTCCTTTCGGGGAGGGGTACGGGGAGTGCGCGGAGACGCGCCGGTGCGCGTTCGACGAGAACGAGGGTCCAGCGGCTGGAAGGCGCCGGTGCCGTCGTCGGCCGTGTCGCCCGCCCCGGAGATCGGGGCGGGCGACACGGCGGTGAGGAGCACCGGGTCAGAAGGGCGCGCGTGTTCCCGGACATCGGAAGAAGCGTCTCCGGGCACCCGTCGTCCACCGGTCCGCCGCCGGCGCACGTGTCATCGCCGGCCCCCACGCCGCCGACATCGCACCCCACACCACGAGACCTTTACGGACATGTCGCCCTCTCTCCGCCGCAGCACCGGCTTTCACGCCATCCGCCCCGCAGGCGGCCCCGCCCGTGGCGGATGCGCTTACGGGTCGGGGAGATATCGCCGACACCGGCTCCCGGCAGGGTCCGTCCATGACTTTCGGGTCACGTCATCGCTTTCCAAGGGACGGCAAACAGGTAACACCCCGCACGGCTATGAGGTGGAAGGACGAATATCAGCACGCAGCGGACCCTGAAGCCGACGAATCAGGCACCGGCCATGCCCGCGGCGGCTTCGATCCTCAGTGTGACCGGTGGCGTTTACGGGTTCAACAGCGCCTCGGCAAAGGACCGATATGCACCTGTCACGTGTATCGCGTTCGAGTTGCGCCAAACATGGGGCCGAAACGTTTCGGCGCAGGTGAGGCACGGAGTGCCGCCGCTGGAGCGAGGACCGACCGGCCGGTACGGACCACAACGGCTGGCGGAAACAGAATGCGTCTCGTCCCGAATGGCGGAAAGCCTGCGCATCATTTTCCGGACACCGTTCACACTCCTCGACCGCCACCCCGACCGGGAGCCGACGGACAGCGCCGCGAAACCCGACGACCGGAGGGAGTTCCGACCGGTGAAGGTATAGCGGCGGCAAAGGTGCGACCCCCCATATGTGGTCCACCCATCCATCCGAGTAAGGGCCTGCCGGGAATCAACACGTCGATTTGATCTTGCTTTTGTCGAGGTCGAGGAATCTCGCGATGTCAGTCGGCGTGCGGAAGCGGGCGGTCGAAGCAGGGAGGCGAACGCCCTGGGCTTCCAGGAGTGGGCGGACGTCCTTCGCTGCGCGGCTGATGGTCATGGCGGTGGTGTCGAAGAGTCGGCCCAGAAGGTCCATGGTTGCGAGTTTTCGCAGGTGGAGGACAGTGACCAGGACTCGGTCGGCTGAGGTGAGCTTGGCTTTGGCGCCTGTGCCGACTCTGTTGCTGAATTGCCTGCAGGGGTGCGGGGCGGCCCGGCATGATCGTTGGTGCGGTCGTTCTGTATGCCCCGGCCGTAGGGGGTCGGTGCGGTGTCCATGCGGCCGGGGGGATTGCCGCCCGTTCCTGAGCAGACCGCCAGGACGGCTCGCGCCGCCTTCCCCGGTGGCAGCCTGCCCATGCGCCTGCGTGACCACCTTGCCGAGGTCTTCGACGACGCGTTGTTCACCGATGCGTTTCCCAGCCGTGGGGCTCCCGCCCAGTCCCCGGCGCTGCTTGCCCTGGTGACGGTGCTGCAGTTCACCGAGAACCTCACCGACCGGCAGGCCGCGGACGCGTCACGGGACCGTCTTTCGTGGAAGTACGCGCTGGGCACGGAGCTGTCCGATGCCGGCTTCGACTTCTCCGCGTTGTCGAAGTTCCGTGCCCGGCTGGTCGGGCACGGCCTGGAACGGACGCTCTTCGACAGGCTCGTCGAGCACTGAGGTCTTCTCGGCAACGTGACGGTTGCGGTGCGTGACCGCGTGCGGGGTGAGCCGGACCGCGTCGAGTGCCCCGCCGTCAGATATGGGTGAAGCCCCTGGTAAGAACAGGTCTGCGAAAATCAAGTTCCGTACGGCCAGAGGCTTCACACGTTGACCAGTATCACCTACACCGCCGTGCTCGATGTCGGCAGGGAGACCGCCGAGACCCTGGCCCGGCTCCTGCGCGAGCACCGCGACCGGCTCGGCACCCGCAAGAACACCCGCGCCCTGGGCGTCTTCAAGCAGGGGATCCTCGTCCTGCGGTGGTTCGTCGACGGAACCCGGCTGGCCCAACTCTCCCGGGACAGCCGGATCTCGGTGCCGACCGCCTACCGCTATCTCCACGAGGGGCTGACCGTGCTCGCCGACCACGCCCCGGACCTGGCCACCGCACTGGAGCGGGCGGCGGCCGCCGGGTACACCCACCTCAACCTGGACGGCACTGTCATCCGCACCGACCGCGTCGCCGCCCCCGGTCCCAACGGGGCAGATCTCTGGTGGTCCGGGAAGCACAAGCATCATGGCGGGAATGTGCAGGTCATCTCCGCCCCGGACGGCTGGCCGCTCTGGGTGTCCCCGGTCCG